>NZ_JBPDIN010000002.1:0-69003 GCF_056821745.1 Sphingomonas sp. SDUR79 | reverse complement strand
GGCGCTGGCGGCGTAGCAACCGGCGCGGGACCGGATGGCGCGTCCGAAACGGGCGAGGGGGGCGGGGCCTCCTGCGCTGGAACCGGCTCGGGCTTCGGCGCGGACTTCTTCGCGCCAACGTCGCGCGCGAACCGCTCGCACGCCAGCACGGTCATATCCTCGGCTGCGGTGTCGGCGACGAAAGCCCGCGTTGCTGCATCGTCGGTCTTGGCCGCTTGGGTGAGCGCGACGGCGCTTCGCATCGAAATGTCGGCGAATAGCGCCGCAACATAATCCGGCGCTTTGGCGAGTCCCTGATAACGGGTCAGCAACGTGCGATTGCGGCCAGTCGCGCGAGCCAGCTCGGCGAGGGAACGCCCCTTCGCAACCTGGCCGGTGACGAACCGGATCATATCGGCCGTCGACAGATCCTCGCGCTGGTCATTCTCGATGAACTGGTCGATGCGGACCTGTTCAATATCGTCGGTCTTGTTGACGATCGCGCGAACCTGCACGCCAAGTTTCTTGCACGCCCGCCAGCGCCGCTCGCCGAACATGATCCGATAGCGCCCGTCGGCATCCTTTGGCGCGACGGTGATCGGCTGAAGCTGGCCGCGCTCCCTGATCGTCTCGGCCATTTCGTCGATCTTGGCCTCATCGATCTCGCCGCGCACGTTTTCCGGATCGGGATATAGCAGTTCGGTGTCGAGGAGCTGGACGCGATCGGCGTCCGCGACGGCCGCCTTTTCGCTGAAAACGTCGAAGCCGGTGAAGTCTGTCATGCGTGGCTCCCGATCCGGGTCATGGCTTCCTCGAGAAACGCGCGCATCGGGGGAAGCGAGGTTCGCACGTCCTTGTCAAAGCGCCACACCGGGACATGCTCTTGGATGGCCTGGCTGTAGTGCGCGCGCTCGGGAAGATAGGTGCTGAAAAGGTTGCGGCCGATCTTGCTCTGAATGGCCGCGAGCATATCCATCTGATGCCGGTCGTTCGCACGCACGCGGTTCGGGATGAGCCCGACGACATGGATCGGCGTGCGGCGCTTAGTGTTCACCGTCGCGATCGAGTCCGAAACCTGCTTGGTCGCGGCGGGACCGAACGGTCCCAGCTCGACGGGCACGATCAGGTGATTACATACCAGCAGCGCCGCGAAATTGATCCACGACCACGACGGCGGCGTATCGATGACACAATAGTCGAAGTGCGGATCGAGCGCCGGGAAGTTCGCATTGAGGTTGGTGAGCGCGCGCGGATAGTCCGCGTCATACTCGCCGCCCATACGGTTCGAGTAGATTGCGAGCCGGGGAAAGCTCGCGGGGGGCTCGTAACCCGGCTCGAACAGCGGTTTGCACGTACCAAGGCTCTCGAAATCAGCGAGCGCATCGGTTGCGTTGCATTGTCGATCGAGGTCTAGGAACAGCACGCGATGGCCAGCGTCGGCGAGATGCCATGCCACATGGCAGGCAATCATCGTCTTGCCGGCGCCGCCCTTCTCGACATTGATGGCAATGGTCTCCACGCGCCTTACCAGCCCCGATCCGAGTTGTTGTTCCAATGGTCATAGCCGCGAAAATTCGAATCGGTGCGCGTGTTGCGACGCGCCTCCTCATCGGGGGTATCGCCGCTCCAGATGCGCGGATTACGGCTGCCACCGCCCCGAAGGACGGCCCAAGCGATCAGGACGAAAAGTCCGATCGTCAGCAGATTATCCCACATGGCTTTGCCTCCGTCGCCTTGATGAAAGGCGTATCCTGTAATAAGTGGTATCTGAAATCACGTCAATAGGTGGTATCAACAATATGCGTGCTTCGGATGACCACTAGCAAATCAGGAACGGCAGGTCGCCCGCGGATTAACGCGGAAAAGACGATGGCTCGATTTCCGGAAGGGACGTTGGGCCGGATCAAGGCTGTGCTGCGCGATGGCGAGAACCAGTCCGATTTCATGCGCGAGGCGGTTGAGCTGGAGCTTCGCCGGCGAGAGGGGCCGCCGATAGGCGGCCCCGGCCGCTCTTAGTCGCGATCCTCCGAACCCTTGGCGAGAACCGCGAAGCCAGTGACGCGCCGTTCCGTCGTATAGCGCGTGCCCTCGGGCGTGTCGTAGGAGCTGTCCTTCATGACACCGCCGATATGCACCAAGTCGCCAACCTGCGCCTTGGCGGCGCGCTCGATCATCTTGCCGAACAGCGTCACCTCGTTCCAGTGCGTGTCCGTCACCCACTCACCATTCTCCTGATGGTTGTAGTTGGCGGCGACGCTGATCTTCGTCACCTTGTCATAGCGATTGATCTTGCCGACCCGGCCGATGATCCGAAACTCCGCGATATTTTGCATGGTCCTGTCCTTTCGATCGATCAGGCTCATTCCTGATGGGAATTGAAGGGGAGTGCAGACGCCGCGATCAAGCGAAAAAACGGAGGGTCCGCGCAGCGGAAACCGTAGGCGCAGCCGGTTATTTGCTTGATCGTAGAAGGCGGCCAGCGCCCATTTTCCCATCGATCCAGGAATAGCCGATCGGAAGGTGACGGCCTCATTTTCGCGCCAAGGATCTCGCGCCCGAAAGTGGATAGCGACATGAGAAGATGGCGGTCGAGGAAGCCGTAACGACCGCGGTGAATTTGGACGGCGGAAACGTCTGAAGAGAGGATGCCGGCGCCGATCGCGCACCCCTCGGCGCTGACGACATGGCGCTACGGTCGCGTTCGTCGACGAAAAACGGCTGCACCAGGCACGAAGGCGGCTATTTGAGCGCGACGGTAAACGCTTGCTCCTCTCGGGAGCATCGCGACGCGGAGCGGCGCGTCCGACGTATCGGCTAGGTGCTGACGGTGACGATTTTGCACGATGGGTTCGGCTAGGACTGTCCTCGCCGTCAGGCGTTAGAGCGTTGGCCGACTAGGCCAACTCCATTTGTCCCTAGAGAATATGAATCTAGGAGCGGTTGACCATTTTTTTGAGACTCTTGTCTCTCGAGCGCGATGGCGAGGCTGTCCAGCACGCGCCGCAGGCCCTCATCCTCGATTTCCTCGGCGACCACTTGGCGAGGCGAGCGCCAAAGCCGCATCGCCTCGATCTCCTCGATGCGATCGACCTCCCGCTGCACCACGTCGTCGGGAAGCGGAACGGGCCGGAGAAAGCGCGGAAGGAAGCGAGCGAGGCGATTGGGGAAGCTCATGCGATAGACATTCGACGTCTGCGCATTGCGGGCTTTGGGGCGATCGGCGGGCGGATCGATCGGGACGCACCGGCGCTGCTTCTCAAGCAGGCCCATCGTGGCGAGGATCGACAGACCGCGCCCCACACTGGCGCGGGAAAGGCCGGTGTGCGTCTCGATCCATTCCCACGTCGGAAACACTTTGCCGGCACAGTTGCGAGCGAGATTGGTAAGCTGCTCAAATACGCGGACCGCCGCGGGCGTTATCAGCGTGACAAGCCGTTCGTCTTCGGTGAGTTGGCGCCCTTCAGCGCGCGCAAGGCGGCGCACTGCGTTCTTGAGCTTCAGCAACTCCACGGCCTTCTTATAGAGCCGATCGGTCTCGCCCTTCGCATAGCTATAAAAGAAGTCATCCTCGAACGTGCCGGCCTTCCGGCTGTTCGGGTGAACATGCGCGCGCGTCGGATTAGGTGTGCCCGAACGCGATCTCGGACGCTCGCGCTCGATGCGCTCGAGCGCCATGAAGCTCGCCCTCGCGAGTGTAACAGCTCCCATCTTCCGTCCCCTTCAAGGGGCCGGGACCAGGCAAAACTAGAGCGTGGCGCGAAGCGCGCTCCCTTGAACCAAAGCTCGGGAACAGGTATGAGGGGGGTGTCTTACGTCCCGATCGATGCCTGCAAGCATCGCTCATCACGTTCCAGGGTGCCCGGCCTTCGTGCCGGGCATTCGTTTATGTGGTCACGGCCGCTCCCTCTGGCCGATCGCAGGATGCTCCCGGCTCACCGATATTTTTGGCGAATTAAGTGGGGCAGCGAAACAGTTGAAGTTCGTGCTTTCGCTGACCGACTCCAACAAAAGTTCGTGCTTTTAGTGACCGATCGGGCGGCCGTTCGTGCTTTTGGCGACCCGACTTCGTGCTTTCGCGGACCGAAATTCGTGCTTTCGGCGACCGATCAGCTCACCCGTCGTCGAGCCGATTCGCAATGACGAATAACGGAAGTGGTCAGGCAGTCGCGAGGAGGGGGCGGGGAGTAATCTTGACGCGACCTGCACCCGCATTTCGACGCGAACGCCCTTTGTCCGGAGTTGGCGCGCTCTCGATCAAATCGAAGGTGAAGCTGGGGATGCTATCTTCATCGGCTATTCGTTTCAGCTCATAGCGAAAATGCTTGAGCGAGCTTTGATAGCCGAGCTGCAACCGCAGCTCATCAAGGTCGACGTCAACCGCCCCATGCACACATGCCGACCGCGCAACCTCATACAGGCGACGCTCGATCGGGCCGAGCTGGAAATAGGTGGGCGCATAGTCCAGCACACGCCGATCGCGCAGAATAGCGCGATAGAGCCAATCACATAGCCGGACCTTCACGGCTTTCAGCCGTTTATCGCCGGTTTTCGTCTTGGTGTAATGAAGCTGCGCTTCGGAGAGCCAAGAGAAAAATCCGGCCTGGCCCTCACCCCCGGCCTCGATGTTGGTCTTGATCTGCGTACCTTGAAGCCTCTCCAGTGCATCGGATAGGCGCGTATAGGACCGGGCCGAGCCGTTGACGCCCGTGACGCGGAAAAGATCGTGAGCGGTAAAGTAGAAGTCTTGGGAGACCCCCACGCCGGCGTCCAGCTTCGCCACCATAAGGCTGGCGATATATAGCAGGACCTCTTTGTCGTAGATCGTTGCCACGCCCTTCGCCGTGGCGACGATCTCGATCGACACCGTGTCCGTCTTGTAGGCGAGCGGCTTGGTCCATTTCCCTTTGCTCAATGCGAAGAAGGGGAAGGCCATCAACGATCGCTCGCCCCGAACCTCCGTCAGCAAAGGGCTGTCGAGCGCAAACAAGTCACCCTGGATCAAGGCGGCGTCGCTCATAGCGCCGCCCGGGAAACGGTCGTTGAAAGCACGAAGAGAGGGCTGGAATCAGCCGCCCCCCCTCGGAAAGGCACCAATTCGACCCAAAAGTTCGTGCTTTCGGTGACCATTTGCGATCCGCGTCGACCGCCTTCGTGCTTTTGGCGACCTACCGTGCCGGTGTGTCTCGCAAACGATCGATTTTGAAGCGGGACCATGTGAGAACGTGTAGCAGGGCCGCAGCGCGTATCAAAACACTTTCTCGATTGGGTTGGGTCGTGATAGGCGCGGAAGATGAGTTTTGAGAACGGTTTATGCTGATCGGCTATGCGCGCGTCTCGACGCCGGAACAGGATCTATCGCCGCAGCTCGCGGCGCTGAGCGAGGCTGGCTGCGAGAAACTGTTCAGCGACAAGGCGAGCGGCGCCAAGGCGAACCGCGCTGGCCTGGCCGAAGCACTGTCGCACGCGCGCGCCGGCGACGTGCTGGTTATCTGGAAGCTGGATCGGCTCGGCCGCACCTCCAAGGGCCTGATCGACCTCGCGACGGAGCTGGAAGAGCGCAAAATCGGCCTGCGATCGATAACCGATGGGATCGACACTTCCGGAACGGCGGGCAAGTTCGTGTTCCGCATCCTCGCCGCGCTGGCGGAGATGGAACGCGATCTCATTCGCGAGCGGACGACGGCTGCGTTGATGGTCGCGAAGCGCGAGGGCAGGATCGGCGGCCGAAAGACGGTAATGACGCCCAAGCGGATCGAGGCGGCGCGCAAGCTCCTCGCATCGGGGATGACGATGCGCGAGGTGGCGCCGGCGATCGGCGTCTCGGTCCCGACGCTCTATCGTCATTTCCCGGCGCCGGTGCAGGATGCGATCAGCGCGGAGAAGGAAGGCACAGGCGCATGAATGCCTAGCATTCTAGCGGCGCTGACGAATTCCACCCTCCCGAAACTGACCCGACAGCTCCGCTTGTCGAATGGATCATAGGGATTTCCTATCTCAAGATAGAATCTTCGAGTTTGCCGCCACTTGTAGCGGAAGCCATGCTGCATGACGGTGAAATTCACCAGCGCGACCGCTGAATACGATGCCTCGATTTGGCGTAGGATAAATCGGGCCGCATTCGCGTTTACGAGGAACGTAACGCTCGAAGATTTTTAAGGAGATGGATTATGCGCGCTCTATGCTGGCACGGTAAGGGGGATGTTCGTGTCGACACGGTTCCCGATCCAGAAATTCAGCATCCGCGCGACGCCATCATAAAGATCACCGCCTGCGCAATCTGTGGTTCGGATCTGCACCTCCTCGACGGTTACATGCCGACCATGGAGTCTGGCGATATCCTCGGTCATGAAAATATGGGTGAGGTCGTCGCCTTGGGATCGGAGGTCACGAACCTGAAGATCGGCGACCGGGTGGTCGTGCCGTTTACGATCAGTTGCGGTGATTGCTTCTTCTGTCGAAAAGGTCTGTTCTCCGCGTGCGAGAGAACGAACCCCAACGCGGAGATGGCGATCAAGGCGATGGGCCATTCGCCAGCCGGCCTATTTGGCTTCAGCCATATGATGGGCGGCTACTGTGGCGGCCAGGCGGAATATCTCCGTGTGCCGATGGCCGATGTCGGACCCATCAAAATCCCGGACAACATCACCGACGAACAGGCGCTGTTCCTCTCTGATATTTTCCCGACCGGCTACATGGCGGCCGAGAACGCCAACATCGAGGAAGGCGATACCGTCGCGATCTGGGGATGTGGCCCTGTCGGTCAATTCGCCATCCGCTCGGCGTTGATGTTGGGCGCTGGGCGTGTGATCGCCATCGATAATTTGCCCGAGCGCCTTGCGATGGCGGAGGCGGGCGGCGCTGAGACGATCAACTTCGATGAAGTCGATGACGTTTACGAGGAGCTGCAGGATCGCACCAAGGGACGTGGGCCGGATAGCTGCATCGATGCCGTGGGCTGCGAGGCATCGGCGCACGGCTCCGTGGATGCCGTCGTAGATAAGGTGAAGGCCGCAACTTTCCTGGCCACTGATCGAGTCCACGTGCTTCGCGAAGCGATCAAGTCCTGCCGTATGGGAGGCACGGTTTCCATCCCTGGCGTTTATGTCGGCATGGCGGATAAGATCCCAATTGGGGCCTTGATGAATAAGGGGCTCACGATCAAATCGGGGCAGACGCATGTGCAGCGGTACACGGCACCGCTTCTTGCCCGCATCGAAGCGGGTGACATAGATCCCAGCTTCGTCGTCACTCATCCCGCATCGCTGGAAGACGCGCCGGCGATGTATGAAAAATTCCGTGATAAGAAAGAAGGGGTAATCAAGGTCGTCATGCGGCCGCACGGCTAAAAGCCCGGCGAACCTTCCGCCACAGAATGAGATTAATCGTCATGCACCCGCCGGGATTTCGGCGGGTGCATTTGTGTCGCGCCTGCGAGATTTCCGATCAAGAAGAGCGGTTCGCCAGCCGCAGGCTCACTCTAAGTCTTCTGACTGCCGGTAAAACGGTCTTCGCTATCGGCGTATCAGTCGCAACGCCTGATCGCACTCTGCCCTGCAGGGTGCAGGAAAGGCGCGAAATAGCGTCATCAGAGGACAAAACGACAAGCCGTTAATCGAGTGTGTTCCCATTTCGTTCTATCGCGAGTTACAAGAGCGCGAAGGGAATCAACATGCTGCCTCTGATGCAGCCGGTCCCGCTCGCCGACGTGCCGAAGGGGACTGTTCTTCGCGTCGTCGGCGCAGCAGGCGCCGGCTTTCCAAGCCCGGCCCAAGATTGGGAGGATGACGCCATAAACCTGATCGAGCTGTTGAGGCTCGATCGGGCGGCGAGTTTTGTGTTCCGGATCAGCGGCAACAGCATGATCGAAGCTGGCATCCACGATAACGACGTCGTGGTGGTTGATCGCGACACGCGCCCTGCAGAAGGGCATATTGTAATCGCGATCGTCGATGGCGGCTTTGTCTGCCGCCAGCTCGTTCGGCGCCGGGGCGCCGCATTCCTCGAAGCGCGCAACAGTCAGCAACGCTACGAACCCACCTCGGCCGAAGACGTCGAGATATGGGGCGTCGTGCGGACCGGCGTGCGCGATTATCGGCGCTAGACCGTGTCTTGGGCGATCGTCGATGTCGCCAATTTCTATGTCTCGGCCGAACGCCTGTTCGATCCGAGCCTGCGGGGCGTGCCGGTCATCGTTTTGTCGAACAATGATGGCTGTGCGGTGGCCCGCTCCGAAGAGGCCAAGGCGCTACACGTCCGCATGGGCGAGCCGGTCTTCAAGATACGCGATCGGATCAAGCGCCACGGCATCCAGCTCCGATCGAGTAACTATGAGCTGTATGCAGACCTCAACCGGCGCTTCAACGCAGTCATCGCCGACCATTCCGATCTGGTAGAAATCTACTCGATCGACGAGAGTTTCTTCCGCCTGCCGCCGCTCGCGAGCGGCCTTGGCGATGTGCCGACCGCGCACGCGGTCCGCGAGGATATTGCTCGATCCGTCGGACTGCCGACACGGATCGGGCTGGGTCCGACCCGCACGCTCTCGAAGGTCGCGAACGCCTTGGCGAAGGCGACAGAAAAGGTGTGGGGCGGCGTCGTGGATCTCCACGACGTCGAGCTGCGCCGGCGTCTGTTTGAACATTGGCCGGTTGGCGAGGTGTGGGGAATTGGAGGGGCACTGGCAGCCCGGCTGCGGCCTCTAGGCGTGCAAACGACGGCAGACCTGGCTGCGCTGCCCCCGGCGGTCGCGCGCGACGTCGGGACTGTCGTGCTGGAACGCCTCGTGCGCGAGCTGGGCGGGATCGAATGCGACGATTTCAAGGTGGCACCCGAACCGCTCAAGGCGACCGCCGTGACGCGCCAGTTTGGCGAGCCCGTCTCCGACCTTGCCGAGCTGTGCGAGGCAATGGCGCGGCGCGCAGCTCGCGCGGCCGAAAAGATACGTGTGCAAGGGCTGGCTGCAAATCGGCTTATCGCGTTCGCGCATGGCTCACGCTTTAAGCCGAACCCGCCCTCGGCATCGCGATCGGCACGGCTTTCTCCTCCGACCAATGACCCCCGCGTGATCGTCGGGATCGCGGGGAAGATGATGGAAGCAATGTTTCAGCCCGGGGGCGCTTATACCAAGTGCGGCGTGCTGCTGGAGGATCTGACGCCGGAAGGGAAAGGGCAAGCGGACTTGTTCGCCACGGCCGATCCTAGAGCGCCGGGATTGCTGGCGGCAATGGACGGGATCAACTCCCGCTTTGGTCGAAATACAGTGATCTTGGCGGCGCAGGGGTGCGGCGCGCGATCGTTCGATACTAAGCGGTCGCAGAAAAGTCCGGCCTGGACTACGAAGATCGGGGAAATACCCGTCGCGCGATAAGCAGCGAAGCAACCGCCTCGAACCAACCAACGCGCTCGGTTCTGGTCGTGGAGCGGACCTGCATTGAAAAGTAGAATGGAAGTCCGTCGTGAAAAGCGAAACAGCTCTGTCGCTGATGAAACGGGCATTGGCGATTTATGACCGTGATGGCGAAGGTGCTACGTGTGCCGCTTGCCATCTTCAAGCCGCGATCGACGCGGCCGCCAGCGCCAGGCCGCTGCAACCCCATGAGGAAATTGATCCGGCGCAGTTGGCGGAATTTGACGCGCACATTGAGCGAAGCCGAAGGGGGCCGCTACACTAGCTAACCTCAATCGGCCCTACGCAGTCAGCGGCTTCGGTCTTTATCGCGCGACGCCGGCGATTGCGCCGGTGTCGCGCTGCCGATTTCGGCATCGAGCTTGTCCCCCAATTTGATCCGATCGGCTACGAGTTGCCGGGTCGACTCTCCAATCGTTCCGACCATGCGTGCGCTCTCGCCACGATCACGCGCGGTTTGCATGGCAGCGTCGACAATCGCCTGTGCTGGCGCGAGCCGAGTATCGGCGTGGTTCATCTCTGGGGTATTCTTCAGGAACGTCGCGGCGAGCCGCTCCTGGCCCGGTGAATAGCCGGGAGGCAGGATCGGCCTCTCCAGAGCGCGCACGGCACGCTGAAGCCGCGCGGGCTGCTGGTTGTTGATCTGGACGCCGAGCGCCGCGCCGATCTCTCTGACCCGCTCCAATGGCGTCTGCTGGGGCGTCACGACAGCATCGATCTGACGGACCCCGAGATAGGTCAGAAGGTGCGATTGATAGACCGGCCCCTTAGCGTGCCGGACATAGGCCAGTTCGGTGCGCGCATTGGCGATAGCGGCCGAAGGTGCGCCTTCCTTCACAAGCCCGCGCAGCCGGTCAGCCGCCTGCTGGCGGGCGGCGGGAAGATATCGTTCCATTTCCTCGCGCACTTTGGTCAATGTCACCCGGTAGCGTTGCCCCTCAGGCGGGGCGCGTTTGGGGAGCATCGCGATCCCGGCGGGACCGATGCGCGCTTCGGGCGAGAGGTCGCGCTTGATCGCTGCTGCAGAGAGGACTGCGGCCATGCCGCGATGATCGCCTGTCAGGAAACCGTGGCGGGACGCCTCCATCCACTGATCCTTGTCGATCCCGGCAATGCGGATTGGATGGCCTGCCTCGCGGGCGAGCTGCGCCGCGTGGTGGCGCATGGTGCGGCCATTGCCTTCGCGGAAAGGATGAATGGCATTGATCTCGTTGATATGATCGCCAAGCCGGTCGAAAAACTCGTCTCGAGCAAGGCCTTTGAAGTTGTTCTGTTTGCTTACGTCCGCGAACCGTTTGTCGAGTTCGCGCGCGACATAGGGGACGGCGGCGAAGCTCGATCCCCCCTTGGCGATATTGACGGTGCGGTCCTCGCCCGCCCAATCGTAGAGGTCTTGAAACAGATGTTTGTGAAGCGCGCGGTAGCCTTCATCCGTCGCAGGAAAAGACAGGCGCGCGGCCTCTGCGCCGCGCGCCTGTGTCAGCCGTCGCTCTGCCTCGGTGAGCGTCTTATCGTCGGTGATCCCGAGGCGGTTCCGTAGAGTCTCGGTGCCGGGATATGTGTAGGGATCGTCAGCCAATTTCAGGCTGCGATCTGGCGTGTTCCGGGCTGATAGAGGCTGAGGATGATGGAGGGCATAAGTGCGGGGGGCACGCCCTCGTCGAGCATCATCGCGAACATCGCATCTTCGTCGATGGTCGGCGTCATGTCTTCGATAGCAAGATTGGCCCGCGCCTCTGCTACATCCTCACGCCACAACGCGACCTGCTCGGGGGTGCCGCGCTCGAAGTCCATCTTACGGACGCGCTCGCGCAGCTTTGCAAGATCGATCTGGGCCATCGCGTCATCCTTCCAATTTCTTAACACTACGCCTTCCGTCGCGATTCCTCAACAAATCACTCGTCCCATCCGTCGATCGATTCACCATGCGCCGCGCCCGTTCGGACGCAGCGCATTGCGAAAAGCTATCAGTATTCGCTTGCTAACATGATCGTCAGCACGCGCTTGGTCTGCCGCTCATCCCATGGCGCTTCGCTGCCATAGGTCAGGGTGGTGTCATAGCAATCCACCTTCCAGAAAACGGTCTCGGCAATATCCCTGTCCCTCCTCGGGCGGTCCTGCGTCCATCGTCCCGACGCAAGGCGATAGACGGCGCCGAAATCATGCTCCCCATAAGGGTCATTGTTGCCGTCGAATTTCGTGAAACCAACGATCGAGGCAAGCGCTGCGAACCGATCCGCGTCGGGAAGTGCCTGAAAGCCGATCGTGGTATTGGCGATCGAACTGGTGCCGGGATTGCTGCGGGCCGCGTCGTTCAGACGACGAATGGCGGCGAGTTGTTCCGGGCTGTGCATTGGTGATCCTCCTTCTTGGCATGGGCCGCAAGGCCGCTCGGCCTCACGGCCCTGCCTGTCCGGCGAGGACGGGATGGGGAGGGGGAGCGAGAATCTACCGCTGGCGCGGGCGAACCGCCCTAGCGCGGCCGGCGATCGTCGCCGGGTGCCGGGCTTGGCGGATTACACGGGCGGTCGATTGTCGTTCGGGAACGAAAGGGCGGCGCCCTTGGCGTTCCCCTTCGCGCCGAGCGCAAGCAGCGCGCTCGGCGGCACGATGCGCGGTGCGGATCTCCGCACGTCAATTAGGTGATTTTCTGCTTTCGTTCTCGACTCTGCTGACTCATAGAATCGTCATGCCGATCATGGCCGAACATCGCTGGCTCTATCCGATCGACTGGCCCGAGCTGTCGAGGCTGATCCGGTTCGGCCGCGCGAATGGACGATGTGAGCATTGCCGACGTCCGCATGGGAAGCGCGTCTTCCACTTGGGCGATGGTCGCTGGTGGGACGCCGATCATCGGCAATGGCGTGATGGCCGGGGACGCCGGGTGCGCGCGCCCGACTCTGGGGTCATCGCGATTGTTCGTGTTACGCGGGTCTATATCGCGTGCGCCCACCTGAACCACGATCCGACCGACAACGCGCCGCGCAATCTCGCCGCGCTCTGCCAGCGATGCCACATGATCCATGATGCTGCCGAACATCGTCGCCGGCGTTGGCTAAACGCCTATCGACGCCGCGCCCTGGGCGATCTGTTGGCGTTGCTGGACACCCCGTTCATGCCGATAGGAGGTGTGCCACGTGGCACACTTGTAGCGGTCTCAGCAGGCTGAATCCGCCACTCAAGCGGAGCGCGAGCCGATCATCGTGCGTGCTGATGCAAAGTCGCGCAGCTCGTCATGATGTCGTGAAGTCGCCACGGCGCCGCCCGTCCCTTGTGGGCGGGCGGCGCCCGCGGGCCTGAAAGGGCAGCGGGCGCGACGGCCATGCAGGGCATGGCTGTCGCGCCGGCGACGGGGCCTCTGCTGGGCCAAACGGGGAAGATGGGGGCCGATCTTCACCGGCCCCCGATAGTCGTCACGCCATCTCGTCGTCGGCCATGTCCTCGTCCTCGATGCCGTCCATGTCGCCGTCGAAGTCCTCCGCTTCGCCCTCCGGCTGATCGAACGCACCGATCTTCATGGGGGCGGGAAGCCAACTGGCCGGAAGCCGCTCCGACACGTTCACCGCCAAGTCGCCCTTCTTCTTGATGGTGGCGCAATTTTCGGCGCTCGGGGCACCGCATTCCTCGCGCAACAGGTCGATCATCGCGGCGCGGCGCATCTTGTCGAACAGGGCGATGGGGGCGCTCCAACGGGCGGCAATGTCCACCCCGCTCGCGCGCGCGATCTGCTCGAAGTGGTGATGCCGCCTACCCGGGGAACCGCCAGAGAACACCGTGCCGTCCACCGTCATCGCGACAAGCCCCGCCAGCAGCGCCATCTTGTCGTCGCTGCTCATGGCGCGGATCGCCTCGAAACGCCCCTCGGCGGGGATCGACGCAAACCGGGTCGCCATCACGTCCTCGACGGGGCGAACATCACTGGTCGCCATAAGCTCGTCGGGAACATCGGTCGCGACCGTCTTGGCCTGAACCTCAAGCGCCATCTGGTAGCTATGCGCGCCGTGAAGCAACTGGCCCGCAAGGCTGTCCAGCACAATGTCCAGCGCCAGCGCCGGGTCGGCTGCGACCGCTTCCTGCACGATCTGCGTCTTGATGCGTGACAGGTCCGCGAACAGGCTGTTGCTGTAGAGCGGTTGCGGCTCGCAGCTGCCCGCCTTCGGCTTGGGCTCTGCCTTCGCACGATAGATGCTCTTGCCGAGCGAACCGTCATGCGAAACCCACAACGCCACGCCCCCGACTGCAACCTGCTCCGCATTGAAGGCCCGGAGTCCCTCGGTGATCGTGTCCCGCTCATCGACAAGCGGTTCGATCCGGTCACTGTCCTCGCCTTCCTTCTCCGCGATGGCCTCGATCTCAAGCTCGATCTCGGCAAGCCGTTGGCCCTCCGCCTCGGTCGGCTCGCGGGTGGCGGGATACATGCCGCCCTTCATATAAAGGTCATAGGGCCGGTCCAGCGAGGCGCGGACCTCATGCCAACCGATCGCGCGATATTCATCGGCGATGGCGTCCAACTTCTCTTCCGCCAGTTCCTGCACAAGCTCGGGCTGATCGGCGTAACCGGCATCCCCTTGGCTGAACAGGTCCGGGGTGATCGTCCCGCCCTTCGCCTCATAGGTTTCCCGCCCGATGAACAGGAACGCGCCGCTGGTGGTCGCGATCTTCTCCGTGGTGAGCATCCGGCGAATGGCGTGGGCCTGCCCGTTCGCCGCCTTGCAAACCTTGATCTGCTGGCTGTGATCGTCGGTGAGGGTGAGCGCGCGCGCCGCCTCAAGCGTCAACTGGTCCTTGGCGATCAGGTCGATCAGCGAGGGTGCCAGCGCGGAAAGGCGAAGCATCTTATAGACGAAGCTGACGGCAAGGCCGGATCGGGCGGCAATGTCCTCGGCCGACATGCCCGCATCGCGCAACGCGCCATAGGAACGGATGCGGTCGGCGGGGTGCATGTCCTCGCGCTGCTCATTCTCGATCAGCGACAGTTCGATGGCTTCTTCCTTGGCGCGGACCTCGACAGGGAAAACGTCGCTGTTCTTGATCCGCTTGCGCTTCGCCAGTTCCTTCAACCCACGGTAGCGCCGCCCTCCGGCGAACACATAGAACAGGCCATCTTCCTCGTAGGCGATAAGGTTCTGCAACAGGCCGTGCGCGGCAATGTCGTCGGCCATGGCGTCGATGGCGCTCGGCTTCACCTTGCGCTGGTTGAGCGGGGAAAGGCGAAGCTGCGACAGCTTGATGGTGATGATACCCATGATGAAATCCTTGATCCGTATGAGTTTTGGGGGGTCAGCCTTCGAGGGCTGCGAGTTCGTCAAATTCTGCTGATGCGCGCGCCGCGCCGTCGCCCGCGTAAGTCACGCCGGTTCGCGGATAGAAGAACACGCGGTCGCCACGGCGGTAGGGTGTGCCGTCCGCACTGGTCCCATCCGCCCTTGCCGTCTTCCAGTAGGGATCGCCTTTGTATCGGGTGTAAGCCATTGTCCTTTCTCCTTCTTCCTGCGGCTGAAAGCCGGTTGCCGCAGCAACCGGGTCTGCCTCTCCGGCGAGGAGCGGGATGGGGAGGGAGGAGGAAAATCGATGGCCTGGCGCGGGCAGGCCGCCTTAGCGCGGCCGACGCCCCCTCGGGCGTCGGGTGCCGCGCTTGGCGGACCACACGGGGCCGTCTATTTTCCTTCGGGAACGAAAGGGCAGCAGTCCCTTGGCGTTCCCCGCGCTGGCGGGCCTCCGGGGGAGGGCCGCGGCGCCCACAAACCGTCGACGCGCCTCATGGCGCTCAATCAGCGAGGCCAGGGACGCGGGCGAGACGCAGAGCTGTGGCCTGAAAGCTGCACGCGGCCGCCAGGGTCTCAGGGGTCAGGAAGGGTCTTTTGCCAACTCGGCGAGCTTCGCGCGCGAAGGCGCAAAAAACGTGATGCCAGTTTGTGCCGTAGAGAAATCCAGAAGGCGGTCATAGGCCCCCTCTGGATCGCCCACGAACATGCGCTTCAGCATCTCCTCGATCACCCAAAGGCGCCGGGTATAGCCGATGAAATAGGTGCCATATTCGCCTCGGCCAGGACTGCCGAAAGGCATATTATCGCGAAGAATGTCGTGCTCCAGACCTTCGTCATCGACGATCGTTGCAAGCGATTTATGGGATTTACGCGGAGCGGCATCATCGTCGATTTCGATGTTATCCGCCTTGGTGCGCCCAATGATGGCCTCCTGCTCCGACGTATTGACGGCACTCCATGCGGAAAGATCGTGCAGATATTTCTGCACGACGACATAACTCCCGCCGGCAAAGTCGCCATCCTCATCGCCAACCAGGGCGGAGGCGGGAATGTCGCTGCCCGCTGGGTTCGCGGTCCCGTCAACGAAGCCCAACAGATCGCGGGCATCGAAGTAGCGAAAGCCAGATACCTCGTCGACGACGCGAACGGCATCGCCGAGCGTGTTGAGCAAGAGCTTTTCCAGCTCAAAGCAAAAGTCACCCCGTTCAGCGCGAATGTGGAAGAGCATATCGCCCGGGGTTGACGGTGCTTTGTGAACGGGGCCGGTGATGGGCGCGAACGGCTTGAGTTCAGCGGGCCGCGACGCCGGCGAGAGCCGGTCCCATAAAGCGGCGCCGATCGCGACGATGCAGGAGAGTTTGGCTTCAAGGTCGCGGAAGCCAACCGTCTTAATCAGGTCGTCGAGCCCATCCAGAACAGAACGCACGGCACTAAGAGGGGAGGGGCCGTCCTCCACGTTGAGGACCAAGAACACGGCTGCATTTGATAGTGGGGCCTCAATGCTTTGAGCGTCAATCGGAACACGGTCCCACGTCTGGCCTGCCATTCGTTACTCCAACGATCGGTGAATCGCGGCCCCATCAACGCCGCGCCATGCGCAACATTAGGCTCAAACTAGGGGTGACACCAACCATTGCGGCATGAAGCGCAGCTTGCCCGCCCTGCGGGCGAGCTGCGCGCGATTTTCAGGCCTATTCGGCTAGGAAGCTGCCGCGCCCGCCCCGAAACGCCCCAACGACATTGCCCCGGTCCCAATGGCCTGAGAGGATTCCGCGCCGGGGGATGCTCCCGATCGGTTTGCGGCGCGCGGCGAGAAGTCGCGCGCGCCGCGTATCGCGATCAATTGGCTCGCCGGTCGCGATGTCGATGGCGTCGCGCAGCGGGGTCATGAAAGCCGCCATTGCTCGACCAGGGCCTCCATCGCATCGCGATAGCCCCAGGCATCGGGATAGACGGTCGGCTCCTGCGCCAGATGCGCCATGATCGTAATCATGTCCTCCGAAATGATCGCATCGCAATTGCACAAGTGAAGGATTGGGAAATGGCCGTTGTCGTCCCCATTCCACCATGCCAGCAGGAAATCGGCGACGCGCGAGGATTGGCCGGTATCGGAACCGGCAATTTCGATCAGACGGCCAATAGCATCGCCGACTTCCTCAAAGGTCACGGCGCGGATCGCGGGGCGGCGCTGGGGCGGATTCATTTGGTAGCTCCATTCGGACGGTTGAGCCGATCATAAGGAGAAGGCGACGGGGACCAACAGTGGATCGTCGATTGGCTCGACGTCGCGCAGCTCTACCATCGGGGTTTTCTCGACGCGCTCCGCGCCGATCGGATCGAGATAGACATAGAGATGATCGGCAAAGACGGGGCTGCACAAGCGCCATACGACACCCTTGCGGCCGATGCGGCGCTCAAACCGCCCATCGTAGGACGACGACGATCCGGCGAGGCGGACACGCTGCCCGATACGCAGCCAGTTCGCGGCGGACTGGATCAGCGCCGCCTTATCCTCGGCGCTCAAGCCGGGGCGGCCGATGCCGAACGTCGCGTTGGGGTCGCGTGCGATCCGCGCCAGCTTGTCTTCCACCGGCTCGGGCTTCCAGTCGATGACCGGCCCGGGCGCGGCCTTGTGCATGTGCGTCACTGGCTTTCCGCCGAATAGGTCGGGCTGCACGCCGACAAGGCGGCGGTTGAACATCGCCTTGTGATAGTCGCGCCGCCATTGCGCTTCCGGGGTCAGCGGCTTGGCGGCGATGCCGTCGCGCATGATCGCGACCAGTTCGTTAAACTCCTCCTCGCTGACGGTCGCGAAGCTCGGATCATAGACCAGTCGCCCCGCGACTGCCCGGCCCTCGTCGGGGCCGGGGTCGTGGGGGGCGGTCACGCCGCCTCCTCCAGTTCGGGGGCCGTCTCGACCGCCATGCGGCTCAACAGCCAGTCGGAAGCATCCTGCGCGAGCCGTGCGGCGGTGAAGATGCACCGCTTGTCGTTGCGGAGGGCGTGGAGCCAACTTGCCAGATAGGCGGCATGGTCCTCGCGATCGTGGAGCTTGATGCCGATCGTCGCGCTGACGAACGCGGCCCCAAGCTCGGCCACTAATTCCTCTCGGGCATAATCCTCGCGCTTCGTGGAAATGAGGGTGGGACGGGCGAGCCGGTCCACATGGCCGCTGGCGTGGCATAGCTCGTGTGCTAGGGTCGAATAATAGTCGTCGCTGGTGTGGAAGTCGGCAAATTCCGGCATGACGACATGATCGCTGCTCGGCTGATAATAGGGCTGTGAGCCGTGATGACGCACGGTGACGGGCACGCGGGCAAAGAGGGCATCCAGTTCGGCGTCCCGCTCGTCGGGATTGGTCGCGGTGATGATCGGCGCGGGGGTCGGATACTTGGCCTCAATGCCGTCGATCTGCTCGGCATTGAAGACCGTGTAGCGCTTGAGAAACGCCACCTGACGCTTTGCATCCTCGCCCTCATGATCGCCGCCACGGTCGCCCCTGTCGGCGTCCACCACGATCTTGTTGGCATAGACGACGGTCGAGCCCTTCTCGCCCTTTCTGACGCATCCCCCAAGCGCGAGGGACTGCTTGAAGGTCAGCCAGTGCGGGGAGGTATAGCCCTTCGTCATTGCCGCAACCCAAAGGGTCAGGACGTTGATGCCACGATAGGGAACGCCGGTTGAGCGCAGCGGGATATTGGGCGCGGTGCTGCCGTTCCACGATTTCGACCAAGGCCGGGTGCCCGCCTCGATCATGGCAATCATCTGGTCGGTGATTTCCTGATACACATCGGCCCGGTTTTCGGTGATCCGTCCCATGACTTCTTCCTTTCCTTGAGGCTGAAAGCCGCTTGCTCTGCGGCAATGCGGCTCTGCCTTCCGGCGAGGACGGGATGGGGAGGGAGGGCGAGAATCTACCGCTGGCGCGGGCGAGCCGCCTTAGCGCGGCCGTCCCTTCAAAGGGGCGGGCGCCGCGCTTGGCGGATTACACGGGCGGTCGATTGTCGTTCGGGAACGAAAGGGCAGGGCCCTTGGTGTTCCCAGCGCCGACGGGCCTCCGGGGGAGGGCCGCGGCGCAAATTCAAATCACGCTGCGCAGCGCATCGTTCAACGCAATTGGCTGTCTTTGCTGCCCCGGCGATTGATGCCGGCGAAGGCGGGACGCTTGTCGCGCTCGCTCTGACAGGCCACACAGGTCCTAACGCCAGGGATAGCGATGCGGCGCTTCGCGGGGATATCATCACCGCACACCTCGCAATCGGTAGTGCCTTCCCCGGAAGGCAGCCGTGATCGCGCGGCGAAAACCGCGTCCATGACCGTTGCATCAATCTGGTCCTGCACCGCGCTATCGGGTGCCCATCCGTTTGCCATCGCCGCAAGCTCCTCGATCTTAACCTGGGGGACAGATAGCGGCCGTCGTCCCCATGCAAAGACGGGCGACAGTCAAGCTATAGCACCCCAATATAGGGTACTCCCTAGCAGTATCAAGATTAGGCTAGAGCGGTCAGCTCAGGACGGATTTATGAGGCTGCATCGGCGCCGGTAGATCTTCCTCGCCGAGCAGCGACAGCATTTCCCGTTCGATCGTCCGCTTTAGCGCGTAAAGCGGAAGGCAGTTCGGCTTCACACCAAATGGATCTTCAAGCTCGTGCCCTAGGGCGTCTAGGCCGAAGAATGTGTAAGCGGTGAGGAGAACGGGGAGGAGCGTCCACCAGTCGAGCGATCCTGCAAGAGCGAAGGGAAGCATCACGCAGAAGACCAGGGCGGTGCGGTGGAGCAGCAGAGAATAAGCGAACGGGACCGGCGTCGTGGCTATACGTTCGCAAGCGCCCTGAACCTTGGAGAACGAACGCATCTCGTCGGCGAGGACCGAATAGTGGATCGGCGTGATGATGCCGTCCTGCATCAGAGATAGCAGCCGTCGCCCCATGCGATCGAGCACGGCGTTAGTGACATTTGGCCCTTTGGCGTCATCCCCGAAGTTTTCCCAAGGTGCGACGGCGGCAATTTCGTCCTCGCCCCGAAGCCGGGCAGTGAGTCCGCAGGCAAAGCCACATACACCGTGGAGCAGTGCGCGCCGATCCTCCTCTGGAAGAAGCGACGTCTCGCGGGCGAATGAACGGGCCGAGATAATCAGCTCGCCCCATAGCTGCCGTCCTTCCCACCAGCGCGTGTAGCAGGCATTGTTGCGGAAGCTCATGAAGACCGAGAGCGCGATGCCGATCAGGGTGAAAGGGATCGTCGAGATCCGCGCGAAGATGCCGGGATGCGCTTGGGCCGCCAGAATCGCGATCACACTGACGATAGCGATCGCCGCCAGCCTGCGCGCGATGCGCGGCAGGATCGAGCCATGCACGGTAAAAATGATATCTTGGAAGCTCGGTTGCGATCGAACGATCATGGCCCGTGGGATGTCCTTGTCGGCTGTCTTGCAGCATGTCACCCGGCAGCTCGTCGTGACGAGCTGCCGTCATGGTTTGAGAATGAAGCGAATGACCTGCGCGACGGCCCCCAGCGCCAAGACGCTGGCCGTCCAGATGAACACCATCCAGGCAAGCCGTCGGCCGAGAGGTTTGTGCTCATCCATCAGTGATAACCGTGGGCGCCGACTTTGCCGCGGAACACCCAATAGGCCCACGCCGTATAGCCGAGAATGATGGGAATGATGATGGCCGCGCCCACCAGCATGAAGAGCTGGCTTTGCGGGGGCGTCGCGGCATCCCAGATCGTCACCGCGCGCGGAACGGCGTAGGGGTAGATGCTAATCCCCAACCCCACGAAGCCGAGAAAGAACAGGCCAAGCGCCATCATGAAGGGAAGGCGCTCCGCGCCGCGCTTCAAGCTCCAGAAGAAGGTCGCCGCGCAGATCGTCACCAGCAAAGGAACTTGCGCGGTAAGGAGCACACCGGGCATCGCGAACCAGCGTCGCCAATAGTCATAGGTCAGGAATGGCGTCGCCGCGCTGACAGCGAGAAGCGCGAGCAGCGTCGCCCCGCCGAGCCAAAAAGCCAAGCGCCGCGCCCGCTCTTGGCCCGGCCCCTCGGTTTTCCAGATCAGCCAGGTTGCCCCGAGAAGGGCATATCCGACGACGATGGCCGTTCCGGTAAGCAGGCTGAAGGGACTGAGCCAGTCCAGCCAACCCCCGGCATAGGCGTCGTTCTCGACACGGACGCCCTGAAGGATAGCGCCAAGCGTAATCCCTTGCGAAAGCGCGGCGATGACGGAGCCAAGGCTGAAGGCCAGATCCCAGAATGCGCGATGGCGCGGATCGCGCCAGCGAAACTCGAACGCCACCCCGCGAAACACCAGGCCGAGCAACATGGCGATGATGAGCGGATAGGTCGCGGGAAGGATGATAGCATAGGCGAGCGGGAAGGCTGCGAACAGGCCGCCTCCGCCAAGCACCAGCCATGTTTCATTGCCGTCCCATACCGGCGCAATCGAGTTCATCGCCTGATCTCGTTCCCCGCCGACTGAAAGGGCGGGAAAGAGGATACCGATTCCCAGATCGAAACCGTCCATCACGACATAAGCGAAGACGGCAAAACCGATGATCCCGGCCCAAATGATGGTAAGGTCAAGGTGCGCCATGGTCATGCCTCCCTCGCGGTCGACGCCGCGACTCCGGTCGCCGGGGTGATCCCCGCCGCCCGTTGTGGAATCTTGGAAGGTTCCGGCTCGCCCGCTTCGGGCGGCTTTGCCATCATCCGGAGCAGATAATAGGTGCCGGCGCCAAACGCGCCGAAATACACGATGATGAAAGCAATGAGCGATGCTGCGACGGCGGGGGCGGCCAGGGGCGAATGCGATTCCGCAGTTCGCAGAAGGCCATAAACAGTGAAGGGCTGTCTGCCCACCTCCGTTGTGACCCATCCCGCGATGACGGCAATGAAGCCTGAAGGTCCAAGCGCGATCGCGGCGCGATGAAGCCAGCGCCAATGGTAGAGTTTGCCGCGCCAGCGCGCGAGCAGGCTCCAAAGCCCGAGCCCGAGCATGGCGAGCCCCATCGCCACCATGATCCGAAACGACCAGAATACGATCGGCGTGGGCGGCCAGTGATCGCGCGGAAAATCCTTGAGACCGGGCAGGGGGGCTCTGGGGTCATGCTTGAGGATCAGAGACCCCAAATAGGGGATTTCGACCTTGCCGTGGACCACAGCATCCTTGTTGCTGGGGAGGCCGAAAAGGATGAGCGAGGCGCCCTCCGGGCTCGCCTCATAATGGCCCTCCATGGCCAGAACCTTTGCCGGCTGATGCTCGAGCGTATTGAGACCATGCTGATCGCCCGCGAGGATCTGGATCGGCGCGACGAGCGCCGCCATCCACATCGCCATCGAGAACATCTTGCGGGCGCCGGGATTTGCGCGGTCGCGCAGGAGGTGCCATCCCCCGACAGCGCCCACGACCATCGCCGTCGTCAGATAGGCCCCGATGACCGTGTGAACGAGACGGTATGGGAAACTCGCGTTGAAGATGATCGGAAGCCAGGAGCCTGCCGGCACGAACTGACCTTTGGCATTGATCGCATAGCCTGCCGGCGTCTGCATCCAGCTATTCACGGAAATGATCCAGGTCGCCGAAATGAGCGTCCCGATCGCGACCATGCAGGTCGCGAAAAAGTGCGGTCCCTTGCCCACCTTGTTGATCCCGAACAGCATCACGCCAAGGAAGCCCGCTTCGAGGAAAAATGCGGTAAGAACCTCATAGGCCATGAGCGGGCCGATAACTGGACCGGCCTTTGCCGAGAACACCGACCAGTTGGTCCCGAACTGGTAGGACATCACCAAGCCAGAGACGACGCCCATGCCGAAGGCGACGGCGAAGATCTTGAGCCAATAGCGGTAGAGGTTGGCATAAACGCCGCTGCCCGTCTTCAGCCACAACCCCTCAAGCACCATCAGGTAACTCGCCGTGCCGATGGAGAAGGCGGGGAATATGAAATGAAACGAGACCGTGAACGCGAATTGCGCACGGGCCAGGATGAGCGGATCGAGATTCGCAAACATCAAACGTCCTCCCTGTTTCGCCCCGCCAGAGGATTTCCGATCTGCACCTGGGACTGAGAGCCGGAGGCACGCCGATTGCGGCGTGCTGCGATCCGGGAATATGCGTCGCTAATATCATACTCCCCACCAGTATCAAGGGGGGATAGGAACCTATCAGCGATGTCCCTGTCTCCGGAGGGGGGACGATTACGGCATAGCTCTCAAAACGGCTGTAGGATCGCGCTTGGCTACGAAAGAGCCAGTCTCGGGATAGGGTTGAAACTCCCCCCCTGTATAGTATGCTGAAGCGATCTTTCAGGAAAGCGCGATGCCACATTCACCAGAGGACAAGAAGCGGGCCATCACACGCCTGCGGCGCATCAAGGGACAGGCGGACGCTCTGGAACGTGCGATCGAAGCTGGGACCGATTGCGCTCCCCTGCTTCAGCAAATTGTGGCCATGCGGGGCGCGACAAACGGTCTGATGGCAGAAGTGATGGAGAGTCATCTTAGACAGACATTCGGTCCCGGTGCCGATCCGACCGTCAAAGGCGAGGGCAGCGCTCACGATGACGACGTAGAAGGCGTAATGAAGATTCTGCGTACATATCTTAAGTAGCGGTTTCAGGGCTTCGTTGCTTGCCTGTGCTCTCCCCTAGTTAGAGCATAAGCCTCGTATCAGCTAAGCCCTTTGATTTCTGGTATTCGGCTACGCGATAGTCGCCACCAAGACACGGTTTAAGATGCCTTGGGACTACCAGGGCAGGGGAGGAATTTATGATCGTAAAGACTTTTGAATATCTGCTTGCGCTCGATCGCGAAGGACACTTCGGACGGGCCGCCAAGAGCTGCAATGTGTCGCAGCCCACGCTTTCGGCGGGCATCAAGCAGCTCGAGCAAGATCTAGGCGTGGAGATCGTGCGGCATGGCCGGCGATACGATGGGCTCACATTGGAAGGCGAGACAGTGCTCGCGTGGGCCAAGAAGATCGAACGCGACTGCGACGGGCTGGAGAGCGACCTATCGGCCATCAAGCGCGGGCTCGAAGGCATGTTCCGCTTGGGGATGGTGTCCGGGACCTCGGCTGTCGGCGCGATCATCAGCGCCGCTCTCGCAAATCAAATTCCGCTGCTGGGGCAAGCCGTGTCGGCGAACGACACCGCTTCGCTGCTGAGATCCTTGCTGGATCACGAGATGGACATGGCGCTGACCTATCTCAGCGATGTTCCGAAGGACGAGTTCGAGACCCACCATCTCTACCGAGAGCATACGACCCTGTTCCAGGCGAGCGAGGAGCCGCAACCCAAGCGCGTCCCGTGGGATCATGTCGTGAGCCTGCCGCTTTGCATCTTGGCGGATGCCCTTCCGAGCGCGGCGCAATTGCAGCTCGCGCATTGCTCGGCCGTGACAATACACACCGACACGATCGGCATTCTGGCGGCGCACGTCGCCACCGGGCGATACGCGGCAGTGTTACCCCAGTCCCTCGCGAGCCGTCTTGCCCACATTCCTAACCTTCAGGCTTCCGCCTTGACGGGGGCTGGCGCGCACGCAGATGTTGGATTTGTCATGACGAAGGGGGAGACAAAGTCGCCGCCCTCGGCCGCCCTGCTTGAATTGGTCCACACTCCCAAGGTCGTGTCCCCGTTGCAGGAAATCCTTGCATTGCATCGCCAGTTACAGCCTCGAAAGGGCTGAACCGAAGCGCTTTCGCTTCGAATAGCGATCATAGGAATTTTCTATCTCAAGATAGAATCTTCGAGTTTGCCGTCACATGCAGCCAAAGCCATGTTGCAAGGACGGTAACGAAGAGGTTCGTGTCGCCAAAGGCGCATTGTGCTAATGGATTTGGCGCAACTCCTTTGGCGCGTCACCAAGAAACTTCATCATTACTGAGGGGTGGCGATTGAGACCTAGGAGATAATGCGATGGCTACCGGAAACAGGATCGTAACCTTCGAGAAAAAGATGGAGATGAAGGTCAATACCTTCAAATTCCCGGAACTGATCACTCCGCAAGGCAAGAAGGCCCCCCACGGCGCCATTCTCAAGATCGTCACCACCAACATCTGCGGCAGCGACCTGCACATCTACCGCGGTTCGTTCGAAGTCCCCAAGGGGATGACGATGGGCCATGAGATGACCGGCGAGGTGATCGAGGTCGGCTCCGACGTGGAGTATATCAAGGTCGGCGACATCGTGTCCGTTCCCTTCAACGTCGGCTGCGGGCGCTGCTACAACTGCAAGCACATGCGTTCGGACGTCTGCGAGCACACCAACCCCGAAGTCGATTGCGGCGCTTACGGCTTCAACCTGGGCGGTTGGACGGGCGGGCAGGGGGATTACCTCTTCGTGCCTTATGCGGATTTCAACCTGCTGGCCTTCCCCGACAAGGACGCGGCCATGGCGAAGATCCGTGACCTGACGCTCCTTTCGGACGTGCTGCCTACCGCGTTCCACGGCTTCGCTGCGCCCGACTGGCCGGCGCAGCCTGCGTATATCGTCGGCGAAAACGTGCTGATCTTCGGCGCCGGTCCCGTCGGTCGTGCAGGCGCCGCCTGCGCGAAGCTTCTCGGTGCCGGCGCGATCATCGTCGCCGACTTCATCCAGGAGCGGCTCGATCTGCTCAAGCCGCACGGCATCGAGACCATCAACCTGTCGGACGGCATCCCGATCGAGGATCATCTCGAACGCATCACCGGCAAGCGCGAGGCCGATCGCGTCATCGACTATGTGGGCCTCGACTGTCGCGGGTTCGGGGCGGAATCCGACCAGATCGTCGAGAACGCCGTCACCAATGCCCTGCTGAAATATGTCCGCTTCGGCGGGATGACCAGCACGGTCGGCGTTTACTGCCCCAACCCGATCTCCAAGAATCGGGACAACCAGAAGGGCAGCATGGAAGTCGATTGGGCCAGTGGCTGGATCAAGTCGCCGCGCATGTCGGCAGGCCAGTCGCCGACGGCGAATTACAACCATGCCCTCATGCGCGCGATCCTGAACGATCGGATGCCCTATCTGACCCCGATGATGAACACGAAGATCATCAAGCTGGAGGACGCACCGGCGGCCTACAAGGAGTTCGATGAAGGATCGGCGTTCAAGTACGTCATCGATCCTCACGGCTCGGTCGCGGCCTGACCCCGCCCGGAATGTCCCCGGTCTTGATCGGGGACATTCCGGCTTCGCAGGGGCAGGACGGCTTGCTGCACAAATGCCCCTCTCGGCTTGTCGATCGCCCCCCGCTGATCGGCAAGCCGAACCGCGTTGACCATAGCATCAGCGAGTCCTGCGAGCTGAAGCGACCCGCCATCCCATCTCTCATTTGGCATCCTCACTCGGACACCCCTTGCATACTGGCAGGGAGTATAATATTGATACTCCCCGCCAGTATGAGTGCCCCAGCGAATCGGAGATGACGCAAGGGCCTCGCGACCGGCAATCCGATTCAACCAACGAGGGTATTCCAAGATGAAATCTCGCGCCGCCGTAGCCTTCGAGGCAGGCAAGCCACTCGAAATCGTCGAGATCGATGTCGCACCTCCCCAGAAGGGCGAAGTGCTCATCAAGGTGACGCATACCGGCGTGTGCCACACCGATGCTTTCACGCTGTCCGGCAATGATCCGGAGGGCATTTTCCCGGTGGTTCTAGGCCACGAGGGCGCAGGCATCGTTGTCGAGGTCGGTGAAGGCGTCACCAGCGTCAAGCCGGGCGATCACGTGATCCCGCTCTACACCGCCGAGTGCGGCAAGTGCGAGTTCTGCCTGTCGGGCAAGACCAACCTGTGCGTCGCGGTCCGCGAAACGCAGGGCAAGGGCTTGATGCCCGATGGCACCACCCGCTTTTCGTACAATGGCCAGCCCCTCTATCATTACATGGGCTGCTCGACGTTCAGCGAATATACGGTCGTCGCCGAAGTCTCGCTCGCCAAGATCAATCCCGAGGCTAATCCCGAACATGTCTGCCTGCTCGGCTGCGGCGTCACCACCGGCATCGGCGCGGTCCACAACACCGCCAAGGTTCAGCCGGGAGACTCGGTTGCCGTGTTCGGCCTGGGCGGCATCGGCCTCGCGGCGATTCAGGGTGCGCGTCAGGCAAAGGCGGGTCGCATCATCGCGATCGACACCAATCCGTCCAAGTTCGAGCTGGCACGCCAGTTCGGCGCGACCGACTGCATCAACCCCAAGGACTATGACAAGCCGATCCAGCAAGTGCTGATCGAGATGACGGGCTGGGGCATCGATCATACCTTCGAGTGCATCGGCAACGTCCACGTCATGCGCGCCGCGCTTGAATCAGCGCACCGTGGGTGGGGTCAGTCGATCGTCATCGGCGTCGCCGGCGCGGGCCAAGAAATCTCCACCCGTCCATTCCAGCTCGTCACGGGCCGCGTCTGGAAGGGGTCGGCCTTCGGCGGCGTCAAGGGACGGACGCAGCTCCCCGGCATGGTCGAGGACGCCATGAGGGGCGACATCGATCTGGCCCCCTTCGTCACTCACACCATGGGTTTGGAGGAGATCAACGAGGCGTTCGACCTGATGCACGAAGGCAAGTCGATCCGCACCGTGATCCACTACTGACCCGCCGTTCCCAAGCGCTTCAAGCAACACCAGACATCAAGGAAATTCCGTATGACCACTCCAGTTATCTCCGGTGACGGCATCTTCTCGCACGTCTTCCTCGGCGCCGCCGACATCGACCAGTCGGTCGCGTTCTACGACGCCGCGCTGGGCGCTCTCGGCATCGACAACCTCGGCCCCTTCGGCAACGGTTGGGTGCTATACGGGCGCGACAAGCCCGCCTTCATCATTGCCCGCCCCGGCAATGGTGAAGCGCCCTCCAGCAACGGCGCAACGGTAGGCTTTGCGGCCGCCACGACCGCCGAAGTGGATGCGTTCCACGCTGCCGGCCTCGCCGCTGGCGGCACCGACGAGGGTGAGCCTGGCCCACGTGGCCACCTGCCGGGTGCCTATGCGGCCTATTTGCGCGATCCGGCGGGCAACAAGGTTTGCTCGTACACCTTCGTCTAAAGCTGGGAAGGTGAGGGCCACCCGCCGCCCTATGACCGGCTGTCGCCGGCGCTGAAAGATGCGCCGGCGCCCCCCCACCAACAGCTAGGCAAAGGGTTCCTTCGGGTCGCCACACCGTCCCCCAACCGTCGAAGCTAAGGAAAAATAATGAAACGTGTCGAACATCACGCCAGCTTCGGCGGTTGGCAGGACGTCTATCAGCATGACTCTATCAGTCTCGGTTGCTCGATGAACGTGGGCGTCTTTCTGCCGCCTCAATTGAAAGACGGCAGCGCGCCGGTTCTCTATTGGCTTTCCGGTCTGACCTGCACCGAGCAGAATTTCATCACCAAGGCGACCGCGCAGCGTTTCGCCGCCGAGCATGGGATCATTCTCGTCGCGCCGGACACCAGCCCGAGAGGCGAAGGCGTCGCCGACGACACCAGCTACGATCTGGGGCAGGGCGCCGGCTTCTACGTCAACGCGACGGAAGCGCCCTGGGCCGCTAATTACCGCATGTACGATTATGTCGTCGAGGAATTGCCCGCGCTGATCGAAACCACATTCCCGGCCGACGAGCGTCGCGCGATTGCGGGCCATTCGATGGGCGGACATGGCGCGCTGGTCGCCGCGCTACGCAATCCCGGACGCTATCGCAGCGTATCGGCCTTTTCGCCGATCGTCGCGCCGAGCCAGGTGCCATGGGGCGAGCGTGCCTTCACGGCCTATCTCGGCGACGATCGCGATGCGTGGAAGCAATATGACACGATCGAACTCATCAAGACCGCCCGCGAGCGCCTACCGCTGCTTGTTCACCAGGGCCTCGATGATGAGTTTGTCGACCGCGAGTTGCGGCCTGACCTCCTGCAGGCGGCTTGCGAGGCGGCGGGACATCCGCTGATCCTTCATCAGCGGCCCGGATACGACCACAGCTATTATTTCATCGCGAGCTTCATCGGCGAGCATATGGCCCACCATGCCGCGGCGCTGTCCCAATGACCGCGCCGGCTTCTTCGATCATGCGCGAAATCGCATCCAGCCATGAGCCGGCGCACGGTCGCCATCGTGTCGTGGTCGTGGGGGCGGGCTTCGGTGGACTCGAAACCGTGCAGCGGCTCGCCGGTAGCGGCGTGGACATCACCCTCGTCGATCGCCGTAACCACCATCTCTTTCAGCCATTGCTCTATCAGGTCGCCGGCGCCTCGCTGTCGCCATCGGAGATCGCATGGCCCATCCGCTCGCTCTTTGCGAAGCGGAAGGACGTGCGGACGCTGCTCGCGGAGGTTGAAGGTGTCGATGCAGGCAGTCAGCGCGTCCTTCTCGAGGACGGCTCGACGCTTGCCTATGACACGCTCGTCATCGCGACGGGGGCGCGGCACTCCTATTTCGGGCACGATCAATGGGAGCCTTTCGCTCCGGGCCTCAAATCGCTGGAGGATGCGACAACCATTCGCCGGCGCCTTCTGGTCGCATTCGAGGAAGCCGAGCGCGAGACAGACCCCGCGCGCCGCGCTGCCCTGCAGACTTTCGTCATCATCGGCGGCGGCCCGACCGGCGTGGAGCTTGCCGGCACGATCGCGGAGCTTGCACGCCTAACACTGGTGCGAGATTTCAGGTCGATCGATCCGCGTGCGACCCGTGTCGTGCTGATCGAAGCGGGGCAAAGGCTTCTACAGGCTTTCCCGGAAGATCTGTCCGCTTATACGCGCAAAGCGCTCGAAAAGCTGGGCGTCGACATCAAGCTCGGCTTCCCGGTTACGGAATGCTCCACGGACGGGGTTGTCGTCGATGAGAAGCGGATTCCCGCCGAAACGATCTTGTGGGCTGCGGGCGTCCAGGCATCGCCCGCTGCCCATTGGCTGAACGCCGAAGCCGATCGCGCTGGCCGCGTGATTGTCGGGCCGGACCTGACAGTACCGGGCCATCCCGACATCTTCGTGATCGGCGACACCGCGGCCTCGAACGGGTTCGATGGGAAGCCGGTCCCCGGCCTTGCACCTGCTGCGAAGCAGGCAGGGCAATATGTGGCCCGGCTGATCCGCCAGCGCCTGAAGGGGGCGAATGGAGCCGAGCCCTTCAGATACCGGCACCAAGGCAATCTGGCGACGATCGGTCGCAGCCTGGCCGTCGTCGACATGGGCCGGTTCAAGTTGCGCGGAGCCTTGGCATGGTGGATGTGGAAGCTCATCCACATCTATTTCCTGATCGGAGCGCAGAACCGGCTTAGTGTAGCACTAAGCTGGCTGTGGACCCATGGCATAGGATATCGTGGCTCTCGCCTGATTACTTATGGCGACCTCGCGCACCATGACGCGGGGAAGGAGCATGACAAGGGGAGGGAAGGCGATTGAGTGAAGAGGGCGACGCTCTAACTATCGGTTCAACAGTCTATGGAATGCCGTCCTATGAAAATAGGCGGGTTGCCATCGACGAGGTTCATGCGCGCCCCTATCTCCTCTTGGAAGCGCCCCGCGCCCTGGTGCAGCTCGCCTTCATGAACGAAGGCAATCTGGCAAAGGACAAGGCCACGCTCGCGGAAATAGCGAGCCGGACGGGTGCGCCGCTGCCCGACCAGGACACGCCGCTTCACGGCCTGACATTCGAACAGGGCGACCTCCACTGCGAGAAGCACACGGAGTTTTCGACCTATCTGTGGTGCACACCCCTGAATCCAGAAACGGGCGATCCTTCGGGCGAAGATCCGTTCAAGCATAGCTTCACGCCCCCCGGGCCGGTCATCTGCGGCATTCGGTTGGATGTGGTGGCCTGGACAGAAGAGACCGCGACCTACATCGACCGCTTCGATCCGATCAGCCGTTGCCACTCGCTCGTCGAGGACGGCATGGCCGAAATCGTCACCGATTTTCGGCAGGATGCCGATGGGCTGACGCGCATCCTCATCCTCGATCGAGGATTGACGCCGATCCGGCTCGGCGCGCTGGCACAGCGGCTTCTCGAAATCGAGACCTACCGGACGCTTGCCCTTCTCGGCATCCCCCTGACCCAATCGTTGGGGCCGCATCTGCGCAGTATCGAGAAGCGCCTTGCCGCCATAACGGAGGAAATGCGCAAGGCTGCCCGCCGCAATAGCGAGGGGCTGCTTTCGAGATTGACGGACCTTTCGGCCGAGCTGGAGGCTGACACGGCGTCAAGCCTCTACCGCTTTGGTGCGAGCCGCGCCTATTATGAGATTGTCGAGGAACGGCTTGCCGCGCTCGGCGAAACCGTCATCCCCGGCTGCTACCGCTGGCGCAGCTTCCTGCATCGCAGAATCGCGCCGGCGATGCGGACCTGCCGTTCGATCGAGGAGAGGCAGGCCAATCTATCCGACAAGCTGGCGCGCGCGACTACGCTGCTCCGGTCATGGATCGATGTGCAGCTCGAACGGCAAAACAGCGATCTGCTCGCCTCGATGAACAATCGCGCTAAGCTGCAATTGCAGCTTCAACAGACCGTGGAGGGCCTGTCGGTCGCCGCGATCTCCTATTATGTGATCGGCCTCCTGGCCTATCTCATCAAGGGCATTCCGGGCCTTCACGACGTCGTGGCGCCGGAGCTGGTTATATCCGGCCTCGTTCCGCTCGTGCTGTTCGCGATCTGGTGGACGGTCCGGCAAATCAGGCATTCTCACAGCGACCACGGGGCACCGGCGCAGAAGGGGAAGCCATGACCCGACAATCGCCCTTGGGCGCGCTTGCGGCCTTCGCGGCCTGGCTCTGGCAGGAGGATTTCTAATGTCCACCGGCATTTTCATATTGCACTCCGACTATACCCCGGCGGGGGATCAGCCCGAAGCGATCGCGCGGCTCATATCCGGTGTCGAGGAGGGCGCGCACCATCAGACCCTCAAGGGCATCACGGGGTCGGGCAAGACGTTCACGATGGCGAATGTGATCCATCGCCTGAAGCGGCCGACGCTGATCCTGGCCCCCAACAAGACGCTGACGGCGCAGCTCTATGGCGAGATGCTGCAATTTTTCCCTGAAAATGCGGTGGAGTATTTCGTCTCCTATTACGACTACTTCCAGCCAGAGGTGTATTTGCCGGGCCGCGATGAGTTCATCCCGAAGGATTCCTCGATCAACGAGCATCTGGAGCGGCTGCGCCTGTCGACGACAAAATCGTTGATCGAGCGCCGCGATACGATCGTCGTCGCCTCGGTCTCCTCGATCTACGGCATGGGCGATCCAGACGACTATCGGGCGCTGCAAATTCCGCTGTCTGAGGGCGCGAGGCTGGATCAGGAAGAGCTTCTTCGCGGTCTGGCGCGCCTTCAATACGATCGTGCGGAACACAAGCTGAAGCGCGGGACATACCGTGCGGACGGCGAGGCCGTTGAGATTTTTCCGGCGGATTCGGAATACAAGGCTCTTCGGGTCGGGTTGGAAAATGGGGTGATAGCGTCACTGCGCTGGTTCGACGCGGCGACCGGAAAGCAGTTGGAGGACACCGACGAATATCTCGTGTCGCCCAAGACGCTGTTGGCCGCCTCATCGCGTCAGGCCGGCACGGCCGCCACGGCGATCCTCGAAGAGATGGAGAGGCAGGTCGCTCAATTGACGAGCGAAAATCGCCTGACCGAAGCCGCTCGCCTGTATGAGCGCATCACCAATGATGCCGAAATGCTGCGCCAGGTTGGATATTGCTCCGGGATGGAGAACTACGCCTCCTACCTGAGCGGCCGCGATCCTGCGCTCCCGCCGATCACCTTGCTCGACTATCTTCCGAAGGACGGCCTGCTGTTCGTGGATGAATCGCACGTGATGATTCCGCAGATTTCGGCCATGTATCGCGGCGACCAGAGCCGCAAGGAAACCCTGATCGAATACGGGTTTCGTCTGCCGTCCTCCAAGAACAATCACCCGTTGAGCTTCCGGGAGTTCGAGGAAATCAAGCCGCAAACAATCTTTGTTTCCGCCACACCCGGCGCTTACGAGCTGAATGTGTCGGGGGACCGGGTTGTTGAGCAAATCGTGCGGCCTACGGGACTGCTAGACCCGGAAGTCGAAATCCGCCCATCGCAAGGCGCTGTCGATGACCTGCTCTACGAGATAACGCAGCGCACCAAGAAGCATGAGCGTGTCCTGATAACGACGCTCACGAAGGTCGCGACGGAAGATCTCCATAGCCTGCTTGAGAGCAAGGGAATCCGCGCGCGATACATGCACTCGGACATCAAGGCGGATGACCGTGTTGAAATCATCAACGGCCTGCGCGCCGGCGAGTTCGACGTGCTGATAGGGATCAGCCTGTTGCGTGAGGGGCTGGATATCCCCGAAGCGTCTCTCATCGCCATCCTCGACGCCGATCGCGCCGGGTTCCTGCGCTCGGCACAGGCGTTGATCCAAATGATCGGCCGCGTCGCGCGCAATGTGAACGGGAAGGCCATCCTCTATGCCGACACGGTGACGCCAGCGATGCGGGCGGCGATCGACGAGACCAATAACCGCAGGCACCGCCAGATCGCATTCAACGAAGAGAATGAAGTGACCCCTTCGTCCTCTATCCGCAAACTCGCGTCCGACCAATCCCCGTCGGCCGAACCTTCGGTTCACTCGGAGGCATTCTGCGCGAACCTCTATGAACTTTGCGACCGCATCACCGATGAGGAGCAACGCCTGTTGTCGGCGGTCGACAGCGGGAACGAACAGCAAGCAGAGGACATTCGCCGTCGGTTGGACGGCTTGTATCGGCAATTCATTTATCTGTGACCTTGGTCGTGTCGAAGCACAGGCTGGACGAGCGGATGTGGCAGGAAAATTGAGATGAAGAACAAGGATATACCCTCCACGGCACCGGCCTCCGATCATGGACATGCGGGGCCGCCCGCTTGCGTGCAGGTTCGCGGCGCGCGCCAGAACAACCTCAAGAATGTTGACGTCGATGTACCGCGCGACGCCTTCGTGGTGTTCACCGGCATATCGGGCTCGGGCAAATCATCGCTCGCGTTCGGCACCCTCTATGCCGAAGCGCAGCGGCGTTATCTGGAATCGGTCGCGCCCTATGCCCGCCGCCTGATCGACCAGGCCGGCGTGCCGGAGGTCGACGCGATCGATGGATTGCCGCCCGCGGTCGCGTTGCAGCAGCAGCGCGGCTCGGCCAACGCGCGATCCTCCGTTGGCAGCGTGACGACGCTCTCCAGCCTGGTGCGGATGCTCTATTCGCGCGTCGGCGAATATCCGCGCAATCAGCCCATGCTCTATGCGGAGGATTTCTCCCCCAACACGGTCGCGGGGGCCTGCCCGACCTGCCACGGCATCGGGCGCGTCTATGACGCGACCGAAGAGACGATGGTGCCCGACGACAGCCTCACCATTCGCGATCGGGCGATCGCCGCTTGGCCGGCCGCGTGGCATGGCCAGAACCTGCGCGATATCCTCGTGTCGCTCGGCTATGACGTCGATACGCCGTGGCGCGATCTGCCGAAAAAGGATCGCGACTGGATCCTCTTCACCGACGAGGCGCCGACAGTGCCGGTCTATGCGGGCCTGACGCCCGAACAGACCCGCGTGGCGCTCAAGCGCCGCATGGAGCCGAGCTATCAGGGCACTTTCACCGGCGCCCGTCGCTATGTGCTGGAAACCTTTGCCAACACCAAAAGTGCGCTGATGAAGAAGCGCGTCTCGCAATATATCATCGGCCGCGATTGCCCGACCTGCGACGGCAAGCGCCTGAAGCGCGAAGCCCTGTCGGTCAAATTCGCCGGCCTCGACATCGCCGAGTTCGGCGACCTGACGGTGCTGAAGCTGAAGGACTTGCTCACGCCCGTCGCGCATGGCGAATATGGGGCGGCCTCCGCCCCAAAGGGCCATGTTCTGGGGAAGGCGGCCCGCGATGCGGCGGTCGAACAACGGGTCGCCGCGGGCGGCTCTGCGCACAAGAGCGCGCCCGACGTGCGCCGCACGCCCAATCTCTCCGATGAGAAGCGGGTCGCCGCCCAACGCCTTGCCTGCGAATTGCTCGAACGGCTCGAGCCGCTGATCGATCTTGGCCTGGGCTACATCTCGCTCGACCGCAGCACACCGACGCTCTCCTCCGGAGAGCTGCAACGCCTGCGCCTTGCCACCCAATTGTCGTCACAGCTTTTCGGCGTGGTCTATGTGCTCGACGAGCCTTCGGCGGGGTTGCACCCGGCAGACGGCGAAGCCTTGCTCACGATCCTTGAGCGTCTGAAGGCGGCGGGCAACTCCCTGTTCGTCGTCGAACATGATCTCGACGTGATCCGCCATGCCGAATGGCTTGTCGATGTGGGGCCAGGAGCCGGGGAAAAGGGCGGTGAAGTCCTCTACAGCGGGCCGATAGCGGGGCTCGCCGACGTCGAGGCGTCGATTACCCGCCGCTACCTGTTCGCAGAGCCCCTCCGCAGTGAACGGACGCCCCGCGATCCCAAGGCATGGCTGCGTCTCGAAGGGGTGACGCGCAACAATCTCCACGGTCTCGACGTCGAGCTTCCCATCGGCTGCTTCACCGCTGTCACCGGCGTTTCGGGATCGGGTAAGTCCAGTCTGGTCAGCCAGGCGCTGCCGGAGCTTGTCACGGAACATCTCGGCGGCTCCCCGGTGGCCGAAGAGGAGGATATCGATCCGCTGCTCGATGTTGCGCAGGAAGATACCGAAGGACGCATCGTCGCAGGCATGGAGCATGTCCGGAGACTGGTGCGGGTCGATCAGAAGCCGATCGGCCGCACGCCGCGCTCGAACCTTGCCACTTACAGCGGCCTGTTCGACCATGTGCGCAAGATCTTCGCTGATACGCCGCTCGCCCGCCGGCGACACTACAGCCCGGGCAGGTTCTCCTTCAACGTCGCGCAAGGCCGCTGCCCGGTGTGCGAGGGCGAGGGGTTCGTCATGGTGGAGCTGCTGTTCCTGCCGAGCGTCTATGCGCCGTGCTCGACCTGCCATGGCAGTCGCTACAACCCGCAAACGCTCGAAGTCGAATGGAACGGGCGCAATATCGCCCAAGTGCTCGAACTGACGGTCGACGAGGCGTGCGACTTCTTCGCGAGCGAGGCGTCTGTCATGCGCTCCCTCGATGTGCTGCGGGAGATCGGCCTTGGCTATCTGAGGCTCGGACAGCCGGCGACAGAGCTGTCGGGCGGCGAGGCGCAGCGCATCAAGCTCGCGACCGAACTGCAACGCGCTCAACGCGGCAACACGATCTACATCCTCGACGAGCCGACTTCGGGGCTTCACCCCTCCGATGCGGACCGGCTGATGCGACACCTGCAGGGCCTCGTCGACGTCGGCAATACGGTCGTGGTCGTCGAACATGACATGCGCGCCATCGCACAGGTGGATTGGGTCATCGATCTGGGACCGGGGGCCGGGGAAGATGGCGGCCGTATCATCGCCAGCGGCGTCCCTGGCGACGTTGCAGAAGCGGAAGGCAGTCTGACCGCCCCTTATCTCAAGACGGCGCTGTAGCCGCGTAGAAACCGACCACAGGGGAGGGGTGGGACTATGATAAGCCTCGTCGGTTGGATCGCCACGATCGCGACGATGATCGCGGCCATGATGACGGCTTCCAACCTGGGCGCGCGGGTGACAGGCTGGGGCTTCGTGGTGTTCAGCATCAGCTCGATTTGCTGGACGACATTAGGCTATGCGACAGGGCAGACGGCCTTGGTTGCCACCAACGGATTTTTGATGGTGACGAACCTCGTCGGTATCTGGCGATGGTTGGGGCAGCAGACCAAATATGAGGATGGCGGTCGATCGGCCGAAACCGCCAGCCAACGATCGGAGACGCCGAACCTGTTCACCGCGACTGGCCTGATCGGCATGGCGGTCGACGACAAGGGAGGCATGAACCTGGGCCGGGTCGTCGAGGCGCTGATCGAGTGCTCAACCGGCAGGATCAATTATGTCGTGGTGTCGGATGAGCGATATGGCGGTCTCGAAGAGACGCTGCGCGCGGTTCCGCTCGATCAGCTCAGGATCGGTTACACACGCATGACATTGTTGCTGGATGGCCCGAGCTACCTGTCCCTGCCTGCCCTCAAAAATCGCGATTGGCCCGCCTATGCTTCGATCAATCCGCAATAGGGGTGAGGGTCATACCAACTGTAGTGCGCGATCGTGATCCTGCCCGGGTCCAAGGAAGCGCAGGACAAGGATGCGCTCGGCCTCTGGGCGGTAGAGGATGCCATAGCGCCGATAGGAACGGCGCCGGATGCCGTAGCGCTCATATCGAGGCACCAGCGGATAGCCTTGGGGAAGATCGGCGAGGCGGCGGGCCGCCTCACGTAGCTCCTCGACGAAGCTGATGGCGCGTGCCGGATTGTCGGTTTCGATATGCTCGGCGATGCGATCGAGGTCGGCCAGCGCATCCGGCGTCAGGATGACTCTCATTGCGGCTGAGCGGTTGCCCGTGTCCGAATCCTGCCAATAATGGCATCGCACGCCTCATCGAGGTCATGCGTGCGGCCCGCCTCCGCATCTGCAAGCCCGCGCTCGATCGAGGCGTCAAGCTCATGCAGCCAGCGTTCGACATCATGAGTCTCGCCCTGATCGCGACGAATGAGGTCGCGAACATAATCGCTGACGCTGGCATAGTGCCCGCTGTCGATCCGTCGCTGGACGTAATCCCGCATAGGGTCTGGAAGAGAGACGTTCATCGAAGCCATAAATCACCTCGGATGTATAATGGCAAAAACTGCCATCAACTTCAAGACGTGCCCCACGATAGGGAAGGGGTGTGCCACGTGGCACACCTAGCCACTGCGGCCTTCCATCCGCCAGAGGGCGTCGTCGCCCCTGCGAAGCCGCCAGGAGCGGGCAACAACATCGCTTCGCTTGGCCGTGCGGTAATCGGGTACGTCGAGGAGAATATCATCGCCATCGGCCTTGGCCGTGGCGCTCACAACGACACCATCAGCAAATTCGATAAAGCAGGGCCGAAGCTCCTGCTCGTCATCGATCCGCACTTTGCAACCATTGAAAGCGTGACTGTAGGGGCATGAAATCTGCATCACGGATGGTCCATCATTGTCGAGGCATCGGTAGCGTCTTCAAAGCCAAGAGCCTTGGAGAATGGTATGGAACTCGATCGCGAGCGAGGTGACGCCGGCGACCAGCGCGAAGAGTGTGAAAAGCGCGAGCCGTCCCGGGATGCCGGGCCGCCCGCCGCCATGCTCGGTGAGGGCAACGGCGCTACCGATTGCAATGGCGAGGATAAGCGCCGGCCCCAGCTCGTAGAGGACCAGGCCGGGGAGGCGATTGGGAAGGAGATAGGGGAAATTACGGATAAGGCGACCGATCAAGACGGAGCCGGCGACCAGCGATAGCGCCGCGCCCCAGCGGCCTATCAGGATCGCAGTCGGGGAACCGCGCTCAAGCATTGGAGCTGTTTCCCGAAAAGCTGCGCCCGCCCGTAAGGGCGGTCCATATTGGACTAGCTTGATCGTCACCCGCACGGGCGGAAACCCGGCAGCGGGGTTCCGCGGAGCGCCGCGACAGCGGCGCGGAGTAGAGCGCGGGCCGAAGGCAGGCCCGGCCTATTTCTTGATCGTTCCGATGCTGCATCCTTGTGGCACCTGTGCCCTGCGAACTGCGAGTTGACGCATCCCCTCGTAATCAACACCCCATAATCCGGCCCGTCGAGCCGCCGCTCTCTGCATCAAATCGATATAAGCCCCGCCCGAAAACACGCGATAATCGACCGCATATCCCTGAGCGACCATCGTTGCCCCGACACTGGCCTTATTAGCGGGAAAACGACATGCCAGATTGAGCCGCCCATAACTCTTGGGATCGGTGCGACACTGATTTTCGCGACGCAAGGCATAGTCGAACATCGACACGGAACAGTCCATGCCACCATCGCGCATCGACAACTCCCGCAACGCTTCGCTTGAAATCGCTTTGAGCTGCGGCAAATCGTCATCAGGCGCATCGATACCGACAATCCGCACCCTGCCATTTGTGAAATCGACGGTATCTCCATCGATAATCCTCGGCTGCGGGGAGGTCAGGCGCGTTCTCGACGCCTCGACCAGCGATTCCTTGTTCTGCGTGATCGCGTAGCCCGCGACGATCAGGAACGTGATTCCCATCGTCCACCGCTGGAACGGCGTCGCACCCGGAAACAGCTTCATAGCGAGCGGATCTCGCGCAGGAGGTCATTCCAGTCGCCTGCATGGGGCGGCGGCTTGACGACGAGCTGGCGGCCGTTGGCCGTCAGGTGCGGGGTGGCGCGCGTGATCGCGCGTGCCGCCTCGGCCCCATGCTGGCTGTAGATGACGACGGTGTGGACACTCTCCGGAATGGCGACAGCCTGATACCGCTCGATCCCAAGGACAGGCCACACGAAGCGGCCAGGCCCGAGCAGGTTCATTACGCTCGCTGCGTCCTCGACGCCTTCGGCGAGGCGCAGAATGCCGTCAAGCGGGGTTCCGCCCCATCGGACGGCACCGACGCCGGGATTCCCGAGCATTCGCTTGGGTTCCTCCATGTCGGCTTTCCAGCGGCCATCGGGCGTGAGGAAAGTCCGATGGATAGCGACGACGCCGGCGTCTTCCTCGATCGGCACGATTAGCGCGGGCGCGAATGCCTTGGCGGCGCCGGCACCGCATTGGCAGCGCGGATCGAAGCGGGCGTTGATCCCATCGGGGATGATAAGTCGCCCCTCGCGCATGTAACGATCGGCGAGTGTGCCGGCGAACGGCTCGGCGTGGCGCCAGATAGCGACCGCCAGTTTGTTGAGGTCAGTTTTGCTCTCCTGCCGCTGGCCCGGGTCGTGGTCAGCGGGCGCGAGGATCTTGCCCGAGCGCAGCGCAGCCATGATCGCGTCGGCATTGCAGCCGGCAAAGCAATGGAACAACACGGCCCGATCGCCAACGCGGATCGATAGGCTTGCGGTGCTGTCGGCATGAGCCGGACAGCGACACATGGCGAAATCGCCCTGCCATTTGCCCCCGAGCTGACGGACGATGCGGTCCGCCTCCTCTTCGATTGAAGCCTTCTCCCGTCGCGCCATCTCTGGACACCTCCATTGCAGGAAGCATACTTGCTATCGCGCGGGAGCAAACAGCACCAGCGAAAACACATCAAATCGCTTTGGCGGGGTAGCGGTGGAATTTGAACTTATATTAGAGCGCGAATTGACGACGCAGCGGCCTCCGGGGGGCTCTATTACGGACGTCCATGTCTGTCAGCATGACTCGGGCAAGTGGCACATCAATGTTCGCGTAAATTGGCGTGGCACGTCGCTTTACCATGTAGGTCTCTACGATAAGAAGCGTATCCGGCTGTATAAAAAGGCTTCTAACGCCATCCGGCATATTGTTTTGGGCTACGGCTATGAAGGCGTGATCCACGTGCATCCGATTGCCGGGCTGCGCGACGAGACGGCCTTTTGAGACGACGGACTGTTTGAGCCACTATGAACATTTCGTCATTTTTCGACTAGGCAGCGGCCCAAGAGCGAATTACCCTGTTTTCACGAGAGGAGTGAAAACATGGGTAATCGCTTATTTGCGACCCTAGCAGTTTCGGGCCTTGTCGCAGCCTCGCTTAGCCCGGCGCCCGCGCGAGCGGAAAATACCTGGGCTTGTGAAGTCCTGCTTTGCGCGAGCAACCCGGGCGGGTGGATGCAGTTCGCGGAGTGTGTTCCGCCGATCCGAAAGCTGATCTCGCATCTGGCGCTCGGGGGTGGATTCCCGACCTGTAGCGCCGGGGGTGTCAGCAAGGCGGATTACACCAAACCCAAGAACGGGCGGCCTGGCTACGTCGTGATGACGATGACCGACGGCACCCGGACCCGCTACACGGTGCCGACAACGGCACAGGTGGCCCAAGCGGAGGCGACGGCACAGCCGGGCGGCCCGCTAGGGTCAGAGACATTGGAGCGGTAATGTCGCTCCCCGCCGCGGTCATCATGGGTCTCGCGGCGCAATGCGCGCCTAATGTGGCGCCCGCCACCATCGCGGCGATCGTCCAGACCGAAAGCCACGGGTTCGAGCTGGCGATTGGCGTCAACGGCCTCGATCGACAACCCGCGCCCGCAACGAGCGTCGCGCAGGCCGTCCAGACCGCCCGCTATTATGTCGACAAAGGCTATTCGGTCGATCTCGGGCTTGGTCAGATCAACTCGCGGAACATGAAGGCCCTCGGCCTGACATGGGACAATGTGTTCGATCCCTGCACGAACATCGCCGCTGCCGGCGCCGTGCTGTCCGGCAACTATCATAGCGTGCGCGCGGGCCTGCACCCGCAGCGCGCGCTTCGCATCGCCCTGTCCATGTATAACACCGGGTCACAGTCGCGTGGCTTCTCCAATGGCTATGTCGGCAAGGTCGTCGGCAATGCCGGCTTCGCCGACGGCATCCAGCCCGTCGCCGCCCGCGTCAGCGCGGCCTCCAGCACAACGATAATCGGCGATAGATCGAGCGCGGCAGCGCAGCTCGCCGCGCTGGTCGAGGAAAACACGTCCGCAAGCGCGCAGCCAAAGACTGCGCCGCCACCACCGCCGCCATCGTGGGACGTGTTTGCGAGGGCGGAGTTTGAGCGAGCCCGTCTCGCCGGAGAAGGAGAAAACCGATGAACCTCGTATCATTCGGCGGGCCGGCGCTCGCCCTGCGAGCCCGAGTGACCAAGCGTGTCGACGCAATGACGCCGCGTCAGCGCAAGGTTTCGCGGCTGCTGTCGATGTTCAGCCTGGTGGCGCTGACCTCGCTGCTGTCGGCGGAACCGGCCTTCGCGCAAACCAATCTGGAGAGCTTCGGCAACGCGGTCCTCGGCCTGCTGAGCAATGGCCTCCTGCGCATCGTCGCGATCCTGGCGCTGATCGCGGCAGGTTTCGGATGGCTGACGGGCCGGGTGAACACCGGCGCGCTCGTCACGGTCATCATTGGCATCGCGATCATCTTCTCGGCGCCGTGGATCGTCGATCAGCTCAACACCGGAGCCTGATCCTTATCAGGGCGGGGCGCTAATGACGCCCCGCCCACGCCTGTTCCGTGTGGAGTGCGTAGCGTGGATGAAGAACGGGAAGTGATGGCGCGCAATCCGCTTTTTCTGGCGGTGACGCGCCCCGCGCTGTTCGCGGGCATCCCGATCGAGGCGGCGGTGGTGATCCTGCTGGCCTCGGTCATCACCCTGATCGGCACGACGAACCCGATCTACGGGGGCGTTGTCGCCGCGGTGATGTTCGGCATTTCGCGCCTTGTGGTGCGGCACGACGTCAACGCCTTCCGCCTGATCTTCCTATGGGGTCGCACCAAGGCCGCCAACCGCAACCGCGCCTTTTGGGGTGGGTCGAGCTACACGCCGCTCCCCCTGAAAGGCATCAAACGAAAGGGGTTCGGCCGCAATGGCTAGGGCCAATCGCCTGTCGGACCAGGTGCCGATGAAGGTCGCGCTCAAGGAAGTGATGCCGACCAAGTTCCTCCCGTATGCGCGGCACGTCACCGACGAAATGGTGATGCTCGATTCCGGCGCGATCATGCTGACATTCGAGCTGCAGGGCCGCGCGTTCGAGACGGCCGACGTGCGCGACCTGAATGACTGGCACGCGAAACTCAACGGAATGCTGCGCAACCTGCATGACGATCGCCTGTCGATCTGGACGCATCTCGTGCGCGCGCGGGTCGAGCAATATCCCGGTGGCAACTTCCGTTCGCGCTTCGCGCGCGAGCTGGACGCCGCCTACTTCGCACGGATGAACAAGGAGCGGCTGTTCATCAACCGCTTCTTCGTGACGCTGGTGCTGCGTCCCTCGGTCCACGGCGCCGACAAGCTCGTCCAGCTCTTCAAGAACAAGGCGAAGGCGGAAGCGGAGGCCAACGAGGTCGACGCCGATCTGCTGGAGGCGCTGGAGGACAAGGCGCGCGATTTCGAGAAGCTGATGGATCGCTGCTCGCCGCGCCGGCTCGCGATCTACGGGCACAACGGCCTCAAGTTCTCGGAAACCCTCGAGGTCGTGGAAATGGTGATGACGGGGCGGCACCGGCGCGTCCCGATCATTCGCGGCCATCTTGGCAGCGCCCTCTATCGACAGCGGGTCATTTTCGGCGGGGAGACGGTCGAGGTCCGCGACGCCGATCGCAGCGCCTTCGGCGGGATCTTCGGCATCCGCGAATATCCGGCGTTCACGACGCCCCGCCAGTTTGAGTCCCTGCTCGCGGTCGATTTCGGCTTCGTTCTGACGCAATCCTTCACCTTCCTCGGCCGCGCTGCGGCATCGGAGCGGTTCCGGCTGCGGCAAAAGCAGATGGAGAACGCCGACGACCGCGCCGTCAGTCAGATGCTCGATCTCGTCGACGCGGCCGATGATCTCATGTCGAACCGCTTCGTCCTGGGCGATCATCATTTCACGCTCGCGGTCTATTCCGACAGCCTGAAAGGGCTGCGCGACAATATGTCGATCGCGCGGGCGGCGCTGGCCGACACCGGCATGGTCGCGGCGCGGGAAGGGGCGGCGCTGGAAGCCGCCTTTTGGAGCCAGCTCGTCGGCAATTTCGCGTGGCGCGCGAGGCCGGCGCCGATCACGTCGCTCAATTTCGCGGCCTTCTCGCCGTTCCACACCTATCCCGCTGGCCTTCCGACGGGCAACCATTGGGGCGACGCGATCGCGCTGATGAAGACGAGTGCGCGCAGTCCCTATTTCTTCAGCTTCCACAAGCGCGACATAGGCCACACGCTGATCGTCGGCCCGACCGGGGGCGGCAAGACGGTCATCGTCAACTTCCTCATGGCGCAGGCCGAGAAGACCGGCGCACGCCAGATTTTCATCGACAAGGATCGCGGCGCGCAGATTTTCGTGCTGGCGTCCGGCGGCACCTATCTGACGCTCGAGAACGGGAAACCGACCGGGTTCGCGCCGCTCAAGGCGCTCGAAAACACGTCGGAGGATCGGGCCTGGCTGTCGCTGTGGGTGCGCCAGCTCGTCCGCGCCGAAAGCCGTCCGATCACGGTGCAGGAAGAGCGCCTGATCGACGAGGGCATTGCCGCCGTGATGCGGTTGCCTCGGGAGGATCGCTCGCTGGATGCGTTGCGCACCATGCTCGGCATGGCGGATGCTGGCGGCATCGGCGCCCGTCTCGAAAAATGGACGTCGCGCGGATCGATGGGGTGGGTTTTCGACAACCCCTCCGATCTGCTGACGCTCGATGCGCGGTTCATCGGCTTCGACATGACGGACTTCCTCGACAACGGCGAGGTCCGCACGCCGCTGATGCTCTACCTGTTCCACCGGATCGACAAGCTCCTGACCGGCGAGCGGACGATCATCGCCATCGACGAGTTCTGGAAGGCACTGCAGGACGAAGCATTCCGGGGCTTCGCGCAGGACGGCTTGAAGACCTATCGCAAGCGCAACGCCATGATGGTGTTCGCCACGCAGTCGCCGGCTGACGCGCTCAAGAGTGATATTGCGCACTCAATCCTCGAACAGGTCGCGACCCAGGTGATGCTCCCGAACCCCAAGGGCGCGCGCCGCGACTATGTGGAGGGCTTCTCCCTCACCGACGCTGAATATCAGCTCATCCGCGAGGAATTGTCGCCGGAGTCGCGCAAGTTCCTCGTCAAACAGGGGCACGACAGCGTGGTTGTCGAGCTGGACCTAACCGGCCTCGATGACGAGCTGGCCGTGCTTTCAGGCCGGGCCGAGACGACGCCGATCGCCGTCGCGGCTGCGGCCGAGTTCGGCCCGGACCCCGCCAACTGGCTCCCCGTATTCCACCAACGTCGTCGTCCAAGCTGAAGGAGAAGGGACATGCGTAGCTTAAAGATTATCGCTCTCGCGCTGTCGGGATCGGCGCTGTTGGTGGCCGGCTCGGCGCACGCACAGGGCATTCCGGTCCATGATGTTAGCTCGATCCTCCAGCAGATCGAGCAAGTGCGACAGGGCGTGCAGGTGATCCAGCAGGGCGCCGCTCAGATACAAGAAGCGCAGAAGCTCTACCAAGACCTCAACAAGATGACCGACATTGGCAACGTCGCCAATCAGCTCAAGAACGACGTGCTGCGGACCAGCAACGTGTCGTCCAGCAGCCTCGACGGCTACACCAATGGCGATCTCAACGTCATCGGCGGCCTTCGGGGCAAGGCCAATGACGTCTATCAGGATCTCATCGGCCGTGGGCCGCAAACGATGACGGCCGCGCAGCGGGCCGCATACGAGCAGGGCTCGCGCGAGGCGGCCGTTTCGACGGGTCTGGCAAGCAACGTCGGCGATGCCGTTACGAGCCGGCGCGAGGGCCTGGAAGAGTTGCGCTCCCGGCTCAACAGCTCGACGTCGGCGGCCGAGCGAGCCGATATGTCCGCGCGCCTCCAGCTCGAAACCGCGCAGATGATGAACGATCAGATGGGCTTGCAGGCAATCGAGCTTCAACGCCGTGCAAAGGCGCAAGCCGACTATCAGCGCAGCCTCGCGTCGAACAAGGCCGAGATTGACAAGCTGCGGACTGAGGCCGGGGTCAATCCGTGATGAAATGGCCTTGGCTCATCCCCTGTATTTTGATGCTGGCCGCCTGCGGCAAGAATGACTCGGCCTCTGAGAATGGCGAGCTTCGGTCTGACATGCCGGCGCGGACGACAAAGTATTACCTCCAGCATCGCGATGAACTCGCGGAGATGGAGGCGATTTGTGGCGCATGGCGGGCATCTCAACGCCCGCCCGCTTCATGGCCTGCCGTGGTGATCGGCAATTGCAACAGTGTGAATGCAGCAAAAACTTCAATCTCAAATGGTGCCGAGACCGACAAGCTCCGCAAGGAAGCCGGTATCTAATTGAGGTTGAACAATCCGGGATCGGATGATGGGTTTCAATATCTACACCGAGATGTTCAACCAGCTCAACGCTGCTTTGGCGGGCGTGATGGCCACCTATGCAGGGGTTATCGGTTGGATTTCCGGTCCGCTCCGGGTGGGAGTGACGATCTACATCATCCTGCTCGGCTTCGCGATCCTGCGAGGCGCGGTCGAATATCCTTTCCGTGAGTTCGTCTATCGCGGCATGAAGCTCGCGGCGCTCGTCTTCGCGGTAACGACACTATACGGTGCCTCGGTCGGGCTGCTCGCTATGGATGGCCTGCCGAGAGAGGTTGCGAACGCCGTAGGCGCGCAGGACGTCAATGGCCTGGGCGGCTTCTTCGACGGCATTTTGAAGGGCGCGGTTCGCGCTATCGCGAACATCAAAGAGATCGTTGCTGCACACACCGCGGAGGAAGGGGAAAACCTCGTCGGCATCCCGAACAACTGGGATGAAATCATCGTCAGCGAAATCATCAATGTCGTCATTATGCTGGCCGCGTTGCTGGCGTCGGCTCTCGGCTTCGCGATATGTGCCTTCGCCCTTTTCGCACTGGCGCTCTTGGCGGCGGTCGGTCCGCTTTTTGTGGCCGCGCTGTTGTTCGACTCCACGCGGCCGTTCTTTTTCCAGTGGCTCGGCAGCATCGTAAATTACGTCATTCTCGTAGCCTTCGCGCTGCTGGTGACGGTTTTCATCTCCAATGCGGCCGATGCGTTCATTGACGCGATCACGCAGGATGACTCGCTGATCCTCGCATCGGTGAAGGCACTCGGTTTCTACGCGCTTGGGTTCTTCTTCTTTTTGCAGATACCGAGCATGGCCGCCGGCTTGGGTGGCGGAGGCGCGTCGCTCGCGACGCAGTTCGCGAACGCCGCGACCGGGAACGTCGCGCCGATGCTCGGCCGCGCTTGGTCGAACGCGCCGCAAAGAGCGATCAGCCGTTGGCAGGCCAATCGTGCTCGTCGCGCCGAAGCAAGAGCCGCTGGTGGCGGCACCCTCTACAACAACAGCTAACGGGAGACCCGGCATGAAGCTCGGCTCGGCACTGGCCTTTCTCGCCCTCGCGACCCTCACTCCGTCAATCCCGGCAAGCGCCGCAAAGGACGAAAAGCTGCCCCGCTGCAACGGGCGGCAGAAGCGGCCTGCGAACCCATATGGGACGGTGTTGCCGACGATTCCGGCGCCGAACGCTGTGTCGGCCGCTGCGGCGTCGCCCGAGGGGGGTGTGCCACGTGGCACACCCCCGGCGCAGCCATCGCCTCCCCCCACAACCAACCTTTTCCCTCCCGAGAACGCGGCGCCGGGGCCGACGGGGCCGGATACGTCACGAAACGAGAAGGTGCCGGCGATCGGTGCGGTCAGCCCCGGCGCCGGCCCGACCGCGGCGCTCCAAACCTCATATGCGAGCTGCTGACATGGCGATCGGCGTGAAGGACAAAGAGGAAGATCTGAAGGCTTATTTCGCGGAAGCGGAAAGCTGGGACAGGGATCGGTTCGTTGCTGCGGTCCGCTCGCGGCGCATCGCGTGGATCGTTGCCATCGTGGCGATGGCGTTCGCTGCGATCTGCGCCGCGGCCGTGTTGGCGCTCTCGCCGCTCAAGACGGTGGTTCCCTATGTCGTCACGGTCGATCGATCGACCGGCGCTACGGAAGTCACCCAGGAGCTGCGAGGCGACAGGACCATCACCTATGACGAGGCGATCCGTAAGTATTTCCTCGCCGACTATGTGCGCGCTCGCGAAGGGTGGATTCCCCAAGCGCGCGAGGAGTTCTTTCGCAAGGTGCTGGCGCTATCGGCGCGGGAAGAACAGAACCGCTGGACGGCCTTCTACAAGAAGGACAACCCGGATTCCCCGCAAAATCAGTTCACCGCCAGCGATGCGGTGTTCGTGGCGATCCGCTCGGTTGCTTTCATTTCGCCCAACGTCGCGCAGGTCCGGTTCATCAAGCGGCTCCAGCGCGATCAACAGGTGATCGAGACGCCGGCGATCGCGACCATCACTTTCGATGTGCTGTCGAAGCCGGAAACGGAGTCCGGCCGATACGCCAATCCGCTCGGATTTCAGGTGAAGACATACCGGGCCGACGTGGAGGTTCCCGCACGATGAAGACGATCCTGCTCCTGGCTGCGGCGATTGGCGCCGTGTCGGCAACGCCTGCGCTGGCGCAGACCCCGATGCAGCGCGGCCCCGATGCCCGTATCCGTGAGGTCAATTATACCGACGGCAACGTGATTCAAATCCGGAGCGCGTTCCGGACCGCGACGCAGATCGAGTTCGCCCCCGGCGAGGTCATCAAGTTCGTGGCGATGGGTGACACGGTGTCGTGGGAGGTCGCGCCGGCTGAAAACTCCCTCTTCGTCAAGCCTCGCGAGCGTGCCGGCGCCACGAACCTGATCGTGGTGACGGATTTCCAGGGGACCAAGCGCAACTACACGTTCGAGCTTTCAGCGGTCGCGTCATCGCGCTCGCCGGGCACCTTCTTCAAGGTCCGGCTCCGTTACCCCGAATATGAAGCGGCGCAGGCCCGGTTGGCGGCGCAGCGCCAGCAGCTCGCCGCGGCGCTCGCTGCGCAGAACGGCGCGATCAAGTCAGCCCTCGACATAGGCGTCCTCGAAGGGACGCGGAACCTCAACTACAAGGTCCAGGGCTCATCCGACCTGCAACCGTCCGAAGTCAGCGATAACGGGCAATTCACGGTCCTGCGCTTCCCAAACCAGCGCGAGATCCCCGCCATCTTCACCGTCAACCCGGACGGGAGCGAGGCAACGGCGCCTTTCGACGTCCGCGACGAGTTCGTGGTCATCCACGGCGTTTACAAGGAAATGCGCCTCCGCCGGGGGAAGGTGGTGCTGTGCATCTACAACGAAAGCCCGAACTTCTACGGCCGCGATCCCAAGACGGACACGGCCTCGGAAGCGGTCGAGCGCACGACGGAGAACTGACGTGTCCGATAAGAGATTCGACGTCGATGCGACGCCCGACGTGAACGAAATCGACCGCACCCCTGCGGCCGATCGTCCGAACCGCATTCCCTCGCTCAATGCGGTCCAGTGGGACAACAAGAAGATGGTGGTAGGCGCGGCGCTGGCGGGGGCGATCGTCTTCGGCGTGCTGTCTCTCGTCACCGGCTCGGGGAGCGGCAACAAGGCCCTCGATGCGAGAAAGGCACCGCCCCCGGCTGCGGAGGCGCCTTATGATCCCAATTCGGTGATCGCGCCGACGCTCGCGACGGCGCCGCGCGATCCCAACGCGCCCGTCCAGCTCGCCGGCGAACAGGTGCCGGCGATCGGCCCGGATGGTCAGCCGATCACGCCGAATGGATCGGCGGGAGGCCAGAGCCGTGCGGCAAGCGAGGCGGAACGACGCGCGACGGAAGCTCGAACCCTGCGCGACAACGCCCGCCGTTCAACCCTGATCGCCTACAATGCCAATGAGGGCGTGAGCCGCGCCCTGGGCGGCGTAACCGGCGCCGGCGCTGGCAATGCGCAGGACGTTGGCGACAGCGCGCCGCCCAAGGCGACGAACCTCGACACGCTAAAGCAAACCTCGACGATCGGCACGGCCTCGGCCCGCATGATCGGGGATCGCAACTATCTCGTCACTGCGGGGGCGATCATCCCCTGCACGCTGCAAACCGCGATGGATAGCGGCGTGCCCGGCTATACGACCTGCATCATTCCTCGAGATGTGTATTCGGATAACGGCCGTGTCGTGCTTCTCGAGAAAGGGACGCGCGTTTTCGGCGAGTATCAGGGCGGGTTGCAGCGCGGGCAAAATCGGCTCTTTGCGATGTGGACCCGTGCCGTCACACCTCGCGGCGTGGCGATCGACATAGGTTCGCCGGCCTCCGATCCGCTCGGCCGTGCCGGCATCACCGGCAAGGTCGATCGTTTCTTCTGGCAGCGCTTCGGCGCCGCCATGCTGTTCAGCGTCCTCGACGCGGGCGGGCAAATCGCCGGCCAGGCTGTCAGTCCGCAAGGCTCGACGGTGTTCCGCACCCCCGGCGACACAACGTCGCAAATTCTCCAAGACACGCAGAACATTCGCCCCATTGTGCGGGTGAATCAGGGGACCGAGCTGGCGATCACAGTCGCCAAGGATTTCGACTTCTCGCAAGTCTATGGGCTGGGCCTGAAATGAACGCGCCGTTCCGCAACACGGCGATCCTCGATCACGCCGTTCGGCCGCTCCGGCGCTACCTCGATGACGATGGCGTTACCGAAGTCATCATCAATGAACCTACGATCGTCGGCGTCGAGCGACGCGGAGGCTGGACCTGGGAGAGCGAAGGCGATCTGACGCTCGACGCGCTCAATCAACTGGCCCGGGCAGCGGCCGCTTTCACATCGCAGGACGTGACGCGCGAAAATCCGATCTGCTCGACGATCTTTCCGACCGGCGAGCGTGTCCAGCTCGTGCTGCCGCCTGTCGTGCCCGACGGCACGGTGTCGATAACGATCCGCAAGCCGTCGACGAAGACGCTCACGATGCAGGATTTTGAGGCGAGCGGCCTGTTTGCGCATACAAAGGTCGCGAGCAAGCGGGTCAGCCCTGTCGAAGAAAAGCTGCTCGGCCTGCTCCACGCGGGCAGGCACGTGGAGTTTTTCGAGCTGGCTGTGCGCAGCCGGCTCAACATTCTGATTTCCGGCGCCACGGGCTCGGGCAAGACGACGTTCTCCAAGGGCCTTATCCAGCTCATTCCAGAGCATGAGCGCCTTCTGACGATCGAGGACACGCGCGAGCTGGTGGTGCCTCACAAGAACGTCGTCCACATGATCTACAGCAAGGACGGCAACGGCACCGCCAAGGTGACGGCCAAGGAGCTGCTGGAAAGCGCGCTGCGCATGAGGCCCGATCGCATCCTGCTCCAAGAGCTGCGCGACGGGACGGCGTTCTTCTATCTCCGCAACGTCAACAGCGGCCATCCCGGTTCGATCACGACAATCCATGCGGACTCGGCCGAGCTGGCGTTTGAGCAACTGACGCTGCTGGTGAAGGAGAGCGAAGGCGGCGCCGATCTCGCGCGCGATGACATACGCTCATTGCTGAAGATCCTCGTCGACGTCGTGGTGCAGATGAAGAAGGAGGAAGGCGAGTTTCAGATTACCGAAATCTACTATGATCCTGCAGGGCGTCATGCAGCCTAGGAAGGGCACCATCCTCGCGATGGGCATCCCCGTCGCGATCGTCGTCGCCTTCCTCATCACGTCGGTCGTGGCGTGGATCTACCTCGGCCTCCCCAGCGCGAAATTCGACATTTTCAAGATGCCGGGCTTCTTCTGGTATTATCGGCACGATCCGGTGGTGCTGAAGGCGCTTGCCGGAGGCGGCCTAGTTGGCGCCATCATCGCCGGCCTCATGCTGTGGTGGGTGCTGAAGCGTAAGCCGCCGTTGCACGGCGCCGCCCGCTTCGCAAAGGAAGGCGAAATCCGCCGCGCCGGCTTCCGGGCAGACAGCGGCATCGTCCTCGGCAAGAAGGGCGGCAAGTTCCTCACGTTCGGGGGTAGCGAACACTGCATCGTCGAGGCCCCTACCCGCTCGGGCAAGGGCGTCGGGATCGTCATCCCGAACCTGCTGTCATGGCAGGAATCGGTCGTGGTTCTCGACGTGAAGCGGGAAAATTGGGATGCCACGGCGGGTTTTCGCCAGACCTACGGGCAGGCGGTTTACCTGTTCAACCCGACCGATCCCGAAGGGCGGACCGCCCGCTACAATCCGCTCGGCTATATCGACCGCACCGATCCCGACCAGGTTGTGATCGAATTGCAGAAGATCGCCACCATGCTTTTCGTGCCCCCCGAAAGGGGCGAGCCCTTCTGGACGGATTCGGCGCGAACCGCCTTTGTTGGCGTCGGCGCCTACTTGGCAGTTGCCGATCAGCCGTTCACCATTGGCGCGATTTACCGGCTGATGACAACGGGCGATACGCGGGGGTTCTTCCGCCGCGTTCTCGATGATCGCTCGCTCGATCTGTCGCAGGGATGCCGCAACGCGCTCGCCGACTTCACGTCGGGGGCGGACAACACGTTCGCCGGCATCGTCCAGACCGTCACCTCCAAGCTGAGCCTCTGGCTCAATCCGCGCGTTGATGCGGCGACGGAAGAGTGCGACTTCGATCTGCGCGAGCTGCGCACCAAGCCCATATCGATCTATCTTGGCGTCTCGCCCGACGAGCTGGATCGGGTGGCCCCCCTCTACAATCTCTTGTTCCAGCAGCTCGTCGATCTGAACGTGCGCGACCTTCCTGATGCGGCGACGCCGCTGAAGGTTCTCGTTATCCTCGACGAGTTCGCGAGGATCGGCCGCGCACAGGTGATCGCCAGCGCCTTTTCCTACGTCGCCGGGTACGGCATCCGCCTCCTGCCAGTGATCCAGTCCCGATCGCAGCTCCGCGCCGTCTATGGCGAGCATGTCGCCAACGAAATCGTCGCCAACTGCGGCGTCGAGGTCGCCTTCACCCCCAAGGAGCTGCGGGTCGCAAATGAGCTTTCCGAAAGGATCGGCTATGTTGGGCAGGAATCCGTCACCAAGTCGCTGACGATCCACGGCGTTCTCGCCAACCGCTCCAAGTCTATGTCGGATCAGCGCCGCGCCCTCCTGCTCCCGCAAGAGCTGATGCAGTTTCCCGACGACGAATTGCTGCTCCTGCGGGGCGGCATCCCGCCGATTCACGGCGACAAGATCCGCTACTATTCGGACGGACTTTTCAAGGCTCGCGTGCATCCGGCGCCGGAAGTGCCGCCGATCCCGCGAACGCTGCGCGACGATGAAGACTTGCCTGATTGCGTGATGCCGACATTCGACCAGCTAACCGACCCTGATCCCTTCACGTTCGCAATGGATTGCGTCGTCACCCAGGATCATCCGGACATGCTCATCGACGTGTCGGCCGAGCGACAGGGAAACGAGGTTGTAGGTGTGATCGAACAGGAGCGGTGACATGGTTGAGAATGTCGATGCTGCCGGCGCCGGCAAGGAAGGCGAAAGCCGCCGTCGTCGACCAATGGAAGTGCCCCCCGAGCTGGACTCGCGTTTCCTGCGCGTCGGCAACAAGCTCTATCGCAGCGCGCATGACAAGGAGCCTGTCGCGACCCTCGCCCACGATCGCATCAAGGCGAAGGATCGGGAATCACTTCCCGATCTGATCCGGCTCGCCAAGGAAAACGGATGGACATCGATCAAAGTGAGCGGCGACGCGGATTTCCAACGCGCCGCCTATCTCGCCGCCTCGGCGCAGGGGATCAAGGTTGATGGTTATCAGCCCGACGAAAAGACCAGGGCCGCGGCCGAACGGGAGCAAGCCAGGCAGGCCGGGGTTCCCGACAACCAGGCCCGCTCGCCCCGCACCGCCAACCAGGCCCGCGACAGCAAGGAGCAGCCGGAACCGCGCGCCGATCTCGCTGAACGCTTCCGCCGCCAGTCGGACGTCCAGAACGCGAAAGACCCTGAGCTGCGCAAAGCGCAAAGCCACGTCTCGCTTGCAATGGTCGTCGCAGGGGAGCGTTTCCCAAACGACCATACGAAGCAACGCGAGTTTGTGGCGGAGCGAAAGGAAGAGGTCGCGATGAGGATCGGCCGTGGCGAGACCATCGCCGGCATCGAGGTTAAAGCGCGCCAGGAACAGCGCGTGCGCGAGATGGCGCAGGATCAGATTCTACAGAAATCGCGAAGCCGGTAATGAGCGAGCAGCGATCCGCCTAACGCCATCGCGCTCACTACTAGACTGCTGACCCGAGATGGCTTCCATCTGGCACCGCCATTCGGGTCTAGCTCTTACTGGGGGCCGGTGAGAGGATGGTCGAAAACGTACGCTAAGTGTCCCGGCCTTGCTGGTGGAGCCGGAGCGGCCTGAACCGTTCACGGGGTTTGTCGATCTCGCCCCAAAGATAGTCGCCGGTCAGGCCGACATGCTCCCAGCCCAGCGGGGCGACGTGGGCGAGCAGTTCGTCGGGCACGTCGACGCCGCTGCCGCGCAGATGACGGACGGCGCGGTCGAGATAGACGGTATTCCAGAGCGTCACGGCCGCGGTGGCGAGGGTCAGGCCGGATGCACGATGGCGCTGGTTCTCGAAGGTGCGGTCGCGCAGTTCGCCGAGCCGGTTGAAGAAGATGGCGCGGGCGAGCGCGTTGCGGGCCTCGCCCTTGTTGAGGATGCTGCCGGTGCGGCGCCGCTGGTCGGGATCGTCGAACCAGTCGAGCATGAACAGTGTGCGCTCGATCCGTCCAATCTCGCGCAGGGCGCGGGCGACCGGGTTCTGACGCGGGAAACCCGCCAGCTTGCGCAGCATGACCGAGGCGCTGACGGTGCCGGCACGGATCGAGGCGGCAAGGCGCAGGGTTTCGTCCCAGTTCTCCTCGATCGCGCGGAGGTTGACCGGCCCGGCGACGAGCGGGCGCAGCGTCGGCCACGGGTCGAGCGGCGACAGGCCATACAGCCGGCGCTCGTTGAGGTCGCGGATGCGCGGTGCGAAGCGGAAGCCGAGCAGGTGGCACAAACCGAAGACGTGATCGACCGCGCCGGCGGTATCCGTCGCATGTTCGCGGATCACCAGTTCGCTCTCATGGTCGAGCAGGCCGTCGAGGACATGCGCGGCTTCGCCGGCATTGGCGGCGATGACCTTGGTATGGAACGGCGTAAAGCGGTCGGTGACGTGGGTGTAGAACAGCACGCCGGGTTCGGTGCCGTAGCGGGCGTTGCGATCGGCGAGGGCCTCGCCCTGACCACCGGCGCGGAAGAACTGGCCGTCCGACGACGATGTGTCGCCCGGTCCCCAAACCGCCGCGAGGGGATGCGCGGTGTGGCAATCGACGATCGCCGCCAGCGCCGACAGGTAGGTTTCGTCGCGCACATGCCATTCCGCCGTCCAGCGCAGGCGAGGCAACGTCAGCCCGCGCGAACTTTCGGCCATGCGGCCCAGGCCGAGATTGGTCGCATCGGCGAGGATCGCACCCATCAGCGCGGATTGGTCGGAGGCGGAGGCGCCGCTGCGCGCATGGACGAAGCGGTCGGCGAAACCCGACCATGCGGCGACCTCGACCAGCAGGTCGGTGATGCGGACGCGCGGCAGCATCGCGTAGAGCCGGGCCTTCAGTGCATCGGCATCGTCGGAGGGAGAGCGCCGGATCGGCGAGATCAGCAACTGCCCGCGCTCGATTGTCACGTCGACCAGCTCGCCCGCCGCGGCTGCGCGTTCCACCTCCGTCATGCGCCGGACCAGTAGGGTGCGGCGCTCCTCATACCATTCGGGGAAGTCGGTCGGCACGGCCAGGCGCAGATCGCCGGTCGCGCGCATCGCCTCAAAAGTGGGCACGGGCAGCTGATAGTCGTCGAGCGTGCGATAGGCGCGGCTGCCGTCCACCCAGATGCTGCCCGACCCGAGCCGCTCGCGCAGATGGACGATCACCGCGATCTCGTAAGCGCGCCGGTCGATCGTCCCTTCCGCAGGCTGCACGACCTTGCGCCAGCGCGGCTTGATGAAGCTGGTTGGCACCCGCTTCGGCAGGGCCGATCGACCGTCGCGGTACATCGTGCGCAACACCTCGATCGCGCCGAGCAGCGGATCGCCCGACCGCGCGGTGCGGAAAGTGAAAGCGGCAAGAAACGTCGGGGCGAACCGCCGGACGGCGGTATAGCGTTCGACCACTTCCTCCAGCCCGTCGTCGGCCGAGCGCGTCAGGTCCTCGGCGAAGCGGATGCTGCGTTCGAGTTGCTCCCAGCCAACCTTGGCGTCGATCGTGCGGAAGGCATCGCGCCCACTCGCGCGAGCATCGACCAGAAGGCGACCGAGCCGGGCATGGAAGCGTGCGGTGTCCTTCAGCATCCGTGCCTGGCCGAGCAACCGATCGGAGCGGTTGCGGTCGGCGCGGCGGAACAGCGCGCCCACCATCTTCTCGACCATGACCAGTGCGGCATCAGTCAATCCCGCCTCCATCTCGATCATCGAGGCGATGAGCATGGCGAGCCGGCGCAGGCGTTCGAGACGTCGCAGGTGCTGGGCGGTGACGATACCGGCGGTCCGTGCGATGACGGCATAGCGGGCGGCATGTATACGTCGCGCCCTATCCGCTGCGATCCCGATGCCGCGCACAGCGTCAAGCCGTTCGATAATCCCTTTCAGGTTGGCGGCCGAAGGGGCTTCGGGCCATTCGCGTATCCACCCGAGCCGGGTGCGGCCGTGGTCGTCGGTTGCGATCAGATGTTCGAGCGCGGCTTCCTGCTCGGCCGAACAGTCGCGGATCAGGTTAGCATGAGCGGCCTTGCGCGCCCGTGTCCGCACGATAAGCGCGAGCCGTTCCAGCGTCGATGGTGCCGGCAGCACGATCCGGTCTGCGCGCAGGCGATCGACCATGCCGGCGACAATCGTCTCGCCCCGGTCGGTCGAGGCGGCGATCTCCGATCCCAGCGCCAGCATCGCTCGCACGTCCACTCGCGCAAAGGCACGCAGACCGAGCAGGGCTTCGATTTCGGCACGGTGTTCGCGCAGCGTCGTGGAGCGCATGGCATAGCCGGTGAAGTCGTCGGCCGCGCACCCGATCTGCTCGGCGAGCAGCTTGAGTATGGCGTCGGGCACCGCCTCACCCATCAGCAGCCCGCGGCCGGGATGACGCAGGTAGCAAAGCTGCACCGCGTAGCCGATCCGGTTGGCCCCGCGCCGACGTCGCGCCACCTGCGCCAGATCATCGGGACCGAGCGTGTAGAGCCGTTCAATCGTCGCGCGATCAGCGGGCGGATCGAAGATGGCAGTGCGCTGCGCGGGCGACAGAATGGTCTTGGTCGGCATCGGTGTCCTGTTCGTCACGAAACAGGAAAGCGGACCTGTTCATGGAGCATAGACCAGAAGACGGGTTATGTGACAGGATGAGGATTGTTGGAGGAGCGCTCCCGCTCTGTCACACGAACGGACGTATATGTGACAACCCAGATCGGTTACGCCCGGGTGTCAAAGGCAGATGGTAGCCAGGTCCATGACCTCCAGCGCGACGCGTTGATCGGCGCCGGTGTCGCTCCCGAGCATATCTATGAGGATGCGGCTTCAGGGCGGCGCGACACACGCCCGGGACTGGATGCCTGCCTCAAGGCACTTCGGCGCGGCGATACGCTGGTCGTGTGGAAGCTGGACCGGCTTGGCCGCGACTTGCGCCACCTCGTCAACCTGGTCGGAGATCTGACCAAGCGGGAAATCGGCCTGAAGGTGCTTGCGGGCGAAGGCGCTTCGATCGACACCACAACCGCCAACGGCCGCCTGATCTTCGCGATATTTGCCGGGCTTGCTGAGTTCGAGCGCGAGCTGATCGTCGAGCGCACCCAAGCAGGCCTCGCTTCAGCGCGCGCGCGCGGTCGATATGGCGGACGTCCATTCAAAATGACGCCGGCCAAGCTGCGTCTTGCTCAGGCGGCAATGGGAAAGCCTGAAACGAAGATCGCCGACCTGTGTGCTGAACTCGGCATTACCCGGCAGACCCTTTACCGACACGTCACGCCCAAGGGCGAGATTAGACCAGATGGTGAAAAGCTGCTGGCCCAGCGTAACCGGCAGCTGCGCTGAGTGGTCGTAAGCGCCCGCCCGCGTCCGCTTTCGGGTCGTGCCCAGAGCCGATCTAATGGCGAGGTCTGGGTGGATCGCGGACATGCCTATCCCTCTACTGCACGTAAACCAACATAAGTAGAGGTGCCATTGATACGTAGATGTGCAATCGCCTCGCGATGACCGACAACTGACAAACCAAAGCAATTGAGATCTCTTACCGATCTTTGCGTAAGACACACTTGGTCACCATTCACCTGGTAAGTCGCGTTTTCAGATAGGAGGCCTTGCGCACTTGTGACGATGACCTTTCCGGGAGCGTGGAAGTGCAGCCCTGGGAAGGAAAGTCGCTGCCTCTCGATTGGTCTCAAGAATTTGCCTTTGAGGAATTGAGCCAATCCGGCGCCTTCGAGCTTGCGTCCCGACTGGTAGTCTCTTTCAGGGGATGTGCGCTGCGCGGGTGAAGCCACTTGGCCGTTCGATGCTAGAGCATACTTGTCAGCAACCACGGCGTAAGCGCAAGTCAGCGCGAGTAGCAGATATGCAGCTCGATGAACCTTAAGCAACATGAGCCTCTATCCCCTTTTCGCGCCGGCCTCCAGGGCGTGCGGCTGCTAAACGCCGTATGCGGATTCTCGGCGATCTATGTTAACAGATAATTAGAATGGAACTGCCGAACGGCGTTCCAAGCAGGCGTTCTGGGGCGAGCTAACGAGCTGCGCAGCGTCTGGGATGGGGCGCAAGCCGAAAGGCAGGTTTCAGATCGCTGGAGGGGCAAGCGGACATCGGGCCAGCGCCGGATGCAACGTCGGCTTTCCCGCGGCTTTGGCCCAAAAGCCGCTAGGCAGCTCACGCCCCATTTCGGTCATTGAGGCGAGCAATCCGGACCCCCGAAAGCAGCCATTCGTTTGTCTCGATTTGTCCCGTTTCTCCATCTCCGGAGGGGAATTTCGGGAAAGAGCAATCGGGAACAGGATTCGGGAAAGCGGATCCATTCGGCGGCCGACAGCCCGACCACTTGGGGGAGGCGTCCCGCTGGCCGTTCCCAATCGGGAACGGTGCCGGAGACGATCCTAACTTCGGAAAGCTTTCCTGTCCCCGTCACGGACCCTAGGCGCTGATGCGGTTGGCCACGAGTTCGTCGACCACCGCAGGGTCGGCCAAGGTTGACATGTCTCCGACTTCGCCCGGTTTCCCTTCGGCAATCTTGCGCAGAATGCGGCGCATGATCTTGCCGCTGCGCGTCTTGGGTAGGCTGGGCGCAAACTGGATCGCATCGGGCGTGGCGATCGGACCGATCTCGCTGCGCACCCATTTGCACAGCGCGGCACGCAGGGCCTCGTCGCCCTCCTGATCCGCGTTGAGCGTCACGAAGGCGTAAATGCCTTGTCCCTTGATATCGTGCGGCATGCCCACCACCGCCGCTTCCGCCACACGCTCATGCGCCACCAGCGCGCTTTCGACTTCGGCGGTGCCCATGCGGTGGCCCGATACGTTGATCACATCATCCACCCGGCCGGTAATCCAGTAATCGCCATCGGCATCGCGACGTGCGCCGTCTCCGGTGAAATAGCTGCCCGGGTAGGTGCTGAAATAGGTCTGAAAGAAGCGTTCGTGATTGCCGTAAACCGTGCGCATCTGACCGGGCCAGCTACGGGTGAGGACGAGATTGCCCTCCACCGCGCCGGCCAGTGTGCGGCCTTCGGCATCGACCAGTTCCGGAAATACACCCGGCAGCGGCTTGGTCGCCGATCCTGGCTTCGCCTCCGCCGTGCCGTTCACGGGCGCGATCAGCGCCGCGCCAGTTTCGGTCTGCCACCATGTGTCGACGATGTCGCAACGCTCGCCGCCGATCACGCGGTGATACCAGTTCCAGGCCTCGGGATTGATCGGCTCGCCTACGGTGCCGAGCAGCCGCAGCCGGGACAGATCGTGTTGTTTCACCGGCTCCTCTCCTTCGCGCATCAGCGCGCGGATCGCGGTCGGCGCGGTGTAGAACACGGTGACGCCCAGACGCTGGCACGTTTCCCATAGGCGTCCGGCATCAGGATAGGTCGGCACGCCGTCAAACATTACCGTGCTGGCGCCGTTCGCGAGCGGCCCGTAAACGACATAGCTGTGGCCCGTGATCCAACCGACATCGGCCGTGCACCAGAATAGATCGTCGTCGGCTAACCCGAATAGAAGATCCGTGGTGAGCGTGACCCACAGGAGATAACCGCCGGTGCTGTGCAGCACGCCCTTGGGCTTGCCGGTCGATCCGCTGGTGTAGAGAATGAACAGCGGATCTTCCGCATTCATTGGCTCGGGCGGACAATCGGCATCGACCCCTTTGCTCAAGTCGTGCCACCACCAATCGCGGCCCTCCTTGAGATCGACCTCGGTCGTCGTCCGCTGTACGACGATAACCGTTTCGACCCCGCCCGCCTTTGCACAGGCCGCGTCGACATTGGCCTTTAGGGGAACCGACCTGCCGCCGCGCCTGCCTTCATTGGCGGTGATAACGAGCTTGGCGCCGCAATCGGAAATACGATCAGACAGACTATCGGGTGAAAAGCCACCGAACACCACCGAATGTACCCCGCCGATTCGTGTGCAGGCAAGCATGGCGATCGCGGCTTCGGGTACCATCGGCATGTACAGGACTACCCGATCTCCCTTGGCGACTCCGCGGCCCTTCAACACATTGGCGAAACGACAGACTTCCGTATGCAGTTCGCGGTAAGTGAGGGTTCGCCCCTCGCCCGGCTCGTCCCCTTCGAAAACGATGGCGGCGTTGTCGCCACGGGCATCCAGATGGCGATCGAGGCAGTTGACCGAAACATTCAGTTCGCCGTCGGCAAACCAGCGAATGCCGAAGTCGGCTTTGTCGAAGCTGCTCTCGTCCGCTTTGGTCGGGAAGACGCTCCAGTTCAGGCGGCATGCCTCGGCCAGCCAAAAGGCGTCGGGATCGCGCTCCACCGATGCTTGCATCGCGTGAAGCCTGTCGGTTGCCGCCAACATGGTGATCTCGGCCTTCTCATAGACACGGCTTCGCACGAGAAAGCGTCGGCCCGTTCCGTTGTCGAGGCTGAACATCCCGCCCCGTCCCTCCACCACGTCGAGGATCAGCTGCGTGTGCTTCCATGCCGCGAATTGCTGCGCCCCGATATAGACTGGCGTGGTGCCTATGGTGCCGAGCAGCACGTCCGATCCGCCAAGGCAAAACTCGCTGCGGGGATAAACCATCGGGCTGGAACCGTCGCAGCAACCGCCCGACTGGTGGACCAGCACCGGGCCGTGACGGTCGACGATTTCGGCCAGCAGCGCCGCTCCCGCCTCGGTGGCAATCACACGGCGAACCAAAGCGGCCCGCCCCATTTTTCCCTCGTCCTGCTCGTCACCGTTCGCCATTATACGGTCAGGTCGAGGACGACCCGCCCTTCGATCTGGCCCTGCCGCATACGGTCGAACACCGAGTTGATGTCTTCGAGACCGGCAGTCGAGATCGTCGCCTTCACCTTGCCGTCGCCAGCGAATTCGAGCGATTCCTGCAGGTCCAGCCTGGTGCCGACGATGGAGCCGCGTATGGTAATACCGTTCAGTACCATGCCGAAGATGTTGAGCGGGAAATCACCCGGCGGCAGGCCGTTAAGCGCGACGGTGCCGCCGCGCCCGATCATGCCGACCGCCTGTTCAAAGGCCTTTTCGCTCACCGCGGTCACCAGCGCGCCGCGCGCGCCTCCGCTGGTCAATCGCCTTACCGTCGTGGCGGGATCATTGTCCGTCCGTGCGTTGACCGTCTCCACCGCACCGAGCCTGCGGGCGAGGTCGAGTTTGGCGTCGTCGACGTCGACGGCGACCACCTTCATCCCCATGGCCACCGCATATTGTACCGCCATATGGCCGAGACCGCCGATGCCGGAGATGACGACCGCATCGCCGGGCCGGGTATCGGTCATCTTCAGGCCCTTGTAGACCGTCACGCCCGCGCACAACACCGGCGCGATTTCGTTGAAGCCGACATTGTCCGGCAGGTGGCCGACATAATTGGGGTCGGCCAGCACGTAGTCGGCGAACCCGCCATTGACCGAATAGCCGGTGTTCAACTGGCTTTCGCACAGCGTCTCCCATCCACCGAGGCAGTGCGTGCAGTGACCGCAAGCGGTGTAGAGCCAAGGCACGCCGACCCGGTCGCCTTCCTTCACGTGGGTCACGCCCTTGCCCACAGCGGAGACAAAGCCCACGCCTTCGTGGCCCGGGATAAAGGGCGGCTCGGGCTTTACCGGCCAGTCGCCTTCTGCGGCGTGGAGGTCGGTGTGACACACACCGGAGGCCTGAATGGCAACCTGGATCATGCCGGGCTGGACCTCGGGAACCGGAACTTCCTCGATCCGCAGTGGCTCGCCAAAGGCGCGCACGACGGCGGCTTTCATGGTCTTGCTCATGACATCTCTCCTGTAGTTTTATCGTTCGAAGGCCGGGCGGCGGGCGAAACTCCGCGTCGCCGTGCCCGGGCTGTTCGCCTCAGAAGAAGCCGAGCTTCTTCGGGCTGTAACTGACCAGCATGTTCTTGGTCTGCTGATAGTGGTCGAGCATCATGCGGTGGTTTTCGCGCCCGATGCCGGATTGCTTGTAGCCGCCGAACGCCGCGTGGGCGGGATAGGCATGGTAGCAATTGGTCCACACACGTCCCGCGCGGATCGCGCGGCCGAAGCGGTAGCAGGTGTTCGCATCCCGGCTCCACACGCCCGCGCCCAGGCCATAAAGCGTATCGTTGGCGATGTTCAGCGCCTCATCCTGGTCCTTGAAGGTGGTGACCGACAGGACCGGTCCGAAGATTTCCTCCTGAAAAATCCGCATCCGGTTATGGCCACGGAACACGGTGGGTTTTACATAGTAGCCGCCTGCAAGATCGCCTTCGAACCGGGCTGCCTCGCCGCCGGTCAGCAGTTCGGCGCCCTCCTGTTTGCCGATATCGATGTAGGATAGGATCTTCTGCTGCTGTTCGGATGATGCCTGCGCGCCGATCATTGTCTCCAGATCGAGCGGATTGCCTGCCTTGATCGCCTCAACGCGCTGGATCGCGCGTTCCATGAAGCGGTCGTAAATGTTCTCATGCACCAGTGCCCGGCTTGGACAGGTGCATACCTCGCCTTGGTTGAGCGCGAACATCACTAGGCCCTCGATCGCCTTGTCGAGATAATCGTCGTCCTCGCGACATACGTCCTCGAAAAAGATGTTCGGACTTTTCCCGCCGAGCTCCAGCGTCACCGGGATCAGGTTCTCGCTGGCATATTGCATGATGAGCCGACCCGTCGTCGTCTCGCCCGTGAAGGCAATCTTCGCGATGCGGTTGCTGCTGGCGAGCGGCTTGCCGGCTTCCAAGCCGAAGCCGTTGACCACGTTGACCACCCCGGCGGGCAGCAGGTCGCCGATGATTTCCATCAGGACCATGATCGACGCCGGCGTCTGTTCGGCCGGTTTCAATACCACGCAATTGCCTGCCGCCAGTGCCGGTGCGAGTTTCCACACCGCCATCAGGATCGGGAAGTTCCACGGAATAATCTGGCCGACCACGCCCAGTGGCTCATGGAAATGATAAGCGACCGTATCGTGATCGATCTCCGAGATACCGCCTTCCTGCGCGCGGATGCAGCCTGCGAAATAGCGGAAGTGATCGATCGCCAGCGGAATGTCCGCGGCCATTGTCTCGCGTAGCGGTTTTCCGTTGTCCCAGGTTTCCGCGATGGCGAGCTCGCGAAGATTTTCCTCCATCCGGTCCGCGATCCGATTGAGGATCAAGGCTCGCTCGCTAACGCTGGTGCGGCCCCAGGCCTCCTTCGCCGCATGCGCCGCATCCAGCGCGGCTTCGACATCGGCCGCCTGACTGCGTGCCACCTGACCAATGGATCTGCCGGTAATCGACGAGATGTTGTCGAAATAGCGCCCGTCCTTGGGCGCGGTCCACTTTCCGCCGATGAAGTTGTCGTAGCGTTCCGCGAACGGCACCGTCATCGAAGTGGCGGGGTTGGTCTGTATGTCCATCACGTCATCCTCTCGAAACCGCCGGATCCTTCCGGTCGCGAGGACGATAGTTCCGCGAGATGGCGGCGGTGCACAGGGACTGCCGGTTGATGGAATGGGTCGATTGTCTCGCTATCGAGACAATGGGGAGACCAGATATGTCAGCGACGCTGCAAACCTACCCTTTCCATTCGACGATAGAGAGTAGCTCGACCGATGCCGAGTTCCTTTGCCGCCTTGGTGGCGTTGCCGTCTGCCCGCGCCAGCGCGCGGCGCAAGAAAGCCCGTTCCGAGTCAGCGAACGAGGTGGCTTCTTCGCCACCGAGGATATTCGAAGCCGTGCGGCGGCCCCCGAGACACGCGTTGGTCAGTTTGAACCGATGCCTTGCAGCGAAGGTCGCGCCGATGACCAGATCGTCCCGATCAACGGCCAGCAAGGCTGCATCGCCGCCTGGCAGATTGGCATCGATGATCCGGTACGAGGCGAAATGCGCGCGAAAGATGCCGCTCTCGATCCGGCGAGCGGCATCCTGCACGATCTTCTGAACGAGCATTCCCATCGCGGCGCTGTGGTCGTAGCGGCAGTTCGAGATATCCAAGGCGCCGACAAGCTGGCCGGTCGCATCGCGCACCGGCGCATCCATGCAGCTTATGCCCGTATTCCGGCTGGCGAAGTGTTCATCTCGATGGATCGTGACCGGTCGACCCTCGATCAGGCAGGTGCCGATCCCGTTCGTGCCTTCCCGGCTTTCGCTCCACACTCCGCCGGGCGTCAAGCCGATCCGATCGAAAAGCTCGCGGTCACCCGCGAGGCTACGCGCTTCCAGAACGACACCGTCATTGTCCGACAGCATCACGGCGCAACCCGTGGCAGAGACGATCTGGAACAGCTGGTCGAGCAAGGGACGCGCGACCTCCAGCATCAACTCACAGCGTTGCCGCCGCTGAATCAGGTCACTTGCAGACACAAGATCTGGAACCCGATCGGCTCCTGCGTCGAGACCGTGCTTTAGGCCCGAACGACACCAGCTGGCAGCAACAAGCGAATGCGCGGCACTGGCTGAGCAATGCAGGACCTCTTCGACAACTGCTTCATGCCGATCCTTCATCGCGCCGGGATACACGAAATGTCGCCAGTTGTCGAACCAATGCCGTAGTGTTCTGCATCCCGCCAGCGGCCTTTGGTGTGAAGAAAGGTATCCTTGCGTCGATAAATTGACATCACGCTGACCGGTCACCCTGCCTGCATCGTGCCATCCGGCAATTGCTTGCAGCCGCCCATCGGTTCGTCCGTCAGTCAGGACAGGTCGCTCATTTTGCGCTTACTACGGAGCCTGAACCAGATCCAGACGTTTCCATCATTGAACTCCAACCTTGAGCTGAGAAGATTTCCGATTTCCGATTTCCGAACGGAAACGGACTGTTCTGACTGTCTTTCATACCCTTCCGATCGGGAATGGTATGAGAGCCTAGTTAGGGGCAGGACCCATTGATGTGAGCGTCGCGATCTGATTCAGGCTCCGCGAGGAGACCGGAATGAGTGACCTGTTTTGGCTGACGGATGAGCAGATTGAGCGGCTGCGGCCGTTCTTTCCCAAGAGCCACGGCCGGCCGCGGGTGGACGACCGACGGGTTCTGAGCGGCATCGTCTTCGTCAACCGCAATGGGCTGCGCTGGCGAGATGCGCCCAGCGCCTATGGGCCACACAAGACGCTCTACAACCGGTGGAAGCGCCGGGGTGAGGCAGGCGTGTTCACGCGGATGATGGAAGGGCTGGCGGCGGCAGGCGCCGAGCCGAAGACGGTTATGATCGACGCCACCTACCTGAAGGCGCACCGCACGGCATCGAGCCTGCGGGTAAAAAGGGGGGCCTTGGCCGCCTGATGGGCCGCACCAAGGGCGGCATGAACACCAAGCTCCATGCCGTAGCCGATGCGAACGGACGCCCCTTGAGCTTCTTTATGACCGCCGGGCAGGTCAGCGACTACACCGGTGCGGCCGCGTTGCTGGACGACCTGCCGAAGGCTCAGTGGCTGCTAGGTGACCGCGGCTACGACGCCGACTGGTTCAGGGATGCGCTCCAGGCCAAGGGCATCCAACCCTGCATCCCAGGGCGGCGGTCCCGCAACGAGCCGGTCAGGTACGACAAGCGCCGCTATCGGCGACGTAACCGCATCGAGATCATGTTCGGCCGCCTCAAGGACTGGCGCCGCGTCGCAACCCGCTACGACCGCTGCCCGACCGTCTTCTTCTCCGCCATCGCCCTCGCTGCCACCGTCATCTTCTGGCTGTAATCAACGAGTCCTGACCTTAAAGCATGATCGCGCGCTTGGTGGGTGCCACTGCGGTAAGCATGTAACTGTCCCAAAACACCATCGTTTTTGGGACGGCAGCTATCGCCTGCGGTCTCCCGAAAGCCGCATGTCCGGAAACCACCCACATATCGCCGTGACGCGGCTCATCAGCTTTGCCCGAAAGCGGACGCGGCCTAATTTGGTCGTCCGCTTACGTTTGGTCCTTAGCGTACGTTTTCGACCATCCTCTCACCGGTCCCCTTACTGCTGCGGATTGTGGGCGCGGCCTCGTAACCGAATACACTGCGTCCGCCATAAGCGTGGGACGCGGCACGTTCAGTCGCAATGTAGGAATCTATCGAAGGCCCCCTTGCCGTCCTTTCAAGAATTCGAGCCTGCTGATCCAATCTGCGAAGCGCCGCCAGTTCCTCGGTTTCCCCAAGTCTCGCCTTCTGAACCGCCGATTTCATTACAGCGATACTCCGGTCATAGACCTTCAGCGGCACGGGATATGGGTGCCCATCCTTGCCGCCGTGCGCCAAGGAGAAGCGAGCTGGATCGCTAAATCGGCAGGGTGCTCCATGCACCACTTCGGCGACCATGGCCAACGCACGCACGGTCCGCGCCCCAATGCCTGGAATGAGCAGAAGTTCGGGAAAATCCTTGGGACCGCGATCTGCCGCCGCAGCCAATGCACCGTGTAGCCGCCGCTCCACGACGTTTTCCGGGCGCACATCATGATGATCGGGCATAACGAGGTGCGGCAATGTGGCCTGACGCTCTATGCGAGGTTCAAGGCGTGCAAGTTCTCGAACAACGCCGCTAGGGCCAATTTCGGCAAGAAGCTGAAGCTGTCGGCGTCTCGACATCTCGGCCCGCCGATCCGCAAGATTGACGATGCTGCCTTGGTTCCGACCATCAATTGCAGCGTGAGGAGCATCGACAAAGCTGGTTAGATCCTCGCTGAGCCAATGATAGCGCCGTGCCTGTTTGCGATCTCCATTCATACCCTGCTGAATGACGACCCATCGTCCATCGTCGGTGACGATGAAGCCGTGGAGGTAGAGTTCGAAGCCGTCCTGCACTGCGGCGCTGTCGACCTTGGCGACTAACCGGCTTGCTTTGGCCAGCTCGGAACCATCGACACCCGTTCGCTCTCCCACAGCGAGAAGCTCATCAGGCGTGCGACGGCTGTGCTTCCCTCGCCCCCCGCAAATATGAAGTCCCAACTCTCCGGAGAGCGGCGTGAGCCCTCTTTTGAGGGCGCCCAACACACTTGTCGTAATACCCGACGAGTGCCAGTCCATGCCCATAACTGCGCCGAAGGACTGAAACCAAAAAGGGTGAGACAGGCGGCGAAGAAACTCGTCTCGGCCATATTCGTGTATGATCGCCTCGGCAATTACGGTCCCGAGCTTGGTCATACGCTGGCCGAGCCAAGCAGGCACGCGACCGCCATGAAGCGGCAGTACCGCCGACCCTCCCCTGCGGCTCATCGCGAAGCCTCGGCAAAAAATTCGCTCGTCTTTGACATGCCATGGGCATACCGCTTCACGAACATAATGGAAACATTTCGCTCTCAACCAATAGCTGAGCGACGGTCATCTTCGTCGTGGCGGCGGTTTTGGTGTGCCACGTGGCACACCCGGATCGGGCTGGGTTTCGGTTCTCGCGCGGTCCTGGGCGGCCTTCACGCGCGCTTCTGCCTCGCGCAACATGCGATCAGGGATCGTCTCGATGCTCGCCCGCTCCTGAATGAACTGGCGCACGTCGCGCGCGAGCTTTCGATCCTCGCGATCGGGGCTGCGATCGAGTTGTTCGGCTGCGCCCTCGTAGCGTCGTTTCGTGTCCTGCCAACGCTCGCGCGTCTTAGAAACGAACGGGGGTTGCTGGGCTTTCCCAAGCGCGACCTGCATCGCCTCTCGTGCTTGGCGTAGGTCTGCCTCGGTGGGCTGGCGCGATGCGCCGCTGCGTATCCGCGCGCGCAATTGCGTCAGCGCCATGCTGGTGCCCGCCCTCCCCTGGCCTCGGCTATAGCGCGGCGTCGCCTCGGCCTCGACGCCTCGGCTGCGCAGCGCGTCGGCGAACGCCTCTCGAAAGCGAAACAGATCCTCGCGCCTCGGATCGAACCGCTTGCGATTCAGGCCCTCGGCCTGGACTGTGAGATGGACGTGTGGCCGTGGTGTGTCGGTGTGGAGCGCCATGAGATAGTCGTGGTTATCGCCGATCATGCGCTCGGCTGTTTCGCGCACGGCCTGTTTCACGGTTTCGGGGTCAGTGCCGGCGGGCATTGAAAACACCATCGCCACGGCCGAAACCGTCGTGCCTTGGCGCCAATAGAGCGGATCGGACCATTCGTCCGCGATCCGCTGTGTGTCCTCCTTGGTGGCGATCAGCTCGCCGTCTCGCGTCTCGAGCGGAATGTCCCCGTGTCGCCCGATGTAATCGAGATGGGCGGCGAGATGCTTGGCGCCCTTTTTGCGGCCCGTAACTTTGACCAACACCTCCGGGGTGCGCCGCACGACGCGCGCGAGGACAGCCCTGGCCGAACCTCCCAAGCTCGATCGCGCTGACGCGGCCGATCGAGTTGCAAACGGGCCGGTGCCGTTGACCAGGTGCCGCGCGTATCTGATGTTCGGATCGCTGACGAGGCGCGGCTTGAAGCTCGGCTTCAATGCCCCCCATAGTTCGTCCTCGCGATCTCCGAACGGCATTAGTCGGCGACCTCCCAAAAGGCGGTCTCGCCGCGCAGCACGTCCGCCAGCGCCGCGATCTGCTCGTTGATCTCTTCGCGCATGTCGCCGATCCGGCGCAGCTCGCGATCGATCTGCAAGCCGCTATCCGCCATCATCGCGGCGTTCCCCGCCTTCATCGCCTGATTGAGATTTCGTCCGATCCGCGTGAGCTGCATCCGGATCGGCGCCACAGCGTCGCGCAGGCCGTCATCGACGCCGGATTTGAGCGCGAGATGCCGGCGAACCAATGCCTTGATCCATCCCGCGCGATCGACGCCGCGCTGCGCGGCCCGGTAATCGAGGACCGCCGTTTCGGCATCCGTGAAGCGCAGATTGACGCGATTGCCCGGACTATCCGACCGCGGTGCGATCCGGGGCGCGTCGGCGACTTGCTTCAAAGACTGTTGAAGAACGGTGCGGAGGAGCGCGCTGCGCCCTCCCCTGCCCTCGGCCACGGCGTCGAACGCGGCCAGCAACTCGCGATCGACGCGAGCCGTCAACATCGCTGTTTCCTTGGTGGGGGATGCAGGCTGCGGCGCGATCGACATGGCCCCATAGGGATAATGTAATACACGAGACGCCGCAATACCTATCCTGCCATCAAACATCCCCCACTAAAATTGGGCCTTAAAGTGTGCCACGTGGCACACCCAATCCGTCTGGAAGTGATGAAGTCGCGGAAGAAAGGATTGGACCTGGGCGCGAGCGTCGGCCGCTGCCGGCGCTCTCTGTCGCAACCGGCGCGATCAGCGCCAGCTCACCATGCGCGGTTCTGCCTCATCCTCGAAATGCAGCCATGCTTCGACGATCATCGCACGCTTGCCCTCGATCTCGATCGTCGGCCGCTCTACCCGCTGCTTGCCACCTTTCGGCTTTGAGGCAGCGCGGGGGGGAGGGGTCACAGCCGGCGCCGAAACGACAGGCACCGGCGTCTCCTCAAGCGCGCGATCGGCCTCGTCGTCCCTGATCTCGTCCGTCGTCGGCGCTGGCGGCGTAGCAACCGGCGCGGGACCGGATGGCGCGTCCGAAACGGGCGAGGGGGGC
>NZ_JBPDIN010000001.1:2827500-3934519 GCF_056821745.1 Sphingomonas sp. SDUR79 | reverse complement strand
AGCCAATCTCGACGCGCTGGTGCATCAGGTCGTGTCGTCGGGCCACCTCGCCGCATCGCTGTCGGCCGAACCGTGCGACGTCTTCGTGATCGCCGTGCCGACGCCGTTCGATGACGAGCACCGCCCCGATATCAGCTATGTGCTCAAGGCCGGTGAGACGATCGCGCCGGTGCTCAAGCGCGGCGATCTGGTCATCCTCGAATCGACCTCGCCCGTGGGCACGACTGAACAGCTGCGCGACCTGTTCGCCGCCGCCCGCCCCGACCTGAACTTCCCACAGGGGTGGGACGATATGGCCGATGTCTGCGTGGCCTATTGCCCGGAGCGGGTGCTGCCCGGAAAGATCCTGTTCGAACTCGTCGACAATGACCGGTCGATCGGCGGCATCAGCGCGACCTGCGCGGATCGCGCCACCACCTTCTACAAGCGTTTCGTCGAGGGCGAGTGCATCGTCACCACGGCGCGCACCGCCGAGATGTGCAAGCTGGTCGAAAATTCATTTCGCGACGTCAACATCGCCTTTGCCAATGAATTGTCGATCGTGTGCGACACGCTGAAGCTGGACGTGTGGGAGGTAATCCGCCTTGCCAACCGCCATCCGCGCGTCAACATCCTCCAGCCCGGCCCCGGCGTCGGCGGTCATTGTATCGCGGTCGATCCGTGGTTCATCGTGCATAGCGACCCGGCCAATGCCCGGCTGATCCGCACCGCGCGTGAGGTGAATGACGGCAAGATCGGCTACAGCTTCGACCGCGCCGCCGCGCTGGCGGAATCGGCACCCGATGCCCGCATCGCTTGCCTCGGCCTCGCCTTCAAACCCAATATCGACGATCTGCGCGAAAGCCCGGCGCTGCGCGTGGCACAGCTGTTGGCCGAGCGGTTCGGGGAGCGCGTGCGCCTGGTTGAGCCGCACATCGACACCCTGCCGCGCGCGTTCGAAGGGACGGGGGCTCAGTTGATCCCGCTCGAGGCGGCGCTGGCCGAATGCGACGTTTTGGTCCTGCTGGTCGATCACGACGCGTTCAAGGCGGTCCAGCCCGAACAGCGCGCGGGCAAGCTGATCCACGACAGTCGCGGCATCTGGACGGCGACGCGCAGTTAATCGGGTTCAGCGTCGCTGAACGCACGGCACCGGTAACCCGTTCATGCTGTCGGTAGCGTGTCGGGCGACCGGGGCGGTCCCGCCAACCGGCCTAACCCGGTTACTTCGCGCCGAATCCGGTAGCCACGGTGGCAAGCGTGCGGAACAGGATCAGCAGGTCGAGCCAGGCCGAGAAGTTCTTGATGTAGAAGAAGTCGTAATGGAGCTTGAGGTTGACCGAGGTCAGGTCAGCGACATGCCCCTGATTGACCTGCGCCCAGCCGCTGATCCCCGGTCGCACGATATGGCGATACCGATAATGCGGAATTTCCGCTTCATACCATTCGGACAGCGGGATCGCCTCGGGCCGCGGGCCGATCCAGCTCATCTCGCCGCGTAGCACGTTGAACGCCTGGGGCAGCTCGTCGAGCCGGCTGCGGCGCAGGAACCGCCCGATCCGGGTGATGCGGTCATCCTCATCCTGCGTCACGCAATCGTCGCGGTCGGCGCGCTCGTCACGCGGGCGCATGGTGCGGAACTTGATCACGGTAAACGGCTCGCCGCGAAAGCCCATGCGCTTCTGGGTGAAGAACACCGTTCCACGCGAATCGAGCCGGATGGCCGCCGCGATGACACCCATCACCAGCAACAGCACCGGCATCATGAACAAGGTGCCGATGATATCGATCAGTCGCTTGATCTTCACGTAGGCCAAATTGGGCATCAGCGAGCCGAAGCTGTTTTCCGACAAATGCTCGATCGCCACACGGCCGGTGAGCGATTCGGCAACCTGCTTGACGTGATAGACGAGATGGCCGCGGATCGCCGCCTCGGCCAGCATGCGTTCCCATGCATCGGGATGATCGTGGCGCAGATCGGCAACGATCACGGCGCGCCGCACCGTCGGCACCTCGGGGCTGAGCAGCGGAATCCACTCAACCTCAGGCGTCTGGTCGACCACCGACATGTCGCCGGTCGTGACGTAATAGAATCGCAGCGCCGTGGTCCGGTCGAGATGGAAGCGCAGGGCGAATGCCGCAGCGACCGCGATCAGGAACGAAGCGGCAAGATAGAGGCGGCTATAGTCCGCGCGGGCCAGGAGCAGCGCGGCCAGCGCGATGCCATAGGAGCTGACGAAGGACGGAAGGATGTACCCGAACACCGTCGTGCCGGGAAAGGACGAGACGCGGCGCAGCAGCACGACGCCCAGCCCCACGCCGAATGCCGCCGCAACGACGGCATAGTCGATCGGACGCGCCGCGATGCCGGGCAGCAGATAGCGGCCCAGCAACGGCGCCGGAACCGCGACCGCAAGCGCGAGCAGCAGCAGCAGTTCGACCCGCATGGATTCGAACAGACTGTTGCGCGGCCGATGCGTGAGCTCGGCATGCATCTTCAACATTCCATACCCCCATGAGCGGGGCCGCAGATGAGCGGTTCACGCATGTTAAGCCGAGCCTCCCAACGCTCTGGACCCCCAACTGTCACCCGGCCCGCCCTCCTCGCGCCGCAACTCGGCGACACGGCAAGGCTTCGACAGGGTCGGACAGGCCGACGATATAACCGAAAATCCGGCCGACCGCGAATCGACAGAATCAGTCATTTGTCCCACCGGGCGTTATAAAATCCTTTTCCTGAGCATTCTTACGCCGCCGTGACGATCCGGCAACAGAATCGGCGATCACCCCAGCTGCCCCACCATCACCAGCAGCGTCTTGCTGCGCTGGGCACCGCCCAGCTGCGCAAGCACGCGATCCCCCGGCGGTGCGGCGTAGAAATGATGTTCGAGCGGCAAGACGCCGAGATCGCGATACAACGCCGTCAACTGAGCCGCGCTCGCCATTGATTTGACGTGCGCAAAATAACGCGGCCGTCCGGTCAGCCCGAACGCGATCCGCTCTGCCTTGCGATACAGCGATTCACTGTTGGGCAGCGACAGGATCAACCGCCCGCCGGGCTTGAGCAGCCGCACCAGCCGCGCAACTTCCCCGGCAAGATCGGGCAGATATTCCAGCACGCTCGAGCTGAGCACCACGTCGAACGTGCCCGCCGGCCGCGCCGACAGGCTGTCGAGCAGCGCCACTTCGAAGCTGATATCGGCGAGCCCCAGTTCCTGTTGCCGCTTCTGCGCCAGCGCGATCATCGCCGCGCTGCCATCGATCGCGGTCACCGCCGCGCCGACCCGCGCCGCTTCAAAGCTGAACGTACCCGCGCCACATCCCGCGTCGAGCACGCGATCGCCCGGCGCGACATGGCGACCGATCAGGCCGCGCCACAGCGCCAGCCGCTCGCGAAAGCGGGGTGAATGATCATATCCGGCCTGGAAGGATTCGGCGATGGACTCGTGCCAATCCACCGCATCGGCTGTCTTGGCTGTCACGGAACCTCGCCTCCAATCGGCGTGGCGTTTACGGTCGGCGCCAATGGATATCAAGACTTTCTGCGCGCCGACTGCGCTTGCCTTCCCCTTGGCTCTTTGCGAAAGGGCGCGCCAGACCTGCCCCGTCGGGCATGGGCGGGGGACCGTGAATGTCGTCAGCTAATCGGCCGGAAACGTGCGTCGTTGTCGTCGGCCTTGGCTATGTCGGGCTTCCCTTGGCCGTGGCACTGGCGAAGCGGTTCGACACGATCGGGCTCGACATCGACACCGGGCGCATCACCGAGCTCAAGGACGGCCATGACCGTACCGGAGAGATCGATGCCGATCGCCTCGCGGCTTCAAGCTTGAAGCTGACCAGCGATCCCGCCGATTGCCCCGCTGCGGACTTCATCATCGTCACCGTGCCGACCCCGGTCGATGCCGACAACAAGCCGGACCTGCGCATCGTCATGGCCGCGACCCGCACCGTCGCCGGGATGATCGACGCGAGCCGCGCGCCGATCATCGTCTATGAAAGCACCGTCTATCCCGGCGTAACCGAAGAGTTGTGCGGGCCGGAGATCGAGCGGATCACGGGGCTGGTCAGCGGCAAGGACTTCTTCCTTGGCTATTCGCCCGAGCGGATCAATCCGGGTGACCGCGAACACACGATCGACAAGATCACCAAGGTCGTTTCGGGCCAGACCCCCGAAGTGCTCGACCGCGTCGCCGCGCTCTACGAACAGGTGACGAGCGGCGGCGTGTTCCGCGCGGCATCGATTCGCGCCGCCGAAGCCGCCAAGGTGATCGAGAACGCGCAGCGCGACATCAACATCGCCTTCATGAACGAGATTACACGCATCTTCTCGGCGATGGACCTGTCGATCTGGGACGTGCTGGCAGCGGCGCGGACCAAGTGGAATTTCCTGCCCTTCCACCCGGGACTCGTCGGTGGCCACTGCATCGGCGTCGATCCCTTCTACCTCAGCCACAAGGCGGAGATGCTGGGTCACAACCCGCAGGTCATTCTCGCCGGACGCAGCACCAATGACGCGATGGCCGGGTGGATCGCCGACCGTCTGCACGGCCTGCGCGGCGGTGTTGCCGGACGCGCGCTGGTGCTGGGGCTGACCTTCAAGGAAAATGTCCCCGACCTGCGCAACTCCAAGGTCGCCGACATGATCGCGCGTCTGGCTCAACTGGGCCATGCCGTCACGGTCCATGACCCGCTCGCCGATGCGGACGAGGCGCGCCATGAATATGGGCTGGAACTGGCGGGCGAGGCTGCGCTGGGCGAGCAGTACGACCTCGTGTTGCTCGCCGTAACGCATAACGACTATGTCGCGATGGGGCCCGATCGCCTCTCCGCACTGGTCGCACCGGGCGGGCTGTTCGCGGACCTCAAGAATGCAGTGCCGGGCGCAGGTGCGGCGACGGGCCGCTGGACGCTCTGATCCGGCCCGCAGAGCGACAGCCCGTCATTCCCACCCCCCGTTTGCCCTGAGCTTGTCGAAGGGCCTGTCCTGAGCTTGTCGAAGGGGCGGCAGCCCATCGCCACTGCGCGCAGAAATGGTGCTTCGACAAGCTCAGCACAAACGGAATGAAACCATCAATCGGATCACCAAACATGAAAAAGGCGAGGCTTGCGGCCTCGCCTTTTTCATGTCGGCAGCAGAATGCCCGATCAGTTGCCCGGCGGGGGCGGGGGAGCGCCGCCCGGAGCGCCACCCATCTGCTGCTGCATCATCTGCTGATAGACGCTCATCGGCAGGAATTCGAGCAGCTCGACCTCAAAGACCAGCAATGAATTGGCCGGGATACCGACGGCTCCGGTACGCGGATCGGACTTTGCCACGCTGCCATAGCCCAGCTCAGGCTTGATCCAGATGCGGTACTTGCCGCCCTTCTTCATCAGCTTGAGCGCTTCGGTGAAGCCGGGGATCATACCAGCGACGGGCAGCGGAGTCGGCTGCTGGCTGGCATCGAATTCCTTGCCGTTGCGCAGCATGCCCTTGTAGTTGACCAGCGCCACGTCGCTGTCGGTCGGGCTTGCGCCGGTCCCTTCGGTGATCGTCTGAATCTGCAGGCCCGACGCGGTCTCGGTGACCCCGGGGGTCAACTTGTTCTTCGCGAGAAACGTTCCATTCGGAACCGCGGCCATGATGGCCGGCGTGCCGGTCCCGACCCAGGCGAGCGCCGCCGCACCCGCGATCGCAACGATGATGCCGAGCCACAGCCAGACAAGAGCGCTGCGCTTGGTCGGCGCGATCGGCACGGCGGTGACGGACGACATGGCTCAGCTATCCTGAAATGGCCGGCCCGCGGCGCGGCGAACGATCACAAATGTCACGCTGTCGGCACGCGCGGCGCACCGACAGCGAATCGGGCCTTAACGGGCGCCGTCGCGCTCCATGCGCTTGCGCTCAAGCTTGCGCGCACGACGGACCGCAGCGGCACGCTCACGGGCGCGCTTTTCGCTGGGCTTTTCATAGTGACGGCGCAGCTTCATCTCGCGATAGACGCCCTCACGCTGCAGCTTCTTCTTGAGCGCCCGCAGCGCCTGGTCGACATTATTGTCGCGAACGATGATTTGCATAAGTCCGTCTCAACTCCAGAATCTTATTCAACAGAACAGGGATCGCCGAAGCTCCTGCCCCGGGCGTTGGGACGCGCCACTAGCAAAGGGTTGGCGGAAACACAAGGCAGCGCGGCGGTTTCGACGATTGATGCGCGATTCCGGCCCGCAATCGCGCCGGGGTGCGACAAACGTGCCACATTTACCGCATGACGTGATGCGGCGGTTGCGATAACCTGCGCCATTATGCGCAAGTTTTCGCTTCATTCGCAACGCCTTACTGCAGCCGTCACCACTCTTGCCCTGCTGTCCGCCTGTGGCGGCGGGGGCAGCGGATCGATCAGCAGCGGTAACGGCGGGTCGACGCCCGCCCCGACCGGCACCTGTTCGCTGAGTTCGCGCCAGTCCTGGGCCGCACAGCAGCTCAACGAATGGTATCTCTTCCCCGAGACGCTGCCGACCAGCCTCAGCGCGACGCCCTACGCCACGGTGCAGGATTATATCGACGCGCTCACCGCCACCGCGCGTGCGCAGAGCAAGGACCGGTATTTCACCTACATCACCTCGATCGCCGAGGAGAATGCCTATTATAATTCCGGCTCAAATGCGGGATTCGGCGTGCGGCTGTCGGTCGATTCGGTCGCGCGCCGCCTCTTCATCGCCGAATCATTCGAAGGGACGCCGGCACTGACCGCCGGCATCGATCGCGGGACCGAGATTCTGGCGATCGGGGCCAGCGCGGCGACGCTGCGCGCTGTCAGCGACATCATCGCCAGCGAAGGATCCGCGGGGATCACCAATGCGCTCAACGGCGACACGCGCACCTTCCGCTTCCGCCCGCTCGGTGGATCGGAACAGACCGCGACGATCACCCGCGCGACCTACACGCTGACGCCAGTCTCGTCGCGCTATGGTGCGAAGATCATCGACGATGGCGGGAAGAAGGTCGGCTATGTCAACCTGCGCACCTTCATCAACACCGCCGAATCGCCGCTGCGTTCCGCATTCGCCGATTTCCGCGCACAGGGGGTGACCGAGGTGATCATCGACCTGCGCTATAATGGTGGCGGGTTGGTTTCGATCGCGACGCTGATCAACAACCTGCTCGCACGCGACCGGACGACCAGCCAGGTCGCGAACTATACGACGTTCCGCGCGTCCAAGGCGTCGAACAACGAAACCACCTTCTTCAGTCCACAGGCCCAGTCGATCGCGCCGACGCGCATCGCCTTTATCGGCACTGGCGGGAGTGCATCGGCAAGCGAGCTGGTGATGAACACCTTTATCCCGCTGCTCGGCAACCGGGCGGCGCTTGTGGGCACCAACACCTATGGCAAGCCGGTCGGCCAGATCGCGGTCGACCGCAGCGCGTGCGACGACCGACTGCGTGTCGTCGCCTTTGCCACCGAAAACAGCGCGCGCCAGGGTGCATATTATACCGGCCTTGCCGGGTTCATGGGCGCAACCTGTCAGGCCAGCGATGACGTGACCCGGCCGCTCGGCGACCCGCAGGAGGCATCGATCAAGACGGCGCTGGATTTCCTTGCCGGGCGCAGCTGTACGCCGATCACAACATCCAGCATGGAAGGCGCGCGGAGCAGCAAGGGCGGGCTCGAGCTGCTCAGCCCGCAGCGGCCCAGCACGGCACAGCGCGAAGTACCCGGATCGTTCTGACGACCGGCAAGCTGCAGAAGGGGCTGCGCGCCAGGGAAGGTTGGGGGACGACGGTGCAAAAGCCGCAACTTGTGAGTGACGTGACGGATTCTTTCGGCTTTCTCGCCGCATCGTGCCGCTGGCCGGACGACGCCCTGCGCCGCGCGGCCATCGATGCTGCGGCGGCGCGCGTGACCGATTGGGATGCAGTACTCACCGATGCGGCACAGCACCGGGTGATGCCACTTGTCGCCAATGCGCTCCGCACCGTTCCGGCCGTGCCGCCCATCATCGCCGATCGCTGCGCCGCGATCGCCCGCCGCGACGGCATGCTCGCCATGGCGCAGACCGTGGAACTGTGCCGCATCGGCGCGGCCTTTACCGAACGCGGGATCGACTGGATCACAGTCAAGGGTCCGGCACTTGCGATGCTGGCCTATGGCAATGTCGCGGCCAAACCGTCGCACGACATCGACCTGTTGATCCGCCCCGGCGCGCGGACGGATGCGTTCGCGGCGATGCGGGCGCTTGGCTATGACTCGATGGACGGACAGGATCGCGCCGCCCCGGGTTCGCTCGACCATGTGCGCAAGGACAGCCACTGGCGTGACCCGACCGACAAGGTGACGGTCGAACTCCACACCCGCCTGTTCATCAACCGCGCGCTGGTGCCCACGCTGGGCATGGATTCGCCGCGCGAAGCGGTGGCGTTCGGTACCGGCCGAACGCTGCCCACGCTCGCCCGCCCCGAACAGCTTGTCTATCTCGCCGTCCATGGGGCCAGGACCAACTGGCACCGGTTGAAATGGATCGCCGATTTCGCGGCGCTGAACCGATGCAGCAGCGCGGAACAACGCGCCGCCGCCCGCGCCTGCGCCGCACAGCTGGGCGCGTGCCACATCCATGACAGCGCGCTCGCGCTGGCGGCGACCCTGTTCGGTGACTCCACCTGTCCCCCGCCCGACGCGCTCTCGCACCAGGCCCGTCGCCTGGCGGCGGCGGGGCTGCGCGACCTGACCGCCCCGCATCGCGCGACGCTGCGTGAGGTCGATTGGGATCGCAACCTGGTTGTCTATCTCGACAAATTGCGGTTCATGCCGGGCTGGACCTATCGCCGGGAGGAATTGCGCCTGATGCTCGTCCAAGCCTCGTCCTACAGCCCCGACGCGCCGTGGTGGCGACGTTGGACCGCACCGGTCGCGCTGGGCGCGCAGTTCGCGCGGCGCAAGTTGACGCAGGCCGTTGGACGATGAGCACCGCGCTCGACACGCGCCAGCGGCTCAAATCGATCTTTGGCGGGTCGGCCGGCAATCTGGTCGAATGGTATGACTGGTACGCCTATGCCGCGTTCAGCAGCTATCTCGCTCCGCATTTCTTCCCCAAGGGCGACCCGCTGGCGCAATCGCTCAACGTGTGGGCGATCTTTGCGGTCGGCTTCTTCATGCGTCCGATCGGCGCGTGGCTGATGGGCATTTACGGCGACCGGCGTGGGCGCAAGGCTGGCCTCACGCTCTCGGTCACGCTGATGTGCGGCGGGTCGATGCTGATTGCGGTGACGCCAAGCTATGACAGTATCGGCACATGGGCGACGGTATCGCTGGTGGTCGCGCGGCTGATGCAGGGCCTGTCGGTCGGCGGCGAATATGGCGCGAGCGCGACCTATCTGTCGGAAATGGCGGGCAAGGAGCGGCGCGGTTTCTATTCCAGCTTCCAATATGTGACGCTGATTTCCGGCCACCTAGTCGCGCTCGCCGTGCTGCTCGCGTTGCAGGCGGCTATGGCCGACACCGCGCTCGCGGAGTGGGGCTGGCGCATCCCCTTCTTCATCGGCGGCGCACTGGCGGTCGGCGTATTCTGGCTCCGCCGCAACCTGCCCGAGACGCAGAGCTTCGCCAATCGCAGCACGGCGGCGGAGGACAAGTCGAGCTTTGGCGGCCTGTTCCTGCGCCACCGGCGCGAGGCGGCTTTGGTGATGCTCCTCACCGCCGGCGGCACGCTCGCCTTCTACGCCTATTCGGTTTACCTCCTCACTTTCCTCAGCGGCACCGGTGCCTTCACCAAACAGGTCTCGACCCAGATCAGCGCCGCCGCCCTGTTCGTGTTCATGTGTCTCCAGCCGCTCGCCGGCGCGCTGTCCGACCGGATCGGGCGCAAGCCGCTGATGGTCGGCTTCGGCGTGCTCGGCGTCGCCTTCACCCGGCCGATCTTCACCACGCTGGAGAGTGTGCAGACCCCGCTCGCCGCCTTCCTGATCATGTCGGGCGCGCTGGTGATCGTTACCGGCTATACCTCGATCAACGCGGTGGTGAAGGCGGAGCTGTTCCCCGCGCATATCCGCACGCTCGGCGTCGCCCTGCCCTATGCGCTGGCCAACGCGATCTTCGGCGGCACGGCCCCCTATGTGGCGCTGTGGTTCAAGGATCAGGGGATGGAGCGCGGCTTCTACTGGTATGTCACCGCGATGATCGGGGTGTCGCTGGTGACCTATCTGCTGATGCGCGACACGCGGGTGCATTCGAAGATCCTGGAGGATTGATTCCCACCACCGCCAAACCACGCTAAAGCCCCCCGATGACTCCCGTGCTCAATGTCCATCATTCGATCCTCGGCCAGGCCTGGCGCTGGCGCGGGCTGGCGGCGGATACGCGCGACCCCGGCTTTGCCCCCGACGATCTGGTCACCCAGCTGCTCCTCACCCGCGGCTGCCCGCGCGAAGAGCTGGAGGCGCATCGCAACCCCAGCATCCGCGCCTTCATGCCCGACCCCTCGATCTTCCGCGACATGGACCGCGCCGCCGAACGGCTGGCCGACGCCGTGCAGCGTGGCGAGCAGGTCACCGTGTTCGGCGATTACGACGTCGATGGCGCAACCTCCGCGGCGCTGCTGGTCCGCCTGCTCCGCGACCTCGGCCTCGCCCCCCGCGCCTATATCCCCGATCGCCTGATGGAGGGCTATGGCCCCTCGGGCGAGGCGCTGGTGCGGCTGAAGCGCGACGGCGCCGACCTGATCATCACGGTAGATTGCGGCGCGATGGCCTATGACGCGCTGGCCGAGGCCAAGGCGGTCGGGGCCGAGGTGATCGTGGTCGACCACCATAAATGCGCGTCGGAGCTTCCGGTTGCGCTGGCGCTGGTCAATCCCAACCGGCTGGATGAGGACGAAGGACGCGCGCACGGCCACCTTGCCGCCGTCGGGGTCGCCTGGCTGCTGGGCGCCGCGCTGGTCCGCGTGTTGCGCGGGCGCGGCTTTTTCGCCAGCCGCGCCGAACCGCGCCTGCTCGACCTGCTGGACCTTGTCGCGCTCGGCACCGTCGCCGATGTGGCGTCGCTCAAGGGCCTCAACCGCGCCTTCGTCGCCCAGGGCCTCAAGGTCATGGCCCAGCGCCGCAACATCGGCATGAACGCGCTGATCGAGGCGAGCCGCCTGACCCGCGCCCCGACCTGCACCGATCTCGGCTTCGCGCTCGGCCCGCGCATCAATGCCGGTGGCCGCGTCGGCAAGTCGGACCTCGGCGTCCGCCTGCTCACCACCGAGGATATGGATGAGGCGCGCGGCATCGCGCAGGAGCTCGACCGGCTGAACGAAGAACGCCGCGCGATCGAGGCGGAGGTCCAGCAGTCGGCCGAAGCGATGGAGCCCGAAAGCGCGGTCGCGGTCGTCGCCGCGCGCGGCTGGCACCCCGGGGTGATCGGCATCGTCGCCGGTCGGCTCAAGGAAAAGCATGGCCGCCCGGCCATCGTCATCGCGATCGGCGAGGACGGCATCGGCAAGGGCTCGGGTCGCTCGATTTCCGGCGTCGATCTCGGCGCGGCGATCATCGCGGCGAAGGAAGCCGGCCTGCTGATCGCGGGTGGCGGCCATGCGATGGCGGCGGGCGTCACCGTTACCGAGGAGCAGATCCCGGCCTTTATCGCCTTCCTCAACGCCAAGCTGGCCGAAGCGGTCGAGCGCGCATCGGGCGATCGCGCGCTGTTGCTCGATGCGGTGCTGGCACCGGGCGGGGTCAATCCCGACCTCGTCACCGCGATGGAGGCCGGTGGCCCCTATGGCATGGGCTGGCCCGCACCGCGCGTGGTTGCGGGTCCGGTGCGGCTGATCAAGTGCGACGTGGTCGGCAACGGCCATGTCCGCGCGATCGTCGCGGGCGATGACGGGCGCAGCATCAAGGCGATGGCCTTCCGCGCCGCCGACACCCCGCTCGGCCTCGCTTTGCTAGGCGCACCACGCGACCGCCGCCTGTGGATCGCCGGTCGCGCGAAGATCGACGATTGGGGTCCGCGCCCGGCCGCAGAAATTCATCTCGACGATGCGGCCTGGGCAGACTGAAAACCGCTTGACCCGGCGCGCGGCTTTGCCTAACCGGCGCCCTCGCCTTCATGGCCCCTTCGTCTAGCGGTTAGGACGCGGCCCTTTCACGGCTGAAACACGGGTTCGATTCCCGTAGGGGTCACCAGGCTGCCTTCCCAAGGCATCCCAAAACGTGCCGTAAACGGCTGTTTTCTGCGGTTTTTTGTGGTATAGCCATCCCAGTCGGATCGGTGAAAAGCCACTCCATACCACCAATCTGATGGTATATCTGATGGCACGTCGCCGGTCGCTTCGATGGAGATACCATCATGGCGTTGTCGGTTGTGGCGATCAAAGCGGCCAAGAGTCGCGACAAGGCGTACAAGCTGAGCGATAGCGACGGGCTCTACCTGCTCGTGACGCCTACGGGCCGTCGCTACTGGCGGATGAACTACCGTCATCTCGGTAAGCAAAAGACTCTCGCTTTCGGCGTATGGCCCGAGACCGGCCTCGCTGAAGCGCGCGCGGAGCGCGATGCAGCGCGAAAGGTACTCGCGCGCGGCGATGATCCAGCCGAGCGGATCAAGCTCGATCGCATCGCGGCGGCTGTCGCGGCTTCGAACAGCTTTGAAGCTGTAGCCGACGAGTGGCTTTCCAAGGTCGAGAAGGAAGGTCGCTCGCCGGTCACGATGAAGAAGCTGCGCTGGCTGCTGGGCTTCATCAACGCAGCGATCGGCAAGCGCCCTATCGCCTTGATCTCCGCGCAGGAGCTTTTGCTGATGCTCCGCAAGATGGAGGGCAAAGGCCGCTACGAGACCGCCAAGAGGCTGCGCAGCACATGCTCACAGGTGTTCCGATACGCCATCGCGACGGCGCGTGCCGACCGCGATGTCGCGAGCGACCTGCGCGGTGCTCTGATCGTGCCGAAGCCGGTCCATCGCGCCGCCATCACGACACCGCGAGAGGCTGGCGCGTTGATGCGTTCAATCGAAGCGTTCAAGGACAGCGCAAATGTCCACGCGGCACTGCGACTGCTGCCCCACGTCTTTGTGCGTCCAGGCGAGCTGCGCTTCGCCGAATGGGCGGATATCGACCTCGACAAGGCAGTCTGGACCATCCCGGCGCACAAGACAAAGATGCGGCGCGTTCACAGCGTCCCCCTCTCCCGCCAGTCACTCGCCATCCTCCGCTCGATCGAGCATGACGCGCACTATAGCGGCTTCCTGTTCCCCTCACGAACATCGGCCGATCGACCGATGTCGGAGAACACGATCAACGCGGCCCTCCGCCGGATGGGCTATGCTCAAGACCAGATGACCGGACACGGCTTCCGTGCGATGGCTGCAACCCTGCTCAATGAAATGGGCCTGTGGCACGCTGACGCGATCGAGCGGCAGCTCGCCCACTGCGACAACAACGCGGTTCGTCGCGCCTACACCCGTGGCGAGTATTGGGACGAACGCGTGCGCATGATGCAGCATTGGTCCGATCATCTCGATTTCCTGCGTGACGGAGGAAAAGTGCTCAAAGGCAATTTCCGGAAGACGGAACGACGCAAACGTCCATAGGCAGCCTTCCCCGATGTGCTCACCGATGATCTCAATAGCCCCCTTAGCGGCCTAGCAACCTCCATCGGAAAATGGCAAAATGCGAGACCTTCCGAGGCAGCCGCTGATCGAATTGGCTTCAACGATCGCGTTGCCACTTCCCCGCTGTTGCGGCGAGCGAGGCAATCTCAAGGTTCGTGAAAATTGCCGCAGTTGGCCAACAGTTGTCGATCGGCTTTCCAACCGTCCCGGGCGTCAGCTTAGGGCAGGCCGCTTTCCAGCTCGACTGGCAAGCCACGAAGCTCTCGGTGTGATCGCCGTTCAACTCCCGCGCTGCTCAGGCCTCATTGCTCAAGCTGAGTATGAGTGCACTGACAACTTCTCGCATGTGTGCATTGCGTCGAACCCAAAAGCGCCGGAGAAGCGCTTCCGGGATAAAGTCGTCGAATTTCTCCGCCGCGAGATTCGTTACAAACTGCCCTACCTCCTCAATTGGAGGGCATCCATCGAGCGAGGCAATCACATCACGGGCATCATCCAGCGACGCATTCGTCAAAGTAATACCGACATCGAAGGTCTCGCACTCGAAGCCGATCGAGGTAAGCATCACCGCGAGAATCGAATTGGTCGCTGAGCCCATCCAAGTCAGTATGTGGGTGTTCGGGCCGGCGCTAATGAAGCGGGACGTGGACAGTTCAAACTCGGCAAAGGTTGCCCTTCCACTGATCAGTAGCATTTTAGCCATGTCGTCGAGATAGTCGGGGACCACATCATCGCTCAGTACGCGATGGATTTCTTGCGCAAGGCGGTCGTGAATCGGTTCGTTCGAGATCCGATCGAACTTTGGGATTCGACCCGCCGGGTGCGCAGCGACCTCGACCACTTTCGCGCGATCATCGACTGTAACAACTCGCCAGCGGCGGCCCGCAAAGCCGAGGATGCTGCCAATTACGAGAGTGTTGATGATCGGCAACGTACCGAGCGGACGGCCTTGATTGACAAGACGCCACTCTTCCCCGGATTTGAAATTGGCGTAGAAATCACGAGACGAAACAAGGCGTTCGCCTTCTGGCCCCAACATGATCGTTCCGTCCGGTGCCTGTTCCAAGAGCGGGCTCTCGCTTTGACCGAGGCCGCGCAGGAGATCAGCGAAATCGGCTTTTGAAATCGCGCTGAATGGGCCTCGCGAGCACAACACAGCGTAGAGCTTCATCGCTTTGCATCCACCCGTCTGCGTGATCACTGACAGGAGCTGATGCACGGCCACGGACAGGAGCGATGCATCTGCCTCAGGTGGCTCAATGAAACCGGCGCGGAGAAGCCGCATCGCTGCAACCGACTGGGCGACAGGCAGGTGTATTTTGTCCAGAGGGTCGGCGTCCGGGGCAAGCCAGTTCTCCCGAATGTAGTTTCGGAAGATGGCCGTGGAGCCTTCACGACGGCCTGATCGACCGAGCCTTTGCTTCAACGACGACAGTGACCTCGGCGCTCCATACTGTCCAACCGCGTGTACCGATCCGATGTCGATACCCAGTTCCAGTGTTGTCGTGGCGATCGCCGTCGTCGGAAGGCGACCGTCCTTCAGCCGCACCTCAAGTTCCTCGCGCAGTTCCTTCGACAGACTACCGTGGTGCGGGAAGAATTCGTTCGGAACGCATGCGTCTTCCGAGATGCCTCTCAGGCGATCAGCGAGCGCTTCGACGTTGGCACGCGAGCCAGCAAAGAACAGGTTGTTGCTGCCGCGCATCACATCAAATGCGTGGGCGCTGATGCGGGCGAGTGCTGATTCTGGCTGCCGCTCCAACAGGGCTGCGTCATCGCCCGGCTCAGGCGGATCGACATACGCCCGAACTTGAATTTTGAGGGGTGCCCCTCCACCTTCGACCGACACGAGGTGTGTGCCGCTATCGGCGGTCGCGCTCAACCATTTCTTCGCGTAATCGGGGTCCCCGAGGGTCGCTGACAGTCCGACACGTCGCGGACGCCGATCGCATATAGCCTCGATGCGATTGAGAAGGCTCCACAGATGGAGTCCCCTTGGTCCACGCAGAAACGCGTGCACTTCGTCGATAACAATTGCGTCAAGGTTGCCGAAGAGCGCTTCGACAGCAGCCGGTCGGCGGATCAGCATCGCCTCGATAGACTCCGGCGTGATCAATATTACGCCGCTTGGGGCCTTGAGCATCCTTGTTTTCGGGCCTTGTGGGGCGTCCCCATGCCATCGAACCACCGGCAAATCCAGGCGAGCGCACAAATCTTCAAGGCGTCGGTATTGATCGTTGATCAGAGCTTTGAGGGGCGAAACATACAGGATGGCGACGCCCGGATCAGCGCGGTCAGCGGCGAGGCTCAGGAGCGGAAGAAACGCCGCCTCGGTCTTGCCTGCCGCGGTCGTGGCCGAGATCAGCACATCCTTGCCAGAGCGGCAGATGCTCTGAATTGCTTGCTCCTGAACTTCGCGCAGGCGCGCCCATCCCTGCGCCCTGATCCACCGCCGAACCTCGGGGTGAAGCAAGTCGAACGCGCTGATTCCGTCAGAGCGAGAAGGAGGATAGTTCGTCGTCATCGTCCGTGGCGACCTCGTCGCTGTCGCCTGGATCGTCGTCAACCGACGTGTCCCCAATGAGATCGATCCAATTGAGCGATGGATTTTGCTCTAGAATGGCCAGAAACTGTACGAAGGCCTTGATCGTGTTGCGGGGCGTCCGGAAGTAGGCTTCTCCGATGCGGCGGTTACAGTGCGCCATGAACTCCGTGAGGGCCTCATCCGGCACCAGGAATTGCGCCGGATTGCCGAGTGCGAACACGTTCCGAATGTTGCTTAAGAGGATGAGAAAGTCTTCGGGCGACAGGTTTTGCAGGCGGATCACCGGCCCTGTCATGTCCACGAGCCCACGGGCCGCGAATTGGTTTTCAGCGAGCCGGGACTGAAGCGCTTCGTAGCTGTAAAGCCCGCGTCGGCTATCCATCAGGAACTCGGGCGTGCCGCCAAATATGAAGCCAAGGCCCTCGGAATTCCCCTGAAGCATGTCGTTGACCATGCGCAGGATTTGTTCGAAATTCTGGTTTCGCGCCTGCGCGCTCTGCAATTTGTAGATGTTGACCATCTCGTCAAACACCACGACGAGCCCGGTATACCCTGCCAGTCTGACGAACATCGCCAGTAGCTTGAGGCTGTCGTACATGTCCGCATCGTCGATGATGGTGCGTACGCCCAATGCCTGCCGGGCTTCGGTCTTCGTCGTGTACTCGGCGCGGAGCCAACGCAGCGCCGCCGACTTGAGCGCTTCATTACCTTCTTCGCTGCCCCGCCAATACGCCTTGAGGACATGGGCAAAGTCGTGACCGCCGACGAGTTCCTGAATCGCGCCAAGACGTTTGTCGATAACCGGTTCGACGGGAACGCCATCCGCATGGGCTTGCTTGACAGATTCGCTGATGAAGCGCTCCACCACGCTGGGAAGCGCGCCGCCATCAGGCTTCGTGCGCGTCGCCATGTTTCGAATGGCTTCGGCATAGAGACCGCGCGCCTGACCGCCGGTAGCGTGGATGCGTCGATCAGGGGCAAGATCTGCGTGGATGGTGACGCATCGCCGTTCCAAAGCGATCAGGCGGATGAGGCTTAGAAAGAACGTTTTGCCCGCCCCATATTCGCCGATGATGAAGCGGCAGGACGATCCGCCATCCGCGATTCGATTGATGTCCTTGATCAGAGCGCCAACTTCGAGTGCGCGTCCAACTTGGATGTGCTGAAGGCCGATGCGCGGCACCACTCCAGCGGCGAGCGCTTGGACGATCGTGTCGCGTTCGCGAAGTTTGATCGGCGGAAGTTGAGTCATGCGGCAACGCTCATTTGCTTGATGGCCTCAATGAGATGGGGTTGGATGCAGATGACGTCGTCGTCCTCTACTGCAACGTCGTCTAGAGTGTCGAAGGCCCAGTCGTTGATTGTTTCGATCGCACCGCCCGGAAGCAGCCGGTTTTCGCGGCACAATGCCTCAAAGGCATCGGCTTCGAACGGTTCAGCTGTCAACCTGAGCAGGATGAATGTGTGAGCAGCATCCAAGCCGGGGAAGGCATGCTTTACCGTGGCTGGATTCGCCACCGCCGCAGCTACGGCTTCCGGCTCCTCCTCTCGGAAAATCGACGCAAGCATTGTTGAGACCGCAGAGGTTTCCTGTCGAATGCGTGCGAGCCTGTCGCTGTCGATTGCGCCTGTCTGGTTACGCGGCTGCCCGCTCGCGGAGCGCTCCGGCTGGGGAACCACCGCTGAGGCTCCGGCATGTAGGCGAGTGTACACCTCGTCCTGGGGCATCCCCAGGGCCTTGTAGAGACCTTCCAGAAATCGGACCTCGGCTGGAGTGACGCGCTGATCGGCCACAATGGCGTTCACGACAGAGGTCAGCACCAATTGCTTCTCGCAGTCCGGCAATTCGAGCAGACGTTTTGTCGATGCACGCAGCTTGGGGGGATTGGCCACGAGTGCCAAAGTGTGGGCATGTAATCGCTGTTGATCGACGTCACTTAATCCGGCGACCGTCGCTAAGTCAGTGACGATCGATTGTAGTTCGGCCTGGACAACGACCTCATCCGCTCTGGCTGCGAGAACCGCAACTTCCACCATCGTTCGGGCCGAATGGTAATTGGCGCGGCTCTCGATCGGTTGGGTATCACCTCGCATTTCAAACAGACACAGCATGGTGCCGTCAGCTAGCGGTACTGGCGGGCCAAAGCGCTTGTCGGGCTCGAAACCTATGCGCATGGCATCTAGGATATCTGCCAAGCGCTTAAGATACGTCTTCCGAGCCTCAGCATCGACAGCGGCTGAACCTTGGAGAAGCGTATCAAGCACCGCAGCAACTGCGAGCTGGCCAAATCCTCCACTCTCGATCGCTGCAACAAGCGCTGCGCGCGCTTTGGCAAATCCGCTTTCGCTATTTTGATCTCGTACAGGCGCAGGGCACAGCGCGGCTGCAAGCACCGACTTCCGCTCCTCCGGCCTACGCCCGAGGAATCGGCTTAGTGGATCAAGCTCTTCCGAACACGAACTGAGCAGCGCGTCAAACTTCGAAATGGGACCGCTGATCGCGCCTATGTCGGGAAGGTCATCTATGGTGGCGTTGGCGTAGAATTCGCTGCTCGCGGCGCGATAATTGAACTGTATGCGAGCCTTGGGTTGGCGGACCTTGATACCGCCGGGAAAACGTTCGCGAAACCGATAGTGCCACAACGCGTGAAACTCGTCGAAACAGCGCGTTACGGCTGTTTTGGTCGAAAGCTGGGGGTGGCTCAACGTCCAACATAGCGCATCCTCGGCGTCGATGGGGGAGCCGTCGCGGACTTTCTTCCCAAGGTGCACGCGCACACTGATCGGGATTTCCCAGCCGAGCCTTAGATCGGGCGTTGCCTTCGGCGTGGTCGGCGTCATCTCCAATATCACTTCGGCCGCTTCGATTAGGGCCTTGCAGTAGCGCTGGAAGGAATGGTTGTAGCCGTAGACTGCCAGCAGTTCGCCAAGCTCGTGCAGGATCGCTGGGGCGTCGGCCTTCGATTTCTCGGCGATCAGCCGACGCTCCAAACCGTAGAAAAATATGAAGACATAGCCCACCGGAGTCGTCGGATCGCGCCGCCCCGCTGCTAGCCACTCCAAATAGGCGCGCCTTGCTTGAGGCTGTAGCTCGGCATAGTTTGGCCAATAGTCCAGCGTGCTACCGGCCTTATCTGCGTATCTTGCAATGGGCAGAGCGGGATCGACCAAGGCTCGGTGCGGCGAATGTCGCTGCTCCCGAGTTCGCGCACCGACGTATAGAAGCTCCGCATTAAATTCGATATCGCCTACCGTAATTTTGGTGGGCGAAGCGATCCATCGGACCGCCGCGGAACTTGCACTCACCCCGCCGCCGCTCATGGATTGGCGCGACCGAACGGGGCTTGCCGGAGTCGTGACCTGCCTCGCGGGCGCAGCTACAGGTCTCGGTGTCAAGATCGAGCCGGTTCGTGGGGGGGAGGTTGCAAACCGGGCCTGACGGCGGATTGAGTAACTTTGCGCTTGTTCGTAGGTCGAGAAGGAATAGCCGGCGCATGAATAGCGGCCATCGGATGTCTGCCTTACTGCGAACCGAGGATCCTCCGGCGCGGACATATGCTCGCCCGGCGATTCGGAAACGGAAGCTCCTGCTTGCAGCAACGTCTCTTCGACAAACTTTTTACCCGGGTCGCTCTTGCTCCCGTCGCCACTTGAATCAGAGTTTGTAGTTGGCTCTGGTCGTAATTGACCTGGCCGAATAGCGCTGATCGGGGCGGGGGCAGACTTCACTGCGGAGATTTCGGTTTCCGATTCTGTCGACCGCACGGCGCTTTGTAACCCGCCAAATCGATTTCGACGCTGCTGTGAATAGCGGTGGGCTTGCTCGCGGGTTGAGAATGAATAGCCGGCGCAAGAATAGCGGCCGTCAGGGGTTTGCTTTACTTCGAAGCGAGGATCCTCCGGCACACATGGATCAACGTGTTTCGCGATTGGGATAGCCAGCTGGGCTTCCTGCAACGACTCATGAGCATCACCATGGACGTAGAAACGACCATCTTGACCGAGCTTAATGCCCGGTTCGATCGCTGTCCCACCCTCGCGTCGACCGGAGTATCTCGTCACCTCAGGCTTATGAGGACTGGCTCCCACCTTAGGTTGAGCTTCCGTCAAGGAGGTCTGGTTTGCCAAATTTTCTTCGCCATCGGCGTTTGCGTCGTCGATCAGAGAGTCGCCGTACTGGTTGGCTCCAAGCTCACCCGGGAGGGCCATCAGCAACATCGAAAGCACGATGAGAATCAGACCTACCCAAGGGGCGACAGGAAAAGATAAGTAGCCCCCGACATTAACCGCTACTAGCCAACCCGTTCGCCCTTGATCATGGAATCGCCGGACTTGCACAGCGAGCCACGGAATGAGAGTGGCTAGCCACCATACGACATATGCGACGATCCAATATGGCGGCGCTTCGCCCGGTCGGTTCGGTGTTGAGGGTTCGCCGCTGAGACCCGTAAGAATGAGAACCGCAATGAAAACTGCTGCAGAAAGAGCGAAGAACGACCAGAACTCTCGACGGCTCGCACGTCCGCTGAAGTTTGCATACCGCCACAGTGGTAGAAACAGGAAAGACATTAAGTTGCGTTCTACCCCCGGTCGCAAACCAAGGCGCAGATTGTCGGATGCGTATTGAATAGACAAGCGATTAGCATCTTGGGACGCGCAGATCGCAAATGCCATGGGAGAGTATTATCGCTTTCGCCTAGCCTACATCCCGATCCCCAGTCCTCGCCCGCGTCCCATATCGATGCCTTGGTTGAAGGCGAGCTCCGCCCCGAGCTTACGCCCAGTGTCGATGGAGATGCCCAGCTCCACTTTCCGCGCGGCAAGTAGGGATTCGAGCTGCGGGTCGCGTTCCAGGCTCTGAGCCATCCCGGCCATCGCGTTCTGCGCGGACTTACGGCCCGCGAAATCCCCCGCCACGTATGCGCGCTGGGCCTGAGCGGTGAGCGTCTTCCATCGCTCGACGAACTGGTCAGCGCGTCGGGCCGGGCTCGTTCGAAGCTCAGCTTTGAATTGCATCGCCTGAGAGACGCGCTTCAAGACGCCGCCCGCCGCCTCACGAGCAAGCCCGCGGTCCTTTTTATATGCGTTCTCGAGATCGACCGACGCATGTTCGGTGATCGCATTCAGGTCCTTGCGCGCGGCGCGAAGTTCGTTCGCTTGCTCGGGGGTGGTGGAGTCGCCCTTACCGAAGCTCTCGAAGATGCTGACCACCGCACGGGCGTGTCGCTGGACGATGGCTCTACGCTCCAGGCGGGCCTCTTCTTCGGTTGATTTGACCGGCTCGACAGGTCGTTGGACCGGGAGCCGCAGACCGTCGAACATGCCGCGCATCTTCTCCGGCACCTTGCGCGCCAGTTCGGCGACGCGCTCACGAAACGTGATCCCGCGCCGCTCAGCAAACCGGCGCTCGGACTCCTGTGCATAGTCGCTCGCCATATCCTTGGCGCGCTCACGCGACAGGGTGCGGACAAGCTTGCCCTGATTGGCGAAGTCATCCTTCCCATAGTGCAGATCGACACGGTCGCGATGACGCGACAGTGCGACATAGGTCGAGTGGCTGTCCATGCCCGGCGTCGCGAGCACATGGGTGCGATCGACCGTCATGCCCTGTGCTTTGTGGATCGTGGCGGCATAGCCGTGATCGATGTGCGCATAGTCCTTGATGTCGAACGCGATCGACCGGCCATCGTCGAGCTGCACCGCCATGCGGACCTGGCTCGTGCTTTCCACGGTGCCCAGCGTTCCGTTTTTCACGCCAAGGTCGCGCTCGTTCCGCAGGAACATGATCCGGTCGCCGGCCGCAAACTGGCGCGCCCCTCGCTCAGTGGCGATCGTCACATCGTCGCCAAGCGCGCCTGCAGCGCGCAGCCGATCGCGCGCAGCGGCATTGAGTGCCTGCACCTCGTCGCGCGTGTGCGTGAGAATGATGCGCGAAGCGCCGGGGTCGGCGGCCCGGTCGCGATCCCAGCGTTCGATCAGCGCGCCGCGCGCGTCTTCCCGCGTCGCAGCGGCTTGCACCGCGTCATGCTCCTGATAGGCCTGGATTGCCTCGCCCGTGCGTCCGGTGGCGAGCTGCCGCGTCGCATCACGCTGCCAGTCCTCGTGCTGGCGGCGAACCTCGGTGATCTCAACGCTGCCATGCCGCTCGGCAAGCGAGCGGAACGCGGCTCCCGCCTCGATCGCCTGGAGCTGTTCGGGGTCGCCGATCAACACGACCTTGGCGCCGCGCTTTTCGGCTTCCGATATCACGCGGTCCATCTGGCGAGAGCCGATCATCCCGGCCTCGTCGATCACCAGAATGTGGTTGTCCGTGAGCAGGTCCCTGCCCTGGCCCCATTGATGCTCAAGGGACGCAATTGTGCGCGACGCGATTCCCGACCCGCTTTCCAGATTTTCAGCGGCGATGCCCGACAAGGCAAGCCCCTGCACCTCGTAGCCAGCGCGACTCCACGCGTCGCGCGCGACACTCAACATGGCTGATTTGCCGGTGCCGGCGTAGCCGGTGACGATGGCCAGATCGCCTGGTGCTGTTATGTGATCGAGAGCGGCCTTCTGCTCTCCCCCGAGAACAAGGCCGTTACTCCTGGCGGTGATGATGGCGTCGTTCAGCGTCGCCGTCGGGAGACCATGGCTTTCGCGATCGGCAAGGCGTTCGGCGCGGTTCATTAGCCGGTGCTCGACTTCGATCATCGCGCGCGAGGTGAATCGGTCCTCACCACGCCCATCCTTGCCCAGCGCCACCAACTCGGGCGAGGCGCGCACCGCGCTCATCACGTAATCGAACTGCTCCTTGCCATCGCTGTGCCGGTGGATGAACCGGGCGAGATCGCGGGTGGTGAACGTAGCTTGCTGATGGGTGATCGCGTCGAGCGCCAGGCTCGGGTTGGCGATGATCTTGTCGCCATTGGCGCGGGCGATTTCGAGGTGCTCAGCTGCGCGCTCGGACTCCAGACCCTGCGCCGCCATGCGCGACGCTGCCGGGCCAATCTTGTGCTGCGGCTCAAGATCGATCCCCTGCGCTTCGAGCGAGCGGTGATCGATCCGCGCATCGATATCGAGTTCGGCAAGTCGAGCGTTGACGTGCTCACTCCAGCGCTCGCGCCATTTCTCCAGCAAGTCGGTGCGGTTCCAGTCGCGGTTCTTCTTGCCGAACCCCTCCTCATCGACCTCGCGCATGGTGAGCATCACGTGCGCATGCGGCCTGGCGAGACCATCGGCCCCGATATCCCAATGCACGTTGAGATCGGCGATCATGCCGCGCTCGACAAACTCGTCACGGACGAAGTCACGGGCGAGTTCGATGCCCTGTTTCTTGGTCATCTCGCGGGGAATCGCGAACTCGATCTCACGCGCGAGCTGCGCGTCCTTTCTCAGCTCGGCGGCCTCGACAGCGTTCCAAAGCTCTTCGCGGTCCGACAGATGCTCGGGCGTACCGTCCGGCAGCATCACCTCGGAATGAACGACGCCAGCCTTGTTCGAGAAGTCATGGTGGCGGTCGAGCCGCTGGTCGTGCAGCCGCGAAGCAGAGCGATACGCAGCCGACGCCAGTGCCGATGATCCAGCAGCGCGCGAGATGACCTTTGCCGAGAAATGGTAGATCGCCATGACGGCAATCCACTTACACTTCAAAGAGCACGTCGGCACGACGTATAAGCGCGCCCTCCAAAGAATTCATCTTTCTCGGGACTGATGAATCCCATGAGATTTCAGAGCGTTGAGCTTGATCGAATGGTCCGATAACTGGTGTGCCTCCCCCATGCAATTGGAGAAGGCAGGATGCGTAAACCCCGCGATTTCGATGCCGAGCTTGAGGCGCTCAACGACAAGGCGAAACAGCTCAAGGAGCGCAAGCTGCGCCAGCTTGGCGAACTGGTCGTAGCGACTGGTGCCGATACACTTCCGATCGAGCAGCTTGCCGGGCTGCTGGTCGCAGGCGTCGAGAGCAAAGACCCCGGCGCGAAGGAGAGCTGGCGCAAACGCGGCGCTGCGTTCTTTCAAGGCTTGCGTCGCACTGGTGGAAGCGCTGATGCAAAACCGCGCGGCACTCAGGCGGGCGAGAGCGGCGCGCCAGCGGCTGAGCGCCAGGATCGTGCGTGACGACAAGCGTGGGTGGGTCATCAAGCGCCGCGAGCGAACGCGCCAGCTGATCGAGCTGGGCGGGCTGGTCGCAAAGGCGGGCCTCGTCGATCTCACCGACGATGACCGCGCCGTCATCTTCGGGCTGCTGGTCGAGGCCGCCGCGACGTTGCGCAGCGAGGATCGCGAAGACGCGCTGCTGCTCTGGCGGCGGCGCGGCAGGCGCGCGTTCGAAGCACTTGCGCACACGCGCGAACCCCGCGCATAGGCCCGCGATGACCGAAGACCTCGAAGCGACGATCCTCGCTTTTCTCAAGCGCGCGCCGGAATGGGTCCGTCGCGATCTGACAGCAAAAGATCAGAACGCCCGCACCCAGGCCGAAGAAGCGTTCGCTGTGATGCTCGCGGACGCGCTGCGACGCGCGGAAGAGTGAAGGGCTGAAGCGCTCGCGCCGCGCCATCAATCGCGCGGCGCGAGCCGCCGTTTGCAAACGTCGCGCACTACATTCTGCAGGACCTCTATCCGCTCCATGAGCCACGCCAGTTCCTCCGGCGTGACTTTATAGTGCGGCGAGTAGCGCGCATTGACGTAGGCCTGCTGCAGCAGTTCGAAGCAGCGCCGCGCGAACTTGGTATCGCGCGGCCAGACGCCGATCAGCTCATGAACCAGCGGCTCCGCCTGCGCGCGCAGGAAGTTCAGCTTGTGCGATTTGGGGCTGTAGAGTGCGAGTGTCAGTAACAAGCAATGATATGCACGCTCAGCGGCTTGGTGCATCATGAATGCCGCATCGCGCGGCACGCCGTTTTCAATGCTGGTGCGCGCGAGGCTTAACCCATGGACAGATAGCGGAAACCAATAGTCGAAGTTCTTCTGCGCTTCCGCACGCGCTGCCTCATCGGTCAGTGGCTGCGGCGTCGCGAACGGGTGGCCGTCGGCCTCATAAAGCACGATGCCCTGCTGGATGGCGTCGATGAAAAACGGGCGCCCGCGCAGCAGCTGGTCGTTCACGTCAGCAAGGCTATGAACGATGAACGCGACCGGCGCGCTGATCCGCTTGGAGATGGTCACCTCGCGGACAAAATGATCATCCGCCTTGGCCCAATATTCCACCGGGTCGGTAAGCCGGTCGTCGCTGACTACAACGAGGATGTCGTAGTCGGAATAATAGCCGCCGACCGGATCTTCGACCCAGTCGCCGCGCGCGTAAGAGCCGTAGAGGATCACCTTGAGGATACGCCCCTGCTTCTTCCACTTCTGCGTGGCGAGCGCGGTCGCATCCTCGAACTCGGCAAACAGAATCTGGACGATGCGCTCCAGCTCGCGCTGCTTGGTCGATGGAAGATGGTCGAGGCCGGTCTGCATGGGAGCATCCTAACGCCATGAAGTTGCTTGGGACAGCCTCGCCGGCGAACCGGCGAGGCTGCAATGTTCATCGCCGCCACCTCTCCGCGATCCGCCGCAGGATGCGCTTCCAACACGGGATAGGTGGAGCTCCATCGAGCGCGTCGCGAAGAGCCAGCATGCTCTGCGCAAAATGCCGCTCGACCTGCTCCACGCTGAGCCCGGTGCGCTCGGCGATCTCGGCATAGGACAGGTTGTCCAACCGGATCGCGAAAAAGATTTCGCGCCGCAGTTTCGGCATGCGCTCCAACCCGGCCTCCAGCCGTTGGAAGATTTCGGAGTCGGTAAGGTTCTCGCTCATGACTGCGCCTCTGCGGAAGGCGCGAAGGCGAGCAGATAGTCGGCCGCCTTGCTCGCGGCACTCGCCGCACGGAAAATCGCGCGCTCGTCATCGCGCAACACCTCAAGCCACGACCGGATATAGTCGGCATGGCGGACGGTCGGCGCAATCGCCAGCGAAGCGCAGGCGAACGCACTCGCCATCTCGGCGACAAGCTCCTCACGCGCATAGTCAGCACTGCCAAATCCGCCGCGCTGGTTACGGTCCAACCGGCTGCTGTGCCCCGTCCAGTGGCCAAGCTCGTGCAGTGCGGTGCGATACCAGTTGATCGGCTCGCCGAACGCTGCCTGCGGCGGCACAGCGACATAATCGCCACCCGGCGAATAATAGGCCTCGCCCCCGCCAACCCGGAAGTCCGCGCCGCTCGCATCGATCAGACTGCGAACCTGCGGCAGGATATCAGCCTCGGCCGGAAGTTCGGGCAGATCGGTCAACCGCTCGGGCAGCCCCTCGCACTGCTCGACATTGAACACCGTAAACCGCTTGAGGAACGCCAGCTGCCGTGCCTCGCGATCCTCGTCGCGCGCGCGTTCCGCCTCATCCTTTGGCGTGAAGCGATCCGCATAACAGACGGTCGTTCCCCGCTCGCCCTTGCGAACACTGCCGCCCGCTGCCTGCGCCTGCTTGAAGGTCAGCCAGCGCTGCGACGCATAGCCGCCTTCGATCACAGCCGCCCACAGGATCAGCACATTGATCCCCGAATAACGCCGCCCGGTCACGGCATTGGCAGGCATGGTACATCCGCACGAAGCCGCATCCCACGGCTGCACCCAAGGCAGCCGCCCTGCCTCCAGCTCGGCGATCACACGGGCCGTCACCTCCGCATAAAGGCTCGCACGCTCGTTCCCGGTCTTCATCGCTCCTCACTCCTTCAAAACCACCGCAACCGGCGCCGGAATGGCGGGGGTGGGCGGCAGGAGCGGACCGGCGATCCCGCCGATTAAGGCGGGCCGCACCCGAAGGGCCGAAACGAAGAGAAGGACCCCGGCACAGCCGGGGTTGCGGCACGCCGCGGCGGGTTCAAAGGGTAGCGACGCCCACCTCCGCCAGATCGCGTGCCGGAGGCCCACGCCACCGCGCCCCGGCGCGGTGACCGCAGCACATCAGCGCGCAGCGCTGCTCAGCTCCACAGAGCCAAACACAAACGCACTCTCGAAGCCGGACGACCGTCGCGGCGGCGTGCGCGCGCAGCTGTGCGCCAGCCGCCGCCGCGCCCTCCGGCCGGATCGAGTGTGCCACGCGACGAAAAAAGGCGCTGCGGACCCTGGCGGCTTCGTAGAAGTCCGCCAGCGCACGCTCATCAGCTATCGCGTTCCGTTTCCGGGCAGCGCCCGGCCGGCGTCACGCGATCGTCACCTGGAAAGGCCGAGACGCCGCAGAGCGACTCGGCGACGCGCAAGCGGCGTAGAGCGCGGTCACGCGAAGCGTGAGACGCCATGGGATTCGAGCCACGAAAATCGAACCTACGCGTGAGTATGTCTTTGTACGACACAGCACTGTCCTGGTGACGCTCAGCCCCATCCCCCTTGCACGGCAAGCTCGATTCCAATCCTGTTCGCGGGAAGCCAGACCGACGCAGACAGGACCAAGCCATGACCGAGATCCCCGACCGCATCCTCCGTCTCAAGAGCGTGCTCGAACGCACCGGACTCAGCCGCTCGACGATGTACCGCAAGATGCAGAACGGCACGTTCCCGCAGAACATCCGGATCAGCACGCGATGCACCGGCTGGCGCGAGTCCGCGGTAAACGAATGGATGCGCAATCCAATCTTCTACGACAGATGCGATGGCTGTGCGGACTAACACGAACTGTCAGAATTCGGGGTTCGTCGATGCTCTAGCAACCTTGCGCGACCCAACGTCCATCACAAAAATCTGTGCATGGCACTGGGCCTGGTCGCCGCAAGCCCTTTCTGATGATCCGGGAAGGTTGGCTCGCCCTTCAGGATTGTTCGAACCGAGCAGGCCCGACATGAGCGAGCGGACCATCGCTTCGCACCCCACATCGTAGACTGGATTTGCGCTATATCACAGCGGTTCGCCTCAAATACGCTACCGGTCCATGGATGTTGGAGCAGTCAATGGATAGCGACATTGTCATTGTCGGCGGCGGACCGGCTGGCCTGAGCCTGGCCACCTCCTTATCAGGCCATGGCCTGGCGATCACCGTCGTCGAACGTCAAACTCTGGAGCAGTTGGCCGAACCTCCATTTGACGGTCGAGAGATCGCTCTGACCCATCGCTCGATCCGCATTCTCGATGGGCTTTCGGCATGGACCCCGCGCATGGGCGACGAGGCCGCCCCGCTGCGCGCCGCAATGGTTCTAAATGGCAAGTCTCAATTTACGCTGTGCTTCGAGCCAAGTTCGCGGATCGAAGGCTTGCTCGGCTGGCTGGTGCCAAACCAATGCATTCGACGCGAACTTTTTAGGACGACGGCTTCTCGCTCTGACATTCGCTTCCTTACCGGCATCGAGGTGACTGGCGTTCGGTCCCAACATGATCGCGTCGAAGTTGTCCTGAGCAACGGAATCGTGCTCCACTCGAGAATGCTCATCGCTGCGGACTCGCGCTTCTCGACGATTCGCGGGATGCTCGGCATCGGCGCGACGATGCAGCGCACGGGACGCTCGATGCTCGTCTGTCGTGTCGAACATGAGGCGAACCACGCGCGTGTCGCGACCGAATGGTTCGATTACCGCCAGGCCTTGGCACTGCTCCCGCTGCACGGGCGAACATCGTCCGCTGTCATCACGCTCCCGTCCGCCGAGGCAGAGCATTTGGCCGGCCTTAGCGAAGCTGCGTTTGGTGAAGTCATCAGCCGCAGGTTCGCGTTCCGGCTGGGTCAAATGCGCCTTGTCAGCACGCGGCACGTTTATCCGCTCACGGTCACCTGGGCGAAGCGCTTTGTGGCACCGCGCGCTGCCCTGATTGGCGATGCGGCGGTGGGAATGCACCCGGTGACGGCGCATGGCTTCAACCTCGGCCTGCTAGGGCAGCATGGTTTGGCGCGCGAGCTGCTCCAAGCGCATGGACACAGCCGCGATCCCGGAGACGCGCACGCCCTACAGCGCTTCGAGCGGCTTCACAGGCTCGCCTGCCGTCCGATCTTCGATGCGACCAATGCCATTGTGGGTCTCTACACCCGCGACGACGCGATTGCGCGGCTGGCGCGGCCCGCCCTGCTCCGCGCAGCCGGTCGCCTGCCGATGATCCGACGCGGCGTCGGGACGTTGCTCGCGCGACACTGACGGCACCGCACCGCACACGATGCGCCCGTCCGGTTTTCAACGCCGCCGGCCATGGCTATGCTGTAGAGGCAGTGAGTCAAAACAAACCATGACCATGATTGCCCCCGCTATCGTCATCGCCGCTGGCGGGGCCGGTCGACGGATGGGCGGAGGCAAGCCCCTCCGCCCACTCGCCGGGCACAGCTTGCTCGACCGGGCGATCGCGATTGCGCAGGCCCAGTCCGATTGCATCGCGCTGGCGGTGCGCGAGCCCGACCAGCTTCCGGCAAGCGATCTTCCACTGCTTTGCGATGCCCGACCCGGCATCGGCCCGATCAGCGCGCTCGACAGCGGCTTTCGCTTCGCGCGCGCGCAGGGGCGCCAGCATCTTCTGCTTATCGGGTGCGACCAGCCCTTCCTGCCCGGCGATCTGGTTGCCACCTTGACCGCCGCAATCGCCGGGCATGATGTCGCAATGCCTGTGATCAATGAGCACTATCAGCCACTTGCCGCATTATGGCGCGTGGACCAGCCTGCGTTGGACGCCTATGTGCAGGCGGGCGGCACGTCGCTGTATCGCTTTGCCAGCATCCGCGACCTCATCCCTTTGCAATGGCCCAATGCGCCCGACGACGATCCATTTGCGAATTTGAACGACCGCGAAGCGCTTGCCGAGGCCGAGCGACGCCTCACGCGTCCGGCGTAAATGAAAGCGCCGCGACCGCCTGTCCGCATGGCAAGGCCGACCGGCCCGCCGGGCACCGGATCAACCATCCGGCCTCGACCAGCGCGTGCTGCGCGCCGCTGTCCTGCATCGCGATCGGGCGCAGGCCGGCATCGTCCCAGCAGGCCCGCACCAGCGTCTCGCGCGATCCGGTCGCACCGAGCGGGGCGGCGAGCGGAAGGTGGCGCCAGCGCAGCAGCTGCGCCACCGCCTGTCCCTGCAGCGCGGCCAGCAGGGGGAGCAGGAACAGCCGCGCGGTCACCATCGCCGATCCGGGGTTACCCGGCAGCCCGACGACCCATGTCCCGCGGGCGCGACCGATCCACACCGGCTTGCCCGGCTTGATCGCGACCTTTGCAAACAACAGGTCCAGACCATGCGGGGCGAACATCGGCCGCGCGAAATCCCGCTCGCCAACCGATGCCCCGCCGGTCACGACCACCACATCGGCGGCGGCGAGTAGCGTAGCGGCCAGTGCCTCCAGCATGTTGAGGTCATCGCCCCCGGTCGACCGCGTCACGACTTCCCCGCCCGCTTGTTCGACCATCGCGGTAATCCCATGGGTGACGCTGTCCGGGATTGCGTCGCTCCGCTGCCAGGCGCTGCCGGGCGGCGCGAGCTCGTCCCCGGTGCCAAGGATCGCAACCCGGGGCCGGGCATGGACGCTCAGCATCGCCCGGTCGGCCGCCGCAGCGGCGACCATGGCGCGCGGCCCGAGGCGCGTGCCCGCCGCGAGCAGTTCGGTCTCCGCTTCAAAGTCGCTGCCCGCCTCGCGCACATGCCACCCCGGGCCATAGCCGGGGGCGAAGCGCACCAGATCGCCGTCGCGGGTCGCATATTCCTGCATGATACAGCGGTCGGCGCCGTCGGGCATGGGTGCGCCGGTGAAGATCCGCACCGCTTCCCCGGCACCGACACAGCCGGCGAACCGCGCGCCCGCCCGGCTCTCGCCGATAAGGCGCAGCGGCGCATCGGGCACCGTGGTCGCGGCGCTCACGGCATAGCCATCCATCGCCGCCACGGCGCTGCGGGGGGACGCGGTGCGCGCGATCACCGGTGCGGCGAGCACGCGCCCGGCCGTCGCGTCGATCGCCACGTCCTCGCTCCCCAGCGGCGTCACCGCATCCGCCAGCAACGCGAGCGCGGCATCAAGGGTGATCATGCGCAGACGTCGCGCAGCCGGGGCAAGGCACCGGCGATCGAGCAGGGCCGATGCCGACTGTCGAATTCCAGTTCGAGCAGCCCATCCCACGCATCGCGGCAGGCGCCGGTCGATCCAGGCACGCAAAAGACAAAGGCGTCGCCCGCCTGCCCCGCAAAGGCGCGCGACTGCATCGTCGCCACCCCGACCGTGGTCAGGCTCTTGGCATGAAACGCCGCGGAAAACCCGTCCATCTCGCGCCGCAACAACGGCTTGACCGCTTCGGGTGTATTGTCGCGCGGCGAAAAGCCCGTACCCCCGGTGGTCAGGATAATCTCGATCTCCGGCAGCGCCAGCCAGCGCTGCAACTGCGCACGGATCGCAGCAATGTCGTCGCGCACGATGGCCCGATCAACCAGCGCATGCCCGGCGCGCTGCAGCCGCTCGACCAGCGTCGCGCCCGACGTATCGGTTTCAAGCGTGCGCGTGTCGGAAATGGTCAGCACCGCCATGCCCAGCGGAAAGAAGGTCAGGCTCTCGTCAATTCCGGGCACAATTCACTCCTCGATCGGCGCCCAGCGCCGGACATCATCCATGTCGCGTTCGGTCGGCTCGATCCAGCGATCGATTGCCCCTTCCTCCCGCTTCCAGAACACCGCCTCGGTCTTGAGGCGGTCCATCATATAGTCAGCAGCTTCGAACGCCGCCCGGCGATGGCGGGCCGCGACCGCGACAAACACGATCGCCTCGCCCGGCGCGATCCGCCCGTGGCGATGCACCATATCGCTGCGCGTGACCGCGAATCGGGCATGTGCATCGCGGTCAATTTCCTGCATCGAAGCGAGGGTGACGCCGCGATATGCCTCCAGCACCAGCGAAGCCACCGCGCCCTCGTGGCCGCTCGCGCGGGCATGGCCGGTGAAACTGACCACCGCGCCCTCCTCTGCCGCCGCGCAACCGAAGGCCGCGAGCCGCGCCGCAGGATCAAACGCGGCCTCGGCAAGTTCGACTGCCATGATCAGCCCCCCGACACCGGCGGAAACAGCGCGACCAGGTCCCCCGGTCGCACGATCGTCTGATCTGGAACGATCGTTTCATTGATACAGGCGCGGATGCGCCCCCGTTCAAGCGCCGGCAACAGCGCTGGAAAGCCCTGAACCAGCCGTGCGACCAGTTCGGGCACCGACAGCCCCGGGGCGGGGATGCCGATGCTGACCGATCGGCCGCAGGGATCGGCAAGGCGGCCGCACAATTCGACGGTAATCCGGGCGTCACCCGTCGTGGTAGTCATCGGTCAGCCTCCGATCGATGCAAGATGAGGAGTAGCACCGCTATCGCCGGCGTGCAGCCGATGCGCCGGAGCCTTGGTGGCAACCAGCCCCCGTATCCGCGCGAGCAGCGCCGCCGGATTGTCCCCGGTCAGCTGCGGGCGCAGGTCGATGCCGCCATCGCCGAACAGGCACAGATGCAGCCGTCCGTCGGACGACAGCCGTAGCCGGTTGCAGCTCGCACAAAAATCCTGCGCATAGGGCGCAATGATGCCGATCCGGCCCTTTGCGGACGGATGCCCCAGTTCGATTGACGGACCCGCGCCGGGCTGGCGCGGAAGTCGCGTCCAGCCCGAAGCTTCGAGTCGATCGATCACCGTCTGCCCCCCGACATGGCGCGCGGCGAAGAATGCGGCATTGTCGTTGGTCCGCATCACTTCGATGAAGCGCAGCGACAGATCGCGGCTGGCGACGAAATCGACCATCGCCTCCAGCTCATCGTCGTTGATGCCGCGCATCAGCACGGCGTTGAGCTTGATGCTTTCGAACCCCGCCGCCTGCGCCGCGTCCACACCGCGCAGGATGTCGGCAAGCCGGTCATGGCCGGTGATCGCGGCAAACCGAGCCGGATCGAGCGAGTCGACGCTGATATTGATCGCGCTGATCCCGCAATCGCGCCATGCCTGCGCGCGCTCGGCCAGCCGATAACCATTGGTGGTCATGGCGACCCGACGGATCCCGGGCACTGCCGCCACCGTTCGCGCCACTGCATCGAAATCGCGCCGAAGCGTCGGTTCGCCCCCGGTCAGCCGCACCTTCCAAAGCCCCAGCGTGGCGAACGCCGCAACCGCCCGCCCGATCTCGTCCGCCGACAGTTCCACCGGGCGGTTGCACGGCCGACGATAGCCGTCGGGCAGACAATAGGTGCAGCTGAAATTGCAGACTTCGGTAAGCGACAGGCGCAGATATTCGAAGCGCCGACCGATTCCGTCGCGCAGCGGCGGGGCGAGCGACAACAGGTCGGGCTGCCGGGCGCGAAGGTCAGTCACTGGACCAGCGGCCCGTCCGCGATCGGCAGTGCGACGCCCTCGACCGTCACCTGGCTGGCCAGGATCGACAGATATTGGGCCATCGCCTTGCGGTAGCTTGCTTCCTCCAGATAGGCGCGGATCGACGCCTCGACCGCCTCGAACGGCAATTGGCGCCCCTCGACCCGCCGTCCGGCACGGACTACATGGACGCCAAAGCGTGTGCGGACCGGTTCGGGACACAGTTCCGCCTCACCCAGCGCGAGCAACGCGGCTTCGAATTCAGCAACGGTCTGCCCCTTGCCGATCTGCCCCAGATTGCCGCCATGCTCCTTGGACGGACAGGCGGAGCGGCTGCGGGCGAGCTCGCCGAAACAGCCGGGCTCGGCCTGGATCTTGCGGATCGCCATCCGCGCATCGCCAACCGCAAGGCTATAGGCAAAGCTGTCGTCCGGACTGGCCGAAAACAGGATATGTTCAGCCTCGACCAGCGTATCGCTGGTGAAACGGTCGCGATGCCGGTCGTAGAAGCGGCGCGCCTCCGGCTCGGTCGCGACCGGAACCGCAACCTCCTGCTCCAGCAAGGCGTCGATCCGCGCATCATCCTCGGCCAACGCCCGCCCCTGTGCATCGCTGCGCTCGGTCGCAGCAATGCCCAGCCGGTCGGCCTCGACCAGCAGCAGCTGGCGGATTGCGAGCGCCTCGGCCGCCTCGCGCCACGCAGTATCGGCGTCGGGCGCGGGATGGTTCTGCGCCTCCGCCGCGATCGCGGCTTCGGGAATTTCCACCCCCGCGACCCGCACCGGGCGGCGTTCCAGCACCTCATCCATGGCTGAGGTTCCTGCGCGAACGGACGATCTGGTAGCCGCCGCGCCAAAGATAGCGCACCGGCGCGCTCAACATGTGGACCAGCCGGGTGAACGGAAACAGCAGGAAGATCGTCAGGCCCAGAAAGATATGGACGCGGAAGATCCAGTGCGATCCTTCGAGAAACAGCGAGGCGGTCGGGTTGAAGGTGAAAATCCCGTTCGCCCAGCTCATGAACCGCACCATCTGCTCGCCATTCATATGCCCAAGCGAAATCGGCACGGTCGCCAGGCCGAGCGCAAGCTGGAGCCACAGCAGCGCCAGGATTCCGGTATCGGCAAAGGTCGAATGTTTGCGGATGCGCGCGTCGAACAGCCGGCGGTGCAACAGCATCGACGCGCCGATGAACGAGATGATGCCCGCAGAGCCGCCGCCGAACACCGCCAGCGCCTGTTTCCATTCGTGGCGGACATAGAGGCTGTCGAACACCCAGATCGGCACGAGCAGGCCGACGATATGGCCGAACAGCACGAACAGCACGCCGACATGGAACAATACCGATCCGATCATCAGCTGCTTGCGACGCAGCAACTGGCTGGAGCCGGTCCGCCAGCTATAGGGCTCGCGGTCGAACCGCACGATCGATCCGATCGCCAGCACCGACAGCGCGATATAGGGGTAGATGCCGAACAGAAGGTGGTTGAGAAAGGTGTCCATGGTTCAGCTCCTGGTTGCCGGTTGGGCAGCAAGGGGGGCGCGCATCCGGTCAAGGATCGCGCTGACCTGCGGGCAGGCGGCGTTGGGGTCGGGCGCTGCGTCGGCGGTGAAGCGAATTTCCTCCTCCTCCCACTGCGCATCGAGGGTTTCGAGGTCCTGCGGATCCTCGACCGGCGGCAGCGCGTTGCGCGCCTCGGCATCCATTTCGATCCCCGCAATGTCGCACAGCAGCGCGAATACCGGGGCATAATCGGACTCGCGCGCCTCAAGCCGGGCGGCAAGCGCGATCAGCACGACGCCGGGTTCGGCGAGCGTTTCGCGCGCCACCGCGTCGGGCAGGGTCGAGCAATAGTCGAGGAACAGCGGCAGATAATCGGGCAGCTCATTCCCCTCCGGCTCAAGCCCGGCGTCGAGATAACGCGCGCGCAGATCGACCATCGCCTGCCCACGGTCGCGGCTTTCGCCATGAACATGTTCGAACAGGTGCAGGCTGTGCGCCCGGCCCCGGTCGAACAACTCGACATAGACTTCCTGCACCGCATAGATGTCGTCGGTGGAGAGGCGGTTCAGCAGCGGATCGAGCCGGGCCAGCGCCGCCGCCGGTACCGCCGGATCAGCCGCCAGCCGCGCGCGCAACTCGCCCGCCACCGCCTGTAGTTCGAGCGAGGGATATTGCAGCAGCAGCGAGATCAGATGGAGTGCGCGCATCAGAACACCTCCGTCGGGGTCTGGAGCTTCTTGCGCGCCGGGGCGCCAAACAGATTGGCCGAGCTGCTGCCGCCCGAACAGCCATTGCCGAACGAAAAGCCGCAGCTGCCCTTTTCCTCGAACATGTCCTCGGCATCCTCGCGATGGCCGGTCGGGATAACGAAGCGGTCTTCATAGTCCGCCAGCGCCATCACCTTGTACATTTCCTCGATCTGGGTACCGGTGAGCCCGACCGCCTCGGCGATGCCTTCGTTGCGCACCCCCTCGACCGTCTTGGCGCGCATATAGCCGCGCATCGCCAGCATCCGCTCAAGGCACAGCGCCACCGGCTCCTCGGCGCCTGCGGTAAGCAGGTTGGCGAGATATTTGAGCGGGATACGCAACGATCGCACATCGGGCATATTGTTGTTCACCGAAATCTGCCCGGCGCTCGCCGCCGCGTTGATCGGCGAGAGTGGCGGCACGTACCAGACCATCGGCAGCGTGCGGTATTCGGGGTGGAGCGGGAAGGCGACCTTCCACTCCATCGCCATCTTCCATACCGGCGAGTGGCGCGCGGCCTCCAACCAGTTCTCAGGCACGCCATCCTTGCGCGCCTGTGCGATCACCGCCGGGTCATTGGGGTCGAGAAAGATGTCGAGCTGCGCCTGATACAGATCCTCGACATTCTCCGCGCTGGCCGCCTCCTCGATGCGGTCGGCGTCATAGAGCATCACGCCGAGATAGCGGATGCGCCCGACACAGGTTTCGCTGCACACCGTCGGCTGCCCCGCCTCGATGCGCGGATAGCAGAAGATGCACTTTTCCGATTTGCCGGTTTTCCAGTTGTAATAGATCTTCTTGTACGGACAGCCCGACACGCACATGCGCCAGCCGCGGCACGCCTCCTGGTCGATCAGGACGATGCCGTCCTCCTCACGCTTGTAGATCGCGCCCGACGGGCATGCCGCAACGCAGGTCGGGTTGAGGCAATGTTCGCACAGCCGCGGCAGATACATCATGAAGGTATTTTCGAACTGGCCGTAAATCTCCTTCTGGACCCCTTCGAAATTATAGTCCTCCGAGCGCTTGGAGAATTCGCCGCCGAGGATCTCCTCCCAGTTCGGGCCCCATTCGATCTTCTCCATCCGCTCGCCCGAAATCAGGCTGCGCGGGCGGGCAGTCGGGAATGCCTTGCTCTCGCCCGCCTGCTGAAGATGGGCATAGTCGAAGGTGAAGGGTTCGTAATAATCGTCGATTTCGGGCAGGTCCGGGTTGGCGAAGATCTTCGCCAGCAGCCGCCACTTGCCGCCCATCTTGGGCCGGATCGACCCGCCGGGCGTGCGCACCCAACCGCCGTTCCAGCGCTTCTGATTCTCCCAATCCTTGGGATAGCCGATGCCCGGCTTGGTCTCGACGTTGTTGAACCAGGCGTATTCCATGCCCTCGCGGCTGGTCCACACATTCTTGCACGTTACCGAGCAGGTGTGACAGCCAATGCACTTGTCGAGGTTCAGGACCTTGCCGATCTGCGCGCGGATTTTCATGCTGCTGTCTCCCCGTCGGCCAGCGCGCCTTCGAGCCAGTCGACTTTGTGCAATTTTCGGACGATGACATATTCGTCGCGGTTGGAACCGACGGTCCCATAATAGTTGAAGCCATAGGCAAGTTGGACATAGCCGCCGATCATGTGCGTCGGCTTCAGCACCGCGCGGGTCACCGAATTGTGGATACCGCCGCGCTGACCGGTCAGCGGCGATCCGGGCACGTTGGTGATCTTCTCCTGCGCATGATACATGAACAGGGTGCCTTCCTTCATCCGCTGCGACACGACCACGCGGGCGACCAGCGCGCCATTGCTGTTGAAGGTTTCGACCCAGTCGTTGTCGACCAGCCCCGCCTTGGCCGCATCCACCTCGCTCATCCACACGATCGGTCCGCCGCGCGACAGCGTCAGCATCAGCAGATTGTCGGTATAGGTCGAATGGATGCCCCATTTCTGGTGCGGGGTGATGAAGTTGAGGATGACGTGCGGCGCGTCCTTCGCGATGTCGAGCATCGGCTTGACCGCCTTGGTATCGATCGGCGGGCGATAGACGCAAAAGCCCTCGCCAAAGGCGCGCATCCATTTGTGGTCCTGATAGAGCTGTTGCCGCCCGGTCAGCGTGCGCCACGGGATCAGCTCGTGGACGTTGGTATAGCCGGCATTGTAGCAGACATGCTCGCTCTCCAGCCCCGACCAGGTCGGTGAGGAGATGATCTTGCGCGGCTGGGCCTGGATGTCGCGGAACCGGATTTTCTCCTCTTCCTTCGGCAGCGCGAGATGGGTGTGGTCGCGACCGGTCTTCCTGGAAAGTGCGGCCCATGCCTTGACCGCGACCTCGCCATTGGTTTCGGGCGCGAGCATCAGGATCACCTCGGCCGCGTCGATCGCGGTTTCGATCTGCGGCATCCCCGTGGCGGGCCCTGCTTCGAGCACCGGCCCGTTGAGCGCGCGGAGATTGGCGACTTCATGGTCGGTGTTCCAGCCGATCCCCTTGCCGCCATTGCCGAGCGATTCCATCAGCGGCCCCAGCGCAGTGAAGCGTTTGTAGAGATTGGGATAGTCGCGCTCGACCACGGCCACGGTCGCCATTGTCTTGCCCGGAATCGGCTCGACCTGCCCCAGCCCCCAGTCTGCAACGTCATATGGTTGGGCAATCTCGTTCGGGCTGTCATGCTGGATCGGGGTCAGCACCACATCCTGCTCGACACCGAGCACTTCGGGCGCGATCTCCGAGAATTTCTTGGCGAGCCCCTTGTAGATGTCCCAGTCGCTGCGCGATTCCCACACCGGATCGACCGCCGCCGAGAGCGGGTGGATGAACGGGTGCATGTCCGACGTGTTCAGATCGTCCTTCTCGTACCAGCTCGCGGTCGGCAGGACGATGTCGGAATAGACGCAGGTGGTGGACATGCGGAAGTCGAGCGTCACCAGCAGGTCGAGCTTCCCCTTGGGCGCCTCGTCATGCCATTTGACCTCCTTGGGCTTCTGCGCGCCGGTTTCGCCCAGATCCTTCCCCTGAACGCCATGCGCGGTGCCGAGCAGGTGCTTCAGGAAATACTCGTGGCCCTTGCCCGACGAGCCGAGCAGGTTCGAGCGCCACACGAACATGTTGCGTGGCCAGTTGGCGGGATCGTCCGGGTCGAAGCAGGACAGTTCCAGCTCGCCGGACTTGAGCGCATCTGCGACATAGTCCTTCGCATCCTTGCCGCTGGCCTTGACCGCCTTCCCCACCTCAAGCGGGTTGGTCTTGAGCTGCGGCGCCGACGGCAGCCAGCCCATGCGTTCGGCCCGCGCATTATAGTCGATCAGGCTGGCGTCCCAGTCGCCATCGGGAGCGGTCGGCGACAGGATCTCGTCCACGCCCAGCGTCTCGTAGCGCCACTGATCGGTATGGGCGTAGAAGAAGCTGGTGGAGTTCATGTGCCGCGGCGGGCGGTTCCAGTCGAGGGCGAAGGCAAGCGCGGTCCAGCCGGTCTGCGGGCGCAGCTTTTCCTGGCCTACATAATGCGACCAGCCGCCGCCCGACTGGCCGACACAGCCGCACATCACCAGCAAGTTGATGATGCCGCGATAGTTCATATCCATATGGTACCAGTGGTTGAGACCGGCCCCCAGGATCACCATCGACTTGCCATTGGTCGCTTCGGCATTGCTGGCAAATTCGCGTGCGACGGTGATGATATGATCGGCCGGGACGCCGGTGATCCGCTCCGCCCAGGCTGGGGTGTAAGGGACCATCTCCCCATAATCGCGCGCGACATGTTCGCCGCCCAGTCCGCGGTCGAGGCCGTAATTGGCGCAGAACAGGTCGAACACTGTCGCGACATAGGCCTTGCCGCCCTTGAGCTGCATCTGACGCACCGGCACCCGGCGACGCAGGACGCTCGGATGATCGGTGCCCTGAAAATGATCATGTTCGCGATTCCCGAAATAGGGAAAGGCGACGTCGATCACTTCATCGTGATGGCGTTCGAGAATGTTGGTGAGACGCAGCTTGGTCGCATTGCCGCGCCCGTCGCGTTCCTCGAGATTCCATTTGCCTTCTTCGCCCCAGCGGAACCCGGCCGAACCGGACGGGACGACGACCTCATCGGCGATGTCGTCGATCGCGACCGTCTTCCAATCCGGGTTGTTCGCCTCGGCCAGGTCATCCAGGAAGTCGGCGGCACGCAACAGATTTTCCGGGACCCACGCGCCATCCTTTTCAACGAGGCGCACCAGCATCGGCATGTCGGAATATTTGCGGCAATAATCCTCGAAATATTCGGCCTGCCGGTCGAGATGATATTCGCGCAGGATGACATGGCCCATCGCCATGGCAAGCGCCGCATCGGTGCCCTGTTTCGGGTTCAGCCACAGGTCGGCGAACTTGGTCGCCTCGGCATAGTCGGGGCTGACCACGGCAACCTTGGTACCGCGATAGCGCGCCTCGGTCATGAAATGCGCGTCGGGCGTGCGGGTCTGGGGCACGTTCGAGCCCCACATCATCAGGAACCCGGCATTATACCAGTCCGCGCTCTCCGGGACGTCGGTCTGCTCACCCCAGGTTTGCGGCGAGGACGGCGGCAGGTCGCAATACCAGTCATAGAAGCTCATGATCGTCCCGCCGAGCAGCGAGAGGTAGCGCGAGCCGGCGGCATAGCTGACCATCGACATCGCCGGGATCGGCGAAAAGCCGATGACCCGGTCAGGCCCATGCGTTTTGACGGTATAGGCGTTGGCGGCGGCGATGATCTCGTTGACCTCGTCCCAAGTCGAACGCACGAACCCGCCATGACCGCGAATGCCGGTGTAGCTTTTGCGCTTGACCGGATCCTCGACGATCGAAGCCCAGGCCGCCACCGGGCTGTGCCGGAGCCGCGCTGCGCGCCACAGCTTCAGCAGCCGCGAGCGCACCATCGGGTATTTCAGCCGCTGGGCCGAATAGATGTACCAGGAATAGCTCGCCCCGCGCGGACAGCCGCGCGGTTCGTGGTTCGGCAGATCGGGCCGGGTGCGCGGGTAATCGGTCTGCTGGGTTTCCCAGGTAATGATCCCGCCTTTGACGTAGATCTTCCAGCTGCACGAACCGGTACAGTTCACGCCATGGGTGCTCCGCACGATCTTGTCGTGCTGCCAACGCTTGCGATAGCCGTCCTCCCAGTCACGATTCTGGTTGGTCGTTACGCCGTGGCCGTCGGCAAATGCCTGTTTCTTCTGGCGAAAGAAGGTCAGGCGGTCGAGAAGCTGGCTCATGCAGCGGCTCCTTTGGTAAATGCGGGAGTGATGGAAGTCGGGCGGGCAATCCCGCGTTCGATGTCATGAAGAAGGCCGCCACGCCTTGTGTAGGCGAACCAGGTCAGCGCGGCGCAGCTGGCGTAGAAGATCAGGAAACCCCACAGGGCCGCCATCGGCGAGCCGGTCGCGGCGATCGCGCTGCCGAAGCTCTTCGGGATGAAGAAGGCGCCATAGGCCGCGATCGCCGAGGTGAAGCCGACGATCGCCGCCGATTCCTTCTCCGCCTGGCGCAGTTGGGCTTCGGCGGGCAGGTGCGGCATCAGGCGCGGCACTTCACGGCGCATGATGTTGGGGATCATCTGGAAGGTGGAGGCGTTGCCGACCCCGGTCATGAAGAACATGAAGATGAACCCGGCGAGGAAGCCCCACCAGCTGCCCGCGTCGATCGCCGCCATCACCCCGAGCACGCCGAGGATCATCAGCACGAACACCCAGAAGGTAACCCGCGCCCCACCCCAGCGATCCGATACCCAGCCGGTGCCTGCACGGCTGAGCGCGCCGACCAGTGGGCCGAGAAAGACGAACTGGAGCACGTCGATCTGCGGAAATTGCTGCTTGGCGAGCAACGGCAGCCCGGCGGAGAAGCCGATGAAGCTGCCAAAAGTGCCGGTATAGAGCCAGCACATCAGCCAGTTATGCTTGCGCTGGAAGATCACCGCCTGCTCGGCAAAGCTCGCCTTGGCATCGGCAATGTCGTTCATTCCGAACCAGGCCAGCAGCGTGCTGGCAATGATGAACGGCACCCAGATGAAGCCGGCATTCTGCAGCCACAGTTGGCCGCCGGTAGCCGTCTCCTGGCCCGCCCCGCCCAGTGCGCCGAACACGCCTGCGGTAATCACCATCGGCACCGCAAACTGCATGACCGACACGCCCAGATTGCCAAGGCCGGCATTGAGCGCCAGCGCATTGCCCTTCTGCGCCTTGGGGAAGAAGAAGCTGATGTTCGACATGGACGAGGCGAAGTTGCCGCCGCCAAAGCCGCACAGCAGCGCCAGCACCAGGAAGATGAAATAGGGCGTATCCGGATTTTGAACGGCATAACCGATGCCAAAGGCCGGGATCAGCAGTGATGCGGTGCTGAGCGTCGTCCACAGCCGCCCCCCAAAGATCGGGACCATGAAGCTATAGAAGATGCGGAACGTCGCGCCCGACAGGCCGGGCAGCGCGGCCAGCCAGAAGAGCTGGTCGGTGGTATAGTCAAAACCGATCATCGGCAGCTTGGCGACGACGACCGACCACACCATCCACACTGCAAAGGCGAGCAGCAGCGCCGGAATCGAGAGGGTCAGGTTGCGCCGCGCGATGCGTTCGCCCCGAGTGCGCCAGAAATCGGGATCCTCGGGTGTCCATTGCGTCAGCACCCGGCTGGGCTGCGCAGCGGCGTGACGAGCTGCGTCGTGCAGGTCCGCCATTTCGGGGAATTGCGGCAGCGAGCGCGCGTCGATCCCGCTGGCCTTCTGTTCCATCTGGCGGATAGCAATGTGCATCCAGGCGAGCGCGATGCCGACCAACGCGAACAACACCATGAAGCAGCTGGTCCAGATGCCGGTCAGGTCGCTGACCGCACCGAACACGATCGGCAGCACGAACCCGCCAAGCCCGCCGACCATGCCCACCATCCCGCCGACCGCGCCGACGTGATTGGGGTAATAGACCGGAATATGCTTGAACACCGCCGCCTTGCCGAGTGACATGAAGAAGCCGAGCGCGAACACGGTGATGACGAACGGCACCAGGCCCATCGAGGTGGTGAAGGTGATGTCGCCATCGATGCCGTGGATCACATAGTCGGTCGCCGGGTAGGACAGCATGAACAGGCAGATCAGCGACACGCCGAAGGTGGCGTACATGATCCGGCGCGCGCCATATTTGTCCGACAGCATCCCGCCATAGGCGCGGAACAGGCTGGCCGAGAGCGAGAAGGTCGCCGCGAGCATGCCCGCCACCTTCACATCCACGCCATAGAGGCCGACCATATATTGCGGGAGCCACAGCGCGAGCGCGACAAAGGCGCCGAACACGAAGAAATAATAGAGCGAGAAGCGCCACACCTGTTCGTTGCGCAACGGGGCGAGCTGATCCTTGAGGCTGCGCGCGCCGATCCCCGCTGCCTTGCGTGCGGCATAGTCGGGGTCGTCGCGCGCGAACAGGTAGAACAGCACCGCGACGACCGCGAGCGTCCCGGCCCATATCTGCGCCACCCCCTGCCAGCCGACCGCGACCATCACCCACGGGGCGAGGAATTTGGTCACCGCCGCGCCGACATTGCCCATGCCGAAAAAGCCGAGCGCAGCGCCCTGCCGCTCGATCGGATAGAATTTAGAGACATAGGCGACGCCAACCGCAAAGCCGCCACCCGCCAGGCCCAGGCCGAGCGCAGCGAGCAGCATGAGATAGTAATTGCCGCTGTAGGACAGCAGGAAGGTCGCCGCCGCCGAGCCGAGCATGGTCAGCGGAAACACGATCCGCCCGCCGAACTGGTCGGTCCAGATGCCCAGCATGAGGCGGACCAGCGACCCGGTCAGGATCGGCGTGCCGACCAGCAGACCGAACTGGGTATCGTTGAGGCCGAGCTCTGCCTTGATCTCGATGCCGATGATCGCAAAGATCGTCCACACGGCAAAACAGATGGTGAAGGCAAAGGTACTCAGCCCAAGGGCAAGCCCCTGTTGTCCTTCGGTCGCTGGCTGTCCGGCCCCCATGTCGAGCTCCCGTCACAAATCAAGTTCAGGGGTTCGCGGTGGAGGCTATCATGACCATCCCGGTTGATCAGGATCAAAAAGGGAGATTGGGCGCGCCGAAAAGCCGGTCCGCCTGACCTATGCCCGGCGATATGCCGACGCGGATCAACCCCCTGATTGATCAGAATCAATTCAACCGCTAGGCTCCAGACTGGCCGGAGATGAAGTGAATTGATGCGAATCGGCGAAAAGCCCGAAATTGCCCGCCTGCCGCTGTTCGGCGACATGGACGAGGGGATGCGCGAGCGCGTGCTTTCGGGCTCGTTCCTCCAGGTGTTTCCGCCACAGCTGACGCTGTTCGAGACCGGCCAGCGTGCTGATTTCCTGCATGTGCTCGTCGATGGCCTTGCCGAACTCTATGTGACCGCGTCAGGGCGCGACACGACGATGCGGATTGTCGAGCCGGTCAACAGCTTCATCCTCGCGGCGGTGGTCACCGACCTGCCCTATCTGATGTCTGCGCGCACGCTGGTCGCATCGCGCGTCCTGCTCGTGCCCGCAGCCTTGATGCGCGAGGTGATCCGCAAGGACACCGCGCTGATGCAGGCGACGATGCATGAGCTGGCGCTGGGATATCGCGATTTCGTCCGCGCGCTCACCGACCTCAAGCTGCGCCAGTCGGCGGAGCGGCTGGCCAACCATCTGCTCGACTATAGCGCCCAGCGCGGCGGCGCGAACGCGTTCGAACTGGGGGGGGAGAAGCGGATGGTCGCGTCGCTGCTCGGCATGACGCCGGAGAATCTGTCGCGCGCCTTCGGCACACTGCGTAGCCATGGGATCGAGATATCCGGCGCCCGTGTCCAGATCACCGATCGCGCGGCGCTTGCCGCCTTTGCCCGGCCCGATCTGGTGCCGCCCGACCGCTGACCGGCGGCACCAGCGCGTTCAGAAGCCCAGCTGCACCGAAAACCACGCCTTGGTCGTGTCGGTCGCGAACCGGTCGGCGCGATAGCGGGCGAATTTGGCGGTCACCGACAAGTCGGGGCGGATCGGATAGTGCCCCAGCAAGTCGAGCTCGCCGCCATAGCGCCGGTCGATCGCGGTGGCGCGGAAGTCGTGATAGATCGCGCGCAACGCCAGCCCCTTGAGCGGCGACCCGGCACCGAAACGATAGCCCAGCTCGCCATAGAGGTCGCGCAGCCCGGTCGCCGGAGTGGTCAGGAATTTGTCGGCCCAGCCGTTAAACGCGTGCAGCGTGGCGAGCGGCGTCCGCACCGCCGCCACTCCATTGCCGTCGAGCCGTTCCAGACCGGCCTTTGCCGTCCAGCCACCACGCGCTATGCCCGGTTCGACGAGCAGATAGCCAAGATCGAACCGGACCGGACCGCGCCCCCAATCCGTCTGCCGCGCATAATCGACGACATAGGTCAGGCTGAATCCACTCCCCACCGGACGTGCGCCCGAAATGCGTGCACCCAGAGTCCGCGACTGCGTCCCCAGCAGCGGCAAATCGAGCCAATAGCCATAGGCCGACAGCTCACCGACCGGCTTTGCCTGATAGGAGATCTGCGCGGCATGGATCCTGGCATCGCGCACCACGCCCTGCGGCGAGTCGGGCCCGAACACCCGATCCACCCGCCAGCTGTGCAGCGCGTCGAGGGTGAGTCCGGCCCGTGGACGCAGCGTCACCCGTGCCAGGTCAAGGGTCTGGTCGTTCTGACGCCAGTCGACCGAGCCGATCCAGCGCTGGTTGCCAAGATTGACGTTGTGCCGCCCCACCGACAGCTCAATTGCGGCATCGGGGCGCCAGTGGACATAGGCCTGGTTGAGATGGACCAATCCGGGGTCCGCCACCACCGGATAGCTGGTCTTGCCGTTCACCGTGTCGTTGAACGATTCAGGCCCCAGCCGGGCGACGGTTTCGCCCTCGACGTGCAGGCTCAGCCCCTTCCAGGCATCGAGCCGCGCGCCGGCCCGCAGCCGCAGGGTCGAAGCGGCGGCCGTTTCGGGCAGGCCAGCCTGATCGACCAGCTCGACCCGGTAGCGCAGCTCCACATAGGGATCGATCGAAGGTGCGGATGACTCCTGCGCCTGTGCCGCTACCGGCATGGCAATCAGCGGCAGCAGCGCGAGCGGGATCAGGGGCAGGCGATTGTCCATGCGCGATTGCTAGCCCATCGCCACGACCGGCATTTGATCTGGCGCAACTTTTCCCGGCACATCTGGTGCACGGTCATGTCGATGGAGATCGACTGGTTCACCCTCGCCCGCGTCCTGCACATCGTGTCCGTCGTCGGATGGATCGGCGGAGTCTGGTTCGTGACCTTTGTCATCATGCCGGCGATCGCCCGTGCGGAGCCGCCTCAACGGCGGCTCGCGGCATTTCACCGGATCGAACAGGGATTTTCGGCGCAGGCGCGCTGGTGGGTGGCGATTGCCGGAGGATCCGGCTTCTGGATGACGTGGCAGGCGGATCTGTGGTCGCGTTTCACCGATCCGGGAATGTGGTGGATGCATGCGATGCTGGCGCTGTGGCTGGCGTTCGCGCTGATGCTGTTCGTGATCGAGCCGCTCGCGCTGCACCGACGCATGGCGCAATCGCCCGCCCCCGCCGCTGACTGGCGGCGGATGGTGCGGCTGCATCGCATCCTGTCGGTCGCGGCGCTGATCACACTCCTTGGCGCGATGGCTGGAGCGCATGGCCTGATCTAGGGTCGCGCGTGATGAACGCGTCGGATGCAGGTGCGCGTGGCTCGACATTGCCCGCCTGACGCGCCAGTTCCGCCGCATCGTGCAGGATCACGCACGATCGGCCGCGGGTTTCGATGATCCCGGCATCCTTCAGCTCACCGATCTGACGGCTCACGGTTTCGATCGTGAGGCCGAGGCTGTCGGCAATGTCCCGCCGCGACATCGGCAGGTCCATGCATCCCGGCACATGATCGCGGCAGTCGAGTCGCTCGGCCATCGCCAGCAGAAATCCGGCAACGCGTTCGCGCGCGGTCTTCTGCCCCAGATTCACCGCCTTGTCCCGACAGCGGAACAGGGCGGTTTGCGAGCGTTCGAGCAAGAGTCGCAGCACGCGTGGGCTGACCGCTGCGCGATCATAGAAGCCTTGCGCTGGAAACAGCGCCAGGCTGCAATCGCGCAACGCCGTGAGCACATGGCGATGCAGCCCTTCGGCCGGGATCGAGATGATGTCCCCGGCAAAGTGAAAGGCGACGATCTGCTGCCGCCCGCGTGATGCGAGCGCCCCGAGCTTGGTCGCGCCATCGGCCACGAAGGCGAGTGTCGCGATGGTCGAATCGGTTTCGAGCGTTTCGCCCCGACGGACCCGGACCCGGCGACCGATCTGATCGATCTGACGCGCGAACTCGCCCGCCGCGTCGATGCCCAGCAGCGCGCGCAGGACGGTCGAACACGGATCGGCATGTACCATCGCGCGCCCTTTCTTCGTCGGCTGGCTGCGATCATGCCTGTGTTCAGCAGCACTCAATTGATGGAGATCAAATGCGATGCAGCGGCCGCCCGGTTCCCCCGATCGCCATCCGGTGCGTTCCCGAGGCGAAGTCTTCCGGCACAGAAGGTAGAGCCGGTCAAGCCCTACTCCAAGGAGCCACGCCGAGTGACCCCCGACCTGCTCGCCCGCTACGCCGACCGACCGCTGCCCCGCTATACGAGCTACCCGACCGCACCGCATTTTGCGGCCGGGATCGATGGCGCCGACTATGCTGCCTGGCTTGCCGCGCTGCCGCCGGAGGCGCCGGTGTCGCTGTATCTGCACGTCCCCTTCTGCCGGTCGATGTGCTGGTACTGTGGATGCCACACCACGATTACCGCTCGCGAAGCGCCGGTCACTCGCTACCTCGACGCGCTGTCGCGCGAGATCGACTGGGTGGCTGAACAGATCGGGCATGCGCCGCCCGCACGCCATGTCCATTTCGGCGGCGGAACGCCCAGCCTCATGCAGCCGGGGCAGTTCGTGGCGCTGATGGACCGGCTGCACCAGCGCTTTCGCTTTGATGATATGAGCGAGGTCGCGATCGAGCTTGACCCGCGCACGCTGGCCCCGGCGATGACCGCGGCACTGGCAGAAGGCGGGGTGACTCGCGCCAGTCTTGGCGTCCAGAGCTTTGATCCGAAGGTTCAGCGCGCGATCAACCGCGTGCAAAGCCTCGCCGAAACGGCGGCGGCCACCGAAGGACTGCGCGCCGTCGGCATTGCGGCGGTGAATTTCGACCTGATCTATGGCTTGCCCTACCAGACGCTGGAGTCGTGTCGCGACACGGTGGCCCAGGCGCTGACGCTGTTGCCCGACCGCTTTGCCGTCTTTGGCTATGCCCATGTTCCCGACTTCAAAAGCCACCAGCGCAAGATCCACGCCGCGACCCTGCCCGGTGGTGCCGAGCGCCATGCGCAGGCGGAGGCAATAGCCGCGCTGCTGCAGGACGCTGGCTATGTCCGGATCGGGATCGACCATTATGCACGCCGCGACGACCCGCTCGCCATTGCCGCCCGATCGGGCACGCTGCACCGCAATTTTCAAGGCTATACGACCGACGCCTGCGATACGCTGATCGGGTTTGGCGCTTCATCGATCGGGCGGTTGCCCATGGGCTATGTGCAGAATGCCGTCCGGATTGACGCCTATCGCGACGCCGTCGATCGGGTGGGGACGGCGATCGCGCGGTCCTGTCGCTTCAGCGAACAGGACCGGCTGCGCGGCGAGATCATCGAACGGCTGATGTGCGACTATAGCGTCGATCTCCCCGAAATCTGCGCACGGCACGATGCGGATCCCACGGCGTTGATCGCCAGCGCCAGCGGGCTCGGCGCGCTGGAGGAGGACGGGCTGATTACCGTGCGCGACGGCGTGATCGCCGTCGCGCCGGGGGCACGACCGCTGGTGCGGGCGGTTGCCGCCGCGTTCGATGCCTATCTCGACCGCAGCCCGGCGCGCCATTCACGCGCCGTCTGATCCGCCCGCCCGCGCCGTTCAACTGCAGCGCGAATAGCCGCATTCAAGACAGCTGGCGCAACCCTCCGACTTGATCAGCGCCGCCGCACCGCAGTGCGGACAAGAGCGCGGCACCGCCTGCACGCCCGGGTCGGCCGCTGCCTGATGGTCGGCCGGCGGCGCTGCGGGCGCGGCGCCCTCCCCGGGCTCAAGACCGGCGATATGCCGTTCGATCACCCCGCCGATCGCAGCCGGCAGCGACGGGACATAGCGGCCATGGATCCACCCGCCGCCGCGCGGATCAAACACCGCCTTCAATTCCTCGGCGACGAAGGACACGTCGGCGGCCCGGCGGAACACCGCCGAAATCATCCGCGTCAGCGCCAACGTCCAAGCATAATGCTCATTATTCTTCGAATTGACGAAAATCTCGAACGGTCGTCGCCCTTCGCCGCTCTCGACATCGTTGATCGTCACATAAACCGCGTGCGGCCCGTCGGGCCAGCGCAGTTTGTAGGTGGTGCCGTCGAGCGCTTCGGCGCGGGGCGCGAGCGCCTGGTCGGTCGCGACCACCGCGTCGACCTTGGGGGTGGGCGTGGTGCTGAGGATCGATCCGGTCACCGGGTTGGGGCGATAGGTGGTCAGCCCTTTGCAGCCGAGATGATAGCCCTCGATATAGATGTCGGCAAAGGCGTCGAAGCTGATATCCTCCGGGCAATTGACCGTTTTGGAGATTGAACTGTCGATCAACGCCTGGGCCGCGGCCTGCATCGTCAGATGGTCGGATGGCGTCAGCGTCTGGGCGCTGACGAACAGCGCTTCGGGCGGCGACAGATCGCCCTTCTCGCGACGCCAGACCTGCATCGCGTAATCCTCGACCGCCTGCTCGCGCGTGCTCCCGTCGGGCTGACGGATCCGGCGGGTATAGGCATAGGCAAAGACCGGCTCGATCCCGGAGGAGACATTGCCCGCCAGCAGCGAGGTGGTGCCGGTCGGCGCGATCGAGGTCAGGCAACCATTGCGCAGGCCATAGGCTTCGATCAGCGCCCGGGTTTCGGCATCGAGCGATGCAATGTTCGGCCGCTCGAGCATCACTTCGTCATAGGTCGGGAAGCTGCCCTTCTCCTCTGCCAGCATCGCCGAGGCGCGATAGGCTTCGCGCTTGATCACCCCCAGCCAGCGCCGGGTCAGCGCGACCGCCGCACTGCTGCCATAGGTAGCGCCGCAGAACAGCAACGCATCGGCAAGGCCGGTGATGCCCAGCCCGATCCGGCGCTTGGCGCGCGCTTCGGATTCCTGTTCGAACAAGGGATAGCGCGACAGATCGATCACATTGTCGAGGAAGCGGACGGCGGTACGGGTGAGGTCCGCCAGCGCCTCCTCATCAAGTTCGGCACCGTCGGCAAAAGGCCGCTCGACCAGCCGGGCGAGGTTGATCGAGCCCAACAGGCAAGCCCCATAGGGGGGCAGCATCTGCTCGCCGCACGGATTGCTCGCCGCGATGCTCTCGCAATGCGCCAGATTGTTGGCGGCGTTCACGCGATCGACAAAGATCACGCCCGGCTCAGCGGTGTCATAGGTCGCGCGCATCAACCGCTCCCACAGCGCCCGCGCCTGGACCGTGCGATAGCATTGCCCGCCAAAGACCAGCGGCCAGTCGCCATCCGCGGCCAGCACCTGCATGAAGGAATCGGGCACCAGCACCGACACGTTGAAATTGCGCAGGCGCGCCGGATCCCGCTTGGCGTCGATGAACGCCTCGATATCGGGATGGTCGATGCGCAGACAGCCCATCATCGCGCCGCGCCGCTGCCCCGCCGACTCGACGGTGCGACACATCGCGTTCCAGCAATCCATGAAGCTGAGCGGGCCGGATGCCTCTGCACCGACGCCGCGTACCGCGCTGCCCGATGGGCGGATCGTCGAGAAATCCATGCCGACGCCACCACCCTGCTGCATCGTCATCGCGGCTTCGCGCAGATGCGCGAATATGCCTTCAAGACTGTCGGGAATCGTCCCCATGACGAAACAGTTGAACAAGGTGACCGAACGCTCGGTCCCGGCCCCCGCCAGTATCCGGCCAGCGGGGATGAAGCGGAAATCCCGCAACGCGTCCTCGAACCGCGCGCGCCAGACCGGGCGCAGCGCCTCCACCTCCACCTCGGCAACGGCGGCCGCGACGCGGGCGATGGTCGCGTCGATCGTGGAGTCACCCTCCCCCGGCGCGGGCGAAAACCGGTATTTTGCGGTCCAGATTTCTTCGGCCAGTGCGTTCTCAAAGTCCATGCGCGTCCTCACTGCAATGCTGAGCTGACAGTCTGGCGCGCGGGCGGTGGGCCGACTTGACCTGACTCAAATGCGGAACTGACCGGCCTTTTTTGTGAGGCGGCGACTAAGATCGCTTAAAAAAATCGGCGGCAGGGGATCACCGCTGCCGCCAAGTCGTGGAGGGTTTGGGTACAACCCAATTGCCGGGGTACGTGCTTACGCGCTCGGCCGCTTGCGCCAGCTCAATTACGCCCGCGCCGGCGCGAATTTGACGTCGCTCATTTCCCAGCGACAGGCACTGTCGCGCAGCGCCACCGGGTCCAAAATATAGAGCTCATGCACCCCGAGCATGCGGATCAGCCCGGCCGCCTTCAATGCGCCCAGCTCGCGACTGACCGTTTCGATCCGCAACCCAAGATAATCGGCCATGTCCATACGCGACATCGGCAGCGCGACGCGTCGCGGTTCACTCGGAAATTGTTCTGAATGGTTCGCCATGTCGAGCAGGAAACTTGCGAGACGTTCGCTCGCCGTCTTTCGGCCCAACAGGACCACTTGCTCGCGCACCACCGCCAACTCGCGCGCGGCGGCGGCATAGAGCCCCTTTTGCATCTGCGGATGCGCGCTGACGAACGCGTCGAACCGCGTGCGACTGAACTGACACAGTTCGGCGCTGCCGATTGCCTCGGCGGTAAAGGGATGCTCCTCCTCCAGGGTGAGACCGATGAAGTCCCCCGGAAAGGCAAAGCCGGTCACCTGTCGCCGACCGTCGGGCAAGTGCCGCGACAGGCGCAGCGCGCCATGGGTCAGGGTGTAGACATGCGTCACCGCATCGCCCTCCCAGCACAGCGCCTGGCCAGGCGACAATTTGCGGGTGACCCCGTTGCGGCGATATTCAGCCAGCTCGACCTGAGTCAGCGTGTTGCACAGGGCGGTGTCGCGGACGGTGCAACCATGACAGGGATGCCCCAGCGCGATATGCGGGTCAGCGGTAGCCAGATTGCTGAAATACATGCGATTTCCCCTCTTCGATGCGTTCGCCGATAGCGTTCAGGCGTGGAGCGGGCGTGCCACTTGCTTGATCAATTCCCGCGCGACCGTGGCGAGTTCGTCGCAGAGCAATGGCTTTTCGACCAACCGGGCACCCACCGCCCCTACCCGCTCAAGCAGGCGCGGGGTCGGGTTGCTGGTGATGATGATCGCCGGCGCCTGTTCCCCCGACGCGTGTAGCCAGGCGAGCAGCGAGAGCCCGTCCATCCCCGGGAGCCGCTGGTCGATCACGACACATGCGTATCGTCGCGACATTTCCCGCCCGACAACCTCCTCCGCGCTTTCGAACGCAGCGACGTCGAACCCTTCGATTTCGAGCGCGAAGCTGATCGATGATCGCACTGCGGGGTCGTCATCGACAAGAAGGATGCTGGGACGGGACATAGCAACAGTCCTTTGGGCGACGGTCCTTTGGGGGCGGCGTTGTGCCGCCCCGCATGAGGTCAGGCGGCCTGTTTCCAGACGGGCTCAAGCGCCTGATGCGGCGGACAAGGCGCCACCGCACAAGGCGGCAGTCCGGCCAGTTCGTTGGCATAGCCATGGTTGACGTCGCGATGATGCGCCTCGTCCGCCCGCACGACGAGCACCACGTCGCGCAGCGTCGCGTCTTCAGCCAGCCCCCAATAGCGCTTCGCGATTTCCGGCGCGGGAACATTCTGCGAGCGCCCCTCGTCGATCTCGGCCAGATAATGAGTGTAGCTGATGACCGCCTCTTCCTCGAAATAACCGACGACGCGGTGCGCGGTCTTTGCGCTGATCAGGTAGAGCGCGAAAAAGGCGAGGTAGAACACCCATTGCGCGCCGAGGATCACCGCGCGCTCATACCAGGTCGGCTTGCACACCGCGACGAAGGTCATGAGGTGCATCCGCTCATTCTCCGCCTCGTCCATCAGCGTCTTGATCCAGCCGCGATCGTCACACATGCGGCGCAGGCATTTGAGGTGATTAAGCGTCGCGCCGACCATTCCCGGCACCGCGGCAACCGTCTCCAGCACGACCGCACGATGCCCGTAGCGCTCCGCGAAAAACGTGTCGGCGATCCAGCGCAGGCTCTTGGTAAAGCCGAGGGCAACCCGGTCGGACAGCCCGCGCGGGGCGTGGTGAACGGTGAGGTCGATATACGGGGCAATCATTTTGAATTATCCTTTCCGCCTGGATATTTGATCCACAGCAAGTGCATGGCGGATTCTAGGCTGCGACTGTGGGAGCGGGAATTTGGGTTTTCATCCTAAGGGACGCACCGGAGGTGACAGCGGCGCCGGAGCCGCGTTCCCGCCGACGCTGAAGGACGGCGCGGTGCCGCGCCCGCTGCTCGACCGGCTCGACCCGGTCTCGTCGCTGGTGGTTGCCCTTGTGGTGATCGCAGTCGCCTTTGCGCTCCGCCTCGCGCTCGATCCGCTGTTGCAGGAGCGGGCAACCTATATCTTCTTCGTCCCCGGAGTGGTGATCGCCGCACTGGGCGGGCTGCGCCCCGCGCTGCTCACGACCGCGCTGGGCGCGGGAGCGGGCGTGCTGGCCGACAGCATGACCGGTCAGGTTCTCACCGGGGACTGGATCGCCGCCAGCGTGTTCCTGGCGATCGGCACCGCGATCGCGGCGGGCGGCGCGTGGCTGCATCGTGCGCGCGAACGCGCGGCGGAAATCACCCGCCAGCTGTCGGCGCGGGAAGCGCATCTCACCTCGATCCTCAAGACCGTGCCGGACGCAATGATCGTGATCGACGAAGCCGGGCTGATCCGCGATTTCAGCGACACCGCCGAGCGCCAGTTCGGCTGGCGCGCCGACGAAGTGACGGGGCGCAACGTCTCCATGCTGATGCCCTCCCCCTATCGTGAGGCGCATGACGGATATCTCCAGCGCTACTACCGCACCGGCGAGCGGCGGATCATCGGCGTCGGCCGCGTCGTGGTGGGCGAGCGCAAGGACGGATCGACCTTTCCGATGGAGCTGGCGGTTGGCGAAATGGCGCTGGCGGAAGGGCGATTCTTCACCGGCTTTGTCCGCGACCTCACCGAACGGCAAAAGACCGAGACACGGCTTCAGGAATTGCAGAGCGAGCTGGTCCATGTCTCCCGCCTCACCGCGCTGGGCGAAATGGCGTCGGCGCTGGCGCATGAACTCAATCAGCCGCTCAGCGCGATCGGCAATTATCTGATGGGCAGCAAGACGTTGCTGGGCCGCGACCCGGTTCCGCACGAACGGGTCGCCGACGCGGTCGATCGCGCCGCCAAGGAAGCGCTGCGCGCCGGGGAGATCATCCGCCGCCTGCGCGATTTCGTGTCGCGCGGCGAAACCGAGCGGCGGCTGGAAAGCCTGCCCAAGCTGCTGGAAGAGGCGAGCGCGCTGGCGCTGGTCGGCGCCAAGGAGCATGACGTGCGGGTGCGGATCGACATCGACCCCGCGATCGACCTGGTGCTGGTCGACAAGGTGCAGATCCAGCAGGTGATCCTGAACCTCGTCCGCAACGCCGTCGATGCGATGACCGAAAGCGAGCGACGCGCCCTGTCGATCAGCGTCCGCCCGGCGGGTGACGCCATGGCCGAAGTCATCGTCGCGGATACCGGCCCCGGCATCCATCCGGACATTGCCGGGCAATTGTTCCAGCCCTTTGTCACGACCAAGCGGACCGGGATGGGGGTCGGCCTGTCAATCTGCCGCACGATCGTGGAGGCCCATGGCGGGAACATTTCGGTCGGTGACACACCGGACGGTGGCGCCACCTTCCGCTTCACCATTCCCAGCGTCAGTAAAGAGGAACTCGAGAATGCCAGCTGAGCCGGTAGTCCATATCGTCGATGATGACGAAGGCGTGCGCAGCTCGCTCTCCTTCCTGCTCGAATGTTCGGACCTGACGACCCGCACCTATGAATCAGCGGTCGAGTTTCTGAAGGCGGTTCCGACGATGGCCCGCGGCTGCATCATCACCGATGTGCGGATGCCGCAAATCAGCGGGATGGAGCTTGTCACACGGCTCAAGGATCTTGGCGTCGGCGACCCTGTAATCGTCATCACCGGCCATGCCGATGTTCCGATGGCGATTGCCGCGCTGCGCCAGGGAGTGGCCGACTTTATCGAAAAGCCGTTCAGCGACGAGGCGATCCTGCTTGCGGTGCGTTCGGCGCTGGCCAAGCAGCAGAGCCGCGGCGAGGTCGAGATCGAACGCGACGCAATCCAGCAGCGGCTGGCGACCCTGTCCGGACGCGAACGCGAGGTGATGGACGGTCTGATCCTTGGCAAGGCGAACAAGGTTATTGCCTTTGACCTCGATATCAGCGCCCGGACGGTCGAGGTCTATCGCGCCAATGTGATGACCAAGATGCGCGCCCGGACCCTGTCCGAACTGGTCCGCATGGCGATGATCGCACAACTGGGCTGAGCTTGGCGCGGGCGCGCCTAATGCGTACCCCATTTGCGCGCGACCCAGTCGCGAAAACGCGCGCGCGGATCGTGCAGCGTCGCGGACGGATCTTCGGCGGCGGCAACGCGCACCACCTCCGGCACCCAGCGCCGCACGGTCTGTTCGATCCCGCGCTTCAACGTGATCGGTCCGGAGGGGCAGCCGCCGCATGCTCCGGTCATCCGGATCCACGCCGTGCCGGAGTCGGCGTCGAAGCGGATGAGCATCGCGTCACCGCCATCGGTGCCAAGGCTGCGCCGCACCCAGAGGTCGAGCACGTCTTCGATGTGCTGTTCGATTTCGCTGCGCTCCGGACGGACCGCCGCGATCGCGACGACAGTCGGTTCGAGATCGATCGCCGGCATTTCGAGCAGCGCGAACGCAATTTGCGGGCGCAACGCTTCCCAGTCGCGCACCGGATCGTCCCGCACCACGGTGACGAAGTCCGGACCGATCATCACCCGTACGATACCTTCGATCGCCAGCAATGCGACCGCGAGCGGATCGGCGGCGCGCTCGCCCAGCATGAACTGGCGCGGGGGGCCGGACGGCAAAGGGCGATCCGGCACGATCCGCAGCGCGTCGGGGTTGGGGGTCGTCTCAAAGACGATCGCACTCATGACATTGCCGGGTGACCGGAGCAGCCGACCGGCCCACGGGCACGCTCTGTCCGAACGGCAAGCCATCGCCACAACAGACGCCACGGCATGGCGATGCGGGCGGGCGGGCATCGGGGCGAAACGAGCCTGTCGCAGAACGCGTCGGGTCCGCCGGGCATCCCCGTTGGCCATAACAGGGCAATGTCACGCTCGGTGATCGTGGCGTTCGTCTGCAACATGGCCTGAACCTTCAATGTGAGAAGCGACGCAGGTAGGATGCCAACTCGCACCCTTGCCGCCAATTCGGTCACGTCCCTAAGGGCGCTACCGGAGGTGGGCCGGCGCGTCGCCGCAGGCGCTCAGGGGCGGCCATCCGGCCGCGCGTCGAGCAGATACGGGCCATAGGTCCACAGGAACAGGATGAACGCCCCGCTCCACAACAGGCCGCTGACCATCACGGTCTGGAGATAATCGAACGGAAGCGCAGCGGCAGCGACGCGCAACGCCGCGCCGACCGTTACCAGCGTGTAGATAGCCCGCGTCCAGCCATCCGCATGCAGCGTCCGGCCGGTATGGCCGAGCGTAGCGCGGGTCATCACCGCCAGCGTCATCGACGCCATCGCCCCGGTCCCCAGCGCATGCAGCCCGGTCGATGCGGGCATTCCCGGCAGATAGCCAGCGAGGCCGAGCAGAACCAGGCCGATCGGTAGCCAAGCGTAGGAAATATGAAGCATCAGCACCAAGGGGTCATGCCGCGTGCGCAGGCCAGACCAGCGCGCGAGCCGGATCGCCTGCAGCGCCCCGGCGGCGATCAGCAGCGTCGCTGTCCACGCGCCCTCCGGCGTAAGCGTCCACGCGACCAGCGCCAGCGCCAGGACGGCCAGGGTGGCAATATCGAACCGGCCCGGCTGGGTCGGCAACCGCTGCGTCACCCCCTGTTTCGCGAGCCAGTTGCGGGTGAAGGAGGGGACGATCCGTCCCCCGATCAGGGCGATGAGCATCAGGACCGTGCCAAACCCGAGCCGCCACCCGAGTCCCGCTGGCACATCGACGCCCAGTGCCGCGCCATGGTCGAGTGCGCTCGCGCAGGTGAGCACCGCGATCACGATGACGACTGGCAGGTTGCGGTTCTTCGCCGCGATCACTTCGCGCGCGGCGACGAAAGCGAGCGTGGCGAGGAAGCCGATATCTAGTACCGCCGCGAGCAACGTGCCCAGCACGCCGGAGAACAGCACCGCGACGCGTGCCGCGAGCCAAAGCCCCGCAAACAGCGCGAGTCGCCCGCCCGCCATCGGCAGTCGGCCGGTCCAGTTGGGGATCGCCGTCAGCAAGAAGCCGGCAATGACCGCGCCGAGATAGCCGAACAGCATCTCGTGCCGGTGCCAGGCGAGCGCATCGAATGCGGTGGGCAATGTCACCACCCCCGCCAGCGCGGCGAGCCATAACGCGACAACGACGAGCGACCAGATGGCTCCCCCCAAGAAGAACGGCCTGAAACCGCCCCGCCATAGCGGTGGCAAAGCCATCAGGCGGCGGTGGCGATGGTCTTTGGCCTTCATCGATCGGGTTCCCACTGGCACTTGCCGCCTTGTGGTCGCCGCCTCCCATGCTGGCCACTCGGGAGCGCGACCTAGGGGGGATACCGAATAGACGCTTTAACTCAGGACCTAGTCAATTCGACGATCGTGCTGAGCGGCACCTCGCGATGATCCGGAATGGCCGCAGCGGCGCGACGTGCCGGCAGCCCATCGTTGCCCAGACAATCTACAATGATATATGCGGGAGGAGCCGACTGGGGACGTTCGATCGCAGCTACACCAAACTGGCGGAAGCCACCCTTGGCACCGTCCCGGAACGTGCCGCCGATCTCGGCAACATCTGCAAGCGGACGGTCACTGATCGCCGCGACGAGGGTGTTGAGCCCAACATCGAAACACACACAGCCCCGCGCGCGCCCCGGCAAACGACGTCAACGCAGCCCGCCAAGGTCCACCAACGGCTGACCAAAAGCACTGATGATCTTCGAACAAGTCTCGCGTTGACATAGTCCAATCTCAGCTGCCAAATGGGGCACATGGGGATCGCGATCACCCCATGAGGCGAAAGGCTGAAGTATCGCGTCCTGCATATCTTAAGGGACGCGTCATGCCTGCGATAAACACCATATCACCCGGCAAGCTCGCCCGACTGATCGGAATGCCCAGCGCGCCGCTGGTCATCGACGTCCAGACACCGGAGGACTTCGCCGCCGATCCGCGCCTCGTGCCCGGGGCGGTTCGGCGGAGTCATGAAAATGTCGCCGACTGGGCTCCAGGACTAAAGGGACGCCGCGCAGTCGTCGTTTGCCAGAAGGGCCAGAAACTCAGCGAAGGCGTTGCCGCCTGGCTGCGGCACGAAGGGGTTGAAGCCGAATCGCTGGAGGGTGGAGCGCTTGCCTGGGCCGCGGCGGGGCTGCCGATGGTGCCCGAAGCAGTCTTGCCGCCGCGCGACCCCCAGGGACGGACGGTTTGGGTTACGCGGGCCCGGCCGAAGGTCGATCGCATCGCATGTCCCTGGCTGATCCGCCGGTTCGTCGATCCGGACGCAGTTTTCCTGTTCGTCAGCCCGCCCGAGGTCGCCGGTGTCGCTGATCGGTTCGCCGCGGCACCATTTGACGTCGAACATGACGGCGTCTTCTGGAGCCACGATGGAGAGCGCTGCACCTTCGACGTAATGGTCGATGGCTTTGGGCTGTCAGGCTTGCCCGCGCTGGCACATCTCGCCGTAATCGTCCGCGGCGCGGATACCGCGCGGCCAGATCTGATCCCCGAGGCGGCGGGGCTTGTTGCGGTGTCGCTGGGCCTGTCGCGTATGTTCATCGACGACCTCGAACAGCTCGACGCCGGAATGCTGGTCTATGACGCGCTCTACCGCTGGTGCCGCGATGCGACCAGGGAGACGCATGACTGGGTATCGCATCAGCCCAAGTCCTCGCGCCCCAAGGTGGAGGCATGAGCACGGCTGCTCTGGGGGCGATTCCCAGGACGATCCGGCCTGGCCCGGTTTCGATCGGCGAAGCGTTCTGGGTGTGGCTGCGGATCGCGGCGCTCTCGTTCGGTGGCCCCGCCGGCCAGATCGCGGTGATGCACCGGATATTGGTCGAAGAGAAACGCTGGATCGGCGAGCAGCGGTTCCTGCACGCACTCAACTATTGCATGCTGCTCCCCGGTCCGGAGGCGCAGCAACTCGCCACCTATATAGGCTGGCTGATGCACAAGACCCGCGGCGGGATCATCGCGGGCGGTTTGTTTGTCTTACCGGGCCTCGTCTCGATCATGGTGCTGAGCTGGATCTACGTACTCTACGGAAAGCTCGGTATCGTCGCGGCCCTGTTCTTCGGCCTCAAGGCGGCGGTGCTCGCGATCGTGCTGCAAGCCGTCGTGCGGATCAGCTCGCGCGCGCTCACGAACAACGTGATGCTGGCAATGGCGGCGGCCGCGTTCGTGCTGATCTTCTTCCTCGGCATGCCCTTCCCGATCATCGTGCTTGCCGCAGGCTTGATCGGCTATTTCGGCGGGCGTGCCGGACTGACGGTGTTCATGGTCGGCGGCGGACATGGCGCGTCGAAGGGCGAACTCGTCGAAGATGTCGATACCCTGCTGGGCGAGGAGCTGCCGGACCATGCTCGCGTGACGCCGCGCCAGGCATTCCGAACCGCGGCGGTGTGGCTGGCGCTGTGGCTGATCCCGGTCGCGGTGCTGCTGCTCTGGCTGGGACCCGACAATGTCTTCAGCCATATCGCGACCTTCTTCTCGACCATGGCCACGGTGACGTTTGGGGGCGCCTATGCGGTGCTCGCTTATGTCGCGCAGGAAGCAGTGCAATCCTATCGCTGGCTGCAGCCTGGCGAGATGCTCGACGGGCTCGGCATGGCCGAGACCACGCCGGGCCCGCTGATCATGGTGCTCCAGTTCGTCGGTTTCATGGGTGCCTATCGCGACCCTGGCATGCTGCATCCGATGATCGCAGGCACGCTTGGCGGCCTGCTCGCGACCTGGGTCACCTTCATCCCGTGCTTCCTGTGGATATTCGTGGGCGCGCCCTTCGTTGAGCGGCTGCGCGGCAACGCCGCGGTCGCAGGCGCTTTGTCGGCGATTACAGCGGCGGTGGTAGGCGTGATCCTCAACCTTGCAATCTGGTTCGCGATCCACACCATTTTCCGTGCCGTGCAGCCGTTCAAGGCAGGCCCAGTCCGGTTCGACATGCCGGTACTCGCGAGCGTCGATCTCTGGGCGCTTTTGCTCTCTGCGGCGGCGATCCTGGCGATGCTGCACTTCAAGGCCGGGACGATCCCGACGCTTTTCGCGACGTCCGCCGCCGGCGTGCTGCTCTATTTCACCGGCCTCATCCAATGAACCACCAGCTTGCAGGGAGCATCACATGCCCGACTCCAGAATTGACCGCCGCACTTTGCTCGCCACCGGCGCAACCCTCGGCGTCGGTGCGATGAGCGGCCTCGCCGGCCAAGCATCGGCCGCACCGTCGCCTGCCGCCGCCCGGAGTTTCACGCCCCAGCCGTTGCCGTTCAATCCCGCCTCGATCGCGGGCCTGTCCGAGAAGCTGCTCGTCAGCCATCACGACAATAATTATGTCGGCGCGGTGAAGCGGCTGAGTGCGATTGCGACCCAGTTCGCGAGCATCGACCCCGCGTCCGCGCCGGGATTCACGATCAACGGGCTCAAGCGCGAGGAGCTCATCGCATGGAATTCGATGATCCTTCACGAGCTCTATTTTTCCGGGTTCGGGACCCCCTCTGACCCAATCGAGCCGCTGTCGCAGACGATCGAGCAGAATTTCGGGAGCTTCGATCGCTGGGCTGCCGAATTTGCGGGCATGGGCAAGGCGCTGGGCGGCGGTTCGGGCTGGGTGCTGCTAACCTGGAGCCACCGCGACAAGTGCCTGGTGAACCAATGGGCGGCTGATCACACCATGACGCTGGCGGGTGGGACGCCGATCCTCGCGCTCGACATGTACGAGCATGCATATGCGATCGACTATGGCGCCAAGGCCGCCGCCTATGTCGATGCCTATATGAAGGTGATCGACTGGAGCGCGGCCAGCCGCAAGTTCTCGGCGCTAACTTCGGGCTGACATGGCGATCCATTCGCGCTTCCGGGCACCCTTCTCGCGACCGACCGGGCCGGTCGCGGTGCTGGGGCTGCTTGCCTGTGCCCCCCCCGGGATGGGCGCAATTCGCGCTCAGCCACATATCCTGTCTGGTCGCATACCCGGTGGCCGGTCAGCTGGGCGCGAAGACAGGATGGGCGTGGCTTTTGGTGCGACCGCATTCCTAGCGCTGTTGGGAACGGGATTTGCTGCTCTCGTCTGGCCGGCGCAGGATCCCGAGATCGTGAAGCACAGTCACGGCGAGCCAGCCGAAGATCCTCATCTAGCGGAGGGAGATCCCGAAGGTGAAACCCGCCTCAATTATGTGATCGACGACGAGCATCCCCGCTGGCCGGGCTGAGTCGCCCATTTGCCGCAGCCTAAGCCCCTCCCCGGCCCACCGCGACTGGCACGTTGTCCCAAGCTAGGGCACGAAGTCCGAGAAACTTGATGGTATGAATGATGGTACCAGATTTGCATTTCTGACGTTTGTTTAATAATATCAAATAGATATCGACGCATATCGGCTTCCGTAGGGGTCACCATAGGTTGCGATAGCCGCGCGCTATTGCCGGGCGACTCGAATCAGAACATCTTGATGATTTAGCGGATGGAAGCGCCCGGCGCGGCCACGGCATCGCTCAACGACGCGCCACGGTAGCTGTCCCCAGCGTCGCGACAGGGCCGACCCTGTGCCGGCTTGCTATTGACGCGTTGCGCCCATCGCGCCCTCTGCATGCATGCGCGCCATGGGCCGGGATCGGCCGATACCGCGACCGATCTCCAGCACCGCGCGGCTCACTTCAACCCAAGCGCGTCGCGGATGATGTAATGCAGGTCGGTCTGGTCGAGCAGGCCGCTGACATTCACCGCGCGCGGTCCATAGGCGGCGACCCGCAGCTGTCCGCCGGTATGGCCCTGCGACCCTTCCTCGGCCGTGCCGTAGTGCACCGTCATCACCCCGCCCTCACGCGTGTTGAGCGCGGCGGTCAGGCCGGGGGCGCGGCTGCCATTGCCGACAATCAGGCTGGTATGGGCATGGTCGGCGGTGACGATGACCAGCGTGTGGCCATCCGCGCGCGCAAATTCCAGGGCGGCCTGCACCGCCTCGTCCAGATCGACCGTCTCGCCGATCTGGCCGCACGGATTGGCGGCGTGATCCTGCTTGTCGATCGACGCGCCCTCAACCTGCAGGAAAAAGCCCTTCCTGTTGTCCTTGAGCAGCGCGATCGCCTTGCGCGTCATCGTCGCCAGCGTCGGGATTTGCGCGGTCCGCTCCGCATTGGGCTGGCAGGTGACGGCGGGCTTGTCGAGATTGCCGCGAACGCTGGCGCGCGGGCCGATCCAGCGCACCGGCATATTGCCCGGCGCGAACAGGCCGATCAGCGGCTCGCGCGGATCCGCCCGCGTGACCGCATCAAGCTCCGCTGCATCGCGCACGATGCGGAATCCGCGCGCCTGCGCCTGATCCATCAGCGTACGCCCGGCGAACTTGCCGGCCTTGGCACTCTCGGCAAAGCTTGCCGCGCCGCCGCCCAGGATCAGGTCCGGCCGCGTGTCGAGCAGCTGTTCGGTAATCGATCCCAGCCCGCCATTTTCAAGCGCATTGGTCGGGCAGGTCTTGCTCGTCGCCTCTGGCCCATAGCATCGGCGATGGGTGACATGCGCGACCAGTGCGGCCGGCGTTGCGTCCTGAATCTCGGCGGTGGAGACATTGCCGGTGGCGAGCCCGGCGCCCTTGGCAATCTGCAGCAGCGTGCGGTGCGGCTTGCCGTGGATGTCGACGCCGATCGCGCCGTTATAGCTTTTGACGCCGGACGCCCATGCGGTCGCGGTCGCGGCGCTGTCGGCGACATAATTGGGTTTCCCCGTTTCGCGCTCGAGCGAATAATGGGTCATCTGGCCGGTAAAGGGCAGCGCGTCGATGCCCTTGAAATAGCCCCCTGCCCCTTCCGCATAGTTGCGCGCGATCGTGATTTCGGAATCGCCCATGCCATCGCCGATCAGCAGGATGACGTTGCGCACCTGACCCTTGGCGAGAAGCTTGCGATAGGCGTCGCGCCGGTCATCCTCGACCCGGCGCGCGCCGCCCGGTTCGCGCGCATCCGCCTGTGCGCCCTGCGCCGGAGCGGGTGCGGATTCCTGCGCCAGCGCGGTCGGCGCGGTGAGGGCGAGCAGGGTGGCAAGGGCGAAGCGAGAAAGCATCGAGGGAACTCCGAACCAAACGGACCGACATGCCATGATGGCTGCCGGTCCGTGCGCTATCAATGGATTGTGACACTATCGCACCATGCGCCCCGCCGCCACGGCGACGGGGCGGACTGGCGCCTTAGAACTGGGCGCGCACGCCCAGGCTGATCCGGCTTCCCGAAAACTCATACGTGGTCGGGAAGGACGGATCCATCGTATAGCCAGTGGTCTTGGCATTGCCGATGTTGATGCCCTGCAGCTCGACGCGGAAATTGCGCGTCAGCTGATAGCTGGCGGCAAAATCGAACTGGCCATAGGCGTCGCGATAGACCGGATACATGTTCCGCTCGATCCGCTCCACATAGGCGCCCTTGCGGTTGTACGACACGCGCACCGACAGCGGCCCCTTGTCGTAGAAGACGGTCGCATTGTAGCTGGTGTCGGCGAGGCCGATCGGCGCGGTCGGGATGCCGAGCGAGGACTGGCCGGTCAACGAGCTGTCGAGGAAGGTCGCATTGGCGTTGACGCCGAACCCGTCGGCCCAGTCGGCGAACATGCCGAACGGGATGACGCCGTTCAGTTCGACGCCGCTGACCTTGTACGAACCGGCGGCATTGACCGGCTGATAAACGTCGAAGTCATAGATGCCATTGACCGTGCCATTGGCGTTGTAGACGGTCACGTCCTCGACCACGCCGGTCAGCTGGTTCTGCACCACGCCCTTGATCTTCTTCCAGAAATAGGAAGCGGACAGGATGCCGCCACCGCCGAGATATTTCTCGACGCCCACTTCCCACTGATCGGCATAGGTCGGCTTGAGGCCGGGGTTGCCGTCGGTGAAGCGGAAGTTGTTGTAGCTGGCGGTACGCTTATAGGCGAGGTCGCCCAGCGCCGGGCGGATCAGCGTCTGCGACGCGGCGGCGCGCAGGATCAGGCTGTCGGTCAGTTCGGCATGCACGTTGAACGACGGCAGGAATTTCTCATAGCTGCCCTCGCTTGCCACCGGCGCCGGGGTCAGGCCGGTGGTTCCGTTCGGATTCTGGATCTGATGGAACCCTTCCGAATGGATGTCGGTGCGCAGATAGCGGCCGCCCAGGTTGACGAACACCGGCACGCCCAGCTCGAATTCGAAATCGACCATGGCATAGCCAGCGAACGTTTTCTCCTGCACCTTGGCGTAGTTCGCATTGGCGAACGGCGTGACGAACCCGTCCGGGCGGAAGAAGCTGCGCGCATAGTCGTTCGAAATCTGCGCCCAGCTCAGGTCACGCGCCTGATATTCCTGGCCGCCAACCAGGTCGATGACATTGGTCAGCGGGCTGTCGCCCAGGCGGCGGACATTGACATAGGCGGTGCTGCCGCGCGTCGGGCCCTGGATCTTCTCCTCGCCATATTGACGCCGGTTGGTCTTGTCGGTGTAGCGGCCGCCGACATTGATGCGCTTGATGAACAGATCGTCGAAGCCGTAGCTCACATCGACCTGCGCGGCATATTTGTCGTCCTTCACCTCTTCGCGCGTCGTCTCATACGCCTCGAACAGGTAGCGCGTCGGCGCATTGTACATGTCGATCGTGTTGGGATTGGCGCTGGGGATCGTCTCGCCGCCGGTCTCGGTATAGCGCGTGCGCGACGGCGCATAGGCGACATGCTTGAGGTTGGCGTAATCGATCGTCCGCTTGGCACCCGAATAGCCGCCCAACGCGCTGATCTTCCAGTTTCCGGCTTCCCAGTTCATCTCGCCACCGAACTGGCGATAGTCGGTGTCGGTGAGATATTCCTTGCTCAGAAACTCATGCTGGGTGTTGGTGTAGGATACGTCGCGCAGTACGACGATGCCGCTGTCGCTGAGCGTGGTCGCGTCGAATTCGTGGATGGTTTCCAGCGTCGAATTGCTCGATGCCGAATAGCCGGCGGCATCGTATTCGTCCTCGACCGTGTCGTACGAACCGATGAAGGCGTCGAGCGCGATGCTGAACGTCGCGCTCGGCTTGTACTGGAGCGAGCCGGAGATGCCGAGCCGGTCCTGGTCATTCTGGTACACGCGGTCGCCGACCTTATCGAGGAAGACGATCTTGTTCTTCATCGCATCGGTAAAGGTGATGCCGGCGTCGCGCTGCAGCACCGAGATCGCCTGATTGCGGTAGACCGTGCCGCTACGGTCGGTCCAGCGCGCGATCGGGCGGAAGTTGATGCCCGAATTCGAATCGGTGCGGTTGGTGCGCTGCTGCTTGGCGACCGAAACCAGCACGCCGAAATCGCCAAAGGTGTTGCTGGCGAGGAACGAGAAGTTCGGGTCGACCTTTTGCGAGATCGAGTTGTACGCGCCTTCGACGCTGCCAACCAAGCGCAGGCCCGAATAATCGAACGGGCGCGCGGTGCGGATCGAAACCGAACCGGCGATGCCGCCTTCTTCATCGGCGGCGGTCGGCGACTTCTGCACCGTGACCGACTGGATCAGTTCGGATGCGAAGATATCGAATTCGACGTCGCGCCCGCCCGATCCCGATGCGGTCGCCAGCTTGTTGATCGACACAAAGGTGAACTCGGTCGGCAGGCCACGCACATTGACGCGGGTGCCAAGGCCCTTTTCGCGTTCGATGGTGACGCCGGGGACGCGCTGCAGCGCTTCGGACAGATTCTGCTCGGGGAAGTCGGCAATGTCGGTGGCGACGATCGAGTCGGAAAAGCCGACCGTCTCGCGCTTCATGTCGATCGCTTCTTCAAGGCTGCGGCGATAGCCGGAGATGACGACCTCTTCATCGACAACGGTGTCATCCGCCGCAACAGGCGCGGTGGTCTGGGCAGCGGCCGGAACAGCCGTCAGCGCGGCCAGCGCGACCCCGACGAGAAGCTGGCCCGTGCGATCGAGCCGTTTGAATGTGCAACGCATACATGGTCCCCTTTGTGACGATGATCCGCCGCGCGCGCCATCTTTGGCACCCGCGCGACGACGCATCCCGGCCCTTCACAGGACCAGAATTGTGATGATTGGCGGCGATTCTGCTTTATTGTTCTGGCACGCGGCAGCCCGTCGGCTTCAGCGCGCCAGCCTCTCCCGACCGAATAAGGGCATCGCTGCGCAAACAGCCGCAATGATGGGCGAATTGCCCGCTAGATGATCACTGCCGCCCCCTTCGACGTAGCACGCAGGTGGCGAACACTTGTTACGCGCGCGTGACGCATCGCCGATAATGTTGCCGATATAACATCTGCCAGCGCACGGCTGCGCCCGTGTCACGGCACGGTGACGGTCATCTGCGCGGGCTGGGTGACGCTGATCTGTCCGGCCCATGCGCACATGAGCTTGCAGCTGGTATCGAGCGCGGGAAGGTTGGCGATCGTGACGGTCGGTGTCCCCGGCTCCCACGGCGCGACGATCACCGGCAGGCAGGGGGCGGGGGTCGGGGTGCCCAGCGCGGCGGCGGTGGCGGCGATGACTGCAGGATTGGCCTCGCTGCTGCACATGCCGAAAGGCGGGATGTTGAGCACCGGCACGTTGTCCATGATCGTGCCCGCGGGAAGATTGCACGCCGTCACCCGGTTGACCGGCAACACGACGAAACTGGACGGCGCCACCCCGAAACTACACTGCAGCATCGCGCCCGACGTCACCATCGGCGTCGACATAGTCGCCTCCCTCGCTAGCCGCCCCGGCGGCTGACATATTGCCCATCTTTCTGCTTTTCCCGCCGAATCCCCTCGATCAGGTCATGCGGCTGCACCACCCCATCCCGCCGCCGAATGACGCTGAGGCAGGCATGACGCAGCACATTGATAATCGCCCCACCCGCCAGTTCATGGCGCTGCGCCAGATCGTCAAAGTCGATATCGGGGGAAATGCGGAAGCGATCGCTGACGAAACAGTCGCGCCACAATCGCGCGCGCGCGGCGGCGTCCGGCATCGGGAAGCGGATCGCCGACTGAAAGCGCCGCGCGAACGCCTCGTCGAGATAGTCATGCTGGTTGGTCGCCAGGATCGCGAGGCCGGAATAATCCTCCAGCCGTTGCAGCAGATAGGCGATCTGCTGGTTGGCGGCACGATCGTTTGCCGAGCTGGCATCGGTGCGCTTGCCGAACAGCGCATCCGCCTCGTCAAAGAACAGGATCCAGTTGCGGTCCTCCGCCTGATCGAACAGGCTGGCGAGGTTCTTCTCGGTCTCGCCAATCCATTTTGACACCACGCGCGACAGATCGACGCGATAGACGGGCAGGCCATGACGCTTGCCCAGCAGGCTGGCGGTCAGCGTCTTGCCGGTGCCGGGACCGCCATGGAACAGGCAGCGAAAGCCGGGCTTCAGCCGCTGGCCGAGCCCCCAATCCTGCATCAGCGTCTGGCCATGCGCGATCCAGGCACCGATCAGTTCGACCTGCTCCATCGTCCGCGCGTCAAGCACCAGATCCTGCCAGTCGAGCGGCGTGGCGATGCGCGTCGCAGGGAAATTGGGACCGGGCACCGGTGCATAGTCCGCGCCGCGCAGCAGCTGATGCAGCGCCGGTTCAGACAGCCGCAGCAACGCCGATAGCGGCGGTTCGTCGGGGTGGCGATGATCGGTCTGGAGCAAACCGCTGCGCACCAGCGGACGGTCGCGTCCGAACAGCGGCTCCAGCGCGATGCGCAGTCGCCGGTCGTCGCCTGCGAGCAGGAACATCGCCGTCTCTGCGGTGGGCAGAAATCCCGCATGGGTCTGCCCGGTTACGCCCCCGAATTCGGTAAAGCGGCGCCCGGTTGCCTGATTGGTCAGCAGAAAGGAATCGAGCACGGCCGGCGCGACATAGGGGGCCAGCGCGAGGACAAGAATTAGACGCTCCTCGTGCGAGAGGCCGAGCGCACGCAGCTGACCGGCATAGGCACCACCCGCCCGGTCAAGCGGCGGCGGCCCCGGCGGCGTACCGCCCTCCGCGTCACCGCCATAGGCGGCAAAGCGCGCCGCCATCACGGCTTCCAGCCACGCCAGCTCGGCATCGATCACCGCCGCATTGGCGGCCCCGTCGGGGAAGTCCGGCGCAAGGGAATGCGCGGTCACCATGCCACATGCACCGCTTCGTTCATCCAGCGGTGGTAGACGATCGCGATACTCCACGGAATCCGATCCACCAGCACATCCAGTGCCTTGCGCTGAACCACCAGATTCCACCGGTCCGCGCCATGCGTCAGACGCGCCTCGCGCTGAAGAAAGGTTTCGCGCAGCGCGGCGGGAGAGGCGCTGCCGAGGATCGTCCAGCTGCCGATCACGGCGGCAATCAGCCCGTCGCATATGGCGATGTCCGCTTCGCTTGGCTCGATCGCGGCGGCGACCGGCTGCGCGCTGGCCAGGCCGCACAGCAATTTGTTGAGCACCAGCTCTGGCTCGGGCGCGTCGCACCGCCCATCGACCAGATATTGCAACAGGTGAACCCCGCGCGACATCGCCGTGGCATCAACGATGCGCGGCCCCTGGTCGGTGTCGGTCAGCAGGCCCAGCCGATCGAACAGCGTCGGCAAATAGGGGCTGAACAGCACCAGTCCGGCATTGCCGATGAAGATGGCGTCGTCCGGTTCGGGCAGCATGATCGCATCCTCCGCATCCGCATCGCGGATCAGCGGTGACGATAGGCGCGTCTGCGGCGGTGCGGCAACCGGTGGATCGGGCGGCGCAGCGCGGCGCAGTGCCGCCGCCGCCGCGCGATGCCCGCCATTCTGCGCCAGCCGCACCGCGTCGCGCCGCAACCGTTCGGCACGCTCGGGATCGCCATGGGCGAGTCGCTCGACCAGCAGCGCCGCGCCGGCCACGGGGGAAGGCACATCGGGCCCGGCAACCAGATCGAGCAGCATCGACCAGAGCTGAACCGGGTCCGGCGCCGGCGTGCCGAACGTCGCATTCCGCCGCACCGCAATGCCAAGCATCGTCGCCGTGTCGAGCCATAGCTGCGCCCCAGACACCAACAGCCGCACCAGCCGCGCCAGCGCCGCGACCGGGAGCAGCGCGGCCCAGCGTGCCCGCGCACGTGGCTCGCCCCGCCGCGCGTCGATCCAGGCGCACAGCTGCGGATCGTCGCGGTCGGCGAGCTGCGCGAAATGGCGGATCAACGCCGTGCGCTCAGCCGCATTTGCGGTGCCGCCGTCCAGCCAGGCGCACAGGCGCGCGACGTCGATCGGCTCTGGACCGGGGACCGCAGGCGGTGCTGCTACCCCGTCCGCCTGCGGCTCCGCCGGCGGATCGGCAAGCAGCGCCAGATCGGGCTCCTTCCCCGCCAGAACGTTAGCCGCCACCCGGGTCAGCGCGAGCAGTCGGTCGCGCGGAGTGAGCCGGTCGAGCGCCGCTGCCAGCGCCCCGCGCGGGCGGATCGCCCAGGGGATCAGGCGCTCGAACAGCGCCATGTGCAGCGGCGGGTCCGATGCCTGCACCACCCGCCACAGCCGGGCAAAGCCGCGGTCGCCGAACAGCGCAATCAGCTCAGCATAGGTCGCCTGCGGCAGCTCGGTCAGCGCCGCGGCCACCCCTTCGGCATCTGCCGACCACCACGGCGTCGTGCCATGATCAAGCCAATGGTCCAGCAGCGCGATCCGGTCCAGCCTTCGCCCCGCCGCCCCCGGCAGCGCGGCAAAGGCCGGCGTCTGACCGTTCAGCAGGTCGGCAACCATCGCCTGCCATTGTGCGGTATCGACGACGCCCATCGCATCGGCCCAGCGCGCGGCACGCTCGCCCAGGCCGGGGGCGAGACACTCGACCACTTCGTCCGGGGTGAGCCAATGCAACAGCCGCTCAATCATCGCCGGAAGATGCGCCGGGGCGCTGCGCGCCTGACGCCGGATCGCCAGCGCCAGCCACTGCGGATCGGCGGCGAGGATCGCGGCCAGCCCGCGTCCAGCCGCGCGCGGGGCCCCGCCGCGCAGATATTGGTCGATCGCGCGTCGGGGCTCGCTTGCGGATGGTGAGGGTGGATCGCCAAGCGTCATGACAGCAGCGATATCGGTGGCGCGTTGCCCGCTGTACCGCGCCACGCCCTGCACCATCGCCTCGACAAAGGCCGCCGCGTCAAACGCTCCGCCGCCCGGTCGCGCCTGCCACCGCATCGCCAAGGTCCACAGCAACCGCTCGTACGCAACTGGATCGAGGTCGAGCAGTGCGGTGTCGCGGTGGCGGGCGGCGAAGCGCTGCAGCACCGCCTCCATCGCGCTCGCCCCATGCGGATCGACCGCCGCGAGCAGTTGCGCCAGCGCCGGCGGACCGAGCCGCGCCGCCAGCCGGTTCAGACGTACGGCATCGCGCGCCAGCGTGAGGATCGATGCACGCAGCGACGCCGCGCTGGCACCGGCGTCGAGCAGGCGGATCAGCGCTTCGATGGCGTCGTCCGGCCTGTCCGGCTCGGCCAGCATCCGGTGCAATTCCGCCGCTTCCACACCACCGCGCGCCGCGACCTCCGCCAGCACTGCGTTCAACCACGCCCGCCGGTCAAACCGCCGCTCAGGTGCGCGCAACAGCCAGCCGAGCCCCGCAGCGCGCACCCATGCGATCAGCTCGGCCCGCGCGGCAAATGCCAGGGGCAGGACGGCCAGGTCCGCGATCAGCGCCAGCATCTTCCTCGCACTCGCCGGGCGCAGATGGCGCAGCAACCGCGCGAAAATCGGCGCGGGCAGGTGGCGCACCCGCGTCAGCAACGCCTCGGGATCCTGCGCATGACGCGTCAACGCCCGCACCAGCGCGGCCATATCGCCCGAGCGCGCCGCACTCCGCACCGCATCGTCGGACATTGGGTCGAGCACATCCCGCCCGGCCTGATCGACCAGCTCAGCCAGCACCGCCGGCAGCGACCCACGCAGTCCTTGACGGGTGCGCAGCCGCGCCACCGCGTCGGCAAACAGGCTCAGCATCTCGCGGTAGCCGATCTGCGCGCGCGCCGCTTCCTGCGCGATCAGAAAGGCGAGGAACTGGCGGCGATTGAACTGCGTGCCGGGATCGCGGACGAGATAGGCGAGCGTCAGCACGCGCAGGGCCGGTTCGAACCCGTCGAACTTCAGGTCTGGATCGGCGCGGTGGACCCATGCCAGATCGTCGAGCATGGCGAGGATCAGCGCCGCATTGGCCGGATCCAGCCGTTCGATCAGCCCCAAAAACTGTGCGGCGGACAGGCGATCGACCAGTGCCGCCAGCGCGGTGCGGTCGCCCGCACTGCGCCGCACCCACGCCAGCAGCGCTGCGTACGCTCCCGCGCGCGCCGCCGCGATCGCCGCGTCGAGGCCCGTGTCCGCGAACGCCTGCTCCTCGCCTCGCGCTTCCTCCATCTCGGCGAGCAGCTCCGCCAGACTCTGCGGCAGCGAGCCACCAAGTCCCTGATGCAGGCGCAGCGCCGCAACCGCATCGCCGAGCAGCCGCAGCAACAGGGAATAATCGACCCCCATCGCCCGCGCCTCCCGCTGCAGCAGATGCGCGAGAAAGCGCCGACGGTTGAACTGCGTGCCCGGGTCGCGCAACAGGAATTCCAGCGTCGCGATGCGCAGCACCCGCTCCAGCTCCGGTTCGCGGAGCGCGGCAGGGATCGGCTCGGGCGGGTCGCGATGCACGCGCACGATATCGCCGAGCAGCGCCAGGATCACGCGCGCATCGCCTGGCGCGAGCAGCGCCAGCAATGCTTCGAACCCGTCCGGTCCGACCTGAAGCACCAGCCGCTCCAGTGCATGCCGGTCACGCGCGCGGCGTACCAGGAGGCGGGTCAGTGCCTCGGGCTGTTCGGCGATCAGCCAGCGCAACCGTGCCGCAGCATCGAACCCGGCGTCGCGCCGCGCGACGGGCAGCCGTCCCGAGCGCAGAAACTGGTCGAAATCCTCGACCCACATCGCTGCGGGGTCGACCAGCCGCGCTGCATCCGACGGGCTGAACCGCCCGGCGTGCAGCGCCTGCACCAGAGCATCGCTCAACGCATGCTCGAACGCGGTCAGCGCATCCTCCTCCAGATGGTCCGGTCGTACGCTGCCCAGATCGAGGTCGAGCCGCGCAATCCGCAGATGCTGGTCTGGCGGGCCGAGCATATCGCACACGCGCTCGATCACCGCCGGCAGCTTCTCCCATGCCAGCCGCTCGATGCGCGCGCGCAGACCCAATGCCAGGTCGAGATCGGCGACCGACGCGGTAAAGTGCAACCGCTCGACCCGATGCGGTGCGCGCGCGATCACTTCGAGCTCCGGCTCGCTGCGCTGACGGTGTTCGATCCCAGCTGCACGGCGCGCGCACCCGTCACATCGGCTTCGCGCTCCAGATGCCGGTCGTCATTGATCGCGACCCCCTGCGCCATCTGCATCGTCGGGCGAACCTGACCGCGCGCCTGCTGGACGACATGCCACGCCTCATGCGGCACCTGATGGGCCTGGCCGGGCGCGACATGAATATCGCTGCCCTGCGCATAGGCATGGGCGTTGAGCTGAGCGGGTTTTGACGAATTATAATGCACCCGCACATGATCCAGCGACATGCCAGACAGCGTTTCGACGCCTGTCTTGACCGGATCGGGCAGGCCGGTGCGATTCGCCACCCGCTGTACCGGCTTTTTCTTCTCGGCCATCTGGAGCTGCTTCTTCTTCGGGGCGAGCTGGGTCGGCTTCTTCTTCTTCGCGACCGGTTGCGCCAGCTGCTTCTTTGGGGCGAGCTGCGCCAGCTTCTTCTTCGGGACCAGTTGCGCCGGCCGGGCGGTGCCCCCGGTGCGGATGGTCGAACGCTGTTGCATCGTCTGCTGGGCCATATCGTCCTCCGGTCGATGATCTGGTTCGAACGTCTCCGTTCACTTCAACGCCGCTTCGGCCTGCCGCCGAAACGCTTCGATATAGTCGAGATTGGCGAGATAGGCGGGATCGTCTAGCTTGCGGGCCCGCGCCCAGTCGAGAATGCGGCCCCCGCATCCGACCAGTGCCGGGGCGAGCGTCGCGAGCGGGAAGGCCGCAGCCGAACCATCATCGGGGGTCAGGCGCACCCGATCGCCCTCAGGCTGAATTTGAATACTGCCAGGACCGCTGAAATTGGCGAATTGGCTGCTCTCCCCCGCCAGCGCCCGCGTCATTGCGTCGAAGCAGAGATTCTGCGCCCACGCCTCCAGCGCGCCGGGCACAACCAGCTGGGACTGGCCATCGACGATGACGATCTCGCCCTCGAAATTGGCCAGACGGGCGAACAGTTCGGCTTGCGCGACCGATGGTTCGGCCAGGTCGATTTCGCTGACGAACGCCGCGGTTGTCGGCACAAATATCCGGAAATGCGCATTCATGGTCTGATCTCCCGCGGTTACAGAAGCTGTTGAATTGCTGCCATATCGGCTGCGTTCAGCCGATGGATGCCCAAGCCATGTACTGGATAGAGTTGGCCCAGAATGGTGCTCCCAACGCCACCGATTAGCGGCCCGCCAGCCTGGGTTCCCATTTGTGCGGTGAAGGCCCCGGCAACCACATGCTGCGGATTATTGGGGCTCAGCCACCAATTGTTAGCCGCCGCACCGGCGCGCAACGTCTGAAGTCCGTCAATGACAAGGTTTTCGACGCCCCCGTCTGCGGCACCGCCGATAAACGGCCATTGATCATTGACCGGGCTGATCGCACCGAAGTCGAAATAGCGCAGCGTATGCCGTTGCAGGAAATGCGCCCATGCGACCTGTCCGATACGGCGATGGTGCGGGATCGGCACCTCGCCGCCCAGCGCGGCAGCGTTATACGCATTTAGGGCAAGCGCAATGCCAACCGGCACGCCCGGCGGCCCCTGCCGCTCGAAATGCGGCAGGGGCGCGACCAGCTCAGCAAATCGGACTGCATTGCCGCCGGCGCGCTGGGTCAGCGCGATTGCGAGATTGCCGTTCCCCCCATGATTCAGATTGATCGCTCCAGTGAGGGCGGGAATCGAAGCATGGCCGCCCGCATCCGCAATCATCGTCTGAAGTACCGGCATCTGCGCCGCACCCGCCGCGACAATCAGGTTGGACAGCGCCGGAAGGCCCGCCGCGATCACCCCGGGAAGCAGCGTGTAGAGCGCCAGCGCATGCGCGCCCGTGGCGTTCTGGACGACGGTGTCGAGGTTGGCGAGCTGACCAGCTCCGCCCGCCACTGGGATCATGCCGACCAGCAGGTGCGCATTGGCGGGCAGGATATGCTGGATCAACAGGTCGAGTGTCGCAAGGTGCGGGGTCGCGATGGCGAACAGCTGGGGCAGGAGTCCAGCATGCGCCGGGGTTAGCGTATTGGCGAGGGTGATGGCGTGCCCGATATTGGCGACGCCCCCCACCTGACGGATCAACGCGTCCGTCAGCCCGGCATGCGCGCCGAGCGCGTTGACCAGCGGCATCTCCGCATTGACCTCTGTCCGCAGTTGCGTGGCGACGGCGACGCGCGCGGGCAGCCGCCCCGGCGCACCGATATAGGCGTTCAGCACGATGAGGAGCGCCGTGCCCGCCACGCCCTTCCCCGCTCCTGCCGTGATGTAGGTGTGCAGCGCGCCGTCGATTTGCGCTACCTGATTGCGCGGGCGCAGAAAGCGAGCGGGGGTCTGGGTCTGGAACTCGGCGACGCTGCGCACCGCCTGGATCACCTGCCGCTGCGCAACCGGGGATGCAGGAACACGCTGCGTTACAGCAGCGTCCGCCGCCCCAGCCACCGCCGACTGCTGAACCGCCAGCGCGCCCATGCGATCGGCTTCCCGCTCAAGACCGGAATCGTCGTTGAGCGTCATTCCGCCCTTGAGCTGCGTGGTTGCGCGGACCCGGCCCTGCGCCTGCTGGACGACATGCCATGCCTCGTGCGGCACATGATGCGCCTGTCCCGGCGCGACATGAATATCGCTGCCCTGCGCATAGGCGTGGGCGTTGAGCTGCGCTGGCTTGGGCGAATTATAGTGCACCCGCACATGGTCCAGCGACATCCCCGACAGCGCCTCGACCCCGCCTTTGACATGATCCGGAAGCCCGGTGCGGTTCGCCGCGCGCTGTGCCAGGCGCTGCACCGGCGGCGCGGCGTTGAGCGTCGAGGCAAGCTGAACCAATGCCCCGCCCATCGGACCCGCAGTCGCCTTGCCCTGCTCCGCGGCGCGGGCGACCGGTGCCGCGCGCTGGCCTGTGACCTGATCACCCATGACGTTCCCCTATGCTGCTCATGAGACGCACCGCACTTCCGCTGGCCCCGAAACCTTGCCGAGCCAGCGGCCCTGGCGGTCGGTCGGCCAGATCGTCCAGCTGCGCGGCGGGTGCGAAGCGTGGAACAGCCGGTCCAGCACGATCTCGCCGTCGCTCGCCGCCAGCGCTTCGCTGATCTCGGCCGGCCGTGCATCGGCGCGCGCCAGCTCGACATCGGCCTCGTCATGGAACCCGACATACCAGAAGCTCGGCCGATCCAGCGCGGGAGCGGCCAATGCCGACCGGTCGATCCGGATACGCACCGCCCAGGCCTTGAGCTGGCCCGAGCCCGGCGGGGGCGGCGTGGCGGGCGGATCGCCGCGACGCGCGGCCGGACAGGCATAGCGCCGCCGGAAGCTGATCCCGGCCCAGGCTTCATAGTGTGCAAAGCTGCGCGCCGTGCCGCAGGCAAGCGGGCCGATGTCGGGATCGAGCAGGAAGCGGCGCACCTTGGCGACGCTCGCCGCGTCGCGCGCCGCTGCGGTCACCGCGACCCGTTCCGCCGCGACATGATCGTCCCAGTGCAGCGGCGTCTTGCGCCGGGGTTCCTGATGCCACAGCACATGCGCGCCGGGATGGAACAGGTCATATCCGTGCGTGAAGGCACGGATCGCGAGGCTGATTTCCTCCCCATGGAAATAGAGTTGCGGGTCATAAGGCACGTCCGCCACGAACCGGCCAGGCGCGAACAACAAATGCGCCGACAACAGCCGCGCCCGCGCCGGGCCGCTGTCCGTCGGCCAGTCAGGCTGTTCCACGCATTGCGCCACCGGCAGGCCGTCGCGGCGAAAGCTGTGCAGCGCAATGCTGGTCGGCATCGGTCCGGGCAGCGGTGCGGCCGGGTCGAACGGGCGGCCATAGGTGGTCAGCAGCGGCAGCGCCGCGCCGCTGCGCTCCGCCTGATCCATCAGGATCGCGTCCCAGTCCTGCGCAAAGCGGTGGTGGGAATCGAGCTGGAGGAACCAGTCCTCGCCGTCATAGAGCGACATGCACTGCGCCCGTGCCCAGCACGCCCCCTCACTCTCCTGCCACGGCACATCGATCAGTCGGACGCGCCCGCGCAGCTTCGGCGGTCGCGGCTCGCCGGGACCATGCTGCCAGCACACGCCAAAACGCAGTCGGTCGGGCCAGCGCGCCTTGGCCACACAGTCGCGGATCGTCGCCAGCAGGTCCGGGTCGCGATACGCCGCAATCGAAACGAAGATGCTCATGCGTTGACCTCGATCACCGGCTGCTCCCCCGCCCGCTCGATCGCGCCCTCGATGCGGTCGAGCCATTGGCCGCGCCGGTCGACCGGCCAGATTGTCCAGCGCGCGGGGGGCTGGGTCGAGGCAAAGCGCCGCTCGATCCGGATCGGGCCGTCGCTTGTGGTCAACAGCGCGTGCATTTCCGCGCGACCGGCGTCGTCGCGCGCAATCTCGTTGCCCTGCGCGTCGTGAAATCCGACATACCAGAAGAGCGGGTGGCGCAGCGCCGCGTCGGGCAGCGCCGACCGTCCGAGCGACACCCGCACCGTCCAGTCCCGCGCCGACGCGCGCGCGACCGCCGGCTGCGGCTCTTCCCCGCGCCGCGCCGCGCGGCTGGCATGGCGGCGGCGGAAGATAATGCCCGAATAGGCCTCATAATCGGCGAAGCTGCGCGCGGTGCCGCACCCGAACGGCCCGACTTCCGGCGCGGCGAGGAATCGACGCACCTTGTCGAGGCTCGCCGCATCGCGCGCATGCCATGGGGTCGCGACCCCGCGCTCGGCGCGATGATCGTCCCAATGCTTGCTGCGATGCTTGCGGGTATATTCGTGCCACGCGACATGCTGGCCCGGGTGGAGCAGGTCATAGCCATGGGTGAAGGCCCGGATCGCGAGGCTGATCTCCTCGCCGATGAAATAGAGATCGGGGTCATAGGGCACATCCGACACGAAGCGCCCCGGCGCGAACAGCAGGTGCGCGGACAGGAAGCGCGCGCGGATCGGCGCTCCGTCCGGCTTTTCGGCCACCGGGCCGAACTGGCACAACGCGATCCCCTCCGGCGTGAAGCGGTCGAACCGCATCACCGTTGGCTGTTCGCGCGCCGGAACGGGCACCGCCGGATCATAGGCTGGGGCATAAGCGGTGATCAGCGGCAGCGCCGATCCGCTGCGCGCGGCCTGATCGATCAGGATGGCGTCCCAGTCCTGCGCGAACCGGTGATGCGAATCGAGCTGCAGAAACCAGTCCTCGCCATCATAAAGCGACATGCACTGCGCGCGCGCCCAGCACGCGCCCTGGCTCGCCTCCCACGGCACATCGATCACCCGCATACGCCCATTGTCGAGTACAGGCGGCGGCGCTTCGTCCGGGCCATGCTGCCGGCAAACCCCAAAGCGCAGCTGGTCGGGCCAGCGTGCCCGCGCCAGACAGTCGTTGATCGTCGGGATTAATTCGGGGTCGCGATAGGCGGCGATCGAAATGAAGATGGTCATTTGGGAGCCAGCCAGACCGGCGTCTTGCCGTCCAGATCGGACTGGACGACGTCCAGATCATAGGCGACCCCATCGACGACATAGCTGCTGCTGATCGACTGAACCATGCAATAGCCGGTCTGGTTGAGCGCCGGGACGGTGCTGCCCGATTGCCAGTAATAGTCGAACGGCAGCGCCTCGATCTCGCTCGCCGAAAGGCCGGTGTTTGCGCCGATATAGACGCCGGGGACATAGCCGGCAGCGCTCACCTGGTCGGCCCAGGCCTGGCAATAGGCGGTAGTGGTCGACGCCGGCGTGCCCGATGTCACCCCCTCCAGGTCGACCCACAGGATCATGCCGGGCGGCAGGCCGATCTCCTGCGCATTGGCAGCGGCATAGCTACCACAGCTGTCGCCCAAGGACTGGCTCGGCGTCCAGGGCGACGCCGCGACATGCTGCACGACCATCAGCGCCAGGCCCGCGCCCAGGATCGCCACGGCCTCCGGCGTGGTCAGATTGCCCTGTGCGTTGCCGGGCGTGGCAACGAAGGTGCGCGGCACGTAACGCACTGCGAAATCGAACCCGGCCTCGACGAAGCTCGCCGCGCTGCTCGCCGTCAGCACGGTGTCGCAGTCGAACCCCGGCGCGCCCGCCGGCGCTGCGGCGAGCGTGCCCGGCAGCAGGTTGGACGGCGTGGACGCAGGGGTGGGGGTGGGGGTGGGGGTGGGCGTTGGCGTTGGGGTTGGGGTCGGCATGGGCGTCGGCTCCGGGCGCGGGGTTGGCGTGGGTGGAGGAGGCACGGGTAACGGCGTGGCCGGTGGCGGCGGGGCCGCAGTCGGCTCCGGAGGCGGAGACGGCTCGGGGCGCCGCTTGCCCAGCCAGCGCCAAATGAGCAGCGCAGACAGGATCGGCCACAGCCAGGTCTGCCAGAGCCATTTGAGCCAGTCCCAGACCGGATGCGGATCGGGTGTCGGCGTGGGATCGGGCGGCGGCGGCGCGGGTGTCGGCGGCGGAGTCGGTACGGGCGTCGGCGGTGGGACCGGCGGGGGCGTTGGGTCGGGCGTGGGCTGCGGCGTCGGCGGTGGCGGCGTCGGATCAGGCACCGGCGTTGGCGACGGTGGGGGTGTCGGATCGGGCGCAGGCGTCGGCGTGGGCGCTGGCGTCGGCTCCGGCCCTTCGATTGCCCGGGTCAGGAACTCAGCCAGCTCCCGGCTCGTGCGCACGAGCCGCCCCTGATGGCAGTGGCGCATCGCCGCGCGCCAACTGTCATAGAGCGCCTCGAAACGCTCCATCGCGTGATCGTCGAAAAACAGGCAATCGAGTACGACATGCGCTGGCGCATTCTGGCGCAGGATCGTCTCGGCCTCGCGCCGCCATGCATGGCCGTCGCGCTCAGCTCGGGTCGCCGATACCACCGCCGTCACGCGGAAATTATAATGTTCGCCGCCCCGCGCATCCCCCAGCATCGCGGAGCGCAGCAGGATCCAGTCGACGACACGCAGCCTGGCAGCATGGCGGTGGCGGTCCTCGCGGCGATGCCGGCCCGGACGGCGACTGTCATCCAGAAGGCGGCGGATCACTGCGTGCGCCTCCGCCTCGTCGCCATGCTCGCCCAGCCACCACCAGCCGCCGCTGGCGTCGACGACCACGACGACGATGGTCGCCTCGCCATCCGCCCTGCCGATGCGATAGCGGTCGGGATCGGCCAGTGCCTGGGCCAGCGGCGTTGCGACACTGCGCCCGGCCAGCAGCGATTGATCCGACGCCGCCTGTTCGCCATCCGGGCCGAAAAAGGGCGCGACCGGCTTGAACAGCCGTTCCAGCGAGGGCCAGGTTTCCGGGGGCAACCGGACCCCGAAGTCGCTCTCGTCCGGATCGTCGACCAGCGACCAACCATCGTCTTGGCGCGCAGGGCTGTCCCCGTCATCGGCGGTCACCGCGTCGAGCAGGCCGAGTTGTACCTTGCTCAGCCGTTCCATCCCGGACACGCCATGCGCCGAATGCGGGCGGCGATAGTCCGCGCCGCGCCCGCGATCGGCGCTGAGGCTGACGACATGGCGCAACATTGCCCGCTTCGCGGCGAGCAGCTGGCGTTGCTCGCGCGCGCTCGCCCCGGCCATGTCGGTGCCATAGGGGCCGCTCACCTTCTGCGCGTAAAGCGAGAGCATCAGGTCGAGGATCGCCCCCTGTCGCACTGCCACCGGATCGGCATCGGCGACCAGTTGGGCCAGCCCGGCCTCATAGCCCGGCTCCAGCAACGGATCGACGTCGGGGACGATGGCGCGCAACGATTGCCAGGCATAGGTGGCGTCGCCGCCGGTCCCGATCGAAAACAGCTCGCGCAGCAATGCGATCTGGCTGAACCCGTCGGCCATCATCTGGTCGAACGGCATCAGATAGCCCTTGAGCTGCTTTGCCTGGGCCGCGCGCATCGCACTCGCATCGGCCGTCAGCCCGGCATCGTTGATGCCATAGACATTGGGGAATTGGCGCTGAACCGACGTGTATTCCGCAAGATCGCGATAATCCGCAGCGGGCGGGCCGAACCGCGCAGCCACTTCGCGGCGCAGCGGATAGGTTCGACGATGTTCGGCCCAGAGCTGGTCGAGCTTGCGCCGAACGCGCACCGGATCGGGATGGCAGCGGGCATAATCGCGATAGAGATGAATGGTGAAATCGCCGCTCCGCCCCGCTGGCTGGAGCGCGAACACGCCATGGGGCGGCGCGCGCATCATTTCGCCTTGCGACACATGGCGCTGCGCGCCGCTCACCTCGACCGACAGCGTGTCGACCGCAACAATCCCCGGCGTCTCGGCCAGCACCTGCAACAACTGCTCCACCGGCAGCTTGCGTGGCAGCGGGCCAAGCCATGCATCATCGATGAATCCGCGCAGCATCCGTGGCCCGGCGAACAGCTGCGACGTTGACGCATCCGCCGCCATCCGTTCATCGAGCGATTGTCGCTTTGGCTCGGGCGCGAGCGTCAGTCCCAGCGCGAACAGCGCCGCCGCCAGCGTCTCATTGGGATCGGCGCCGTCCGCGATCTGGGCACGGGCGTGGACGACGGTATCGACCGGGGTCAGCACGATCGTGTTGCGCACATCCTCGCACAGCGCGCGATGACGACGATAGCAGCGCTCGACCTGTTCGATCAGGCGCGCGTTGGCCGCGCACGGATCGCCCAGCCCACCCTCCGTTCGGTCTTCGCGCGCCAGGATCGCAATGTCATACAGTCCCGAAAGCCCGCGCAAGCCGCTGCCCCGCGCCGGGGTGAACCATATATTGGCCACACCTGGCACCCGATCGATCACGACGCGGCGCAGATCTTGCGCCGTCACCGGATTGCACGGGAAGATCGCGGCAGCAGGCATCAGTCCGTGGCGGCGCAACGGGACGTGCGGCGCAGCGGGGGGGCTGAGCAATTCGGGAACCGGAAATCCCGCGCGATACGGGAGTTCGGTGAGCGCGTAGCAAAGCTGCTCCAGGATCGTGACCCCGGGGTCGGAGTAATTATAATCTGTCCAGATCTGCCGCGACATCGCATGAGACAGTCGGACTGCCTCGGCGCGCAGCGTTGCATAGTCGCTGCCCGCCGCGCTCGCCGCATGATCGCGCGGGATGGCGGGCTGCGGCGTCACGCGCCCGCCCCCATTGCCGGCTGAAGCGAGCGCAGCGCAGCGGGCGTCTGGGGCGCAGCGGTCAGGTCATGCGTCAGTGCGGAGGTCAAATAGACGCAGCCGCTGCGCGGGGGGGCGTTTTCGGGCGCGATGTCGAACCGGTCGATGCCGCGAACATAGGGCCGCCCCCGGATGAATTCGGAAACGGCGCGGCGGGTATAGTAACGTTCCGGCCGAGGCCCGAGCGCCGGATCGGGCCAGGGCGAGAGCCATTTGACCAGTTCGCCCTGCAACCGCTCAATCCAATAGGCCCCAGTGTTCTCGTCGCTGAAGCTGATTTGTGCGCGGACCTTCAGCCGCAGATAGGGCGGATTGGTCACGGTGAGCTGGACGAACGGGCTGATCGTCGCCTGCAGCGTCTGGCCGATTTCGGACAGGGTGGCGAGGTCGATCGAAGGCGTGGTCGGATCGGTGATATTGGGGGTTTCGGGTCCCGCGACCGCGACCAGCCAGACGCTGCCCGGCGACCGCGCGCCGGTATTCTCGTCGGTCGCCGGGACCACCGCGACCTGCCACAGCGACGGCACCGTCGCCAGCGCGATCCGGGCATAGTCCCAGCCATCGATCGCGAACCCCTTGTGCCGCAGCCGCTCGGCCATCCACATCTGGAAATCGCGCCCGGTGGCAGGCGGGCGGCCGCCAAAGGACTGCATCGGCTGATCGATCGACGCCACGCCGGGCAGTGCATCGACCGGTTTCTGAATGGTGCCGACCGGCAACGGGCTCCCCAGCCCCTCCGCCCCGCCCGGGCCGACCCATTGCGCGGCCACGGCATTGGCGATCACCGCCTGGACGATCGGCGCGTTGCGTGCCACCCCGCGCGTCCGCACCCGCAGCCGGGGTCGCCCACCGGGATCGACGCGCAATATCAGCGTGACGATGCCGCTGTTGCGCAGTCCCTGGGTCGTGTCGCACAACAAGGTCAGCGGCATCCAGTCGCCGTCGATCACCTGTTCCCAGACCAGCGATGGCGGATCATCCCACCAGCCATCGGGCCCGGCCTGAAGGATGAACAGCAGCGACACCTGCTCCACCTGCACCGACAGATCGATGTAGAGCGCGGCGTGGGCGTCGATCCGGGGCAGCAGCCCGGCCGTGCCGCTGTCCGGCGCGACCGGCGGGGTCAGCGATCCGAACGGGTCGATATGCCAGAATTCCAGCTCCAGCGGCGGCGGTCCCGATGCCGATGGTGGGGGCACACCATCGGCTTGCAGGTCCAGCATCACGGTCAGGTCGAGCTGCGCCGAGGCCGAATAATCGACCCAAAGCGCCGACGCCATCGGCAGCCATGGGGGATTGGGCAGCGGCGGTGGCGGTGGTGCGGGCGGCGCGGGCACCCCGCGCCCACCGCGTGCCGCCGCAGCCGCCGCCGCCGTCTGGGCTGCCGACGCCGCCATCAGATTGCTCGAATACAGGATATTGCCGAATGCATAGCTCGGCGCGACCAGGGCCAGGCTCAGGCGGGTGGTGACAGCATTGTAATAAGCGGGCGCGGTCATCGGAATGACGCCCGGCACGCTGAGCACCGATGTGCGCAACACGGGCGCATCGGCAACGGGCAAGTCCGCGCCGCCGGACGCCGCCGGCGGCGCGGTGCGGAACAGCGGCTGCGGGGTCGCCGCCACGTCCCACCGCCCCGGATTGGTCACCGCGAAGGCGACCAGGAAGCTGCCATTGTCGAACAATGGCGTGGACGCCGTCACCCCATCGGCGTCAAGGACATAGCCCTGATAATAGCCCTTGAACCCGGTCCGGGTCACGGGCAGCCCCGCCCAGTCGATCGTTACCGACAGCCGGTCGATCGCCTTGGCGAACAGTTCGGGCGCGCCGATTTCCAGCGCCGCATATTGCGCCGGGGGCAGGCCAAGCAGCGCGAAATTCTGCGCCGGGTCGACCGGGCCGTTGGGCGTGGACAGTGTCAGCGCATCGAATCCACTTACCGTGACATCGACATAGACCGCGTCGATCTCGACCTGCGACAGGATGGCGAATGCCGCCGACTCCTCGGCCCCGGTCAATTTCAGCCCGCCCAGCACGGCCGGTTGATCGGGTGTTTCGGGAAAGGCGCTGGCGGCATGGGTCGGCGGCGGCGCGCCCTTTGCCGGCGGAGTCGACAACGCCACCAGGGGCGGCGCGTCCGGGGGAAGCTCGAACAGGATCGAGAACAAAGTCGCGCCATCGCCGCCCGCCAGCGGGATCGGCGCCACGGTAAAGCGATCCACCGCCATCCACCCCCCGGCGGTCGAATAATGGAGGTGAAAGCTCGCCTCGATTGCCCGCGCCAACAATTCGGCGAGCGCGAAGCCCTGCGCCATATCCGCCTGCTGCTGCGCAAGCGGACCGCCGCGCCGCGACACGGCCAGTCCGATCTCGACCACGCGCGTTCCCGCGGTCAGCATCAGGGTCGGGCTGGCGACGCAAAAGCCCAACGTGGCCCGCTTGAGCGTCAGCGCGCCATAGGTCCCCGCCTGATTGGCACCGAACAGCGGAAAGGAGGCACGCCCCCCGGCTCTCATCTCTACCTCGCCACTCAGCACCCCGGTCGGCACCAGCGGGTCGGAACCCGGGCTCCATGGCAAATGGGTGATGCGGTGCACGCTCAGTCGCGTCACCGTCGCGGGCGTCACCTCCAGCGCAGATTGCGCGGCATAGTTGATCGCCACCCCGCCCGCGTCGGTCCCCGCACTAAACAGCGCCCCATGCGGCACCGACGCCTGCTGCGCATCCTTTGCACGGGTAAAGGTCAGAAACAGGGTATCGGGCTGCGGTGCCAGTCCATGCTGGTCGAGCACCTGGCCAAAATAGAAATCGACAAAGCGACGCGGGAAGCAGTTCAGCGTCGCACGCTGCTCGGCAAACAGGATCGCAAACGCATTGTAGAGCGCCGCCTGCGGCGCATGATCCCCGGATTCGAGCGACTGGACCAGCCCGTCCCCGGCCTCCCCCCGGGCGCGCTCGACCGCCGACAGCAACGCGCCCAGCAACGCTTCGATCAGGTCGATCAACCTGCGTCCCCAGCCGTCGAAATGATGGCGCAACCCGTCGTCAAGCGTGTGGCGCGACAAATGCTGCTGCACGCGGACAAGGTGCGGATGCAGCGCCGGGTGATGTCCGCGCAGCCGATGGGCACGCAGCCGCGCCTCACCATCGCCACCGCCGGGCCAGTCGCGGTCGAGGATCGCCAGCAGATGGACGATCGCCGCGACCAGCCGTCGCAGCCGCTGTCCGCGCGCATCCGGATCACGCGGGTCGCGCGCGTCGCGGATCAGGTCGCGTAGCGCGGTCTCAACCTCGGGCAGGTCGATCGCCAGCTGCATCGCATAGCCAATTGTCGGGTCCGCCGCGAAGAAGGCCGACCAGTCGCCCGCAGGCTGGTCGTTCAGGTCGTAGAAGCGAATCAGTTCGCCATAGCCGGCGGCAAAGGCGAGCAGCTGCGCCAGACTGCGCCCATCGACTTCGACCGCATCTGGATCCGGGGCACCGCGCGCGCGGTCGAGCTGGCTCGTCGCGTCGTTGAGGATGCGCCCCGCACGCGGCCCCGCCACCGCCTAACGCCTCATGACGGCGGCGGAGGCAGCGTCGCCTCCATCCGGTAAAAGGGGAAGACCAGGTTGCTGCGCGAATTGGTCTGGCGGACGATATAGTCGATCGAAATGTCGATCCACCCGGCCAGCTCGGCATCGGTCACGGTGACCGATTCGACGGTGACGCGCGGTTCCCAATCGACAATCGCGCGCGTCACCATCGATGCAATCGCATTGGCGGTCGTGGTGGTCAGCGCAGTGAACACCTTCGAGATCAGGTCGCAGCCGAAGGTGGGGAGCATGACCCGCTCGCCCAGGCTCGTGGACAGGATGATCCAAAGGCTCTGGCGGATATCGGCGTCCCCGCTCGCCATCGCGACGGTGCACGAGACGCGGTTGAAGGTCGGCGGAAAGCTCCAGCCGCGCCCCAGGAACGCGGGCTCCACCGGGGGATAGGTCGTCGCCACCGTCGCGGGCGGCAGGGCACGCGATCCGCCACTCATGGATTGAGCGCCACCGTCGCGCCCTTGATCTGCATCGGCCCGTCCGCGCTGATCTGCGCCGATGCGCTCGCGCTAACGTTGAGTGAGGCCGACGCGCTGATCGTCACGTCGCTGCCCGCGCTCATCTTGATCGCGCCGGTCGCGGTCAGGGTGATGTCCGACCCGCTCTTCAGCGTGATCCCGCTGTCGTTCATCGTGATGCTGTTGCCATTGGCGTCGGTGATCGTGATCGCCTTGGTCTTGTCATTCAGGCTGATGCTCTGGTTCGCCGGGGTGGTGATCAGCAGCTCCGGCGAATCCTCGATAAAGTCGATGTGCAGCTTCGACTTGGTCATGAAACTCTTGATGTTGTTCGGCGCGGCGTCGCCGCCCGAGGTCGGCGGATAGGGCGGCGGGTTGGCCTTGCTGTACAGGCTGCCCAGCACCACCGGATAACGCGGGTCGCCGTTGAGGAAGCTCAGGATCACCTCATCGCCGATCTCGGGATAGAAGTTCGATCCGATCCCGTTCGAGGCATAGAAGGACCCGAACCGCGCCCACACCCCCGCCCCGCCCTGCGCCTGCAGCAGCGGCAGCGTCACCAGCACGCGAAACTCGCCGTCCGGGTCCTGATCGATCTGCTTGACGATACCGGTCTGGAGATTGTTGATCGGCGGCAACTGGCCCGATGCGCCCGGTGCGGCGATATTGGCCGCGGTCTCGGCAAAGCTCGCTGCGGACAGGCCGATATCGACCGTGGTCTTCCACAAGCCTTCGGACAGCCGGTGATGGACACCGGACACATAGCCGTTGCCATTGAATCGCGCGCCAAGCCCGGCCAGCGCCACCATGCTGCCCGGCACCGCCAAGGCGCTGCCCTGAAACCGCACTTGCCCGCGGATCTTGGACAGTTCGCGCAGCATCAGTTCGGCCGAGGACCAGGCGGTCAGTTCGGCCTGCTGCAATTCGCCGCCGCTCTGCTGCCAATAGGGGCTGACGCCAAACACCCCGGCCAGCGTGGCAGACGAGATGTTGCCCGGCGTGGCGACGCTCGCCGACGCGCTGCTCGACGTGGCCAGCGCCTGCGTCGCCGGGTCCCAGCCAAAGCTGGAAATCGCGCTTGCCGCAATCTGGGTCTGCGCGTCCATATCGGCGCGGAAATCGAGGATCGACTGACCATAGGTCAGGCTCAGAACCGGGTTGGCGCTGGTATCGGGCGGCGCGACGGTGACGGTGCCGTCGGCGACGGTCACGACCATCGAATTGGCCTGGGCGCGCAGGATCATCAGGTCCCAGGCGGTGGCATAATATTGCACGATCACCGGATATTGCGTGCTGGTGCTGGTCACCTTGGGCGTCACCCCGGCGGCGTTGATCAGCTTTTCGATCATCGCGCTGTCGGTGATGTTTTCGAAGATCGCGTTCTGGCGCGCGATCGTCATCGCCATCGCCTTGTCGCTCGCCTCGACCACCAGTCGCGACGGGCCATCGACGCTCGCCTCCAGCCCCTGTCGAACGATTACCCCGCCGAAAATCTGGGTCAGGCTGGAGCCGTATCCGATCGAGATGGCCAGCGTGACGCCGGGGATCAGCGATGCGCTTTCGCTGATCGGGAAATTCTCGTCCGCAGCGCTGCCATCGGAAATCACGATCCGCGCGCGGGGCAGCTTGTTGACCCCGCTCCACGTCTCGATGCTGACCACCTGATAGCTCGTATCGAGCGTGGCACCGTTGACCTTGATCTCGAACGACGGCGGCACGGTGGCGAGCTGGTCGGGCGACGGCGCGGTCATGCGGTCGTTCCGCTGAGCGGCGGGAACAGCAACTGTGTGCCCGGCCGCACGTCACGAAAGCTGAGCAGGCGGTTGAACTCGGCAACGCCGCGATAATAGCTGCTGTCGCCATAAATCTGGTAGGCGAGCAGCGGCAGTGTATCGCCCGCCTGCACCGTGACCAGGTGCGTCATGTCGGGCGAGTTCTTGTTCTCCTCCTTCGCCAGCTGCGTTTCACTGGTATAGGATTGGAACACCACCGCGACCTTCGCGCGCAGCGGTGTGCCGTCGGGCCGGAACAGCGTGTAATTCACGTTCATGCTCGCCAGAACGCACTGAAACTGCAGCTGCGCCCAGGCGAGGATCAGGTAATTGGGACTGTGAATCGTGCCGTTGAGCGTCGCGGCAAGCGTGGTGAACTGCGCGATCGCATCGGCCACGCCGTTGGCATAGCTCTGCCCCTGCGCCAGCGGGATCACCCCGGTCGCGTCGAACACCAGCTCGAACGACACTTCTTCCTGCGCCACCCGGTTGAACTCGGGCGAGGGGCCGCTGCTCCCCTGGGCCTGACGGTCGTTATAGCTGATGCTGGTGCGGTGGGTATAACTCGCCGGGTTGACCCACACCGTGAACGGCTCGCCGACCTGTGACGAGAAGCCCGGGTCGGAATAGGCAGTGATCACCATCTTGGCGGGTGCGGTTACCGGCATGTCAGCGCTCCTCACGCAGGCGCAGGTTGCGCAGCACTTGCTGGACGCTCGCCTGCACGATCGCATCGACCCGCGCCGAGGTCATCGCATCAGCGGGCGGCTCCCCGGGGGACTGTCCCGCCGGTGGTGCCGGGGTCGGCGACGGCCCGTGGCCGATCGCGATATGGACGCCGATTTCGCTGATTTCCAATGGCATGTGTCACCCTCCCCCGGTGCGGTCAGCTCGCACTGCCCGATCCCTGCGCCAGCTGGCGCGTGACCGTCGTGTAGGCCACTTCCAGCGTCTCGGTCAGTATGTCGTTGCTCTTCGAATCAAGCTGTCCGACCTCCCATTTCACCGGCCAGGCATTGTCGAAGGTCCAGGTGACCAGCGGTTGCCCGCTCGGCCCCAACAGGCTGACGATCAGCACCTGGGTCTGGATCGCGCTGCCCAAGGTCGACCCCACCGTCTGCTCGGCCCATTGCGCCAGTGTCGAGCTCTGCGTCACGTAGCCGCGCTTCAGCACCAGGTTGGAATGTTTGGTGACGCCGGGCAGCTGGTGGACATAGGAATTGACGCCGCCTTCCTGCACCTCCTCGATATCGACCTTGGGGTCGATGCCGGACACGGTCTGGAAGGCGGCGTCGATCGCCGTCTGCCCCTGCGATTGCGATCCGGCGATCGCGACCGCAAAGGCAAAGGCGGGCGGTGGGTAATAGTTGGTGTCGGTCATCTGGATCAGGCGATCGACACCTTGAGCGTCTCGTACGCGATCTCGATACTCTCGACCGCGACCTCGTTTCCATCGGACTTGAGGTCGGTGCCGGTAAGCTTGGTCGGCCAGGCATTGTTGAGCGTCCAGATCATGCGCGGCGCGCCGGTCTCGTCGAGCAAATTCACCACCACGGTCGAGCGCGTGATCGTGTTCATCGCGATCGAGCTGAACCAGGTCCACAAGGTCTGGTCGGTGACGAAAATGCCCTTCTTCATCGTGACGTTGCCGACCTTTTGCAGGCCGGGCATCTTGATGGGCGCAAAGATCGCGCTGTTGCCGGCGCGATATTCGATGATCTGCGCCTCGGAATCGAGGCCGGTGACTTCCTGAAACACCGGATTTCCGGGGATGCCGGTGACCGAGAAATAGAATTTGGGCAGCGGCCAGGTCGTGTTTTCTGCAGACATGACGATCTCCTGTCAGAATGAGTGGGCGGGCGCCGATCAGCTGCCCATCGTCTGGGTGAAGGTGAGTTCGATAAACTCGGCCGGGTGGATCATCTGGAGCGTGACCGCGACGATCATGTAGCCGTCGAGCACATTCTGCGACGTCATCGTCGTGCCAAGGCCGCACGACACGGTGAACGCGTCGCTCGACTTGGCTCCCATCAGGCCGCCCTGTTGCCACAGGCCGGTGAGGAAGCTGGAGATCGATGCGGTCACCGTCGCCCAGGTCGTCGCGTCATTCGCGGCGAACACATAAGACTGCAGCGCGGTCTTGATCGACTGTTCGACATAGATCAGCGTGCGGCGCACCTGAACATAGCGATAGTCGTTGCTGTTGCCGTCCAGCGTGCGGGCACCCCACACCACCGTCCCGCGGCCCGGCTGGGCGCGCAGCACGTCAATCGCCTGTCCGTTGGTCGGCACGTTGAACCCGGCCTGCTCCCCGTCGCTCATATTGTAGAGCGGCCCGTTGACCCCGGCGAGCGCGATATTGGCCGGCGCGTTCCACACCCCGCTCTGCGCATCGCTCTTGGTCCACACGCCCGCCAGCAACCCGCTCGGCGGCGCGATGTTCATGTTCTTGGCGATCAGCTGCTCGATTTGGGAGAAGATCGGGAGCGCATTGAGCAGCAGATTGTCGAGGCTGGTCTGCCACTGCGCCAGCGCCGCCGGGGTGTTGGCCGTCGGATCGGGATAGCCAGACGCATCGACCGAATATTGCGCGGTATTTTCGCTACCGAAACTCGCGCCCAGCGGGAAGGCGGCGGCAATCGCCCCCTGAATCGCTGTACGCTGCGATCCGCCATACAGCTGGTTGGCCTGGGTCGTCAGGATGTTGTTGACGATCGAATTGTCACCGCTGCCGGTCGCCTGGATATTGGTGAACAGGATGTCGGACGTGGTCACCACCGACGTATTGAGCGCGGGGGCATAGGCAACGCCATAGCTGACGCTCGCCACCTGCGGCGCAATCGCAGTCGACAGATTGCTCTGGCAGGCAACCAGCGCGTCATAGCTGTTCGCGGTCATGCAGCCGGGCAGGTCGAGGATCGCGACCCGATCCTGAAGCGAACTCGCCTGCGCCAGCATTGCGATGGCGATCGTGGCGTAATCGTCCTGCGACAGCTGGCACGCCTCGGGCACCACCAGCATCGTCGGCCCGACCGCATAGCTGGCGGCGTTGATGCCGACCAGCAATCCCGCATCGCCCGGCGTGGACGGATCGCCGATCGCGATCGATCCGGGAAACCAGTCATCCGGCACCGGATCGGGCAGCGCCGTCGGGAACTGGTTCGCCCAGTAGCTGCCAACCGACACGACATAGCAATTGCCGCCGCCATTGGCGAAGAACAGCCGCATCTGCCAGTAGAGGTTGAACTGGTTCGGCTCATTGGGCAGCGCCGTCGACGCCAGGGTGAAGCCGGTCGATGCCACCGACATCCCCGCCCCGCTCGCCCCAGGGCTGCCGCTCGGCGCCGCAGTGGTGAAATTGGCGTAGAAGCTGGGGACGGGCGCCGGCGTGGGCGTCCCGCCGCTGACCGGCGTGGGCGGGGGCGGCGTCTGGGTGATCGTGTAATTCTGGACCGCTGCGCCGCCGAAATAGGTGTTGAACTCGGTCATCGACGAGATTTGCACCGGCGTGTTGTAGAGCGACTGGCCCGAGGTCGGGTCGCCTGCAAACTCGGTATAGCCAATGAAGATCGGAACTGCGGTCGCCACGCCGACGATCGAGGAACCGAAGGCGTCGATTTCGGTGATATATACGCCGGGTGTGCTGCGATTAAGGTAGGAACTGGTCGCTGTGGCCATGACATGATCCTTTCTCGGCTGGACGTGGATACGCGGCGGGGCGGTGAGACGCCTTCTCTTCAGACATAGACATAGATTTCGGAGCTCCCGCTGAGCGCCTCCTGGGGCGACGGGAGTGGCCAGACCGGGGTTGCCGGCGCAGTCGGCAGCCGTGCGATACTGATCGCGTCGCGGCTGCCATTAGGCCCTTGGCGATGACCGCTCAGCGCAAAACGCTGCGGCGCGCGTTGATGCAGCGGCAAGGGAGTCGCAGCGCTGAACAACACCGCCTGATCCCCGTTGGGCAGCGCCGCGACAGTCTTGCTGAATGCGACCGCGCCGCCGTTGATCGCAAGATCGTCGGCGAAGCGCCCGCGCCCCTGGGCGACGATGTAATAGCGCCAATAGGTCGCGCGCGGCTGAAAGGAGACCGTCAGCGACACCGGCTGAATCTGTGCCGGAGTCGGAGCGGTGGCCTTCATCGGCGGGGCTGCCATCGACGGGATCGGAAATGCGGCTGCATCGCCGACACCTGCGACCGGCTGGGTCAACAGCAGGTCGAGCAGCACCAGCGACAGCGGATCTTGCGGCACGTAGAGCCGGGTCGTCGCGACCCCTTTTGCGGCGACGGGCTTCCCCGTCTTGCCGGTCAGCGCGACGCTGTACCAGCCATAGGGAAGGGTGCTGAGGTCGAACTGGGTTACGCCATCGCCGATGCTGGTGCACGCCGCGACCGGCGCGCCCGACAGGTCGAGCAAGGCCGCAATGCGCCCAGCGGGCGTCGGCACTGACCAGCGCGCGCCGGTGACGGGGTAGAGCGCATCGCCGCCGTCGCCGTTGAGCAGCATCCGGCCCGCAACCGCGCTTGCCGCGCGATTGTCGAGGTGCACATTCTGCACCATCGGATTGGTGGTGATCGGCAGGTTGGTAATGCCGACAAATCCTGGATTGGTCGGCACCATCAGGAAGCTGAGCCAGCTCCAATAGCCCTGCCCCTGCGGTCCGGCGGCATAGCGACTGCGCACCCAGGCGATCATCGCCGCGGCCCGCGTCTGTGTCACCAGCACGCTAAAGCCGGTCCCGTGATCCTTGAACACCATTCCAAGCTGGCGCATCAGCGCCGTGCAGGCCGGGGTCGGCACCACGCGAAAGTCGGGACAGGTCCCGCCGCTGGCATCGTAATAGCCATGTTCGAAGCGGACCTCGAACAGCGTGATATAGCCGGTACGCGCGCCGGCCATCGGTGCGGCGGTGCGGCCGGGCGGGGTGCCGCGCGCGCCGCTCATCCCTTGCCGTCCACCATGCCGGTGCCCCCGACCGCATAGGTCCGGCCCTGCATCGCGGTCGATGCAAAGGGGATCATCCGTAATTTGTAAAAGGCACTGGGCAGATAGCGCGTGCCGAGCATGCTCATGACGTAGTTGACGTCGACCGGGCTGAGATTTTCGAATTCCAGGGTCAACTTGTCGAACGCGGGATCCAGCATCGGTGCATTCGACGGATCGAAACAAGGCGTCTGCTGAAAGTAGGAAATGACCCGCGACAGTGCCGCAAGTCCATCGCTGTAATTTTTCTCGGTAAAATTCGCCATGAACATCAAATGGATATCGATGTACAAGGGCGGGCTGATGATCGCCAAGCCGGCGGAAGGATCCGCTTTGCGTCCGCTGGACAAAGTCGGCTGATACGTGCTGATCGTGACTTCGCGGGTGATGTTGTAAACGCACATCACAATCTTGTCGCGCGCGCCCTGGTTCAACGTACCGTTGTGATCCACCAGACTAGTCAGGCTGATCCACGCATCGCCGCGCCGATCAAGATTCTCAAGATAGCTATTTGCAAGTCCGGCGATGGTCTCGAGCGCGTTACGGATCAGGTCGTCAGTCATCGCGATCGCCCTCCCGCCCCTCGTTTTTGGCCAAGTCCAATTACCCGAACTGAACTTTGCGATAGCCATCAGATCGAATTGACCATTACGCCTCAATATCAGTCAGTAACCCCGCGCGACTCCGTTTTGACCTTCGTACGAAACTTAAATCAAATTTTGCATATTATGCAGATACATTATGTTCGTATCGAACTGATATCGCCATTATTCGGATATGAATTCAAATGCGTCGCCGCAATATACCAATATCGATCTGCAATATTGCAAAATATTTTGGATCTTCCGATCCAGGCATTCAAATCGCGCAGCCGTTTTGATGCGGCACGTGCGTGCGTGACTCGCATTTCCGAATCGGATGATACTGCAAATTTATACTATTATGATCGAAGGATAATAAGCTTCGACAGTGAGTCAAGCTGGAACAGTATGCTTGATATTTATGGCAATTATTTCGGGTCGCACATAGCTGAACACACATATCCACCATTTTTGACTTCGTTCCGGCGTAACTTTTTAAGAAATGGCGTCATATCGGACGATAATCATTGCAGAAAATGGCCGATCTGATGCCCTGAACAATAGCTTGATCGGCGAATCGTACAGCCGGGCGCAGTCCGCCATGTCGTTCGACTTGCGCATGAAGTAGCGGGCACGACGGTAGATTGCATTGGACCCAGCGAAATCGACGTCGGGGCGCGACGCTACGCCATCAATGCGACAGCCGTCGACGCAATCTCCACCGTGACCGGTCCGCCCGATTCCTGCGTCAGCGGCGTTCCAGCGTCCGGATCAACCCGGCAACACGACCGCCCAGCCGGACCATCGCGCTATCCTCGCGCCCGTCCAGGCACAACTCAAGGCGCGCGTCCAAGCCAAAGGTGCGTGAACGACTGTAATCCGCCGTTCCTTCCAGCGACATCCGCTCAATCGGAGCCGCGTCGAGTCGCGACTTGCGTGGCAGTTGCAGCAGGACGTTCCAGTCTGCGGGCGGCGCGGGAATGCTGGGCAGCCCATAGACCCGCCCCAGCGGCGCAGCATCGGCCGGGACAAGCACGGACAGCGTGCGCAATTCGAGGCCGGGCAGCGTCGACGCGCCGTGAAAACCAGCAGGAGCCTCACCGCCATGCACTGCCGATTCTGCCATCAACATCGCGCGCGCATCGACCGAGATCGTCGCGGCGGAGGCGGGTGTCGACGGTCCGTTCGGCGCTACGTCACGCGCGGCCGCAGGCACCGCAACCAGTGCGGGCGCAAGCGCCACGACTACCCAACTCCCCCTCACCACTGCATCCCCCCGTCCAGTGATGCAGCGAGCCTGCCCTATTCAGCCGACATGTGCAATCATTGCCTGTCGGTACGCTCGGTCTGCCAGCTGAACCGCAGTGCCGAGACCGCAGTCGGTTTCTTCGCGGGGCCGCTGCGCGTGGTCGATCCGACCAAGGCCGAGTCGATCAGGTCCTCGATCCCCGTGCCCACGCCGCCATTGTTGCGCATGCGCGTTCCCGCGAGCGTCGGCCCGGCGGCGGTGGCACAGGCGGCACCATCCTCCGGTCCCGGCACCACCGGGCATTGCGCGAGCCGCGCATAGCTCAGCGGCACACCATCGGTGACGTCGCTGACCAGCAGAACCAGATCGTCGCGCAGGTCGCCGCCGGGGCTGGCGTCGGTCAGGCTATATTGCAGCACGCCGCTCTCGCCCGCGCGCAGCCGGGTCGGATTGTCGGCCTTGATCTGGAACCGCCCGTCCTGCCCGTCGAACAACAGGATGCCGCCATCGGGGGAGAAGATCAGCGGGTTGACGTACAGGTCGGTCTTGCCGGTGTTGGTCACCTTGATGAACAGCCAGTCGCAGCGCTGAAAACGGAAACCGCCCGCCTCGCTGCCGTCGCCACCGACCCGCTGCGCATCCTTGGCCACCGCATAATAGTCGGCAGTCGTATCGGGACAGGCTGCACCCGCAGCCAGCGCCTTGGGCCGGCCGACATAGAATTCGACCGCGACATTCTTCGCCGGGTCCTCACTTGGTTGCCCGCTCGCCAGCGCCGGGCTGGCCAGTACGCGCTGGAGGCGGCTGAACCGTGTCGCCTTGACCAGCGCGCCGCCGATCGAGAAGCGCACGCGGATCGTCGGATTGCTGCTGTCCTGCGCGAGCACGGCGGCGAGGTCGATTGACCCGAAATCGGCGGTCACCTGTCCCGGCGGCTGCGTTAGTGCGAGCTTGTCGCCACTGAAGCTGAGGATCAGGTCTGCCGCTTCGCCCGGCTGGACGAAACTCGCGCCGATATCGGCGGGCTTGATCTCCTTGAGCGCCGCCAGCGCCGCAGCCTGCGCCGTGCTGGGATTGGCGGGCGCGACGGGCAGCGCGATGCGATAGTCGAGTTGGACCGGCTGCTGCTCGATCGTCGCGACCAGCCGCACCTCGCGCGACAATGGCTTGCCGTCGATGTCGCGCACGTCATTCCACCGCTCCGCCGGAATGTCGCCAAAGCTGGTCGGGACCAGGATCGCCTTATAGGCATCGGCCTTCTCGACCCGGCCATAGAGGATCGTCTTGTCCCCGGCGGGCGACGCAAGCGCCAGCCCTATGATCGTTCCCTCGATCACCCCCTGAAGCTGCCCCGCGCCCATTTCCAGCTGGTCGATCTTCACCGGGTCGGTGGATTTGGTGTCGGCGGTGAAGACCCGCGCAGGCTTGTAGACCGCCCAGCTGCCTCCACCCTGCGCGGCAACCGCGGTCTTCATGAGGCCACCCATCACCGGCCGGTCGAGATCCCCGTCGAATTCGGGCCGCGGCGCCTTGTGCCCGTCGATCCCCGCGGTCACGCGATTGGCAAGGTCGCGATAGGAATAGACGCGCGGATTGTTCCAATTGGCCATGACATAGACGGTCAGCAGACCGTGTGCCGCCTGTTCGAGCGGGTCGGCATAGCGCGGCGCCTGATATTGCTTGGCCTGCTGCGCCGACGGGACCGCGAGCAGCCCGACATAGGCACCCCAGCCGGCCTTGCCCTTCGACGTTTCCACCGCCAGGTCGCGGACGAAATTGCCGTCGCTGACGGTTGAGAATTTGCGATTGAGCTTGATTCCAAGCTTCTTGTCGGACGGCAGGCCCGGATCGGGGGTCTCGCCGCTGCGCTGCGAGTCGCCCGAATGACAGAAATCGGCGATGTACGTGACGTTACCGCCCTTGGCCCGGATCGCGTCGATCACCGCGCCGATCTCGTCATCGGTCACCGCGTTGTCGATCTTGTTCGATCCGTTCGCAGGACCGGTGTCATAGGGCAGGAACACTTCGTCCAGTCCGTCGGGCTCGGACCCGGCGACCGCTTCATTCTGCTGCATCCCATGCCCGGAAAAGGCCAGCAGCACTTCGTCCCCCGGCTTGGTCGTGTCGACGATCCGCTTCATCGCGGCGAGGATGTTGGCGCGGGTGCCGACGGCATCGGGCTTGAGCCGCGTCTGGCGCATGCGCGGATTGCCGCGCGCTACGAGCAGCTCCGGCGTCGGCGGGTCGAGCAACAGCGTCACGTCCTCCGCCTTCGCGCCTTCGCGGATCAGCGTCTCGGCAATCAGCACCGAATCGTTGAACGCGCCGATCATCGGCGACGCGATCCCCTCCTTGTAGTTGACGACACCGACGATCACCGCGCGGATGCGGCCCTTTGGCTCGGGCGCGGGCACGGGCGTGGGCGCGGCGGGCATGGATGCAGCGACCAGCCCCAGAGCCCCCAGCGCAAGCATGATCTGCCTCAACATCGTCCGTCCCCCACTATTAATTCGACACCAATATGGCGCGCGTCCAGACGCGGCCCTTGTTCGTCAACGTGATGCGATATTCCTCGGTCCGTCCGGGGGTCCAGCGACACAGCAGGTCGCGGCGCGCAATCCCCGATGTCGCAGCGGGGCGATCGGTGCAGGCGACCCGCCCATTGGCATCCGTGACCGCCAGCTCCAGCGCCGCATCGCCATCCCCGCGCACGCGGACCAGCGCCAGTCGCCCCCCCTCGGCCCGCGCCCGCATCGTCAGCGCGCGGTCAGCAGGCAGGTCATGGGTATAGACGATCGCGGAGGGCAGGATGCCCCGGCTCGCCTCGGCCAGCGCCTCCTCAATCTCGGCAAGCTTGTCGGCATCGCCGCCGGCCCAGCCGCGCGCCTCGATCAGCAAGGCCGACGGCGCGGTGACGGGCAGCTCGTCTTCCGTGCGCGCGCGTCCCAGCACCATCGGCGCATTTTCCGCGCGCACCAGCACGAAGTCCCCGGTCGCCAGCATCCGCGCGGCGACGATCATCATCATAACATCGCGATCGGCCCGCGCCCGCGCGATCAGGTCGCGCACCAGCTCGGCCCGCTCGATCACGGCATCGGGCGCCGACACCGCGTCATGGCCGTCATGCGGCATGGGCGCAGCGGCGACGGGCAGTGCGGCTAAAGCAAGGGCAAAGGGAAGCATCACGCGCATCGGGAACACCGGTTTCCTGCTGGTTCGAACAGCGCGTACTGTGCCTGTCGCATCGCGCCGACGCGACGGACAGTCTCTGACAGACGCAGCCGTGGCCGCGTTAACAGAGTGTCCCGGAAGCGCCGACCGCCCACCTCACTTGCCCGGTTCGCCGACCAGCGTGAACGCCGCCCAATATTTCGGGCTGACGAACTGGCCGGTGCCTTCGCTGCGCACCGTCTTCATCGCCGCCTGCAGCGCGCGCGCACGACCCGCAACGTCGCCCTTCTGGATGTTCCCGAAGGTCTCTTGCATCAACAGCGAGGTCGCGGCGTCGCTGACCGCCCAGTGGCTCACCAGCAGCGAGCGGGCGCCGGCGAACAGGAACGACTTGGCCAGCCCCGACAGTCCGTCGGCGCTCTTCCCGTCGCCCGCCGCAGTATTGCATGCAGACAGCACGACGAGATCGGCGGGGATCTTCAGCTGCGACACTTCGGACGCGGTCAGCAGCCCGTCGTCCAGCTCGCTCGCCTGTTTGGGCGGGGTGAACACCAGCCCCGGCTCGGCATTGTCGCCCACTTCGGTCGCCAGCAGGCCATGGGTCGAAAACACCACGAACCGCGCCGCAGGCAGGGCCTTGCTGGCCTTCACCGCAGTTTCGGTTGCCGCGTCGCCGATCACAACGCTCGATTGCCCGCCAAACGACTTTTGCAGGCTTTCCAGCTCCGCCTTGGCCTGAGGCAGATAGGCAAGCGCGCGCAACTTTTCGGGGTCGGCGAGCTTGCCCTTGTACATCTGCCCGGCAAGGCCGGGCGCCGTGCCGCTGCTGGCCTCGGGCGTATAGATGCCCGTTAGTGTCGGCGCGCCGTAAGCAGCCAGCGCGACCCCGCCGCTGCGCACCTGCGCATAGCTGGTCGAGCCCGATTTCGTGTCGCAGCCCGGATGCGCATCGGTGGGCTTTTCGATCAGCAAGCAGCGCAGCGAGCGCAGCGCCGATACCGAGGGAAGCTCGGCCAGCGCGTACTTGTCGATCAGCCACGGGCTGGTCGCCACCGCCGCCGGGTCGGTATCCGACCCCTGTGGCGGTGCGGTCAGGAGCAGCGCGAGCGGCAGCGAAGTGAGCGGCCCGCTGACATTGGTCAACAACACCTGCTTGCCCTTCAGCACACCCTCAACCGGCGCGATCAGCTCCTTGTAGATCTCATGCGCGAGCTTGCGGTCGAACGTCTTGCCCTGCGGTGCAGCGGCTTCGGGACCAGGCTTGGGCGGGGGCTGGCGCCCCGATCCGCGTGCGCCGTCCACTTCCATGCTGGCGCGCAACGTGTTGACCTTGGCGGCGAGCGCATCCTGTTTCATCGCCTCCGAACGCGACCAGGTCGAACCCTCGCGCGTCACGGCCCAGGTGTAGCTGGCGTCGTCCGATACCAGGATGACGACCATCGCCTCATCGGGGTTGAGCAGTTTCTGGACTGCGGCGATATCGAGCGCCTTGGGGCGCGTCAGGTCGAAATATTGCGGGAAATCCTTGGCGATCTTTGCTTCGATCGCGTCGACCTCTGCCCGCAGCGCGGCGCGGCGCTCGGTCAGCGCGCGGCGTTCCTGCTCGGGCACCTGTGCGCCGCGTTCGATCAGCGCGCTGAACTGGCGATCCACCGCCTCGATCTCGGCGAGCTTCTTGTCGCGCTCCTGCTCCAACACGGCCAGCGGGCCACCGCCAGCGGCAAAGCGCGCGGTGGTGCGGTCGAGCGCCGCTGCGGCGCCGGAAATCTGGGCATATTGCGCCGCCTCAAACGCCTCCGACCGCAGCACATCAGGCGACGGGACCGGTTCGATCTTGATGTCGGGCGTGGTCTGGGCGGACAGCAGGGCCGCAACCAGTGGCAATGCCAGTGTTCGTGAAAGGGCGCGCTTCATGCCGGGTCTCTCCCCTGCGGTGCGGGCCACGCCTTGGCGCGGCGATCCGGCCGATTAGCTCTGGCCGGAAAAACCGCCGCCCCGAAGCGATCTGCTCCGGGGCGGCCAGTCTTTCGGCTTAGTTGGTCACCAGCGCGACGCCAGTGCCGTAGCCACCATAGTTGATCGCCTGAACCGAGAACGGGCCGGTCCAGATCGGGTTGACGCGGCAGTACAGCGTCACGTTGCCCGACATGTCCTGGCACACCAGATTGCCGTTCTCGTCGAAGATCTTCAGACCCAGCGGGGTCGAAGAGTCACGACGAACGCCGACGACCAGCGGCTCACCGCCACGCGCGGCGAAGCGGACGGTCCAGGTGGTGTTGCCCGGGACATACTGAACGATGCGCAGCGGGTTGCCGACGGCACCGCGCGACGCTTCGGCCTGCGCCGCTTCGATCGCCGCGATGATGTCCGCATCGCCAGCGGCGAGCGTCTTCGCCTCGGCGAACAGATCGGCGGCGGTGGTCACCTTGGCGGTGCCGGTGCCCTTGCCAGTGCCCTCGATCGTGCCCTTGTCGGTGCCTTCCTTGACGGTGACCGAATCAACCATCTTGGCTGCAACGATCATCGCGCGCGCATCCTTGGCGGTGCGGGCATAGTCGGCGAGGCGGTAGCCGAGCGCGAGCGTGTCGACTGCCTTGGAGCTGTCGGTCGCCGCAGCTTCCTTCTCGCTCAGATTCGTGCCCTTCTTGTCCTGCGCGATCGACGGCGAAGCCAGCATGCTTGCTGCGACCAGTGCCATCGCCATCTTCTTGTTGAGCGTAACCATTACCTTCGTCTCCTCACTCTCCGGGCCTGCTCCCAAGCCGGCCTCGCGAACTGATCCCTCGATCAGGCAGGTTCGTCTTTAATGTGGCCCCCGCCCGGGCGACACTAACAGTTTCAGTCTTCGTTTCCATATCAAACTTGGCGCGAAGTCGCTGATTCTTGGCGAATCCCCGCCACGAGGCCAGCGACTCCTTACGTATTTACCGCGAAACAAACCGTGACTCGCGGACCCGCGTTACCCAAGTTGAGGATTGGCGCCGACACTGGATCGGCGCCGACCCTATTCATCGTTCCAGCTTGAGCTGGACCAGGCTGTTCCCGCGCGCCACAAACAATATTGCGCCGCTGGCGACGTTCTGGAAGGCGCGGGCGAGTTCTGCCGCGCTCTGCACTTGTTCGCCATTGACGCCGACGACGATGTCACCGACCGCCAGCCCCGATCGGGCGGCAGCCGAGCCGGGCTGGATGCTGGCCACGACGGCACCGCGCAGCTGCTGCGGCACCCTGTCGCCCGCATTGACATCGCGGAACGTCGCGCCCAGCGCCGCGAGCCCGGCACCGCCTGTAGCGGGCCGCGTGACCTGAACCGGACGCGGTGCCTCAACCGTTACCTGCGCCGTGCCGGTCTGACCGCCCCGGCGATAGCCGAGCGCAATCGTCTTGCCCGGTTCGAGCACGCCGAGAATCGCGGTCAGATTGCCCGGCCCCTCGATCGCGCGCCCGTCGGCGGAGGTGATGATGTCGCCGGACTTCAGACCGCCGCGCGCTGCGGGGCTGTCGGGCGAGACCTCGGCGACCAGCGCACCGCGCGTCGATCCGCCGCCGGCCGCCTCGAGCGTGACCGGACCGACCGTCACGCCGATCCGTCCGCGCTTGACGCTGCCGTTGCGACGCAGCTGATCGGCAACCGCCATCGCCATGTTGATCGGCACGGCAAAGGCGATGCCGCTATTGTCGCCCGATTTGGACCAGATCGCAGTGTTGATGCCGATCAGCCGCCCGCGGCTGTCGATCAGCGCTCCGCCCGAATTGCCGCTGTTCACCGCGGCGTCGGTCTGGATGAAGTCCTGCAACCCATCGCCGATCCCGGTCCGGCCAAGGCCGGAAATCACGCCCATGGTCAGCGTCTGGTCGAATCCGAACGGATAGCCGATTGCAAAGGCAAGGTCGCCGACTTCGATCTTCCCGCTGTCCCCGACCTCGATCGCGCGCAGCCCGGTTGCCTTGATGCGGAGCAGCGCAATATCCGTCTGCGGATCGCGGCCGACCACTTCGGCATCGACGACGCGGCCGTCATGGAGCTGGACCTTGAACGCGGTCCCCTTCTCCACGACGTGATTGTTCGACAGGATTTCGCCGCGCGCTGCATCGATGATCACGCCCGACCCGCTGCCGATCGGCTGGGGCGCGCCCTGCGGTGCCTGGCCCTGCGGACCCGCCTGTGCCGACGTCGTCTGACCACGGAACGGGTCCTCGCCCTGCTCGCCGCGCGACGCCGTGCGCTCTCCATCCTGCTGTTTTTGACCCAGCACGATCACCTTGACCACGCTCGGCGCGACGGCCTTGAGGTCACGCGCATAGCTGTAGACGCCCCGTTCGCTGTCATAGGGCGCGGTCTGCGCCGCCGCGTTCACCGCCAGCGGCGGCGTACCCAGCATTGCGATCGCCGCCACCCCGGCGAGCAGACGCCCGTGAAAACTAGACCTCATCATGTCCCCTTTCCCTGTAAGTCTCGGTGTCATCATCCTGCGCGGGCAGCGTGATTTCGATCCGAAATCCGCCCGCGCGGTTGAATGCCTGAACATTGCCGCCCGCACGCAGCGCGACGGTGCGGACAAAGGCGAGCCCCAGCCCGTGGCTGTCCGCGCCGCCGCTCGAATAACCCGGCTCAAAGATGCGCTCGACCTTGCCGGGGTCAATCCCCGGCCCTTCATTCTCGACCGCGACGGTCACCGTGTCGTCGCTGCGCGCGACGCTGCAGTGGATTGTGGATTCCGGGGTGGCAAACTTGACCGCATTGCCCAGGATATTCTCGACCATCCGATCGAACAGATCGCCGGCGACCCGCACCCGCGCATCGACCGCCTCCAGCGCGAACTCCAGATCCTTGTCGTCGCCGAGATAGACGAACATGTCGTCGATCAGCTGGCGGATGCGCGCGCCGGGATCGACGCTGTCCGCCTCGTGCCGCCGCGACACTTCGGCGTCGATGATGCCGAGCAGCATGCGGCAGCGCTTGTCCATCGTCAGCAGCTTGGCATCGGCATCGGCGATCAGGGGCTCTTCGGGCACCTTCACTGCCAGCGCCTCGAGGTGCTTGCGCGCGACCATCACCGGGCCGCGCAGATCATGCGCGACATGGCGGTGCAGCCGTCGCAGCCCGCCGATCATATCCTCCGACCGCGCAAGCAGCGCATTGAGATGCTGGGCGAGCAGGCGAAATTCGGGCTGACCGTCATCGACCGGCGCACGCTCGGAAAAGCCGGTGCGGTCGGCGCGGTCGAGCAGCGCGTTGAACGCATCGACCCGCGATCGCCATCCGCGCATCAACGCCCAGGCGAGCAGCCCGGCAAGCAGCAGAAACGCAACGCCCACCCCCGCCGCGAGCAGATAGGCGCGCGTCACGAGCCGCGGATCGGCGCTGAACACGCGCGCACTCAGGAACGCGCGGCCACCGCCCAGATCGACCACCGTCCCGACTGCGGTCGCATCCGCCCGCTGACACGCGGTTCCCGCGGGGACGCGCAACCGCACCGCACCCCGCCCCGCCGGCCAGTCGAGCTGCGGCGTGCCCGTAAGCGCGCCGTCCGCGCTGCGATAGAGGAACAGCGCCCGTGCCCGCTCGCCGCTGTCACAGCGCCCGCCATCGGTCGCCTCCGTCGCGCGCGCCGCGACCATGGTCAGCACTTCGGCATCGCGCTCCTCGGCGGACAGTCCGGGCGCAAGGCTGTCGATCTTGCTCGACAGCACCGCAGCATCGGCCTGCGCGCGCACCATCGCAACTTCACGCGCGTTCATCGACACCATCTGGAGCAGGCCGAGCGTCAGCCCGACCAGCGCCACGGCGGCAAGCGCGCCGATGACCAACGTCGTACGAAGCGGAAGCCAGCGAAGCATGCGAGCTAGCGACTACCCTCCATGCCGGCCAGGTTGCGCAGCGCAAACCCCTGCGCCCAGATATTGGTCACCAGCGGATGGAAGTCGTCCGGAATGTCCGGACATTGCCGCTTCAGCGACTTGCGCAGCCGCTTGATCGCCTGATCGACCGTGTTGGCGAACTCCTCGGGGAAGTGGCTCCACCCCTTGCCGATCCAGCAGCGGTCCCACAGCATCGACTGGCTCAGCGGATTGCCGCGCTCCTTGTAGAGCTCGACCAGAATGTCCGCCTCACGGCTGGTCAGCTGGAGCAGGCGCCCATTGCAGCGCACGTCCTTCGTATCCGCATCGACCTCCAGCGGCGCGCAGGTCCAGCCCTTGCTCCGCATCGTCGGCTTGCGGCGGCGCAGTTGCGCGGCGACGCGCGCGACCAGTTCTTCGCTCGTCGCGGGCTTGGGCACATAATCGTCTGCCCCGCGCGCGATCAGGCCGTGGATCCGCTGATCCTCACCGCCCAGCAGTGAATAGACCAGGGCCGGGACATCGGGATCGGTCTTGAGGCCATTGGGTCGGCGGCGCACGCGATCGAGCACCTCCAGCCCCTCAATCCCCGGATTGATCCGGTCGAGTACCAGCACGTCATAGGCGTTGACTTCCAGCGCCTCGAGCGCGGCGTCGCCGGTTTCGAACAGGTCGACGCTCTCGCACCCCGCCGATTCCAGTGCGGCCTTCATCTCCGGCCCGATCTCATCCTCCAGGATCAGCGCGCGGCACCCGGCAAAGGTGTCAGCGATATTCTGCGCCGCTTCCGCGTCGAGCTTCAACAGGTTCATCGTCATCATCTCCGTCATAGCGGCCCCCGCGGGAAGCGGCGCGGAACGCCGGGTCGCCGCGCCTTTGCGGCCTCAGCCGTCAGGGGCAGTGCGACATGCAGCGTCCCCTGCCCTGCGCGCTGAATCCGCAGCACCGCCACGTCGCGCTTCGATCCCTTGATCGCGGCCATTGCCGCCGCCGCGTCACGCGGCGCGACACCATCGACCGCCAGCAACTCGTCGCCTTCATACAGTCCGTACATCTGTCCGATCGATGCCTCCTCCACCTGGCCGACCAGCACCCGCCCGCCATCGCCGCGCAGCGCAAAGCCGAGATGATAGGCGCCGCCCGCGGTGCCGCTCATGTCCATCGTCAGGGCCGCGGCCTTGCCACGCTCACCCGCCAGATCGTCGTCGGCCTCCAGCGCCACCGCGAGCGCGATCGTCTTGCCGTCGCGAACGATCTCAACCTTCACCTTGTCACCGGGCTTGCTGTCGATCAGCGCCATCGACAGGTCACGCACGACTTCGAGCTTGCGCCCTTCGACGCTCAGCAACAGGTCGCCGATCTTGAGCCCGCCACGCGTCGCCGCATCGGCGCTGACCGCATCGATGATCAGCCCGGACTTGCCCGGCGCGCCCAGCGCCTCTGCCATGCCGGCGTCGGCGCTGCTGGCGGTGACGCCGAGGCGGCCGCGCACGACCTTGCCATCGGCGACCAGCTGGGCGGCGATCTTCGCCGCCAGTTCGGCGGGAATCGCTAGGCCGATACCGATGTCGAAAATGGTTTCAGGCGGCGTTGCCGTATTTATACCGATCACTTCCCCCTCCTCGGTGATCAGTGGCCCCCCACTGTTCCCAGGATTGAGCGCCGCATCATGCTGGATGAAGTTCACCGGCCATGCGACGTCATAGGCGCGGTCATAACCACTTATGATCCCGGAAGTAACCGAGAAACGGTTACCCATCGGATTGCCCAGTGCAAAGACCTTTGCCCCCAGCGGCAACCGCGACGACTTCGCCAATTTGAGTATGGGAAGCGGCTGTTCGGCCTCGATCTTGACGACCGCAAGATCGGTGCGCCCGTCGCGCCCGATGACCTTGCCGGTATAGCGTTTGCCATCGGCAAAGGTGACTTCCACCGTATCGAGTTTGGCCACGACATGGGCGTTGGTGAGGATGATGCCGGATTCGTGGATGACAAATCCGGATCCGCCCGCCGCTTCGGTATCGCCATTCTGCTTGCGCGCCGCCGCGTCCTGCGGGCTGATGGCGACCACCGCCTTCATGGCGCGTTCGATCGCGGTTTCGGATTTTGTGGTCGCCGCGACCTTTGGTCGATCGGGCATTGCCGCGGCGCGCGCGGTGCTCGGCAGCGCAACGCCAAGGCAGAGCGCGGCGCCGAGAAACCAGCCGAGCGTGCGGCGGGTCAAGTTCGCGGATGTGTTGGGATGCATGGAAGATCCGGATACTGACTAAGGACGCCGCATTCCTGTCAGTTCGTTCAGGTGAAAACGACGGTCAGGATCAGACGGAGGCGGTCAGCGGGCGGGCTGCGCGAGGCTCCAGGCGGCGCGGACCTGATCGCGGAAGACTGTCGAGAACGTCGAAAGGTCACGCTGCGCCTGACTGTCGAAGCCCGTTCCGGCACCGGTTCGAACGCGTACCTGCCGCCCGGCCTCGCTCAACAATGTGCGCGCCAGCGGCAATCCCCCGACCCTGGTAATCAGAAAGCGACCATAGCCGCGCAGGATGCCGATGCGCTGCGCATGGTCGGCCCGGAACGCGCTACGCGATTCCATCTCGCTGCGACGGAACCAGAGCTCGGCCTCGGCGCCGTCACCGCCCTCGCGGTGGAGTTCGCCCAATCCGCTCGCGGCCTGAGCGCGATATTGTGCGCCCGCCCCACCCAGCGCCCCCGCCGCGCGATAGGCAGCTTCAAGCAGCTGCCGTGTTTCGGCATGTTCACCTTGCGCCATCAATGCCGCCGCCAGGTTGAGCCGGGCGAGCACCGACCGCGCATGCCCGCTCCCGAATGCCTGGTCGGCATAGGCGACCAGTTGCCGCCGAAAGTCGGACGCCTCCTTGAACGCACCCGAACGATGGAGAACGGTGGCAAGGTTGTTGATCACCACGAAATACTCGTCGGGATTGAACGCGCCTGCGCCGCGAAAGCTTTCGACCGCGCGGTTGAGCATGGCGGCGGCGCCATCAAGGTCGCCAACCTCCATCAGCACCGCGCCGACATTGGCATAGGCTAGCGCCGTGAAGGTGCTGCGCTCTCCGAAGATGGCGAGGCGGACTGTCAGTGCCTCGCGCAACACGGTTTCGGCTTCGCGCATGTCGCCAACCCGCCGCAGTGCCGCGCCCAGCCCCGAGAGCGTGTCGGCCAACCCCGAGCTGCTTCCCTGCGTTCGCCGGATCGCAAGAATTTCCCGATAGATCGGAATGGCTTCGTCCGACCGGTTTTGCGCTTCGAGGCACAGCGCGAGCGTTTCGCGCACCGACAGGGTTTCGGGCGATTGCGGTCCGGTCAGCACGGCAAGACGCGCAGCTCCCGTTCGCAACGTCGCCTCAGCTTCCGCAAAGCGCCCCTCACCGATCAGCGCACGCCCATGCATCAACCTGAAGAAATTCCCGTCCACGCCGTCGCCAGCCAGCGTGATCGCACGCTCGATCAGCGGCAGTGCATCGGCAAAGCGCGCAAGCATGGTCAGGTTGGAACCGCGCCGCGCGAGATAAACAGCGAGGTCGGCACCGCCCAGCGTCTTTTCGGCCCCCTCCAGTGCGACGCGAAACGGTTGTTCAGCCTGCGCATGCCGCCCCTGCTGCTCAAGCGTGAGGCCGAGCGCCAGATTGGCGAATATGGCAATGTCACTATCGGCGCCAAAATCGGCTGCGACCGCCACCGCCGTTTGAGCCACCGCGATCGCCTTTTCGGTCTGGCCTGCGCTACTCAGCGTCAGTGCATAATATGTGAGCAGTGTAACGCACGGGCGCATCCCCGCCACGGTCGCCTCGGCACCGCCCGCCTCACCGACACATCCGCGTGCGGCAGGCTCGATCTCCTTGAGCGCTGCCGCAATGTCGCCCCGATCGAAGGCAATGTTAAACGCCTCGCCGGGACTGCGGACATCGACCTCAACCTGCGCACATGCCGTTTCCGACGCCAGCAGGCCAATCACCGCTGCGGTGGTCATGGCAAGGTTGTGCGATTTCACCGGGCTGACTCCTCCCCGTCCTGCGCCGCCAGCCTCACCCCAAGTCCAGCCTTTGACAAGGGACAATGACCGACAGGCCCCGCGCCATCGATCAGAGGCCGGGCGCGCAATTTAGTATCATTTGACACCAAATGGCCATGAGGTGTACGTGCGGGCCAACTTTTGCGGAGTCCTCGACATGACCGACCCCATGAACCCCCTCGGCCTCAACGGCTTCGAATTCGTCGAGTTCACCTCGCCCGATCCCGACGCGATGGCGCGGCAGTTTGAGCAGCTCGGCTTCGTCCCCTCGCACCGCCACCCGACCAAGAACATCACCCGCTTCAAGCAGGGCCGCATCAACCTGATGCTCAACCGCGACGAGAGCGGCCGCGTCGCCGAGTTCCGTGCGGCGCACGGCCCCTCGGCCAGCGCGATGGCGTTCCGCGTCGCCGATCCGGTCAAGGCGATGGACTGGGCGCTGAACAACGGTGCGGAGCGCACCGCCGAGGACGACACCTGCATCATCGGCATCGGCGGCTCGTACCTCTACTTCATCCAGGACGGCACCGACCTCTATGCCGATTGGGACGAAATCCCCGGCTGGCAGCAGGCGGAGGCGGAGAACAATGTCGGGCTCGACCTGCTCGACCACCTCACCCACAATGTCCGGCGCGGCCAGATGCGGGTGTGGTCGGAGTTCTACAAGACGCTGTTCGGCTTTGAGGAGCAGAAGTATTTCGACATCAAGGGCCAGGCGACCGGCCTGTTCAGCCAGGCGATGATCGCGCCGGACAAGGCGATCCGCATCCCGCTGAACGAAAGCCAGGACGACAAGAGCCAGATCGAAGAGTTCATCCGCGAGTATAAGGGCGAGGGCATCCAGCATCTCGCGCTGACCACCCCGGATATTTTCGATACCGTCGAGCGGCTGCGCGAACGCGGCGTCAAGCTGCAGGACACGATTGAGACCTATTACGAACTCGTCGACAAGCGCGTCCCCGGCCATGGCGAAGACCTGGAGCGGCTGCGCAAGAACCGCATCCTGATCGACGGCAATGTCGGCGACGAGGGAATCCTGCTGCAGATCTTCACCGAGAACATGTTCGGCCCGATCTTTTTCGAGATCATTCAGCGCAAGGGCAATGAAGGTTTCGGCAACGGCAACTTCCAGGCACTTTTTGAGTCGATTGAACTCGATCAAATCCGTAGAGGGGTGATCAAGGTCGACGCTTAACGAGGTTGGAGAGGAGAGCCGGGACAACCGGCCCCATACCTTCCGAAGGGGGAAGGAACGCAGGAGGATGAGGGAGGCGGCCAAGACCGCCCCCTCATCCGACTAGACGCCAGAGCGCGCTTTAGGGTCTGATCCATGACCGACTATTTCCCGGGTTTCGGCAATCATGTCTCGACCGAGGCGATCGCGGGCGCGCTCCCGATCGGACGCAATTCGCCACAGCGGCCGGCGTACGGCCTGTACGCCGAGCAGCTTTCGGGCACCGCCTTTACCGCGCCGCGTCACGAGAATCGCCGCAGCTGGCTGTACCGGATGCGCCCGAGCGCCGAGCATCCGCCGTTCGCGCCCTATGAAGCCGCCGCGCGTTTCGTGCCGCAGTCGGACCCGGCCCCGCTCGCGCCCAACCGCCTGCGCTGGGGACCGATCGCCGATCCCGCGCCGGGCACCGACCTGATCGATGGCATGACGAGCATGCTCGTCACCCGCGACCCCGCCGATCTCGAGGGCGTTGCGGTGCATCTCTACGCCGCCAACGCCGATATGGACCGCCGCGTGTTCTTCGACGCCGATGGCGAGCTGCTGTTCATCCCGCAGGCCGGGCGGCTGACGCTCCTGACCGAGCTGGGGCGGATCGACATCGCCCCCGGCCAGATCGCGCTGATCCCGCGCGGTGTGCGCTTCCGCGCGCTGCTGCCGGACGGCGCCGCGCGCGGTTATGTCGCGGAGAATTACGGCGCGCTGTTCCGTCTGCCCGACCTCGGCCCGATCGGCGCCAACGGCCTCGCCAACCCGCGCGATTTCGAGACGCCGGCGGCATGGTATGAGGATCGCGACGAGACGGTCGAAGTCGTCCAGAAGTCGCTCGGCCGGCTGTGGACCACGACCATCAACCACAGCCCGCTCGACGTCGTTGCGTGGCACGGCAATCTTGCCCCGTGGCGCTATGACCTGTCGCGCTTCAACACAATGAACACGGTCAGCTTCGACCATCCCGATCCGTCGATCTTCACCGTGCTGACCTCGCCCAGCGACGTCCCGGGCCGCGCCAACGCCGATTTCGTGATCTTCCCGCCACGCTGGATGGTGGCCGAAGACACGTTCCGCCCGCCCTGGTTCCACCGCAACGTGATGAGCGAGGCGATGGGCCTGATCCACGGCGCCTATGACGCCAAGGCCGACGGCTTCGTCCCGGGCGGCCTGTCGCTGCACAATCTGATGGCCGGCCACGGCCCCGACGTCGCGAGCTGGGACGGCGCGAGCAAAGCCGATCTCAAGCCGCACAAGATCGACGGCACGATGGCGTTCATGGTCGAAACCTGCTGGCCCTACCGCCCGACCACGCATGTGATGGCGACGGCGCAGCCGGACTATGATGCGGCCTGGGCGGGTTTTCCCAAGGCGCAGCTGCCGGGGTGAGCGAACGCCTCACCACCACCCCGCCCGGTGTGCGCCTCGGCCCGCTCGACCTGATCGCCGACGGCGCCGCGCGCAACTTCGTGCTGGAGATGAAAGCGGGGCGCTTCCACGGCTTTGCGGTCCGCAGCGGCTCCAGCGTCGCGGGCTATGTCGACCGCTGCCCGCATATGGGCCTGCCGCTCGCGCAGCAGCTCGACGCCTATCTCACCGGCGACAAGCACCTGATCCAGTGCAGCTGGCACGGTGCGCTGTTTCGGATCGAGGACGGGATGTGCGTCGGAGGCCCCTGCACCGGCGCAGCGCTCACCCCGTGGCCGCTCGAAGTCCGCGACGGCGCAATCTATACCGCTTAAGCGGCGGCGACGTCGTTATCGGCTGGGAGCGGCGCGGGCGCGTCCTTGCCCATCAGCGCGTCGGTGAACAGCCCGCGCCACCACACGACATCCTCCGCCTCGACATTGTCCATCATCGACCGCCAGCGCCGCTTGCGCTCATCCAGGTCCATGCGCAGCGCCTGCATGATCGCATCCGATACCTCGTCCGCGCTGTACGGATTGACCAGCACCGCGTCCTTGAGCTGCGCCGCGGCACCGGCAAAGCGCGAGAGGATCAGCACGCCGGGATCCTCGGGATCCTGCGCCGCAACATATTCCTTCGCGACCAGGTTCATGCCGTCGCGCAGCGGCGTCACCAGCCCGATCCGCGCCGCGCGGTAGATGCCCGCCAGCACGTCGCGCGGATAGCCCTGGTTGACGTAGCGGATCGGCACCCAGTCGGTGTCGGCATAAGCGCCGTTGATCTGCCCCGACAGCCCCTCGAGCGCGGTGCGGATCTTCTTGTAGCTCTCCACCGCCCCGCGCGACGGCGGCGCGATCTGGAGCAGGAACACTTCCTTGCGCTCCTCGGGATGCTCGGCAAGGAAGCGCTCGTAGCCCGCGAACCGCTCCTCCAGCCCCTTGGAATAATCGAGCCGGTCGACCCCGACGATCATGTCGCGCCCAACCGCGCTGTCGCGCATCCGGCGATACGCCATCTTTGCGGCGGGGCTCGCCGCACCCTCAACGAACTCCTTGCAGTCGATCCCGATCGGCGCGACGATCGCGCGCAGGCTGCGGCCATCCAGCAGCAACGTGTCACCCTCGACCGTCGCGCCCAGTTCATAGGTCGCGTAGTCGCGGAACGACTCCAGCCACTCCTGCGTGTGGAACCCGACCAGGTCATAGGCGAACATCGTCCGCACCAGTTCCTGCGCCTCAGGCATCGTCGCCAGCAGGCGGCGGGGTGGCCAGGGGATGTGGAGGAAGAAGCCGATGCGGTTCTTGACGCCGCGCTCGCGCAAACACTGTCCGAGCGGGAACATGTGGTAATCCTGCACCCACAGGATATCCTCGCTCTCGACCAGCGGACGCAGCGTGTCGGCGAAGCGGTCGTTGACCCGCTGATAGCCCCCGGCAAAGCCGCGCTCATATTCGGCCAGGTCGATGCGATAATGGAACAGCGGCCAAAGCGTGCGGTTGGCGTATCCGTTATAATATTCTTCGATATCCTGCGGCTCCAGATCGACCGTCGCGGTGGTCACGCCCTGTGCGCGCTGGAAGTTGATCTGGCCGTTGAACTCATCGACCGTGTCGCCAGACCAGCCGAACCAGATGCCGCCAAACTCGCGGATCGCCGCCTGCAATGCTACGGCGAGGCCGCCTTGCGCGCCGGCGTGGGAATCCTTCGGTGCAGACACGCGGTTCGAAATAATGATCAGGCGGCTCATCGGATGGCGCTCCACGGTTTGCTCAGCAGGACGGCGCAATTGATCATGCCGACCAGCGAGTAGGTCTGGGGGTAGTTCCCCCACAATTCCCCGCTCACGGGGTCGATATCCTCCGACAGCAGCCCGGCGGCGGTGCGCCGGTCGAGCATCTCGGCGAACAAAGCCCGCGCATCGGCATCGCGGCCGGTGAAGTGCAGCGCCTCGATCAACCAGAAGGTGCAGACGTTGAACGCGGTTTCGGGCAGGCCGAAATCATCCTCGGTCGCGTAGCGCAGCATATGGCTGCCACGCCGCAATCCCTCTTCCACCGCTGCAAGCGTGCCGCGGAACCGGTCGTCGTCGGGCGACATGAAGCGCAGGTCGAGCAGCTGGATCAGGCTGGCGTCGAGATCGTCGCCGCTGAACGTCGCCGACATGCGGTTGGTGTCGGGCCGCCACGCCGCTTCCTCGATCGCGCGGCGCATGCGGTCGGCGCGTTCCTGCCACAACGCGCGATCGCCCTCGAGCCCGAGGCGTTCGGCGGCATTGGCGAGCCGGTCGCACGCCGCCCAGCACATCGCGGCCGAATAGGTATGGACGCTCTGCCGCGTGCGCAGCTCCCACAGCCCGGCATCGGGCTTGTCGAACAATTCGACCGCGCGCTCGCCGACCCGCGCCAGCGCTTCGAAATCCTCCCGCCCCGCCATGCGGAACAGGCGCTGGTCGAAGAACGCCTGCACATTCGACAGCACGATCTGGCCATAGGCGTCGTGCTGGACCTGTTCATAGGCGAGGTTGCCGACCCGCACCGGTCCCATGCCGCGATAGCCGGCAAGGCGCGGCGCCTCGCTCTCGATCAGCACGCTCTCGCCCTGCACGCCGTAAAGCGGCTGGATATGCCCGCCCTTCGCCTGATCGACGATGTTGCGCAGATAGGCGAGATAGCCCTCCAGCACATCGAGCGCGCCGACGCGGTTCAACGCCTGGACGGTGTAATAGGCGTCGCGGATCCAGCAGTAGCGATAATCCCAGTTGCGCCCGCTATCCGCATGTTCGGGGATCGAGGTGGTCAGCGCAGCGACGATCGCGCCGGTTTCCTCATGCTGGCACAGCTTCAGCGTGATCGCGCTGCGGATCACGACGTCCTGCCACTCGAACGGAGTGGCGAGGCCGCGCGACCAATTTTGCCAATGATAGCGGGTATAGTCCGCCATCTCCTCAACCGTGGTGGCGAGGTTGCCAGCGAAGCTTTCGTCGGGGCCGAGGAAGAAATGCAGCGGCCGCTCGACCCGGAAACAGCGTTCGTCCATCATCAGCCCGACCGGCGCATTGGTCGACAACCGCAGCTGCATCCCGTCGAGCAAATAGCGAATATGGTTGGACCCAGCCGTGGTCAGCACTGCCGGATCGCCCCAGTTACGCGTCGGGCGCAGGCGCACGCAGATGCGCGGCGACCCCGCCACCGGGCGCACGATCCGCGCGAACGCCACCGGGCGATACATCCGTCCCAGCCGTTCGAAGCGCGGGCAGAAATCGGTGATCTCGATCGCGCTGCCGTTGCTGTCGGTCATGCGCGTGACCAGGATCGGGGTGTTGGTCAGATAATGCTGCTCGACGCTGACGCAGTCCTCCAGGTCGATCGCCCACAGCCCGACCGCATCGTCTGAACGCGGGTCGCGCCCGTCGAGCAGCGAGGAGAAGAGCGGATCGCCATCCACCTTGGGCGCGCACGCCCAGACGAAGCGCCCGGCGCGATCGATCAGCGCGCTGACCTGGCAATTGCCGATCGGCCACAGGTCGAGATTGGGCTTCATGCCGCCTCCTCCGCGATGGTTTCGAGCCAGCGCAGCGCGGACGTCACATCGGGCAGGCGATAGGCCGCCTCAGTGGCTCGAACCGGACCCACCAGCACACCTGCGCCACCGAGCCGCGCGACGGTGGCAAAGCCGGGCTCGTCGGTCAGATCATCGCCCAGAAACACCGGGCGCGACCCAGCAAAGGGCATGGCACCCATCAGCGCCGCAATCGCGCGGCCCTTGTCGCCCGGTGCGCGCAGCTCGAACACCATCTTGCCGCGCTGGAGCGTCAAGCCGGTCGCTGCGGCCAGTTCCTCGGCAAGTGCGCGGGCCTCGGCTTCGGCAGCGGGCACGCCGCGATAATGCAGGCCAACGCCGAGCGGCTTGATTTCGACGACGAGGCCGGGGAGCGTTTCGGCGAGCGCCTGGAAGCGCGCGGCGACGTCATCGAGCGCCGCCGGACGCTCGGGCATTTCTGCCTGCGCCACACCGCGCAGTTCCGCGCCATGGCTGCCGACGATCGGGCAGTCGAGGCCGCCGAACAGCGCATCGATCTCTGCCGCACCGCGTCCGCTCACGATCGCGACGCGCCCGTCGAAGCGCTTCGACAAGTTCGCGATCAGCGTGCGCAACCGCCCATCAACCGCGACCGCATCGGGGCGCGGCGCGATCTCGACCAGCGTTCCGTCAAAGTCGAGAAACAAGCTGGCACCATCGGCCAGATGGGCAGGAGGCGGTGCCAGCAGCGCCGCCGTGTTCGGTTCCATGAGCTCGGGCATCCACAGGGCAATGCATCCGGAACGCAATCGTTCCGAAATTTCTGCTGCATTGCGGGAGAAAAGCCGCCTGGTAGCACGCTAGCCCCATCGTCGTCCCGGGCTTGAGCCGGGACAGGGCTTTTTTGAGCGCTGGAAGAAAAGCCCGGCCCCGGCTCAAGGCCGGGGCGACGAACGAGTGGCCGTTTCTTCTACGCCAGTTCGCGCACCCGCGCCGGTTCGGGGTTGGAAAACTCCATCCCGTCATCGATCCCGCCGAATTTGAGGTCGATGAGGTCGAGCGTGTAATTCTGGTGCACCCGCCACGGGCGCTTGTCGCCCTGTTTGGGAAAGCGGTCGATCGCACGCTGGACATAGCCGGAGGTGAAGCTGAGGAAATCCTCCCGCGTCACGTCCGCCCCGACGCGCGGAGTCGCCTGCCGCATCCCGCGCTTCTTCATCGTGTTCAGCAGCCGCGCGACATAGGCGCAGGTCAGGTCGGACTTCAGCGTCCAGCTGGCATTGGTATAGCCGAAGGATGAGGCGAGGTTCGGAATGTCCGAATACATCATCGCCTTATAGCCCAGCGACTGCGCCGGCTCGACCCGCGCGCCATCGACGGTGAACGGCACCCCGCCCATCAACTGCAGATCCAGCCCGGTCGCGGTGACGATCACGTCGGCGGGCAGCAGCGCGCCCGATTTCAGGCGGATCCCGTCCGCTTCGAACCGGTCGATATGGTCGGTGACCACCGATGCAGCACCCTCGCGGATCGCGGCGAACAGGTCGGCATCGGGGACCAGGCAGATGCGCTGGTCCCACGGATTGTAGCGCGGCGTGAAATGGGTCGCGACGTCATAGTCGGGGCCCAATTCATCGCGGACCATCTGCACGATCCGCTCCTTGGTCTGCTGCGGCTTCTTGCGCGCGATCCGATAGAAAAGCTGCTGCATCCCGACATTTTTCAGCCGGGTCAGGCGATAGGCGAGCTTTGCGGGCAATTTGGCGCGGAGCCAGTTGGCGATCCCGTCCTCGCTTGGCCGCGAGACGATATAGGTGGGCGAACGCTGCAGCATCGTCACATGCGCCGCCGCCTTCGCCATTTCCGGCACCAATGTCACCGCCGTCGCACCCGACCCGATCACCACGACACGCTTGCCGGCGTAATCCAGCCCCTCAGGCCAATGCTGCGGATGAACGATCGTGCCCGCGAAATCCTCGCGCCCCTCGAACTGGGGCAGGTACCCGGCCTCATAGTTATAATAGCCCGAGCACATGAAGAGGAAGTTGCAGGTAAACTCCACCCGCTCCCGCTCCGCCCCGCGCTCGACCGTGACGGTCCACCGCGCATCGGGAGTGGACCAACTCGCGGCGACGACACGGTGCTGGTGGCGGATATGCCGGTCGATGCCATGTTCGCGGGCGGTTTCGTCGAGATAGTTCAGGATCGACGGTCCATCGGCAATCGCCTTGGCCTGCGTCCACGGCTTGAAGCTGTAGCCGAGCGTGTACATGTCGCTGTCCGAGCGGATGCCGGGATAGCGGAACAGGTCCCATGTCCCGCCCAGCCGTTCGCGCCCCTCCAGGATTACATAGGAACGGTCCGGGCAGTCGCGCTGCAGGAAATAGCCGGCACCGATGCCGGAAATCCCGGCACCCACCACCACAACGTCGAAATGCTCGGCCATCGCGCTCTCCCGGACGCGATACTTACATGCGTGTAAGTTGAGCGCAATGGGAGCTGCTTAAGGAAGATAGGGTCCGGCGGCGCCGACCAGTTGGCGGATTCCATCATGGAAGTGTTCGACCGGCGGGTTCTTCAACAGAAATTGATGCCGCCCGGCATCCTCAGGATCCGCTTCCACGCGAAAATTTCCACTCTCCAGCAGCTCGGCAATCAAGCGCAGGAATTCTCCGAGCGATGGCGCAAGTACCGCTTTGACGTCCTCATCCCGTCCATAGAGAATGATCTGCCCGATCCGCCCCTCAGGCCAAGGATCGAAGTCCAGCCCAATATGATTTCCGCCTGCATCATGGGTGAGCGGAATCCAGCGCGGGTTTATATAGGCGGGGTCGACCGCACCCGACGGCCAGCTACCACCCGGAATTGCATAGCGATTGCCGTCAAACCCTTCGAGCACCTCACTCCACGACGCCCATTGTTCGCCAGCCTGACTGAGCGAAAGAAGCGGAAGGCCGAAAATATGCCCCGAAACCTCGTCCGCCTCCCCATCGTGCCAGCCGTAAAGTTGGCGAAAGGCGCGCGGCATTTCGATGCCGACCAGCGTCTCGAATGCATCCAGTTGCGTCTCTGTCGCCGGAGGATTCAATGTGAACTCTCTGGACGGCAAATGTCCGTGATACCAATTATCGAGCCGGGCGAGAACAGGCGCGATGTCTTCATCGAGCAAAGGCTTTGGTTCGCCATGCGGTCTCACGGGTACGTCGCTATCATTCATGGGAACCCCCTATCAAATAGGGTCAATAATCCTTCGAATATTTCAACCCCGCGCGCGATCCGCCGAACGATCCGGTTTGCGACAACAGGCTGAGCGCGCGAGTCAGGGCGATTTCGAGCTGCACGGCCGTGAAGCCGCGCGCGTCGGTGATGATCTCCACATAAATGTCGTCGGTCAGATACTGCCCCGCCGCCAGCGCCATCCCGCGCCCGGTGGTGTCGTCTTCGCCCAGGATGCGCAGCCGGTCGATCCCCGCCGCCGAGCGCAGCTGGCCGAGCGGGTTGAGGCCGCCACCCGTCGCACGGAGCGAGTTGAGCGCCGCAGCGAGCTGAATCGCCTCGGTCGCCGACAAATTGGTGACCGAGCTGCCGAACAACAGCCGCGAGAGCACTTCATCCTGCGGCAGGCTCGGGGTCGAGTTGAATGCGATGCGCGGCACCTGTCCGCTGCCGGTGATGTTGATGTTGGCGGTGACGCCCTCCGCCGTCGTGCTGGCGGCGATGTTGATCTGCGGATCGGCGAGCGGGCCGCCCTCGAAACTGACGATCCCGCGCGTCAGTTCGAAGCGGCGGCTGGCGAAGCTGTAGGTGCCGCGCACCACGCGCGCCTCGCCGGTCACGATTGGCGATGCGGAGGTGCCAGTCACCTGCATCCGCGCGCTCCATTCGGACTCAAGGCCCATGCCCGACACGAACAGCCGATTGTCCGCCACGATGCTGACATTGAGCCTAAAGATGCCCGCAGGCTTGACCCGCACGGGGCGCTTGCCGTCCTCGGTCAGCTCGCTCTTGCGATAGACGCCGGTCAGTTCGGGCACTTCGGCAGCGCCCTGGCGGATGATCTGGTAGCGCGCTTCGGGGATAATGATCCGCCCCTCGATCAACCCGCCGTCCAGCCCATTGGTGATGCGCAGCTGCCCGGTCGCGGTCGCACCGAGCGCATTGCTGCGCGCGAGGCGGGCGTTGCGGAAGCGCGCGGTGATATCGATCGGAAAGCCCTGTTCGGCAGACAGGCCGATCGTACCCGCAGCGGTCAGGCGGCCATTGCCCGCCACCGCCTCAAGCTGTTCGATCTCCAGCGAGTCGCTGTCGAACCGCCCCTGAACCGACATCTGCGACAGGCGCGTGCCCCAGGTTTCGTTCTCATAGGTCAGTTTCTCGCCCCGCAGCTGTCCGGTCAGTTGCGGCGCGCGCACCTGACCCGAGAAATCGGCGGCGACCGCAACCGGGCCGGACAGGCTCTGATTGGGGAAACCGGCCATCGAGAACAGCACCGAGGACGGCCCGTTGTAGCGAATGCCGCCCGACAGCGGCGCTGCAAGCAACCGCGTCGTCCAGCTGCCCGCACCCGGCCCGAGCGGCTGAAGGCTCGCCACCATCCGCCCGATCGTGGTCGACCCCCGCTTGATCAGCGCGCGCGCGTCGCCACCATCGGGCAGCAGGCGACCGACAAAGCTGATATCGACCGGCGAGGACACGCCGCCCAGGCTGGAGCGGGTGAAGTTGCTGACGTTCAGCCGCGCAATCGCCTGCGGGAAGGTGGCGTCGCTGGCCTGGCTGAAATCGAGCGCGCCGGTCACCGTGCCGCCGAGGCCGGCTGTGCGCGACAGGGCATTGGCGACCGACAGGTCGAGCTTGTCGAGCCGCGCCTGCACGCGCAGCCCATCGCCCCAATTGCCCGACAGCCGCATGCTGCCCTGATCGAAATCGATCCGCGCCGGCGCGAGGGTATAGGTCGATCCGGCGATCGCGATCTGCGCCGGCTGCGCGGTCTTGAACCCGATATTGTTGGCGCGTCCGGCCAGCGCCACGCGCCACAAATCGGGCTCAAAGCGCGCATTGGCGGCGACGCGGAACGGCACTGCGGTCGATCCTTCGACCAGCGCCTGCGCGCTGCCCTTGCCGCCGCGATAGTCGATCTTCGCTCGCGCGCGGGTCACCGTGAACTGGGCGTTTCGGAGATTCGCGACCTGCGCCTCGCCGGTGATTGCGGGGGCGTCGTCATAGAGGATCATGGTGCCGTTGATGATCGCGCGACCGATCGTCAGCTCCATGTCGCCCGGAATCTTGGCGTTGTTCGCCGTCGCGCGGACCACCGCCTGCTGATATTGGCCCGCCGCCGACAGCGCGACCGAGCCGTCGAGGCCCGATCCGGCGAAACTGAGATTGCCATCGAACGGCCCGGCTGCGGTCTGGACCAGCTGGCCCTTGAAATCGGCCCCGGCGAAGCGTCCGCTGCGCACGTCGATCGCGAGACGCTGGCCGGTGCGGACCAGTACATCCGCCGTAAACGGGCCATAGCTGGTATCGCCCTTGGCATCGACGGCGTAGGCGCCGTTATCGCCAACGATCCGTGCCTCGAGATTGGCCAAGCCGACCCCGACACCCGGTCGCGGTGCGCGCAGATTGACCACCGGCCTAGTCAGGCTGCCGGTCACCCGGGCAGACAGCGGCCCATATGCGTTGGACCAGGCGTCAGCAGTCAGGCTGAGCGGCCCGGCGGGATCATAGCGCCCCGACCCCCTGATCACGCGGAACAACGGCGCGGCGACCTTGAGGTCGCTGAAGCGGATGATCCCATCCGGCCCGAAATCGAGCGAGACGCGCGCGACGGCGTTGCCGCCCAGGAAGCTGCGCACGCCATCGTTGAACAGCCGCGTGCTGCGCCCGACGATCCGGCCCTTGATCCCCCAGCCACCGCCAGCGGCAGCGTAGAGGTCGGCATCGGTCTCCAGATTGACGATGCCGATGCTGTCGATCTGGTAATCGTTAACGCGTCCCTTGAGCGCGCCGGTGTAGCGCCCGGTGCTCATGTCCGCCGCCAGTATCGCGGTCGCGTCGATCCGGTCGGAACGGATGCGAAGATTTTCCGACAGGATCTGGTCGCCGGTAATGGCCAGATCACCCGCCAGCGTGACGTTGGTCAGCAACCCGCCAGCCGCAGCGTTGAGCCCCGAAATCCGCGCCGCCTGTGCCTTGACCGGGATCAGGATGCGGTCGGCATTCACCGTCGCCAGCCCCTCGGCATAGAGCCGCTCGACCACCGTCTCGCCAAAGCCGAGCGCAGCGGCGCGCAGCTTGTAATCCACCGTCGGCGTCGCAAACGGGCCGTTGAGTGCAACCTCGCCCGCGACCGACCGGCCATTCAGGTTCGGCGCAATCGCGCCGGGGGTGAGCAGCATCGCCTCGACCCGGAACTGATCGAACCGGCTTTGCCCCAGGTCGATCGTGCCCATCGTCATCAGCGCCATCGCGCGTGAGCGCAGGCGCAACCGCGTATCGGCGCGCCGCTGATCGAGTGTGGCATCGAGCGCGACCTGCATTCCGCCCGCGCTCAGCCGCTCGACCGGACCTTTCAGATACAGGCCCGGCTGGGTCATGCCGCGCACCTGCACGCTGCCGTTGCGCGCGGCGATGCGCAGATTGGCGAGTTCGCCGGCGCCGAGCCGCCCGACCGCACGCCCCTGCCAGTTCGACCAGCTGCCCGCGCCCCGCACGCGCACCGCAAGTGGTGCTTCGAGTCCGGCCAGTCCCGCCACTAGGCCGCCGACCGGCGCGTTCAGATCGGCGCGCAGGTCGAGCTTGTCATCATCGGGCACCGCGTCGAGCACCAGCGCCAACGCGTCGCCCCCGGTGCGGCCCAGCGTGCGACCGTTGACGATCACCCGCGCGCGGCGGTCGGCGATATTCGCTTCGCCCGTCAGCGTCGCGATATGGCGCTGCCCTGCAACCGGTGCCTCCAGCACCAGCCGGTCGATCGACAGTCGCCCGATATCGATGTCGAGATCGGGCAGCATCGGCGCATCGGGATCGCCGCTGGGCTTCAGTTCCGGCAGGCGCGCGACCCGCACCAGCGGGCTGGTAGCCGACCGGATATCGACATGGTTGTTCAGAAACGCAAAGGGTCGCCAATCGAGCGCGATGCGCGGGGAGGTGGCGAACACGCCCTTGGCGTCGCTGACCCGGACATCGCGCAGCACCATCGCGCCATAGATCGATCCCTCGATCCGCCCGACCTTGATATTGAGTCCCGACGCAGTGGTGTAGCCCGCCAGCCGGTCCGCGACGAACCGATGCCCGACCCCGGTATCGAGGATCGCGACGGCAGCGAGCACCAACGCAACGAGGCTGGCGACACCAATCGCTGTCCATTTCGCGATGCGCTGCCACAGCGGCGCACGGTCCACGATCACCACATTGTCCTCGGCTGGCGCTGGCGTTTCTTCAGCCATCAGAAAGCCTGCCCGATCGAGATATACAGCGCGACCTTGCTCTCACCCGGCTTGCGCGCGATCGGGGTGGCAATGTCCAGCCGCATCGGGCCGAAATTGGTGTAGAAACGCCCGCCAATGCCCGCGCCAAAGCGGATGCGGCTCAATTGCGGCAGCGATTCTTCATAGACCTGACCGGCGTCGAGGAACGGCACGATCCCGAAATTGCCGAACCGATAGCGCGCCTCGACCGCGAATTCGTTGAAACTGCGCCCGCCGACCGGCTTGCCGTCGGGGGCACGCGGCCCGAGTTCCTGATAGCCGAACCCGCGTACCGACCCGCCGCCGCCGGCATAATAGCGCCGCGACGGGGCCAGCTCGTTGCGATCGATCCCCTGGATCGTCCCGAACCGCGCGCGCCCGGCCAGCACGATGCTGTCGGTGATCGGCTGATAGATCGTGCCCTCAACCATCGCGCGGGCATAGGGCCGCGCGGTGCCGCGCACCGATGTTTCGGGGCTGAGGTTCAGCTTGAGCCGCCATCCGCGCGTCGGGTTGAGCAGATTGTCCGACTGGTCCCATCCGGCGAACAGCGGAACTGCCGCGATGAAGTACACACCGCGCTCGCGCGCACCCCGAGTGAAATCGAACCGGTCTTCGCTCGTGCCGACCAGTTCGACGCCATAGGCATAGGTCAGCTTCTTCTGCCAGATCGGCGTCGAATCATAAGAGACGCGCGCCGACAACGTGCCGGTCAGGCCGGTAAACGCCTCGACATCCGAACGCAGCGCGGAGGCGACGATCTGGAACGTGCGGTCGCGCCGCCCGGCATTGGAGCGGCGGAAGGTCGCCGACGCGCCCTGTTCCTGCGTGCCCAGCACACCCGTCGCGATCAGCGCGCCTTCGGGCGGGAACAGATTGCGGTGGGTCCAGCTGACCTCGGCGCGGAACCCCTGGCCGGTGCTGAACCCGACCTCTCCGGCCAGCGTGCGCGGCGGCCCCTTGGCCTGACGCACCAGCAGGTCGACCGCTTCAGTCCCGTCAGGGTTGATCTGCCCGGTCTTCACCGGCTCGACCGACACGGTCGAAAACAGGCTGGTCGCGATCAGCGCGTCGCGCAAATCGTCGACCTTGCGGCTGTCATACAGGTCGGAGCGGTTGAAGCGGGTCAGCACCTCGATATGATCTGGCGGCAGGACGCTATCGCCTTCGATGCGCACCCCGCCGAACCGCCCGCGCGGGCCGACCGCCACCGGCAGCGTATAATCGCCGGTGCGCGTCGTCTCATCGAGCAGGATGTCGCGCTGCCCGACCTCGGCAAAGGGATAGCCATTTTGCGGCAGCGCCACGCTGACCGCGGCCTCCGCCGCCTGCACCCGCACCGCATCGATCGGCTCGCCAGTGCGCAGCTTGAGATGATCGGCGATCAGCGTTGGCGGCACGGTCGGATCGGCTTCGACCCGGATTTCACCAAATGAATAAAGCGGCCCCGGCACCGCCGCGATCGTGGCCGTGACGGGTCGCTCGCCCTGCGGCGATTGTTCGATCGTCGAGATCGCGGTCGCGTCATAATAGCCGAGCGACTTCATCAGCCGCACCGCCAACCCCTCATCCTCACGCGCCCGCGCACCGATGATCGCGGCATTGGCGGCGACGCCGTCGCCATCCTCCAGTGCCGACAGGTCGCGGAACGCGTCCTCCAGCCCGATTTCGTCGAGGCCGGTGACACGGGTCGCGTAGCGGATTTCAACGGCTGCCTCGTCGTTGCTGGCGACGGGTTCGGCGATCGGGGTGGCGTCGAACTCCGCGAGTGGCGGTAGCGGCGCGGCGATCTCGGCTTCGGCTCCGACTTCATCGAGCGGCGGCGCATCCTCGATCGCCTCGACCTGCGCGATTGGCGGTGCCGGCGGCGTCATCTGCTCGAGCGGCGCATCCATGTCGTCGGACAGCTGCGGGAGCGTGTCGGAGAATTCGTCATCGGTGACGATCGGCTTTGGGTCCTGCGCGGTAGCGGTACGTTCGGCTTCGCGCTCCAGCGTCTTTGGATCCCCGGCGGGCGCACCCTGCCCCGGCTTGCCCACGCCACTATCGATCTGCGCAACCGCCACGCCCGGAACGAACGCGGCACTTGCCAGCAACAAAATGACCAGACGCACGCCCGAAATAGTCCCGCCTCCCGCTGGGATCGCGCCACATTCAGGCAGCACGTATCCCGACCGCTAGCGCAACGTACCAGCGGGCGGAAGGTTCAATGTGACTTCAGTCCAACGCCTTAACCCGGGAGCGATAGGCGTGCAGCAGCGGCTCGGTATAGCCGCTCGGCTGTACGACGCCATCGAACACCAGCGCGCGCGCCGCTTGCAACGCCAGGCTGTCGGGATTGCCCGCCATCGGGCGGTAGTGCGGATCGCCCGCATTCTGCACATCGACTTTCGCCGCCATCCGCGCGAACGCCGCGTCCACATCCGCCGGCGTGGCGACGCCATGGAGCAGCCAGTTGGCGATATGCTGCGAGGAAATGCGCAGCGTCGCGCGGTCCTCCATCAGGCCGATATCGTGAATGTCGGGTACCTTGGAGCAGCCAACGCCCTGATCGATCCAGCGCACGACATAGCCGAGAATCCCCTGCGCATTATTGTCCAGCTCGCGCGCAACCTCTTCCGCCGTCCAGTTGCGTCCCGGCGCGACCGGGATCGTCAGCAGGTCGCCAAGCGCCGGGACCGCCTCGCCCACAATCTCCCGCTGGCGGGCGAACACATCGACCTTGTGGTAGTGCATCGCGTGCAGCGTCGCCGCAGTGGGCGACGGCACCCAGGCGGTGTTGGCCCCGCTCAGCGGATGGCCGATCTTCTGCTCCATCATGTCGGCCATGCGGTCGGGCGCAGCCCACATGCCCTTGCCGATCTGCGCGCGGCCCGACAGGCCGTGGCGCAGGCCGATGCGGACATTGCGGTCCTCATACGCCTTGATCCACGCGCTGCCTTTCATCTCCGCCTTGGGGATCATCGGCCCAGCGCGCATCGACGTGTGAATCTCGTCCCCGGTGCGGTCGAGGAAGCCGGTGTTGATAAAGGCGATCCGGTCCCTCACCGCATGGATGCACGCGGCGAGGTTGGCGCTGGTCCGCCGCTCCTCGTCCATCACGCCCACCTTGATCGTGTGCCGGGCGAGGCCCAGCAGATCCTCGACCGCGTCGAACAGGTCGTTGGTGAAGGCGCATTCGTCCGGCCCGTGCATCTTGGGCTTGACGATATAGATGCTGCCAGTGCGGCTGTTGCGGAAGCGGCCCAGCCCGTTGAGGTCGTGGAGCGCGATCGTGCTGGTGAAGATCGCGTCGAGAATGCCTTCGGGCGCCTCTGCCCCGTCGATGCGGATCGCCGGGTTGGTCATCAGATGACCGACATTGCGTACGAACAACAGGCTGCGGCCGGGCAGCGTCAGGTCGCTCTGATGGGCCCGCTGATACACGCGGTCGGCGGCAAGTTCGCGGGTCAGCGTCCGGCCACCCTTGTCGAACGTCTCGGTCAGGTCGCCGCGCATCAGGCCCAGCCAGTTGGCATAGGCCGCGACCTTGTCCTCCGCATCGACCGCCGCGATCGAATCCTCCAGGTCCACGATCGCGGTGAGCGCGCTTTCGAGCAGCACGTCGGCGATACCCGCCGGGTCGGTCGCGCCGATCGGATGGGCGCGGTCAACCACCACCTCGATATGCAGGCCGTTATGGACGAACAGCATCGACTCGCCCCGCGTGCCGACGAACTGCCCGGGGTCGGCGAGCGGCAGGTCGCCGCCGGAGAACTCTGCCCAGCGCATGCCGGTCAGCGGCACCGCCTCATCGAGAAACGCCTTCGCCGCCGCGATCACCTGCGCGCCGCGTTCGGCGTCATAGCCGCCGGGCTTGGCCGCGCCGGGCAGCGCATCGGTTCCGTAGAGCGCGTCGTACAGGCTCCCCCAGCGCGCATTGGCGGCGTTGAGCACGAAGCGGGCGTTGAGCGCCGGGACGACCAGCTGCGGCCCAGCCATCGTGGCGATTTCTGCATCCACGTTACGCGTGCCGATGGTGAAGTCGCCCGGCTCGGGCACCAGATAGCCGATGTCGCGCAGAAACGCCTCCTGCGCCGCCGGATCGGCTGCACGCACGGGATCGGCCGCGCACCACGCATCGATCTGCGCTTGCAGGTCCTCACGGCGCGCCAGCAGGTCGCGGTTGCGCGAAGTAAAGCGCGCAAAGATCTCCGCCGCGCCCGCCCACCACTGGTCCGCATCGATGCCCAACGGCGGCAACACCCGATCCTCGACGAACCGGACGAGCGGATCGGCGACGGACAGGCCGGCGCGAATCTGGGTGGCGGTCATGGAATCCTCCTGGCTAGCAACAGTGACTGCCCTGGGGAGGGATGGCCCGATTAGGCGAGGATGGCCCCGTCGATCAAGCCCGTGATTAGAATCCCGGCGAAATCGCCGCCGCCGCCGCCTCGACCCGCTCGAGCATCTTGCGCAGCTGCGCTTGCTCCTCGTCGCTCAGGCTGGCGAAGATGCGGCGCTCGAACTCCAGTGCCTGGGGCGCGATCTGGCGATAGAGCGCCCAGCCTTCAGGGCTGAGGTCCAGCAGGTGCGAGCGCTGATCGTCAGGATTGGGGGTGCGCGTCACCAAAGCGCGTTCGTGCAGCGAGATCGCGGCGCGGCTGACCGTCACCTTGTCCATCTGGGTGCGTCCGCACAATGCCTGCTGACTCATCGACCCGAACTCGGCGAGCACGGTGACCAGCCGCCATTCGGGGATGCGCAGACCGAAACGGGCCTGATAGGCACCGGCAATCGTCCCCGACACCCGGTTCGAGGCGACCGACAGCCGATAGGGCAGGAATGCGTCGAGTTTGAGTGTTGCCGTCATAGGACGGTGATGCCGCGATCGATGCCGTAAGGCAATGTTAGCATTGCTTCATTACGCAAAAGCACCGGGTGGGGACAGGAAATGTCCCCACCCGGCTCCTTTGTTCATACCGACACGCGCGTCAGGCGCGGCGACAGCAGGTGGATCGCACCGACCGCCAGGAAATAGACCACGGTGCAGGCGGCGAAGATCAGCGTGTAGTTGCCATCGGTCGCATCGAGCACCAGGCCGGTGGACTTGGCCATGATCATGCCGCCAACGCCGCCGCAAAAGCCGCCAAGGCCGATCACCGATCCCACCGCGCGCTTCGGGAACATGTCGGGCGGCAGCGACAGCAGGTTGGTCGAGAACGCCTGATGCCCCGCCAGCGCAAAACCGATCAGCGCGACCGCCAGCCACATATTCTCCAGCTGGGTCACGAACAGCAACGGCACGACGCAGCAGCCCGCGATGATCATCGTCACCTTGCGCGCAGCGTTCGGCGTCCAGCCCTTATGGATCAGGTTCGACGACAGCCACCCGCCCGCGATGCTGCCGACGTCCGACAGCAGATACATCACGATCATCGGCAGCAGCACGACCTTGAGGTCGACATTGTACGTGCTGGCAAAGTATTTTGGCAGCCAGAACAGCATCAGGAACCAGACCGGGTCGGTCAGGAACTTGGCCACAGCGAATGCCCAGGCTTCGCGCAGCCGAACGACGCGGCCCCAGCCGATCTTCTGGATCTGCTCGGGCGGATCATGCTCGATCCAGGCCAGCTCGCCCTCGCTCACGCGCCCGCTCTCGCGCGGGTTGCTGTAGAATTTGAGCCACAGCACCAGCAGCACGACACCGAACAGGCCCGAGTAGATGAACGTCTCGCGCCAATCGAGCCCCATCCAGGTCATGAACAGCCACAGGGTCGGCGCAGTCAGGATCACGCCGATCGTGGTCGCGGAGTTGACCCAGCCAATCGCATAAGCGCGTTCCTTTTGCGGGAACCACTCGCTGCTCGCGCGGACGACCGACGGGAAATGCCCTGCCTCGCCCACGCCCAACACGATGCGCGCCGCCATGAACGAGGCAACCGTGCTGGCAAAGCCGTGCATCACATGGCCGACCGTCCATACGCCGATCGCAATGGCATAGCCGATCTTCGGCCCGAACCGGTCAACCAGCCAACCCATGAGCAGGAAGCCGAGCGCATAGGCGGCCTGAAACGCGGTGACGATGTTGCCATAGTCATTTTCGTTCCAGCCAAGCTCCTTGCCCAGATCAGGGGCAAGCAGACCCAACATCGTACGGTCGATATAGTTGACGGTGGTCGCGAAGAAGAGGATCGCGATGATCATCCATCGGTATCGCCCGGTGCGTGGCACCGACCCCGCGCGGGGCGGTTCGCCGCCGGTTTCGGCCTGCGTCGCGTTCATCATTCTCTCCCTATGCTGCGGGTCTGGCGGCCTCGATCGTGCAGCTCACCCGCATGGTGCCGAATGTGGCAGTAACCTGTGCCTGTGGCGAGACTTCATGGACGCCGGTGACGGCGCCCGACGAAATCCACTGTCCCGGACGCAGCGCAATGCCCCGCGCCGCCATCGTTTCGAACAGGAACCGCGCCGCGCCGACCGGCCCGTCGAGCATCGTGCGCGCGGTCGCGGCACCGATCTCAACCCCGTCGATGCTCAGCGTCACCGGCCAGTCGAGAAAGCCCGAGTTGCGCCAGTCGGGAATCGCCTCCCCGACGACCAGCCCGTGATTATTGCCAAAGTCCGAAATCGTTACCAGCGGACCATGCGCGTTGATCCCAGGGAAGGGCGAGCTGGCAATCTCCAGCCCGACATGGACCGCGTCGATCAGCGCGGCGGCCTCGTCCAGCGTATAGCTGGCCTTGGCCGGATCGGGCGCGGTGCCGATGCGCAGCAGAAACTCGGCCTCCGCCGCACCGAAGCCCTCGCCAAAGATCGGCATCGCCGGTGCGGGGTCATGGCTGCGCACGGACGGCGCGAAAATCGGGCCAGCCAACCGATTGGTGCCAAGCTGTCCGTCGAGCGGCGGGTTGATGCGACCGACCTTCCATCCCGCGACATCGTCCCCGGCCAGCAGCAGCGCGCGATCCTGAATCGCATAGGCGTCCGCCAGCGTTGTCGGCGCGTCGCCGGGATATTCGGGCAGCCCGCGGGCATCGCGGCGCGCGGCGACGAAAGCCTCCGCTATGACGTTCAGGTCGCTCATCCACCCCTCGCTTCTATTCTCGCTCGCATCGCTAATGGAAACCGGTGTCAGTGGCAAGACATCGGTTACCGCCTTCGGAAATTTGCCGGATAGCCGGTGAGACCTCCCTGATGCAACGTGGCCCGATCCACCGCGGGACCGCCCGATCGCACCGCCGCAGAACCCGACTGACACCGGGTTTGTGAGGCGAAAGCACGCCGATTGGCTCGCACCGGGTTGCGCGCTATGCACGTGCCATGAAGAAAACTGCTCAGGCGACGATCAACGACGTCGCACGGCTCGCCGGGGTTTCGAAAAAGACCGTCAGCCGCGTGATCAACCGCTCGCCGCTGTTGAATGAGGAGACGCGCGAGCGGGTCGAGAAGGTCATCGCCGAAATCGGCTATGTCCCCAATCCGCAGGCCCGCGCACTGGCATTGCGCCGCAATTTCCTGATCGGGCTGATCCACGACAACCCCAATCCGCACATGGTGCTCAATGTGCAGCATGGCTTGCTGGAAGTGCTGCGCGATACCGAGTTCGAGCTGATCGTCCACCCCGTCGATCGCGGATCGCCGACGATGCTCGACGATATCCGCCGCTTCCTCGAACGTCAGCGGCCCTATGGCGTGATGCTGCTGCCCCCGATCAGCGAGAATGATTCGCTCGCCGAATTGTGCAGCGAGATCGGCACGCGCTACGTGCGCATGGGTTCTGCTGCGTTCGACGACCCGCAGCATATGGTCGCGTCGAACGACCGTGAAGTCGTGCGCGGCGCGGTCGGCCATCTGTTCGAAATGGGCCATCGCCGCATCGGCCTGGTCCTCGGCCCGCACGGCTTTCGATCGGCGTTCGAGCGGAGCCAGGGTTATGAGGCGGCGTTCGACGACGCCGATCTGCCGATCCAGCGCACCTTGATCGCGCAGGGCGACTATACCTTCGAATCCGGCATGCGCGCCGCCGAGCGGCTGCTCGACCTGTCGCCGCGCCCGACCGCCGTCTTCTGTTCGAACGATGCGATGGCAGCTGGCGTGCTGCACACGGCGCGTCAGCGCGGGCTGGACGTGCCGCGTGACCTGTCGATCGTCGGCTTCGACGACACCACCATCGCCTCTTATCTGTGGCCGCCGCTCACCACCGTGCGCTGGCCGATCGCGACCATGGCGCGCGCCGCCGGCCTGAAACTGATCGGCGATGGCGAGGATGAGGAAAGTGCCGAATCGCTGTTCGTCTCGACCCTGATCCGCCGCGCGTCGGTCGCGCCGCCGGGGGAGTGAGGCGATGTGGACAAGCGTCGCAAGTTGCAACACAACTTGCATCGCGTTCTTGCATCATAATCTGACACCGGTTACCTAGCGGCCATATCCGTTATCGCTTAAGGCGCGCGTGACCCGGCTTTTTCGCCGTCCCGCCGTCCCCATTTTGGAGAGGATCCGACCCATGAAGATCGCCCTGATTACCGAGAACAGCCAAGCTGCCAAGAACGGCATCATCCACGACGCGCTGACCGCCGTTGCCGAGCCGCTGGGCCATCAGGTGTTCAATTATGGCATGTATTCGGCCGAGGACAGCGCGTCGCTGACCTATGTCATGAACGGCCTGCTCGCCGGTATCCTGCTCAATTCCAAAGCGGCGGATTTCGTCGTCACCGGGTGCGGCACCGGCATGGGTTCGATGCTCGCCTGCAACGCGATGCCCGGCGTGTTCTGTGGCCTGGTGATCGACCCGACCGACGCCTTCCTGTTCGGCCAGATCAACGACGGCAACGCGATCTCGATGCCCTATGCCAAGGGCTTTGGCTGGGCCGCCGAGCTCAACCTGCAGGACGTCTACCGCAAGCTGTTCGACGGCGAACGCGGCCTTGGCTACCCCAAGGAGCGCGCCGAGATCATGCGCAAGAACCGCGGCATCCTCGCCGATCTCAAGGCGACGACCTGCCACGACATGCTGACCGTGCTCAAGAATGTCGATCAGGACCTGCTGCGCGCCGCAATCGCGGGCGAGAAGTTCGCCGAGCTGTTCTACCCGAACTGCCAGGACGCGGCGATTGCCGACTATCTCCAGAGTGTGACCGCGCAGCCCGCGCTCGCCTGATCCCGACCGCGTCCGCATTCTGAACGGAGAGGCCATGTTCGACCGCACCTATTATGCCACCCATCCCGACATGATGGAGTGCGTGTCGAACGATGAGCTGCGCGACCGCTACCTCATCTCCGGCTTGTTCCGTGCGGGGGAATGCGTCCTCAACTACACCCATGCCGATCGCATGGTGATCGGCGGGGTGCTTGTCGCGGCGGACCCGGTCCGCCTGCCCGATCAGACCGAGCCACCATCGGCGGCGGGGCATCCGTTCCTCGAACGGCGCGAGCTGGGCATCGTCAATGTCGGCACGATTGAGGGTGTCGTCACCGTCGATGGCGAGACGTTCACGCTGGGCAACAAGGATTGCCTGTACGTCACGATGGGCGCGGCGGACGTGCAGTTTTCAGGCGCCGGGGCGCGCTTCTACCTCGTCTCCTGCCCTGCGCATCGTGCCTTCACGACGCGCCAGCTCGGCATCGCCGATGCCAACCGGCTCGATCGCGGCAGCCTGGCCGAATCGAACGAGCGGTCGATCTACCAGCTCGTGATCCCCGGCGTGTGCGACAGCGCGCAGCTTGTGATGGGGCTGACCGTGCTCAAGGAAGGCAGCGTGTGGAACACCATGCCGCCGCACATCCATGAGCGGCGCAGCGAGATCTATTTCTATTTCGAGCTCGACAATGCCGACACCGACCGCGTGATGCACTTCATGGGTGAGGGCGAAGCGACCCGCCACATCGTGATGCAGAATGAAGAAGCGGTGATCAGCCCGCCCTGGTCGATCCATATGGGCGCGGGGACCAAATCCTACGCCTTTATCTGGGCGATGGCGGGCGAGAATCAGGACTATACCGACATGAACGTGCTGGACATCTGCCAGCTGGCCTAAGGCCCAAGGACGAGGTTACTCCATGAATCCCTTCGATCTCACCGGCCGCGTCGCGGTCGTCACCGGTGCGAACACCGGCATCGGCCAGGGCATCGCGCTGGCGCTGGCTCAGGCGGGCGCGGACATCGCAGCCGTCGGTCGCTCCGCTGCCACCGAAACGGTGGAAAAGGTCCGCGCACTGGGTCGCAAGGCCGAGATCATCAGCGCCGACCTGTCCTCGATCGAGCCTGTGGGCAGGATTGTGGACGAAACTGTGGAAAAGCTCGGCGGCTTGCACATCCTCGTCAACAATGCCGGCATCATCCGCCGCAACGACAGTGTCGACTTCACCGAAGAAGACTGGGACGCGGTGATCGACACCAATTTGAAGTCGGTGTTCTTCCTGTGCCAGGCTGCGGCGCGGCACATGATCCCCAATGGCGGCGGCAAGATCATCAACATCGCCTCGATGCTGACCTTTCAGGGCGGCATCCGCGTGCCGAGCTATACCGCATCGAAGAGCGGCGTCGGCGGCCTGACCAAGCTGCTGGCGAACGAATGGGCGAGCAAGGGCATCACCGTCAACGCGATTGCGCCGGGCTACATCGCCACCAACAACACCGACGCGCTGCAAAAGGACGAGACGCGCAACCGCCAGATCATGGAGCGCATCCCCGCGGGTCGCTGGGGCGATCCGGCGGATCTGGGCGGCGCGGCGGTTTTCCTCGCGTCGCGCGCATCGGACTATGTGCAGGGCCACATCCTCGCGGTAGACGGCGGCTGGCTGGCGCGCTGACGCCGGTTTAGCTGAGGAGACATCATGGCCGGCCGTATCGTCTGTTTCGGGGAATTGCTGCTCCGCCTGACCGCTCCGGGGCGCGAGCTGCTGATGCAGACCGGCAGCCTCGACGTGCATGTCGGCGGGGCCGAGGCCAATGTCGGGATCGGCCTCGCCAATCTCGGCCATGACGTTGCGATGGTCAGCGCGGTGCCGGACAATCCGCTGGGTGAGGCCGCGATCCGCTTCGTGCGCGGGCAGGGCGTCGATACGCGCAATGTCCAGCTGCGCGACGGGCGGATGGGCCTCTATTTCCTCTCCGTTGGCGCCGGGCTGCGTGCATCAGACATCGTCTATGACCGCGCGGCATCGAGCTTCGCCACCGCGCCCGCCGATGCGTTTGACTGGCGCAGCATCCTCGACGGCGCGGCGATGCTGCATTTGTCGGGCATCACCCCCGCGCTCGGCCCGGCGACGGCTGCGGCAGCAATTGCCGCAGCAAAGACCGCGAAGGAGATGGGCGTCGCGATCAGCTTCGACGGCAATTACCGCGCACGCCTGTGGGAAAGCTGGGACAGCAACCCGCGCGCGGTGCTGACCGAACTGGTGTGCCTCGCCGACACGATGTTCGGCAACCATCGCGACGTGTCGTTGCTGCTCGGCCAGACCTTCTCGGGCGATGGCGCCGACCGTCGCCGTGAAGCCGCCGAAGCCGCCTTCGCCGCCTTCCCCAATCTTCAGCGCATTGCCTCCACCGCGCGTCACGTTGACGACGCCGACACCCACCGCATCGCCGCCCGTGTCGATACGCGCGAGCGCGGCTACCAGACCGACGAAGTGGTAGTTGCCGGGATCGTCGACCGGATCGGCGGCGGCGACGCGTTTGCCGCGGGCATCCTCCACGGTGTGCTGTCGGGACAGGATCTGGAGGCGACCGTCGCCTCCGGCCTCGCGCTCACCTGCCTCAAACACTCGCTCCCGGGCGATGCCAGTCTGTTCGGGCAGCGCGACATCGACGCGTTCCTCGAAGGCGGTCTGGACGTGCGCCGGTGATGCGGCGACGGACGCTGCTGGGTGCAGGTGCGGCGCTGACCGCCCTGCCCTCCGCCGCGTTCGCCAAGGGCGACCCGGTCGCCACCGGCACCACCGGCCGCTGGCAGGGCAAACGCGAAGGGGCGGTCTCCGCCTTTCTCGGCATCCGCTACGGCAGCGACACCAGCCGCACCCGTTTCCGCGCCGCGACCGCCCCGGCCCGCAGCCGCGACACGCTCCGCGCGATCGACTTTGCGGTGAACTGCCCCCAGCGCAGCAATCTGCCCAATCAGGCCGAGGATTGCCTGTTCCTCAACGTCTGGACGCCGCAAGCCAACCCGAATGCGCGCCGCCCGGTGATGGTCTATTTCCATGGCGGCGCCTATTCCAACGGCACCGTGATCGAGCCGCAGGTGTTTGGGGCGACGCTGGCGGAACGCGGTGAGGTCGTCGTCGTCACCGTCAACCACCGCCTCAACGCGCTCGGCTATCTCTACCTCGCCCGGCTCGACCCGCGCTTCCCGGACAGCGGCAATCTCGGCCAGCTCGACCTGATCCTCGCCTTGCAATGGGTGCGCGACAACATCATCGGCTTTGGCGGTGATCCCAACCGCGTGATGGTGTTCGGCCAGTCCGGTGGCGGCGCCAAGATCGCCACGCTGATGGGGATGCCCGCCGCCAAGGGCCTGTTCCACAGCGCCGCGACGATGAGCGGACAGCAGGTTACCGCCAGCGGCCCGCTCAACGCCACTGCGCGGGCCAAGGCGCTGCTCGCCAAACTCAACTCCACCCCCGGCGACCTGATCGACATACCCGTACAGCGACTGATCGAGGGGCTGTCCGCCGAAGACCCGATCCTTGGCGGCGGGGTCTATATGGGCCCGGTGCTCGACATGAAGTGGCTGACCCGCCACCCCTTCTGGCCCGACGCCAACCCCTTGGGCAACGCGATCCCGCTGATCCTCGGAAATACCCGCGACGAGACCCGCGCCTTCATCGACCCCAAGGGTGAGGCGGTCCGCACGCTCGACTGGTCGAACCTCGCCGAACGCATCACCCCGCAATTGCGCATCGACGCCCACCCCGAATGGGTGGTGGCGGAGTATCGCCGCCAATTCCCCGACTGGAGCGCGCAGGACATCTTCTACGCCAGCACCACCGCCGGGCGCAGCTGGCGCGGGCAGGTGATCGAGGCGGAGGAGCGCGCCAAAGCGGGCGTCCCCGCCTGGGTCTATCAGCTCGATTTCCAGTCGCCGCTCACCCCCGAACGCGGCGCGGCGCACACGCATGACATCCCGCTCGTCTTCGGCACGATCGGTGCGGAGGGCACGGTCTCCGGCACCGGGCCGGGCGCGCACGCCGTGTCGGCGGCAATGCAGCGCGCCTTCGTCAACCTCGCCGCCACCGGCAATCCCAATGGCGCAGGCGTGCCTGACTGGCCCAAATACACTCTGCCCGATCGCCAGACGATGATCTTCGACACGCAGAGCCGGATCGAGGCCGACCCGCGCAAGTGGCAGCGCGAGCTGTTCGCCCGCATCCCCTATATTCAGCCGGGAACCTGAGCGACCAGCACCGGCGCCAGCACCAGCCGGTCTAGGATCGCCGCCACATCGTCCGCCGCCATGTCCGGCGCACGGTCGAGCCACCAGGTCAGGATCGTCAGCGCCGCGCCGACCAGATGCGTCACCGCCAGCTCGCGCGGCAGTCCATCCGGGGTTTCGGCCGGGCTTGCCAGCGCCTGCGCAATCGCGCGCTGCGTCACCATCTGGCGCATCGGATCGCCCGCACCGGTCAGGAGCGCGTGACACAGGGTCCGCCGCGACATCACTTCGGCGGTCAGCGTGCGCACCAGCGCGAGCCGGTCCCCCTGCTGCAACATTGGCAGCAATTTGGAGAGCAGTTCCGCGATCAGCGAATCGGCGACTTCGATCAGCAACGCCGACAGGTCGGGGTAATGGCGGAAGAATGTGGCGTAGCCGACCTTCGCGCGATCGGTCAGCATCGCGATCGTGATCTCACCGAACGGACGCTCCGCAACCAGCTCCACCAGCGCCGCGCCCAACGCCGCGCGGGAACGGATAACGCGGGCGTCGCTTGAAACGCCGCTCCGCTTCGCTATCTTATGATCCATAGTGTATCACAACCTGGAGTGTGTCATGTCCGCCCAGCCGCATCTTGCCAGCCCGCCGGCCCGCTGCCCGGTCGATCATGCGCGCGATGACCGCAAGTCCGCAAGCGCGGCGCGCGGCGGTCTGCTCAAGGCGCCGGTGGTGTCCGGATATGACGCAGTGCGCGCGGTGCTGCGCGACACCAATGGCCGTCAGGCGGGCTTCAAGGCCGAGGTGATCGGCAAATATCGCGGCCAGGCGCGCCCCCCGATCCTGTTCCTGCATGGCGAAGCGCACCGCCGCCAGCGCAGTGGCACCGCGCGTTTCTTCACCCCGCGCGTGGTCGAGACGCGCTATCGCGAATTGATGGAGCGGACCAGCGACGCGCTGATCGCGCGGCTGGTCAAGGATGGCGGCGGCGATCTCGACCGGCTGTCACTGGAAATGGCGGTTGCCGTGGCGGCCGAGATTGTCGGTCTGACTGAAAGCGACATCGACGGCATGAGCCGCCGTCTCGATTCCTTCTTCAGCACCGCCTTCCAGACCGGGCGTGGCAAGTTCGCCGAGGTGATGAGCTTCCTGCTCGGCCAGTGGCGCATGCGGCGCTTCTACGCGATGGACGTGAAGCCCGCGATCGCCGCGCGCCGCGCCGCGCCGCGTGAGGACGTGATCTCGCACCTGCTGAGCGAGGGCTATACCCCGCTCGACATCCTCACCGAATGCTTCACTTATGGCGCGGCGGGGATGGTGACGACGCGCGAGTTCATCACCATGGCCGGCTGGCATTTGCTCGAGCGGCCCGAACTGCGCGCGCAGTTCCTTGCCGCCGATGCCGATGGGCAGATTGCTATCCTCGAGGAAATCCTGCGGCTCGAACCCGTCGTCGGCACGCTGTACCGCCATGTCGAGGGCGGCACGGTCGCGCTCGATATCCGCTCGGCCAATGGCGATGCGGCGGCGGTCGGCACCTGCCCGCACGCGCTCGACCCGGAGCGCGAGCGCGCGCCACGCGTCACCGGCCCGGGACTCGCATTCGGTGACGGCGAGCATCGCTGCCCGGGCGCGGGCGTGGCGCTGCATGAATCCGCCGTCTTCCTCGACCGGCTGCTGCGCGTCCCCGGCCTGAAGCTGGAGCGCGCGCCCGATGTCGGCTGGAACCCGCTGGTCGCGGGGTACGAACTGCGCAACTGCCGCCTCGTTATCGACCCCACCTAGGAACCGCTGCGCAGCGCCCCGATCAGCGTGACCATGTGATCGATATAGGTGCCGGTCGAAATCCCGATCGGGCCATCCTTGACGTCGAACGGTGAGGTGTCGCTGCTGTCGCCGACATTGGTCGATCGGAAGTCACCCGCCGCGACTTCCTTCGATCCCGGACCGCGATAGGGGTGGCTGATCGCCTTGAGCTGTGTCGGCCACCAGCCCTCTTCATTCAGCGAGGCAACCAGTTCCGCCGCGCTCTTGCCGCCCGCAACATTCATGTCCGACCCCGGCTCGACCGCCGCGACCCAATAGGGTGACAGCGGCTGGCGGCCCTTGAGCAATGGCGAATCCTTGGACACCGGCCCACCGGGGATTGCGCGCAGTTTCTCATATTCGCGCCGCAGCTTCGGCACATCGACCGAGCGGCGCGGATTGTAATGGCCGATCGTGTGCGCGGGGTCGTGATCGACATAATATTCGCCGTTGACCACGTTCGACCCACGCCGATGCACCCAGAGCGGCTTGTTGGTACCGATCTCGACAAAGGTCGGGAAATGCCGGTTCCCCACGCGCAATTCCTCGGGCAGCCGGACGCTGTCGAGCCAGTCGAGCGCGGCCGGGATCGGCGCGAGATATTTGGCGTTTCCGGTCAGGCGGTAGAATTCCATCAAGTCTTCGACGTTCGACGCAGTGGTATGCGTGACCAGCGCCTCGGGCTCATAGGTCCGCGCGCCCGCCGGCGAGAAATCCGCGCGATGCTGCAACCCCCAGCCGGCCTGCGGCGCGGGCTGCTGGGTCTTCAGATAAATGTCCATCGCCTTCTCGATCGCCGGCAGCACGCGCGGATCGCCGATCGCCTGGTGATAGGTCAGCAGCACGTCGATATTGTCGTGGATCACGCCGTCGTTGAAGGTGATCAGCCCGGTATAATCGGGTTTGCCGTGCAGCCCGCCGTCGCGCACCCGCGGCCAGCGCTGCGGCCATCCCCCATTGTCGAGCTGGCTCGCGAAGATGAAGTTGATCGCCTTGTCGAGCCCGCGCTTGAACCGCTGCTCGCGCTTTTCGACATAGAGGCGGATCAGGAAGCGGATCGCCTCCCCCGTCCCCTGATCGTCGAAGGTGGCGTTGCCCCAATGGTGCTGGAATTCCTCCATGCGCCAGGCATTCTTGCCGATCGTCTCGTACCAGCGCTTGGTCGAGGCCGGACCGCCAAAATCGATGAAATAGCCCCAGCCGCCGGTCGGCAGCTGTCCGTCGATCAGCGCCTGCGCTGCCTTGGCGGCCGCCTGATAATAATAATCGTCACCGGTCGCGTGATAGGCGTCGAGGTACAGATGCCCCATCGTCGCGGTGCCGGGCGGCTGCACCCACACCATCGTCTTATATGCTTCGATCTCGCCCCAGACGCGCGAGCGATCGGGCAGGTACGACCAGAGATACCCCCCGCGATAGGCAAGCTTTTCGACCATGAACCGCGTCGCGCGCTTCATCGTTGCGGCGATCTGCGCGCTCGACGGTGCCTGCGCACGCGCCATGGCAGGGGTGAGCATCAATGCGGCGGACGCGGCGAGCAGCTGGCGGCGGGCAATCATTTACGCGGTACTCCTTCAAGCGGATAGGCGATAATCAGCACCAGCGGCTTGTCGCCGATCTGGCGAATGCCGACCTGCGCGCCGGTGTAGAGATAGGCGGTCATCCCGGGCTTCAGCCGCGCGGTCGTGCCGTCGGAGCTGACCTCGCCCTCGCCGGAGACGACCGCATAGACCTCGTCATGGTCGATCGGATGCACGCCAATCGCCGCACCCTTGTGCAGCGCGCGCTTGCGATATTCCATCATCCGGCCGGGCACGCCATCGGTGATGCGCCAGGCGGTGCTCATGCCGATGCGGCCATGCGGCGGCGGCTCCGCAACGCGCTTGGCACTCTCGTCGATCACCACCATCGGTCGCGCACCGCGCTTTGCCGCCCAGTCGATCCCGCCCATGACATGATCGACCACGCGCGGATCGCTCCATGCTGCCTTGGTGTGGCCCAGCCCTGTGTAGAAGACCTGCCCGCCCTCGAAGCGATGCGCCCAGGCCACCGGACGCGGATTGACGCCCTTCTCCCCGATCGAGCCCGGGTCGAGCGTCAGCAATGGCCGCAGCCGCGGATCGAGATCGTCGAACCAATACCATTCGTCCACGAGCTCGGCGGTGTCGGGAAAGCTGCGGATCGACGGGTGGTCGAGCGGTGCGCGGGCAACCAGGCCCTTCGGCGTCCCCGCCGGATGCCGGGCAAAGCGCGCGCCCATCATCCGTCCATACCAGTCCCAATGGTAATGCGAGTCCGCCGCGCCATGCACGCCAACGATCCCGCCGCCGCCGCGCACATAAGCGACCAGATTGTCGCGCCGTACGCCGGTGAACCACTCGCTCGCCGGGTCTTTCGGCTTGGTCGTGGTCGACAGCAGCACGATTGCGGCAAAGCGCTTCACCCGCGCCGCATCGTCGAACAGCGCCGGGTCGTCGCTCGCCACCACATGATAGCCCTTGGCCCGCGCCGCCCTGGTCAGCGCCACAACCGCCGGCTCGATCGAGTCATGCCGCCAACCGGTCGTGTGGCTGAACAGCAAGACTTCGGGCGGTGGCGGGGGCAGCGACGCGCCGCCAAGCAGGATCGCTGCCAGCAGCGTCAGGATCGCCCGCATGTCACACTCCTCAACTCGCGCGCCGCCTGGCCCTCAGGTCCCAGCCAGTTCGTTCAGATAATCCTCGACGTTGCTATAGCCGTTGCCGTCGCGGTCGCCCGCGGAATCGTCGCGCTTCGGATCGAGCCCCTTCTGACTCTCCCACGTATCGGGCATGCCGTCGCCATCGCTGTCCTGTGACGCGGTGCCGCTGCGCAGTGTCGGCCAGCCGCCGACGTCGCGCTGGCTGTCGATCTGCTTGCCGGTGCGGCTGCGCACGCCCGCGACCACCGCCGTATCGACGCTGTCACGGCTGCGCGAAGCCCCCGCGCGTGCCAGCACCGCCGCCTCGACGCTCGCCGCGCCGGCACAACCGACCTTGGGCATCTCGAGCGGAGCCGACAGCTTCTGCGCCGGATCGGTGATCCCGCTGACCAGCGACCACGGGTCGGCGGGGACCACCCCGTCCATCGCATTGTCGGCGAAGAAGGATTTGGCGACCGGATTGCCCTCGTTGAAGGCAATCGCCTTGGTCGATTGCGGCCCGCGCAGATAGGCATTGCCGACGAAATTATACCGCGACAGGCTGTCCTTGTCGGCATTGTAGCCCGACCGCCCACCGCCCCAATTGTAGAAGACATTGCAGCGGAAATCGAAGAACGCGCCCTCGGGATCGCTCGCCGCCGGGGCATAATTGCCCGGGCGTGGCATCCGTGCGCTGTGATTGGCCCACAGATTATGGTGAAAGCTCGCCCGCGCCCCGCGCCCGCCGCGCACCAGGCTGCCATAGCCATGCTCGCCCTTGGCGTGGAGCGATCGGGTCAGCGAATCCGCGATGATCGACCATTGTACGGTGACATCGTACCAGCCCTCGCCCGGCTCGGCATAATTGCCCGACACCGACAGCGTCTCGTCCACCGACCAGCTCGCCGAGACATGGTCGAGGATGATCCGCCGCCCCGCACGGATCCAGATCGCGTCCGCCTCGGTCTTCGATTCATCGCCGAGGCGCGACCGGATGAAGCGGATCACCACATCGTCGGCCTGCACCACCAGCGGATGATCGCGTAGCGTAATGCCGTCGCCCGGGGCACTCTGCCCCGCAATCGTCACCCGCCCCTCGCGCACCGTCAGCGGCTTGGCAAGTTGGATCGTGCCCGATACCGCGAACACGATGATGCGGGGCCCCTTGGCCTCGACCGCCGCGCGCAGGCTGCCCGGACCCGTGTCCGCCAGCGTGGTGACGGTCAGCACCTTGCCACCGCGCCCGCCGAGCGCAGTCGCGCCCGCACCTTCCGCCCCGGGAAAGGCGGGGAGCGGCGTTGCCGCCCCCGCAGACATCAGCAGCAGCGTGCCCAGCATCAGAAGTTCGCGCGCACGCCAACGGTCACGATGCGACCGGTGCTGGCATAGACGCTCGACACCGGGTTGGCCTGATACATGGTGCGATACTGGGTCGTGTTGGTCAGGTTGCGTCCCTCGACCGACAGGCTGATCGCCTTGGTCAGCTTGTAGGACATCGAGAAGTCGAGGTTGAACGTATCCTCGTTATAGCCGAAGTCCGCGACCACCGGCGAGTTGCACACGCCCCCGCCATTGGTCGTGGTGCCGACCGCGCAGGTGCCCGACGACAGCGGGAAGCGGTTGACATATTCCTTGCGATACGCCCCCGAAACGCGCGCCTTGAGCGGGCCATGCTCATAATAAAGCGTCGCGTTGAACGAATGCGGCGAGGTGTTGAGGAAGGGCGCACTGGCGAAACTGTTGACCGCGGTCGATCCGGTCTGCCCCTGCGTCGTCGAAAGCGCGGTCCCGGTCAGATAGCTGAGTTCGGACTTGATATAGGTATAGTTCGCCGTGACGCCGAACCGCTGCAGGAAGCCCGGCAGGAAGAAGAAATTCGACTGAACGTTGAATTCCAGCCCCTGAATCTTGCCGCCCGGCGCGTCGTCAAACTGGCGCACCGCGAACACGCCACCGTCGCGGATATATTGCGCCAGCGTCGGGCTGGTCACATTGACGAGGATCTGGTCGATGATCGCCTGTTCATACACGTCCTGCAGCGCGAATTCGCCCGCCACCTGCTGCGGAAAGGAGTTGATATCCTTCTGGAACAGCGCCAGGCCGACAAAGCCGTTGGTCCCCCAATAATATTCGAAGCTGAGATCGAGATTGGTCGAGCGGAACGGGCTCAAATACGGGTTGCCGACCGTGATCGACGGCGCCGCACCCCCGGAATTGAGACCGGTCGGGAACGAGGTCGTGCCCGGGGTCAGCGCCGAAAGCTGGGGGCGCGACATCGTCTTGGCCGCGGCGAAGCGGATCTGGAACCTGTCACTGACTTCATAGGTCAGGTTACCCGCCGGCAGCACGTCGGTATATTCATTGCGCGCGGTGACAACCGTGCCGACCACGCCATTGCCGGCTCCGCCGACCGACCCCGTGCCGTCAACCCGAGTATTGGCAACGCGCACGCCGACATTGCCGCGCAGACGGCGATCCATGACGTCGAGGTCGAAGTCCATCTGGGCAAAGCCCGCCATGTCGCGCTCGCGCACCGCGTTGCGCTCGCGCCCGTCGGTCTGCGCGCGATAGTCGCCCCATTTGTTGATGCAGTTGCAGTCGATCGAGAAGTAATTGCGGAAGGCGTCGAGATTGGGCGCGTAAAAGCTCGTCGGCGTCCCCGCGGGCACATTCAGACCCTGACCAAATCCGACCAGCTGGCCGAGCTGGGTGATCTGCAGCCCCGCTTCTACCAGGGTCGGATTGATCGCTTCGATTCCCGAGTTGCGGCGGCCGCCCAGACTGTCGAAATCGAACGTCTTGTACGTGCCACCGAAGCGCAGCGTGAACTGCTCGGACAGGTCCAGTTCGAAATTGGCGCGGCCGACGCGGAATTCGTTATTCACCTCATTGGTGAAGTAGCGGATCGTCGACAAGCCTTTGACCAGTGTCCACTGGGTAGGGTCGGCGACGTTGAAGCCGGGGTTGAACACCGGCATCCGCCCGCCAGCGCGCTCGTCAAAGACATAGCCGTCCCGGTCGATCGCGTTGAATTCGACCAGCATGCCCTCGGCATTGAATTCGGACTTCGACCAACCACCGGTGACGGCGACGCGGAAATTGTCGCTGAACTCATGGTTCACGTTCAGCGTCGCCTGCTTGAAGTCGGTCTGGCCGAACTGCGCGTCGGCAAAGCTGCGCCAATCGACATTGTCGAGCACCAGATAATCGGCCTGGCCCGCAGCGTTGACGTTCGCGGCGCGGATCTGCGTCCCCGGACGGCCAAGCAGTTCGTCATAATAGGCGATGCTGTTGGCATTGGGGATATAGCCCGGCGAGACGGTCGCGTTGTAATAGTCGAACGGATCGAGATTGAACGGATTGAAGCTCGCGCGCGTCCCCGCGACGAGCGTGTTGCCGTACAGCGCCTGACCGCAATCGAGCGAAGCGCTGGCGTCGCAGCGCGCATAGAGCGCGCGGCGGTCGGCAAGGCCGTTGGCGGTATTGAGCGCACGCAGTGTATTCTGTGCGGCGCGGGTGTTGGTGCCGTTGCGGTTCAGGCCGATCGTGGTGATGCCCTGCGAATTCGAATCCTGACGGTAGCGCGAATAGACGAAGTCGCCGATCACCTCGGTGCGCGACGTCGGCTGCCACTGGGCGGTAAAGGTGACGCCCAGCCGATCATATTGCAGATCCTGTCGCCCGATCGAGGGCAGCGCCGGAATGATCGTTTCCGGCGTGACCAGCGCATAGGCGGCAGGGTCAGAGCCGAAGGTCGCGCCCGTCCCGGTGCCGGTCGGGCGGGCAAAGCCGAACACGTTGGGCGACACGCCGGCATGCTGCGAATTGCGATAGGCGAATTCGAACTGGCCGGGGTTACGACGGTAGGAATCGATTTGCTGGCGCTGGTCCTGGTAGGCGACGGTGCCGAGGATGCCGAAATTGTCGGTCAGCCGCTTCGAGAAGAGGGCGGTCAGCCGCGGGTTCCAGGTATCGCCATTTTCGCGATACTCGGCCTCTGCCCCCATCGCGATGCGGTCGCCCTTGTACGCAAGCGGGCGGCCCGTGATCAGGTCGATGATCGCGCCGAGCGACCCTTCCTCATTCGCGGCCGTGACCGACTTGGTGATCTTGACCCCGCTGAACAGCTCGGACGCAAAGGTGTTGAAATCGAACCCGCGCGACCGGTTCGCGCCCGCGTCGGACTGGTTGCCGCCCGAGATGTTCTGCGCATCGGCGCCGTTGAGGAATACGCTCTGGAAATCGCCGCCAAGACCGCGCACCGTGATCGATCGGCCTTCGCCATTGTCGCGGTCGATCGACACGCCTGGCAGGCGCTGGATCGATTCGGCGATGTTGGCGTCGGGGAAGTCGGCAATGTCCTCGGCGGTGATCGAATCGACGATCTGGTCGGCCTTGCGCTTGTCGCTCAGCGCGTTGGCCAGGCTGGCGCGGAAACCGGTGACCACGACCTCCTCGCTGTCGGCATCGGACTGACCCTCCGTCGGCGCCTGCTGCGCCCAGGCTGGACCCGCCGCGACGAGCGACAGGGCAAGCGCCAGCCCCGAGCTGGAACGACGTGCAAATTGAAGCTGACGAACGGCCATGGAATCCCCTCTCTGATGTCGCATCGCGAGCCTGTTGCCGGCTCGTCTCATGACACCGGTATCAGGCAGGTTCGGCTTTTTCAATCTCAAACGGGATGCGTAATGACTTTTAGGGCTAAAATGCTGGGCATCTGCCCGGCTGCTGTCCGGCCCCGTCGCGCCGTGCAGCACCCCGAGTACCGAATTTTCACCGGCTTGACACTCGCACCGGAATGGCAGAGAAACGCGATGACACCGGTTTCTCAAGCGTGAAATCGGTGTTCGACCGTGAGAACACGGCGAATTTGGAGAGGATCAGGCCGAACGGACGCGAAACGCGACACGGCTCTCTCTCCGCACAGACATCCGGCCTCGTGCGAAACGCCAGGCCTATTGCAGCTACCGGTGTCATCGACGCCGTTTGAGAGGGGAATATCAATGCGGTTCACTGTTCGCCGTGGCGGAGCGCGCCTGCTGGCAGCCACTTCCGCCCTAGTCATCGCCACCGCCGCCCAGGCGCAGGACGCACCGGCCGAACCCGCCGCAGGTGAGGACGAGGAAATCGTCGTCACCGGCTTCCGCGCCTCGCTCGACGCCGCGCTCAACGTGAAGCGGGAATCGGTCGCCGCGGTCGACGCGATCGTGGCCGAGGATATCGCGAAGTTCCCCGATCAGAACCTCGCCGAATCGCTCCAGCGCATTCCCGGCATCTCGATCCAGCGCGACGGCGGCGAAGGGCGCGCGATCACCGTGCGCGGCCTCGGCTCGCAGTTCACCCGCGTCCGCGTGAACGGGCTCGAGACCATCACCACCAGCCATGACGGCGCGTCATCGAACCGCGACCGCGCGTTCGACTTCAACGTCTTCGCGTCGGAGCTGTTCAGCTCGATCGTGGTGCACAAGACCGCGTCCGCCGACCTCGACGAAGGCTCGCTCGGTGCGGTAGTCGATCTCAACACCGGCAATCCCTTGAAAGGCAAGGACGGCTTCACCTTCGCCGCGTCGGCGCAGGGCAGCTATAACGACTTGGCGGAAACCTGGGGTCCGCGCTTTGCCGGCCTGATCGGCTGGAAGTCGCCTGACGGCACGCTCGGCGCATCGATCTCCGCCGCCTATCAGAAGACCACGACCAAGGAGATCGGCAACAACACCGTCCGCTGGGCCCAGGCGCGCTTCGATTCGGTCGACGGCACCAACTGCTTCACCACCGCCAACAGCGGCGGCACCTATGTCCCGAGCACGGCCTGCGACCGCGCGGCGACGTCGTTCCACCCGCGCATCCCGCGCTATGGCGAAATCACCCATGATCGCGAGCGGCTGGGCCTGACCGGTAGCATCCAATGGGCCCCCAGCGACGCGACCACGGTGTCGATCGACGCGCTCTATTCGAACTTCAAGGCCGACCGCCGCGAGAAATGGGGCGAAGTGCTGCTGCGCTCCAACGAGCGTTCGATCAACGTCCTCAATCCGGTCTATGACAGCAACAATAACATGATCGCCGCGACGCTGAACGACGCGTGGGTGCGGACCGAGCATTTCCTGAAGCAGACCGAAACCGAATTCTACCAGATCGGCGCGAGCTGGGACCAGGACGTGACGGACAATTTCCGTTTCACGCTGATCGGCGGCTATTCGCGCTCGAACGCCGATGTGCCGGTCGAAACCACGATCGTGTTCGATGATCGCGATGCACAGGGCTACAGCTACGACTATCGCAACATGCAGTTCCCGACGCTGACCTTCGGGACCAGCGTCACCACCCCGGGCAATTTCCAGCTCGCGGAAATTCGCGATCGCCCGTCGAACGTGCTCAATCAGTTCCGCAATGCGCAGCTGCGCACCGAATGGGACGTGACCGAGAATTTCACGGTCAAGGCGGGCGCGGTCTGGCGGCGCTATAATTTCGATATCGTTGCCTTTACCCGCGACACGGCGGTGTGCGGCAATGGCGGCGTCGATCGCGTGCTCGGCACCCTGACCTGCTCGCCGACCAGCCTGTTCGGCCCCACGGCGGTCTACGGCTTCCCGGTGACCAGCGCCTTGTCGGAATTGTTCACGCTGACCGGTGCCAATGCGCCGTCCGGCACGACCACCGAATGGCTGATCCCCAATCTCGAAGCGGCGGCGGCCTATACCAACCTGTACGGCCGGACGGCGAACCTCGACGTGGGCAATAATCGCGGCGTCGTCGAGGAGACGACGGGCGGCTATCTCCAGTTCGATGCCAAGGGTGCAATGTTCGGGCTCGACTACGCCCTGAACGCGGGCATCCGCTACGTCCGGACCGACCAGTCATCCTATGGGATCAACAGCGGCGTCGTCGTGACGGTCGAGCGCGATTATGAGGATTGGCTGCCCTCGTTCAACCTTGCCCTTTATCCGTCGAACGACATCATCATTCGCGGCGCAATCGCCAAGGTGATGACGCGCCCCTCGCTCGGCAACCTGACGCCGGGTGGTTCCGCCGATGGCTTCAACTACCGCGTCACCAGCGGCAACCCGTTCCTGCTGCCGTTCCGTGCGACGAATTTCGACCTCGCGTTTGAATGGTATTTCGCGCCGCAGTCGATCTTCTCGGTCGCGCTGTTCAAGAAGGATGTGGCGAGCTTCCCGGTCTCAATCTCTCGCACCGGTACCTTCACCGAAACCGGCCTGTCGCCCTCGGTGCTCGTCCCGTCCTCGCCAGCTGCGCTCAACCCGGCGCAGCAGGGGCTGCCGATCTGGACGATCGCTACCACCGGCAACGGCACCGGCGCGTCGCTGGAGGGTGTGGAAATTGCGCTGCAGGCGCCGTTCAAGTTCCTGCCCGGGTTCCTGTCCAACTTCGGCGGTATCGTGAACGCGACCTTCGTCGACAGCTCGGCAACCTATACCCAGCAGGGCCCGGCAACGACGCCCGGCGGATCGCTGCCCTCGGTTTCGATCGAGAACACGCTCTACGGCCTGTCCAAGAAGCAGTATAACGCGACCCTCTATTATGAGGACAGCAAGTTCAGCGCGCGCGCATCGGTCAGCTATCGCGATGGCTTCACCGATGCCGGTTCGGGCACCGGCAACGTGTTCGAGGGTTATTCGGCAATCACCAATGTCGATGCCTCGGTCCGTTACAAGCTGACCGACTATCTCGAACTGTCGGTCGAGGGCACCAACCTGACCGACGCCTATCGTGAGCGCTGGACCGACATCACCGCGCGTCGCAATTACGAAAGCAACCATTTCGGCCGCACGATCCTGGTGGGCGCGCGGATCAAGATGTGACCGAGAGAGGGGGCATGGCGGATCGGAATGGGGTTCCCCTTCGGCCCGACCGCCGTGCATTTCTCGTAACCGCCGGGGCGGGGGTGGCGCTGATTGCGTCCGCCACCGCTCATGGCCAGACTGCACCGCCGGCCACCGGAACGCCGGGGCCGGCGGGGCTTCCCGATCCGACCGAGACGATCGACCTGTGGCCCAAGGGCGCGCCGGGCCTGCCCGCCACACCCCCGGTCGAAACCGTCACCGAACGCAGCACCGACCGCGACCTCTCCGACCGCGCGGTGCTCGGCATCACCCGCCCACGCATGGTCGTGTTTCGTCCGCATCGCCCCAATGGCGCGGCGGTGATGATCACGCCTGGCGGCGGCTATCGCCATATCGTCATCGATAAAGAGGGCTATGAGCTCGGCCGCTGGCTGTCAGCGCGCGGCTTTACCGTCTTCGTCCTCTTTTACCGCCTTCCGGGCGAAGGCTGGGCCGCCGGGCCGAACGTGGCGCTTGCCGATGCGCAGCGCGCGGTGCGCCTGATCCGCCACCGCGCGCGCGACTATGGCATCGACCCGCAGCGTGTCGCGGCGATGGGCTTTTCCGCCGGCGGGCATCTGTGTGCCGATCTGCTCACCCGCTTCGACGCGCGCGTGTACGACCCCGTCGACGCCGCTGACCGCCACAGTGCCCGGCCCGACGCCGCCGCGCCGATCTATCCCGTCATCACCATGACCGCCCCGCACGCCCATGCCGGATCGCGCAACTTGCTGATCGGGGCCGGTGCGGATGCAGTGCGGGAGGCAGCGCATTCGCCCGACCGCAACGTCCCCGCCAACGCCCCGCCGGTGTTCCTGCTCCATGCCGAGGACGACAGCGTCGTCCCGGTGGAGAACGCCCTGCTGCTCCGCGCGGCGCTGCGGGCGAAGGGCATTCCGGTCGAAACCCATCTCTTCGCCCATGGCGGCCACGGCTTTGGCCTGCGCAAGACCCTGGGCAAACCCGTCGCAGTCTGGCCCGAGCTGTTCCTCGCCTGGGCCACCGGCCTGCTCGTCTAAATTACAAGGGAAGTACCCATGCGGATCAACCGCCGCGACCTGATCGGCGCAGCTTCGGCCGGAAGCGCCATCACCCTGGTCCCACCCGCTATGGCAGGAACGCGCCGCCAGCCACCCGTCCCCGACTGGAAGCGCGGCTTCGACAACCAGCGCATCCCCGATCTGGGCGACGGTCGCTTCCTCAACCCGCTGATGGCGGGCGATCATCCCGATCCGACGATCCTCAAGGACGGGAAGGACTATTACATGACCTTCTCGACCTTCGATTCCTATCCGGGCCTCGTCATCTGGCACTCGCGCGACCTGATCAACTGGCAGCCGGTCGGCGCGGCGCTGACCAGGAATATCGGTTCGGTGTGGGCGCCGGAGCTGTGCAAGCATAATGGCCGCTATTTCCTCTACATTCCGACCAAGGGGCCGAACACCAGCTGGGTGATCTGGGCCGACAGGATCGAGGGGCCGTGGAGCGAGCCCGTAGACCTCAAGCTGCCCAACCATATCGACCCCGGCCATGCGGTCGGCGAGGACGGGTCGCGCTGGCTGTTCCTGTCCGGCGGCGACCGCGTCCGCCTGTCCGACGACGGCCTCAGCCGCATCGGCGAGCCCGAGCATGTCTATGACCCGTGGCGCTATCCCAAGGACTGGATCGTCGAGGGTTTCGCGCCGGAGGGGCCGAAGATCACCCGCCATAAGGGCTGGTTCTACATGATCACTGCTGTCGGCGGGACTGCGGGTCCGCCGACCGGCCATATGGTCATCGCCGCACGCTCACGCTCGATCCACGGCCCATGGGAGAATTGCCCCGCCAACCCGCTGGTCCGCACCACGTCCTTGCAGGAAAAATGGTGGTCGCGCGGCCATGCGACCTTGGTCGAGGGGCCAGGCGGGGACTGGTGGAGCGTCTATCACGGTTATGAAAATGGCTATTGGACACTCGGGCGACAGGCATTGCTCGATCCGATCGAATGGACCGATGACGGCTGGTTCCGCATGAAGGGCGGCGACCTGTCGCAGCCAATAGCCAAGCCCAAGGGCGGCACCACGAGCGGCCCGCATGGCATGAAGCTATCGGACGATTTTTCGACGCTGGATATCGGGCCGAAGTGGAATTTCTTCCGCCCCGCCCCCGATGAGCGCAGCCGCGCGCGCATCGCAAACAATGTCCTCCACCTCGACGCGCGCGGCACCGCGCCGTCCAGCTCCTCGCCGCTGCTGCTGATCGCGGGCGATCCCGCCTATCGCTTCGAATGCGATATCGAGATCGCACCGGGCGGCACCGCCGGCCTCATCCTGTTCTACGACGACAAGCTCTATTGCGGCCTCGGCTTCGACGAAAAGCGCTTCGTCACGCACCAGTACGGCATCGAACGCGGCCGCCCCGCCAACCCGTATGGCCGAAAAATGCGGATGCGGGTGACCAACGACCGCCACATCGTCACCTATGACACAAGCGACGATGGCGGAAAGACCTGGCACCGCTTCGACCGCGGCATGGAGGTGTCGGGATACCACCACAATGTCCGCGGCGGCTTCCTGATGCTGCGGCCGGGCCTTTATTCGGCCGGGGCCGGCACCGCGAAATTCGCCAATTTCCGGTTCGAAGCGCTGGGCTGAGCCTTTTTCGGCTTTGCGGCCCGCTCCCCCAAACCGCAGAGCTATTCGTCGACGATCGGGCCGGTGGGGGTGATCTCCGCCTCGATCGCCATCCGCACCACCTCGGCCAGCGTCCGTACGCCCAGCTTGACCATCAGGTTCGCGCGATAGCTCTCGACCGTGCGGAAGGACAGGTCGAGCCGCCGCGCGGTCATTTTGGCAGACTGGCCCAGCATCATGCCATAGACGACCTCCAGCTCGCGCGGGGTCAGCGGTGCGAACCGCTCACGCGCGGCGGCCAGCTTTTCGCGGCTCGCGGCGACGGTCATCCTGCGCACCTGCGCAATTTCGATACATGCCTTCAGCGTGTCGAGCTCGACCGGCTTTTCGACGAAATCGACGACGCCGGTCCGCAATGCGGCGACCGCCGTCGCGATGCTGCCGGTGCCGGTCAGCATCACCACGACATGGCGGCTCGTGCGGTCGACCAGCGCGGTATGCACCTGCATCCCGTTCATGCCCGGCATGGTCAGGTCGAGCACGACACAGCCGGGAGCCAGATCGCCCTCAACTTCCAGAAACGCCTCGCCGCTGGAAAACCCCTGCACCGCATAGCCCGCTTCCTCGAGCGCGTCGGCCAGCTCATGGCGCAGGTCGGTATCGTCATCCACCAGATAAACGGGGTCGGCGGCGGGTTCGGTCATGTGAGCCTCCACGGATGCGACAGCGGAAAGGTCAGGGTCAGAGTCGCCCCCACCGCGTCCTGATTGTTCGAAAGATGGATGGTGCCGCCAATTTCATCGACGATCTGGCGGCAGATGAACAGGCCAAGGCCAGTGCCCTTGCCCGCCGGCTTCGACGTGCTGAAGGCATCGAATGGGGAATCTGCCAGATCATCGACCAGCCCGGTGCCATCGTCGCGGATCGCAACGGCGACATGATGGGCAGTCTTGGAAATGTCGATGCGGATCGAGCCGGCGGCCATTTGCTCCGCGCGCGCCTGCTCGATCGCATCGGCGGCATTTTGCAGGGCATTGACGATGATCTGTTCGATCCCGATGCGCGGCAGCATCATCGGCTCGACCCGCGGCCCGGGGACGATGGTCAGGTCGATCCCGCGATTTTGCAGCACCGGGCGCATGAAGCGCGCAGCATCGTGAACCGCCTGAACCAGATCGGTCGGCTCGCGGTCGCCGCGCTCTTCGCGGGCATAGGCCGATGTCCGCTCAATGATCGCCGACGCGCGCGCCACCTGCTCCAGAATACGCGTGAACTTCTCCCGCGCGCGGTCATAGGCCGGCGGGTCGCGCCGCAGCATCGTCGCGCCATTCTCGGCCGCAAGCGAGATGGTGAACAAGGGTTGCCGCAACTCGTGGCTGAGCGCCGATGCCATGCCGCCCAGCTCGATCAGCCGGGCATTATGCAGCATCTTGGTCTGCATCGCCTGCGCCGCGCGCAACCGAACGAGGCAGCCATACCGCCACTCCCCCGTGTCCGCGTCATAGTCGTGCGCCAGCAACAGGAACCAGTGCTGGCTGTCAGACCCGGCGAGGCGCAGTTCGGCCATGATGTCGTTCGTTCCGCGCAGCGAGATCAGCGCACTGCGGTCCGCCGGATTGAACGGCATCACCCGCTGGCAGGCTCCCGCCCCCGGCGTCAGCTCGAGATAGCGGAGCGCATCGTCCTCGATCCGCAGGCCGCTGACCAGCCGCAGGTCGATGGCGTTGCGCAGCTCGTCCACCGTCCGCGCCAGCCGCTCGCGCTCTTCATCTGCATCCAGATAATCATCGGTGGCCTGGCGCAGCATGTTCAGCACGGCATTCGATTCGATGAACGGCGCCTCGTCGCGCGGCAAGCGCTGGCGCGCGGCAAAGCCGTGCACCGCCGCATCCCATAGGCGCATCGACCGCCCCAGCGCACGGCGAAATCCGAACAGGACCAGCTCGACCAGGACCATATAGGCCATCAGCGGCAACAGGCCGGTGAAGATCTCCCCAAAGCTTTCCAGCACCAGCGCGCGGGGCGAGACCAGCACGCTCATATCGCCATAGCGTCCGGCGATGACACAGACCCGCAGCCAGTAGATAAAGGTGTTCCGATCGTCCGGCCCGCCCTGATCACCACGATCGGTCCGGGTGCATCCCAGCCGCTTTGCCCCAGCCGCGACCTCGCTGGTCGGAACGACGATGAGCGGGAGCTCGACCGCCGACCCGGCGACCCGGATGTGCGGCGGCAACGGTGTATTGGGGGAGGCTGCGCGGGTATCGGTCACCACCGTGTGGATCTGATCCTCCACGATGGTCAGCCGGTCGCGAACATTGGTCAGATTGCCGATCAGGAACAGCGTGGCGGCGCCCGACACCGCCACCGAAACCACGGCATTGAGCGACAATTGCAGCGACACTGTCCGCGCCCGCTCCAGCCCCAGTCCCGACGCGCGGCGGACGATCAACAGGGTGACGATATCGGCGATCCCGGCCAGCGTCACCTCGCACAGGATCTTGCGGAGCAGCACGACTGCGGTGATCTCCATCGGACTGTTCAGGCTGAACCGGAACAAGAGGATCGCGACCGCACTGCCAAAGATCAGCTGGTAGAACAGGGTGACGGTCGAAAAACTGATCTGTCGCGGCCGCGACCAGGCAACGGCCAGTAGATGGCCGACTGCCAGCATCACCGAATAGCCATGTCCCCACCACAGGATCGACGGCGCCATCGTCAGCACCGCCGTAACCAGTCCCCAGCGCAACCCGAACCAGCGATAGGCGACCAGATAAAAGAGCGGCCCCAGATAGAATTCAAATCCCGGCGCGACGACGAACCGGCTGCTCGACAGCCACACCGCGCCGGCCAGCGCGACCAGCCACAGCGCGACCGCCGCAACCCGTGCAGGTGGGATCATGGCGACGGAGCGCGGCAGTGCAATCATCGTGCCTCCTCCGCGACGCCGTGCGCGCCGATGCCATCGATGATCAACGCGGTCGCCATCGCCTCCCCCTAGCGCAAGACCGCTATCCTATCGGTAAACGCGCCACATGCGATTCCCGTAAGAATACGGGCAGATTGAAATTGCGCAGCCGCGCCTGTCCGATGCAAGAAGCGCCCGACAGGAGCTACACGATGACCTTCGACATCAGCCGCCGCACCTTCGCTGCGGGCCTTGCCGCAAGCGCCTTTGCCGGGCTTGCGCGCGTGCCCGCCATCGCCGCGGCCCCAACCGCGCCCGGCTATGGCCCGCTGCGCACCGACCCGGCCGGGCTGCTCGATCTGCCGCAAGGATTCAGTTACCGCGTGATCTCCCAGCTCGGCGACGCGATGGATGACGGCTTCGTCGTCGGCGACCGCGCCGATGGCATGGGCTGTTTCGCGATCGACCGCCGCCGCGTCGCACTGGTCCGCAACCATGAGTTGCAGGTGAAGCACCAGAAGACCGGCCCGTTTCAGCGCGGCGACGCGACGCAGATCGCCGCCTATGACCGCGACAATGAAGGCCGCCCGCTGCCCGGCGGGACCAGCACGCTGATCTACAACCTCGCCACCGGGCGGGTCGAGCGTCAGCATCTCAGCCTCGCCGGCACGATCCGCAATTGCGCGGGCGGCACCACCCCATGGGGCAGCTGGCTGACGTGCGAGGAGGACATGACCCGCGCAGGCAAAAGCGTGGGCAAGGATCATGGCTGGATCTTCGAAGTGCCGGCGCGCGCCCGCGGGCTGGTCGATCCCGTCCCGCTCACCGCGATGGGCCGCTTCAACCATGAGGCTGCTGCCGTCGATCCGCGCACCGGCATCGTCTATCTGACCGAGGATCGCGAGGACGGGCTGTTCTACCGCTTCCTCCCCGACCGCCCCGGCCAGCTCGCGCGCGGCGGGCGGTTGCAGGCACTCGGCCTGCGCGACCGGCCCGAGGGCGGCGACACGTCGAACAAGGGCCGCCGCGACATCAGCGTCGGCGCGTGGAAGGCCGCACGCTGGATCGACCTGACCGGCACCGACGCGCCCGACGACGATCTGCGCCTGCGCGGGCACAAGGCGGGCGCGGCCCGCTTCGCGCGCGGCGAAGGCATCCATTGGGGCGATGGGGAGGCCTATTTCACCTGCACATCGGGCGGGGCCAAGGCGCTCGGCCAGGTGATGCGCTACCGCCCCTCCCCGCGCGAAGGCCAGCCGGGCGAAACCGATGCGCCGGGCATGGTGCAGCTGTTCGTCGAATCCACCGATCCGCAGATGTTCAACTATGGCGACAATCTCACCGTCGGTCCCAACGGCCATCTGATCGTGTGCGAAGATCAATATACCGATGTCGTCGACAATTATCTGCGCGGGGTGACCCCGGACGGCGCGCTCTACCCCGTCGCGCGCTGCCGCGTGCAGACCGAGCTGGCGGGTGCGTGCTTCTCGCCGGATGGGTCGACGCTGTTCGTCAACCTCTATAGCCCAACCAAGACGCTGGCGATCACCGGGCCGTGGCGCAGCGCGGTTGCGTAAGCGCTATTGCCGCTGTGGTCGAAGACGGTAGGCTGGGCGCATGATCGCACTCGCCCTCGCCCCGCTCCTACTCGCCACCGCCCAGACGACCGCCCCCGAACCCGACGCCGCGACGCGGGCGCGGGTCGAACGCGTCCTGACGCAAGCACCGGTGATCGACGGGCATAACGACCTCGCCTGGGAATTGCGCACTTCCTATGACAGCGCGGTCGAGGCGGTGGATCTGACCCGCGACACCAGCAAGCTCGCCAAGCCGCTGCAGACCGACATCCCGCGCCTGCGCAAGGGCAAGGTCGGCGGGCAATTCTGGTCGCTCTACATCCCCGCCAGCCAGACCGGCGCGCAGGCGGTGCAGACCACGCTCGACCAGATCGACATCGTCCGGCGCGTGGTGCGCGCGCATCCCGACACGTTCATGCTGGCCCAGACCGCCGCCGATGTCCGCACGGCGCGGACGCAGGGCAAGATCGCGTCGCTGATGGGGATTGAGGGCGGACACCAGTTCGGCGGCCGCCTGTCGGTGCTGCGCCAGTTCCGCGAGCTTGGCGTGCTCTACATGACGCTGACCCACAGCAAGAGCCTGACCTGGGCCGATTCCTCCACCGACGCGGCGCGCGCGGGCGGGCTCACCCCCTTTGGCCGTCAGGTGATCGAAGAGATGAACCGCATCGGCATGATCGTCGATGTCAGCCATATTTCGGATGCGACGCTGGACGCGGTGCTCAATGTAACCAAGGCGCCAGTCATCGCATCGCACTCCTCCGCCCGTGCGATCGCCGATCGCCCGCGCAACATCCCCGACACGCTGCTGCGCCGGATCGCCGAAAATGGCGGCGTGGTGATGGTCAATTTCTACCCCGCCTTTCTCTCCACCGTGTGGAACGACTGGGACAATAAGCGGATCGCCTTCGCCAAGGCGAACGGCCTCACCACCGACCCGATCAAATGGCGCGACGTCCCCACGCTGGTCGCATGGGAGCGCGCCAATCCGCAGCCGCGCGTCGATGTTGGCACCGTCGCCGATCATGTCGATCATATCGCCAAGGTCGCGGGTCATGACCATGTCGGGATCGGCGCGGATTATGACGGGATCAGCGGCACCGGCCCCGAAGCGATGAAGGGCGTCGACAGCTACCCGCTGCTGTTCGCCGAACTCGCCCGACGCGGCTGGAGCGACGCGGACCTCGCCAAGCTGTCACAGGGCAATGTCCTGCGCGCGATGGAAGCGGTCGAAGCCACCGCCCGCGCCATGGCCGCCACCCCGCCCGCGAACGCAAACGATCCGGGCTGACGGGCGACGGGGCTGCGGTCGCATCCACCGGAAACGGGCGGTCTTGGAGTAGTTTCAACGGGCTCATGTCTGTTGGCGTCATCGTGGAAATGGCCTGATTGGGGTCACGCCCTAGATCTGTCTGGTGGCCAGGCCGCCGATAAACCGGGCCAGCCGGTCGTTGAACCACTCGGCCTGCTCCAGCATCACGGCATGGCCTGTGGCCGGCACCTGCTCGATCCGTGCCCCGGCGATTGCGGCGGACACGTCGCGCTGATGGTGCAGTGGGACGGGCTGGTCTTCCTCCCCCGCAATGACGAGCACCGGCGCGGCGATCTGCTTCAACTCGTCCCGCACCGATCCCCGGAGCGCAGAAGCCGCCGCCGCGCGGACAATCGATTTGGGTAGCGCATCGACCACCGCGCGCCATCGCGCAATCACATCGGCGCGCGCCGGATCGGCAAGGATCGTGCGGCCAAACAGGATCTGCATCATCCGCGGCGCGAGCGGGCCGACCCCGGCCAGCGTGACCAGCGCGATCATCGCCGCATAGGCCGGCAGTTTGCGCCAGCTTTCCGCATCCGCGCTGACCCCGACCAGCGTCAGCGAGCGCACCAGCGCCGGATGCAGGGCGCTGAGCCGGAGCGCGATGAACGCACCCATCGAAAAGCCGACCACATGTGCGCCGTCGGGCGCGAGCCGATGCAGCAGTTCGGCGGCATCCTCTGCCAGCGAGTCCAGCCCCAGCCCGCCCTTGCTATGCTCCGACCGACCCTGGCCGCGCAGGTCATAGGTGATCACGCGGTGCGTCTGGGCAAAATGGTCGCGCTGCGCCTGCCAGCTTTCACTTGCGAGCATCAGGCCGTGGATGAACAGGATCGTCTCGGGGCCAGCGCCCGTCTCCTCATAATGGAGACGGGCGCCGCGGATGGTGATGTCGGGCATGGGGAATACTCCCAGGCTGGAGGGGTTCAGAAGGTGAAGAAGACGCCGACACCGCCGCTCAGCTGATCGGCGCTGCCACCCTTGGCGACCACCGGGCTGTCGGCGAAATCGCCGAGCAGGCGGCGATAGCCGGCATTGGCGGCGAAGCCCCAATTGTCACCGATGCGGTAGCTGGCGGTCAGCTGGGCGCCGACATCCTTGAGTCCGCCCTTGGCGTTAAACGCCGTCAGGCCGCTGGCAATGCTGCCCGCCGGCGTGATGCTGTAATAGGTCGCGGCATAGTCGTCACTGGCATAGCTCGCGCCGACATCGACCATCACGCTCAGCCGTTCGCCGACCGTGGTGCTGTAGGTGGCGTTTGCAGAGACGACGAGGCCGTCATGCACATTGCTGACATCGTGGACGCCCTGAACGCCAAGGCGCAGCTTGTGCTTGTCGGCAATGTCGAAATTGACCGCACCGAACAGGCCGACCTCATAGGCGTCGTCGATGGTGCCGAGCCGGGCAACGGCGCGGTCCTTGATCGCGTCATCGCGGCCAAAGGTAAAGGCTGCGATCGGGCCGAATTCGAACGTCTGGCTGTTCAGGACATTGGCGCGGATGGCGGGACCTTCGACCGCGAGGTAACGCTCGCGGCACCATGACCACCGACCGCCCGGTGTTCATCGCCTCAGCCAGCAAGCTGCTGCTGGGAGCGACCGCCTGGCTGATGGTGGAGGACGGCCGGCTTGCCGCCGACACGCCGGTCAGCGCGCTGATCGACTTCTGGAGCAGGGATCCCGCCGACCCGCGCAGCCGGGTGACATTCGGCCAGCTCTTCGCCTTCACCTACGGGTTCAACGGCACGTCCGAGCAGCCAGGCTGCATCGGGAACGCCGCCTTCACCCTGCGCGGCTGCGTCCAGCAAATCCATGACGCGGGCCTCGACAGCGCGCCCGACCAGTCGTTCAACTATGGCAACGCACATATGCAGATTGCCGCGCTCGCCATGGTCGGACGGGAGGGCAAGAGTATCGATGCAATCATGCGCGAGCGGCTACTCGCCCCGCTCGGCGTCAGCGGCGAAACGCGCTACACGCTGGGAGCGGGCGACAATCCGACCTATTCGGGGGGCATGCGCTCGACCGGGGAGGATTATGCCCGCGTCCTCACCGCGATCCTGCGCGGCGACCTCTTCGCCAACCGCGCCGGGTTCCTCACCGACCGCGTTGGATCACGCCCCGTCGCGACCGTCCCGCCCGCGGTCAGCGGCAATGCGCTGGCCTGGCGCTATGGCTGGGGCTTCTGGAAGGAATGCGATGGTCCCGCCTATGTCCCGACCTGCGACAGCGCGCCGGTGATCTCCTCTGCCGGCGCGTTCGGGTTCACGCCATGGATCGACTTCGACAAGGGCTATTGGGCGATCCTCGTGATCGAAGAGCCGCTCAATCAGGGGTTCGACCCGGCCCAGCGCGCCATCGCGCTCGAGCAGGAGCTGCAACCGCTCATCGCCGAGGCATTGCGGCGGTAGCGACAGCGCGTACCGGTCTGATCGAAGGACCTTGGGAAAACCCGGCCCGTTGGCGCGGCCACCTTTCGGTTCTCCTGCCTCCGCGGCGCAAGCTGACTGCCCGCGGACATCAGGCGGCGATGGCATTCGACGCGGTCCCTGCTTTCATGGCGAACTTGCGAGCGCGGACCGGGAACGCGGCCCGGGCTCTTGAGCTGACAATCCTCTGCGCGACCAGGACAAACGAGACTCTGCAGGCGACCTGCAACGAGTTTGATCTTGAGCGGAGCGTGTGGACCGTGCCGGCGACCAGAACGAAGATGAGGAAGGAACACCGCATTCCGTTGAGCGAGCAGGCCGCGAATGTGGTCGGGCCGCTGATCGAAAGTTCCCCGCCGGGCGGGTTTGTATTTGCATCAGAAGTGCCCGGAAAGCCTCTATCGAATATGGCGATGCTCGCTCTGCTGCGTCGGATGAAATTGGGTGATCTGACGGTTCATGGTTTCAGATCCAGCTTCCGAGACTGGGCTGGCGAGTGCACCGATCATTCCGAAGCCGTTGCCGAAGCCGCCCTAGCGCATAGCGCAGGCAATTGCACGGTCAGAGCCTATCGACGCGGCGACGCATTCGAAAAGCGGCGAGCCTTGATGGTGGATTGGGCCGATTATTGCTCAAGCCACTAGCGGTCGCTTCGGAGTCAAGGCCAGACGGCAGCAGTGCGCCCCATGCGCGGTCGTTCGGCCGGCTCGATCGAACGCCCGTAAGCCGCCATTTGGCTTACCTCGCCAAGCCACTCGGCAAAGCCCTTGGTCTGCTGTAGCGACCCGCAATGAACACGCCCCCCGAACTTGCCATCCGCATGCAACGCGCACGCTTCAATCAGGCGTTGGCCGATGCGGACCTGGCGGCGATCGGGCCGTTGCTGGTGAAGGATGTGGTGCTCGTCGCCGGCACCGACAGCGCATTGATTTCGGGCCGCAACGCGCAGTTGATGGCATGGAAGCGCGAATTTGAGTCGCCCGACCGCGCAATCTATCGACGCAGTTCCGACTCAATAATCGTGTCCGAGATCGCACCGATCGCTTTCGAACATGGGGACTGGCACGGCACGACCGCACAGGGCGTGCTGCTGACGAGTGGGTGCTACACAGCCAAATGGCGGCGGGTCGGCGCAGACTGGCTGATCGAGGCGGAGCTTTACCTCACCCTGAGTTGAATGAGGAAGTCGACACTGACCGCAACGCCAGGCCGGACGGGGGCGGTGTTTGTTGGCGGCGACATCGCCGCGATCCGAACCGATTCTCGTGGGCGACCGGCGCATCCAAGAGGATGCGTGGCAGAAACTCAGCCCCCTGACCGAGTGGAGCATCGCCCGATTGCCCACCCCCCGGGTCGTGGCGGGTAGCATTGCCATTTCTCTTCAACCATCGCTTTTCAGTCCGCGGGGGCCTCACATCGGAAGTTGCGTTCGGCGATCGTCGAGCCGGCGCCGCGATACACTGCGCGCTGCGGATAAGCGCAGAGCGGCCGTTGCATGTCGATCTCGCCCGGTTCCTCGGGCGAGAAACGGGTGGCGACGATTCGCTCGGGTACCTCTCCACGCTCGGCCCATGCAATCAAGGCGGAGAGCAGGTCGTGCTTCGCGTCGGTCGACGGAGGGCGCGGCGGAATTCCAAGCGTCGTGTTGAATGCGTCGGGACCCATCCCGCCGCCACAATGCATCATGCCCGGCGCCAGGAAGAGGCGTGCACCCTTTGCCAAGCGACCCATCCCGCCCATCTGCGCTGCATGGCGATCAAAGAACGCGACCGACTGGCCCGGCGGGACCAGCGTATCGGCGAGCCCGTGGAACACGATCAGCTTGCCGCCCCGTTGCGTGAATGGGACCAGCGTGCTGCGCACCGCGTCGTTGACGACCGGGTCGAGCTGTGCGTCGACGATCGGCATATCGCGGTCGAAATCGAACCCCTTCCAGTCCCAGTTGGCGCCGAACACCCATTTGAACAGGCTGCCGAATGGCGGCTGGCCAGCAATGGGCTTTTGCAGGAAAGACCAGCCGAACGTGTCGGGCATTTCGCTCCCCGGCAGCCAGCCGAAGAAGGTCGGTTTGCCATTCCGGTCAGTCGGCCCGGAGTAGAAGGCACGCGCCGTCGCGACCTCGCCGTCGGTCAGGCAGGTCTCCGACGCCCCGGCCTTGCACTGCAAGGTCTGCGGATCGAAGCGGCACGCCATCGGATCGGTAATGAAGCGATCCCCCGCCAGTCCATGGCCCTGCCGCCAGCAGGCTGCGATTGCGGATTGGTTGAGCAGCTTGAGCTTTGCCTCGGACAACAATCGGCCCGGGGCGCGATTGGCGGCGGCATAGTTCCACAGCACTGCGGCATGGCCCCAGGTGCGGTTCATCACCGGCGCGCCGACCAGGATGCCGTCATAATCCTCGGGATAGTAGAGCGCCTCGATCAGTCCCATCTGCCCGCCGGTCGAGCAGCCGGTGTAATAGGAGCGGCGCGCGGCGCGGCCGTAGAAGGCAGCGGTAATCGCCTTGCCCGTCACCGTCATCGCGTGCGCGGATTGCCGCCCCCAATCGCGCCACTTGCGCGACTGACCGATCAGCGCGTCGCCCTCCAGCGGGGTGGCGGGCGCAGTCCCGGCGTCGGTCGTCGCGGTAGCAAAGCCGCGCCGCAGCCCCTCGACCATCCCCGAATAGCCGAGCGCAAAGGTGCCCGCGAACCCGCCGCTGCCATTGCCATGGAACACGCCGGCCCAATCGCTGGCGGGCAGCCACAGCTCGACACCGATGTCTGATCCCGGCTCCGACCGCACGCGCGCAACGACGCGACAAAAGCTGCGATATCCCGGCACCTCGCCGCTGACCGTCGTCTCGGCTGGCTTGGCCGGAACCAGCGTGGCACTGGAGATGCTGGTATCGCGGAGCTTCAGCATTGCCAGTGCGGCACAGCGCGCAGCGGGGTCGGAACTCTGGGCGGCTGCAGGTGCGGCCCAGCCAGCCGCGCCAAGTGCCACCGCCGTAACCAGGCAGCGGGTGTTCATCAGCTTCTGCATCATCAACGTGCCTCCGCCCGCCGGATCAGCCGCGCGAGCCACAGGAACAGCAACGCCGCGATCAGATACATCGGGGCGAGCGCGTAGAACGCCATCTGCAGCGAATGCCCGCCATAATCGGGGCGGAAGAAATCGCTCATCATGCCTACAAAGGTCGGGCCGAGGCCGAGCCCGATCAGGTTCATCACCAGCAGCAGCAGCGCCCCGGAGATCACCCGCGCACCCGGCGCAACCTCGCCCTGCACGAACGTGACGGTCGCAGGCAGGAAGAAGGAGTTGAGGAACAGCGGCACGAACAGCAGCGCCAGCGCGAGGGGCCAGCTGTCCACTGTCACGAAGCCGAGGAAGAAGGGCAAGGCGATCAGCAGCGAGAGGGCCGGAAGCGTCGCATAGGCCGCCTTGTTGCGCACCGCGAACCGGTCGATCAGCTTGCCCGACGCAAAGATGCCCGCGCCCATGCCGAGCCCCACCGCCAGCGCGTACCAGATCGCCACCTGATCCAGCGTCATCCCCTTCTCCCGCATCAGGAACAACGTCGCGAAATTGGCGAGGCCGTAGGTGATGAAGTTCGCCGCGCCGCTGGCCAGCGCCGCCACCGCGAGTAGCCTGTTGCCGAAGAACGCGAAGATCGTCTGGATGAAACCTTGCGCTGGCTCTGCCGCAGCCACCGGTGCGGGATCGAACCGGCCGCGCGGCGGCTCGGGGATCAGGAAATAGACCACCACCGCGGTTACAACACCAATCGCACCGACGACATAAAAGGGCACGCGCCAGTCGAACGCCGCCGCGAGCGATGCGCCGAACGCCACGCCCAGCGCCGATCCGATCGGCGGGCCGAGGTTGAAAATGCCCATCGCCGTCCCGCGCTGCTCGCGGGGGAAGCTGTCCGAGATGATCGCATAGGACGGTGGGACGCCGCCGGCCTCACCGACACCCACCGCCACGCGCGCCACCGCCAACTGTCCGTAGTTGGACGCCATGCCGCACGCGACCGTGGCGCCGCTCCACAGCCCACAGGCGAGCGAGAGCACCTTCACGCGATTGGTGCGGTCGGCGAGCCACCCCACCGGGATCGCGATGAAGCAATAGAAGAGCGCGAAGTAGAAGCCGGTGATGTAGCCGAGCTGGCTGTCGCTGATCTGCAAACTGTCCTGGATCGGCTTGGCGAGGATCGACACCAGCTGGCGATCGAGGAAGTTGAGGACATAGACGAAGCACAACATCCCCAGCACCAGCCCGCGAGGTGCGGCGCGTCCTCCCGCTTGCATCGCGTCGGTCGCCATCAGCCTGCACTCCCCTCATGCCTTGTTTCTTTATCGATCCAGCCCGGACGCCCCCGCCCGCCGCCCAGCCCGGCGGCGACCCGCTGCTTGAGCAATGCCGGCGGGCGGAACCGCTCACCATAGGCGTCGTGGAGGATTTCCTGCACCTGCAGGCACAGGTCGGATGTCACGACATCCATCATCGCGAACGGACCGATCGGATGACCGAGGCCAAGGCGGCACGCCGTATCGAGATCGGCGGGGGTCGCCACGCCCTCCTCCACCAGCTTGACCGCCTCGATCAGCAGCGCGTGGAGCATGCGGTTGACCGCGAACCCGGCAACGTCGCGGACGCGCACCGGCTGCTTGCCGATGTCGCGCATGATTTCCGTGACCGCATCCGCAATCGCCACGTCGGTCGCAAAGCCGGAGATGACCTCAACGAGCTGCATCCGCGACACCGGCGAAAAGTAATGCGTGCCGATGAACCGCGCGCGCCGATCTGGCGTCAGAAACCCGGCGAGCGTCGAGATCGGCAAAGTCGAGGTATTGGTCGCGAAGATGCACGACGGGGCGCAGATCCGGTCCAGCGCGCGCCACACATCGGCCTTGGTCTCGAGGGCTTCGTATACTGCCTCGGTCACGATCGCGCAGTCGCGCATCGCGTCGAGGCTGGTGACCGGCGCGATCCGGGCCAGCGCCGCATCGGCGGCTTCGTGCGCATAGGTCCCGCGCGCCACGCCCTTGTCGAGCACCCCGCGCAACCGCCCAATGGCGCGATCCAGCATTTCCGCGCTGCGGTCGTGCAGCAGCACCTCATGCCCGGCGAGCGCGAAGACCAGCGCAATCTCCGCCCCCATCAGGCCCGCACCGACGACGCCCGCCTTCATGCCACGGCTCCCGCAGAAACATCCGAAGCGCGCGCGCGCCAGTGCTGCGCCTGTTCGATATACCAGGGCAGCACTTCGGGGGGCGCGGTAGCATCGGGGCTGACCACCTTCGCGACCGGCCAGCCGGCGAACAGGCGCTTGATCGGCAGTTCCTGCTTCTTGCCGGACAAGGTCCGCGGAATGCCCGGCGCGGCGATCACGCGATCCGGCACGAAGCGCGGGGACAAACTGGTGCGGATCGCCGCTGCAATCGCCGCCACCATCGCCGCATCGACCGCGCATCCGGCGGCCGGGACGACGAACAGGATCAGCTGGCTATCCCCCTGCGGGGTTTCGAGGTCGATCAGCATTGTGTCGGCCACCTGTGGCAGCTGTTCGACTGCCGAGTAAATCTCCGCCGTGCCCATGCGCACGCCATGCCGGTTGATCGTCGCGTCGCTGCGCCCGGAAATTGTGCAGCTGCCATCGTTGCCGATCGTCAGCCAGTCGCCATGCCGCCAAACACCGGGCCAGGTCGCGAAATAGGAGTCGTGATAGCGGCCGCCGTCGGCATCGCCCCAGAAATAGAGCGGCATGCTCGGGAACGGGCGTGTACAGACCAGTTCGCCTACTTCATCCACGACCGGGCGTCCCTGCTCGTCCCATGCCTCGATCGCCGCGCCCAGATGGCGGCATTGCAGCCGGCCGGGCGTGTCGGGCAGTTCGGGATTGCCGGCCATGAAGGCCGCGGCGATCTCGGTCCCGCCGCTGACATTGCACCACCAGATGTCGGGTCGGCCCAGCTGCGCGAATTGCGCACTGCCCCAGCGCTGGACTTCGGGTGGTAGTGGCGAGCCGGTGCTCCCGATTGCCCGAATATGCTCGACGCCGGGGATGCGGGTGACGTCGATCCCGGCCTTCCGACAGCTGGCGAAGAACGCCGCGCCGGCGCCGAACCAGGTGACGCCGCTGCGGGCAGCGAAATACCACAGCCGCGTCCAGTCGGGATCGGCCTTGGTCCCGCTCGGCGATCCGTCGAACAGGCAGATCGTCGTACCGCTCAGCAACCCGCCGACCTGGATGTTCCACATCACCCAGCCGCTGGCGCTGTACCAGTGAAAGCGCTCGCCGAAATTGTTGGGCGCGTAGCTTGGACCGAGATCGAAGTGCAGCCGGCCGGCGGCAGTCGCGACCAGCACCCCGCCATGGCCATGAACGATCGCCTTGGGCAGGCCGGTGGTGCCGCTGGAATAAAGGATCCACAGCGGATGATCGAACGGCAGCCATTCCGGCTCGAACGCAACGACCGCAGCGTCATCGCGCGAAAGGGTGGCCGCAAAGTCGATGGCACCGGATACCTCGCCCGTGGCACAGCCGCTGGTGACGAGGAAGATGCTCTCCACACTAGGAAGCTGTGCGCGCAGTTCCTGAACCGCCGTAGCGCGATCCAGTGGCCTGCCTGCGTAGAAGACCCCGTCGACCGCGATCAGCGCCTTTGGCGCGGTCTGCCGCCAGCGATCGAGCACCGCGTTGGTGCCCATGTCCGGCGAGCACAGGGTCCAGATCGCACCGATGCTGGCACAGGCGAGCAGGCCGATTACGGCCGCCGGGATATTGGGCAGATAGGCTGCGACGCGGTCCCCCGGCGCGATCCCGCGCGCGCGCAGAGTAAGGGCGAGTGCGGCGGACTGGCGGCGCAGCTCCGCCCAGCTCAGCGTGACGCGGTTCCCGCGTTCGTCAACGGCGACGATTGCGGGCTGTCCCGCCGCGTCCGCCGCATCTGCATGGCGGAACACGTGCCGCGCATAGTTGACCTGCGCGCCGTCGAACCAGCGCGCCCCCGGCATCGCCTCGTCGCTTAGCGCCGCCGTGAACGGCGTTGGCGATTCGATGCCGTCAAACTCCCAGATGCTGCGCCAGAACCCGTCCAGATCCTCGACCGACCAGCGATACAGATCCTCGTAACGCGCAAAGGTTCGACCCTGAGTCTGTGCCAGCCAGTCACGATAGAGCCGAATTTGCGGCACAGGCCGGATCGGAGGGACGCTGGCACCGTTCATCAAAAGCCAAACCTTGTTGCTATTCATGCAGTGAGCAGGCGGCGTCCCGTGCGAGACGCCGCCCGCCAACGATCAGAAGGATGTGCGCAGGCTCATCGCCGCGTAGCGACCGATCGCGTTGTAAGCGCCGCCGATGCCATCGGTGCCCGGGAAGAAGGGCGGCGTCGCGTCGAACAGGTCGTTGACCTGCAGCCCCAGCTCCAGCCCCTTGGCAAAGGCCAGATCGGGCAGCCGCACCGTCATGCGCAGGTCGACCGTCGTATAGCCTTCGGCCTCATACAGCGCCGCCCCGGTCGGCGTCGCATAGGATGCCGTCACGCCGCTGCGATGGTTGACAAAATTGACGAAGGTCACCGGCCCCGCGGTAAAGCCGAGCGTGGTGCGCAGCGTCGTGCGCGGAATGCCGGCATCCAGCGAATTGCTCACCGCCGAGGTTGGCGACAGCTGGTTGCGGTAGTTCAGAATGTAATTGCCCGCGACCCCGCCGAAGACCGTGCCGAAGCCGACATCGTGGCGATAACGCAGATCGAAATCGATCCCGTTGGTCTCCCGCACCCCGAAATTGCCCTGGCGCAGGTCGAGGATGTTGCCGATCGTCGGCACCGCGGCAAAGGTGTAGAAGAACGGCACCGTGTTGGCGATCGCCGCGCTCACCTGAGCCGGGGTGGGGTTGCGCAGGACGCGTGAGGCGAAGGTCGGATCGCTGAACAACAGCGCGCCCAGCCCCGACGGCGTCCCGATCACATTGTCATAATGGATGTCGTAAAAGGTGACGCTGGCGGTCAGGTTCGGGATCGCCTTGGGCCGCAGATCGATGCCTGCGGACCAGGTCCGCGCGGTTTCCGGCGTCAGCGCCTGATTGCCGCCGAACAGCAGGATCGTGTTGACCTGTGCCGCACCGCGCGACGGATCGCGCGCGCCGAACGCATCGACCAGGGCTGCGGCTGAGTAATAGGACCCGACCGTCGAGCCGAGATCGCGCAGACCCGGCGCGCGGAACGACCGGCCATAGCTGCCGCGCAGGTTGATGCCCTCGACCGGTTCCCAGGTCAGCCCGATCTTGGGATTGCTGGTCGATCCGAAGTCGCTGTAATCGTCAAAGCGGCCTGAGAGCGACAGCGCGAGGCTGTGCATCCCTGCAGTCGCATTCCCCTCGCCAAAGATCGGCACGAACAGCTCGCCATAGAGCGACTTGACGTTGCGCTCGAGATCCTCGGGGAACCCCACCCCGCCGCTCTGGCCACGCTGGCGATAGGTTTCGCGACGATATTCGGCACCGACCGCGATCTTGAGTTCACCACCCGGCAGATCGGCGAGCGGACCGTCGACCTTGACCGCCCCGATGCGCGTGCGCTGGCGGTTGTCGAAAGTGGTCGGGTTGTTGAGGATCGCCGCACGCACCGCCGGGCTCGTGCCGTAACCGAACGGGTCGAGCGCGGTCGCGGTCGTCGTGCCCGCAGCGGCTGCGGTCAGCGCGGTGGTGTTGATCCCGGGCTGGAAGGTGTCGTTGCGCGAGAAGTTGAACGAGCCATAGACGCTCGCCTTGAAGTTGCCCGGCAGGTCGATATCGACGCCCGCCGTCGCATTGCCGCTGCGCACGCGGAAGGTCTGGTCGAAATGATCCGCACCAACCAGCCGATCCGGACGGAAATCGAAATAACCGAATACCGATCCCGTCCCCGGCGGCGCGCGGAAAAACGGGTTGGCGGCGGTGATCAGGACGAAGGTCTGCCCCGGCAGCGCGGCCTGAACCACATCGCGGCGGTCCGAATAGAGGAAGTCGGCCCATAGCGTGACCCCATCCGCCAGATCCTGCCGCGCCGACACGAATGCGCTGTGCGTGCGGTTCTGGGGCAGCAAATCGACCGGCCCGCGCGGGTCGCAGGTGTTGAGGCCCGGCGCGAGGCTGGGCGCGGCATATATGGTGCCGGCGAACAGATTGACGTTGGCATCGGGGCACACCGCCGAACGCGTGTCGATGCCGCCCACTGCACGGAAATCGAGCGAGCGATAGCTGCGATCGGCACCGGTGATGTTGCTGTTGTCCTGATATTGGTAGGCGGCGACGAATGATCCGCTGCCCCAGTCATGGCCGAAGGCGAGACCCGCGTTGAACGCGTTGTAATCGTCGGCGATGCCATAGCGGACAATCGCCTCCACACCCTTGATCCGCCGACGGGTGATGAAGTTGACGACACCGGCAACGGCTTCGGATCCGTAAATGGCGGACGCGCCATCGGCGACGATCTCGACCCGCTCGATCGCGAGTTCAGGGATGAACGGATAGTCCGGATTGGTCTGCTGCGTGCTGCCGGAGATCAGGCGGTGCCCGTTCATCAGCGGAAGCGTCGCGGCGGTCGGCAGGCCGCGCAGACCCGGCGCGAACGAGCCGAGACCGTTGTTGCTGACGCGCGGCGCGGTATTGAAGCTGTTGAGCTGCGGCACGGTGGCGAGCAGTTCGGGCGTGCTCGCCGCACCGATGAGCTTCGCATCCTCACGCGTCACGCTGATCAGACCGGAGCCGGTGGGCGGGATGCCGCGGATGCTCGACCCGGTGATGACCACCTCGGTCGACTCTTCCGCATCGGTCTGCGCGGCGGCTTCGGTCGTTTGCGCATAGGCGGCCGCAGGTGCGGCCAGCAGCGTGATCGCCAGGGCGGAACGCGCCAAGAGCTGTGCACGGTGCCCAAATTGAACGGTTCGGATCGACATGACCTGTATCCCCTCCTTGATCTATTCGCGTTGCGGCTTTGCCGCCGCCGGGCTGCGCCGACTTGAACCCTTGCTTATGGTCTGACACAGCGCGTGGTAAGCGCATTGGCGGACATCACTGTGTCCCTACCGGACATGCGCAACGGGAGGATGCGACGATGGCAAAGGCGGACGACGGCGGCGCGGCGCTGGATCGCAACCCACGTGCGGGCTTTCCCTCGCTCAACCAGCGCAGCTTTGCGCCATTCAAGATCGCTACGGTGATCGACACAGTCGCAGATCGCGGGATCGGTGCAGAGACCGTGCTCGACCGCACCGGGCTGACGTTAGCAGAGGTGCGTGATCCGCACACCATGACCTCAATCGGCCAGTATCTCACCGCCTGCGAGAACATCGTCGCCGCCGGGGCGAGTTATGCTGACGCGTTTGCGATCGGCGCGCGGCTGCATCTCTCGGCCTATGGCATGTATGGCTACGCCCTCATGTGTTCGCCGACGATGCGCGACTTTTTCGACTTTGCCGTGCGCTACCAGCCCCTCGCTACGCCGACCGTCCGCCTCGAATGGCGCGCCGAGAGCGACCGCGCGATCTGGCAATTCCGCGAAATCTATCGCGACGTGATGAGCAGCGACGTGCGTACCTTCCTCGTCCGCCAGCAGATGAAGATGACCTTCACCCATATCCGCGACACCGCCGGCGCCGACAATCTGCCCGTGCGCGCGCTGTTCGCGCTGCCCGAGGACGCGTTCGCGCCGGACGATGCGAAAGCGCTGTCCTGCCCCTGCTCCTATGGCGAGGCGGCAAATGAGCTTCACTATCCAATTGGCATTCTCGACCAGACCCCGGAGCTGGGGAACCGGCTGACCCGGACGATGCTGGAGGAAACGTGCGAGCGACTGATCGGTCAGGCGCGCATCTCGTCGGGTCTGTCGGGCGAAGTCTATCAACTGCTGCTGAACGCGCCGAGCGAATTTCCGTCGATGACCGCGATCGCCGCGCAGTTGGGGATGCAGGAGCGAACCCTGCGGCGTCGTCTTGCGGCAGAGGACACCAGCTATGGTGCGATCGTCGACGATGTCCGCCGCAAACTGGCGATCGAATATCTGCAGACGACCCGGATGAGCGTCGACGACGTAGCATGGAAGGTGGGCTTCAGCGACAGCGCGAATTTGCGCCGCGCGGTACGGCGCTGGACCGGAAAGACGATCAGCGCATTGCGCGCGAGCACCTAGCCCCTAACTGCGAGCAGGGCTCAATAGGGGCCAGCCGAGCCGAAGTGCGTCGCTACGGCGAGCCTACACGCAACGGAAACTACGCCATTGAATACACCCGGGGTTATGTCAGCAATCACGGCTCGGGCAACCAAAACCAGACTGACAGCTTCCGGCCCTATTCCGTTGAAATCGTCTGAGCTGTCGTCACTCATTCGAATTCGATCGTCGAACCGCGTCCGGTCATCATTCCCTCCATTCTCTACTTGAATAAGACGGACGAGCGCCGTCTGACCGCAGTTCAGGAGCCTGTGCTTGGTGCGACTCGACCGCCGATACGAGACCGTGCTTCGGTGGCGACGTGCAGCGGGCGATAGAGCGCGGTCGCGCCGCGCGCGAGGCGCTAGGCAACCTACATCTCGCGAGCCAATGCAGCGCTCGCTGAGCTGCACGTTTTGTGGAAAGCTTCTTTGATCCACCATCCGGCGGTGGGTCGACCGGCTTAAACCGGCGCGTGCGAGAACTGCGGGGAGGCCGAGGATACGCCTGGCGGCTTTCCAAAGAGCCTCCTGGTAATCGTCCGAGAGAGATCGGTCACCGTGACCGCCGAACTTAGTCCGCCAAATCCCACCCCTTGCTTCCCGGGAAGCTTTGCCAATCCGGCAGTGTCCATGAGAAGCTGCAGAAATCCGGCGCCAAGTTTATGACTGGAAATATGACCGATGCAGAAAATCGAGAAAAAAGGGAATAAAATCAATTGCGGGTGGTGGAGCTGAGGGGAATCGAACCCCTGACCTCTGCAGTGCGATTGCAGCGCTCTCCCATCTGAGCTACAGCCCCACTCCACCTCCCGACACCGCCGGAAGGCGGTTCGTCTAGCTTTCCTCTGCCCGCTTTGCAACGGCCATCGCGTGGATTTTCCGGTGGCCCGGTCCCTGCCCCCGCTCGTCGCACAGGCACCCCGGCAGGTCGGAACAAGCCCCGCAACTCGTTCATTTTTTTGTCGTGGGGCAGGCGGATGGCGCTTGCCCGGAAACCGGCAGGATGAGGAGGAGCCAATGGGCTACGAACCCTATCGCAACGATAATCGCAATGACTGGGGCGTGAGCGACCGCAGTTCGTCGCGCAGTTCCAGCTATGGCTATGGCTACGACCCGGATCGCGACCGCAGCCGGTCAAGCGCGCGGGAATATTACGCCCAGGATGAGCGCGGCCGGGGCGATCGCAGTCACGACCGCTATGGTGCGCGCAGTGGTCACGACTATGACGATCGCTACACCAGCGGCAGCCGCGGCCATCGCAACCAATATGACGAAGGTCGCAGCGGTCGCGGACGCGGCCCCGAAGGCTACAGCTATGACGATCGCGGCTTTTTCGACCGCGCGGGCGACGAAGTCCGCTCCTGGTTCGGCGACGACGAAGCAGAGCGCCGCCGCGAAGCGGATGCACGTTATGACGCCCGCTATGGCAATGATGGCCGTGACGACGACTATCATGGCTGGCGCCGCCGCCAGATCGAGGATCTCGACCGCGACTATCACGAATATCGCCGCGAAAATCAGACGCGGTTCGAACACGAATTCGGCGCCTGGCGCACCGAGCGTCAGGGGCAGCGCAGTTCGCTCGCCCGCGTGACGGAGCATATGGAAGTGGTTGGTTCCGACGCCGCGCATGTCGGCACGGTCGACAAAGTGCGCGGCGACCGCATCGTTCTGACCAAGAGCGATCCCGATGCCGGCGGCCATCACCATTCGATCCCCTCGCGCTGGATCGAGTCGGTCGACGACAAGGTGACGATCCGCAAGACGGCGGACGAAGCCAAGGCCGCGTGGCGCGACGAAGACCGCAGCGGCGCGATGTTCGGTGAGCGCGAGAGCGACGACAATCGCGGCCCGCATTACCTCAATCGCAGCACTTCCGGCACCTACTGACCGGGACTCCCAGGCGGAGCCGGTTCGCCGGTCCGCCCCCTTTGGCCCGGGTGGCGACACCCGGGCCTTTTCGCGTCAGACAGGGATCGGCTCGGCCGAAAGGATCTCGATCGCCTCGCTGCGCCCGCCGAAATCGACGCGCTCGCCCACCTCCGCGCCAAGCATCGCGGCGGCGAGCGGAGCCTGGAACGCGATGCGGTCCTGCGCGGGGTCGGCCTCGTCATGGCCGACAATATCGATCGACCGCGCGCGCCCGTTCAGGCGAAAGCCAACGCGCGATCCGATCGCGACCATATCCGCCTCCGGCACCGGCGCGCGTTGCGCCGTGGTCTGGCGCGTATGCCAATAGCGCAGGTCACGCAGCAGCGGCGCACGTGCCTCCTCGCCCTCGATGCTATCGAGCTGCGCCTCAAGCGCACGCACCCGTTCATCGATCAACGCCAGCCCGCGCGCGGTTACCAGATTGGGGCCGGTCGGGATCGGCAGCTCGAACCGGGGTTCCTTATGTTCCTCGTCGCTTTCGCGGCGGAATGCGACACTCATTCAACCATCCTCAAATCGCGCCGCTGAACGTGTCGCAGGCGGCGGGGTTGCCGCTGTCCAGCCCGCGCTTCAGCCACTTCATGCGCTGCGCCGATGTGCCATGGGTAAAACTCTCGGGCACGATCGTGCCCTGTGCCTTACGCTGCAGCGTATCGTCGCCGATCGCCTCGGCAGCGCGCAACCCTTCCTCGATATCGCCGGCTTCCAGTCGCTCGCGATTCTGCGCCGCCCACACGCCGGCATAGCAATCCGCCTGCAGCTCGACCCGCACCGACAGTTCATTGCCCTCGACTTGAGTCATCCGCGCCTGCCGCGCACGCACCCGATCCATCGTGCCGGTAACATTCTGGATATGATGGCCGACCTCATGCGCGATCACATAATTCTGCGCGAAATCGCCCGCCGCACCGAACCGCGTCGCCAGCTCACGGAAAAAGCCGGTGTCGAGATAGATGCCGCGATCCGCCGGACAGTAGAATGGCCCGGCCGCCGAAGTGGCATTGCCACAGCCCGACTGCACCCCGCCCTCGTAAAAATTGAGCACCGGCGCGGGATAGCGCTGGCCGTCCGCAGCGAACAATTTGGTCCAGGTCTGTTCGGTGCTGGTCATCACCCGGCATGCCTGCAGCTCCTCGGGCGTGTCGCATGCCTTTTGCTGCGCGACCTGTTGCCCGCCGCCGCCGGTCGTGCCGCCGCCGCTCAACAGCGCGCCGCCACCGCCAACCGTCATGAAGATCGCTGCGCCGATGCCGATCAGCGCGATCGTGCCACAGCCCAGCCGGCTGCCCAACAACATCGGCAGCAGCGCGAACAGGATGTTGCCACCCCCGCCGCCGAAACCGCCGCCGCCGCCCGAGCCCAGATCGCGGACATTGTTACTGGGATCGAGATCGTCGAGCCGCATGGCCCTTCCCCTTTGTTCGTTTCCGTCCCGCCACAATGCCCCAAGCGGCATCGCGTTGCATGAAGAATCCCGCATTGCCCTTCGCACTGCATTGCACCACATGTGCGCCATGGCCGACGCCGATCCACAGCGACGCAGCAAACCGGGCCGCGATGCGCTGCTCCCCCTGCCCGGCTGCGTCGCATTGGTGCTGCAGGGTGGCGGCGCGCTGGGCAGCTATCAGGCCGGGGTGATCGAGGCGCTGGCGAGCGCCGACATCGAACCCGACTGGGTCGCTGGCATCTCGATCGGCGCGATCAACGCCGCGATCGTCGCGGGCAACCCGCCCGAGCGCCGGGTCGAGCGGCTCGAGGCGTTCTGGAACCGCGTCACCAGCGGCCTGCCCAGCTTCCCGATCTTCCCGCAGGATCAGGTGCGCGAGCTGGTGCATGAATGGTCCGCCGCCGCAGTGCTGATGCAGGGCGTTCCGGGCTTCTTCCACCCACGTACCGTCCCGCCCTTTCTCGCAACGCCGGGCAGCTGCGCCGCGCTCAGCTATTATGACAGCGCCGCCCTGGCCGAGACGCTCGATTCGCTGGTCGACTGGAATCTGCTCAACACCGGCCCGGTCCGCCTCTCGGTCGGCGCGGTCGAGATCGAAAGCGGCAATTTCCGCTATTTCGACACGACCACCGACCGCATCGATGCGCGCCACATCATGGCCTCGGGCGCGCTGCCGCCCGGCCTGCCCCCGGTCGAGATTGACGGGAAATTCTACTGGGACGGCGGCATCGTCTCCAACACCCCGCTGATCCACGTCCTCGATCATCAGCGCAGCGCGATGCTGGTGTTTCAGGTCGACCTCTTCTCCGCCGCCGCCGCCATGCCGCACACCATCACCGACGTGATGGCGCGCGAAAAGGAAATCCGCTTCTCCAGCCGCACCCGCCAGGTCAGCGACGAGCGGTTGAAGCTGCGCAAGGAACGCGAGCTGATCCGCAAGGTGCTCGCCAAGCTGCCCGACAGCCTTGCCGACGATCCCGATGTCGCGATCCTGCGGGCCGCAGCGGACGAAAAGCCGGTCAGCCTCGTCCACCTGATCTATCGCGCCAATGCGTGGGAGGGGGGCAGCCGCGACTTCGAATTTTCCGCGCGCTCGATGCGCGAACATTGGCAGGCGGGCCGCGACGATGTCGCGCGCACCATGGCCAATGCCCGCCTGATCGCCAGCAACATCGCCGACGGCCGCACCGCCGCCTTCGACCTCGCCAAACGCTAATCAGGAGTATCCCATGTTCCTCAAGGGCAAGTCCGCCATCGTCACCGGCTCCACCTCCGGCATCGGCCTCGCCATCGCCAAGGCGCTGGCGGCCGAGGGCGCGAGCGTGATGATCAACGGTTTCGGCGACGCGGACGCGATCGAAACCGAGCGCGCGGGGCTGGAAGGGATCAGCGGGGCCAAGGCGCGCTACGACGGCGCCGACATGAGCAAGCCCGACGCGATCTACGCGATGGTCGAACGCTGCCATGCCGAACTCGGCGGGCCGGACATCATCGTCAACAATGCCGGCATCCAGCACGTCGCGAAGATCGAGGAGTTCCCGCCCGAGAAATGGGACGCGATCATCGCGATCAACCTGTCCTCGGCCTGGCACATGATGCGCTCCGCCGTCCCGCATATGAAGGCCGCGAAATGGGGCCGCATCATCAACACCGCCTCGGCCCACAGCCTGGTCGCCAGCCCCAACAAGTCCGCGTACGTCGCCGCCAAGCATGGCGTCGCGGGCCTGACCAAGACGATCGCGCTGGAAACCGCGACCGACGGCATCACCGTCAACTGCATCTCGCCCGGCTATGTCTGGACGCCGTTGGTCGAAAACCAGATCCCCGACACGATGAAGGCGCGCGGCATGACCCGCGAGCAGGTGATGAACGACGTCCTGCTCGCTGCCCAGCCGACCAAGGAATTCGTGCTGCCCGAACAGGTCGCCGCGCTGACCCTGTTCCTGTGCCGCGACGACGCGCGCTCGATTACCGGCGCGAATTACAGCATGGACGGCGGATGGACCGCGGCATGATGCGCCCCGCGCTGCTCACCCTCGCCGCGGGCCTGACGCTCACGGCATGCGCCCGCGACGGCCTCAGCCTGGTCGAAACGCCGCCCGAAACGCGCTGGCGCGCCGTCGCGACCGAACCGGACCGCGACCGGCTGCGCGACTGGCGCAAGGCATGGGTCACCGCCCTGCCCGCGGCGCGCACCGCCGACAATGGCGCGATCGCGCGCGGCGGCGCGCTGTTCGAACCCGACCGCGCTATTGCCAACGCCATGCCGCCCGCGGGCGACTATCGCTGCCGCACGTTCAAGCTCGGCGCGTATCGCCCCGACCTGCAGACCTTCGCGGAGCGCCCACTGGTGCGCTGCCGCGTCGGCCGCGATGGCGAGATGCCGGTCTTCGCCGTACTTGAAGGGGAACAGCGTCCCTCGGGCACGCTCTACGCCGAAACCGATGCGCGGGTGATCTTCCTCGGCACGCTCGAACTCGGCGACGAGCAGAAGGCACTGCCCTACAGCCTCGACCGCAAGCGCGACATGGCCGGCTATATCGAACGCGTCGCCATCGGCCGCTGGCGGCTGGTGCTGCCCTATCCCAATTTCGATTCGCAGCTCGACGTGATCGAACTGGTCCCGGCGGGATAATCGCCTTCTGATCCTCCCCCGCCAGGGGGAGGTGGCGCCGAAGGCGACGGAGGGGGAGGACGGCAGCGCCCTCTAAGAGGTCGTGCTTCCTCCCCCTCCGTCAGGCTGCGCCTGCCACCTCCCCCTGGCGGGGGAGGATTGTCTAAGCCCGCTTCGTCGTTGCGTCCCCACGACGCCCGGCTAGGGTAGCGCCATGAAAACGCTCCTCGCCACCGCCGCCGCGACGCTCGCACTCGCCGTCCCCGCCGCCGCCGACAGCGTCCGCGACGCCACGACGCGTGAGCTGCCGTCGCTGATGACGCTGTACCGCGATCTCCACGCCAATCCCGAGGTCAGCCTCGCCGAGGTGAAGACCGCCGCCAAGCTCGCCGCCGAAGCGCGCAAGGCCGGCTATACCGTCACCGAACAGGTCGGCGGGACCGGCGTCGTCGCGGTGCTGAAGAATGGCGACGGCCCGGTGGTCATGATCCGCGCCGATATGGACGGCCTGCCGGTGACCGAGGAAACCGGCCTGCCCTTCGCGTCAAAGGTGCGCACCCGCACGCCCGAGGGGGTGGAGAGCGGCGTGATGCACGCCTGCGCGCACGATACGCACATGACCGCCTGGGTCGGCGCGCTGCGCAACCTGGCGGCGATGAAGGACCAGTGGCGCGGCACACTCGTGATGATCGCACAACCGGCAGAGGAGAATAGCGCCGGCGCGCTCGCGATGCTCAAGGACGGGCTCTACACGCGCTTCCCCAAGCCGACCCACGCCATCGCCTTCCACAACAGCGCCGCCCTGCCTGCCGGGACGATCGGCATCCGCAGCGGCCCGACCTTTGCCAGCGTCGATTCGGTCGACATCGTGGTCAAGGGCGTCGGCGGCCACGGCGCCTATCCCGCTACGACCAAGGACCCGATCGTGCTCGGGGCGCGCATCGTCTCGGCGTTGCAAACAATCGTCGCGCGCGAGATCGACCCGCTCGATTCCGCCGTGGTCACGGTCGGCAGCTTCCAGGGCGGCACCCGCCACAACATCATTCCGGATTCTGCGCTGCTGCTGCTCACCGTCCGCGCCTATACGCCGGAGGTGCGCAAGCAATTGCTCGACGGCATCGCCCGCATCGCCAAGGGTGAGGCGATTGCCGCCGGGGTGCCGGAGGATCGCATGCCGATCGTTACCGTTCGCGAACCCTTCACGCCACCCGCGGTCAGCGATCCGGCCTTTGCGGGCCAGCTCAAGACGCTGTTCACCGCCCGCTTCGGCGAGGCCCGCGTGCAGGACATCGCGCCGACCATGGCGGGCGAGGATTTCGGCCGCTACCCGATCGCCGATCCGTCGGTGAAAAGCGTGATCTACTGGGTCGGCGGCGTCCCGCAGCACGCGTGGGACAAGGCGCAGGCCAATGGCGGCACCGGCCTCCCTTCACTCCACAGCCCGAAATGGGCGCCCGATGCCGAGAAGGTGATCGGCACCGCCGCCGAAGCAATGACGGCGGCGGCGCTCGATGTGATGAAGCGGTAATCTCAATCCTCCCCACCAAGGGGGAGGACAAAGTTACTCAGCCTCATCCTTCTTCCTCGCCAACTCCGCCTCCTTCTCGGCATCATAGCCAGTCGAAGGTGCCGCATGATGCGCATGGATTGGCTGGGTGCCCGAGGGCGGATCGGACGCATCCATCGATTCATCCAGCGCGCGATCGAGCCGCGCCTGCTTGCTCTCGGGATTCTTCTCCAGCCGTTCCGCGATGCTCTCGTCGGTCCCGGCGTCGCCGCGCTTCTTGTCGTCGTCCATCGTCTCTCTCCCGATTGGGTGGACGTTGGAAACGCGCGCGCCCGGTTTAGCGTTCCGCCCCCGAAACGCAGAAGGGCCCGGCCATTGCTGGCCGGGCCCTTCCGATATTCGCCAGCGGCGTCGCGGATTATTCGCGGTTGCCGATGAGGCTGAGGATGAACTGGAACATGTTGATGAAGTCCAGATACAGGTTCAGCGCACCCATGATCACTGCCTTGCCGACCATGTCGGTGCCGGCGACATACTGATAAACGCTCTTGATCCGCTGCGTGTCATACGCCGTCAGACCCGCGAAGATCAGCACGCCCGCCACGCTGATGATCAGCGACAGCGTGCCCGACTGGGTGAAGATGTTGATGATCGACGCAACGATGATGCCGATCAGGCCGACGATCAGGAAGCTGCCCAGTCCCGACAGGTCCTTCTTGGTCGTGTAGCCATAGAGGCTCAGGCCAGCAAAGCCCGCTGCGGCAGCGAAGAACGCCTGCGCAACCGATTCGCCGCTATACCGCAGCAGCAAGGTCGAAAGCGACAGGCCCATCAGGACCGTGAAGCTCCAGAACATGCCCTGCAGCGCGGGCGTCGAGAACTTGTTCTGCCCAAAGCTCATCGCAAGCACGATCGCCAGCGGCGACAGAATGATCAGCCACACCAGCGGCCCGCCATTGGCGAAGACCGAAGCGGCGATCGACGTCTCACCGCCCCATGCGAACATGAGGGCAACGATGCCGCTCAGCAGCACGCCCGAGGCCATATAGTTGTAGATCGAAAGCATGTAGGACCGCAGCCCCGCATCATACGCGGCACTATCCCGCGTACCTGCGGCCGTCGCAAACGGTGCGGCGGTCGAATGGGGGTCAGACCAGTTCGCCATCTCAAACTCCTTTGCCCGGCGGTCTCTGAATATTGGCCGCCCGGATGTGATCGAATATCATGGTTCTGCCGCGCAGATTCAAGGAAAACCGGAATCGCCGCCTCTGACGAAGTGGGTTAATGCCCGCTGATGCACCGTCTGTTCGTCGCATTGCGCCCGCCAGCCCCGATTCGCGACCTGCTCATCGACGTGATGGACGGGGTCGAAGGGGCGCGCTGGCAGGACGAAGATCAGCTCCACATCACCCTGCGCTTCATCGGCCCGGTCGATTCGCGCACCGCCGAGGATGCCGCGACTGCGCTCTCCGCGATCCGCGCCGCGCTTCCCCCGCTGCGCATTGCCGGGTGCGGGACGTTCGAAACAAAGGGTCGCCCCAACGCGATCTGGGCGGGGGTAGCGCCGCGCGATCCGCTGGCGGCGCTGCACAAGAAGATCGACCGCGCGCTGATCGCCATCGGCCTGGAACCCGAACACCGCGCCTATGTCCCACACATCACCTTGGCGCGGCTCGCGGGATCGGCGGGACCGGTCGACACCTTCCTCGCCCGCCACGCCGCGCTGACCAGCCCTGACTTCGCGGTCACCCACATGACGCTGTACGAAAGCCACCTTGGCCATGGCGGCGCAAGCTACGAGCCGGTCGCGCGCTACGCGCTGACCGGCTCGTAAGGGCAGTTATCCCGCCGCGAACACGCCGCACGCAACGCGATCGCCGCTATTGCCCGACGGATCGGTCTTCTGGTCATCCTCGCCCGCATGCACCACGAACGCCGAGCCATCGGCGTCGAGCAGCTGCGCCATCGTCCCCGACCGCAGCGTAAAGGTCAGCGTGCCGGTGCCGTCATCCGCCACGTTCAGGTTGGGCATGTCGCCGGCATGGGAGCCCTGCGGATTGTCGAGGCCATGCTGGGTCGAGGCCGGGTTCCAGTGACCGCCCGCCGTGGTGAAGGCCGGCGCGTCGCACTTGCCGGTCATATGGACATGCACGCCATGCTCGCCCGGGGTGATCCCGGTGACCGAGACGGTCACCGCCAGCCCTTCAGCCGTGGTCGTGACCACCGCGCTGCCCGCGGCGCTGCCATCGGCCTTGGCGAGCGTTGCGGTCGCGCTTTCGGCGGCGGCGCTGCCATTATCCATCGGCATCGCGTCGTTGCCCATCATCATCGTGTCGTTGGCCATCATCGTGTCGTTCGCAGGCATGGCCGTGTTGGTCGTCTCTGCGCCACCGCAAGCAGCGGTCAGCATCAGCGCGGCAATCGCGCAGCTGGTCCGGATCATCTCATCTCTCCTGTTCTGAAAGCCCGCGACCCCAATGGCCGAGCGGGGGAAAGGGTTCCGCATGTCACGCCCGCGGATGGGCGTTGCGATAGACATCGAGCAGATGCGCCGCGTCCACCGCCGTATAGATTTGCGTCGAACTGAGGCTGGCATGGCCGAGCAACTCCTGCAAGGCGCGCAGATCCGCCCCGCGCCCCAACAGGTGCGTGGCGAAACTGTGGCGCAGCGCATGCGGCGTGGTCCGCTCGGGCAAGCCCAGCTGCACCCGCGCCTTGCGCACCGCCCGCCGCACCAGCGCCGGATCGAGCGGCCCGCCCCGCGCGCCCCGAAACAGCGGCGCCCCCGGCGCGGTGCCATAGGGACATTGCCGCACATAGTCCTCCACCGCCGCGCGCACCTGCGGCAACAGCGGCACGATCCGCGTCTTGTCGCGCTTGCCCGTGACCCGCAGCGTTTCGCAGAGCGGCAGCGCCGCGCCGGTCAGCGCCATCGCCTCCCCGATCCGCAGCCCCGCGCCATAGAGCAGCAGCAGCACCGCCAGGTCGCGCGCCGCGATCCACGGTTCGCGCGCATCGTCCGCCACCTCCTCCGCCAGCGCCACCGCCTCATCCGGCGATATCGGGCGCGGCACGCCCTTGCGCACGCGTGGGCCGCGCAGCCGGGGCAGCTCGGCGTCCTCCCCACCCGCAAAGTTGAGGAACGCCCGCACCGCCGACAGCTCGCGCGCGGCGCTGGCATTTCCGATCCCGTCATTGCGCCGCTGCGCCAGATAGGCGCGCAGATCCGCCGCGCTCACCTTGGCCAGCGCCGCACGATCCACCGCGCCGCCCCAATGCCCCGACAGAAACGCCATCAGCCGCGCCGCGCTCGCCTCATAGGCCCGCACCGTATGCACCGACCGCCGCCGATCCCGCGCCAGATGCGCGCCGAAGAGCAGGGGGAGGGGCCGATCGTCCATATGCCCACCCTAACCAAGCGGGCCGCGCGCGTCATGGTTCAAAGCGCACGCCTCCTGAACGACCACGCCCGTTTGCCCTGAGCTTGTCGAAGGGCCGAGAACCACATCTGGTGGGAATAGTGCTTCGACAGGCTCAGCACAAACGGTTCAGATTGTGCGACGTTTGCCCTACACTCCCCTCCCATGATCAACACCGCCGGCCACCGCCTCGCCTATCGCCACAGCCCCGGCACCGGGCCGACCATCGTCTTCCTCCCCGGCTATGCCTCCGACATGAGCGGGAGCAAGGCGGTCGCACTCGAGGACTGGGCGCACTCCACCGGCCGCGCCTTTCTCCGCTTCGACTATGCCGGCTGCGGCGAGAGCGAAGGCGCGTTCGAGGATCAGACGCTGGCGAGCTGGCGCGACGATGTGCTGCTGCTGATCGACCGGCTGATCGAAGGACCCGTCATCCTTGTCGGATCGTCGATGGGCGGGTGGATCATGCTGCTCGTGGCCAGGGCGCGGCCGGACCGCGTCGTCGGGATGGTGGGCATCGCCGCCGCCCCCGACTTCACCGACTGGGGCTTCACAGAGGCGCAGAAACTGACGTTGCTCAACGAAGGCCGCCTCGAACAGCCGTCCGAATACGCACCCGAACCCACCGTCACCACCCGTGCCTTCTGGTCCTCGGGCGAGGCGAACCGGCTGATGCATGGCCCGATCGACCTGCCCATCCCCACCCGGCTGATCCACGGCCAGCGTGACCCCGATGTGCCATGGGAGCGCAGCGTCACCCTCGCCGGCCTGCTCCGTTCAGACGATGTGCAGACACTCCTCGTCAAGGACGGCGACCACCGTCTGTCGCGCCCGCAGGACATCGCCCTGATGCTGCGCACCCTAGAGGACCTGCTCCCCACATCATGATGCTCCTCCTTCTCGCTGCCGCCGCCCAGACCGCCCCCGTTGGCCCGCCCTCGCCCGAGGAACAGCGCTGGGAACGCTGTGTCGAACTCGCGGTCGATGAACCCGCGGCCGGGATTGCCGAGGCCAATCGCTGGCGCATGGCGGGCGGGCGCTTTTTCGCCGAACAATGCCGCGGCATGGCCTATGCCCGGCAACAGCGCTGGGTCAGCGCGGGCGGCGCATTCGAAACCGCCGCGCGTGAGGCCGAAGTCGCCCGCGACCGCCGCGCATCCAAATATTGGGCGCAAGCCGGCAATGCCTGGCTCGCCGCCGGTGAGGCCGCGAAAGCCCGCGCCGCACTCGACGCTGCGCTCGCCACAGGCATGCTGGAGGGGTTGGAACTCGGCGAAGCCCATCTCGACCGCGCCCGCGCGCTGGTCGCATCGGGCGATCTGGCGGGCGCGCGCAGCGACCTCGACAAGGCACTGGTCCACGCTGCGAAAGACCCGATGGCGTGGCTGCTCTCCGCCAACCTCGCGCGCCGCACCGGCAATGTGCCGCTCGCCCGCGAGCATATCGCCAAGGCGCTGGAAATGGCTGGCGACGACGCCTCGGTCCAGCTCGAGGCCGGTAACATCGCTGCCGTTGCACGCGACGAAGCCGGGGCCAAGGCCGCCTGGGCTCGCGCGGCGCAGCTGTCGCCCGACGGCCCGATCGGCGCCTCCGCCCGCGCCGCGCTCCAACAATTTGCCGAGCAGCAATAGACTCCGGCCGCATCCTCCCTATCTCTGGCCCGAACCAGCGACAGGGACTCCCGATGCATTACCTTCACACCATGATCCGGGTGACCGACCCGGACGCCTCGATCCGCTTCTTCGAACTGCTCGGCCTCAAGGAAACCCGGCGGATGGAGAGCGAGAAGGGGCGCTTCACCCTGATCTTCCTCGCCGCGCCGGGCGACATCGCCGCCGACACGTCCGAGCGCGACGGCCGTCCGCGTGCCGAGGTGGAGCTCACCTATAACTGGCCGCCCGAGGATGGCAGCGCCGCCGAAACCTATACCGGCGGCCGCAATTTCGGGCATCTCGCCTATCGCGTCGAGAATATCTACGAAACCTGCCAGCGGCTGATGGACGCCGGCGTCACGATCAACCGCCCGCCGCGTGACGGCCATATGGCGTTCGTGCGCAGCCCCGACGGCATCTCGGTCGAACTGCTGCAGGACGGCCACCTCGCCCCCGCCGAACCCTGGGCGTCGATGCCCAACACCGGGGTCTGGTGATGGCAATCAAGGTCGTCCGGATCCCCGCGCTCAGCGACAATTACATCTGGCTCGCGCATGACGCCGCGTCGGGGGAGACGATCGTCGTCGACCCCGCCGTCGCGGAACCCGTGCTGGAGGCGGCGGCAGCGCGCGGCTGGACGATCTCGGCGATCTGGAACACGCATTGGCACCCCGATCACACCGGGGGCAATGCCGCGATCAAGGCCGCCACCAGCTGCTCCATCATCGCCCCCGCCGCCGAAGCGGCCAAGATCCCCACCGCCGACCGGCTGGTGGCTGAGGGCGAGACGGTGACGCTCGGCGCGTTCAAGGCAGAGGTGATCGACGTCCCCGCCCACACCGCCGGCCATATCGCCTATCATCTGCCAGAAGCGGAGATCGTGTTCGTCGGCGACACGCTGTTCGCGATGGGCTGCGGCCGCTTGTTCGAAGGGACGGCGGCGCAGATGTTCGCCAACATGCAGCGCCTCGCCGCGCTACCCGGCGAAACGACCGTCTATTGCGCGCACGAATACACGCAATCGAACGGCCGCTACGCGCTGGTCGCCGAACCGGACAATGCGGCGCTGGTTGAGCGGATGGCGCAGGTGGACGCACTACGCGCGCAGGGCCTGCCGACCGTGCCGACCACCATCGCACTCGAACGCGCCACCAACCCCTTCATGCGCGCCGCATCGGTTGAGGAACTAGCCGAACGCCGCGCGGCCAAGGACAGTTTCCGGGGTTAACGCACCCGCCGCTTCCAGGTCACCACGCGATACGCCCATACCACCACCACCGCAGCCGTGGTGACGATCGCGACCGGGCCGACATAGACCTGCAGCTCCTCGAACCGCGATCCCAGCAGCAGTCCGGCATAGGCCAGCACGGCATTCCAGATCGCGCTCCCGACGAACGTCGCGAGCAGGAAGCGCGGCATCCCCATCTTCGCCATGCCGGCGGGCAGCGAGATCATCGTGCGGAACGTCGGCAGGAAGCGGAAGAAGAACACCACCCACAGCCCGTGGCGGTTGAAGAAGCGGTTGAGCTGCTCGACCTCGTCCCAGGTCAGCGTCAGCCACCGGCCATAGCGGTCGACGAACGGCTTGAGCCGCGCGATCCCGATCCAGCGCCCCACCCCATACCAGAACATGTTGCCGAACGTGGTCCCCAGCGTCGCGACGATCAGCAGCGGCGTCATGTCCATGTCGCCACGCGCCACCGCCATCCCGCCCAGCCCCATGATGACTTCGGACGGAATCGGCGGAAACACATTCTCGAGCGTCATCAGGATGAAGATCCCGACATAGCCGCCCCAGGCGATCAGGTTCAGAATGAATTCGGTCATAAGGGACGCCAAACGCTAATCAGGGGAAAAGGATCAGCCGCGCGCAGCGACGCGGCGCTCGATCGCATCCCAGATCATGGCGGCGGTATCGGTCCCGTTGAACCGGTCTATCGCCACGATCCCGGTCGGCGAGGTCACGTTGATCTCGGTCAGCCACTCGCCGCCGATCACGTCGATCCCGACAAAGATCAGCCCGCGCCGCTTCAGCTCCGGCGCCAGCGCGGCACAGATTTCCTGCTCCTTCGCGGTCAGTTCGGTTTTCGCCGCGGTCCCGCCGACCGCCAGGTTCGACCGGATTTCGCCCTCGCCCGGCACGCGGTTGACCGCGCCCGCCACCTCGCCATCGACCAGCACGATGCGCTTGTCGCCCTTTGCCACATCGGGAAGGAACGCCTGCACCATGTGCGGCTCGCGATAGGCGGTATTGAACACCTCGATCAATGACGAGAGGTTCGCGCCGTCGCTGTCGATCTTGAAGATCGCCTTGCCGCCATTGCCGTGCAGCGGCTTGACCACGATCGCACCGTGCTTGGCGAGAAACGCCTTCGCCTCGTCATAGTCGCGCGTGATCAGCGTCGGCGGCATGAAGCGCGCATAGTCGAGCACCCACACCTTCTCGGGCGCATTGCGCACGCTCGCCGGATCGTTGACCACCAACGTCCGGTCGGCGATCCGCTCGAGCAGATGCGTCGCGGTGATATAGCCCAGGTCAAACGGCGGATCCTGCCGCATCAGCACGACATCCGCCTCATCGCCCAGGTCCAGCGATACCGGATCGCCGAACACGAAATGATTGCCCGCGACGCGCTGTACCGTCACCGGATGCGCCTTGGCCCACACCCGCCCATCGGCATAGTTCAGCGCCTCAGGCGCATAATGGAACAGCCGATGCCCGCGCGCCTGCGCCGACAGCATCAGCGCAAAGGTCGAATCGCCCGCGATATTGATCGAATCGAGCGGGTCCATCTGGACGGCGACGGTAAGGGGCATTCGCGATCCTTTATCGGTTCAACGCGGCAAGTAGGGAGCCGGTGGACGAATGTCACCCGATCCAAGCATTCTCGATATGCCGCGGCCGCACGCCCGGGGCGAGCAACAGCACGTCGACCCGGATATCCTCGCCATTGGCCGCATAGCGCGGCATCAGATATTCCGCCGCCGCCGCAACCCGCGCCAGCCGCCGCTCATCGATCGCAAAGTCCAGCTCGGCGGCGGACTTGCGCGCCTTCACCTCGACAAACGCAACCAGCCTGCCCCGCTTGGCGACCAGATCGACCTCCCCGGCAGGGGTCCGCACCCGTCGATCGAGAATCCGCCACCCCCGCAACCGCAAATACCACGCCGCCCGCGTCTCCCCGTCGCGGCCAGATTGTTCGGCAAGGCGGCGGTCGCGGGTCATTAAAATTCCTCCCCGGCATGCGGAGGGGAACCGCCGAAGGCGGTGGAGGGGCCGCCGCGCAGACGGCGGTGTCGCTTGCCGCACGCACCGCCCTCTTCGGGGCGGCCCCTCCGTCGCCGCTTCGCGGCGCCACCTCCCCGTGCCGGGGAGGAATTAGCCACCCTTCATCTCCATCGCGCGCGCATACAGCGCCTTGCGGTCCAGCCCCAGCCGCTTGGCGACCTCGCCCGCCGCCTTCGACACCGGCAGCCGCGTCAGCGCCTCGGCCAGCGCTGCATCGGCATCCTCCGCGCTCGCCGGTGCCGCCTCGCCCGGCGGAGCGACCACCACGACGATCTCGCCCTTCGGCCCGCCCTCGGCATAGCGCGCTGACAGCTCGGTCAGCGATCCCGTCACGCATTCCTCGAACTTCTTGGTGATCTCGCGCGCCACCGCCGCCTCGCGATCCCCCAGCCCCTCGGCCAGCGCCGCCAGCGCCGCCGACAGCCGCGGCCCACTTTCGTAGAAGACCAGCGTCGCGCGCACCCCGGCGATCTCAGCAATCGCCTCGGCCCGCGCCTGCTGCTTGCTCGGCAAAAATCCCATGAACAGGAACCGGTCGGTCGGCAGCCCGGCCAGCGTCAGCGCCGCGATCCCCGCGCACGGCCCGGGAATCGTCACCACCGCATGCCCCGCCGCCCGCGCATCGCGCACCAATTTATATCCGGGGTCGGAGATCAACGGCGTCCCCGCGTCCGACACCAAAGCCACCGCCTGCGTCGCCATCCGCGCGACCAGCCCCGGCCGCACGGCCTCCGCATTATGGTCGTGATAGGGCGTCATCGGCCGCTTTGCGCCCAAGTGCCGGAACAGCCCCGCTGTCACACGCGAGTCCTCAACCGCAACCACATCGGCGTTCAGGAGTATTTCAGACGCACGCGGGGAAAGATCGCCGAGATTGCCGATCGGCGTCGCGACGATGTAGAGGCCGGGCGCAAGAACAGAAGTCATTGGGGAACGTCATGGCAGAGGCAGCAGCGAAACGCCAACCGGGCATGTCGCGGATCATTCGGGGAATCGTGATCGGCGCGGCGCTTGCGCTGTCTGCCTGCGTCCGCCCATCCGGCCCGCCGCCCGAGCCGGTGCGCCCCGGTCCGACTCAGCCGGTCCGCCCGACCACCCCGCCGCCGGTCCGTCCCGGCCTGCCCGAAGCCGACACCGAACGCCACCGCGTCGCGCTGCTCGTGCCGCTGTCGGGTACCAATGCCGGGATCGGCCGCAGCCTCGCCAACGCGACGCAGCTCGCGATCCTCGACCTCAAGGCGGACAATGTCCGCATCACTACCTATGACACCGCGCTCGGCGCGACGGCGGCGGCGACTCGTGCGCTTGCCGATGGCAACAAGCTGATCCTGGGGCCCTTGCTGTCCGAAGACGCCCGCGCCATCGCCCCGCTCGCCCGCCGCGCCGGGGTGCCGGTGCTCGCCTTCTCGAACGACACCGGCGTTGCCGGCAACGGCACCTATGTGATGGGCTACACGCCTGCTCAGTCGATCGAGCGCGTGGTCGATTATGCGCGGCGCAGCGGCGTCACCGAATTCGCCGGCCTGATGCCCACGGGCCTCTATGGCGACCGCGCCAGCACCGCGTTCCTGCGCGCGGTCGAGGGTGCGGGCGGCAAGGTCACCGCACTCGAAACCTATAACCGTGGCGCGCCCGCGATGAACGCCGCGATCGCCCGCCTCGCGCGCTCGCCGTTCCAGGCGGTGCTGATCGCCGACAGCGCGAGCGGCGCGGTGACTGCGGTCCCCGGCATCCGCCGCGCCAACGCCAGCGCCAAGGTGCTCGGCACCGAATTGTGGAACAGCGATTCGGCGGTTGGCGGCATGACCGCGCTCAACGGCAGCTGGTTCGCCAGCGTGTCGGACACGCTCTACCGCACCTATGCCGGCAAATATCGCGCGCGCTTCGGCGCTGCGCCCTATCGCCTGTCGACGCTCGGCTATGACGCGGTGCTCCTGACGGTCCGCATCGCGCGCGACTGGCGCCCGGGCGACAATTTCCCGACCGATCGCCTCAGCGACAGCGGCGGCTTTGGCGGGATCGACGGCGCCTTCCGCTTCGGCCGCGACGGCGTCGCCGAACGCGCGCTCGAGGTGCAGGAGATTCGCGGCGGCACCACGGTGACCGTGTCGCCAGCACCGCAAGGCTTCGGGCGGTAAACCAATTCCTCCCCCAGCTTGCTGGGGGAGGGGGACCGCCGCCAAAGGCGGTGGTGGAGGGGCGGCCGCGTAGACGGCCGTAAACAGCTCGGCAAAATTCCGCCCTCTACGGGGCGGCCCCTCCGTCAGCTTCGCTGCCACCTCCCCTGCTGCGCAGGGGAGGAATTACAGAACCACCTCCCGCAAGATCCCCTCCAGCACCGGCATCCCCGCATCGGTCACCCGCAGCCGGTCGCCGTCGCGCACGATCAACCCGTGCCCAGCCAGCCGCTCCACAGCGACAGGATCGACAAACCCCGCCCCGATCCGCGCCAGATCAACCCCCTCGGCCAGCCTCAGCCCCATCACCAGCGCCTCGGTCGCACGCTCGGCCGCCGTCAGCGCCGTCTCCTCCTGCGCGCCATGCCCGTTGCGGGTCACAGCACCGATCCAGTTCTCCGGCTTCTTGTGCCGCACCGTCGCGCGCCCGCCGCGCCGCCCATGCGCCCCCGGCCCGACCCCGGCATAATCGGTGTAGCGCCAGTAGCTGAGGTTATGCCGGCTCTCCGCCCCGCGCCGCGCATGGTTCGACACCTCGTACAGCGGCAGCCCCGCCGCACCGGTGAGCGCCTGCGTCACGTCCCACAGATCCGCCGCTGCATCGCTATCCGGAATCACCAGATCACCCTTCGCCGCCAGCGTCGCAAAGCGCGTCCCCGGCTCGATCGTCAGCTGATACAGTGACAGATGCTCGGTCCCGAAGCTCAGCGCGCGGGCCAGCTCCGCCTCCCAGTCCGCCACCGATTGCCCCGGCCGCGCATAGATGAGGTCGAAACTCACCCGCCCGAAATGCCGCTGCGCCGTCGCCAGTGCCCCCAGCCCTTCGGCCACGCCATGCGCCCGCCCCAGAAACGCCAGCGCATCGTCATCCAGCGCCTGCAGCCCCAGCGACACCCGGTTCACGCCCGCCGCCGCCAGATCGGCAAAGCGCGCCGCCTCGACCGATGACGGATTGGCCTCCAGCGTCACTTCCAGATCGCCCTGCGGCGCCCATGCCGCCACCGCCGCATCGATCACCGCCGCAACCGTCTCGGGCGGCATCAGCGACGGGGTGCCGCCCCCGAAAAAGATCGACCCCAGCCGCCGCCCCGGCAGCAACGCCGCCTCATAGGCAAGGTCCGCAAGCAGCGCCTTGCGCCACGCATCCTGGTCCACCACCTCGCGGACATGGCTGTTGAAATCGCAATAGGGACATTTGGACACGCAGAACGGCCAGTGGACGTAAAGCGCCAGCGGCTCGGCATCATTCGGTTGGGCAGCGTTCATCTGGCGCGCGCTATGCGCCGGATCGAGGTTTTCCGAAAGATGCTGCCGCTCCCCCTCCTGATCCTCGCCGCCTGCTCGCCGCAGAGCGAAGCGCCCAAGGAATTCGTCGAGCGCCGCGAAACGCTGACCCCCGCCCCGCGCGGCGCCGAACGCCTGCGCACCGCGATGCTCGACGCCCACAACGCCGCCCGCGCCGCCGTGAAGGTGCCGCCGCTGAGCTGGGACGACGCGCTCGCCCGCGACGCCGCCGCCTATGCCCGCGACCTCGCCCGCAGCGGCAAGTTCGAACACGCCAAACAACCGCGCGGCCCAACCGCACAGGGGGAAAATCTGTGGAAAGGCACACGCAGCGCCTATCGCTATGAGGAAATGGCCGGCCATTGGGTCGCCGAACGCCGCGACTATCTCAACCGCCCGATCCCGCACATCAGCGCCACCGGCCGCTTCGTCGATGCCGGCCACTACGCCCAGATCATCTGGTCGCGCACCACCCGAGTCGGCTGCGGCCTCGCCAGCAACGCGCGCGAGGACGTCCTGGTCTGCCGCTACTCCCCGGCGGGCAATGTGATGGGGCAGGTAGCGTTGCCGTGACTCAAATCGTCACCCCGGCCACCGTGCCGGGGTCCACCGTACGGCAAGCGCACCGCTCCAAGCTTGAGCGTCGGGTCTAGTGGCGCGGTGGACCCCGGAACAAGTCCGGGGTGAAAAAGTTCATTGGTCGCGCCGCAACCGCTCCACCCGCGCAAACGAAGCCTCATCCCGCCCGAACAGATAATATTTGGGCTTCCGCCCCGCCGCCTCATCCGCCTCGAGCCGCCGCTCCAGCTTGCGGACGCCAAAGCTGCCTTTCATGCAGCACACGCACCCGCACGGCGCCATCCCGTTCGCGCCGGGCATATAGCGCCAGCCCGTAACCTGCGGCAGCATCTTGAAGCGCAAAATCTCGCTCCGCGCGATTGGTCGGGAAATCGTCACCTGAAATCCCTCGGGTGAGGACGGCAGCGCGCGCCGGCGCTGAACCGCCTTTGACGCCTTGTCAGCGACCCGTGCCGCCGCTGGATCGCGCTGCTCCGCGGCCAGCATCAGCGCCACCGCCTCGGCCGCGCGCATCGTCACCGGGGTGCCGCTATAGTGCGACACCTCGACCATCTCGTCATCGGGGATGCGGAAATAGACCCCCGCGATCGTCCCGCCCCCCATCCGCCGCAACTCGCGCAGCCATTGATGCGCGATGTTGAACTCGCGCGTTACCGGCAGCGCATAGATGCGGTCGGGCCGCCATCCGTCGCGCTTCACGAACGCGATTCCTCCGCGCCGGATGCCGGGCAGGTTGCGATGGCTGGTCAGGTGGACGAAAGTCGCCATGTCCCCTGCCTATCGCGGCATGCCCGCAACCGCCAGCACAAGACCGAATTCGTCAGGGACCGCAGAAGATCATGATGCGTTGTGCGCCCATGGCTGACACCGACACCCCCCGCGCCCTGCTGATCGTCGCGCTTCAGGATTTGCACGATGCCGAACTGGCGTGGATCGAGCGGTCGGCCGAGCTGCAGCGCAATGCGTCCTATCGCATCGGCACCTATCTTGCCGAAGAGGCGCGCGTCGCACAGGCTCAGGCGGAGCGCTTGACGTCGGCGATCGCGGCGCTCGACGGCGACGTCCAGGGTCCGCCCAATATCTGGCTGCGCGCGATCCTCGACGATGCGGCGCGCGACGCCGACACCATCACCGCCGGCCCGCTGCGCGATACGGCACTGGTCGGCGCCTTCCGCAAGGGCAAACAGGCCGAGCGGGTCAGCTACGAAACCGCAATCGGCCTCGCCCGGCGGATGCACCAGGACGATCTCGTCCGCACGCTCACCGTCTCGCGCGACGAGGAGGCGCGCACCGACGCCGCGCTGGTGCTCCTGCTCGACGCGATCCTGCGCGACCTTACGCTCTAGAACACCGCCGCAACCAGCTGCGCGAACGCATCCGCGCGGTGGCTCATCGCATGCTTCGCCGCCGGGTTCATCTCGCCAAAGCTGCGGTCATGCCCTTCGGGCACGAACATCGGATCATAGCCAAAGCCCCGGTCCCCGCGCGGCGGCCAGATCAGCGTGCCATCGACCCGCCCCTCGAACCATTCGACATGCCCGTCGGGCCAGGCGAGCGCCAGCGCGCACACGAAATGCGCCGCGCGCGACGTGCCTTCGGGCAGCGCCTCGAGCAGCGTGTTCACCCGCCGCATCGCGCGGTCGAAATCGCGCCCCTCACCCGCCTCGGGCGCCAGCGCGGGAATGCCCGGATCGGGCAGCCCCCAGCGCGCCGAGAAAATCCCCGGATCGCCGCCCAGCGCCTCGACGCACAGCCCGCTGTCATCGGCGAGCGCCGGCAGGCCCGACAGGTCCGCCGCCTGCATCGCCTTCAGCTCGGCATTGGCGACAAAGGTCGTGCCCGTCTCTTCCGGTTCGGGCAGGTCGAGCGACGCCGCGCTGATCGGCTCGATGCCAAAGGGGGCGAGCAGCTCGCGAATCTCGCGCACCTTGCCCTCATTATGGCTGGCGATGACCAGCTTGCCGGGGACCAGCTTGCGGATCGCCTGCGGGGCGTCGCCGCCCATGTCTTCCTCTGGCCCGCTCACCGTCCCGCCGCCTTCAACTGTGCCGCGAAAATCTCCCCGCAGCCGATCCGGGCGAGACGCAGCAGGCGGAGCAGACCTTCTTCATCATAGGTCGCGCCCTCGGCGGTCGCCTGCGCCTCGGCGATCTTGCCGTCCGCCAGCAGCACGAAATTGGCATCCGCATCCGCCGCGCTGTCCTCGTCGTAATCGAGGTCGAGCACCGGATTGCCCTGATAGATGCCGCACGACACCGCCGCGACCTGCTGCATGATCGGGTCGGTGGTCAGCTTGCCCTCGGCGATCAGCTTGTCGACTGCGAGGCGCAGCGCGACCCATGCGCCGCTGATCGCCGCCGTGCGCGTTCCGCCATCGGCCTGGATCACGTCGCAATCCAGCGTGATCTGCCGCTCGCCCAGCGCCTTGAGGTCGGTCACCGCGCGCAAGGATCGCCCGATCAGCCGCTGGATCTCCTGCGTCCGCCCCGATTGCTTGCCCTTCGCCGCCTCACGGCTGCCGCGCGTATGCGTCGCGCGGGGCAGCATGCCGTATTCGGCCGTCACCCAGCCCTCGCCCTTGCCGCGCAGGAACGGCGGCACCCGCTCCTCGACGCTCGCCGTCACCAGCACCTTGGTATTGCCGAAACTCACCAGCACCGATCCTTCGGCATGGATGGTGAAGTTCGGCTCGATGCTGATTGCACGCATCTGATCGGGGGCGCGGCCGCTGGGGCGCATAACTCTAATCTCCTGTAGCTCTTGGCCAAGCACCTAGACGCGACCGGCGGAACGCGCCAGTCTCGCCGCACGATCCGTTGGAGACGTGGACATGAAGCGGCTGGCGATGGTTGCGGTGACGGGACTGGCGCTCGCCGGTTGCACGCGGACGGGACCAGTCACGCCAGCGACACCCGCTGCGGTTTCGAAGACGATCATCTACCAGACCGGCCCCTGTTTCGGCGCATGCCCCGAGTACAAGGTCGAGGTCTATGGCAACAATTCCGGCCTGTTCACCGGAATCCGCCACACCAGCGTCATCGGCAAGGCCAATTTCCCGCTGACCCCCGCGCAATATGACGCCTATGCCGCCGCGCCCCGTATCGCCCGCGCGGCGAGCGGCGGATCGAGCCGGGCAGCCCCGACTGCCCCCGCGCCGCAACCGACATGCCCAGCGTCGAGGTCCGCTGGGGCACCGGCCCCGGTGCCGACCGGCTCTATTTCTATTTCGGCTGCGAAAGCGAAACCACCCGCGCCCTCGCCGACGCGCTGGGCAACGCCCCCGACCTGCTGCCCCTGAGCCTGTTGCTGGGCGCGCGGCCTTAGCCACTATCGTGCAAATTGCGGACATCGTGCATAGATAGACCGGATGACCACCCCGCCCATCACCGAGCTGACCGACCGCGCCCGCGACATCTTCCGCGTCGTCGTCGAATCATATCTCGACGCGGGTCAGCCGGTCGGCTCGCGCACCATTTCGCGCGCGCCCGGACTCAACCTCTCCCCCGCCTCGATCCGCAACGTCATGCAGGATCTCGAGGAACTCGGCCTGCTCGCCGCGCCGCATACCAGTGCGGGGCGGATGCCGACTGATCTTGGCCTGCGTCTGTTCGTCGATGGCATGATGCAGGCGAACGAGCCCTCCGCCGAGGAGCGCGCCGCGATCGAATCGCGCGCCGCCACACGCGGCCCGGTCGAGGAGGCGCTCGCCTCCACCACCGCCGCACTCTCCGGCCTCTCGGCCTGCGCCGGCATGGTGCTGGTGCCGAAGGCGGAGCGCGTGCTGCGCCAGTTCGGCTTCGTGCCGCTGGGCAACGACCGCGCGCTCGCGGTACTGGTGGGAGAGGACGGGTCGGTCGAAAACCGCGTGGTCGAACTGCCCCCCGGCCTGCCCCCGGCGACGCTGGAACAGGCCGCCAATTTCCTCACCGCCACGCTCGGCGGCCTCACCTTGTCGCAGGCCCGCGCCCGCATCGCGACTCAGATCGCCAGCGAACGCGCCGCGCTCGACGATGCCGCCCGCACCCTGGTCGAGCGCGGACTCGCCGTCTGGTCGCAGGATGGCGATGATCGCCCGGTGCTGATCGTGCGCGGTCAGGGCCGCCTGCTCGAATCCGCGCTGGCCGAGGATCTCGACCGCGTCACCCGCCTGCTCGACGAGCTGGAGGGCAAGGAGGAAATCGCCCGCCTGCTCGACAGCGCGCGAGAGGCTGACGCCGCACGTATCTTTATCGGGTCGGAGAACAAGCTGTTCGCCCTCTCGGGCTCCTCCGTCATCGCCAAGCCGGTGCGTGCGATGGACGGCCGCGTGGTCGGCGTGGTGGGGGTTATCGGCCCGACCCGGTTGAACTATGCGCGCGTCGTGCCCATGGTGGATTTCACGGCATCGACCCTGGCCAGATTGCTGGCCTGAACCATAAGAAAACACGCAGGAACCATGACCGAAGACAACAAGACCGAAGCGACCGACGACCTCCGTCAGGAAACCGCAGAGGCCGCCCCCGAAGTGGCCGAACAGGACCGCGTCGCCGCGCTTGAGGCGGAACTCGCCGAAGCCAAGTCCGCGACCCTCTACGCCCGTGCCGAGGCCCAGAACCTGCTGCGCCGCGCGCAGAAGGAAGCGGAGGACGCGCGCAACTATGCCGCCACCGGCTTTGCCCGCGACATCCTGTCGGTCGCCGACAATCTCGGCCGCGCGCTCGCCGCAATCCCTGAGGAACTGCGCGAAGACGACAAGATGAAGGGGCTGATCGTGGGCCTCGAAGCGACCGGGCGCGAACTCGACAGCGTCTTCGCCCGCCACGGCATCTCCAAGATCAGCGCGCTCGGCGAAGCGCTCGACCCCAATCGCCACCAGGCGATGATGGAAATGCCCAGCGCGGACGCCGAACCCGGCACGATCGTGCAGGAAATCCAGTCCGGCTACATGATCCGCGACCGCCTGCTCCGCCCGGCGCTGGTCGGTGTGGCCAAGAAGCCGGATTGAACCTCAGTTAGTCACCCCGGCCTTGTGCCGGGGTCCACTGCGCCGCGAGTCCGGCGATAGAGGCTCGAGCATCGCGCTCGCCGCCCGGTGGATCCCGGCCCAAGGCCGGGATGACGAACAAGGTGGCGCGACCGCGCGACCTCCCCTATCTCCCCCTCATGTCCGGCCGCTTTGACTCCATCCATCACCGCCGCGCGATCGTCGACCGGCGGGCGCTGGCGGACGATCTTGCCGCGCTCGATGCGCCCGATACGATGCGGCTGCGTCAGGCCGCGGCGCTGCGACTCAAGCAAGCGCTGGAGGATGGCCGCGCCGAAATCGCCCGCCGCCTGATCGATCACCCCGCCAAGGGCCATGAAAGCGCGGCCAGCGGCGCATTCCTGATGGATCAGCTGCTGCGCACCTTGTGGGACTTCACCCTCGCGCGGCTCTACCCCAACAGCAACCCGACCGCGTCCGAACGCATGACCCTGATCGCGGTCGGCGGATACGGGCGGGGCGAGATGGCGCCGCACAGCGATGTCGATATCGGATTCATCACCCCGTGGAAGCAGACCGGGTGGAGCGAGCAGGTCATCGAATCGATGCTCTATTCGCTGTGGGACATGGGGCTAAAGGTCGGCCACAGCTCGCGCTCGCTCGACGAGATGGTGCGCGAGGCGCGCGGCGACATCACCGTGCGCACCGCGCTGCTCGAGGCGCGCTATATCTGGGGCGACACCGCGCTCTATGACGAGGCTGCAGCGCGCTTCAAGGCGGAGATCCAGAATGGCAGCGCGCGCGACTTCATCGCGCAAAAGCTCGCCGAGCGGGACGAGCGCCACCGCAAGATGGGCGACAGCCGCTATGTCGTCGAACCCAATGTCAAGGAGGGCAAGGGCGGCCTGCGCGACCTCCACACCCTGTTCTGGATCGGCAAATACGCCCATGGCGTGCGCGAACCCGCCGATCTGGTCGAGGTCGGGCTGCTCACCAAGCTCGAATACCGCCAGTTCCGCCGCGCCGAGAATTTCCTCTGGGCAGTGCGCTGCCACCTCCACAACCTCGCCGGGCGCGGCGAGGACCGGCTGACCTTCGACTATCAGCGCGAGATTGCCGAGCGGATGCGCTACGCCGACCGCCCGGGCAAGTCGAAGGTCGAGCGCTTCATGCACTTCTACTTCCTGCAGGCGAAGATGGTCGGCGACCTCACCGGCGTCTTCCTCGCGCATCTGGACGAGAAGTTCGCCGCGCGCGGCAGCCGCTTCGGCCTCCCCCGCATCCGCCGGTCCCCCCGCAAGCTCAAGGGCTTCGTCCTCGATCGCGGCCGCCTGGCGCTTCCGAACGACGCTTTCTTCCGCGAAGACCCGGTGCGGCTGGTCGAGCTGTTCCAGCTCGCCGACCTGCACAAGCTCGAAGTCCATCCGCTCGCGATGCGCGCCGCCAATCGCGATGCCAAGCTGATCGCCGACTGGCGCGACGACCCGCGCGCCAACGCGCTGTTCATGGACGTGCTGACGTCCCCGCGCGATCCCGAAACCGTGCTGCGCTGGATGAACGAGGCCGGGGTGTTCGGCCAGTTCGTGCCGGACTTCGGCCGTGTCGTCGCGCAGATGCAGTTCGACATGTACCATCACTTCACGGTGGACGAACACACGATCCGCGCCGTCGGCCTGCTCAACCGCATCGAAAAGGGCGACCTCAAGGAGGATCACCCGCTCGCCAGCGGCATCCTCGATCAGGTCGCCTCGCGCCGCGCGCTCTATGTCTCCGTCCTGTTGCACGACATCGCCAAGGGCCGTGGCGGCGACCATAGCGTGATCGGCGCAGAGATCGCGCTCAAGCTCTGCCCGCGCTTCGGCCTGACCGCGGCGGAGACCGAGACGGTATCGTGGCTGGTCCGCTATCACCTGCTGATGTCCGCCACCGCGTTCAAACGCGACCTCAGCGATTTCAAGACGATCCTCGACTTCACCGCCGTGGTGCAATCGCCGCAGCGGCTGATGATGCTGCTGATCCTCACCGTCGTCGATATCCGCGCGGTCGGCCCCGGCGTGTGGAACGGGTGGAAGCGCCAGCTGCTCACCAACCTGTTCGACAGCGCCGAAGAGGTGCTGCGCCTCGGCCACAAGCAAAAGGGGCGCGGTGAGCGCATCGCCGCGAAACAGGCCGCGCTTGCCCAGGCGGTTGGCGATGTCGGCGAGTTCGTCCGCCGCCTCGCCGACCCCTATTGGGTGGCAGAGCCCGAGGATGTGATCGAACGCAACGCCCGCTTCATCGCGCGCGCCGGCAACGCCCAGCTATCGGTCGAGGCGACCGTCTATCCCGATCGCGGTGCCACGCTCGTCACCGTCTATGCCGCCGACCATGCCGGGCTGTTCTACCGCATCGCCGGCGCGATCCATGCGGCCGGCGGCAACATCATCGACGCGCGCATCCACACCACGCGCGACGGCATGGCGCTTGACAATTTCCTGGTTCAGGACCCGCTCGGCCGCCCGTTCGACGATCCCGGCCAGTTGGCGCGGATCGAAACCGGGATTGCCGAAGCGCTCGCCAACCGCGCCAAGCTCACCGAACGCCTCGCCGCCAAGCCATTGCCCCGCCTGCGTGCCGATGCCTTTACGATCGAGCCGAACGTGCTGATCGACAACAAGGCATCGAACCGCTTCACCGTGATCGAGGTGCAGGCGCGCGACCGCCCGGCGCTGCTCCACCACCTCGCCTATGCGCTGTTCCAGTCCAAGGTGACGATCCACAGCGCGCATGTCGCCACCTATGGCGAGCGCGCGGTCGACACCTTCTATGTGACCGACCTGACCGGCGACAAGATCACCGCCGTGCTGCGCCTCAAGTCGCTCGAACGCCGCCTGCTCGACGCAACCGCGGGCCAGGGCGAGTTCGCGAGCGCGGCGTAAATCCTCCCCGGAACGGGGGGGGGGTTTTAGGACCAAGTCGTCTGCCCGGCCTTGAGCCGGGCCAAGGCTTCTTCGGCAACGCCAGCCCAACGCAGCCCGGCCCCGGGTCAAGCCCGGGGCGACGAGAAGGCTGGATTTGCCGCAATACCGCCCTACACTCCCCCACAACCACGGGGGAGCGACGACAATGGGCGTACTCGGCATGGGCGGGCTGTTCTTCCGGGCGATGGACCCGGACGCGCTCAACACATGGTATCGCGAGCATCTCGGGATCGGCGCAGGCTGCGTCGCCGAGGATAGCGGGGGCGATGTCAATGAATGGACCTGGCACACCCAGGGCGGTCCGATGGTGTTCGCCCCGTTCAAACAGGCAACCGACTATTTCGCCGCCGACAAGCAATTCATGATCAACCTGCGCGTCCGCGATCTGGAAGGCATGCTCGAACAGCTCAATGCTGCGGGGATCGACATCGTCACCAATCCCGAATGGGACTCGCCCGAAGTCGGCAAATTCGCCCGCATCCACGATCCCGAAGGCAACGCCATCGAGCTATGGGAGCCGCCCGCATGACCGCCGTCTGGATCGCGCTCGGCGCGGTGGCGATTTCGCTGATGGCGGTGTTCGTCTCGCTCAACGCGGCAAAGGAAGCCAAGCACAAGAAGGAGGGCGGCGACGGCGGCTCTACCTACGTCAGCGGCACCGGCGACCGCGACCGCACCGATAGCGATTCGGGCGGAGATGGCGGCGGAGACGGCGGCGGCGGCGGAGACTAAACAAATCCTCCCCGGAACGGAGAGGAGTTGGACCACACCCCATCGTCAGCCCGGCCTTGAGCCGGGCCAAGGCTTCTTCTTCAACAATGCAAGAAAAGCCCAGCCCCGGGTCAAGCCCGGGGCGACGAACTGTAGCTACTCAGCTGAACGTCGCTCAATTCTTGAGAACAGCGCGAACATCCCGATTGCTACCGGGATCGCGAACAAGCCGACCGGGAACGAAATCTGCAAATAGTGAACGACGTATCCGAGAGTCAGAAGCACGAGCATCCATGAAAGGATCAGGCAAAACGCCGCCTTCAAAACCAACCGAACTGCCGTTGCGACTGTCACTCCCCCTCAATCCCGCTGCCACACCCGCACATAATCGACTTCCATCGCCGCCGGGAACGCCTTGGGGTCGATCCCCTTCTGCCCGCCCCAGCCGCCGACCGCGACGTTCAGGATCAGATATTCCGGCGTGCCGAACGGCCAGGTCTGCGGATCACCCTTTTTGTCATTCTCGAACCGCATATGCGCGCGGCCGTCGATCCCGATCAGGATACGGTCCGCATTCCAGTCGAGCTGATAGGTGTGGAACGCCTCGCACACATCGGGGATGACGACATTCGACCCCTTTTGCGTGTTGGAAACATGATTGTACGCGCCGGTATGCACCGTGCCATGGACTCGGCCATTGTCCCAGCCGACATGCTCCATGATGTCGATCTCGCCCATCGCGGGCCAGCCCTTGCTGTCGTCCGACGCCAGCATCCAGATCGCCGGCCAGATGCCGCGCCCGCACGGCAGCTTCGCGCGGATCTCGAAAAAGCCGTAGCGCCAGTCCGCGATGCCCTTGGTGAACAGCTTGGTCGAGGCATAATCCTGCCCGCCATGATCGGGCTGGTCGGACAGCCGCTCCTGCGTCGCCGTGATGATCAGCCGCCCGCCCTCGACCCGCACATTCTGCGGCCGGGCCTTGGCGTAATATTGCTTTTCTTCGTTATGCCAGCCCAGCTTGTTGCGGGCGGTATCGTACGCCCAGCGCTTAGGGTCCGGCAGGCCGTCGGTGTCGAACTCATCCGACCACACCAGCTTGGCATCCGCCGGACGGACGAGCGGCTCGTCCGTCCCGGCGGTGATCGGCGGGCTGTGCACCACCTGCGCAGCCGCAGGAACCGGCGCGGCCAGCGCCAGCACCGCAAGCGCCGTCACCCTCATTTGGGCGACAGCACCATCAGCATCTGGCGGCCTTCCATGCGCGGATAGCTTTCGACCTTCGCCACTTCGGCGGCGTCTTCCTGCACGCGCTTGAGCAGGTTCATGCCCAGCTGCCCATGGCTCAGCTCACGACCGCGAAAGCGCAGCGTGATCTTGACCTTGTCGCCCTCGCCGATGAACTTGTGCACCGCCTTCATCTTCGTCTCATAATCATGATCGTCGATGTTCGGACGCATCTTGATCTCCTTGATCTCCTGCGTCTTCTGCGACTTGCGCGCGAGGTTCGCCTTTTTCTGCGCCTCGTATTTGAACTTGCCGACGTCGAGATATTTGGCGACGGGCGGATCGGCGTTCGGGGACACTTCGACCAGGTCGAGGCCCAGCGCCTGCGCCTGCTCCATCGCTTCGCGCGTGAGCATCACGCCCAGATTCTCACCCTCATGGTCGATCACGCGAACCTTGGGGGAGACAATGAATTCATTGAACCGCGGGCCGGTCGGCACCGGGGGCGCGAAACCGCGCCGGGACATGGGAGGACGGATGGATGCTTCTCCTGTTGCTAAATAGAGCGGACATATAGGCGCAAAAGCCGGCCGAGGGAAGGTGATGCAGCAAAGTGCGGGCAATCTCCGCGCGACACCGCCCCGCCATGCGTGCCAGTGCGACGCACGAAACCGCGAAACCGCCGCAAATAACGATATCCATGCGTCCGCAGGACTTGTTAGGAACGCTTCCGAAACGGGGGGGCGAGTGACCGAGCAGTGACAGGAATCCAGACACGCGGCTGGCACGCCGCGCTGGCCGCTGCGGCCGCTCTTCACATGCTGCTGTCACTGATCCTGCCGCAATGGCCGCTCGTATTCGTGGTCGGCACCGGCGCATTTCTGGTTATCGCGATCGCTCGCTGCATCGATGCCGCGCGGCGGGAACCGGCGCGGACGTTCCGCTGGGTTGCGCTGGCACTGACGCTGCTGCTGTGGCTGGCCTCGTACATCGTCTATCCGCTGATCCCTCGCGATACGCCGCTCGCGTCGAGTCAGGCCGCGTTCGACACGCTGCTCGACATGGCGCGCATGGCACCGCTGTTCCTGCTGCTTGCCCATAATCCGGCGAGCAACGCCGCACCGTTCCGGCATATCGACCTGGCCCGTGCCGCGTTGTTCGTGCTGATCGCCTCCGCCCTGCTGTTCCCCGGCATGGTGAGCGCGCGCGCCGAAAGCTACGCGCTCGGCTTCATGACCGCCTACGGCTATAACGTCTGGCTGAAGATTGCCCTGGCGCTCTTCGCCCTGATCGCCTGGGCGGTGCAGCCGACCGTGGCCGACCGCCGCTTCATCGGCCACGTCGTCTTGCTGTGGGTCGGCAGCGTCGCGATCAGCATCGCGCTCAACGGCTATTACCTCGCCAATGGCAGCGCCATTCCGGATAGCTCACCCTATTGGTGGCCGGCCGATCTGCCGTTCATCCTCTTCGTTCTGGCCACGCTGCGTCCGGCGCGCGATACCGGGGAGCACGACCACGGCTTCGCCGCCCGCCAGCGCAACGTCATCGCCGAATCGATCCGCCGCGTCGCGCCCAGCCTGTTGACCGCAGCGATGCTCGCGATGGCGCTGGTCATCGCCACCCGCACCCCGCTCGCCGGCCTGATCCTCGGTGCGTGCGTCATCGGCCTGCACGCAGTGCGCTCGCTGATGATCGAGGTGCGCTATGTCACTACGCTCGACGCGCTCGAAACCGCGCACGATACGATGAGCCGCCTTGCCGAGCGCGATCACCTCACCGGCATCGCCAACCGCCGCGCCTTTGATGCAGAGCTGACGCAGGCATGGTCGGCCATGCGCGCGCAGCACCAGCCCTTTGCGCTGCTGATGATCGATCTCGACGCGTTCAAGGCGTTCAACGAAGTCGCCGGCAGCACAGCGGGCGACCAGTGCCTTCAGCGGTGCAGCTGGCTGCTCCAGGCCGAACTCGGCCCGGACGACCTGATCGCGCGCTATGGCGGGGCCGAGTTCGTCGTCCTCGCCCGCACCGCGTCATTGCACGGCGCAATGAAGCTCGCCGAGCGGCTGCGGCACGCCATTGCCGACGAAGCCATCGCGCACCCGGCCTCGACCCACGGCATCGTCACCGTCAGCATCGGCGTCGCGGTTGCCGCCGCCGCGCCCGGCGACCGCACCACCCGCGCGCTGCTCGCCCGCGTCGACGACGCCCTCGCCCGCGCCAAGGCCCGCGGCCGCAACCGCGTCGAAACCGCCGCCTGGCCGCTCGCCGCGGCTGGGTAATTACTTCAAGTCAGGCGCCAGCGCTTCCGCGCGCAGCATCGCGATGGCGTCGTCAAGCGACATCACCTTCTGCCCCTCGCTGCCCAAGGTGCGGACGGCGACCGTCCCCTCGTCCGCCTCACGCTTGCCGACCACCAGCAGGTGGGGAACCTTGGCCAGCGAATGCTCGCGCACCTTGTAGTTGATCTTCTCGTTGCGCAGGTCGCTCTCGACCCGGATGCCCGCCGCCTTCAGCTTCGCGACCGCGTCCTTCGCATAGTCATCCGCATCCGACACGATCGTCGCCACCACCGCCTGCACCGGCGCCAGCCACACCGGCAGCCGCCCGGCGAAATGCTCGATCAGGATGCCGATAAACCGCTCATAGGACCCAAAGATCGCGCGGTGCAGCATCACCGGCCGGTGCCGCTCGCCATCCTCGCCGACGTACGACGCGTCGAGCCGCTCGGGCAGCACGCGGTCCGACTGGATCGTGCCCACCTGCCACGTCCGCCCGATCGCGTCGGTCAGGTGCCATTCCAGCTTGGGCGCATAGAACGCCCCTTCGCCGGGCAGCTCTTCCCAGCCATATTCCGGCGTCGCCAGCCCCGCGCGCACCACCGCGTCGCGCAGCTCATTCTCCGCCTTGTCCCAATCGGCGTCGGACCCGAACCGCTTCTCCGGCCGCAGCGCCAGCTTGATCGAATAGGTAAAGCCAAAGTCGCGATACACCCGATCCGCCAGCTCGCAGAACGCCTGCACCTCGGCAACGATCTGGTCCTCACGGCAGAAAATATGCGCGTCGTCCTGCGTGAACTGGCGCACCCGCATCAACCCGTGCAGCGCGCCATGCGGCTCGTTGCGGTGGCAACAGCCATTCTCGTACAGCCGCAGCGGCAGCTCGCGATAGCTCTTCAGCCCCTGCCGGAAAATCAGCACATGCGCCGGGCAGTTCATCGGCTTGAGCGCCATCCAGTCGGCCTCGCCGCTGATCACCGGGCCTTCGTCATCGACGTTCGGCACCTCGTCGGGGATCACGAACATATTCTCGCGATACTTGCCCCAATGGCCCGACTGCTCCCACTGGCGCGCGTCCATCACCTGCGGCGTCTTGACCTCGCGATAGCCCGCTGCGTCGATCGCGCGGCGCATATACGCCTCGAGCTGGCGCCACACCATATAGCCCTTGGGGTGCCAGAACACGCTGCCATGCGCCTCGGCCTGAAGGTGGAACAGGTCCATCTCCGCGCCCAGCTTGCGATGGTCGCGCTTGGCCGCTTCCTCGAGCTTGTGCAGATGCGCGTCGAGCTGCTTCTTGTTCAGCCAGCCGGTGCCATAGATGCGCGTCAGCTGCGCATTCTTCTGATCGCCACGCCAATAGGCACCCGCGACGCGCATCAGCTTGAACGCCTGCGGATCGAGCTTGCCCGTGCTCGCCAAATGCGGCCCGCGGCACATGTCGAGCCAGTCATCGCCCGACCAATACACCGTCAGCTCCTCGCCCTCGGGCAGCTCCTTGGCCCATTCCGCCTTGAAGCTCTCGCCCTGCGCGCTCCACCGATCGATCAGCGCCTGCCGGCTCCACACCTCACGGCGCAGCGGCTTGTCGGCACGGATGATCTCGCGCATCTTCTCCTCGATCGCGGGCAGATCCTCCATCGAGAAGGGCGCGCGCGATGCCGGAGCCATCACGTCGTAATAGAACCCGTCATCGGTCGCCGGACCAAAGGTGATCTGCGTCCCGGGAAACAGCGCCTGCACCGCCTCGGCCAGGATATGCGCAAAGTCATGCCGCGCCAGCTCCAGCGCATCCGCCTCGTCGCGCGCCGTCACCAGCGCGAGGTTGGCATCGCCCTCCAGCGGCCGGTTGATGTCGCGCAATTCGCCATCGACCCGCGCGGCAATCGCCGCCTTGGCCAGGCCCGGCCCGATCGCGGCGGCAATGTCGCCAGGCGTCGTCCCCGGCGCGACCTGTCGCACGGAGCCATCGGGAAGCGTGATCGAAAGAAGCTGCGCCATATCAGTCCTGCATGTTTGACGTGCCTATGCACGGGGCAGCGCTGTAGGAAAAGAGGCAGGATCGAAGGGGAGCAGCGCCATCTCACCCGATCCCGGGCAAGAGGGCGGCGGAGCGGTTCTAACCGCGCACGCCAAACCCTCCCGCCGCGGCGGGAGTGAAGGTGGTAGTGCTGGCGACGATGCGGGCCATGGCGTTCAAATAGGCCAAGAAGGCGCGCAACGCCAGAGGCACAACAATAGCTCCTCCCGTTGAGCTACGCTCGCCTGCGGCTCAGGGGAGGGGTTGGGGCGGGGCAGTGCGGCAAGTCTCTCGATCAAGAAGAAATGACTCACGCCAAGGCGCGAAGACGCGAAGAAGAAGACGTGTCCACGCGGAGGCGCGGAGGCGCTGAGAAGGATCGCCAGCCGCGCCAGCGGCCCTCCATTCCAACCGTCCCCAACCAACGCAACGCAGAAAAAGGCGGCTGAGGCCGCAAAGCAGGACGACACCTCCGCGTCTCCGCGCCTCCGCGTGAAAACACTCTTCGCGTCTTCGCGCCTTAGCGTGAATCAAACCTTCTTCTCCCCATCCTCAAACGCTAACCTCGCGCGATGCCCGATCACCACATCACCGCCATCCTACCCTGCCGCGACCTGCAGGCCAGCACGGACTTCTACCAGCGCCTCGGCCTCACCCTCGACAGCGACTGGGGGCACTATCGAATCCTCAGCGACGGCAAGGGCTGGCACCTGCACCTGCGCCACGAACCGGGCACGCCCCAGGCCCCCGACAACCCCTTCGGCCTGTACCTCTACGCCGAAGACGTCGACGCCGTTGCCGCCCGCGTGCGCGACCGCATCATCGAACCCGGCGCGCCGCATCTGAAGCCTTGGGGCATGTACGAATTTGCCGTCAGCGACCCCGACGGCACCCTCGTCCGCGTGGGGCGGGAGGGATGAGCGCCGCGCGCATCCTCGCGCTCCTCGCCGCCGCGCTCGCGGTCGCGGCCTGCGAGCGAAAGGTCGACACAATCGCGCAGCCCGGTCCGTCAAATGCCACGGCGTCGATCGCTCAACCGTTCAAGGATCGCCGTGTCACCAACCCCTTCCCTCAGGCCACCCAGCTGCGCCTGTTCGTCGAGGTCGACTATACCGATGCCGGCAAGCCGATCCTCAGCAAGGCAAAGGGGGTCCAACTCAACGCTGCCCAGCGCCAGGCGTTCGAGAACAGCCTTGTGATCACCGCAGCTCCGGAAGCGGAAAGCGCGTGCTTCATGCCCCACCATTTCTTCCGCTATTATGATGCGAGCGGAAAGCAGGTCGGCGATGTCGCGGTCTGCTTCTGCTGCGACGGAGTCGCGGCTTCCGGCAGCAACGCGCTGGAGCCTCCTGATGGCGCGATGCTCAGCGCCAACTATGCAAAAGTGAAGGCGCTCGTCGCAGCGCTCGGCGAACCGACGGACGTCCTCTGCGATTGAGCAAACCGGCAATCTCTAGCCCCTCCCGCCTTCGCGGGAGGGGTTGGGGAGGGTCTTCTTCTGCTTCTTCAACGCCGAACCGCGCGTCACGGCTGCGCTTGGCGGTGGATCAACTCATACACCTTGCGCGGCTCCTGAATGCGAAAGAAGCGCGTCGGGCTGCCGCTCGATGGAAGCCACCAGTTCAGGCCGTTCGCCGCCATCCACATTTGGTTGCCGGACTCGAACGTGATCGTGCCCCGGCCATCGCGGTGCTGCGCAAGGTCGAGCCGGGGGAGGCGCCGGATATCCAGCGACGTGGTCGATGCGCCGCGTAGCACGATCACGCGCTGGTCGGTGATCGCATAGAATTGCCGTCGGCGCAGCCAGGCATCGTGGAAGAACCGGCCCGCGATCATATACAGGCCAATCAACAGAAACGGCAGGCCCCACAGCTTGAAGAACAAATCCGCACCGCCATCGCCCTCGCCCGAAAAAGGACTGAACCACACCATCACGTTCCAGAAGATCGCAAACCCGCCCCACAGCAGACTGAACGGAATCAGCAGCGCATCCATGCCGCTCAGCGTCACGCCCTGTTGCGGCTGACCCGACCAGACAATCCGTTCATGGGGCAAGAGGTGCGGCTGGAGCAGCTGGCGCAGATCAGGAGAGCTCATCCGCTTTGCGTAACACCGAACCCGTGCCGCACCAGCCCTGAAAACCGGGCTTTCCTACAAACCCCCAAAAAGCGCATAAACTGGTCGATGCGCATCCAGCCCGAAACCACCCGCCCGACACGCGACGCCCCGCCGTCGCACACCCCTCGCGCCGATGTCGCGTCGCCGTCGCATACCCGTCGTCCCGGTGTCGCGTCCCGGTCGCGCCTAAGTCGCGCCACTGGTGTCACCCCGTCGCCCACCTGTCGCGTCGCAGTCGCCTACCCGGCGCAAACCGGTCGCATCCCGGTCGCGTCAGCCCAATACACGCATGTTTTCGTCAGGATCGTCGGACGCCTGTCAGCCCCGACCTCAAATCACGCCGAACGGCACCACCCGGTTGAGCGCGATATGCCCGATGCCCGATCGGCCCAGATACGGCACCCCCATCTCGCGACACCAGCGGATGATCACCTGTTCCAGCGACTCGCCGAACGGCACGTCATTGTCGACCATGTCGGTCACCGCGCCCAGCCGCACCCCGGCAATGCCCTGCAGCTGCGTAGCATGCGCCATCTGGAACAGCATCCGGTCGATCCGGTACATCGGCTCGCCGACCTCCTCGATATGCAGGACATGGTCGGTCAGGTCGGGCAGCCACGGCGTGCCGATCATCGCCGCCAGGATCGACAGGTTGAACGCCGCCGCCGGGCGACCGTCCAGCGTCGGCTCCAGCCCGTCGCGCTTGCCGTCGATCAGCCAGCTCAGCACCCAGCCCGCGTCGGTGCCCTTGTCGTTGACCCCCATGGCGCTCGCCATCGACCCATGCGCCTGCCGCCCGATCCGCCGCGCATAGAGCGCACCCAGCATGAACCCCATGTCGGAATAGCCGATATAGGTCTTGTTGCGCGCCGCCGCCCCCAGCTGCGGCATCGCGACATCGAGGATGCGGTTGGAGCCGTATCCGCCGCGCGCGAACCAGATCGCGTCGAAGCCTGCGTCATTGGCGAATTCCACAAACGCCGCCGCGCGAACATCGTCGGGTCCTGCAAAATGCCCTTCGGTCAGGAAGCATTGCGGGTGGAACACGATCTCGTGCGCGGGCCAGTACAGCGCCATGAACGCCTGCATCCGCGCCGCCGATTCCGCGCTGACTGTCCGTGCCGGTGCGACGACGCCGATCCGCATATTCCTGCAACCCCCAACAACCACCTTCGTCACCCCGGACTTGTTCCGGGGTCCACCGTGCCACAGGCTGCACATTCTCGGTTGGAACGACGCACCCCGAACCCGGCTCGGCGGGACGAAAGCGGGGACAGGCAGTGCCTTGCCCCACTCACAATTACCCGCGATAGCCTGCCATAATGCACAACGGCAAACCCCATTTTTTCGTCGGGATCGGCGGCAGCGGCATGATGCCGCTCGCGATGATCCTTGCTGGCCAGGGCGCAAGCGTCGCCGGCTCGGACCGCAGCCTCGATTCGGGGCGTCTCCCCGCCAAGTTCGACGCGCTGCGTGCCCTCGGCATCGACCTGTTCGCTCAGGACGGCAGCGGCATCACCTCGCCCGATCAGGTCGTGATCGCCTCAGCTGCGGTTGAGGACAGCGTCCCCGACATGGTTCAGGCGGCCAGCCTCGACTGCCCCCGCATGACCCGTGCCGAACTCAACGCCAAATTGTTCAACGCCGCCCCGCTCTCAATCGGCGTCGCCGGGACCAGCGGCAAGTCGACCGTCACCGGCATGATCGCGTGGATCCTGCACCGCCTCGACCGCGATCCGACAGTGATGAACGGCGCGGTGATGAAGAACTTCGTCCGGCCCGAGGCACCCTTTGCCAGCGCCCTGGTCGGCGGCGGCGAGCTGTACGTCAGCGAAGTCGACGAGAGCGACGGATCGATCGCGATCTACACCCCGCATGTCGCGGTGCTCAACAATGTCAGCCTCGATCACAAGAGCCTCGAGGAGCTGCGCGCCTTGTTCGGCGATTTCGCCGGCAAAGCGCGCACCACCATCGTCAATATCGGCGACGCCGAAAGCGCAGAACTGGCCAGGGCGCTCGACTCGGCCCGCACCCGGACCTTCGCCGTCGAAAGCGACGCGGACCTGTCCGCCCGCAACCTGTCGCCAGAACCCTTCGCGATCGGCTTCGACCTCGAAATGGACGGCACCACCCGCCGCATCCGCCTCTCGGTCCCCGGCACCCACAATGTCGCCAACGCCCTCGCCGCGATCGGCGCATGCATCGCCGCCGGTCTCGACGCCGATTCGGTATGCGACGCAGTACAAGGCTTCACCGGCCTACGCCGCCGCTTCGAGCTGGTCGGCGAAGCGAACGGCGTCGCGGTCATCGACGATTTCGGGCACAACCCCGACAAGATCGGCGCGACGCTCGACACGCTGCACGCCTTTCCCGGCCGCATCCTCGCGCTGTTCCAGCCGCACGGCTATGGCCCGCTCAAGGTGATGCGCAGCGAACTCGTCGCCATGTTCGCCGAAAAACTCGCCCCCGACGACCAGCTCATCCTCCCCGACCCCGTCTATCAGGGCGGAACCGTCGCGCGCGAAGTGACCAGCGCCGACATCATCGCCGACATCGTCGCCACCGGCCGCGACGCCCACCACATCCCCGACCGCGCCGCCGCCGCCGCCCACCTCGCCGCCGTCGCTGAGCCGGGCGACCGCATCGTGATCATGGGGGCACGCGACGACACGCTCAGCCTGCTCGCGCAAAGCGTGCTGGACGATTTGGAAAGGAACGCAGTCAAATAGGAAAGTACGCTTGACATAGAAGGCCGACTCGGCGTAAAGCTCACTTGTCATTTGAACAAGGGAGCTTTCCAATGCGCAACACCACCACCGCCGGCCGGCGCTACATCGCCCGGTTCATGCCGCTGATCGCGGTCTATGTCGCAACGCTGTTCATCACGACCTGGGTGATCCGCGACAGCCAGCCAACCGGCGCACTGCTCGGCCTGCTCTCGGTCCTGCCCGCCCTTCCGCTGGTCGGGATCATCGCGGTGATCGGCCTCTATGTCGTCGAAGAGAGTGACGAATATCTCCGGGCGCTGATCGTCCGCCACATGATGGTCGGTCTGGCTGGCCTGCTGGCGATCATGAGCATCTGGGGCTTTCTGGAGTTCGGCGGCGCCGTCCCGCATTTCCCGACGATGCTGGGCTTCCCGATCTGGTGCGGCATCTGGGGCGCCAGCCAGTGCGTTTCGGCTCTGCGCAACCGCAAGTCGGAGGAGGAAGCATGAAGAACCGCCTCCGCGTCCTCCGCGCCGAGCGGGAATGGAGCCAGCAGGACCTCGCCGAACGCCTCGAAGTGTCGCGGCAGAGCGTCAATGCGATCGAAACCGGCCGCTACGACCCCTCGCTGCCACTGGCCTTCAAGATCGCCGACCTGTTCGGCCTGACGATCGAAGACATTTTCACCAATCCCTCGAAGGAGGATTGACCATGTTCCGCCTGATTGCCCTCGCCGCCATGGCCACAGCCTTCCTTGCTCCACCCCAGCACTGCCATGCCCAGGCGGCCCCGGTCGCCGCCGAACAGCGGATGCAGCACATCTCGATCGTCACCCTCGGCGAAGCCAAAGCGGGCCGCGAACCGCTCTACCTCATCCCCGGCCTGTCCAGCCCCCGCCAGGTCTGGGACGGCATCGCCCCCGACCTCGCCAAGGACCGGCAGGTGCTGCTGGTTCAGGTCAACGGCTTCGGCGGTGATGCACTGGGAGAGAATGGCAAGCCCGGCATGACCGACGGCATCATCGCCGACCTCCTTGCCGACGCAACGAAGCGCGGTGCCAAGCAGCCCGCCGTGATCGGCCACAGCTATGGCGGGCTGATCGGCATGATGCTCGCCGCCCGCCACCCTGACCGGGTCGGCCGGCTGCTGGTGGTCGACACCCTGCCCTTTTTCGGCAGGCTGTTCGACCCCGCCGCAACCCCCGCCAGCATCGCGCCCCGCGCCGAACAGCTCCGCGCCATGACCATCGCCTCGGCCGAGCGGATGAAGGCGATGCCCACCGTCACCAGCGACCCCGGCGGCATCTGGTCGAACACTGCGGAAGGCCGGATCAAGGTTGCCAATTGGGGCCTCAAGGCCGACCAGCGCGCCGTCGCCCAGGCGCTGTACGAGGATATCGTCACCGATATCGGCCCGGAACTGGGCAAGGTCACCGCCAAGCCCTTCACCATCCTCTACGCCGCCGGTATTGGCGAGGCACAGGCCAAGGCGGTATGGGAACCCGCTTACGCCGGCACCCCGGCCCGGCTGGTCGCGGTCCCCGACAGCTATCACTTCATCATGCTCGACCAACCCCAGCGCTTCGCAGCAGAGGTCAAGGCGTTCCTCGCAGAGTAATCCCAACGAAGCAGGGCCGCCCCGGCATCCCGGGACGGCCCTTCTTTCGGTGATGCGACAACCCTCAGGCGATCGTCTGCCCGGTCTTCGCCCAGTCGGCCATAAAGCCCTCGATCCCCTTGTCGGTCAGCGGATGCTTGACCAGCTGGCGGATCACCGCCGGCGGCGCGGTCATCACGTCGGCGCCGAGCTTGGCGGCTTCGAGGATGTGGATCGGGTGACGGACGCTGGCGACCAGAATTTCGGTCTCGAACGCATAGTTATCATAGATCAGGCGGATATCGCCGATCAGGTCCATCCCGTCGAACCCGATATCGTCATGCCGCCCGACGAACGGCGAGATGAACGTCGCCCCGGCCTTTGCCGCCAGCAGCGCCTGATTGGCCGAGAAGCACAGGGTCACATTGACCATCGTCCCGTCGCTGGTCAGCGCCTTGCACGCCTTCAGCCCCTCGATCGTCAGCGGCAGCTTGACCGCGACATTGTCGGCGATCTTCCGCACGATCTCCGCCTCGCGCATCATGCCGTCATAATCGAGCGCGACGACTTCGGCCGACACCGGGCCATCCACGATCTCGCAAATCTCGGCGACGACTTCCAGGAAGTTGCGCCCCGCCTTGTGGATCAGCGACGGATTGGTGGTCACGCCATCCAGCAGCCCGGCATCCGCCAGCTCGCGAATATCGTTGGTGTCGGCGGTGTCGGCGAAGAACTTCATGGGGGAACTCCGGTGGAATGTGACAGTTACATGACGTCGCGCTATGCGGAGCGCGACTCTGTTCGCGAAGCCCTCTAACACCGGACTCCCATGCGCTCCATCTTTCTCGTCGTGCCGATGTTCGCCGCCGCGCCAGCCTTGGCGCAGCAGGTCGATGAGCAGTTCTGGCTCCAGACCAACGCCCAGATTCGCCTCGACGATCAGTCGCGGGTCACGCTGGAGGGGATTGCCCGGTTCAGCGACCGCATGGACGGACTGTTCCACACCGAAATCGGCGGGATCGTCAGCACCAAGGTCGCCGACAATGTCGAGATCGGGATCGGCTATCGCCGCGTGTCCGCCCATGGGAACAGCAATGCAGCGGATGAAGACCGGCTTCGGCAACAGGTGGTCGCCACCTTCGGTCGCATCTCGACCCGCCTGCGCGTCGATCAGCGCTTTCACCCCGGCGGGGACGAGATCGGCTTCCGCATCCGCCCGCTGGTCCGCTACAACCATCCGCTGGGCGACAAGGGCATCGCCCTCTTTGCCGGGCATGAAAGCTTCTATCTGCCCAACAGCACCGTTTGGGGCCAGCGCAAGGGCTATGAGCGGATGCGCAACCAGATCGGCGTCACGCTACCGGTGGCCGATGGGCTGAATGCCGACATCGCCTATCTCAACCAGTATCGCTTCGGCAAAGGCGGCGCGCGCGACCAGATGGACCATGCGCTCAGCCTTCAGTTGACCATCGCGCTTGGCGGGAAGCCGCAGCACGAAGACGAATAGCCGCTATTGCGGTGCGACGAGCATCGCCTTTGCGCGCGGCTGGTCGAGGCCGGTAAGGTAGAGCCGGTAAATCCCCGGCTGCAAGTCGAAGCGCACGATCTTACCGATCGATGAGCAGTCCGGCCCATGTCCGTGCTGAGTCGATTTGACCGGCGCGCCACCGGCAACGCCCGGCACCACATCGATCCAGCCGTGCTGGTCGAGCGCGACGCCATAGCGCCCGGCCGTTTCGATCCGGAACCCGATCATCACCGCCCCGCCCGGCTTTGCGCCGGCGGGCACGCCGGGCAGCTTCGCGACATCGCCCGCTTCGAGCGTTACCGCCTGATTGATCCCGAACCCGTCGGCCTGCGTGGTCCAGCCCGAGAGACTGGCGGGCAGCGCGACATCAGTCGCGGCGCAGCTGGTGGTGGCTTGAAGCAACAGCAATGCTGGGATGAGCATCGGCGATCTCCTCTGCAGTGCTGGTTAGCGCTTCCCACGCCGCGCGGGAATGCCGATATGGCAAACATGTCTCGCGCCCGCGTCATCGTCCTCAACTCCGCGCTCGGCCCGCTCGACTATCGCGTCCCGCGCGGGATGACGGTCGAACCGGGGTCGATCGTCGTCGCGCCGCTCGGGCCGCGCCAGCTGATCGGCGTGGTGTGGGAAGCGGAGCGGCTGCCGACGGAGGAGATTGGCGACAACCGCCTGCGCAACCTGCTCGCCGTTGCCGATGCGCCACCCATCCCCGCGCCGCTGCGCCGCCTGATCGAATGGACCGCCGACTATTATCTCGCCCCGATCGCCTCGGTGCTGCGGATGGCGCTCAGCTCGACCTCGGCGCTAGAGGGCGGCAAGACCATCGTCGAATATCGCGCTACCGGCGAAGTGCCGCCGCGCATGACCGCGCAGCGCGAACAGGCGCTGGAGCGCATTGGCGACCGCCAAGGGCTGATCCGCGAACTGGCGACGATCGCAGATGTCTCCGACGGCGTGATCCGCGGGCTGGTCAAGAGCGGTGCGATCGAGGGGGTAACGGTCGCACTCGACACGCCCTATCCGCTCCCGGACCCAAGCTTCGGCGCGCCTGAACTGTCCGATGAGCAGGACACGGTCGCCGCGACGCTGCGCCAAGCGGTGCGCGACCGGCAGTTTCACCCCTTCCTCCTCGACGGCGTCACCGGATCGGGTAAGACCGAAGTGTATTTCGAGGCCGTAGCGGAGGCAATTCGAGCCGGGCGTCAGACACTGGTCATGCTGCCCGAAATTGCGCTGACCGAGCCGTTCCTCAAACGCTTCCACGCCCGTTTCGGGGTTGAGCCAGTCGCCTGGCACTCGGGCCTGCGCCAGTCGCAGCGCCGCCGGGCCTGGCGCGCCATCGCCACGGGCGAAGCATTGGTCACCGTCGGCGCGCGCTCCTCGCTCTTCCTCCCCTATCCCAATCTCGGCCTGATCGTCGTCGACGAGGCGCATGAGACCAGCTTCAAGCAGGAGGAAGGCGTCCATTATCACGCGCGCGACGTCGCAGTGATGCGTGCGCATTTCGAAGGCTGCCCGGTGATCCTCGCCAGCGCCACCCCCGCGATTGAAACCCGACAACAGGTCGCACTCGGCCGCTACACCGAACTCAAGCTGCCCGGGCGCTATGGCGTCGCGGAGATGCCAGCGATCGAGGCGATCGACCTGCTCGCCGATCCGCCGATGCGCGGCCGCTGGCTCGCCCCCAAGCTGGTCCGCGCGATCGACGCGACGCTGGAGCGCAAGGAACAGGTGCTGCTGTTCCTCAACCGCCGCGGCTATGCCCCGCTGACCCTGTGCCGCACCTGCGGGCATCGCTTCCAATGCCCCAATTGCACCGCGTGGATGGTCGAGCATCGCCTGATCAACCGCCTCGCCTGCCACCATTGCGGCCACACCATCCCGACGCCGCGCGCCTGCCCCGAATGCGACAGCGAGGACAGCCTGGTCGCCTGTGGCCCCGGCGTCGAGCGCATCGCCGATGAGGTCGCCGCCCTCTTCCCCGATGCCAAGACCGCCATCGTCACCTCCGACACCATCTGGTCCCCGGCCAAGGCGGCGGAATTCGTCGCGCGGATGGAGGCGGGCGACATCGACATCGTCGTCGGCACGCAATTGGTGACCAAGGGCTATCATTTCCCCAATCTGACCCTGGTCGGCGTGGTCGATGCCGATCTTGGGCTTGAGGGCGGCGACCTGCGCGCGGCGGAACGTAGCTTCCAGCAGATCTGCCAGGTGGCCGGGCGCGCCGGGCGCGGCGAAAAGCCCGGCACCGTCCTCATCCAGACGCACAGCCCCAAGGCGCCGGTCATGCGCGCGTTGGTCAATGGCGATGCCGAAGGCTTCTACGCCGCCGAGACCGAGGCACGCCGCGAGGCCGGCGCCCCGCCCTTTGGCCGCTTCGCCGCGATCATCGTATCGAGCGAGGACAAGGACTCAGCGCTCGACACCGCCCGCGCGATCGGCCGCAGCGCGCCAAAGGTGGAGGCGATGCAGGTGTTCGGCCCCGCCCCCGCTCCGCTCGCAATGCTGCGCGGCCGCCACCGCTTCCGCCTGCTGGTCCACGCCCGCCGCGCGCTCGATGTTCAGGACGTGATCCGCGACTGGCTCGGCGCACTGGAATGGCCGACCAAGGTCCGCGTGGTGGTGGACGTCGACCCGTACAATTTTCTGTGATCTTGCGCACCCCGACAAACCTATCCTAGCATCATCGCATTGGAACTAGGGGGTTCAATCAAGATGTTTCGCATATTGCTGGTCGTGTTCGGCCTCATCCTGCCCGTCGCGGCACAGGCGCAATGGTCGCGCGCCGAATCCACCAACTTCATCGCCTATAGCAATGGCACGCCCGAGGATCTGAAGGAGCGGGTCGAAGCGCTCGAGAAATTCGGCCGCGTGCTCCAGACGATGACCGGGGCGCGGCGGCTCAAGGAAGTGCCGGTCAAGATCAAGGTCTATTTCCTGCCAAGCCAGCTCGAGGTCGCGGACTCGCTGCCCTATCCGGCGGGCGGCGTGCTCGGCTATTACAACACGACGATGCGCGGCCCCTTCACGGTCATGCCGCGACAGGATTTGAAGGATTCGGCGACGGGGCGGACGCAGTTCAGCGCCGTGACGGTGCTGCAGCATGAGCTGACCCACCATTTCATGTTCCAGTATTTCCCGGCCGCCTATCCCGCCTGGTATGTTGAAGGCTTTGCCGATTATATCGGCGCGATCGAAATCACCGACGACAACATCGCCAAGGTTGGAATGTTTCTCCCCAACCGCGCCGAAACGCTCAGGCGGCTCGACTGGGTGCCGCTCAAGGAGTTGATGAACCCGATCCCCGGCAAGTCCAAGTTTCCCGGGATTGCCTTCTATTCGCAAGGCTGGATCACGGTGCATTATCTCTACAGCACCGATGCCGGCCGCACCAAGCTCAAGGACTATCTGCGCCGGATCAACGCCGGTCAGTCGTTCGGCGATGCCCTTGCCGCGTTCGGGGACATGGATGCGTTCGACCGCGAGGTGCGCGCTTATTCCAAGCTCAATCGCATCCCCGCCGAGGGCGTCCATTACCCGCAACTCACCGCTGGACCGATCACCGTCGAAAAGCTGTCACCCGCTGCCAGCGCGCTGGTGAACATCGAAATGCGCATGAGCGCGGGCGTTCTGGTGTCGGGTGCCAAGACATTCGCCAATCGCGTCCGCAACGTCACGCGCCCCTACCTGTCCAATCCGGACGCGCTGCGGGTGCTGGCCGATGCAGAACGCATGGCCGGCAATCGTGCCGAATCGCTCGCCGCCGCCGATCGCCTGCTGACGCTCGATCCGGCCAGCCCCTGGGGCAATTATTTCCGCAGCGTCAACGAGATCGATGCGCTGATCGCGGCCCAATCGACGGACGAAACAGCGTGGGACGCGACACGGGCGAGACTGCGCGCGGCGATGAAGGCGTTGCCGAACGAGCCGCGCTTTGCTCGCGCTTTCTATGAAAGCTATTCACGACGCGGCGTTCTGCCGCCCGCGAGCGCGCAGAATGCGCTGGCGCATGCGCTGGACCTGATCCCGCGCGAAAACTCGCTCCGCTTGCTCGTCGTCAAGGATTACGAAGCACGCGGGATGATTCAGGACGCCATCGATACGCTGGCTCCGCTTGCCTATGGCCTTGAAGACGAAAGCGAAAAGGCCAAGCGTCAGCGGGAGAAATTCCGCGGCCAGTATCGCGAGGTTGATGACGAGGACGATGCGGAAACGCCGCGCGAAATGCTGGTGCGGCTGCTCGCGAAGCGCGACGGCAAAGCGGCACCCGCTGCGGGCAATTAGTATGCTTGCGCCGCCCGCCCGGTTTCGCGAAACAGGGCGGGCGGAGGTGCCAGCGTGACGCGATTGCTGTTTTTGTTGACGATGCTGGGCATCGCGCTCGGCCTCGGCTCGGCCCCGGCGCGCGCCGATGACGACATCTCCGCCGCCGGGCGCGGCGTGGTGCGGATCGTCACCATCGCCACGGTCGAAGGTGAGGTGGTCGGGTTCGGCCATGGCAGCGGCTTTGCCGTCGCCCCCAACCGCGTCCTGACCAATGCGCATGTGGTTGAGGCGGCCGAGCGCTATCCCGGCAACGTCCTGATCGGCGTCGTTCCGTCGGAGGGCGACAAATCGTTCCAGGGCCGCCTGATCGCGATCGATAGCGACCGCGATCTGGCGCTGATCGAATTTACCGGCATCCGCCTGCCCGCGCTGACCTTTTACTCGGGGCCGATCAGCGAGGGGAATGCGATGATCGCGCTCGGCTATCCGGGCAATGTCGATCTGGCCACCGCGCGCACTGCGGCCGACTTCATCACCCCGCTCACCCCGGTCCGCTCGCAGGGCGTGTTCTCGGGCCGCCGCGATCTTCAGGGGGTGAAGGTGCTGCTCCACACCGCGGGGATCGCCCGCGGCAATTCGGGCGGGCCGCTGCTCGACCCGTGCGGCCGCGTGCTTGGCGTCAACGCCGCGCTGACCCGCGCCGACGATGGCGATGCCAGCTTCGGCTTTGCGATCAGCAACGAGGAAGTTGCCGCCTTCCTGCGTGAGGCAAAGCAGCCGATGCCGTCGAACGGCGTCACCTGCACCAGCATCGCCGAACGGCTGGCACAGGACCGCACCGCCGCCGAACAGGCGCGCGTGGCCGACGAACAACGCGCGCGGGAGGCCGCAGCGAAGGCCGCCGCAGACCGTGAGGATGCCATTCAACAGGCGCGCAGCGACAATATCGTGACGCGCGAAAACTATATGGCCGGGGCCGCGCTGTTGCTGGTCATCGGTGCATTCGTGCTCGGGGTCGCGGGGCTGCTGCTGATCCGCGAGCAGAAGCGTGAGGCGATCATGACCGCGGTCGGCGGCGGCGCGTTGATCGTCGCGTCGGTTGCAACCTTCGTGCTGCGCCCTGAATTCGATCCAACCGCTATCGATGGTGCCGCGCGCGTCGCCGTGCCGCCACCGGTCGCCCAGCCGGGCGGCCTCGGCAAGATGACCTGCACCATCGACCCGGTCCGGTCGCGCGTCACCGTGTCGGATACCAAGGATGTGGCGATCGACATCAACCCCGATGGCTGCGTCAACGGCCGCACCCAATATGCCGAGTCCGGGCAGAATTGGCAGCGCATCCTGGTTCCGGATGACGAGGCAACGGTGTCGGTGCTCGAATATGCCCCGACGACGCGGACCTATTCGACGACACGCTACCTCCTCTCCGCAGCGCAGATGGATATCGCACGCAAGCGCCGCGCGGACGTGAAGGTCAAGGCATGCTCGACCGATCCCGCAGCACGCGCTGACCTCGCCACGCGCCAGCAATCGATCCGCACCGCCCTGCCGCAGGTCTTCAACGAGCGACTGGTCTATAGCTGCAAGCCGGCAGGCTGAAATGGGCTGGCGCGCGATGACGGTCGCCGACCTGCCGGCGGTCGCGGAGATTTCGACGCTGGTGCACGGCCGCTATGCCGAGCCGGTCGAGGTCTATGCAGAGCGACTGACGCTGTGGCCGACCGGCTGCTTCGTCTGGCAGCAGGGCGATACCGTCGCCGGGCTGCTCGTCGCCCATCCCTGGCACCGCGCGGCATCGCCCGCGCTGGGCGCGCTGCTCGGGACTATTCCGCCCGATGCCGACAGCTTCTACCTTCACGACATTGCGCTGCTGCCCGAAACACGCGGGCAGGGTGCCGGTAGCGCAGCGACGGCGCTTGTCATCGAACACGCGCGGTCGACGGGGTATCGCGACATCACGCTCGTCGCAGTCAACAGCGCCGAGGCGTTCTGGACGACACAGGGCTTTGCGATCGTCGAAACAGGCGGATACGGCCCTGGCACCTTCCGCATGCGCCGCGCCATCGATTAGGCGTCCTCCACCCCTTCCCGCGCGCGCAGCACCTTCTTGCGCTGAATCCCATAGGCATAGCCGCCCATGCTGCCGTCGCTGCGCTGCGCCCGATGGCACGGGATGACGACGGCAACGCTATTCGCCCCGCATGCCGTCCCCGCCGCGCGCACCGCGCCGGGCCGCCCCGCCGCGATGGCGAGTTGGGTGTAGCTCAGCGTCTCGCCCGGCGGGATTGCGCGCAGCGCTTGCCACACCGCCTCCTGAAACGCCGTCCCGCGCACGTCGAGCGGCAGGTCGGTGTGCCGCCCCGGCTGTTCAACCTCGCCCACCACGCGCTCCGCCAGATCGGCGAGCGCCGCGCCGCCAGCGACGATCTCCGCCCGCGGAAACCGCGCGGCGAGCGCCAGGCTGTCCTCGTCGAACGCCACCCGGCACAGCCCCTTGTCGGTCGCCGCGATCAGCAGCGGCCCCAGGCTGGTCGGCGCGACGGTCCAGCGGATGGTCACCCCCGCCCCACCGTTGCGCCACGCGCTCGGCGTCATGCCCAGCCGGTCGGCGGCAGTTTCGTAAAAGCGGCTGGGCGCGGAATAGCCCGCTTCATAGATCGCATCGGTCACGCTTCCCTCCATTTCGAGTGCGGCGGCCGCGCGTCGCGCGCGCACCCCACGGGCATAGGCGGCCGGCGTCACCCCGGTCGCGCGCTTGAACAATCGCTGGAAATGATGCGGCGCGTAACCGACCTCGACCGCGAGCGCCTCGAGCCCGATCGCTTCCTCGGCCCCCTCCAGCAAGGCGACCGCCCGCGCCACCGCCACCCGCTCGCGCCCGACCTCATCGGGCTTGCAGCGCAGGCATGCGCGCAGCCCGCTTGCCCGCGCGCTCGCCGCATCGGGGAAGAAGCGGACATTGGCACGCAACGGATGCCGCGCCGGGCAACTCGGCTTGCAATAGATGCCGGTGGTCAGCACCCCCGCGATAACCCGCCCGTCATAGGCACGGTCACGGCGCTGGAAGGCATCCCAGGCTTCGTCGTCGGAGAGCATCGCGTCGGTCATACGCGCTGATATAGCCGATCTTCCGCGCGGTGCTTCCCGCGCATTGCGTCCAAAGCGCGACGCCTTTAGGGGGACGCTTTCCCGCAGCTTTCAGGGCAGGCGAATGGCGGACGCACCACTGGTCGGCATCATCATGGGCAGCACCTCCGATTGGGAGACGATGCGCCACGCAGCCGAGACGCTCGACGCGCTTGGCGTGCCGTATGAGACCAAGGTCGTCTCCGCGCACCGCACCCCGCAGCGGCTCTACGACTACGCGACCGGCGCAGCCGATCGCGGCCTCAAGGTCGTGATCGCGGGCGCAGGCGGTGCGGCGCACCTGCCCGGCATGGCGGCGGCGATGACCCACCTTCCCGTGCTCGGCGTGCCGGTCGAATCCAAGGCGCTGAAGGGCATGGATAGCCTGCTCTCGATCGTTCAGATGCCAGGCGGTATCCCCGTCGGCACGCTGGCGATCGGCAAGGCGGGCGCGATCAACGCCGGCCTGCTCGCCGCCGCGATCCTCGCCACCAGCGACGCGGACCTCGCCGACCGGCTCAAGGCATGGCGCGCGCGCCAGACCGAAAGCGTCGCAACGGACCCCGAATGACCGCAGTTCCGCCCGGCAGCACCCTTGGCATCCTTGGCAGCGGCCAGCTCGGCCGGATGATCGCGGTCGCCGCCGCGCAGCTCGGCTATCGCTGTCACATCTATGCACCCGAAAGCGGCCCGGCATGTGACGTCGCCGCCGCCTTCACCTGCGCCGCCTATGACGACGAAGCCGCGCTCGCCGCCTTCGCCCGCGACTGCGCAGTCGTCACTTATGAGTTCGAGAATGTCGACGCGCTCGCCGTCGCGACGATCTCCGCCCACGCGCCGGTCCGCCCCGGCCATGCCTCGCTCGAAACCGCGGCGCACCGCTGGAACGAGAAGCGCCTCGCGGAGGAATGCGGCGGTCGCCCCGCGCCGTGGCACCCGGTCGCCTCGCGCGCCGATCTCGACGCCGCACTCGCCGCGATCGGCACCCCCGCGATCCTCAAGACCGCGACCGAGGGCTATGACGGCAAGGGCCAGGTCCGCCTCGCTTCGCCCGCCGAAGCCGATGCCGCATGGGCATCGATTGGCGAGCGCGAATGCGTGCTCGAAGGGCTGGTCGCCTTCACCCATGAATTCTCGGTGCTGCTGGTCCGCGGCGTGGATGGCCAGAGCATCGCCTATCCCACCCCGCATAACGAGCATGTCGGCGGTATTCTCGACCGCTCGACCGCGCCTGCCCCCGCCGCGATCCTCGAACACGCCCCCGCCGCGATCATGCTCGCAACGCAACTCGCGGATCGGCTGAACCATGTCGGCCTGCTGACCTGCGAGTTCTTCGCCACGCCCGACGGCCCGGTGTTCAACGAAATGGCCCCGCGCGTCCACAATAGCGGCCACTGGACGATCGAGGGCGCCGTAACTTCGCAGTTCGAAAATCATGTCCGCGCGGTGCTCGGCCTTCCACTCGGCCCCGTGGCGCTGACCGGCAACGCGGTCGAGATGCGCAACCTGATCGGCGACGCTGTCGATGCGTGGCACGACCTGCTCGCCGAACCGGGCGCGCACCTGCACCTTTACGGCAAGCACGAGGCGCGCCCCGGCCGCAAGATGGGCCATGTCACGCGGGTGACGCGCTAGAGCCTATTCGGGCTGGCTAGAGGCAGCGGGACGGAGCGGATTTTGGCGCAGGGCGAGGAGCGAGGAGGGAGCGATGCCAAAGCATCGTGACCGACGAGGGACGACGCAATGCGCCAAAAGGCACCCGCCCCTTCGGGGTTGCCCTGGCGCGCCCGCTGGTCTGCGTCGCAGATCTTGCGCGTAGCGCCGCTACGCGCCGCGACCCCCTCCTTGCCAGCGGACACGCCAGGGCAATCACGACGTCTCTAGCCAGCCCGAATAGGCTCTAGCTTCAGGTCACCTTCTTGTAGATCGTCACGCCCAGAATCAGGAACAGCGCGGCCACGGCCAGCGCAATGAAGAACAGAATCTTGGCGATATCCCAGACAAATCCGGCGATCCCGCCAAAGCCCAGCAGGCCGAGCACAAGCGCGATGATCGCGCAGATGAAGGCGGCACGTAGCATCTGAAATCTCCCTCTATTGAGGAAAGAACGCCTCAGCCGCCGGGAGTTGCCCCGGGCCCACGAAAAAGCCCGCCTCCCTCGCGGAAAGCGGGCCATTTCGGTTCAGACACTCACGCGATCAGGCGCGCGTGCCCTCCATCGGGAAGCTGCCGAACGCACCCGCGGTGACGTTGCCCTTGATCGTGTCGCCATCGACCGTGGCTTCGCACGTCAGCGTCATCGGCATCGGCACGGTGATATCGAGCGACCAGCTGAGCTTGTCGCCATCGACCTTGCCATTCTTGATATCGGTCGTGCCCATCGCGCCGGCATAGGTGCCGGTGAAGCTGTCGCCATCGCTGGTGACGGTCAGCGTCGCCTTCTGCGCACCCATCGGTGAGTGGGTTACGGTATCCCAGCTTCCATCGACATTCGCCATGCTCTGCTCTCCTGTAATCCGTTGCGCCTCACTTGCCGCCGGCACTAGGGCCGACGTCTTCGGGCTTCACCACCTCGACAGGCAGGCCGAGGCTGTCAAGCTGTGCCCGAACCTTCGATGCATCACCGACCACGACCCAGACCAGCTTGGCGGGGTCGAGAGCCGCGCGTGCCGCAGCGTCAACTTGCGGGATTGTCAGCGCGCGATATTTTTTCGCGATCTGCTCCTGATAGTCGTCCGGACGGCGCAGGAAGTCGTTCGACTGCATCGCGCCAAGCACCGCACCGGCGGTTTCATACTGGCCCGCCTGACGGCGAATCGCGCTCACCACCGACCGGTCGAACTCGGCCTTGGTGATGCCCTTGTCGCCCAGATAGCCCTGCAGCTCCTTCTGGATTTCGGCGATCGCCGGACCGGTCTTATCGGCCTGCACCGGCGCAGACACGATGAACGGCACCGCATGCTCGAGCCGGCTGAGGCCGCCGCGCGCGCCGTATGACCACGCCTTGTCCTCGCGCAGGTTCATGTTGATGCGCGACAGGAAGTCGCCGCCCAGCACTTCGGTCGCGGTGCCCAGCGCGATCGGGTCGCCGAACGGGTCGACCGGGGTCATCTGCCCGGCCAGGATCAGCGACTGGGGCGAATCGGGCCGGTCGATCAGCAGGATCTTCGGCGCGGCCTGTTGCGGCTTGGCGGCGAAATCCTTGGTGCCGGCGGCACCCTCACCCTTCCAGTCGCCGAACTTCGCCTCGAACGCAGCCTTCACCTCGGTCAGCGGACGGTCCGAAACGACGAAGATCTTCGCCTTGTCCGGGCGGATCCACGCCTTGTAGTAATTGACCAGATCGTCGCGGGTCAGCTTCTTCACCGCTTCGGCGTCACCGCCAATCGCGGCGGTCTTCGCATAGGGCGAATCCTTGCCATAGATCAGCGCAGGCATCGCCATCTGGGCAAGGCCGGCCGGGTTGGCGCGAACCTGTGCGATCTGCGCCAGCATCTGGCCGCGCACCCGCTCGATCTCCGGCTGCGGGAAGCTAGGGTTGCGGGCGATGTCCGCCATCAGTTCGAGCGAGCCGTTGAGGTTCGGGCTCGGCGTGAACAGCGAAATGGATGCGCGGTCGGCGCTGCTGCCGACGTTGATCCCGGCACCCAGCCGCTCCTGCGCCTCGGCGATCTGAACGGAATTGCGGGTCTTGGTGCCTTCTTCGATCAGCGACAGGGTCATGCCCTCGGTGCCGAGCGCGCTCGCCACGTCCGACGCGGTGCCCGCATCGAAGGTGATGATCGCCTGCGTCACCGGAACGGCGTCGCGCTGGGCATAGACCAGCTCAATCCCGTTCGACAATTTGCTACGCGTCACCGCCGGGAAGTCGATATCCTTGACCTCGGCCACACCGGGCAGCGCGCCGCGCGTACCCTTCACCACTTCGTCGGCGACCTTCGCCTTTTCCTTCGGCGTTCCTGCCGCTTCGGCATAGGCTGCGCGCGGCCCCGGCTCGATCGTCAGCGAATAAACCGGGCGCGACAGCCACTTGGCGGTCACATCGCGCGCCTGCTGCGGCGTCACCGCCGCCAGCTGGGCGAGCTGCTTCTTATAATAGCCCGGGTCGTTCATGTAGAGCGCGCCCGACGCCAGCGTCACCGCCTTGCCGCCGAACCCGCCGACCGATTCAAGGCCACGGATGCGCGACGATGCCGTGCGCGTCTTGTACCGCTCCAGCTCCTCGGCGGTCGGACCGTTCTTCAGGTAATCGGCAATGATCTCATCCAGCCGCTTGCCCACGGTCGCCGCATCGACGCCCGGACGAACATCGGCCGAAATCAGCACCATGCCGGCCTGCGCGAGGCTCTGGTTGAACGCGCCGACGCCGACCGCCAATTTCTCCTGCTTGACCAAGATATTGTCGAGCCGCGAGCTGGCGAGGCCGCCGAGCACGCCGATCGACGCGTCGAGCACGGTCGACTCCGCGTCGCGCATCCCCGGTACCGCCCACATGCGATAGATGCGGGTGACCGCAACGCGATCCTTCATCACCTCGGCTTTGGCCTCGGCCAGCGTCGGGACCGTCACCGTCGGCTCGGCGGTCTTGGGACCAGCCTTGATCGCGCCGAAATATTTCTCGACCAGCGGCTTGGCGGTCTTGGCGTCGATATCGCCGGCCAGCACCAGCACGGCGTTGTTCGGGCCATAATATTGGCGGAACCAGTTCTTCACATCGTCCAGGCTGGCCGCATCAAGGTCCGCCATCGAACCGATGGTCGAGTGATGATAGGGGTGGCCGACGGGGAACAGCCCCTCGGTGATCTTGTAGCGCAGCAGACCATAGGGCTGGGTATCGCCCTGACGCTTCTCATTCTGCACCACGCCGCGCTGCTCATCCAGCTTGCCCTGCGTCACCGCGCCGAGCAGATAGCCCATGCGGTCGCTTTCCAGGAACAGCGCGCGGTCCAGCGCCGCACGCGGCACCGTCTGGAAATAATTGGTGCGGTCCGAATTGGTGGTGCCGTTGTAATCGGTCGCACCGACTTCCTTCAGCGGCTCGAAAAACTCGCCCGGCGAATTTTCGGAGCCATTGAACATCAGATGCTCAAACAGGTGGGCAAAGCCGGTCTTGCCCTTGGGCTCGTGCTTCGACCCGACATCATACCATACGGCAACGCCGACGATCGGCGCCTTGCGATCGGTATGGACGATGACGCGCAGACCATTGGCCAGCACGAACTGCTCATAGGGAATGTCCACGCGCTTCACGAGATCGGCGACAGGCACGGCCGCCACGGACGGCGCGGGTGCCTGCTGGGCGTACGCTGGGGCACTGAGCACGACCGCAAGCGCAGTCAGGCTGACAAAAGCTAATTTCATGACGCGAAGGGTTCCTAGGTGGAAGGTATCGACCGCAACAACATACCGGCCTGCCGAAACCGCGCAACCCTGCGTTGTTTTCCCAACTTGCCGCTGTCGGTTTGGCGCGGCAGCATCGGGGCGCGCGACACAGAATTGCGCCGTCGTACTTGTGTTGCAGAAATACAACACCATGTTAGCGGCGAAAGAATACAGGGACGATCATGAATCTCGAAAAGTTCACCGACCGCGCCAAGGGTTTCCTCCAGTCGGCCCAGACCGTCGCAATCCGCATGAGCCATCAGCGGATCAGCCCCGAACATCTGCTCAAGGCGCTGCTCGAAGACGAACAGGGCATGGCCGCCGGGCTGATCCAGGCGGCAGGCGGCGATGCCAAGCGCGCGGTCGCCGAAACCGACGCCGCGCTGTCTCGCGTCCCCGCCGTCACCGGCAGCGGCGCGCAACAGGCGCCCGGACTCGATAATGACGCGGTGCGCGTGCTCGACCAGGCCGAACAGATTGCGGGCAAGGCGGGCGACAGCTTCGTCACGGTCGAACGGCTGCTGCTCGCGCTGACCCTCGCCTCCACCACCAATGCCGGACGCGCGCTCGCCGCCGCCGGGGTGAAGCCCGAAGCGCTCAACGCCGCGATCGTCCAGCTGCGCGGCGGCCGTACCGCCGACACCGCCGGGGCCGAAGATCGCTACGATGCGCTCAAGAAATTCGCGCGCGACCTGACGCAGGCGGCGAAGGACGGCAAGCTCGACCCCGTGATTGGCCGCGACGAGGAAATCCGCCGCACCATCCAGATCCTCGCCCGCCGCACCAAGAATAATCCCGTCCTCATCGGCGACCCCGGCGTCGGCAAGACCGCGATCGCCGAGGGGCTGGCGTTGCGGATCGCCAATGGCGACGTCCCCGACACGCTCAAGAACCGCAAGCTGATGGCGCTCGACATGGGCAGCCTGATCGCGGGCGCGAAATATCGCGGCGAGTTCGAGGAGCGGCTGAAGGGCGTGCTGGACGAGGTCAAGGGTGCCGAGGGCGACATCGTGCTGTTCATCGACGAGATGCACACGCTGATCGGCGCGGGCAAAAGCGAAGGCGCGATGGACGCCGGCAATCTGCTCAAGCCCGCGCTCGCGCGTGGCGAACTGCATTGCATCGGCGCGACCACGCTCGACGAATATCGCAAATATGTCGAAAAGGACCCCGCGCTGCAGCGGCGCTTCCAGCCGGTCTTCATCGGCGAGCCGACGGTCGAGGACACGATCTCGATCCTGCGCGGCCTCAAGGAAAAATACGAGCTGCACCATGGGGTTCGGATCACCGACGCGGCGATCGTCGCGGCGGCGACCCTGTCCAACCGCTATATCTCCGACCGCTTCCTGCCCGACAAGGCGATCGACCTGATGGACGAGGCCGCTAGCCGCATCCGCATGGAGGTGGAGAGCAAGCCCGAAGAGATCGAGAACCTCGATCGCCGCATCGTTCAGCTCAAGATCGAAGAGATGGCGCTCGCCAAGGAAACCGACGCCGCCTCGCACGATCGTCTAGGTAACCTTCGCCACGAACTCGCCAATCTGGAGCAGCAATCCGCCGAACTGACCGGCCGCTGGCAGGCGGAGAAGGACAAGATCGCGGGTGAGGCCAAGATCAAGGAAGCGCTCGACGCCGCCCGGCTCGAACTCGAACAGGCCCAGCGCGCCGGCGACCTCGCCAAGATGGCCGAGCTCAACTACGGTACGATTCCGTCGCTGACCAAGCAGCTGGAGGCGGCGCAGGCCACCACCGGCGTCGCGATGCTGCGTGAGGAAGTGACCGCCGACGACATCGCCGGCGTCGTCAGCCGCTGGACCGGCATCCCCGTCGACCGGATGCTGGAGGGCGAGCGCGAGAAGCTGCTCGCGATGGAGGAACAACTCGGCAAGCGGGTGATCGGACAGGCGGCGGCGGTCAAGGCCGTCTCCACCGCCGTGCGCCGCAGCCGCGCCGGGCTTCAGGATCCGAACCGTCCGCTCGGGTCATTCCTGTTCCTCGGCCCGACCGGCGTCGGCAAGACCGAACTGACCAAGGCGCTCGCCGAATTCCTGTTCGACGATTCGAGCGCGATGGTGCGCATCGACATGAGCGAGTTCATGGAGAAGCATTCGGTCGCCCGGCTGATCGGCGCACCTCCCGGCTATGTCGGCTATGAGGAAGGCGGCGTGCTGACCGAAGCCGTCCGCCGCCGCCCCTACCAGGTCGTGCTGTTCGACGAGGTCGAAAAGGCGCATGGCGATGTCTTCAACATCCTGCTCCAGGTGCTCGACGATGGTCGCCTGACCGATGGGCAGGGCCGCACGGTCGACTTCACCAACACGATCATCGTGCTGACCTCCAACCTTGGCAGCCAGTTCCTGACGCAGCTCGAGGACGGGCAGGACGTGTCCGCCGTCGAGCCGCAGGTGATGGAAATCGTGCGCGGCCACTTCCGCCCCGAATTCCTCAACCGCCTCGACGAAATCGTGCTGTTCCACCGCCTCGGCCGCAGCGAAATGGCACCGATCGTCGATATTCAGGTCGCGCGGCTGGGCAAGCTGCTCAAGGACCGCAAGATCACGCTCGACCTGACGCCGGAGGCGCGCGACTGGCTCGGTCGCGTTGGCTACGACCCGGTTTACGGCGCACGCCCGCTCAAGCGCGCGGTACAGCGCTACCTTCAGGACCCGCTCGCCGATGCGATCCTGCGTGGCGAGGTCAAGGACGGCGCGACCGTCAGGGTGAGCGAGGGTGACGGCGGCCTGGTGCTGACCCCGGCATGAGCGAGGCCGACTTCAATCTCGCCCCGTCGATCGATGTCGAAACGCTGGCCGAGCGTTTCGCCCGCACCGGCCGGGTGCAGATCGCGCCGTTTCTGGATGAGGCGGACGCGACTGCACTCGCCGCGCACCTGCTCGCCCGCGATGATTGGCGGCAGGTGATGAATGCCGGCGAGAAGGTGTATGAGTCGGTTCCCGCGGTCCTCGCGACGCTGACCGATGCGCAGCGCGCGCGGCTGGAGGAGGTCATGAACGCGGCCGCGCGCGATGGCTTCCAATATCGCTACCAGTCGATCCGGGTACCCGACGAGGCCGCAGCGCGCGCCGCGCTCGACGATCCACTGGCTGCGTTTGCGCGATTCATGGCGAGCGCGCCGCTACTCGATCTGCTGGCGCGGGTCACCGGCGCCGCGGACATCAATTTCGCGGACGCGCAGGCGACCAAATACGAAAAAGGCGATTTCCTGACCGGGCATGACGATGGCGTCGCGGGCAAGAATCGGCGCGCCGCCTATGTCTTCGGCCTCACCTCCCGCTGGCGCGCCGAATGGGGCGGGCTGCTGCTGTTCCACGGTGGCAGCGGCGGCATTGCGGAGGGCTATGTCCCGGCGTTCAACACGCTCAGCCTGTTTGCGGTACCGCAACCGCACAGCGTCAGCCAGGTGACGCCTTGGGCCGGCGGGCCCCGGCTGTCCGTCACCGGCTGGCTGCGCGCACTCCCTTGATTCACCGCGCCCAATGACGGAACATGCGCCATGCGCCTGAAGCAGCCTTTCCTGAAGCTCCACAAATCCTTCGATGCCGAGCGGCTTGCCGCCGAAATCCGTGCGCTCCCCGCCACGGCATGGCTGCCCCATCCGGGCAATTATCCCGGCAACGATGCAGTCCTGCTGGTGACGCCCGAGGGTCAGATGACCAATGGCTTCACCGGGCAGATGGGGGCGACCGACCATCTGCGCGCTAGCCCCTACATCATGGAGGTGATGGCGGACATCGGCGCGGTCTGGGGCCGCAGCCGGTTGATGGGCCTTGGCCCGGGCGCCAGCGTGCCACCGCATGTCGATGTGAATTATCACTGGCGCACGCATATGCGCATCCACATCCCGGTGATCACCAACCCGCGCGTGCTGTTCACCTGCGGCGACGAGAGCGTCCATATGGAGGCCGGCAGCTGCTGGCTGTTCGACTCATTCCGCATGCACAATGTCCACAATGGCGGCAGTGAGAAGCGGGTCCATCTCGTGCTCGACACGGTCGATGGCGAAGAGATGTGGGATCTGATCGACCAGGCCCAGAATGGCGCGCCGTCACCGGCGCAGCGCGCCCCGCGCCCACTGCGCTTCGAAAAAGTCGACATGAACAAGATCATGTCGCCATGGGAAGTGCGCTGCCACATCGCCTTTCTCGCCGAATATGCGGTGCCAGACCCGCGGCTCGACGGCGTGCTCAACCGGCTTGAGCGGTTCACTGCCGCCTGGACATCGGCCTGGTGCGAATTTGAGACCGACCCCGCCGGACTTCCGGAATATCGCCGCCTGATCGCAGGACTGCGCCAGGATCTGATGGGGAGCGGCGGCGGGAGCCTGCCCTTGCGCAACCAGGTGCCGCTGATCCGGGCGCTGACCGAACTGATCTTCGACGTCGCGGCGCCCAACCCGGCGCCGCAGGCACGCGTCGCGCTGGCGTCCTGATCCGATGATCCTGTCGCACCGCCACCGCTTCGTCTTCACGGCTATCCCCAAGACCGGCACCCACTCGGTCCGTCAGGCGCTACGGGCGCATCTGGGCGATGAGGATGAGGAACAGGTCCGACTGTTCGTCGAGAAGCGCATGGCCGCGCCCGAGCTGGCCCGGCTGGGCCATGGTCATATCAGCCTCGCCGAACTGCGCCCGGCGCTGGGTGAAGAGCGGTTTGCGGATTATTTCAAATTCGCGTTCGTGCGCAATCCGTTCGACCGCTTCGTCTCCTATTGCGCGTTCGCGACCAGCCAGCAGGGGACGTTCAAGCACGACCCCCAGGGCGTCATGCGCCATTTCCTGTTCACCGCCCCGCCCCATCATCACGTCATCTTCCGCCCGCAGCACAGCTTCGTCACCGCGCCGGATGGAACGATGCTCGCCGATCATCTCGGCCGGGTCGAGGATATGCAGGGCAGCTATGACGCGATCTGCGCCCGTATCGGCATTGCGTCGACGCCACTCGGTCGCGCCAACACGTCGGAGCACCGGGATTATCGCAGCTATTACGACCAGGCACTGATCGACGGCGTGGCGCGGCTTTATGCCCGCGACATCGAACTGTTCGGCTATGAATTCTGAGGGCCGCCGCGATGTATCCCAACCCCCGCAAGACCCAATCCATCCGCCGGCTAGGGCCGGTCGATATATCCGCGCTGCGCGCTGCCGTCGCCGCGATCCCGGAGGCACTGTGGGACGCGGAGAATGCGGGCAAGCCGAACCGGTTCGAGGCGCTCGATTCGACCCGCCACATCGTGTTCCGCTTCGTCGACGGGGTGGACGACTGGCGCCGCAGCCATGATCGTCCGCTATGGGCGGAGTGGCGGCCGCTGATCGATCCGGTGCTGGAGGCTGCAGTCGCGCCCTATGGCTATGCGCGCGGTGCCTTTCCGCGCGTCATGCTCGCTCGAATGCGTTCCGGTGGCGTAATCCGCCCGCATCGCGACGCCAATCCCGCCGCGAAATGGCCGCACAAGATTCACGTGCCGCTCGAAACCAATGAAGCCGTCACCTTCTTCACCGGCGACGCCGGACATCATCTGCCAATCGGGGAGGCGGTCGAGGTCGACAATATGGGGGTGCATTCGGTGACCAATGCCGGGACCACCGATCGCGTGCACCTCATCTTTGAATATTATGACCTCGATCAGCCTGATCCGGAGTGGATCGGGACGGGCATGGCGCCCGGCTGATCAGGCGATCTAGCAGATCAGTTCCCTTTTTCGAGGTTGATGACCGGCTTGTTGAATGCCTCGGCAGCGGTACGGCGCGCCTCTTCGGCAATCGCTTCCCATTCCGCGCGGGTGCGGCACGTTGACTTGGTGAAGCGCGTGCCGGTCTGCTTCTGCTGCTTGCACACGCGCTGCTGCGGATCCTGCTTGGCGGGATCGTCCGACAGACCCGCGGTGAACAGGGCGACAGTGGCGAGGATCATCGGGCGACTCCGCAAAAATGTACAAGTGTTGCTAGGCTAGCTACTTCACAGACAAGTTCAACCGCCAGCACCAAGTTCGACCGGCGCAGTGCTACCATAGCCGAATTCTCCGACCCACGGCTCAAGGATCGGCAGGATCTGCGTCAGTTGCGGGCGATAGCGTTCCCAGCGCCCCGTCGCACGCGTGTAGATCGGCTCGGTCACCTGACCATAGCTCGGCGTGCGAATGAAGCCGCGCGCTTTGGCCGTGCGCTGATGGTCGAGCACCGCCGGATCCCAATCGAGGCCCAGAAAGTCGAACACCGGACGCACAATGCCCTCGACATCCTCGATCATCGCCTCATAGCGCACCTCGTGCACATTCAGCGGGAAGATGCCGCGACACTGCTGCCAATAGGCCATCACCCGATCGTAGAGCAGGCTGCCGCTGGTCAGGTCGAGGAAGCTCGCCATTGCCTGGGTCAGCTTGAAATTCTGCATGAAGCAGCTCAGCACCACGTCGCACGGATGGCGCATCGCAAAGATGATGCGGGCGTCCGGAAACAGTCGGTGGATCAGTGGCGCGCGCATCATCGACAGGGGGTTCTTGTCGACGATCAGCTTGCCGCCGGAGTCCGGGGCCACCCGTGCCAATTCCTCGAAATAACGTCCACGCAACCGGACTGCTTCATCTTCGTCAATCTCGCCGATCCGATCGAAGCCGCCCAATTCGTCGGCGACCTGTGCCAGGATCGGCACTTCCTCCAGCACATGGACCGACGGGTGCCCGAGCAGGATCGTGTCGAGCAGCGTCGTACCGGACCGCGGAAAGCCGACCATGAATGTCGGCGACGCCGGCTCGCTCGGCAGGGTGATGGCGGGCCAGCGCGCGAACCAATCCGACGTGGTCCGCGCCGCCAGCTGCTCGACCTCGGCTTGATAGGCGCGCCGATCGACCCCTTGCCCAAGCGGCGATTGCGCCATCGCCCAGTGCATCTCTTCGAACGCGGCGAAGGCCAGTCCGGTCTCGCCGAGTTGGTCCGCGACCTGGCCGACAAAATGCGATCGCACCGCCGGATTGATCGATGCCGAACGGGCATCGCGCGCGAGGGTCAGCGCGGCGTCGAGCTGGCCCTGGCGACGCAGCACCATCGCCTTGAGATAATCGATGTCCGCGCCGTTCGCACCGCGCGCCTCCGCTTGGCGCAGCAATGTTTCCAACTCTGAAATGCGATTGCCCTGTTCGAGCAGGATACCAAGATTGAGCAACGCTGGACCGAAATCCGCCCGGGCATTCAGCGCAAAGCGATAGGATTGCTCCGCGCGAGCGCGATCCTCCAGGTCCATGAACGCAAGACCCATGGCGACAAACGTCTCTGGGTTGGTCGAGTCGATTCGCGCGGCATCCGCATAGGCGACGAGCGCCTCGCGCGAGCGATCGAGGCGGGTCAGCGCGTGCCCGAATTCGATCAGCACGGCGGGATTGCGCGGATCGAGCCGCACTGCCTCCTGAAAGGCAACCGCGCTATCATCATAGCGCGACATCGACGCCAGGACGCGACCGATGTTGGTGTAGATCACTGCTGAATCCGGTCGCAGCACCCGCGCCTGCTGCAACGAAGCTAAGGCCGCTTCGAGTTCACCCAGTTCGTGCCGGATATTACCCAGATTGTTCCAGCTGTCCGCGTCCTGCGGAGTGGCGTCCACGATCTGCTGATAGGCCATTGCCGCCTCCCAGGGACGCCCCAGCGCCTTGAGAATATCGGCGTGAAGGCGGCGCATCGCATCAGGCTGCCCGGGTGCGCCGGCAATCGCCTCGGCTTCGGTAAGTTCCCCCGCATCGACCAGTGCGCGAGCGAGATTGAAACGCGATCCGGGATTGTCGCCGCCCGCCTTGAGTGCGCGACGCAGGAGCGGCACGCCCATCTTGGGCGCGCCAAGCTGGCAATGCGCGATGCCCGCGATCTGCAGCGCAGCGGGGTTGTTCGGTGCCACCTTGAGCACCTGTTCGGCCAATTGTCGCGCCCCGGCCGGATCTCCGCGACCGAAAAGCGCCGCGGCCTGTTGCAGAGTCTGCTGGATGTTCATGCCGTTACCCGAACCCGCGCCGCGCGATCATGCCGAGGGCTGCACGCGTGCTTGCTGTCAAACCGATGCACGCACCTTGCCCCAAAAAAGAAGGGCGAGGCAATCGCCTCGCCCTTCCAAAGCTGCTGATCCGGTCGGATCAGAACTTGAGCCGTGCCGACACATAGAAGCGGCGACCGATAACGTCGTAGGTCGACGGATCGGTGCCCGACTGCACGTTCGGTGCATAGGTCGGCGGCTTGCGGTCGAACGCGTTGTTCAGACCCAGACGCAGCGTCATGTTCTCGACCTGGCCCTGCACGGCGAAGTCGAAATACCAGACCGAGCCCGGACCGGTGAACGTCTCGCCGATAAACTGACGCGACGCGCGGTTTTCCATCGCATCGATGTAGCGCACGCGGCTCTGCAGCGAGAGGCCCTTGTTCAGGTTGAAGCCGACATTCATCGTCCCCTTCCATTCCGGGAAGCTGGTGCCGAGACCAGCGCCGAAATAGGAAGCGGTGCCCGCATAGTCGGTCTGCAGACCGCCAAGGCCAGTGACCTTGAAGTCGAACAGATAGTTGACGAGCAGGTTGAAGTTGATCGACGATTCAGGACCAACGAACTCGGTCGGCAGGTTGTAACCCAGCTGGAAGTCGATGCCCGAGGTCTTGAGCGACCCCTGGTTGACCGCCTGGAAATAGCCGTTCGAGTCACCACCCAGCGACGGCGGCAGGAAGATCGCCGCGATGTTGTTGTTCGAGCGGAACAGGCCACCGCAATACGGGTTGGTCGTGCTCAGGCTCGGGTTGATGTCGTTATAGCCATAGCACGATGCGATGATCTCGTTCACGTCCGGCGAGAAGATCGTGTCGCTGACCTTGATGTTGTAATAGTCGATCGACCCAGTGAAGCCGAGCGCGTTGAACACGAACCCTGCGGTGAACGCGTCCGACTTTTCAGGCTTCAGGTTCGGGTTGCCCGTCACCGTGATGAAGGCCTGCGCACCCGGCGTTGCGACGAAGGTGTTGAGCGTCGTTGCCGACACACCCGTCGCCTGACACAGGGCAGCGCCAGTCGCACCCCGCGTCGCGCGGAAGTTCGAGTTGGTCGAGCACGGATCGAAGATCTGCGGGAAGCTGCCGCCGCCCGAGAACAGCTCACCGAAGTTCGGTGCGCGCACCGAATGCTGATAGCTGGCGCGGAAGCGGAGCTCACGCACCGGCGACCAGGTCAGCGTGCCGCCATAGGACCAGTCGTTCGACGGCGACCCATCGATTCCGTTCTGGATATCGTTGAAGTCGCTCTTCGAGTGACGCGCCGTCAGGGTCAGCTCAAGGCTTTCGGCCAAAGGAGCGTCCTTGAGGATCGGGATCGACGCTTCGCCGAAGAAGTCGAGGAAGCTGTTCGTGCCGAGGTCGGGCGTGCTGGTGTTGAAGCCGGCAATCGGACCGAACAGTGCGCCGGGATCGAACTCGTAGCGGAAATCACGCTTTTCGGCACCGAACACGACCGAGAGCGGGCCAGCCGGCAGCTCGGCGAGCTGACCGGTGATATAGGCCTGAGCCACCTTCTGGGTGAAGGTGGTCTTGGTCACGCCGACTTCGTCGACGAAATCCACGCACGCCTGCGAGAAGGGCTGGATACCGAACGGATTGAACCCGCCAGCGCAGAGGCTGACGCCGCCATCGGGCGCTTCGAGCAGCTGCTGCACGCGCTGGACGTTGACGTTGCCGGTGGCGCGCTGGTCGATGACCGTCTTGCCCCACGAATAATAGGCCTCGTAACGCCAGTTGGGCGCGAACTCGCCACGCAGACCGGCCAAGCCCTGAATGACCTGGTTCTCGAACTGCTGCTCGCGCAGGCCGGTGCCAAGGAAGCGATAGCCAATGCGCACGCCTTCGGCGGCACCCGATCCGGCCAGCAAGGGGTCATCCCCGGTGCGCGAGTTGACCAGCGCGACCAGATCCGGCGAAGCTTGGAGGAACGGGTTGGTGACCGGCACCACGAAGCCGGTGATCCGTTGACCAACCTCGACGAGCGGCGAGCGGGCGTTCAGAGCCGACGCGGTGCTGGTCGTGTTGACGATACCCGTGCTGACCGGGGTCGGCGCCAGCGCGGTCGCCGACTGGTAGTTGGTATATGCACCCTGGACAAAGAACTCGAACGCATCGTTCAGCTTGTAGTTGCCGCGGGTGAACGCCGAATAGCGCTCGAGCGGCAGCACGAGGATGTTCACGATGTCGAAGTTGTAAGAATAGAAGTCAGGGAAATAGTTGAGGTTCGGGTTGGCCGGCGAATCCAGGCCATAGCGGAAGTTCACAACGTCGACCGGCGAGTTGAACGTACCGACACCGAACAGGGTACCGTCCGAGTTGAACGCCAGCTGGTTGGTGCGCGGAAGCTGTGCCGTGGGCACGCCATAGGCGGTGAAGATCGAGTTGACGACCGCCTGGCTGTACGAATTGGTCGCGCTGTTGACGAGCGAGCCCGTCGGGAACGAACCGGTGGTCGAGGTCGCCTGCGCCGCGAACGGACGCTGCGCCTTGATCAGGCCCTGACGCTCGGCATATTCGACCGACAGCGCGAAGTTGCCGCGATCATCGGCGAAGTTGCCGCCGATCGTGCCGCTGATCTGATATTCGCGCGCGTCGGTCTGCGGCATCGAGTTCGTATAGTTGGCGCGCAGATCGACGCCCTCGAAATCGTCCTTCAGAATGATGTTGACGACACCTGCGACCGCGTCGGCACCATAGGCCGCGCCCGCGCCGCCGGTCAGCACATCGATGCGCTCGATCAGGCCCTGCGGGATCGTGTTGAGGTCGACCGTCTGGTTCGACGCCGACACCATCGGGCGACGGCCATCGACCAGCACCAGGTTGCGGTTGGCGCCCAGGCCGCGAAGGTCGATGTTCGACTGACCGCCGTTGCCGGGGTTGTTCGACGTGGTCGTGCCGGCCGGATTGACCTGCGGCAGCGTGTTCAGGAACGTGTCGAGCGTGACGTCGGCGTTCTGAGTGGTCTCAAGGCCGGTGACGCTGGTGACCGGGCTGTTCGCTTCAAGGTTCGGGCGCAGAATGCGCGAACCCGTGATGACGATCGCCTCACCCTCGGCCGGAGCCTCTTCAGTCTGGGCGAAGGCCGGCGTTGCGACCACAGTGCCGATCAGCAGGGTCGAGGTAAGCAGGTGCCTGCGAACATTTGATACCATTGGAAGCTCCCCGTTTTTCGGGACATCGCGCTGGACGCCCCATCGTTCACGCACGACGAACGCCGCGCAGATTGGGTATCGATACGTCTGCAACGATGCACCGCACAAGAGCTTGGCACGCCGGCTGTCGCAAAGTCGTCATGCCGTGACAAAAACGTCACATATGGCGTGTAGTCGGCGCGGTCCTAGAGTCGTTTTCCGGCAGGCAGCACTAGTCCGCCGTTACAGGCATCGACCCGGCGATCAGCAGCGGATCGATTCGCGCATTGCCCCATTTCATCCCCCAGTGGAGATGCGGGCCGGTCGAGCGGCCGGTGGTGCCAATCGCGCCGATCCTCTGACCGCGTCGCACCACGTCGCCGACCTTCACGTCGATCCGCGACAAATGCAGGAAGGCGCTGTTGAGCGACATGCCATGGTCGAGCATCAGCAGCTTGCCCTCGAGCGTGAACGGCAGCTGCGCGGCAAGCACAACCACGCCGTCGGCGGGGGCGATGATCGGCGTGCCGGTCGGGCGCGCGACATCGATGCCGGAATGATAGGAGCCCGGCTCGCCCTTGTAGATGCGCTGTGACCCGAACAGGCCGGAGATGCGCCCGGTCACCGGCCACATGAAATCCTGTCGCCAACCATGCACATCGTGCGACTTGGCCCGCGCCGCATTGATCTGCGCCAGTTCGGCAGGACGACGGCGCTGAAACTCGGCGCTGGGCTGGGCAAATCGCGGAAGCGTGTTCAGCCGTTCGATCCGCCAGGCGCGCGGCTGGATCGTCAGCGTCTGGCGCAACAGGCTGCCATCGACCCGCGTCGCGACCAACTCGGCGCTGGCCGCAGCATCGCGATCGAACGCGATCAGGAACCGTCCATCCGATGCAACCCGCACGTCGCGACCGTCAAGTGTCACCCGGCTGGTCAGCGCGGGTGCGGTGCCGAGCAGGGTGCCGCCCTGGATCATCGGCCCGTCGAACCGGAATGCGGTGCGCGACTGTGCCGCTTGCGGCGGAGACGCCGCCGTCGGAGCGGCCACTCCCCCAAAAGCGGCCATCAGCGCGAATGCAGCGCCCGCGAAGATTGCCCCCCCGACCCTCCTCACGCCGCACTCATCGCCTTGGTTGCGATCTCGGCGGTCGCATAGGCTTCCTGGTCCGCGACGCTCCAATAGCGCAATGCATCCAGCGGGATATTCTCCCCGCTCACCGCGCACACGACATGATCGCCCGATGAGAGCACGCGAAAACCGTTCGCCATATAATGAAGCCGTGCCGGGCGGGCGGAATTGGACGACATCAACATGGCTACGCTCACTCTTGCGGTTGGGGCGGGTCAGAACAGGCCGGGCTGTTCGGGCTTGTCCCCAGCATAGGGCTTGCCGCCGCCGCGCTCAACCCGCGCGTCCACGGTGCCGTCTCCGAACTGGAGCGTCAGTGCCCCGGCGGCGCGTGCGTCAGCCGCGCTCGCGATCACCTTGCCGGTCGCCTTGGCACCGACCCGGACATAACCGCGCTGCAACAGATTGTCGGGATTGACCGCATCGAGCAGCTTGCCCGTGCCCTCAAGCCGGTGGCGCAACCCCTCCAGCTTGCGCTCCAGAACGGCGGGGCGCAGCGCCCCGCCGGCGCGGTCGAGGATCCCTCGCGCGACGGTCACCCGCCGCTCCAGCCCGCGATCGAGTCGCGCGGCAAGGTCGTCCGCCTTTTGCCGCTGCGGCCCGAGCAGCGCGTCGCGACGCGGGAGCACGCGCACCAGCGCCTGCAACCGCTCATTGCCGCGCTCATGATAACGCCGCGCACAGCGTTCGGTGCGCAGCGCCAGCGTCGCGACATGATGACTGAGGTCCGCCCGAACCGGCACCGCCATTTCGGCAGCCGCAGTCGGGGTTGGCGCCCGCACGTCTGCGGCGAAATCGCACAGGGTCGTGTCGGTCTCATGCCCCACCGCCGAGATCACCGGGATGCGGCACGCCGCGACCGCACGCACCACCGGCTCCTCGTTGAACGCCCACAAATCCTCGATCGACCCACCGCCGCGCGCGACGATGACCAGATCGGGGCGCGGCACCGGCCCATCGGCAGGCATTGCATCAAATCCGCGCACCGCCGCCGCGACCTCAGCCGCAGCGCCATCGCCCTGCACCTTCACCGGCCACACGAGGACGCGGGTCGGGAAGCGATCGGCGAGGCGGTGCAGAATGTCGCGGATCACCGCTCCGGTGGGCGAGGTGACGACGCCGATCACCTTCGGCGCGAACGGCAGTGGCTGCTTGCGCGACACGTCGAACAGCCCTTCGCCCGCCAGCTGCGCCTTCAGCTTCTCGAACAGCGCCATCAGCGCGCCTTCGCCAGCCAACTCCATCCGCTCGATCACGATCTGGTATTTCGAGCGGCCGGGATAGATTGTCAGCTTGCCGGTCGCGACGACCTCTATCCCGTCTTGCGGGCGGAACGGCAGCCGGTCCGCCGCGCCACGCCACATGACGCCATCGATCACCGCATCGGCATCTTTCAGCGCCAGATAGACATGGCCCGACGCCGCGCGCTTATAGCCCGAAATCTCGCCGCGCAGCCGGACATGGCCGAACTCGCCCTCGACCATCCGTTTCAGCCGCTGCGACAATTCGCCGATGCTGAGCGGCGCGTCATTGTCCCCTTCCCGCCCCTCGGCTACGAGCCGGGGCATATCGATATCGTCGAAGGGATCTGACATGAACGTCCTGTTGCTTGGGTCGGGTGGCCGCGAACATGCGCTCGCCTGGAAGCTCGCGCAATCGCCCCGGCTCGATAGCCTGCATGCGATCCCCGGCAACCCCGGAATCGCCGATCACGCGACGTGCCACGATGTTTCGCTGACCGATCATGCAGCGGTGATCGAGTTCTGCCGCGCCCACGCGATCGGCTTTGTCGTGGTCGGCCCCGAAGCGCCTTTGGTCGATGGCCTGAGCGACGCGCTGCGCGCCACCGGACTGCCGGTGTTCGGCCCGTCGCAGGCCGCTGCCCAACTCGAGGGCTCGAAGGGTTTCACCAAGGATCTGTGTGCGCGCGAAAATATTCCGACCGCAGGCTATGTCCGGGTCCGCGACCTCGACACTGCCCGCGCAGTGCTGGCGCGCGACTTCGGCCGTCCGGTGGTGATCAAGGCGGACGGGCTGGCTGCCGGCAAAGGCGTCACCGTCGCAATGAGCGAAGACGAGGCACAGGCCGCGATCGCCGCGATCTTCGAAAAGCCTGGCGGTGAAGCGGTGATCGAGGAGTTTCTGGACGGCGAGGAAGCCAGCCTGTTCGTCCTGACCGACGGCGTGAACTATCTCCCGATCGGCTCGGCGCAGGACCATAAGCGTGTCGGCGACGGCGACACCGGCCCGAACACGGGCGGAATGGGCGCGTACAGCCCCGCCCCGGTGCTGACCCCCGCGCTGGAGGCCGAGGCGATCGAAACGATCATCAAGCCCACCATCGCGGGAATGGCCAAGGCCGGCACCCCCTATTCGGGCGTTCTCTACGCCGGTCTGATGCTCACCCGCACCGGGCCGAAGCTGATCGAATATAACGCCCGCTTCGGCGACCCCGAATGCCAAGTGCTGATGATGCGGCTGGATGAGGATCTGCTCGAACTGATGCTGGCGACCGAGGCGGGAGAGCTTGCCGACCGCGCCGTGCCGCGCTTCTCGGAGAACACTGCGCTCACCGTGGTGATGGCGGCCAAAGGTTATCCAGGAACGCCCGAGTCGGGCGGCGCAATTCGCGGCATCGCGGCAGCCGAAGCGGCCGGCGCGAAGGTGTTCCAGGCGGGTACCAAGCGCGATGGCGACACGCTCGTCGCAGCCGGGGGCCGCGTCCTCACCGTCACAGCCACCGGTGCCACCGTCACCGATGCCCAGGCCGCCGCCTATCGCGCGGTGGATGCGATCGACTTCCCCAGCGGCTTCGCGCGCCGCGACATCGGCTGGCGCGAAGTGGCACGCGAGCGGGGCTGACCCCGGCCGTCGCCCCGGCGCAGGCCGGGGCCGCCAGATGGAAAGGTAAGGACTGGCCTCGGGCGGTCCCGGCCTGCGCCGGGGCGACGGCGGCTTCTGACACTTTCAGTCAAACCATGTAACAATATAACTTGTTCATCTGCGGCTCATCGCGAGCGGCGCACCCCTTGGCTCGCCTAATGCGACCAAAAGGGGAAGCTCCATGAAGCGCACCGCCGCCCTCGTTTCGCTCTCGCTGTTGCTCGGAGCCGCCGCGCCGCCACCCGCCAGCGCGCCTCAAGTCCGCAGACCCGCGCCGCCGAGCGCCGGCAACGACTCCCCCGTGCGGTGCAAAACCGGCAGTAGCGCCTATCGGCCCGGTGCCATTTCTTCGCGACCACGGGGCGGCCCCGCGCCGCGGCATTATTTCGCACCGCCTGCACCGCCCCCACCGCCCGCCATGTCCGCGCCAGCCCCCCAGGCGATCGTGCCCGGTTCCGCCGCCGACTATGCTGCAAAGCGGAGCGCGCCAGGCTATGCCGCAACCGCCCCCTATGGCTCCGCTGACAACCGCGAACGCTATGAAGGCAAAGAGGTTGCCGCCGTCCAGTCGGTCGCGACCGCGCCCGTTTCCACCTTCTCGGTCGATGTCGATACCGGCGCCTACTCCAATGTCCGCCGCTTCCTGCAAAAGGGGCAGACTCCCCCCGCCGAGGCGGTGCGGACCGAGGAGATGATCAACTATTTCCGCTACGACTATCCGCTGCCCGCATCTCGGCAACAGCCGTTCAGCGTGACCACCGACGTTGCGCAGACCCCGTGGAACCCCGACACCCGCCTCGTCCGCCTCGGGCTGCGTGGCTATGACGTGACCGCACAGGGCCGCCCGGCGGCGAACCTCGTCTTCCTGGTCGATGTTTCGGGATCGATGAGCAGCGACGACAAGCTGCCCCTAGTCAAGCGCGCGCTGACGATGCTGGCCGACAAGCTTACGCCGAAGGATCGCGTGTCGATCGTCGTCTATGCCGGTGCGGCGGGCGTCGTGCTCGACCCGACCGCGAACCCCAAACATATCCGCGCCGCGCTCGATTGCCTCGAAGCGGGTGGGTCGACTGCGGGCGCTGCGGGGCTTCAGCTCGCCTATGACATCGCCAGCGCGAACTTCATCAAGGGTGGGATCAACCGCATCTTCGTCGCCACCGATGGCGATTTCAATGTCGGGGTCAGCGACAACAAGGCGCTGGAGGCGATGGTGAAGAAATATCGCGACAGCGGCGTCACCCTGACCACGCTCGGCTTTGGTGAGGGCAATTACAACGAGGCGTTGATGGAGCGCATCGCCGATCTCGGCAATGGCAACTATGCCTATATCGACAGCGCCATGGAGGCGCAGAAGGTGCTCGACGACGAGCTCAGCGCGTCGCTGTTCACCATCGCCAAGGATGTGAAGGTGCAGGTCGAGTTCAACCCGGCGCAGGTCAGCCAGTATCGCCTGATCGGGTACGAGAACCGCGCGCTGGCCGAAGAGGATTTCGACAATGATGCGGTGGATGCCGGCGATATCGGCGCGGGGCATCAAGTGACGGCGATTTATGAAGTCGTGCCGGCGGGCGGCAAGGGCTGGCTGCCCGATCGCCGCTATGACGGCAATCGCCCGTCCGCGCCGACCGCGTCGGGACGGGAGCTGGCGTTCGTCAAACTGCGCTACAAGCTCCCTGGCGAAGTCGCGTCGCGCCTGATCGAAAAGCCTGTTCCGGCATCGCTCCTGCGCGCAGCCCCGACACCGAGCGGCGACATGGCGTTCGCTGTCGCCGTCGCGGCGTTCGGTCAGAAGCTGCGCGGCGACAAATATCTCGGCGGCTACAGCTATGCCGCGATCCGCGGTCTTGCGGGCAACCCCCAGGGCTATTGGCGCAACGAATTCCTCAAGCTCGCCCAGCTGGCGGCGGTGCAGGAGGTGCGCAGCGCATCAAAGGACTGATGGGCCCGATCGGCCTATTCGCGCATTTCGCCTATGCAATGACGCGGGGAGGCATGACCGATGGACGAAAAACCTTATGTTCCGCCGGCGGGGATTGCCGAGACATTCGCCTGGGTGACGGTCTCGCACATGATATTGATCGCAATCCTTGCCGCGGGCGCGATCACCATTCTCTGGTGGGGTAATCGGCTGCGTCGTCAGCGGAAACAAGCGCGCGAGGAGGCTGAACGCGCGGCTGAGGAACGCGACGCGGAGCCCTAATCCGCAACTTCGCTGAGCAGCAGCTTGTCGATCTTGTGGCCGTCCATATCGACGATCTCGAAGCGCCAGCCCTGTTCGACAAAGCTCTCGCCCTCATTCGGCAAGCGCTTGAGCACCGCCAGCGCGAGCCCGGCGACGGTTGCATAATCGCGATCCTCGGGCAGATCGATCTTGATCCGATCGGCCAGCGAATCTGCGGCAAGCTGGCCCGACACCAGCAGCGATCCGTCCTCACGCACGGTGATTGACGGGTTGTCGCCCGCATCGACATCGGACAAGAACTCACCCGCAATCGCCGCGAGCAGATTGGCAGGGGTCACGATCCCCTCGAAATGTCCATATTCGTCATGGACGAAGCCCATCGGCACCGCAGCGCGGCGCAACGCGCCCAGCGCGTCCATCGCATCGACCTGATCGGGCAGCACCGGCGCGGGTTGTGCCAGCGCGCGCAGATCGAGCGGACGCCCTTCGATCAGCGCGGTCACGACATCGCGCGCCTGCACCACGCCGATGACCGCATCGACCGAACCGTCAGCCACCGGCAGCCGCGTATGCGGAGTCGCCGACAGCGCGGCGCGGATTGCCGCTTCGTCCAGATTGACGTCGATCCAGTCGACATCGGTGCGCGGGGTCATCACTTCGCGGACCGGGCGGTCGGCTAGGCGCACCACGCCGGAGATGATCGACCGCTCATGCTCCTCGATCACGCCCGAATGGGTCGCTTCGGCGACGATCATGTGCAGTTCTTCGGCGGTCACGCGATTCTCGGACTCGCGGTTGAGCCGCAGCAGGTGGAACACCAGCGCGCTGCTGCGGTCCAGCACCCATACGACCGGCGCGGTAATGCGCGCGAGCAACTTCATCATCGGCGCAATGACCACCGCGAACGGCTCGGGCGAGCGCAGCGCGAACTGTTTGGGCACCAGCTCGCCGAAGATCAGCGAAACATAGGTGGTAAAGGCGATGACGATGGCGAAACCGATCGTCTGCGCCAGCTCCGCCTCGACGCCCAGCGCCGCGATCCGCGCGCCGGCGGGCGTGCCCAGGCTGGCGCCCGAATAGGCACCGTTGATGATACCGATCAGGGTGATTCCGATCTGTACCGTCGACAGGAACTTGCCGGGGTCCGCAGCAAGATCGAGCGCGGTCTGCGCGCCGCGCTTGCCAGAGCGCGCCAACCCCTCCAGCCGCGCCTTGCGCGCCGATACGATCGCAAGTTCGGACATGGCGAACACGCCGTTGAGCGCGACCAGTGCGAGAATGATCGCGACATCGATCCAGGGTATGGGGGGAAGCGGGTCCATTGGCCTGCACTCCCCATAGTCGCATTCAGGCCGCTTTCACAACCGCCGATTGAAATCATGTCGGTGCGCAGGCGGAACAAGGCTGTTGCCGGGCCGTTTGTCGTGCGAAAGTTCAAGGAGGCTGTTATGCGTTTTACTACCAACTGGGCCATGATCCCCGCCGTCGCCGCGCTGGCATTGACGGGTGCCTGCGTCACCGATCCGGTTACCGGCGAGCAGCGGATTTCCAAGGCCGGCATCGGCGCCATCGGCGGCGCACTGGGCGGCTATCTGCTCGGCGATATCGTCGGCGGGCGGCGTGACCGGACCGAAAAGATCGTCGGTGCCGGGATCGGCGCGGTCGCGGGTGCCGCGATCGGCAACTATATGGACCGTCAGGAGCGCGAGATCCGCGAACGCACCGCCGGCACCGATGTCGAGGTGATCCGCCGCGGCGACGACCTGATTCTGTCGATGCCGTCGGGTATCACCTTCGCGACTGACAGCGCGACGGTGCAGTCGCAATTCCGCCCGACGCTCGACAAGGTCGCCGATGTGCTCGACCGCTATAATCAGACCTATGTCGATGTGTATGGCCACACCGATTCGACGGGCTCGGATGCCTATAACCAGACTTTGTCGGAGCGGCGCGCAGTAGCGGTCGCCGATTATCTGGTGTCGCGCGGGGTCGAGTCGGCCCGCCTCGAAACGCTCGGCTATGGCGAAACCCAGCCGATCGCATCGAACGAGACCGTCGAAGGCCGCGCCCAGAATCGCCGCGTCGAAATCAAGATCGTCCCGATTCGGGAAAGCGACATGCGCTGATCTTGAGAGCAGCTTACCCGCTCTCCGCCTGCGGGGAGGGGTGGCGCGCGAAGCGCCGCCGGGAGAGGGGGCTGTCGGATCGGCAGAAGCCGCTACAACAGCCCCCTCTCCCCGGCCCTCTCCCCGCAAGCGGGGAGAGGGAGATTACCGCCGCGCGGCGAAAAACTCTCGCAGCAGCGCACCGGCCTCGCCCTCACCGATCCCAGGATACACGTCAGGGCGGTGGTGGCAGGTCGGTTGAGCAAAGAAACGCGGGCCATGCTCAACCGCACCGCCCTTGGGGTCGCTCGCTGCATAATAAAGACGGGCAATGCGGGCATGGGCGATGGCACCCGCGCACATCGCGCACGGCTCCAGCGTGACCCACAGGTCGCAATCCTCCAGCCGGTCGCGCCCGAGCGCCTGTGCCGCCGCACGAATAGCCAGTATTTCGGCGTGTGCAGTCGGATCGTGCAGTGTCCGCGGCGCATTGGCCGCGACCGCGACCACGCGATCGCCCTGAATCACCACCGCGCCGACCGGCACTTCGCTGGTCTCAGCGGCGGCGCGCGCGGCGTCGAGTGCGGCGCGCATGGGTTCGGGCAGCGGGAACATGCCGCTGCTATGCCCCAGACAGCGGCGGTCGGCTACCTTGTGCCGACGCGCCGCGGTTGAATGCGGTTACTTGGCCGCCGGCGTCGGCTGCGCCTTCTCGACCTCTACGGTCGGGACCTGAATCGTCTTGTTTTCCATGGTGATGGTCGGCACCTGAATCGTCTTGTTGGTGGTGCCCATCCCGACATCACCGACGTCCGCCGCAACGGTCGGGGCCTTCCCGCCCTCGAACTTCACGGTCGGGAGCGCGCCCGGTTTCATGTCGACGCTCAGCATGCCAAGCGACATCAGCACTACGATTACCACGGCCGCGAGGCCGAGAATTGCCAGAAGTCCACGCATCGAGTCCGATCTCCCTGTTCGAATCGTTTGCGAAATAACGCATTGTTGACCATAGGGGTTGCACGCACGGTGCGATACAGGGCGATGCACGGTTGACGAAATCGCGCTGTCCCGTTATCGGGCCGCTCTTTCCCAGCGCCGCTGGACAGGCTGAAACCTAGGAACGATTCGATGTCGCGCATTTGCGAGCTGACCGGCAAGGGCCGGCAGGTGGGTCACAATGTTTCCCACGCCAATAACAAGACCAAGCGTACCTTTCTGCCCAACCTGCAGAATGTGACGCTGATGTCGGAAGCGCTCGAGCGCTCGATCCGTCTGCGCGTGTCGACGCACGGCCTGCGCTCGGTCGAGCATAATGGCGGCCTCGACAACTGGCTGATGAAGACCGGCGATGAAAAGCTGTCGCTGCGCGCGCGCCGCCTGAAGCGCGAAATCGCCAAGAAGGCGACTGCCGCAGCCTGATTCGCTTCGGCGACCGGGTTTCTGATCGGCCCGCTCCCATTTCGGGACGCGGGCCGTTCGGCGTTTTAATCGCTGCCGCCGAGTCGGAACCCGGTGCCGTCTATCGATCGAGCCGGAATTTGAGCAGCAATGAGCGCTGCAGAAACAGCTGGTTGTCGTCCGACGCGATCCACAAGATCGTGTCCCTGCCTTCCCGCACGGCCGCGAGCGCCTCGAAATTGTCGTGCAGCACCGCACCCTCGAATCGGGCGATCTCCCGACCGGTAACGATCGCCCCGCGCCGAATCGCCGTGCGCGGAACAACCGTGAGCGTCGCAGTGAAGGTCAGCGGCAGCGCAAAGCGCCGGTTGAGGATCGCGATACGCCCATCCGGAAGCTCCGCCATATCGGTCGGCTTGAAGCCGCGCGGTGGGCGATAGCTGAACGCGAAACCGCGGCGCGGGGCAACGACCGGATCGCCGCTGAACATGATGCCGCGCACCGTCCCCGCTGCGTCGCCCTTGTGGTCCTCCGCCAGCACGACGAAGCGGCCATCGCGCAGACGCACCATCGCCTCGGCCCCGCCGTTGCTTGACCAGTTTGCCAGAGCCGGGGGCGTCGCGTGCGCCTGCGCATGCGCAAAGCCCCGTTCATAGCGCCAGATTGCGTTCGCCCGTTCAAACCCGACCCAGATCCGTCCGGTCACAGGGTCGGTCGTCAGCGATTCGCTGTCGCGATCCTGTTTGTGCCAGCCTTTGCCCGGGCCAGCGGGAAGCTCGGCAAAGCGCACGGCGCGCGGCCTCCAGTCCGCACCCATCGCGAACGACACGATGTTGCCGCCGTCGCTCAGCAGCGTGAACTGGTCGCCGTCCACCGCCATCGCCGAAAAGCCCCCGAACGCCGCCCCCTCCCCCTCAAGCGCGACCCCGCCGAGGAAGGTCAGCCCGCCGAGTTGCGTGCGCTGCGGATTGCCCGGTTCCAGCACCACCTGTGTCGCCTGAATCGTCGCGGTGCGCGGCAATAGCGGCAGCCGTGCCTCACCCGACCATTGCGGGACGAAGAGCAGGATCAGCAGGATCGACAGGATGACGCGCATCACGCTCTTCATAGCGGCCGCAATCGCGCCGCAAAGCTGAACCTCAGATAACAGCCTTGTTCAGCCTGGGTTGGATGCCGTTCAGCTAAACGACAGCCAAGCTGTTCCGCGGCGTATTTCGCGGACCTGCCCGACATGCCGGTGCGATCCGAACGCCCCGCCCGATTTCCCGTGTTGCGTACCGGGACAGGGCACTTCCCCCTCGGGCGCTACGGGTCCACCGGCACCCCCCTTTACGATTCCGCAACGATCCTGAACCACGCATAACAGGCGCATTCAGGGATCGCTCAATGCGATTATGCGAATCCCTTGTTCAACGAGATCGGACGAACAAGGAGATACGACATGTTCAAGCAGCTTTCCCTGATCGGCGCCGCGCTGGCGATGACCGGCACCGCGCTGGTCCCCGCGACCGAGGCCGCGGCGCAAAGCCGCTATGAATATCGCGACGACCGCGGCTATCAGCGCGACGATTATCGCGGGTATCGCGACCATCGCGATTATCGTCGCGGTGACCGCCGTCAGCATTATCGCCCGCGCGCGGCGGACCGGTGCCGTGATGGCGAGGGCGGCGCGATTGTCGGCGCGATCGCCGGCGGCCTGGCCGGTAATGCGATTGCCGGTCGCGGCGACAAGACCATCGGCACCATCCTGGGCGGCGTGGTCGGCGCACTGGCCGGGCGCGAGATCGACCGGGCCGACCGGCCGGGCTATTGCCGCCGCTAAGCGCTAACGACGCGGATCGAATTGGGCCGGCCTCTATGGGGTCGGCCCTTTTCGTGTGAACCACTTGGCCGCTCACGCGTTGTGCGGCCATGCTGAAACCCTGCAATGACTCTGCGCATCCGCTGGCGGAGCGCTTTCGCGCGTTCGTCAAATCGACCGAGTTCCCCTGTGTCGGCGCCAAATCCGCGCTGAGCCGCGATCGCATGCGCTTCGTCGTGGGCAAGGATATCGGGTCGGCCTGGGACGATCTGCGCATTCTACCGAACCTGCACGACCTTGCTGCCAGTTACCGTGCCGAGCCCGAACTGTTCCAATCTCTCGTCGTGCTGTTCGAACAGGACCGTGCGCTGGATGAACCGACGTTCGAGACGAATCTTTGGGCTCGGCTGCAATCGCTGACCGACAAGGACGAATGGCTGGGGCAACCGGGCGATCCGCGCGTCAGCCACGACCCCGGCGACCCGCATTTCTCGCTCAGCTTCGGTGGCGAGGCGTTTTTCGTGGTCGGCCTGCACCCGCAGGCGAGTCGGCCGGCCCGGCGGTTCGATCGCCCGGCGCTCGTGTTCAATCTGCACGACCAGTTTGAGCAACTGCGCGCGCAGGGCCGGTATGAGAAGCTGCGCGATTCGATCGTGGCGCGCGATGTCGCGCTGGCGGGCGCGCCCAACCCGATGCTGGCGCAGCACGGCACCGTCTCCGAAGCGCGGCAATATAGCGGGCGGGTGGTCGATCCCGAATGGCGCTGCCCGTTCCGCGGCCGTGGAGGTGCCCAGGATGCCGCATAGGATTGCCCCGCGTTCAGGCGTCGCGTTCGAGCTGCCCAAGGGAGCGCTGCTGACCGTCACCGACCCGACCGGCGAGCAGGTCGCCGACCTGCTTGCCTATCGCAAGGATGATGTCGGTGAGGTGATCTCGTCCGGCCGGACGCTGGATTATGCCAGCCGCATCTATCTGACGACAGGCGACAAACTCTATTCGAACCGCAGCAATGTGTTGCTGGAGATCGTGGCCGACGATGTCGGGCGGCATGATTTCCTGCTGACGCCGTGTTCGAAGGACACGTTCCGGATCATCTATGGCGACACCGATCCGCATCGCGGCTGCTTCGGCAACCTCGCCGCCGCGCTGGCGCCTTATGGTGTCGCGGAGGACATGATCCCGACCGCGTTCAACTGCTTCATGAACGTGCCGGTCGATGGCACCACAGGCGAACTGCGCGTCGATCCGCCGCTCAGCAAGGCGGGGGACCGGATCGTGTTTCGGGCGATGGAGGATTTGGTGATCGGGCTGACCGCCTGTTCGGCGCTGCAGTCGAACAACGGGTCGTTCAAGCCGATCGACTGGGAAATAACGCCGCCGGAGTGATCCGGCGGCGCTTTGCGGTCAGTTTCCGGTCGGGAACCCACGGCGCTTGAACAGCGCGTTGACGTCCGGATCGCGGCCGCGGAAGGCCTTGTACGCTTCCTTGCGGTCGGTTTCGTTGCCCGTTTCCAACAGGATAGTCCGGAATTTGTCCGCCGTGGCCTTGTCCCAGACATTGCCGCTTTCCTCGAACGCGGCCCAGGTGTCGGCGTCCATCGTTTCCGACCACAGGTAGCTGTAATAGCCCGCCGAATAGGCGTCGGAGGAGAAGAGGTGATTGAACTGCGGCAGGCGGTGCCGCATCACGATCTCGCGCGGCATGTCCAAAGAGGCGAGCGTGTCGCGTTCGAACGCGTCGGGATCGGTCACCGGGGTGTCGCGATTGTGGAGTTGCATGTCCACAATGGCGGATGAGAGATATTCGACCGTGTCGAATCCCTGGTTGAACGTCGACGCCTTCTCGATCTTCTCCACCAGTGCCGCCGGAATCACCTCGCCGGTCTTGTAGTGCTTGGCGAAGCGGTTGAGCACATCGGGGGTCAGCAGCCAGTTTTCGTTCACCTGGCTGGGATATTCGACAAAGTCGCGCGGCGTGCCGGCGAGGCCCGGATAATAGACATTGCCGAGCAGGCTGTGCAGCGCATGGCCGAATTCGTGGAACAGCGTCGAAGCATCATCGATGCTGATCAGCGTCGGCTCGCCGCCGCCACCCTTGGTGAAGTTGTTGTTGTTCGACGCCAGCACGATATCGTCGCCGCGCAGCCCCGAACGGCTGCGATAGCTGGTCGCCCATGCCCCCGAACGCTTGCCGGCACGCGCGAAGTTATCGAGGTAGAAGACGCCGACCGTCTTGCCGAGGCGCTTGACCTCGAACGTCCGCACATCGGCCTGGAACACCGGAATCGTGCCGGTATTTTCCTTGAACTCAAGGTCGTAGAGCCGCCCGGCGGCGTAGAACATGGCGTTGACCATGTTGTTGAGCTCAAGATACGGCTTCACCTCGCTCTCATCGAGGTCATATTTCGCCTTGCGGACCTTCTCCGCATAATAGCGATAGTCCCAGCCCTCGATCTTGATCTTCGGCCCCTTGCCCGCTGCTGCTTCGGCATCGGCAAGCGCCTGCATGTCGGCGACCTCCTGCTTCACCCGACCGACCGCGGCGGGCCAGACCGACATCATCAGCTTGGTCGCATTCTCCGGCGTTTCGGCCATGGTGTCGTCCATGCGGTAATGCGCATGCGTCTTGAAGCCGAGCACCTTGGCGCGCTCCTGACGCAGCTTCAGGATGTTGGCAATGATCGCGTTGGTATCGGTCGCACCGCCATTGTCGCCGCGGTTGATATAGGCGTTGTAGACCTTCTCGCGCAGCGCGCGGTTGGTGGCGTACATCAGGAAGGGCTGCATCGACGAGCGGGTGTTCTTGACCGCCCATTTGCCCGCAGCCCCACGCGCCTTGGCCTCTTCGGCAAGGCTCGCCTTGAAGCTGTCGGGCAGGCCGGCAAGGTCGGCTTCGCTATCGATGATGATGGCGGTCTCTTCGTCCGCCAGCACGCGGCGGCTGAATTCGGTATAGGCAACCGACAGCTCGCCGTTGATCCGCTTGATCTCGGCCTTTTGCGCCTCGTTGAGCAGCGCGCCCGAGGTGACGTAATCGCGATAGGTCCGCTCGAGCAGGCGCATCTGCTGGGCGTTGAGGCCGAGCGTCTGGCGCTTGTCGTAGAGCGTCTTCACGCGTGCGAACATCTTGGGGTCGAGGCTGAGTTCGGTCGAGAAGGCCGACAGCTTCGGGCTCCATTCGCGCGCGATCTTCTGAACCTCGGGGCTGGCGAGGTTGCTGGTATAGACGCCCCATACCGGGAAGACGCGCGACAGCGACGTCGTCATCTTGGCCGGTGCCTCGATCGTGTTGGCGAAGGTCGGTGCCTCAGGATTGTCGCGCACTTTGGCGAACGCCGCACGCGCCTCGGCCATGCCCTTCTCGAACGCCGCCGGGAACATCGCCGGGGTGACCTTGTCCCACTGGGGAACGCCGTCGAACGGGCCGGGCCAGGTGTCGATCATCGGTGCTGGATCCACGGTAGCGGTTGCGGTTGGCGCGGCCGGGGTCTGGGCAGCGGCGGGCAGGATCGACAGGAGCGAGGCGGTGGCGAGCAAAATCGCGCCGGATACGGGCTTCATGAACTTCCCCTGGGAAATGGTGTGATAGCGGGATGATACGGCCCGGCGCATGCTTGGCAAGCCGGACGCGACGAATGGCGCGGCTGGTCGCAGCTTAATTCCTCCCCCGGGCAAGCTGAGGGAGGAATGCGATTACCCCCCGACGGTCTGTTCGATCGTGCCGAAGATCGGGTGGTGCTTGTCGTCCTCGGCCCAGATGCGGACGGTGTCGCCGGCCTTGAGGAACGGGGTCGTTGCCTGGCCGTCGCGGATCGTTTCGACGGTGCGAACTTCGGCGAGACAGGAATAGCCCACGCCACCCTGCGCGATCGGCTTGCCCGGGCCGCCTGTCGCATCGCGATTCGAGACGGTGCCCGATCCGATGATCGTGCCCGCCCCCAACGCGCGCGTCTTGGCGGCGTGCGCGATCAGCGTGCCGAAGTCGAAGGTCATGTCCTCACCCGCCTCGGCGCGGCCGAAGGGCTGACCGTTCAGATCGACCATCAGCTTCCGGTGCAGCTTGCCATCGCGCCACCAGTCGCCCAGCGCATCCGGCGTCACGAATACCGGCGAGAAGGCGCTGGCAGGTTTGGACTGGAAGAAGCCGAAGCCCTTGGCGAGTTCGCCCGGGATCAGGTTGCGCAGCGACACGTCGTTGGTGAGGCCGACAAGGCGAACGCTGGCGAGCGCTTCTTCCCGGCTCGCTCCCAGCGGGACGTCGCCGGTGACGACGACCACTTCGGCCTCGAGATCGCAGCCCCAGCTCTCGTCCGCCAGCGGGATCGGGTCGCGCGGGCCGAGAAAGCCGTCGCTGCCGCCCTGATACATCAGCGGATCGTGCCAGAAGCTGTCGGGCATTTCCGCGCCGCGCGCCTGCCGTACCAACGCAACATGGTTCACATAGGCCGAGCCATCGGCCCACTGGTACGCGCGCGGCAGTGGCGCAGCGGCCTCGCGCTCGTGGAACCGCTCGCGCGGGATGACTTCATGGTCGAGATCGGTGGCGAGGTTGCGCAACGCACCCTCATAGCGGTCCCAATCGTCGAGCGCCGCCTGCAACGTACCGACGATATGGCCGGCATCGGCATACCAGGCGAGGTCGCTCGACACGACGACGAGGCGACCGTCGCGCCCGTGCTTAAGACTGGCCAGTTTCACGCTGATTCTCCTGCTCAAGGATCGCCTGCCGTCTAACCGGCTGGTTTCGGTCGATTACCTTCGTCCCCTGCATTGACAGGCGCGAGCGCAACCCGCAACGCTCAACACATGTATTCCGAGCTTCAATTCCTGGAGCAAGGCGGCGAGATGGGTCGTCGTATTCGGGTGCATGACTGGACCGCAACGCCGCTGGGTCCGCCAGAAACTTGGCCGCAACCGCTGCGCTTTGCCCTGGGCATCTGCCTGAGTTCGGAGATGCCGACCGCGATCTATTGGGGTCCCGAGCTGCGGCTGTTCTACAACGATGCCTGGGCGCCGATTCCGGCGGAGCGGCACCCCGATGCGCTGGGCCGTCCCGGTGCCGAGGTCTGGCCCGAAATCTGGGACGTGGTCGGCCCGCAATTTGCGCGCGTTATCGAGTCCGGTGAAGGGTTCGCCACCTATGACCAGCGGCTCGACATGGAACGCGGCGGGAAGCCGCAGGAAACCTATTGGAATTACAGCTTCACTCCGATCCGCGACGAATTCGGCACGGTTTGCGGCATCCTCAATCAGGGCAATGAGACAACCGCGACGGTGCTGTCGCAGCGCGAACGCCGCGCGGAGATCGAACGGTTGCACGAGTTGTTCCAGCAGGCGCCCGGCGCGGTCGCGTTGCTGGAGGGGCCGGATCATGTCTTTGCGCTGACCAACCCGGCCTATCATGTGCTGACCGGACGCGCCGAGCTGATCGGCAAGCCCGTTGCGGAAGCGCTGCCCGAGATCATCGAACAGGGGTTCGTCGATCTGCTGGATCAGGTATTCGACACCGGCGTGGCCTATCGCGCGACCGGCCAGCCGGTTCAGCTCGTTCGCGACGGGGTAGCCGACACCCGTCTGGTCGATTTCGTCTTTCAACCGATCAAGGACAACGCAGGGACCACGACCGCGATCTTCATCGAGGCGAACGACGTCACCGAGCGCGTCGTCGCCGAGCAGCGGCTGCGCGAGAGCGAGGAGCGGCTCCAGCTTGCGCTGCAGGCGACCAACATCGTCGGCGTGTGGGACTGGGACCTGACGACGGACCAGCTGCGCACCGATGCGCGGCTTGCCCAGCTCTATGGCGTCGATCCGGCGCTGGCCGACAAGGGTGGGCCGAGTGAATCGTTCCTGGCCAATGTTCATCCGGCGGATTCGGAGCGCCTGCTGGCAGAAGTCCGTCAGGCAGTCCGCAGCGGCGACCGCTTTTCCAGCGAGTACCGGTTGGTCGATCGCGACGGGCGGGTACGCTGGGTCGCTGCGCAGGGCCGCTGCACCTATGACGCCGAGGGACGCGCGATACGCTTTCCCGGCGTTATTTTCGAAGTCACGGAGCGGCGCGAGGCGGAGGAAGCCGCGCGCAAGGCCGCCGCCGATCTGGAGGCGGCGACCCAGGATCAGGCCTTTCTGTTCGACCTTGCCGGGCGCCAGCGTGCGCTGGATTCGCCCGAGGCGATCATGCGGCTCGGCGCGGCTGCGATTGCCGAACGGCTGGGGATCGACCGGGTCGGCTTCTACCGGGTCGCGGACGGCGATGCGGTTCAGTTCGGCCCCTGTGTGTCATCCGGCAAACTCCCGTCGCTGGAGGGTACGCAGCGCCTGGATATGGGCGCCGCCAATGCGATCTACCGTCAAGGTTTGACCTTGGTATCGCATGATGCCGCTGCGGATTCACGGTTTGTCGGCAGCGACCTGTCGCGTTATTCCCCCTCAGCAGTCGGCGTGCCGCTGATGCGCGGCGGGGCGTGGGTCGGGAGCCTCTACGCCAATCAGGCCGTGCCGCGCGAATGGCGGCCGGAGGAAGTCGCACTGATCGAGGCGGTCGCCCAGTCGAGCTGGGACGCGGTCGAGCGCGCCGCCGCCGTCATCGCGCTGCGCGAGAGCGAGACCAAGTTCCGCGCAATCGCCAATTCGATCGACCCGATGGTCTGGTCGACCCTGCCCGACGGCTATCACGATTACTATAATGACCGTTGGTACGAGTTCACCGGTGTCCCCTATGGATCGACCGATGGCGACGCGTGGAGCGACTTGTTCCACCCCGACGATCAGCCGCGCTCCTGGGCCATGTGGCGCGCGTGCCTCGAAAGCGGCGATCCCTATCATATCGAATATCGGTTGCGGCATCATAGCGGGGTGTATCGCTGGGTGCTCGGCCGGGCGCAGCCGGTGCGCGACGACGATGGCGCGATCACCCGCTGGTTCGGCACCTGCACCGACATTCAGGACATTGTCGATGCGCGCGAGGTGCTGACCCGGTCGCGGCAGGAGCTGGAACAGGCGGTCGAGGAGCGCACGCGCCAGCTGATGTCGGCCGAGGAACGGTTGCGCCAGGCGCACAAGATGGAAGCAGTCGGCCAGCTGACCGGCGGCATCGCGCATGATTTCAACAATATGCTCGCCGTGATCATCGGCTCGCTCGACATGCTCGAACGCCGGATCGCGCAGGGCGCGACCGATCTCGACCGCTATATCGTTGCGGCAAAGGATGGCGCGACCCGCGCCGCGGCGCTGACCCAGCGCCTGCTCGGCTTTGCGCGGCAGCAGCCGCTGGCGCCGGTTTCGCTCGACATCAACGCGCTGGTATCCGGCATGATCGAGCTGTTGATGCGGACGCTGGGCGAGAAGGTCACGGTCGAGACGCGGCTGCAGAGTCGGTTGGCGCCCGCGCTGGCGGACCCCAATCTGCTTGAGAATGTGATCCTGAACCTGTCGGTCAATGCGCGCGACGCGATGCACGAGGGCGGCAGGCTGACGATCGAGACCGCCAACCGCACGCTCGATGCGGGCGAGGCGGGCGAGCTGGGCCTGGCGACGGGGGATTATGTCGCGCTGATGGTCGCGGACACCGGGTCGGGCATGTCGGCGGAGGTGGCGGCGCGCGCGTTCGACCCGTTCTTCACCACCAAGGGCGTGGGCAAGGGCACCGGGCTCGGCCTGAGCCAGGTGTTCGGCTTTGCGCGCCAGTCGGGCGGCCATGTCGCGATCGACACGGCGCCGGGCCGCGGCACGCGCGTCACGCTGCTGCTGCCGCGCCATGACGTGGTGCCCGACGCGGTCGATCCGGCGACGGACGCGACGGCGCTGCGCACCGGATCGCCCGATGAGGTCGTGCTGGTCGTCGAGGACGAAGAGCGGGTGCGCAACCATTCGGTCGAGGCGCTGCGCGAACTGGGCTACACCGTGCTGCAGGCGCCCGACGGGATCGAGGCGTTGCGCATCATGGCGCGCGGGCAGCAGGCGATTTCGCTGTTGTTCACCGATGTGGTGATGCCGGAGATGACCGGCGACGAGCTGGCCCGCCGCGCGCGGGAACGGCAGCCGGGGCTCAAGGTGCTCTACACCAGCGGCTATACCCCCGATGAGAATGCGATCACCAATGATGCCGGGATCGCCGCCGCGCTGATCGCCAAGCCGTTCGGTGTGGCCCAGCTCGCCGCCAAGGTGCGTGCCGCGCTGGACGGCTGACCGCGCGATGCTGGACGCGCGCGCCCATGGAGACTAGGGGGACCGCGCATAAGCTGAAAGGATCGGATAGTTGGCGAACGTCGCGGTGATCGGCGCCCAGTGGGGCGATGAGGGGAAGGGCAAGATCGTTGACTGGCTCGCCAGCCGCGCTGACCTCGTCGTTCGCTTTCAGGGCGGGCATAATGCCGGTCACACGCTGGTCGTCGGCGACAAGGTTTACAAGCTGTCGCTGCTCCCGTCCGGCCTGGTGCGCGGCACGCTGTCGCTGATCGGCAATGGCGTGGTGTTCGACCCCTGGCATTTCCGGGACGAGATGGAGAAGCTGCGCGCGCAGGGCGTCGAGATCACGCCGCAGACGCTGCAGGTCGCCGAGACCGCGCCGCTGATCCTGCCCTTCCACCGCGACCTCGACGCGCTGCGCGAGGATGCGAGCGGGTCGGGCAAGATCGGCACGACGCGGCGCGGCATCGGCCCGGCGTATGAGGACAAGGTCGGCCGCCGCGCGATCCGCGTGTGCGACCTGGCACATCTCGACGATCTGGGGCCGCAGCTGGACCGGCTGTGCGCGCATCACGACGCGCTGCGTGCCGGGTTCGGGCAGCCGCCGATCGACCGCGACGCGCTGATCGCGGAACTGCGCGAGATTGCGCCGTCGGTGCTGCCCTATGCCGCGCCGGTATGGCTGACGCTGAAGGGTGCCAAGGAAGCGGGCAAACGCATCCTGTTCGAGGGTGCGCAGGGCGCGTTGCTCGACATCGACCATGGCACCTACCCGTTCGTTACCTCGTCCAACACGGTCAGCGGCGCGGCGGCGTCGGGTTCGGGCCTTGGCCCGGGGTCGGTCGGCTTCGTGCTTGGGATCGTCAAGGCGTACACGACGCGGGTCGGCTCCGGCCCCTTCCCGAGCGAGCAGGACAACGAGATCGGCGAACTGCTCGGCACGCGCGGGCGCGAGTTCGGCGTGGTCACGGGCCGCAAGCGCCGTTGTGGCTGGTTCGACGCGGTGCTGGTGCGCCAGTCGGTCGCACTGAGCGGGGTCACCGGCATCGCGCTGACCAAGCTCGACATTCTCGACGGGATGGAGACGTTGAAGATCTGCACCGGCTACACCGTCGGCGACAAGCATTACGATTATCTGCCCCCCAGCCCGCAGGATCAGGCGCGCGCGGTCGCGGTCTATGAGGAGATCGAGGGCTGGAGCGAATCGACGGCGGGTGCGCGTAGCTGGGCGCAGCTGCCTGCGCAGGCGATCAAGTACATTCGGCGGATCGAAGAGCTGATCGGGTGCCCGGTAGCGCTGGTCTCGACCAGCCCGGAGCGTGAGGACACGATCCTGGTCCGCGATCCGTTCGCGGACTGAAGGTAACCCGGACGCGGCGGACCGCGCCCGGGGACGAACCGTCAGTAAAAGGTCGAATTGGGTTCGGGCGCGGTGTCGCTCCCGCCCTGCGTCGGATCGGTCGGCTCGGCGCTCGGCTCGACGTCGGTCCGGTTGGACAGCGTCTCGGGCGCAATGGTGTCGTCGGGTGCGACTTCGTTGGTCATGTCATTCTGCAGCGGCGGTTCGATCTGCGGGGTGCCCATCGCGGCGATAGCGGCGGACGATCCGCCAAGGGCGATGAGGCTGAACAGCGTCTTGTGGCGCATAGAATACTCCTGATTACACGGCGCGGGTTGAACGCGCGTCGCGCAGCAGAAGTCGCACTGCGGTTCCTCAGCCCATCGGCAAAGGTGCCCGGCTCGCCCCTCAGCCGCGCCGGCAGAGCGGCCGGCCGATCAGCCGCATTGCGCACGGTGGAGCAGCTTCTGATCGGCGAGCACCAGCGCCATCATCGCTTCGACCACGGGCACGCCGCGAATGCCGACGCACGGGTCGTGGCGGCCCTTGGTGCGGATCTCGGTCGCCGCGCCGTCGCGGTTGATGGTTTCGACCGGAGTCAGGATCGAGCTGGTCGGCTTGAACGCGACGCGCACGCGGACCGGCTGGCCGGTCGAGATGCCTCCCGCGATGCCGCCGGCGTGATTGGCGAGGAATTCGGGGCCATTCGCGCCCGGCCGCATGGCGTCGGCATTGGCCTCACCCGACAGTGCCGCTGCCGCAAAGCCGTCGCCGATCTCGACGCCCTTGACCGCATTGATGCTCATCATCGCAGCTGCCAGCTCGCTGTCGAGCTTGGCATAGAGCGGCGCGCCCCAGCCCGCCGGAACGCCAGTCGCCTCGCACGCGATCACCGCGCCGAGTGACGAGCCGGCCTTGCGCGCGTCATCGACCAGTTGCTCCCAGCGCGCCGCCGCGTCGGGATCGGGGCAGAAGAAGGGATTGTTGCCGATCTCGGCCGCGTCGAAGTTCGTATAGTTGATCGCGTCGCCACCGATTGCTTCGACCCAAGCGGTGATCGTCACTCCCGGGATCACCTTGCGTGCCACCGCGCCCGCCGCGACGCGCATCGCCGTCTCGCGCGCCGAGGAGCGCCCGCCGCCGCGATAGTCGCGAAAACCGTATTTGGCGTCATAGGCGTAATCGGCATGGCCGGGACGATAGGCGCTCGCGACCTCCGAATAATCCTTTGAGCGCTGGTCGACATTGTCGATCAGCAAGCCGATCGGCGTGCCGGTGGTCCGCCCCTCGAACACGCCGGACAGGATGCGGACCTGATCCGGCTCCTGCCGCTGGGTGGTGAAGCGCGACTGGCCGGGGCGGCGCTTGTCGAGGAAGGGCTGGATATCGGCTTCGCTGAGGTCGAGGCGCGGCGGGCAACCATCGACTACGGCACCGATCGCGGGGCCATGGCTTTCGCCAAAGGTGGTGAAGCGCAGCACGCGGCCGAAGGTGTTGAAGCTCATGGCGTCATCCCTTGCCCAAACGCCGGAGATTTGGAAGCAAGAAGGGCGCTGGGCCGGGCAACGCCCGCTATGCCGGTGCCTGTTCTCCGAGCGCCGCGAATGCACCGGCATGGCTGGCAACGCCGCGCACGCCGCAGGGCAGCTTCCCGTCCTGCAGCGCCAGCGCCATCAGATAGTCCCCGGCATAGGGCGAGTCGAAGCCGCGCGCGAGGTCGGCGGCATAGCCGAATCGGCGATAATAAGACGGATCGCCGAGCACGAAGCTGAGCAGATAGCCCGCATCGCCAAGATGCTGGTGCCCGGCGGCGATCAGCGCCTCGGCCACGCCCTGCTGGCGATACGCCGCTTCCACCGCTACCGGCGCGAGCGCGACGGCGGCGAGGGGCACGTCGTTGACGGCCACCGCCATGCGGCTGAACGCGACCATGCCCGCGAGCGCGCCGGTCTCCTCGTCATCCGCGACAAGGGTCAGCACCATGTCGCCATCGATGCACAGCCGCTGGACCAGCAACGCCTCATCCGCCGCAGGAAAGCTGCGCCGCAACAGCGCGTCGATCGCGGCGACGTCACCGCCGGTGGCGGGGCGGATCGCGATCATAAACCCCTCTCCCCCTCGGGGGAGAGGGAGGGGCCCGCCGCCGCAGGCGGTGGGAGGGTGAGGGTAAGTGCCGATCGGATCGCGTCGGCGACGCCGTCGAGGTTGGTCATCACTTCGTGGTTGGTGAACCGCACAACCCGATATCCTTCTTGGGCCAAATAGGCGTCGCGGCGGGCATCACCCGCCGTTCCCGCTTCGGTGTAGTGCGTGTCACCATCAACTTCCACGACCAGTCGCGCGCTCTGGCATACGAAGTCGCCAAAATAGGGGCCGAGCCGTTGCTGGAAGCGGAATTTGTAGCCTTCGAGTCCGCGGTTCCGCAGCACGGCCCACAGCGACGCTTCAGCAGGGGTGCGATTGCGGCGCAGCTCGCGTGCGCGGGCTACGCTGCCGTCGTCACTGGAGAAGCTTGTTCTTCCCACTGACCCTCACCCTTCCCACGCCTGCGGCGTGGGCCCCTTCCCTCTCCCCCAAGGGGAGAGGGAGATTACACCAGCGCGATATCAGGGGCGTCTTCGGCTTTCATGCCGATGACGTGGTAGCCGGCGTCGACATGATGCGTTTCGCCGGTCACGCCAGAGGCGAGGTCGGAGAGCAAATAGAGGCCGGCGCCGCCGACATCCTCGATCGTCACGTTACGCTTCAAGGGGGCGTTGAGTTCGTTCCACTTGAGGATCAGACGGAAGTCGCCGATGCCCGATGCGGCGAGCGTCTTGATCGGACCGGCGCTGATCGCGTTGACGCGGATATTATCGCGACCGAGATCAACCGCGAGATACTGGACGCTGGTTTCCAGCGCCGCCTTGGCCACGCCCATGACGTTGTAGTGCGGGATCACCTTCTCCGCGCCGTAATAGCTGAGCGTCAGCAGCGATCCGCCGTTCGGCATCATCGCGCTCGCGCGCTTTGCCACCGCGACGAACGAATAGACGCTGATGTTCATCGTCATCAGGAAATTGTCGAGGCTGGTGTCGACATAGCCGCCGCGCAGCTCGTTCTTGTCCGAAAAGCCGATGGCGTGGACGACGAAGTCGATCGTCGGCCAGCGCTCCGCCAGCGTCTCGAACGTCTTGTCGAGCTCCGCCATGTCGCTGACGTCGCAGTCGATCAGGAAATCGCTGCCCAGTTCCGCCGCCAGCGGGCGCACGCGCCGCTCCAGCGCTTCGCCCTGATAGCTGAACGCCAGCTCAGCGCCCTGTTCGCGCAGCTTCTTGGCGATGCCCCATGCCAGCGAACGATCATTGGCGAGCCCCATGATGAGCCCGCGTTTTCCCTGCATCAATCCGGTCACGTCTTACCCTCCGGTCCCTCTTGCGGCTTCTCTAACCCGTTATCGGGCGTTTCTGCCAGTGCGGCGTTGAGCTCGGCGCCGATAACGACGCCAAAGCCGATGAGAAAGAAGAAGATGAGCGCGACCATCACGCCAGCGAGGCTGCCATAGGTCAGGCCATAGCCGCCGAACGTGCCGATCACTGCGGGCAGGGCGGTGGTGCAGCCCATCCACCACGCGGTGACGAAGGCGGGTCCGGGCCACTTCGGACAGGCGGACTTTCGGTAGCGCGACGGGGTCAGCGTGTAGAACAGGATATACATCGCGGCGAACAGCGCCAGCGCCGGGGCGATCCGCGAGATCGACAGGATTTGCGCCGTGCTCGCCGCGACAGGGATGAAGCGCCAGATGAACTGTTCGGCGGCGAGCAGGATGACCTGGAAGCTGAATGCCATCATCGCCAGGATGACCGAGGCAATCACCATGCCGATCGCCGCCAGCTTCAGCCGCCAAAAGGGCGTCACCGAAGGAATGCCATAGGCCTGACGCAGGATCGAGCGGATCGTTTCGATGAAGCCCGATGTGGTCCATAGCCCGACCAGCGCGCCGAGCCACAGCAACGAGCCCGAACGCCCCTCCAGCACCTCGATAATTGCCGGGCGCAGCAGATTGGCGACCTCTGGCGGGACGGTCTGCAGGAAAGCGCTGACCGCCTGAAGCCCGTCGCCGGTGCGACCGAACAGCCGCGCGATCGCTGCTGCAACGATGAAGAAGGGAAACAGCGTGACGAGGCTGAGATAGGCAAGGTTGCCGGCATGGGTGAAGCCTTCATTGAAGGCCCCAACCACCACCCGCTTCGTAACCACGATCATCCGATCGGTGACGCCGAGTTCCGACAGCCGCTGGTGAAAACCGTGGCGACGCGCCTCGGGCGATTCGGGGGAGATGGGATCGGTCACGTTACCCGTTCAGACGCCCAGCCGGGCGCGGGGGTTCCCCTGATCGGTCCAGTCGGCGACGAACTCGGCGAGCTTGGGGTCGGCCCCGGGGATTTCGATCATCAAGGTGACGAGCAGGTCGCCGCGCGCGGTCTTGCCGTGAAAGCCGCGATCCTTGAGGCGCAATGTCTTGCCCGAACTGGACCCGGCCGGAACCTTGAGGTTCACCGCCCCCTCGGGCGTGGGTACGCGCACCGTGGCACCCGCCACCGCCTCCTTGAGCGTTACGGGCAAGTCGAGGCGGATATGGTCGCCGTCGCGGGTGAAGAAGCGGTGCGGTTCGACCTCGATCGTCACGATCGCGTCGCCGTTGCCGCCCGGCCCGGCATCGCCCTTGCCCGCCAGGCGCATCTGGGTGCCGGTCTCGACGCCCTTGGGCAGTTTCAGGTCGATCGTCGATCCGTCGCGCAGCTGGATCCGCTGCGGCTTGAGCGCGGCGGCATCCTCGAACGGCACGCGCAGGCGATAGGCGACATTGGCACCCTTGGCGGGGGGCGGGCGGCGGCCGAAGCCGCTGGAGAATCCGCCCGGCTGCCCCGCCCCGGCGCGGCCGCCGAACAGCCCCTCAAGGATATCCTCGAACCCGGGGTCGCCGCCACCTCCGCCGAAATCGAACTGCGCGCCGCCCGGACGGAACCCGCCCTGCGGTCCGCCGCGCGCGCCACCGAACCCGGCGCCGAACGGCGAGGTCGGATTGCCGTCGCCATCGATCTCACCCCGGTCGAAGCGCGCGCGCTTGTCCTTGTCCATCAGCAGGTCATAGGCCTGCGTCACCGTGCCGAATTTCTCCGCGGCCTTGGGATTGTCCTGATTGCGGTCGGGATGCAGCTCTTTCGCGAGCTTGCGATACGCCTTTTTCACCTCATCCTCGCTGGCCCCGCGCGAGATTCCCAATGTCGAATACGGATCGGCCACGTTGTTTCCCTGTTGGCTATCGTTCGGCGTGTTAGCCCGCTACATCGGCGCGCACGGGCGATGTTGCAAGTCAGGCGGGCTGATCGAGCGGCTCGACGTCCACCGAAACCGTCATATCCTGCGCGCCCGATCCCAGCACGATGCCGTCGATCGGGGCGATGTCGGTATAGTCGCGGCCGATCGCGATGATGACATGGTCGCTCGCCATCCAGATGCCGTTGGTGGGATCGACCCCGACCCAGCCGCGCTCGGGACCGCACCACAGCAAAACCCAGGCATGGGTCGCGTCGGCCCCGACGAGACGCGGCTGGCCAGGCGGGGGGAGCGTGCGCAGATAGCCCGAGGCATAGGCGGCAGGCAGGCCGGCGGCGCGCAGGCCCGAGATCATGATCTGGGCAAAGTCCTGACACACCCCGCCGCGCTTCAGGAACGCTTCACGCGGGGGGGTGTCGACCAGGGTCGCGGTGGGATCGAACGCGAACTCGTTCTGGATAAGACAGGCGAGCGCGATGGCGGCTTCGAGCGCGCCGCGTTCGGGATCCAGTTCCTGCGCGCACCACGCCGCAATGTCGCGGTCGAGCGGGATCAGCGGCGAGGGGAAGAGATAGGAGGCGGGGCTGGCCGGGCCCGCATCACGGCTGGCGCGCGCCTCCGCCGCGACCTGCGCCAGCGTGGGATCGTCGAAGCGGGGCATCGGCACCGGGCGGTCGACGGTGATCGTACAGCTGCTTTCGATCGTCAGGCTGCGCACCGCCTCTGTCACCACAAGCCGCACGACATTGGCGAGGCCCGCCTCGGCGCGCGCGGGCGCGGTGTCGCCGCCGGGCAGGATCGTCAGGCTGTAATCGTGCAGTTCCTGCCCCGACCAGTGGATCGGTTTCAGCCGCAAGTTGCAGCGGGCGAAGCCGACCGGCTCGGCATAGTCGAACCGGGTGACGTGGCGAATGGCGTAGCGCATCAGCCGACCACAAGCCCGGCGGCGCGCAACGGTTCCGACCCGTGGAGGAAATAGCGGCGGGCGACGGCTGCGGAGAGCGCGGCGAGCTTGTTGTCGGTGGCGTAGAGCTGATCGCGGCCGAAACTGGCGGCCTGTGCCGTCGCGACCATCGCGGCGAGTTCGCGCGCCAGCGCCTGTTGCGGCTCGGCGATGCCGTCATCGGACAGGCGTGGCAGCGCCTCAAGGTGCGCGGCGATCGCCGCCACCTGAAACGCGATGCCGCGTGGATTGCCGGGGTCGAGCGCGATCAGGTCGATCACCGGCACGCGGGCGATGCCGGTCAGATAGCGCTGACGATAGCTGATCTGGCTGTCGGCGAGGTCGAGCAAGGCCGACAGGTCGTCGCTGGTCGCTTGCGGATCGCCAAGCGCGAGCAGGGCGGAGACGGTTGCCACCGCGCGCTCGACCCGGCGGCCGAGGTCGTGGAAGCGCCATGCGTCGGTGCGGGCCATATGTTCGGACGACAGCCCGGCGAGCGCCGAATAGCGCCGCTGCAGCGACCCGGCGCGGTCGAGCGCGCTGCCGCGCGTCGGATAGGGCGCGTCGAGCAGACGGATCATGTCGGCGGACAGCCGGTCGCGGCTGACCGCACCAATCGCGCGCGCCTGACGGTTGATCGCACGCACGCTGTACCAGCCATCGGTGGCGTCCATCGCCGCCTCGGCAAAGCGGGTCAGCTGCGCGCGGCCAAGGCTGTCGGGCTGCGGCGCTGCGCCCGCCTGAACGACCAGCCCGACCAGCCGCCCGACGGTGTCGGCAGCGAGCGCAGCGCCGCTGTCGGCGCTGATCGAATGGCCGAGCAGCGCGCGGATCACGCCGAGCCGCGCCTCGCCGCGCTCGAGATAGCGGCCGAGCCAGAAGAGATTGTCGGCGACGCGGCTGGGCAGCGTGCCGGGGTTGCGGCGCAACTGGGTGGAATCGCTGCGCTGGAGCAAGGTGACCGGTGCGACCGGATCGCCGCCATGGATGACGACATCGGCGGACCAGTTGCCCTCCCCCATCACCGCCGCGCGCGCGTCAGGCTTGTCGCCGATCTGCGCGAAACCACCGGGCATGACGTGCCAGCGGCCATCCGCGCCGCGCGCCGCGAACACGCGCAGGGTGAAGGGGCGCGCCTCCAGCCGACCATCGCTGACCACCGGCATGGTCGACAGGCGCACCACTTCCTGACCGACATAATCCTGTGGGCGGCGATCGAGATCGGCGATCAGCGCAGCGCGCTGTTCGGGCGACATGGCAGAGCCGAGCATCGCTTCGGTCAGGACATTGGTCGGAACGCCAAACGCGGGCGCGATCACCATATTATCGAGGTCGCTCGCCACCTCGGCGCATTCGCGCGGCTGACCGCACCACCAGGTGGCGATATTGGCGAGCTTGAGGCTCTCCCCGGTGATGCGGGCACAAACGCGCGGAAGGAACGCGGCAAAGGCGGGTGCCTCCAGCATCCCGGCGCCCGGCGAATTGGCGATCACCACCTCCCCCTGCGCCATCGCGTCGATCAGGCCGGGCACGCCGATCGCCGAATGCGAATCGAACGCGAGCGGGTCGATCATGCGCGGATCGACACGGCGCCACAGCGCATCCACCCGCTTCAGGCCCGCAATGGTGCGCAGATAGACCCGGTCGTCGAGCACCGCGAGGTCGCCGCCCTCGACCAGCAGGAAACCGAGATAGCGCGCGAGATGCGCCTGTTCGGCATAGCTGGGGTTGAGGCGGCCGGGGGTCAGCAGCCCGATGCGCGGGTCGCTGCGGCGGCAACGCGCGGCGATCCCTTCGCGGAACGCGGCGAAGAAGGGCGCGTGCCGCTCGATATTGAGCCGCCCCTGCAACCCGCCGAGCATCCGCGCGATGGCGAGCCGGTTTTCGAGCGCATAGCCCGCCCCGGCGGGCGCGCGCAGATGATCGGCGAGCACGCGCCATTCCCCCGAAGGTCCGCGGCACAGGTCGAAGGCGACGAAGTGGAGATGGCAGCCGCCGGGCGGCTCCAGCCCCATCATCGGACGCAGGAAATAGGGGCTGCCGGTCAGCAGGGTCGCGGGCAGGCTGCCGCCGCGCACCAGGTTTTGCGGGCCATAGCTGTCCGCGAGGATCGCCTCGAGCAGGTCGGCGCGCTGCGCGACGCCGTCCGCAATCCCCTGCCACTCGGCCTTTTCGATCAGCAGCGGGATCGGCGAGAGCGGCCAGGGCCGTTCCTCGCCCTCGCCGGGAATGCGGAAACCGGTGCCGATATCCTCGGCATGGCGCTGTGCCCGCTCGCGCGCGGCAGTGAGGTCGTCGCCCGCGCGCTCCGCCAGCTCCTCGAGCACGGCATTCCACGCCGGATCGTCGAGCCCGGCGGCATAGAGCATGTCGGTGGCCGGGGTCGCCGCGCGATAGTCGGTCAGCCAGCGCCGCGCGACCGCCGCCATGTCTTCACCGATATCCGCAGCCGCGCTCGCCATGCATTGCCCCCTTTGCGGGTCTTTCTGTGACGGGCCGCGCCGGTGCGCGCAACAAGCTTTCGGTTCAGCCGCCTAAATGTCCGGCAGGATCTGATCCGCCTGACCCCAACCCGTGAGCGCACGTCCGGTTGCACGTTCCAGCAACAGGGCGGCGTCGCGCACGCTGAACAGCTGCGCGCTGTCGGCGTCGCGCAACTCGCTCCAGCTGACCGGCGCGGACACCGGTGCCCCCGGGCGGGCGCGGGCGACATAGGGCATCACCGCCGTGCTGCCGCGCTGGTTGCGCAAATAATCGATGAAGATGCGGCCCTTGCGATCGGCCTTTTTGAGGTTGGCGGTGAAGCGTTCGGGTTCGGCCTGCGCCAGCGCGCGGGCGAAGCGATCGGCAAAGGATTTGGCGGCGGGCCATTCTGCCTGCGGCGTCAGTGGTACAACCACATGCACGCCCTTGCCCCCAGTCAGCATCGGAAAGCTGGTCAGGCCCATATCGGCGAGATGCTGTTTGAGGTCCGCCGCCGCCGTCTTCACCTTGGCGAAGTCGAGCCCTTCGTCGGGGTCGAGATCGAACACCAGCCGGTCGGGCTTTTCGACATCCTCCACCCGGCTGCCCCAGCCGTGAAACTCGATCGTCCCCATCTGGACACAGGCACGCACGCCATCGGCGTCGTCGACCCACAGATAGGGTTCGGTCGATCCGTCCTTTTCGCGAATATCGACCTGATGGACATGCGCGCCGAAACTGCCCGCGTCATGTTTCTGGAAAAAGCACTGCTTCGCGCGGCCCTGTGGGCAGCGGACCAGGCTGATCGGGCGATGGGCGAGCCAGGGCAGCATGATCGGCGCGACGGCGGCGTAATAGTCGGCGAGGTCGCCCTTGGTGATCTTCGAATCGGGAAAGATCACGCGGTCGCGGCTGCTGATTTTCACGTCGCTGTGCGGCGCAGGCGGCGGCGGGGCGGCGGCTTCGGTCACGATCTCGTCGGCAGGCTTATCATCGCGCAGCGCGATGAAGCTGGCATGCCGAACGACATTCTCGGCAGTGAATTCCGCAAAGGCGACTTCGGCGACGAGCTTGGGTGAGACCCACTGTGCGCCGCGTGCGGCGACCTTCGGCACCTCGGCGGGCGGGGTCTTGCGTTCGATCCGGGCGAGCTTGTCCATCAGATCGGCCGAGTTGGTCGCGTTGAACCCGGTCCCAACCTTGCCGGCATAGCGCAGCGCGCCGTCCTCGTGCACGCCGAGCAGCAGCGATTTCAGCCCGCGTCCGCTCGCGCTGCTGGGCAGCCAGCCGAGGATCACGAATTCCTGCCGCCGCGTACATTTGATCTTGAGCCAGCTCTTGGTCCGCTTGCCGCGATAGGGGGCGTCGGCGCGCTTCGAGATGACGCCCTCATGCCCCTCGCGGCACATCGCCTCGAACAGCTTCTCGCCCGCGCCCAGCACATGTTCGGAAAAGAGCAGGCGCGGATCGGCGCCGTCGAGCAGGGTGCGCAGCCGCTCCTTGCGCTCGATCTGGGGCAGATCGGCCAGGTCTTCGCCGTCGAGTTCGAGCAGGTCGAAGGCAAAGAAGGCGAGGTCGCCGCTGCCGTTCGACAGCGCGTCCTGAAGCGTCGAGAAGTCGGGCTTGCCCTGTTTGAACGCGACCACCTCGCCATCGATCAGCGCGGATGCGGCGGGGAGCGTCGCAGCGGCCTCAGCAATGCCGGTGAACTTGTCGGTCCAGTCCAGCCCGCTGCGCGTGTAGACGCGTGGCCCACCCTTTCCGATCGCGACCAGTGCGCGATAGCCGTCATATTTCATCTCGTGCAGCCAGCCATTGCCGGCGGGGACGGAGTCGACCAGCGTGGCCAGTTGGGGTGGGCGGAAGGCGGGGGGCTTGGCGTCGCCCCGGCGTGGGCGGGGGGCGCTCGCGCTCTTGCCCTTCGCGCTAGACGATGGCGGCCCCGGCCTGCGCCGGGGCGACGGCTTTTTGCCCTCCGCAATCTCCTGCATCGTGCGGCCGGTGGCGACGCTGGTCAGGCCCGTCTCGACCAGCGCGTCGGTCGCGCCGGCATGGGCATCGTCGATCTTGCGCAGCAGCCAGTTTTCGCGCTTTTCCTTGCCGCGTGGCTTGAGGCGGATCAGCAGCCAGTCGCCCTTCATCCGCTCGCCTTCGAGGGTGAAGTGGAGATGGCCCTTGTCCAGATCCTTCGCGCTCTTGCCCGGGACCGGCGCCCATGTTCCGCGATCCCACAGCATGACCGTGCCGCCGCCATATTCACCCTTGGGAATTGTGCCCTCGAACGTCGCGTACGACATCGGATGGTCTTCGGTTCGCACCGCGAGGCGTTTTTCACCGGGGTCGAGGCTGGGGCCGCGCGTTACCGCCCAGCTTTTGAGCACGCCGTCCACTTCCAGCCGGAAATCCCAATGGAGGCGCGTCGCGTCATGCTTCTGGACCATGAAGGTCCGCCCTTCGCCCTTCGCGATCGCGCCGCGCGGCTCCGCCGTCTTCGCGAAGTCGCGCATCGCGTTGTAGCGTTCGAGCGGATCGGGTTTGGTCATACTCCCCTCCAGCTTTTGGATGCGGCCTCTTCTTCCCCCCTCCCGCTGGCGGGAGGGGTCGGGGGAGGGCCTGTCACCGCTGGGCGTTGGGGAAAGAGGCCACGAACAGCCCCTCCCCTAGCCCCGCCCGCAAGCGGGAGGGGAATCATGCGCGCTTCCTCGCCGGTGCTTTCGCGGCCGGCTTCTTCGCGGCGGGTTTCTTTGCCGGAGCTTTTTCGGCGGGTGCCTTCTTCGCCGCGCCGGGCTTTTCGAGGCTCTTCTTGAGCGCCGCCATCAGGTCGACGACATTGCCGCCGCGCGGGTCTGCGCCGCCATCCTTGTCGTCGTCGATGATCTTGCGCTTGCCCTTCTGCTTCTGCTTGCGTTCGATCAGCCCCTTGAGCGCGTCGACATAGCGGTCGTGGAATGTGGCGGGATCGAATTTCGCCGACTTCTTCTCGATCAGCGATTCGGCGAGGCCCAGCAGATCCGCGTCCGGCTCGGCATCGGGGATGTCCCGGAAATAGCCCTGCGCCTTGTGCACCTCATCGGCGTAGCGCAGCGTTTCCAGCACCATGCCACGCCCGCACGGCTTCAGGCTCACCACATATTCGCGCCCACGCATCGCGAGCTGACCGAGCCCGACCTTTTTCGTGCGCTTGAGTGCCTCACGCAGCACGACGAACGCTTCTTCGGCAAGGTCGTCGGCGGGGACGACGAAATAGGGCTTTTCATAATAGAGCACGTCGATCTCATGCGCGTCGACGAACTGGGTCAGCTCCAGCGTCTTCTTCGATTCGAGCTTCACCGCGTCGATCTCGTCCTGGTCGAGCAGGACATATTCGCCCTTTTCGACCTCGAACCCCTTCATGATCTCATCGGTGTCGATCGCGCCGAGGCCGGGGACGACCTTTTCGTACTTGATCCGCTTGCCTGAGGGTTCGTGGACCTGATGGAACGCCACCTGCGCGCCGGATTTGGTCGCGCTGTAGATTTCGACCGGGATCGAGACCAGCGCGAGACGAATCTGCCCCTGCCAATATGCGCGCGCTGCCATCGGACATCCTTATTGTTGCGAAGCCGATTCAAAGCTTGAAGCGGGGAGTCGTTCCGCAACTTGCCGCGTGACCTTGGAAAGACCTCTGCTACACATTGCCGATGATGCAGCATTTCGCCGCGCTCGACTGGCTGGTGGTCGGGCTTTACCTTGCCGTGCTGGCCGGGCTGTCCTGGCATTTCAACCGGGTCGAGACGCGCAATGCGGGGGATTATTTCCTCGCCGGGAACAGCGTGCCGGCATGGCTGGCCGCGGTGTCGGTGCTGGCGACGCAGCAATCCGCCGCGACCTTTCTGGGCGCCCCGGATTATGGGTATCGCAGCGATTACAGCTATTTGGGCGCAGTGGTGGGGGCGGTGCTGGCGGCGTTCTTCGTCGCGCATGTACTGATCCCACGCTTTTACGCGCTGCGTGTCGCCACGGTCTATGAGCTGCTCGAGACGCGCTATGACGCGCGGGCGATGCGTTGGGCGGGCGGCATGTATCTGGCGGGGCGCATCCTGTCGGGTGGTGCGCGCGTGTATCTCGCCGCGATCGCGATTGCGATGGTCGGGTTCAACGCCATCGATGCGGGATCGATCGTGCTGTCGGCGGCGGCGGTGATGGTCGCCAGCCTCGCCTTCACGCTGCGCGGGGGGCTCAAGTCGGTGATCTGGAACGATTTCGTCCAGTTCATCGTCTATGCCGGTGCAGCGGTGGCCGTGCTGATCTTTCTGCGCGCCGCGATCCCGCTCGACAACGCAGGCCTGATCGATGCGCTGCGCAATGCGCCGGATGGCACCAACAAGCTGCGGCTGTTCGATCTGTCGACCGATCTGTCCAAGCCGTTCACGCTGCTCGCCGCAGTGACCGGGCTGTTCCTGCTCAACACCGCCAGCGCGGGGCTCGATCAGGATACCACCCAGCGGCTGCTGGCCAGCCCCGATGCGAAGACCGGCGCACGCAGCCTGATCATGTCGGCGCTCGGCAGCGTGCCGATCATCGCGATCTTCGTGACGATCGGACTGATGCTGCACATCTTCTACGACCGGCCCGACATCATGGGGGCCACCAACAGCGTCTCGGCGAATTTCGCGGGCGAGAAGATCACGGTGTTCGTCCATTATATCCTGACCCAGCTGCCTCCCGGGCTGCGCGGGCTGGTGACGATCGGAGTGATCGCCGCAGCGGTGTCGACCGTCACCTCAGCGCTCAATTCGATGTCGTCGGTGCTGGTCAGCGATTTCTATCGCCCGTGGCGCGAGGCGCGTGGCGGGGCGGAGGATCGGCATTATGTCCATGCCGGACGCTGGGGAATGGTCGCGGTGGCGGTGGCGATGTTCGCGACCGCGGTGCTGAGCTATTACTGGCAGAAGCATAGCGACATGCCGCTGCTCGAATTCGTGCTGTCGGTGATGGCGTTCGCCTATGCCGGTCTGCTCGGCGTCTATGCCGTCGCGCTATTCACGACGCGGGGGAACACGGCGTCGGTGATCGCCGCGCTGCTGACCGGCTTTGTCACTGTGTTCCTGCTCCAGCCCTTTGCCTTCGGATCGACCGCGCTCGCCTTCCCCTATCTGCTGTGCATCGGGACGCTAGCCGCAGGGCTCGTCGCCGCGATTCCCAAGGGCAAAAAATCCGCTTGACTCATGTCATGCAACCCTGACATATAGTCATCCGTGGATGACATAATGTCATGGAGCAGTGACGGCCTGTGAAAAACCGCCTGAAAGTATTGCGCGCCGAACGCGATTGGAGCCAGGCGGAGCTTGGCGGCCATCTCGGCGTGTCGCGACAGGCGGTGAATGCGATCGAGACGGGGAAATACGACCCCTCGCTTCCGCTCGCCTTTCGCATCGCCCGATTGTTCGAATTGAGCATCGAGGAGATTTTCGATGACGCGGAGCACGACGATGCCGAATGAGATAAAGGACGGCCTGGCCGCAGCCCGCGCCCGCACGCGGCGCCAGCGGATCATCCTGTTCACGTTGATGGGAGCAGGCCTGGTCGTCGGCTTCTTCTCGGCGATGTTCGAGGTGGAGGGCGGCGAATTTCTCGAAGGCATCCCCGCCGCCTGGGCGATCGCCGCGTCGGCGATCACGACGGTCGCGTTGGTCTATGGTAGCTGGCGGTATCAGCGGGTCACCGATGAACTGGAGCGGCGCGACAATCTATGGGCGTCGGCGACCGCGCTGAACTTCTACTTCATCGTCTATGCCAACTGGTATTTGCTGTGGCGTGGCGGGCTGGTCCGCGAGCCCCAGCATGAAGTGCTCGCCGTCGCGACCTTCGTGGTGATGATGCTGGCCTATGGCTACAAGAAATTACGTCCCTGAACTAAGCTAACCCCTTGTTATCGGAGAGTTATCATGAAAAAGTTTCTGCCCCGTGCAGCAACGGCGCTCGCCCTGCTGTTCGTTACCCCCGCCGCGCTGGCACAGCAGGCACCGGCACCTGCCCCCGCCGCGCAGGTCAAGGACGCCGATCCGGCTCTGTGGGTCGTCAAGGATGAAGATACCACCATCTATCTGTTCGGCACGATCCATGTGCTGCCGGCCGGCCTCAGCTGGTTCGACGAGGCGGTGAAGACGGCGTTCGACGCGAGCGGCGAACTGGTCACCGAAATCGGCGACTTGCCCGATCCGGCTGCCGTGCAGCCGCTGATCATGAAATATGGCGTCGCCGCGACCGGTCCCGCGCTGGCCGACCGCCTGCCCGCCGACAAGCGTGAAGCGTTCGCCAAGGCGGTCGCGGATGCGGGCATTCCGCCTGAAGCCTTTGCCCGGCTGAAGCCGTGGTTTGCGGCCAACCAGCTGTCGCTCGTCGCGCTGATGAAGGCGGGCTATAACCCGGCATCGGGTGCCGAATCCGCGCTGACGGCAGCGGCCAAGGCGGCGAACAAGCCAATTTCCGGCGTCGAAACGATCGAACAGCAGTTCGGCTTTTTCGACAGCCTGTCAGAGGCTGCGCAGATCCAGTTCCTGACCGAAACGCTGACGCAGCTCGGCAATGTCGGACCTGAGTTTCAGAAGATGGTCGACGAATGGTCGGAAGGCGATGCCGAAGGTCTCGCCGCGATCATGAACGAAGCGATGCGCAGCTCGCCCGAGCTCAGCAAGATGCTGCTCGCCGACCGGAACACGCGTTGGGCCGAGTGGATCGACACGCGGCTCGACAAGCCGGGCGTGGTGTTCATGGCGGTCGGTGCCGGCCATCTGTCCGGCCCGGACAGCGTCCAGGTCATGCTGGAGAAGCGCAAGATCAAGAGCACGCGGATCGAATATTGATCCTGCGGGCGGCGTCTCGATCCTCCCCCGCAAGGGGAGGTCGCAGACGCCGCCGGACGGAGGGGGAGGACGGCGATCCCCTTCGGGCGCTTGCCGCCGCGCCTCCTCCCCCTCCGTCGCCTGCGGCAAAACTCCCTTCTGACTGCGGAGGCGTGTTCCGCATCAGAACTCCTTAAAACAGCTGCGGCTGGCGGACCGGTTTGAACTCCGGTCCCCGGCCGCGACGCCGTTCAAGCTCGACCTGTGCGGTGTAGCGGATGTCCTCGTCGCGATCCTGGAGGAAGGCATCGAGCGACTCATCGTCGATCTCGCTCCATTCTTTTCCGCGATCAGGGCCGTAGCGCACGCGCGGGAGCAGGCCGGGCAGTTTCGACCATTCGATCAGCTGCGCGACGCTGGCCTCGTTGAGCATGTCGCGCAGGTGATGCGCCGTCACATAGGCGTCGGGAAAGGCGCGGTGCGCAGGCAGGCCGCGTTCATGCTCCAGCCCCTCTGGCATGCGATAGTAACGCAGGAACTGGTTGGAGAAGCCCGGGCTGTCGCGCCACAGCCGCAGCGCGCATTTATAGGTGCAGATCCAATGCGCCCCACGCGTCAGGGACGGGGTACAGAACTGCTCCTCGAAACTCGCCCGATGCGCCGCCAGCGCCACGCGACGCGGCCACGGATCGAGCACCGGGCGCGCGACATCGTGCCACCAGGCGGCATCGGCGACATCTTCATCGCGAATATGATGGATCGCCATGGTCAGCGGCGGGATCGGGCGACCGGGATTGACCAGGCGCGCACCGCCCTCACCCTCCAGTTCCCAGCGGCCGTCCTTGCCCAGCGCGACATCCTGCCACCCGATCTCGCACACGCCATGCTGCGGCGGTGCCTGTCCGGTGGTCTCGAGGTCGATGACGCGGATGATCTGGGGGGCGGAGGGAGCCATGCCCCCATGTGGCCCGCTCCGCCGCGATTTGCCACCCCTGCGCAGCCTCGCAGTCAGAGATCGTCGCTGGTGTACGGACTGCGCTGCGATAGGATGGCACCATGTATTTCCTGCGGCGCCTGTTGCTGTTCCTGACGCTCACGCTGGCCAGCCCGGCGCTGGCCGGGGTGTCGGCGTTGCCGACGACCGCCCGGGCGCCGCGCTGTATCGAGCTGACGGGGGGCGATGCGGCCCGGGCCCGCTATATCGCCGCGCGCCGCGCCGAACTCGCCGCATGCGACCCAGCCAAGCCCACGCTTGAATGCGCGACGAGCTGGGGCAAGCTGCTGGTCGCCGCTCGCGATCCCGGCGATCTCGCGATGGCCGAGCGCTATGCGCCACTGTTCCACACCGACCGACGGCCGATGGCACGCACGCCTCAGCTCGTCCGCACCTATCTCCACCTTGGCCACGCCATGGAGCAGCAAGCGTGCTTCACTGAGGGCGAGCCGCTCTATCGCATGGCACTGGCACTGGCCGATGGCGGCGAGTCGAATCCGCTGGAGGTCGCAGACATCTATTATGCGCTGGCGTGGAACCTGAGCTATCAGGAGCGCCACCGCGAGGCCGAGGCGATGATGCGCACGACGCTGGCGCTGCGGACCCGCACCCTGGCCGCGGGGGACCCCGCAATCCTGCAGGCGCAGCAGGATATCGCCTATATGCTCGAGGATCAGGGCCGGTTCGCCGAGGCGGAGAAGCTCTATGCGCCATTGCTGGCGGCACGCGCGACGCTGACCGATGATCGCGGGATGCTCGATCTGGCGGTGACCTACACCAATCTCGGCTACAATCTCGCCAGCCAGGGGCGGCTCGCCGAGGGTGAGGCACTGTTCCGCAAGGGGCTGGCGGCCGCCGCCGCGCGGGTCGGGGATTCGGACCCGATGATCGCCAAGGGACGCAGCTATGTCGCTGCCATCATCGCGAAACAGGGCCGCCTTGATGAGGCCGAAAGCTGGTATCGCCGGTCGCTGGCGGTGCTGATCAGCCGTCCGGCGATGGACCCCGATCGCGCGCGGGCAATTCTGGGGCTGGCCACACATCTCCAGGCGAGCGGGCGGGCACCGCAGGAAGTGCGTTCACTGCTGCGCGTGGCCGCCGACGATGCGCGGCTGCGGCAACAGCTTCACACCGGCTTCTCGCGCGATGCGCAGGCAGCGCTTCAGCGTAGCGCCCCGATCTTTGCCGCGCAGGTGCGCGCGGCATGGGATCTGGCGCAAATGCGCTAGATTCGTTTTCAGCTTCGCTGGATCGGCACCGGCCCGCTCCCACACCCGGCCACCCATAGAATACACTGTCGTTGGGTGGCCGGGTGGGGGAGCGGGCCGGTGCCGCCCACTAAAAAACCGCGCTAGCGCAACCGGCGGGCGCTCAATGCCCCGCTTGCGGCCCGCGCTCGAGCCCGCTGGCGGCAAGCTGTGCGTCGATCATGGCGAGCAGTCGGTCCAGCGCTGCCTCGTCCTTTGCCTCGGCGCGGGCGACCAGCACGTCTTGCGTGTTCGACGCGCGCAGCAGCCACCAGCCATCGGGGGTGTTGACCCGCGCGCCATCGGTGTCGTTGACGTCGGCACCCTCGGCCTTGAGCCGCTCCAGCACTTCGTCGATCACCGCAAATTTGCGGCTTTCATCGACCTGGAAGCGCATTTCCGGGGTGTTGACGATCGCCGGCATCGCGCTGCGGATCTCGCTCATCGAGCGGCCGATCAGGTGGACCGCGTTGATCAGCTGGACCGCAGCATATTGCGCGTCGTCGAAGCCGTAATAGTCCTGCGCGAAGAAGATATGCCCGCTCATCTCGCCCGCGAGCGGCGCGCCGGTTTCCTTCATCTTGGTCTTGATCAGGCTGTGGCCGGTCTTCCACATCAGCGGCTGGCCACCGAGTTCCGCAATGCGGTCGTACAGTGCCTGGCTGGCCTTCACGTCGGCGATGATCGTCGCGCCGGGGTCCTTTTTGAGGACAGGTTCAGCCAGAATGGACAGAAGCTGATCGCCCCAGATCACGCGGCCCTGCCCGTCGATCGCGCCGATCCGGTCGCCATCGCCATCGAACGCCAATCCGAAATCGAGGTTCTTCTCCGCGACCAGCGCCTTGAGGTGCGCCAGATTCTTTTCTTCGGTGGGATCGGGATGATGATTGGGGAAATTGCCGTCCACATCGGTGAACAGCGTGTGATGCTCACCGGGCAGCAGCTGCACCAGCTTGTCGATCACCGGGCCAGCAGCGCCATTGCCGGCGTCCCAGCCGATGCGGAACGTGCCGCCCGAATAGCCGGCGAGCAGGCGACCGACATAATTGTCGAGGATGTCGGCGTCGCCGATCGTGCCTTCGCCCTCTTCCCAGTCGCCCTCGGCCGCCATCTTGCCCAGCGTCTGGATGTCCTGGCCAAAAAATGGGCGGTGCTGAAACACCATCTTGAAGCCGTTATAATCGCCGGGATTATGGCTGCCGGTTATCTGGATGCCGCCATCCACCTCTAGCGTCGCTTCGGAATAATAGAGCATCGGCGTGGGCCCGAGCCCGATGCGCACGACATCGCAGCCCGATGCGGTCAGCCCCTCGACCAAAGCCGCCTCAAGCTCGAGCGAGGACACACGCCCGTCGCGACCGACCGCAACGCGGGTGCCGCCAGCGCGGCGCAGCAGCGTGGCAAAGCCGCGCCCGATCGCGCGCGCATCGTCCGGCCCCAAAGTCTTGCCCACGATTCCACGAATGTCATATTCGCGCAGCGAGGTCGGATCGAAACGATGGGTCATTGGGCCTCCAGGGAATTCTACGCGCTTCATTTCGCGCGCGTTACGCAAAGTGCAACCGTCAAACGCGGCTAATGGCAATGCGTTTCAGTTTTTCGGGTCGAGCTTCGGTTTGAGCAGCATGTCGCGCGCGGCGTTGACCTGGCGCGTCAGCTCGGGCGAGCCGCCGCGATCGGGGTGGACGCTGGTGATCAGGCGGCGGTGCGCGGCGCGGATCTCGTCCGGATCGGCGCCCGGTGCCACGCCGAGAATGGCATAGGCGGCAGCCTCTTCGGGATCGCGCGCGGCGGGGGCCGGGGCCGGCTTGGGCGTGCCGGGCAGCGGACGGCCCCAGCCATGCCATAGCCGCCAGCCGAGCCAGGCGAGCAGCACGCCGATCAGGAATTTGAAGATCATGCGAACAGCGGCATTGCCGCTTCGACCTCGGGCAGGGCGAGGCCCGCCATCATCTCGCGCAATTCCTGTCGCGCGGCGACATGGGCGAGGCCCATTTCACCGAACTCGCGGCTGTCGAGCATGGTCAGGCCCTTGGGGAACAGCTCACGATAGATGACGCGTTCCGACAGGCCGGGGATGACGCGGAAGCCGACGCGCTTGGCAAGCTGGTCGATTGCCTCCGACACGCGCTTCATGTTGCGCGCCTCGATATGCTGCATGCGGTTGCGCAGGACCACCCAATCGATCGTCTGGCCGTCCGCCTTCGCGCGGCGCTTGCGCGAATCCCAGATCAGCTCGGAATAGAAGCTAGGCCGGGTCACGCGGAAGGTGTCGGGATCGACCTGTCCGATCAGGTCGAAATCGACGAAGCTGTCGTTCATTGGCGTCACCAGCGTATCGGCATTGGTGATCGCGATCCGCCCGAACTTGTCGTCGCGCCCGGGCGTGTCGATGATCAGGAAGTCGGTATCCTGCCCCAGTCGCTCGAGCGATTCGGAAAATCGGGCGATGCTCTCGCCATCATGGGTTTCGAAACGCGGCATTGGCAGCGGCCGCCCGGCGCGGTTCATCGTTTCGAGCCGGTTGTCGAGATAGCGGCCCATCGTCCGCTGGCGGTGGTCAAGGTCGAAGCAGGACACCCGCGCGCCCTTGATCGCCAACGCGATTGCGGTGTGGACAGCGGTCGTGGATTTGCCGGTCCCGCCCTTTTCGTTGGCGAAGACGATCACGTGCAGCGAGTTCGTTGCGTCGGTCACTCAACTTCCCTGATTGAACAGCCGGCCTGCCCCCCATAGAAGGCCGCGCTTCGTTCCATATCCAAGGCATTGTGCGCGTGCAAACCATCCGTCAGCTCTCCGACCTTCGCGATGCCGTTTCGGGATTCCGCGCCAATGGGGAACGGATTGCCTTCGTGCCCACCATGGGCGCGCTGCATGCCGGGCATATGGCGCTGGTGGCGCAGGCGAAGCTGGCTGGGCAGCGGGTGGTCGTGTCGATCTTCGTCAACCCCAAGCAGTTCGGGCCGAACGAGGACTTGGCCCGCTATCCGCGCAAGGAGCTGGCGGATTCGCGCATGCTGGCCGAGGCGGGGGTCGACCTGTTGTGGATGCCGCCGGTCGAGGTGATGTACCCGGAGGGGCATGCGACGAACATTTCGGTCGCTGGCGTCAGCGAGCCGCTCGACGGTGCCGCGCGCCCCGGCCATTTCGACGGGGTCGCGACGGTGGTGGCCAAGCTGTTCAACCAGGTGAAGCCCGATGTCGCGCTGTTCGGGGAAAAGGATTTCCAGCAGCTGGCGGTAATCCGCCGCATGGTCGCCGACCTGGATTTCGACATCGACGTGCGCGGCGTGCCGACCCAGCGCGACGATGACGGCCTCGCCCTGTCCTCGCGCAACGCCTATCTCGCGCCCGAGGATCGCGCCGCCGCGGTGGCCCTGCCCCGCGCGCTGGGCGTCGCGGTGCGGGCAATCGAGAAGGGCGACGATCCCACCACTGCGCTCTCCACCGCGCGTGCGTCGCTGGAAGCTGCTGGTTTTGAAGTGGATTATGTCGAGCTGGTCGATGCCGCCAGCCTAGGCGCACCGGTCGCGGGCCAGCTCCGCCGCCTGCTCGCCGCCGCGCGCATCGCCGGCACGCGGCTGATCGACAATGTGGCGGTGGCGGCCCCGGATTGAACGGTAAATCGCGTTAACCATTTGCTTACCATGAATGCCCCAAGCTCGCTGTCATGATGAGAGCGATCAAAAGTGGGGCAATGTCATGGGCAACAGCATTAAGAGCGCACAGTTCCTGATCGACAGTCGGCTGGCCGATGCGGCGCGCGGAAGCGTCGATGCGGCCTATGAGCTCGGGATGGTCTATTCGAGCGGCGCATCGGGCGTCGAAATGGACCTGATCGAAGCGCATAAATGGTTCAACATCGCCGCCCTCGGGGGCAGCACCGAGGCGCCCTATATGCGCGCCGAAGTTGCGGAAGACATGACCGCGCGCGAAATCATCGAAGCCCAGAAACAGGCGCGCGCCTGGCTGCAGATGACCTCGCTTCGGGCGGCGTAACGCCCAAAGTTCCTCCCCTGAAAGGGGAGGGGGACCGCGCCGAAGGCGTGGTGGAGGGGTATTCCCCTCTCGATAGCGCGACACCCCTCCGTCAGCGCTGCGCGCTGCCGCCTCCCCTTGCAGGGGAGGATCGACCTACTCTTTCTTCGCCGCCGCCTTCTTTTTCGGCGCGGCCTTCTTTGCCGGAGCCTTCTTCGCCGGAGCCTTGCGTCCGCCCTTTTTCTTGGCGGGGCCAGCAGCGGCCTTGGCGTCGATGAGCTGGACGGCTTCGTCGAGCGTCAGCGCCGCCTGATCGACCGTCTTGGGCAGCGTCGCATTGGTCGTGCCGTCGGTGAGGTATGCGCCGTAGCGCCCCTCCATCAGCTTGATCTCCGCGCCCGACACCGGGTGTGCGCCCAGCACCTTCAGCGGCTCGCGCGATCCGCGCTGCGGACGCCCGCCGCCCGCCGCCGCTTCGGCCAGCTTGACCACGGCAGCGTTCATGCCGGTTTCGAACACTTCGGTCGTCGAAGCCAGTCGCGCATATTTGCCGTCATGCGCCAGATAGGGGCCATAGCGGCCGATCGACGCGGTGATCGGGTTGCCCGTTTCCGGGTGATTGCCGATCGTGCGCGGCAGGTTGAGCAGCTTGACCGCCCAGTCCAGATCCAGCTCGGGAATGTCCTTGGGGATCGACGCGCGCGCCGCCTCCTTGCCCTCGCCGCGCTGGATATACGGCCCGAACCGGCCCGAGCGGCGCGAGATATCCTCGCCCGTCTCCGGATCCTGCCCGATCACTTCCGGCCCACTATCGCCGCCATCTTCACCGCCCGGCTGGCCGAAGCGGCGGGTGAACTTGCAGTCGGGATAGTTGGAGCAGGCAACGAACGCGCCGAACTTGCCGCCACGCAGCGCCAGCTTGCCCACCCCGCATGACGGGCAAAGACGCGGATCGGAGCCATCGCCCTTGTCGGGGAAGAGATAGGGTTCGAGGAACTTGTCGAGCTCGGCGGTCACCTCGCTCGGCTTTTGCTCCATGACTTCCGCCGTGCGCGGTTGGAAATCGCGCCAGAAGGCGGCGAGCACCGCCTGCCACCCGGCGCGGCCGCCGGACACATCGTCCAGCTCTTCCTCAAGCCCCGCCGTGAAGTCGTAATTGACGTATTTCTCGAAGAATCGTTCGAGAAAGGCGGTCAGCAGCCGCCCGGTTTCTTCGGCGAAGAAGCGGTTCTTTTCGACCCGCACATAGGCGCGGTCCTTGAGTACCTGAATGATCGAGGCATAGGTCGAGGGGCGGCCGATGCCGAGTTCCTCGAGCCGCTTGACCAGCGAAGCTTCGGAGAAGCGCGGCGGCGGCTGGGTGAAATGCTGTTCGGCGTCGACGCCCTTCTTGGCCGGCGTGTCGCCCTGACGGATCACCGGCAGGCGGCGGCTGTCCTCATCGCCCTCATCGTCGCGGCCTTCTTCATAGAGCGCGAGATAGCCGGGGAAGAGCACGACCTGGCCAGTGGCGCGCAGCGCGTCCTGACCCGTCGGTTCTTCGAGCTCGACGGTGGTGCGCTCCATCCGCGCCGACGCCATCTGGCTCGCCAGCGCGCGCTTCCAGATCAGCTCATAGAGCTTGGCGTGGTCGCCCGAACCCGCGCGATCCTTGCTGAAATCGGTCGGGCGGATCGCCTCATGCGCTTCCTGCGCATTCTTGGCCTTGGTCTGATACTGGCGCGGCTTGTCGGGGACGTACGCCCCCGAATAGCGGTCGTGAATCGCCTTGCGTGCGGCGTCGATGGCGCTGCCGTCCATCTGCACGCCATCGGTGCGCATATAGGTGATCGCGCCATCCTCGTAGAGCGCCTGCGCGATCCGCATCGTGTGGCTGGCGGAGAAGCCGAGCTTGCGCGCCGCCTCCTGCTGCAGGGTCGAGGTGGTGAAGGGCGGCGGCGGGTTGCGCATCGCCGGCTTGGTCTCGACGCTGGCGACGGTGAAGCGGCCCTGTTCGACCGCGGCCTTGGCGCGCATCGCCACGCCTTCGGTGCCGATGGACAGCCGGTCGAGCTTCTTGCCCTCGAACCGCGTCAGGCGCGCGTCGAACGCGGTGCCGTCATGTTCGAGATGCGCGGTGACCGACCAATATTCCTGGGCCTTGAACAGCTCGATCTCACGCTCGCGCTCGACGATCAGGCGCAGCGCGACCGACTGGACGCGGCCCGCCGACTTGGCGCCGGGCAGCTTGCGCCACAGCACCGGCGAGAGGGTGAAGCCGACCAGATAGTCGAGCGCCCGGCGCGCGCGATAGGCGTCGATCAAATCGGTATCGAGCTGGCGCGGCGCGGCCATCGCGGTCAGCACCGCCGCCTTGGTGATCGCGTTGAAGGTGACGCGCTCGACCTCCTTGGGGAGCGCCTTCTTCTTCGCCAGCACTTCCTGAACGTGCCAGCTGATTGCCTCCCCCTCGCGATCAGGGTCGGTCGCGAGGATCAGGCGATCGGCCTTCTTCGCCTCGTCGGTGATCGCTTTGAGCTGCTTGGCTTTGTCCGGATAGGTCTCCCACTCCATCGCAAAGCCGTCATCGGGCTGCACCGATCCGTCCTTGGGCGGCAGGTCACGGATGTGACCGTAGGACGCCAGGACGCGATAGTCCTTGCCCAGATATTTCTCGATGGTTTTCGCCTTGGCGGGCGATTCGACGATGACGAGCTGCATGAGGTTTGGCGGTTCCTTACGTGTACGCGCGAGGATGGGGAGGCTGAATAGCGGGCGTCAAGCGGAACGCCACCCCCTCTTAACCACCACCCCCTATACGAGTCGGCAGAGGAGGGTTGGTGAATGGTTTCGGTCGAACGGCTGATTGACGAACATACGCAGATCAGCGCGCGCGGCGACGCATTGTTGCAGGCGGCTGCGAGCGCTTCGCCAACGATGCTGCGCACGATGATCGTGGGGCTCGACACCGAACTTGCCGCCCATCTCGCGACCGAGGATCTGGAGGTGTACCCGCACCTTCTGGCCAAGGGCGACATGGCGCAGCGCGAGGCGGCGGAGATTGCGATGGGCGATTTCGACCAGCTTGCGGCCGAATGGCGCGCCTATGTCGACGAATGGACCGCCGACGAGATCGAAAGCGACCGCGAGTTGTTCGTCGAGGCGAGCAAGCGCGTCCTGTCGGCGCTGTCGGCGCGGGTGCGGATCGAGAATGAAATTCTCTACCCGCTCGCATTGTCGTGCGGGACAATCACGCTGCGTGAGGCGAACGCACGCATGGCGGCGGGGTGAAGCCTGCCATCGCAGCGCCGGTTGCGCGTGCAGAATCAGCCAAAAACATCCTCATGCGCCCCGCGCGACGGATCGGTCAGCCGATAGACCGCACCGACCACCGCCCATCCCGCCATCGTCACAACGCCGAACGCAAGGTTGGTGGTTACCCTGAACTCGATCGATTCATAGGCGATGCCCTGGCCCATAAGGGCCGCAGCGAATAGTCCGGCCAACAGCGCGACGATCGGAAACAGCAGGATGGCATGGACCATCACCAGCGGCCACACCGACCCGCGCGTGCGGCGCCAGCTTCCGGCGATGCTGGCAAACAAACCGCTGTGCTCGACCGTCGCCATGCCGAGCGCCGCCGACGTCCGGGCCGCGAGATACAGACCCGGCACCAGCAGGAGCATGTAGCCCAGCCCGATCACCGTCCACAGGCCGAGCTGAAGCGTGATGACGATCACCGGGGCGAGCGCGCGCCCGACCCAGCCGCCCGCCGCACCGCCAAAGGCATTGCGGAGCAGGAGATATTGCAGCAGCCCCTGCACGATGACCGGGGCGATCAGCATCGTGAGTTGCGCGCTCCATGACGGGTTCTGGTCGTCGATCCAGACACCGAACCCGGTGTAAATCGCGGTAGCGAGAATGAAGGCGAGCGGATGCGCCCCGATCAGCGCCGAGGCTTCGCGAAGGATTTCGGCAACCTCCAGCCGATCCGGATCGCTCTTGCTCAAATCAGGCTCACGCGCCCGCCGGCGTGCCGCTCCAGCCGGCCGGCGAGTTCGAGTTCGAGCAGCACCAGCTGCACCGCCGCGCCGGGCAGGCCGGACTGGCGGATCAGTTCGTCGACCGGGACCGGGACGGGGCCGAGCAGCCCCTCCACCCGGCTGCGCTCGGCTGCATCAGGTTCGGCGCCCGGCTCGGCACCGAAGCCCGACACCGGTGAGCGCACGGCGCGCGCATCGATCGGGCGGATCATTTCGAGGATGTCGTCGACCCCCTGAACCAATGTCGCGCCCTCGCGGATCAGCAGGTTGCAGCCCTGTGCACGCGGGTCGAGCGGGGAGCCGGGGACCGCCATCACCTCCCGCCCTGCCTCCGCCGCGATCCGCGCGGTGATCAGCGAACCGGAACGCGGCGCGGCCTCGACCACCACCGTCCCCTGCGCGAGGCCGGCGATGATGCGGTTGCGCGAGGGGAAATGGCGCGCGAGCGGTTCGGCGCCGGGCGGCTGTTCGGCGATCAGCAGACCGCGCTGCGCAACCTGTTCCTGGAGCTCGGCATTTTCCGGCGGAAAGGCGATGTCGATGCCACTGGCGATGACGCCCACCGTGCCGCTGGCGAGCGATCCGTGATGCGCGGCGGTGTCGATGCCGCGCGCAAGGCCCGAGACCACGGTCGCCCCTGCCTCTCCCATCCCCTGCGCCAGTTGCCGGGCAAAGCGACATGCGGCGGCCGAGGCATTGCGCGCCCCGACCATCGCCACGCACGGCCGCGCCAGCAGCCCGATATCGCCGCGCACGATCAGCGCGGGTGGCGCATTTTCAAGCTCACCCAGCAAGGCGGGATAGTCGGGATCGTCGAGAAACACATGGCGTGCGCCGAGCCGTGCCACCACCGCCAGTTCACGCCGGGCATGTGCGGGATCGGCCAGCGTCGGCGTTTGACCGCCCCCGCGCAGTGCCAGCGCCGGAAGCGCGTCGAGCGCCGCCTGTGCGTCGCCGAAGCGCGCGATCAGCTGGCGATAGGTGACCGGACCGATTCGTGGCGACCGGATCAGACGGAGACGGGCGAGGCGCGCGGCCTCGTCAGCCATGCTTGCGGCCGATGCGCGGCTCGGTCCCGGCCATCAGCCGCTCGATATTCTCGCGATGCTTCCACAGCACGATCAGCGCGAGCACGACCAGCAGCATCACGAGATCGAACCGGTTCATCAACGCCGCGCTGACCGGCGCGCTGATCGCCGCCGCCATCCCCGCCACCGACGAGATTCGCAGTGTTGCCAGCAGCCCCAGCCACACGACCGCGAACACAATGCCGGACGGCCAGTGCAGCGCGAGCACGATGCCCATCAGCGTCGCGACGCCCTTGCCGCCCTTGAACCTGAGCCAGACGGGGTAGCAATGGCCGATGAATGCCCCTGCCGCGGCCAACATGCCAAGGCCAGGCCACAGCGCCTGCGCGATCCACACCGCCGCCGCACCCTTGAGCAGATCGAGCAGCAAGGTCGTCGCCGCCAGCCCCTTGCGCCCGGTCCGCAGCACATTGGTCGCGCCGATATTGCCCGATCCGATCTGGCGCAGATCCCCCGCCCCGGCGAGCCGGGTCAGGACGACGCCGAACGGGATCGAGCCGAGAAGATAGCCGAGCGCGATGGCGAGCATCGGCGCGAAACTGGCGAGTTGCGTCTGCATGAGTCCCCTTGCTTGGACAAAGGCTAGGGTCTTCGCTAATCGGGCGCAACAATCTCGATCATAGGGTACCAACCGGCCGGGCTTTTGGACCGGCGCGCCTTTGGGGTAGCGCTGTCACGATGTGGAGCGGGTGGCAGACATGACGATGGAGGATGGGCGGCGCGCGGCGCTTGCTCGACTGACCGAAAACGAGAAGCAGTGCCTGCGCCGCCGCCTGATCCCTCAGACCGCCAAGGAAATGGCGCTCGATCTCGGTATATCCCCGCACGCTGTCGAGAAGCGCCTGAAGATGGCGCGTACGAAACTCGGCCTGTCCTCCTCGTTGCAGGCGGCGCGTATTCTGGCGCAGGCCGAGGGAACCGAGCCAGAATTGGGACCCCAGACGTCAGACCTTTCCGATACGGCGCCATCGGAACAAAGGACCCACATGCCGCAGCGCTTGTGGACCGCGGCCTGGATTGGGGGAACCGTCATGATCTTCATCGCCGCCATTGCGAGCTTCGTCCTGATGCAAACCGGCCTTGAACCTCCCAATCCCCAAACGTCCGAACCAGTGGCGCGAGTGACGGCATCGGATCAAGTCCGCGCACCCACCCGCACAGGGACGCCAGAGGAGATTCGCGCCTTTATCCTCGGCTCTTTCGCGACCATGGACCGCGACGGATCGGGCTATATCGAACGCGCCGAGGCACCCGGCCTCGGCGTCAGTCGCCCTTATCCAAAGGGTAACCCGCCCCCGCGCGAAGAGGTCAGCTGGCTTCGCGATAAAGCCGGCCAAGCGGCATGGATCGCCCGGATCGACATGGATGACGACGGCAGGGTTTCTCGCGACGAATTTCTCGGCTTCAGCCAACCTATCTTCTCGCGGCGGGGGATTCCGGCGGACTGGAAGCCGCACCGTCCGGCAGGTTGACGGGCACGAGCGCACGCTCCATCCCGCCGCGCGATGACCGACATCCGGCCCCTTCTCTTTTTCGATTCGGGCGTGGGCGGGCTTTCGGTGCTGGAACCAGCGCGCGCGCTGCTGCCCAACGCGCCGCTGGTCTATGCCGCCGACAGCGCCGGATTTCCCTATGGCACGCGCAGCGAAGGCGAGATCGCCGCGCGCGTCCCCGCGTTGCTCGGGCGGCTCGCCGAGCGTTACCGGCCGCGGCTGATCGTCATCGCGTGCAATACCGCATCGACCATCGCGCTGCCCCATGTCCGCGCCGCGCTCGACGTGCCGATCGTCGGGACGGTGCCGGCGATCAAGCCAGCGGCCGAGGCCTCGCTCACCCGCGTAATCGGAGTGCTGGGGACGCAGGCGACCGTGCGTCAGCCCTATGTCGACGATCTGACCGCGCGCTTCGCCGCCGACTGCACCGTGCTGCGCCATGGCAGCGCCGAGCTGGTCGAACTTGCCGAGGCGAAGCTGCGCGGCGGGGTCATCGATTCGGCGGAGTATCGTGCCGTGCTGGATGGCCTGTTCGGGCAGGCCGGAGGTGACCGCATCGACGTCATCGTCAACGCCTGCACCCATTTTCCGCTGGTCGAGGCCGAACTCGCCGCCGCCGCGCCGCATCGCGTGCGCTTCGTCGATGGCGGGCCGGGGATTGCACGGCGAATCGCGCATCTGACGGCGGGGCAGAGCTGGCCCGAGCGCCCCGCACCCGGCGTTGCGGTATTCACCGCCGCGCCCGATCCCGCGCTGGTACCGGCATTGGCGACCTATGGCCTCGACCGGATCGAGACGCTCTGACACACCGGCAGCGGTTCAGCGCAGCGGAATCGCCGGGGTTTCGCTCATCACCTTGACGCGCTTGGCATAGCCATCGGCCATGGCGAGATGGGCATAACGCGCGCCCGAGTCGTTCGCCTTGGCCGCCCGGTCGCGTTCGGCCAGTTCGCGTTGCGCGAAATAATCGATGTCGCTCTGCGCCATCGTGAATCTCCCCATTTTTTCAAGCGGGAGCGCTATGGTCTCTCAGCTGCGGAAAATGCCCGGAGTCCCGTTCCGCAGTGCAACCAGCATAGCAGATCGCGCCGCGCGCGCCCTGATCTGGGGCAAGCGGGTGCGCAACGATCGCTCGATCGCCCTGATCGAAAATCTAGGTGATTGCCGCAGTGGCGCGACGCCCCAAATTTCGCTAACGGGGGTTGATGACCAGCGAGGCAACTCCGCGCGCGGTGGATTATTCGCGCGTGTTCAACCAGGCGATCGACCGGCTTCACGCCGAAGGCCGGTATCGCGTCTTTATCGATATTCTGCGCAACAAGGGCATGTTCCCCAATGCGCGGTGCTTTGCCGGGCATAACGGGCCAAAGCCGATCACCGTCTGGTGCTCGAACGACTATCTTGCGATGGGCCAGCACCCCAAGGTGATCGCGGCGATGGAAGAAGCGTTGCACGATGTCGGTGCCGGATCGGGCGGCACGCGCAATATCGGCGGCAACACCCATTACCATGTCCATCTCGAGGCTGAACTGGCCGATCTGCACGGCAAGGAAGCGGCGTTGCTGTTCACCAGTGGCTATGTCTCAAACGAGGCGACGCTGTCGACGCTGGCCAAGGTGCTGCCGGGTTGCATCATCTATTCGGACGAATTGAACCACGCGTCGATGATTGCGGGCATCCGCAACTCGGGGTGCGAGAAGCGGGTGTGGCGGCACAATGACCTGGCGCATCTCGAGGAATTGCTGGCGGCGGACGATCCGTCGGTGCCCAAGCTGATCGCGTTCGAAAGCGTCTATTCGATGGACGGCGACATCGCCCCGCTGCACGCAATCTGCGACCTCGCCGACAAGTATAACGCACTGACCTATCTCGACGAAGTGCATGCCGTCGGCATGTACGGCGCGCGCGGCGGTGGCATTTCGGAACGCGACGCGGCCGCTTCGCGTCTGACCATCATCGAAGGCACGCTGGGCAAGGCGTTCGGCGTGATGGGCGGTTATATCGCCGCCGATCGCACGATCGTGGATGTCATCCGCAGCTATGCGCCGGGTTTCATCTTCACCACCTCGCTCTCGCCAGTGCTGGTCGCGGGTGCACTGGCGTCGGTACGGCACCTCAAGCAATCGAGCGAGGAACGCGACGGGCAGCAGGCGGCAGCGGGGCGGCTGAAGACGATGTTCGCCGATGCCGGGTTGCCGGTGATGGACAGTACGACCCACATCGTACCGCTGATGGTCGGCGACCCCGTATGGGCGAAGAAGATCAGCGATATCCTGTTGGCCGAATATGGCGTCTATGTTCAGCCAATCAATTATCCGACCGTCCCGCGCGGGACCGAGCGTCTGCGCTTCACGCCCGGGCCGGCGCACAGCGCGGAGATGATGGCCGAATTGACGGCAGCGCTGGTCGAGATCTGGGAACGCCTGGAGCTGCGCGCCGCAGCCTGACATGGACCGCCTGGGCGAGGAGGCTGATCGTTGAACGCCATCCAAGCCCAACTGGCTGCCGCGTTCGATCTGGCCTTTGCCGAGCGGTGCAGCGCGCTGGAATGCCGCCCGCGCACGCCCGACGACATGGCGTTCCTGCTGGACTGCGCCGTCGCCTGCTCGACGCTGGCCGGCCTGCTGCCCGACGCGATGCTGGCGCTACAGGCGCAGTTTCAGCGGGCGGGGCACGACGGTGCATTTCCCGATGCGATGCACCGAATCGTGCTGCGCGCGGGCGCGCCCATCGGCCATGCGCTGATCGCGTGGAATGCCGCAGACACCCATCTGGTCGATATCGCAGTGCTTCCAGAGCATCGCGGGATCGGTGCGGCGCGCGCACTGTTGGGGGCATGGCTCGCAGTTGCCGATGCCCACGCCCTGCCCGCGACGTTGAACGTGTCCGCCGATAATCCGGCGCGCCAAATCTATGCGCGACTGGGCTTTATCGACCGCGCTCCGGACCCCGGTGCGCCATCCGCCGCGATGCGTCGCCCCCCGGCTCAGCGCTGAAGCTGCGCCGCCACGGTCGCGGGGACGAAGCAGGATAGCGGCACATGCGTTGCAAAGCTGCGTGCACTACCGGTGGGCGTCGCATCGCCGCAACTGGTCCAGGCATGCGCGCGCAATTCTCCTTCGGGCCGCTCCCGCTCGACCCCCAGAATCACCGCGCAGGGAACGCGCCACAGGGCGCACAACGCCTTGGCCGCCATGGCCTGGGGCAGGCAGTTGGACCGGAACGGGGCGTAACCGGCGGCGATCGAAACCGCCCGGCCGATCAGCCGCGCGCGGGCGGCCTGTTGCGGGGTGGCGGCGGGACGATGCACGGTCGCGCCCAGATTGACGCCCAGCCACGGTGCGATGCGACGAAATGGCAACAGAGCGATCATCGCAGATGACATGCCGATCAGCAGCCATGCCGGGGCAAGCCACAGCCACACAAAGGCTGGCTGGCGCCGCGCCACTGCCAATTTTCGCGCGATGATCGCGGTGCGCGACACGTAACCGCCTCCATATATGGTGTTTCGGCAGGCTCTAGCATCACCGCCGGGGTCGGCCAATGGGCGAGGCGCAAGTCAGTTACGCCAGCGCAGCCGCTGCTGCGCGAAGTGCCTCGATGCGGGCATAAGGTCCGTCGAGATGGCGCGCGACGGCGGCCGCAATGGCCGGCGTTACGGCGGCGCGCTTGCGCTGCGTATCGTCGATATAGGCTTGATCGGGCGCTTTGGCGTTGCGCCGGCTCGCCGCTGCCATCGCCGCACGTTCGTCGGCATCGGGCAAAAAGCCGAAATGCCGGGGAATCGCCTGCTCCATCGCGGTGGGCAGTTCGGAATAATTCACCAGCATCCCGCCGCCGGCCGAAACATGGTCGGCCGCACAGTCGAGATAATGGGCGAGCACCCCCGCGCCACGATCCTCAATCGACCGGAAGTCGCCGCTGTCGATCGCGCCTAGCGCGGGCACTTGCCCGGCGGCGAAATGCATGCCGGACATCTGCAGCTGGGACACCATGACCTCGACCGGATTGCGATACAGAAAGATCCAGGGGGTGTTGGGGAAGGCAGCGCGGAACAGCGGCAGCGCCAGGATCGCCCAGCTGTCGAGCTTGAGGAAATAGCGTCGGGCGGCCCCGGAGCGGTTGCGCCCGATCGCGGCGACCACGGCGCGTAAGGCCGCGACCTGAAGGTCGTGCGGCGCGCCGGATGTCGTGCACCATTGCACCATAGCGTCGATCGGCGCTGCTTCCGACGCGACGATATGGTGCGGCACTGCGGCCAGCATCTGCGCCACCAGCGTCGATCCGCAGCGGGACATGTGAAACACGATCCCGTCCGGCTCCAGCGTCGCCTCCTGCCCAGCGCCGGCGATCAGCGCGGTCAGACCGGTGCGGATGCGAAACCGGCGGCTGAGCGGGCGCGACGCCATCCGGCTGACGCTGGCCTCGAACATCGGCTCGCCCAACGGACGATCGCCGAACCAGACCCAATCGAACGCCGGCGCGCCCGACCCCGGCACTGAACGGGCCGGGAGCCAACCGATCTGCGGCCAGCGGTCGAGCGTGACCGGTGCGCCGGGTCCGGGTGCCGCGATCGAAGCCTGCTCGGGATCCAGCCCTAGGTCCGCAGCGATCACGCGCAGCTCGGCATCGAACAGCGTCGGGTGGAAATGCGCGCCCAGCCGTTCCTGAAGCGCAGGGCTGGCAAGGATCGCGTCCCGAAGGTGCGGTGGCTGGCGATGGTCTGCGCCCTGGCTCGTCACGTCATGCGCTCCCCATTTCGCACCGCTGGTGCCGCGCGGTGCGGGTCAACAGGAACCAAGCATGCCGCCCAGCCAGTCGTCGACCAGCGCATCGATCACCAGGTGCACGCGATCACTGGTGCCGTGATTGGCGACCGAATGGGTGTCCATCAGGCGTAGATACCAGGCCTCACCCGGCGCCATCGTGACCGGGGTCCCGTTGAGCAGAAACGCGACATCGGGGTTGGTCGTAATCGGGATGTGCAGCCGGGCGACCCCGTGTTCGGCCGCCAGATCATGGTCGCGATGCGGCTTGATCACCGATCCGGGGGTGAGGCGCATCAGCCGGACCACAGTGATCGGACACTGAAATGCCGCCAGCACCTCCCGGAAATAGGGCGTCGCGGCGAGCAGCGGCCCGTCGACAAATTCGGTCGCGGTCGGATCGGAATAGATCATCATCACCGGATGCGTTGCACCCGCGCTATGGCGCAGCGGCAGGACCGACCAGTTCCCGGTGTAATTTTGCCGCACCATATGGTCGATCCAGTCGCGGTCGACCGCGTCGAGATCGGCGCGCAACCGGACGGGATCGAAGGCGAGCGGCAGCTTGCGGCGATCGGCGAAAATCGGGGTCGAGCCGGTCGCGAGGGTAGAACGGATCGCCTGGTCGCGCATGGCGCGAGCCTATGCCGCACCCCGCGCAGGCGCAAGCCGGGCCAGCGGGCGGAGATCGGCAGTTGGCATGCCGCCGATCAGCCTGGGCCAGAGGGCCTAAAGGCCCTAACGACCCAGGCCGATCGGAGCCTGTTTCAGCGCGCGACCGCCACCGCCGGTGCGGTAACACCGGCCGCCACCAATTCGCGTTCAGCCTGAACGAAGCCATAAGCGGGCACGATCTCACCCGCCCGGTCGCTCGCCTCGGTCCAGCGCGCTGCGAGGGCTTCGCCGGCATCGGTGCCGCCGCCGATCTGGATGCCATCGGTCAGCGTGACGTTGGCCGTGGCGAAATGCCCGGCACCGGCGCACAGGATCGCGCGGGTCGGTGCGTCCGTTCCCACAAGCGTCAACAGCCCCGGGCTGACCAGCGCCGGGTCGAGCGCGGCAAGGCTCGCTTCGGACAAGACGCCTTCGGTCATCCCCGTCGCGGCGGTCGGCGCGAGGCAGTTGACGCGGATGCCATATTTCTCGCCCTCGATCGCCAGCGTTTGCATCAGGCCGACCAGCGCCATCTTCGCCGCGCCGTAATTGGCCTGGCCGAAATTGCCGTACAGGCCGGAAGATGAGGTGGTCATCACGATGCGGCCATAGCCCTGTCCGCGCATGATCTCCCAAACCGCCTTGCTGGCGATCGCGGCACCCATCAGGTGCACGTCCACCACCAGCCGGAAATCATCCATCGTCATCTTGGCAAAGCTCTTGTCGCGCAGGATGCCGGCATTGTTGATCAGGATATCGACCCGCCCCCACGCGTCCATGGTCGACGCGACAATGTTGGACATGGCCCATTCGTCGGTCACCGAACCGGCGAGCGCGAGCGCCTTGCCGCCCTGCGCGCCGATCTCTGCGGCAACGCGCCGCGCTGCGTCCTCGCTCAGGTCGTTGACCACGACGCGCGCGCCCTTACGCGCCAGATAGAGCGCATGCGCGCGGCCCAGCCCGCCGCCGGCACCGGTCACGATCGCGATCCGTCCATCGAGCACCATCAACTTCCTCCCTTTATCTTCGCTAACGTGTGAGTGAATATATCATGCACAGGATTAGCCGTGCGCAATCGGGTTGGCTAGCCTTTGCCCTGCGCGCGGCTCCCGCAAATCTGCCGGAAGCCTGCAGCCATGAACACGGCCATGCGGTCCTTGATCGCCGCGAAATCCTCCGACCGGCACAGTCCGCCCGACAATTTGTCGATGCGTCCGGTGCGCGCCAGCGTGACCATCAGCGCGCCAGTGACGAAGTGATAGCCCCAGAAGATGTCCTCCTCCGCGCAATCGGGCAGCGCCTTCTTCAGCAGCTCGATCAGCCGCAGCACGACCGGATCGAAGTGCGAGTCCATCAGCTCCGCGCCCCATTCGGGCGTGTTGGCAACGAGTGCGCCGAGCGCCCCGTAATTCTTCCAGCCCTCGCCGCCCTCGATATACAGGTCGAGATCGGTGTCGAGAAAGGCATGCAGCGCGCCTTCCAGCGTCGGTTTTCCGCCGGTTACAGCGTCGTAATCGTTCAGTGCCTTGAGCCGCTTTTCGCTGGTCACTACCGCGCGGCGGGCGAACACCGCGTCGAACAGCTTCTTCTTGTCCTCGAAATAATAGTTGAGCAGCGTGTGGTGGACGCCGACGCGCTTGGCGACGTCCTTCAGCGTGACGCCGTGCAGCCCGTGCTTCGAGAACAGATATTCCGCCTCGTCGAGGATCTGCTCCATCATCTCCGCGCGCTGTTCCGCCTTGGTCGAGCGGCGGCGGGTCTTGGGCTTTTCGGATGTCTGCTCTGGCACTAGGCTGTCATTCCCCTGCTGCCCGGATGCGGCCGGATCGCCGCAGCCCGGGTCGAACAAGGTCTCAAGCGCTTCCATATTGAGACCGCAAGCTATTCTTGTCGATTTTGCCGGTCGGGGCGAGCGGCATTGCGGGAAGGCGGACGATCGCGTCGGGAATCCACCAGGATGCGACGCGTCCGCGCAGCGGGGCGAGCAGGTCTTCGTCGCTCAAAGCATCGTCCTGCATTTCGACCAGCAGCAGCGGGCGTTCGCCCCATTTCGGATCCTCCCGCCCGATCACTGCGGCGAGCGATACCTGTGGCAGTGCACCGACCACCGCCTCGATCTCGGCAGGGTTGATCCATTCGCCGCCGGACTTGATCAAATCCTTGGCGCGGCCGGTGATGATGAGGTTGCCGTCGCGGTCGATCCGGGCGAGGTCGCCGGTCGCGAACCAGCCATCGGCGTCGGTTGCTGGAGCGTCCTGCCCGAAATAGCGGTCGACCACCGCCGCACCGCGCACGCGCAGATGGCCCTCGGTGTCGCGTTGTTGCGGCAGCGGCACGCCGTCCGCATCGGTCAGCAGCAGGTCGACGCCGATCGCGGGGCGTCCGGAAACCGCCGCCGTCCGCTGCGGATCGTGCGGCGGGGCGACGGTGCCGGACGGCGACAGCTCGGTCATCCCCCAGCTGGTCTGCACGGTGACGCCGAGCACGCGCTCGATCCGCTCCATCAGCGCGGGGGCGAGCGGTGATCCGCCGACAATGATCCGCTGAAGGCTGGGCAGCGTCTCGCCCGTCGCCTCGAGATGCTCGGCCACGCCCAGCCACACGGTCGGGACCGCGACGCCAATCGTCACGTCAGCCGCCGCGATCAGCCGGGCGAGGCTTGCCCCGTCGGTGTGGCGCCCCGGCAGCACCAGCCGCCCCCCCGCTGCGGGCAGCGCGAAGGGCAGGCCCCAGGCATTGGCGTGGAACATCGGCACCACCACCAGCACGCTGTCGCTGGCGCGGATCGCCATGACATCGGCCTGCAGGCAGCGCAAAGTGTGCAGGAAGCTGGCGCGGTGGGTGTAGGTCACGCCCTTGGGCGCACCGGTGGTGCCGGAGGTGAAGCACAGCCCGCACGGCGTGGTCTCGGCGAAATTTCCCCACACCGCTCCGCCGGGTGCGGTTGCGATCAGCGGCTCGAGCGCGGCGACGGCGCATGTCGCTGATTGAGCATCAGCGACGCCGTCGATCACCAGCATCAGCGACAGGCCCGGCACCCGCTCTGCAATCGCGCGGGCGAGCGGCTGGAGGTCGGCGCTGACGATCAGCAGCTTTGCCCCCGACTGCACCACCATGTCGGCGAGCTGTTGCGCGGTCAGCCGCGGGTTGAGCGTGTGGCACACCGCGCCCATGCCCATGATCGCATACCACGCCTCGACATGCGCCTGGCTGTTCCACGCCAGCGTCGCGACGCGGTCTCCCTGCCGCACCCCGAAGCCGGTGAGCAGCGAAGACACCGCCAGCGCGCGGTCGCGCAGCGCGGCATAGCCGATCGGGTCGATCCCGCCGCCTTCACGCGCGGTCACCACTTGTGCATCGGGATGCCATTTGGCGGCGTGGTGCAGGAACTTGTCCAGCGTCAGCGGATAATCCTGCATGCTTCCGTCGATCATCGGCAACCCGTCGCCTTGTTGAGGACCGGCGAGGCGACGCCGGTGTTCCAGTTCCATGGCTGATCGCCCGCCGCGCGGCGGCGACACACCGCCGCTTCGTGCAGCGCGAACATGCCCGGCATCAGCCGCGTGCCGGGCAGTGGCTTGCCCGCGAAGCCCATGTAATTGGCGGCCTTGCCATAGGCTTCCCAGGCCGGTTGCCCGTCCGCGACCGGCGTGCCCGTGCGCGCGAAGCTCGCCCAATAGCCCAGCATCGCATCCGACAGGCGGCGGTTGGTCACGTCATCGGGGACCTTGGGCCAATAGGGCGGCGTGCGGCTGGCGGTGCCGAAGACATAGGGGATTTCGGCGGCGTGGAAGGCGTGCAGGCCATATTCGGCCGCAGCGGGGTAACCGTGATCGAACAGATAGAGATAGGCGCTTTGCCCGATCGCGGTTTGGCCGATCGCAAGCCGGGTCGCCGTCCAGCCGTAGAGCGCATCGCGGGTGGTCGCGAGCATCGCTTCCTTGATATTGCTCGCGGGATACAGCCGCAGGAACGGGTCGGCGAGGTCGCCGTAACGCTCACGGATCGCCGCTTCATAGGCTTGCGCGGACGCGGGCGCGGGTGGGAGCAGCACCGGGAGCGAGCGGATCTCGCCCGAATTGAAACCCGCAAGGACCGGCACCTTGGCCTGTTCGCCATGGTCCCAAGTCGCTACCAGCTGGCGGGTCAGCGCCTTGCCGTCGACTGTTCCCCACGGACCATAGCCCTTGGTCGCAGCCTCGACCGTCAGCTTCTCCGCGTCCATCGCACGCAGCCCGGCAAGGTCGCGCGCACCGAGCGTTGCCATGATCTGGCTGCCCGCTGCTTCGGCCGAGGGCAGGCCGTGCTTGCCCTGTTTCAGCTCGGGCGTGGTGATCATGTACGCGCTCTGCGCCACCGCCTTGTGGAACAGCCCGCGCGCCTGTGGGCTGGCCATCAGATACATAACACTAAGCGCGCCGGCGGATTCGCCCGCGATGGTGACGTTGCCGACATCGCCGCCGAACGCCGCGATGTTGCGCTGAACCCATTTCAACGCCGCGATCTGGTCGAGCAGGCCGTAATTGCCCGACACGCCGTCCTGCGATTCCGCGCTGAGCTCGGGATGCGCCAGATAGCCGAGGATGCCGAGCCGGTAGTTGATCGACACCACGATCATGTTGCCGCGCTGCGCCATCCGGGCGCCGTCATACATGGTTTCGTGGCTATAGCCCGCGACCAGCGCGCCGCCGTGGATCCACACGAATACGGGCAGATCCTTGGCCCCCGGTGGGGCCCAGATGTTGAGCGTCAGGCAATCCTCGCTGACCGTGTCGAGCGGGTTAGTGTAGATGCCGGCATTGCGGTTGCGCGGCTGGACGCAGGCGGGGCCGAACGCGGTCGCCTTGCGCACCCCCTGCCAGTCTGCGGCAACGACCGGCGGCTTCCAGCGCAGCGGGCCAACCGGCGGTTGCGCGTAGGGGATACCGCGGAAGATGCGGACGCCGCCCTGCTGCACGCCCTCGACCGTGCCGGCCGGCGCGGTGACCTGCGGTGCCTGCGCAAGCGCGGGGCTGCCCAATGCCAGTGCTAGGATGGCGAGCAGCCACTTCATGCCGCCGCCCCCTCGCGCTTCAGCCGCCGCGCGAGCGCGACGAACAAGCCGATCGCGAACAGGTAGAAGGGCGTTAGCGTGTAGAGCGCGCTCTGCAGGCTCTGTGTATCCCCCTGCGCCTTGAACCAGTCGCTCGCGAACCCAACCCAGGTCGGGCCGAGGCCAAGGCCGATAAAGTTCATGATCAGCAGCAGCAGCGCGCCCGACAGCACGCGCTGATTGGGCTTCACCTCTTCCTGCACCAACGCGACCGAGGCCGAGAGGTAGAAATAGTTGAACACCATCACCACCGCGAGCAGCGCGAGAGCAAGCGGCCAGGCGGGTGCCCAGACGAAGCCGATGTAAAAGGGCATCGCGATGGCGAGCGACACGGCCGGAGCGACCGCATAGCCGCTGCGTGCCTTACGCGTCATCGCGTCGACCACCCGGCCGGAGATCACCATGCCGCCGCCCATGCCGACCAGCAGGACGAGCGCGTACCAGATGGCGACGTCGCCGAGCACCATCCCCTTTTCGCGCATCAGATAGAGGACCGCGAAATTGCCTAGGCCATAGGTAACGAACTGCGTCGCGCCGCTGCCCAAAGCCGCGAGCATCAGCACGGGGTTGGACAGGAATGCGCCGACGGTGGGCCAGAACGGTGCCTTGTCCGATGCGCCCGCCGCCCGCGCGCCGTCCATCGCGCCCTTTTGCGGTTCACGGATCATGAGCCACACGAATGCCGCTGTGACCACGCCGACCGCACCGACGATGATGAAGGGCAGCCTCCAGCCATAATGTTCGGCGATCGCCGCGCCGAACGCGACTCCCGCTGCTGCACCGATCGCGGGACCGAGGTTGAAGATGCCGAGCGCCGCAGCGCGCTTGCCCGGGGGATAGGTGTCGGTGATGATCGCATAGGATGGCGGCACGCCGCCCGCCTCGCCGAACCCGACGGTCATGCGCGCGATGACGAGCTGAGTATAGTTGGCCGCCAGGCCGCACGCGACCGTCGCGCCGCTCCAGATCGCGCAGGCGAGGCTGAGCACCCCGACCCGACTGGTGCGGTCGGCGAACCAGCCGACGGGGATCGCGATGAAGCAATAGAACATCGCGAAATAGAGGCCGCCGATCAGCCCCAACTGCGTATCGCTGACCCCCAGCGAATCCTGAATCGGCTTGGCGAGAATGCCGATCAGCTGCCGGTCCAGGAAGTTGAGGATGTAGACGAAGGTGAGCGTGACCAGCACGAACCAGGGCCGGTTCGCGGGTGACGGACGGCCGGTGTCGCCACCGGCCGTCGCTGCATCAGAGGCCATAGCCAAGACGGATCCCCACGGTGCGCGGGCGCAGCGTGCCGAAGCGGCTCACCAGAAACGCCTCGGGATGGATGTACACGACCGAATGATCGTCGAAGAGGTTCTCGACATAGAGATTGGCCGAGAGCGACCCTTTCTTGACCCCCAGATTGAGGTTCACATTGGCGTATTCGTCGGTCTTGCCAAAGGTCGACAGGCGCAGATTCGGGTTGCCCGGCGTGTTGGGGAAGGAGCTGTTATAGGACCCCACATATTGCGCGTTGATCGCAAAGGTGCCGAGCGCGCTGTCGCCGAGGTCGAAGCCATAGGAGATGTACGCCGCGCCCTGCAGCCGCGGAGCGGACAGGCGGTGACCGAGCACCGCGCCCGACACCACTGCCTCCGTCGTCGACAGCTTGGTGATCTTGGAGTCGTTATAGGCCGCGTTGAGGCCGATGAACACGTCCTTGGCCGGGATCACGCCGATCTCGACCTCGAACCCCTTGCTGCGCGCCGCGCCGATATTGGTCGCGAACTGCACCGAGTCCGAACGGCGATTGGCCTGGGCCTGGATGTTGCTCCAGTCGATCAGGTAGAGCGCGGCATTCATCGTCACGCGACCGTTGAGCCAGCGTGCCTTGGCACCGAGTTCGTAGCTTTTGAGGTCGTCCGACTCCGCGCCGTACGGGATGATGATGTCGGTCGGATCGGTCAGGCTGGCGGCACCGGCACGCGCATTGACGATCGGCGCGCGGAAGCCGGTCGAGAAGGTGGCGTAGGTGGTGAGCGATGAACTCGGCTTCCACGTCGCGCTGGCCTTCCATGACGGGGCCGATCCGGTCGCCTTGACGCCGGTGACGGCAGCATAGGGGATCAAGTTACTCGGCCCGAAATTCACCGGGATTCCGTAGAGCGCATAGGTGAAATAGTTGAACCCGGCCGCCGTGGCGAGGTAGCCGCCGGCCTCGGTGAAGCCCTGCGCGGAAGTGCGGCCATAACGCATGCCACCGGTCAGCCAGAATTTGGGCGAGAAGCGATAGGTGATCTCACCGAACCCGGCCAGTTCGTCGCTCTTCTGATAGGTATAGAGCTTCTGATAATATTGATCGGGCAGGCCAGTGATGCCGCGCGCCGCCAAGAATTGCGGGTTGGACCGGTAGAAATAGTCCACGTCTCGGCGGCGATTCATATAGAAGCCGCCGATAGTAAACTCGAACGGGCCGTCGAGCGACGAGACCAGCCGCGTTTCCTGCACGAACACCTTGTCATAGGCGTCGGCGTCGAGGCCGAAGGCGATCGGCGCGGCGGGGAAGGATCCCGCCGGGAAGGTGCCGGCCAGATCGACATAGAATTTCTGGTCGAAATCCGAATAGGTCGATGAACTGGTCAACCGTGCGAAGTCGAATTCATATTCGACCGTGCCGTTGATGATGGTCTGCTTGCCGGTGAAGCGGTCGGGCTGGTCCGACACACGCTTCTCACGCCCCAGCGACGGACTGGTGAGCGAGCTGTCCTTGGGATCGCTGTCCTCGTACGAGCCCATCACCCGCACCGACAGCCGGTCGTTGGGCTTCCACAGCGCGATGACGCGGCCGCCCCAGTTGATCAGCTTGTTCGAATTCTCGATCCCGGTCCCGACATTGTCGAGATAGCCATCCTCGTTGCGGTAGAAGCCGACTGCGCGCACCGCGAGCGTGTCGCTGACGATCGGCAGATTGACCATGACATTGTAGCGCTGGCGGAAGCTGTCCTTGCCGGTCAGTGCCAGATCGACCTGGCCCGCCATGTCGAACGACGACAGGTTCGGGCTCTTGGTCAGGATCCGCATCGCGCCCGACAGCGAACCCGAACCGAACAACGTCCCCTGCGGCCCGCGCAGGAACTCGACGCGCTCGACGTCGAACAAAGTCGGATCGACCACGGTCGTGTTGCCGATGGTCGAGATCGGCAGCTCGTCGATATAGACCGCGACCGAGCTTTGCAGATTGGCGTTATAGCCGTTGGTGGCGATGCCGCGCGCGGTGAAATTGTTGAAATTCTGGGTCGGGCGGTTGAGCACGACGCCCGGCGTTTCGCGGGCGATCCCCTCGAATCCGACGATCCCCTTTTCGGTCAGCTCTTCCTGCTGGAATGCGCTGATGCTGAGCGGCACGTCCTGGATGCGCTCGGCGCGGCGGGTCGCGGTCACGACCACCTCGTCATCTGCCTGAGCGGTCGTGTCGCCGGTCGTCGGGGCGTCCTGTGCCGCGACGGACATCGGTACCGTGAACAACGTGACCGCACAGGCGGTCGCCAGAAGCCTTGCCCTCATCCTTACCTCTCCTCGATGCCATCGATCATGCGTCGATTTGCTGCGGCGAATATGTCGCGGCGGCAGCGCCCTGTCAATATTCACTATCACGCGTGTGAATATCTTTGTGGCCCTGATCGAAGCTGCCCGGCCCAAGCCCGTTGTTGCCATGTCGCCACCACTGTGGAAGCGTGCGGAGATGATCATGCACGGCGCGCACAATGGCTATCTGGTAGCCCTGTCGATCGCCGTCGCGATCTTCGCCTCCTTTGTTTCGCTGAGCCTGGCGAGCCGGATTCGCGCGTCACGCGGGCGCGTGCGCCGGGTCTGGCTTGCCGCCGCGGCGACGACGCTGGGCGGCGGCATCTGGTCGATGCATTTCGTCGCGATGCTGGCGTTCAGCATGGCCGGCTTCACGATGAGCTATGACGGCGGGCTGACCCTGTTGTCGCTCGCGCTCGCGATCGCGTTCACCGGCGCGGGGTTGGCGACCTTCAACTGGCAGCAGGTGACGGTGCGCCGGATCGCGCTGGCCGGGCTGCTCATCGGCAGCGGCGTGGTCGCAATGCATTATCTTGGCATGGCGGCGATGCGCATGCCGGCAACCCTGACCTATGACTGGGGCTGGGTTGCACTCTCTGTGGTCATCGCGTTGGGCGCGGCGACTGCAGCGGTCTGGCTGGCGACGCGCGAGCACCGGACCAGCCAGATGACCGCCGCAGCGGTGGTGATGGGTGCGGCGATCGCGGGCATGCATTATTCGGGCATGCGCGCGGCGATCTTCACCGCCGCGCATCATTCCGATCATGCGCAGGGTGCGGCGAGCATCGGCCAGACCAATCTGGCGATCGCCATCAGCATGATCACCGTCATGGTATTGCTGCTCCTCCTTGGCGCAGCGCAGCTCGAGCGCATCTACCAGCGCACCGCGCGGCGGGAGGCCAAGACTGCGCTTCGGCTGAAGATCGCCGACCTGCTGCGCGGACAGTCACCAGAGGAGGCCTTGCCGGAGGTCGCGGCGCTGATGGGTACGCATTTCGGCGTCACCCGCACCGGCTATGGCGACCTCGACCCGGTCGAGGATCAGTTCGACTACCGCGCGTGCTGGACCGACGGGACCGTGCCGCCGCTGGTCGGCCGCTTTCCGGCCGCGGCCTTTGGCGTGAAGATCGTTGCCGCACTCAATGCCGGTACGACCGTTGCGATCGACGACCTGTTCGATTCGCCCCTCAGCGACGAAGTGCGGACGCAAGACACCGCGCGTGAAGTCGATACCCGCGCGATCCTGGTCGTGCCGTTCGTACGGGATGGGCGGCTGCGCACCATCGTCTATCTCAATGACCGTCAGCCGCGCCACTGGCGCGCGGCCGAGATCGCCTTCATGGAAGAGATCGCCGAGCGTACCCGCCTGGTCATCGAACGCGCGGCGGCCGAGGCGCAGTTGCGCGAGCTCAATACGACGCTGGAGGCACGCGTCGAAGCCCGGACCGCCGAGCTGCGCCAGACGCAGGAAGCACTGCTGCAGAGCCAGAAGATGGAAGCGGTGGGTCAGCTGGTGTCGGGCATCGCGCATGACTTCAACAATCTGCTCGGCGCGGTGGTCGGCGCGTTCGACCTGATCCGACGCCGCGCCGAGGATCCGGATCGCGTTCGGTCCTACGCCGATAACGGGCTCAAGGCGGCGGAACGCGGCGCGAAACTGACCGGCCAGTTGCTCGCCTTTGCCCGCGCCCAGGGGATCCAGCTTCAGCCGTTGCGCGTGTGCGACGTGATCGAGGCGATGGCGGAGCTGCTGCGGCGCACATTGGGGCCAATGATCGCGCTCGACCTCAAACTCGCCGCCGTGCCGGTGCCGGTGCTGGCCGATCCGACCCAGGTCGAAATGATGATTCTCAATCTGGCGATCAACGCACGTGACGCGATGCCGGACGGCGGGACGCTGACCATCGCCACCGCGACCCGCCAGATCGGCAGCGACACCGAACTGGATCCCGGCGATTATGTCGAGATCGCCGTCAGCGACACCGGCATCGGCATGGACGAGGCGACGCTGCGCCGGGCGATGGAGCCGTTCTTCACGACCAAACCGGTCGGCAAGGGCACCGGACTGGGGCTCGCGCAAATCTATGGCAGCGCGCGGCAGGCCGGAGGAACGGTGCGCCTGTCGAGTACGCCCGGCATCGGCACGACGGTCAGCGTGCTGCTACCCCGCACGAATCGCGAACCCGTCGCGGTTTCGGGCGAGGCGCGGACCAATTCCGTTCCGGATGTGCGCTTGCGCATCCTGTTCGTTGATGACGATGTGGATCTGCGCGGTATATTTGCGACGGCGCTGACCTCGCTCGGCCATGAAGTGATCGAGGCGGGCGGGAGCGATCAGGCGCTCGACCTGATCGAGCGCATCACGCCCGACGTGGCGCTGCTCGACTTTGCGATGCCCGGGATGAACGGAGCGGAACTGGCACTCGCGCTCAAACGGCGCCTGCCGAACCTCCCGATCCTGTTCGCGAGCGGGTTTGCCGATACCGAAGCGCTCAACCGGGCTGGCGCAACCGCAGTACTGCGCAAGCCGTTCAGGATCGACGACCTGCTTCCCGCACTGCACGCCGCGATGCAACGCGAGGCGGGCGACGTCGTGGCGGAGCGGGAAGAAACCTAGACCAGGCAGTTGACCCGTAAAACGAGCGGGCCGCCATTCCGTTCGTTGGCCCAACTGCCCTGACGCGTCCCCGGATCAATGTGCGTCGAGCCAACCCAGAAACGTCTCGAATACCGGCGATTGCTTGCGGTCGCGGCGATAGATGAGGTTGATGTTCCAGCGCGTCGGCGGGTCGAGTTCGATCGCCATCACGTCGCGGCGCGATACCGAATCGATCACCTCGTCATCGGCAAAGCCGATGGCTCCGGTGCGACGCGCAAATTCGACCACCGTGCGCTGGGTCGACACCTCATGCGCGATCGACGGGCGGACGCCGAAATCGTTCATCATCGTTTCGACCGCGAGCCGGATATTGTGCGGCTGGACCATCATTACGAACGCCTCGCCATGGAGCTCGCGAAAATGGATGCGGTCGCGGTTGGCGAGGCGATGGTCGCCCGGCACCGCGATTTTCATCCGCCGTTCGCCGATCACCCGCGCCGCCAGATCGAACCCCTGAGGCGGCGCGCCGATGATCGCGCCAAGATCGACTTCACCGGTCAGAATGTCGTTAACGACGGTCTGTGGATGGGCGGACTTGATGTTGATCGCAACACGCGGGTGCGCGCGGGCGAACTCGGCCAGCAGGTCACACAGCGCGCCCTCAGCAACCACCGGAACCGCAACGGTGCGCAGCGTGCCGGGAAGGCCCAGGCGCAGCTGCCCGATCGCCTCCTGTACCATGTTGAGACCGGCGAAACTGCGATCGACCGATTCCAGCAACGCGCTGCCCGCCTCGGTCAGGGTCATGCCATAGCGACCGCGTTCGAACAGCTTGAACCCGCAATGCGTCTCGAACGCGCCGATCGCGCGGGTGATGCTGGGCTGGGTCGAATTGAGCCGCTCCGCCGCGCGCGTGGCGGAGCCTGTTTCGGCGATCGTGCGGAAAATCTCCAGCGTGCGCGCTTCGATCGGATGCATATCAGTCCCGTATGGGAAGTGCCGAAATCGGCATTTCTCGACAGGATTAACCCGAGTTTATGAAGTCCGTCCAGCCGCGCTGCGTACCCGAAATGGGGCGCGGGCGGCGCGCGGGACGGGGGTCACGATGCAACTGGAACGGGTCTGTGTGGACCGATCGACGCCGCAGTGTGGCTCAGGACGGGCCGAGCGTGCGGTTGAACGTCGGCACGTACAGATCGACGGTGGACGAATAGGACTTCTGCGTCCCCGATCCGATCTCCGCCTCGATCAGGTCCGGCGTGGTCCAGCGCGCGCGCTGCGGCGCAGTCTCCGGTACTTGTTCCTGATTCGACATGGCCCGTGCCCTCCAACTTGTTTCGGGGGCGATACTGCGCAATCGCGACGATCGCGTCAACCCGCGAAATCCAAAAAATATCGTGTAAGTTATTCAGATATAATGATTATTCTGAAGTTCGGGGGGCGCCTGCGCGGCGGGTGGCGATGAAATCGTACCGCGTATCCGGCCTGACGGTGGACAGCGATATTGCATTGCCCAGCTTTGCCGGAATCGACCCCGCCGCAACGGCGGATATCGTCGTCCGCGCAGGCGACGTTCCCGAGCAGCTAGCGGGTGCGCGGCTGATCGGGCCGAACTGGGTTCTGGCACCGGACGCCATCATCCTTGGCATTCCCGGCGTGGTGCGGATGATGATGCATGGCGGCGACACGCTGACCTATGCCGTCGAGCCCGGTGCCGCGTCCGAAGAGCTCGCGATCTTCCTCACCGGAACCGGCATCGGTATCCTGCTGCATCAGCGCCGTGCGATCGTGCTGCACGCCAGCGCGGTGCGGGTCGGCGATCACGCCGTTCTGTTCTGCGGCCCCTCGGGCGAAGGCAAGTCGACGCTGGCGGCCGCGCTTGGCGAGGCCGGGCATGATCTGGTCGCCGACGATTTCTGCCGGATTGAGTTGTGCGATGGGGCTGGTCCATTGGTTCATCCCGATGGCCGCCAGATGCGGTTGTGGGAGGATGCGACCGAGGGGCTGGGCATCGCCGGACGCCGTGGTGCCCAGGTCCGCGCCGCGATCCGCAAATTCTATGTCGCGCCGCGCGCGGTGGAGGGCCGTGCGCTGCCGATCGGCGCGATCTATGCGCTGCGAGAAGCGCGCGCGCCGTTTGCGCCCGGCCTTCACGTCCCCAATCTGGTTGACGCCGCGTTGATCGTCCGCCGCAACGCCTATCGCCCGTTGCTGGTACGCGAGATGGATCAGAAGCAGCTCTATTTCGAAGCAGCGGCGCGGTTGGTGCGCGATGTCGAGATCCGGATCCTGGCGCGGCCACTCGACTTCGCGGCGATGCCCGATGCTGTCGCGACGCTGCACGCGCATTGGCGCGCGCTCGGCCTGAGCGTGGATCGCGCTGCATGAGTCGACGCATCTGGCTCGCTTCCTATCCCAAGTCGGGCAACACCTGGTTCCGGCTGCTGCTCGCCAACCTGCGCGCCGACCGGCCCGCCGACATCAACCGTTTGCCGACCGAACCGGCGCTCGCCAGCGCGCGCGCGCCGTTCGACCGGGTCACATTGGTCGCTTCCGGCCTGTTGACCCCGGATGAGTGCGACCTGATCCGCCCCGCCGCCTATCGCGCGATGGCACGGATCGACGATCCCGAGGAAGATGCGGGCGCGGCCGGGATCGACGACACGATCTTCGTCAAGACGCATGATGGCTGGACGCACAATGCGGCGGGGGAGGCGATGCTGGGCGGCGCGGATGCGGCGGCGGGCGCGATCCTGATCGTGCGCGATCCGCGCGCCATCGTCGCGTCGCTGGCGCATCATAACGCAGCGCCATATGACGCAGCGATCGGCTTCATGGCGAACTCCGCAGCGCGCTTTGCCGATCGGCTCGACAGCCAACCGAGCCAGCTGCGCCAGATCGTGACCGACTGGAGCGGGTTTCAGGCGAGCTGGCTCGATCAGCGCGACATCCCGGTTCACCTGATCCGGTACGAGGATTTGCACGCCGATGCGGCGGGCGAGCTGGCGCGCGCGCTCGCCTTTGTCGGGGTGGCTGTGTGCGCGGCAGAATGCGCGCGTGCAGCGGAGTTCGCGCAATTCCGTCGCGTGCGGGCGCAGGAGAAGCGGCTCGGCTTTGGCGAAGCGCCCCGGCCACAGCATGCGACGCGCTTTTTCCGGCGCGGCGAGGCCGGTGGCTGGCACGACGAATTGTCGCCGGAACAGGTGGCACGGGTCGAGCGCGCGCATGCCGCGATGATGGCGCGGCTTGGCTATCAACTCAGCGAACGGAAACTGGCATGCGCGTGATCGGGCAAAGTCGGGACTGGATCAGCAACGATCTGGGCGGCGAGCTGATGATGATGAACATCGATCGCGGCGTCTATATCGGCTTGAACCCAATGGGTGCGGAAATCTGGCGGTTGATCGAAACGCCGCGCGCGACCGACGCCATCTGCGCCGCGCTGATCGACCGGTTTGAGGTCGATCCGACGACCTGCCGGGCCGAGGTCGATGCCTTTATCGACAAGATGGCGGCGCGCGGCCTGGTCATGGTCGCGGAGACCTGACCCGTCATGGCGGGCATTTTCGGCCTGTTGCGGCGCGATGGATCGGCGGCATCGCCGCGCGATCTGGCGCGCATGGCCCAGCGGCTCGCACCGCTGGCCCCGGGCGGATGCCGCAGTGAGGCACTGGGTGAAGTTGGCATCGGTATCTGTCACGCCCCGCTGCGCGCGATCGACCGGACCGACGGCGTGCCGATCTGCGACGCGCAGTCCGGAATCACCCTGGTCGCCTCCGCCCGGCTCGACGCGCGTGGCGGGCTGGGCGCGGCGCTGGGGGTCGCGCCCGCCGATCTGGCGCGGATGACCGACAGCGCACTGATCCTGCGTGCCTGGCTGCGCTGGCGCGAGGATTATGCCTCCCACCTGCTCGGCGACTTCGTGGTGGCGATCTGGGACGAGCGGCGGCGGCGGCTGGTGCTTGCCCGCGACCCGATGGGTCAGCGCGACCTGTTCTATCATGTCGGGCGCGACCTGCTCGCCTTCGCGCCCGATGTGCCGGGGCTGTGGGCGCTGAGCGAGGTGCCGCGCGCGCTTGAAGATACGATGCTGTGCAACGCGCTGACCCGCGATTTCACCGCCACCCCCGGCGCGACGCTGTTCACCGGCATCAAGAGCCTGCCGGGCGGGCATCTGTTGATCGTCGAGCCGGGGCGCGAACCGCAACTCCGCGCCTATTGGGAGCCGCATGCCGATCCCGCGCATGTCGGGCGCAACGACGCCTATTATGTCGAGGCCTATCGCGCGATCCTGGGTGACGCGGTGGCAACGCGGCTGAATGGGCTGGAGAAGCCGCCCGGCCTGTTGCTCAGCGGCGGTTTCGACAGCAGTGCGATTGCGGGACTGGCGCGCGATCCGCTCGAGCGATCCGGGCAGCGGCTCGTCGCCGCCGCGTCGGTCATGCCGTCCGATTATGCCGGGACGATTCGCCATGCCGGGCGCTGGGTCGATCTGTGCGCGCGCGACATGCCTTGGCTCGACATCCGGCGGGTGACGCGCGACGGGCTCGACCCGATCGCCGATATTCAGCGCCGGCTGACCGAGCGCCAGACCCTGCCGTCGGTCTATGACCCGGTGGACACGGCCCTTTGCGCCGCGTTGGCGTCGGGGGGCGCCGGGCTGGCGATGGACGGGCATGGTGGCGACTACACGCTCAACCCGCGCGGGCGGCAGGCACTTGCCCGCTGGCTGGCGGCTGGTGCCTACCAACGATTTGGGCGCGAGTTGCTCGCTGCGCGCCGCACCACCGGGCGGTCGCTCACATCGTTGCTGCGATACGATGTGGCACCCCATTTCCTGCCTCCTGCGCTGCGCAACTGGCACGCCGCGCGACGCCGTGCGCGACTGCCGGTGCAGCGAGGCTTTATCGCGCAGGCCGGCCGCGTGCCACCGACCCGGGACCATCGCGGCGGGTTGTTGTGGGCGATCGACCTGGTTCGGCGCGGCAGCGGGAGCACGACCGGTTTTGCGCGCCACGGGCTGACGCTCAGCCGACCGTTCCACGACCGCCGCGTGGTGGAGCTCGCATTGGCTATCCCCCCGGACCTACAGGTCCGCGATGGCCATAGCCGGCATCTCGCGCGTGCCGCGCTCCAGGACGTCTATCCCGCTGAATTTCAGCTCCGCGGGCGCGCCAATGATGATCCCTTCCCCGATTTCCAGGCGGCGGTCGACCGTGCGCGCCCGGCGCTACTCGCCGATCTTGACCGGATGCAGAAATCTCCGGCGCTGACCGCGATGATCGACTTCCCCCGCCTGCGCAGCCTGCTGGCGGCCATGCCCCCGCGCGCGCATCGATCGGGCTGGGAACAGGACACGCACACCGCGCTCAATACTTATTGCGTCGCCCGCTATGTCGAATGGTTCCGGCGGGACAACCGGCTCGCAGATTGACGGCTGCTTGGGTTCAGCGCGACGGGGTGAGCATCGTGCAGGTGATGCCGCGCACGCCATTCAGCCTGCCCCGACGTCCGCATCAAGTAATCGCATGTCGGTCAAGCAGCGCGACCAGCGCACGGCTCCAGCCGACCCAGCTTGTCTCGAGGCTGCCCGGATCTACAGCGGTCGCATCGTCGGTCCGGGCATGGTGCAAGCGGTGCGCCCCAATCGTGGCGACCATCTCGCGATAGCCGCGCTCGATGAAATGGCGGGCCTCCCCCGCGCTGTTCTCGATCGTCGCGGGATAGGGCTGCTGGTAGCCGGGCAGCGCGCCAAGCAGCGGCCTGAGCGTCCCGAGCCACGCTTCGGGCGCGAGCAGGTAGCGCTGGGCATCGGCAGCGGGGAGCGGGGCGAGGACGCCATCGGCGACCTCGTGCCAGTCGCGCGCGGCAAAGCCTGCACCGAGATGGACCCACAGGCGCACCTGATCGGGCGGCGGGGCGTGCGCGCCGACATAGGCGTCGCCGCCGACATATTCGCGCTCATGCCCGACCAGCCCGGCAAAATGCAGATCGGCATCGGGGTAGCGCCGCGCGAGCAGCGGCGCAAAGTGCAGAAAGGCGGCGATCCCTGACCCGCGCTCGCCCGCACAGCCGAACCAGCCGGACAGCGGCGTGGTGACGATGATCGCCCGCCCCTGCCCCCGCCGCCGTGCGACGATGTTGGCCGAGAATGCGGTGATCGCTTGGCCCTCCACCACGATCCGTCCGGTATCGCCGCGTGCCGCTGCGGCAACGAGCGGCGCGGCGTCGCGCGGGGCAATGACCAAAGTCGGGACCGCCGACACCGGATGTTCGAGCGGGGCGTTGAGCGCCAGCGCCTCCCCGGACGGGCCACGCGTGACCAACACCAGCCCGACGCATCCGGCGGCGAGTGCGGCCTTTACGGGGCGTGCGGTGCGCCCTTCGAGGATCGAGGAATGGCGCGCATAGGGAAGCCGGATCACCGCGATCTTGCCCGTCAGCCGCGCCGGATCGGCCGGCTCGTCCGCGAGCACCAGCGGCGCGGACAGGCCGGCGGGGCCGGTCGGGCAGGCAGGGCGCTGGACGATGCCGTCAAGCTGGACCGCCCCGGTTGCAATCGTGGCGCGGGTGATGTCGTGGTCGGCGTAGCGGATCGGCTGACGCGTCACGGTGAACCCCGCCGCACGCAGCCGCGCGTCGACCCAGTCGAGCGTCGCGAGGTTCCCCGGCGTGCCGGTGCGGTGTGGGCCGAGCGCAGCATAGTGCCGCACATCGTCCATCAGCGATGGCCCCGCCGCCGCCGCGCGCGCCATGCCAGCCGGCAGGCCCGTCGCCAGCCCCAGCGCGAGCGTCGTGCGCCGGTCGATCACCGGCCCTGCGGTCACGGAGTCACTCGCTTGTCGGTGCGGAAGTCGAGATCGGGGCGCTCGCCCACCAGCATCGTGCGGGTCGGCGCCTCGGCGCTGTCCTGCGCGGAGAGGCGCGCGATCAGCGCCGTGCCCTGCGCCGCCATCGCGCTGCGCCACGCTGCGATATCGTCATACCAGAAGACCGCGACATGGGTGTAGCCGCGCGGGATCGCGGCGGCATGGAGCTGGACCCGGCGAGTCTGCGGCAGCGCGGTGAGCGGCGCAAGCGCCTCCCGCGCCCATGCATCGGCATCCGCGGTCCCGGCGGGGGGGCGGAGAAACACGACCCAGCGCGCATAGGGAACGGCCTTGTCCGGGGTGGCCTCGTCCTTGATCGCAACCGCCGGTAGCTTGACTGTCACGGTGCGCGTCTTGATCCCCGCCGCCACTGCTGGGTCGGGCGGCGTCGGGCGATGCGCGGCCATCGCCTCACCCGTCACCCCGGCGCGGAACGCCGCGACGCTGGCAAAGCCGATTTCGGTCAGCCGCCCGTCGACCAGCTTGAGCCGCTCGGCCTCTTCGGGGGTGAAGCGATAGCTGCGGTGGCTGACGTAACGAGTCTGGCGGTTCTGCGCGCGCGCCAGCGTTTCGGGGGCGTGATAGGTAATGTACCAGCGATCGACCGCGATCAGATCGACCGGCGGAGTCACCTCGACCATCACGAAATGCTGGATCGGCACCTCTTGCGCGCGGAGCGGCGTAGCGAGGGCAAGTGCGGCCAGCGCGAGCGGCGCAAATAACTTCATGGCATCACCTTCATCGCCACCAGCCGCTGCGGCAGCCGCCGATAGCCGGTTGAAAAGACCAGATATTGCTCGCCCCCGGCCATATAGGTCATCGGCGCGCCGAGCATGAAATCGGGGAGCGTGAGCGTCGCGAGCACCGCACCGCTCGCCTTGTCGAGCGCGCGCAGCCGGGGTTCGGCGGTGATCCGGTCCTGCGGCCCTTCGCCGACGAACAACAGCGTCTTCGTCGCCAGGATCTGCGCCCGGCCGAACGATCCCGCATCGCCGGGGTGGAGGGCGCGGAACGCCGGCAGGCGGCTCATCCCCCTACCGTTCGGCGTCATCCAGCGATGGTCGCCACTCGCCATGTCGATACAGGTGGTGCGGCCATAAGGCGGCTTGAGCAGCGGCAGCCCGCGTGGCCCGCGTGCGATCACGCGCGCCCCGGCGACCTCGACCTCGGCCTGTTCGGTCGCGCGGATATTGCCCTTGTCATCCAGCGCGATGTGCAGGGGCACATTGACCGAGGGGACGAACAGCCGCCCGCTTTCCGGATCGAATGCCGCGCCGTTCCAGTTCGCCCCGCCGACGAAGCTTGGCATGATGATCGTCGGCGTGCTGCCCGGCGGGGTGAAGATCGAGCCGTGGAGATAGCCTGCCAGCGCCGCCTGTGCCTCCGCCTTCAGTTCCGGCGTAAAGTCGATCAGGTCATCGGGGGTGATCCCCTGTCGGTCGAACGGGAGCGGCCAGGTCGGATGCGGCTGGGTCGGGCTGGTCCGCTCGCCGGGCAGGGTGGATTGCGGGACGGGGCGTTCCTCGATCGGCCAGATCGGCTCCCCGGTCGCGCGGTCGAACACGAACAGGAATGCGTGTTTGGTGACCTGCATCACGATCTTGCGGCGGCGTCCGGCGATGGTGACATCGCCCAGGATCGGCGCGGCCGGCAGGTCATAATCCCACACGCCATGATGCACGGTCTGAAAATGCCAGCGGCGCTTGCCGGTCTTGAGGTCGATCGCGACCAGACTGTCGCCGAACAGTCCGTCACCGGGCCGCTCGCCGCCGTAGAAATTGTTGGTCGGCGTCGACACCGGGGCATAGACGATGCCCAGTTCCAGATCGGCGCTCATTGGCGCCCAGACATTGGTGTTGCCGGTGCGGCGGTGCGATCCGTCCTTCCAGCTTTCGACGCCGAATTGGCCATCGAGCGGAATGGTGTGGAATACCCAGAGCAGCCGCCCGCTGCGCGCGTCGAAGGCACGGATGTCGCCGCGCGGCATCAACCGTCCGTCGGCGCGGTCGTCGATATAGCTGCCAATAACGACGACATCGCCCGCGACGAGAGGCGGGGAGGTGATGCCATAGATGCCCGGCGTGTCCGGCACCGGCCGCACCATCCCGACGCTGCGCAGATCGACCACGCCATCGTCGCCAAACTCCGCAATCGGCTTGCCGCTGTGCAGCGCCAGCGCCATCAGCCGCCCGTCGCCGGTGGCGAGGATCACGCGCGCCGACTTCCCCCGGCCCCACACCGCGATGCCGCGATGGAGAAAGCCCTTCGTCGTCGTTGGCCCACGCTTCCAGCTGAGCGGGTCGAAGCGCCACAGCGTTTGCCCGGTGGCCGGATTGAGCGCCGCGACCTGTGACATCGCCGTGCTGGTGATCAGCAGCCCTTCGGCAAACACCGGGGTGGACTGGAACTCGCCAGGTTTCAGATTGGGGTTGGCGGCGAGAATTTCGGCGTCGGGCGATTCCCACGTCCAGGCGACGCCCAGCCGGGCGACATTACTGGCGTCGATGGCGTCGAGCGCCGAATATTTCTGCGACGCCAGATTGCCCGCATAATGCCGCCACGGCGCGTCCGGTCCAGCACGCGACGCCCGCGCGGCGGCGGGAAACGCCAGCAGCGACGAGCCGGCGAGCGCGCCGCCGATCACGCGGCGTCGGGACAGGCCCGCCATCACAGCTGCTCGATCGCCGGGGGTGACCAGCGCCCCTGCCGGATCGGCGCGCGCGGGACATAGGCGCGCAGCGACACCCGCATCGGACCGTCGGGCGTGGGCAGCCAGTTGCCCTCACCCTCCGCCACCGGTTCGCGCGACAGGATGATGTCGATCGCGCCATCGGGTCGGCGGATCAGCCCCGGCGTACGTTCGGACACCGAATAGCGCTGGATCGGATTGGCGGCGAAGAAGTAGCGGCCATCGGGCTCGGCGGCATACATGGTGATCGACCAGAAGCCGTCGACCGGTATCCCTTCAGCCGGGATGCGGATGCGATAGCGCCGCGCGGGGTCAAGCGGCTCGCCGCGATGGTCGCGCACCGAGCTGAAATACATCGCCTCGTCCGGCGGCAGCGCGGCAAGACCGCTCAGCGCGACAGCAGCGCGCAGGCGATCGTTGCTTCCAAATGCACCGACCTCAGTCGTCGATGCGCCCCAGCCGTTCACTTGCCGCACCCCGGCGGTAAAGGTTTCCCGCAGCCGGGCGATCGAGCGCGGGGTTTCGGCGCGCCACGCCGCCTGCAATGCGGGCGACAGCGCGGCAAAGCTGCCCGCGCCGCCGGGTCGGATGCCCGCAGCGGCAAAGCGCCGCCAGCGCCGCGCCTGTCCCACCCGGTCGCTTGACCGGCTGAGCAGTTCCGCCGCAGCATCGAAGATCTGGGCAGCGTCGGTGCCATCCACCGCACGCACCTTCGGTGCGCGCACCGCGCCGCGCCCGGGGGCAGGCAGAACCGCAAACTTGTCCTGCAGCGCGCGCACCGCAGGCAAGTCGGCGGGACCGGACACGAGGATGCGGATCAGCATCCACACATCGTTGGTTTCCGACCGGATCAGCGTCGCATCCGCCGGCGGCTTGCCGGTCCAGTCCGGCCCGACCAGCCAGAAATCGCCGCCCCGCCCCTTGGTCGCGCGCGTCCCGATCGTGCGGAAATTGTCGGTGAAGGCGTTCATCAGCGTGACCGAGAAATAGCGGTCGGTGATGTCGGGTACGCGCAGCCGCACTGGCCCGCCCGACAGCTCGAAAAAGCACGAGCTGTAGATCGTGTCGTTATTGGGGGCGGTCACCTGCCGCGCGGTCGCATCGGCGAGGACGCGGCGGTGATAGATGCGGTTCAATCGCTGATCGAGCGGCAGCGTCGGATCGGCAAGCTGGCCGATCCGCTGCATCGCGCGACTGAATTCGAACAGCGGATAGGCATAATCGAACGCGCGGGTCAGGTCGGGGGCCGCAGCCGACGTGGCCGCCGCCGGAAACACGGCCAGCGTTGCGGCGCCAGCGAGCAGGGTGCGCCGACCTACCGTCAGAATGGTGTTGATTCCGGACATCGTGTTACTCCGTCGCTGGCTGGACCGTCTGGAAGGCAAGGCGCAGGAAGGCGCCGTCGGACCAGCCCTCCCCCGCCGCACGCGCGGCACTCGCATCGGCCAGCGACAGCTGCGCGAGGCGCACGATGGTGATGCCGAGCCGCTTGGACACATACAGCCGCTGATCCCCGGCACCCGCCGCCATCAGCAGATCGTCGGGCAGCGCCCCTGCGGCGGCGAAGTCGAGCCGTCCGACCGCGCGCGGCATGCGATCGGGTGCCAGCGCCTGCAGCTTGGCCGGAAGCCACCAGGTCAGGCCATAGCCCGGAAAGGCCGGGGATGGCTGGTGGAACGCCGCCAGACGCTGCGGCGCGAGCGACGGCTTGCCATCGATCGTCCCGTCCCGCCGCACCCATTCCCCGAACCGCGCCCAATCACGCGCGGTGAGCGCCAGGCCCTGCGGCAGCAGCGGGTTGCCGTCGGGGGTGCGGCGCCACTGCTCGACCCGGATTCCGGCTGGGGCGAACAGCCGCTGCACCAGCCACTCGGCGGGGTCGGCCTGCAAACCGCGCGCGGCAAGCTTGCGCCGCATCACCTCGCCGAAAATCTGGAACGGCGCGGGGCCATAGGCAAAGCGGGTTCCCGGCGGCGCAACCGGACGCAACTCGACGGCCTGCGCATAATCGGGCGGGCGACCGACGACGCTCTCGATGCCCGAACTCAGGGTGAGCAGCTGGCGGATGGTGACGCTCTGCCGCTCGGTCCCGTCGCGCCATTCGGCCAAAGTCGCCGACACCGGTTCGTCGAGGTCGAGCAACCCGTCCTGCGCGGCGAGCACCGCCATCGCCCCGGCAAAGCTCTTGGTGCCGGAATAGAGCGGATGCGCGTCCTCCGCGCTCGTCCCCGCGCCATAGGCTTCGCAGACCGCGCGACCGTCTTTGAGGATCAGCACGGCGCGCCCGCGATGCGCGTCGGAATAGGCCGCCGCTGCGGCGCAGGCCGGACTGACCGTCTGCGCCTGCGCAACGGGCGCAACCGCCAGCGCGCAGGCGAGCAGAGCGACGCGCAGCCTCACCAGCGATAGCCGAGCTGGATGCCCCAGTTGCGCGGCGGGTTCAGCCGTCGCGCACCCGCGCCGCGGAACACGTCATAGGTGACGTTGGTCAGGTTGGACACGAACACGCTCGCCTCCAGTCCGCCAAAGCGCAGCGCGGCACGCGCATTGAGCAGGTCGATCTTGTCCATGTCGAACGGGGCCGGTGCGCCGGGCGCGACCAGATCATGCACGCCGCCGCGCTGGCCGTTATAGTTGACGTTGACCAGCATGCTCACGTCCCCGGACAGCGGCGCGTTGAGCGTGGCGCTGGCAGCGAAGGTCCAGAGCGGGATCTGCGGCAGCAGCTGCCCGTCGAACGGCCCGTCGGTCACCCGCCCCTTTTGATAGGAGCCGCTGGCCCCCAGCTGCAAATTGCCCGCGCCGATCGCGATGCGCGACGCAAGCTCCGCCTCCGCACCCCAGGTCCGCGCCTTGCCGGCGTTGCTGGAGAAGGTGACGGGCGAAGTGTTGCACACGGTGCTGCCGATGAAACAGCCATTGTTCAGCGCGACGATGATGTCGGTGCTGTAGGTCTGATAGGCCGCGATGCCGAAGGTGGTGCCGCGCGCGATCCGGCCCTTGGCGCCCAGCTCGATCGACGTGCTGCGCTCGTCATCATAGGCCGCCGGGATCGGAATCGGCTGGGTCGCCGGGCCGAGGTCCTGGTTGAACCCGCCGGCGCGATAGGAGCTGCCGACCTTGCCATAAAGCGTCATCGCCGGCTGCGGCCGCCAGGATAGCGTCGCATTGTAGCTGAAATTGCTGGGGGCGTTGGCGAAGTCGACGACAAAGCCGGTGCCGCCCGAGGGCAATCCGGTCGCGAGGTCGAAGCGGCGCGAGGTCGCGCTCTTATCGTCCCAGGTCTGCCGCACTTCGCCGATCACGTTGAGCGTCGAGGTGAGCGCATAATCGAGCGAGCCATAGACTGCCCAGCTGTCGAACGTGGTCCGGAGCGGCTGGCGGTTGCCGGGCGAGGGATTGGCGAGGGTCGGGGTGCGCAATGTGCGCTGCTCCGAATTGCTGCGCAGCTGGAAATATTCGACGCCCGCAAGCCAGTTGAGCGCGCCGTCGCCGAGGTCGCCGGTCAGGTTGAGGTCCTGCGTGAAGAATTGCGCATCCTCCTCCCGCTCCTGCGCCTGACCTGCGTCAAGGGTCGCGCTAGTGATCGTGCCGTCCGCGCGCAGCTGGGCGAGCAGCACCGGATTCAGCCCGTCGAGATCGAGCGCATAGTCCGCCTTGCGCTTGCGATACTGGGTCACGGAGCGGAGCTTGGCGAAGCCGAGTTCCTGATTGAGCTCGCCCATCCAGCTTGTCACCTCCTGCCGCGAAAAGGCGTCAGTGGACCAGGGATAGGTGCGCTCGGGCTGGATATAGCCGCGCGGGAAGCCTGCGCGCGGCGGATCGATATAGGCGCGGAACGCGATTGCGGGGACAAAGCCGCGCCAGGTCTCGCCGCGCACGACCAGGTCGGTCCCGCCCTGCTTCCACCGGATCTGCCCGCGCAGCCCGGTCGAGTCGTTGCGGTCGAGCACCGTGCCCCGAAAATCGTTGCGGAAGAAGCCATCGGCCTGCGTCACATAATCGACGCCAACCCGGATCGCCACCGCGTCCGACAGCTTCACATTGGTCACACCCTGCAGCTGGAGCTGCTCATTCTCGATCGCATAGCGGGCATTGACGAAGCCGCTATTCTCGAACTCGGGCTTGGCCGAGACGATGTTGACCGCGCCGCCGACCGAGTTGCGGCCATAGAGCGCGCCCTGTGTGCCGCGCAGCACTTCGACGCGGTCGATGTCGAACAGGTCGATGCGCGAAAAGCTGCGCCCGGAAAAGCCGCCGCCGCCGATATAGGCGCCGTCACGGAACAGGCCGACGCTGGGGTCGCCTGAGGTGCCGCGTGTGGTCGGCGAACCGCGCAACGACACCTCATTGGTCATCGCCGAACCGGTGTCGAGGATACGGACGCTGGGCTGGCCGCCGAGCAGCTCGACCGGATTTGTCGCGCCACCGCGGTCGGCGATCGCGCTGCCCGTCAATACGGTAGCGGCGGTCGGAACGTCGATCAGCCGCTCTTCGCGCTTGCGCGCGGTGACGACGACATCGGCGCCATCCGTGGCGTCCTGCGCCGCATCCGTCGCGGTGGTGGGTGCAGTCTGCGCCAGCGCCGCCGTCGGTGCGGTCAGCGCCGTGCAAAGCAGCAAGGTTGCATATCGAGCCATCGCCCTATCCTCTCCCTGTTCACCAGCAGCGTACCGGGTCTGTGCCCTTTACACGCTACTTACCGACCGGTAGGTAACTGGCAGCGACGCGCTTGTCCAGAGGGGAAAACCTGCCGCCTCGGGGTAGGAAAGCGCAGAGCGACCCGTTACGAACGAGACGATGAACGACGCGATGTGGCAGGAACATACGACCGGCACACCCGCCATCATCGGACGGCGCGAGCAGATTTACGTCCATGCTGCGCAGCTCTTTTGCACGCGGGGCTTTGCCGCGACCTCGATGGCGAACATCGCCGACGCGGTCGGGATCACCAAGGCTGGCCTGTATCACTTCGTGGCGAGCAAGGAGGAGCTGCTGTTCACGCTGATGTCGTTCAGCATGGAGCGGCTGGAGGAGGATGTGGTCGCTCCGGCGCAGGCGATTGCCGACCCGGTCGAGCGCTTGACCGCGATCGTGCGCGGTCACCTGCAAAGCGTGATGCAGGTGACGACCCCGGTCGGCAACCCGCTAACGATCATCCTTGAGGAAACCAGCGCCCTCAGCCCCGACAAGGCTGCACTGATCAAGGCGCGCAAGGCGGCCTATTCCGCCTTCGTGCGCGGGACGCTGGACGAGATCAAGGTCACGGGAAAATTGGCCGACGTGGATACGCGGATGGCCACGTCCGCGATCATGGGCATCATCCTCTGGCTGGCGCGCTGGCACCGGCCAGACGGTCGTCTGTCGGTTGATGACATTATCGACAATCTCTCAGGGATCGCTCTGCGTGGCGTTTTGGGCAGCGGCATCGCCGCCCCTGAACGATCGACATGATCGTCGCAGATCGACGATCAAGATCGCATCCTGCTCCATTTACCCTACACTTCGATCGGGAAGCAGTCGGACAGAGCGCGACCTGAAAAAGGTCCAAAATGGCGGAACGGGAGGGATTCGAACCAGTCAGCTAACTCCTTATATATATTTAAGTAGACACTCGTCTCTTGAAGGGCGTGCCCCCGCCGGTGCCCCAGAAAATTGGGGTTCGGTTTGCGTAAGCGCGCCTGCATTTGTCCGTTTTGCGCCCCTTCTATCCGTCGGGTGCAAAGAACGCGAAGACCCGCGCGTTCGGCGGTACCGCAATTATTCCAACGCAAGTGCTTGGGGGGGCTTGCGCAAGGCTAGCGCGATCGCAACCCCCACCGCGCCCGCCACGATCCCAACGATTCCAGCGGTCAGGAACGCGCCCTGCATTGATCCCGTGGACTGATCGAGAACGTGGACGAGCCTGGGAGACTGTGACTGCGCAAGGAAGAATGCGGCAGTCCAGATTCCCATGGCCCGGCCGCGATGCGCAAAGTCGAACTTCGAATGCGTCCATGCCAGCAATGTCGGTACCGCCATGCCCGCCGCCGTCTGCTGGACGATGACGCCCGCTGCCATTGCACTAGGGGTTTCAGCCAGACCGATCGCCGCCAGCCCTGCCCCCAGCAGCGCGAAAAATACCCCAAGCTGGAGCGCATAGCTGCGGTTAGCGAGGATACGGAACAGGACCGCGCCGACCAGAAAGAACAAAGTCGGCACGACGATCAGCTGCGCATAGCGATCGGGCTGCGTCACACCGACCTCGGCGAAGGCAAGCGCGCCGTTGATGATGAACACGTAATAGAGCATCGCGGCGAAGAATGTGACGAGGGCCGTGAGGGCCGCACTCCGCCAGGGAAAGGCAGTCGCGGGAACCGCGTGCCCGGCGGACGCTTCGCCACTTTCTGCCTTCTTCGGTTCGAACAGCCAGATCATCATGGCTGCCCAGATCGGGATAGCAGCCAGATAGACGAAAAAGACCGCGTTCCACTGCAGCTTGCTCGCCTCGCCAACGCTCAGCCCGACGAGCCCGCCGAACACGGGGCCGACCAGGCTTTGGAGAAACAGCCAGTTCTTGCGGCCCCTGTCGTCCCAATAGTCCGCGATCAGGGTGTTGACGACGGTCAGGATGACGGCCTCAGAGATGCCGAGCAGCAGGCGGGATATGTAAATCTGGTCCAAGGTTTCGAGGAACAGCGGCACCGTGCCAAACACGGCGTAGAAGGCGGTCGCCACCAGCAGCAACTGCCTGCGCCCGAATTTGTCGACCAGCAGCCCGCTGAAGGGTGCCAGGATGGCCATGGTCAATCCTGGCGCCCCGATCAGCGCCGGCACCTGCGCCCGGGCGTCGGGGTCGTTCGCAAAATGCGCGATGAGCGTGGGCACGGCCGGACCCATCGCGACAATGGCGAGCATCGGCAGGAAGCCGGCAAGGACGACGACGATGCCCTGCGGTTTTAATGGAAGTCCGCGCCAATAGGCCGCCAAGTTCCACATTTTCGGCCTCTCCCCGTATCAATTGGCCCGTTCTGTAATATATTAGCAGTTCCAGTTCAATTCCGGATCTGCGGGTGCTGGCCCTCGAATTCCTTGTGGCCGCGGCGCAGCGCGACTTCAGGTCGCCGAAGGCACTGATGGACCGCGCACGACGAAAATTTGACAAAATCAGAATGGTGATACTAGTTTCGGTGCATACGCGCTTTGCCGACGGTTTGCTTCGGCGGAAATGCCCGATTCTCGAGGCGAGCCGATCAGGAGAGGCAGACCATTGCATAATGGACGATTGAGCACGCTAGCGGTTCCAGTGCGTAGCTGCACCGCTGCGCAGCACGGCAACCGGACTTGCAGCGCGAGAATGCCAGCGCCGCGGCCGGACGCATGCTGCAGCCTCGGTTCGCCAAGCCGGCCTTGACCAATAATATATCAGCGGAGTGAGATGAGATGGCTGCCAGAGTGAAACGGGGCGTCAGCCTGTACAGCTTCCAGGAAGAGATGTTCCTGGGACAGATGACGATCGAGGACTGCGTCGCGTTCGCGGCGTCGATCGGCGCCAAGGGGATCGAGATCCTCCCCGAACAGAACATGCCGACCTTCCCGAACATCGACGACCGCCAGGTTGCGTGGTGGAAGGAACTGATGGCCAAGCATGGGACCGAGCTCACCTGCTACGACATGTTCCTGGATACCAAGGTCCGCAAGGACCGGTTGATGAGCGATGACGAGCAGGTCGCCTCGATCCGCCGCGACCTCGTGCTCTGCAACCGGCTCGGAATCCGCAACATGCGCGTGCTGGTCTTTGTCCGTCCCGACATCCTCGAACGGTGCGTGCCCTATGCCGAGGAGCTCGAAGTGCACATGGGCGTGGAGGTGCATGCGCCCTGGCACATGGAACATGCCTGGATCCTGCGTACGGTCGAGGTTGCGGACCGGCTTGGCACCAAGCATCTCGGCCTGCTGCCCGACATGGGCATTTTCATGAAGCACTACCCGCCGGTCTATCGCGACCGCTTCATTCGCCAGGGCGCCCGTCCTGAAGTTGCGCAATTCATCGTCGACCAGCACGAGCAGAAGATCATGGCCGAGTACACGATCTATGAGGTGGCCGTGAAGATGAAGGGCAATCCGGCTGAAGTACGTATGGCCGAAATCCTGCGTCATCAGCCCTTCGCCAATCCAAAGCGGATCCGCGACTACATCCCCTATTTCCGGCATATCCAGGCCAAGTTCTACGAAATGACGGAGGACGACCGCGACCCGACCCACGCTTATGATGAAGTGATCCCGGAGCTGGTCGCCGGGGGATGGGACGGGTACCTTTCCAGCGAATATGAAGGCAATCGCTGGATCCAGGACGTCCAGGCGGTCGACAGCCGAGAGCAGGTGCGACGGCAGCACCGCATGTTCGAACGCCTGATTGCTCAAGCCGAGGGAGCCCGCTGATGTTCGACAAGTACCTGATCGTGGACAGCAGTCTGCGCAATGTCGGCCCGGCTGACGCGCCGAGCGGCTTCGCATTCGAGGCGAAGCTCGGCTATTATCGTGGCCTTGGCCTGTCGATGGTGGAAGCGCTGGATGTGACCGTCGACGGTGAGCCGATCCCGCGCGAAGCGATCCGCTTCGATGAGGGCAATGGCCCGCTCAGCCTGGATGAAATGGAAACCGCGTTCGACCGGCGCTGGCCGTTCGGTGCATCGGCGACGATCACCGTCGAACGCAGCGGCGGCCTTGCACCGGGAGAGCACAAGCTGGAATTCCTTCAGCGGCTGCGCGTCTCCTACATGCCCTTCCCGTCGATCAATTCGGACGCGAAAACGCTGACGGTCGCGTGACATCAGGACGGGGCGGGCACCATGACCAAATCCGCGTCATGGTGCCCGCCCCTCCTCCAATCCTTCAAAAGCGGACGCTGCTTCGACGCGCCTTGCCTATTCCTATGAAGGGATGCGCGTGATCTCGATCAGCTCCACGCCGGGTGCCGGCAGGCTGCTCTCGATGGTGACACTGCCACCCTCGCCTTCATACGATCCCAGCATGTCGCCCATATGCTGTGCGTCCGCGCGGTACCGGGCCACCTTGTAGCGGCCCTGGGCCCAAGGAAAGTCGCTGACGTCGAGCGTGTAGCCCGTATATCCCGCGCTCCCGGCGTCAACGCGCCTGGGCGGAACGTTCAACGACATGTTCACCCGTTCGGTGCCGATTGGCACCTGGAATTCGAACACGTCGCGATCGCGCGCGATGAGGTAGGCGTCCGGGATGGCGTAGTTGGCGATCAGAATGCGAACGGTGTTGCCGTCTGCGGTCTGACCCGCCAGCGCCGTAAATCCGTTCTCGTCTCCACCCGCAACGGCAAGGCGTTCCGTCGCGGCCAGTGTTTGCCCGACCAGGCGGAACGCGCTGGTCCGCGCATTCTCACCGCCATCGGGCTCGAAAATCCCGGCGGGATCCCTGAACTTATAGTGGAAATCAGCCCCGGTATCGGCGCGAAAGAAGATCGCCTCGTCAACCGCCGAATCCTGCATGTAGACGGCAGCTGCGGCGATGAAGGCGGCATTGTCAGCGTCTTCGAACTTCGCCGTCGGGATGCCCGTCATGCTCCAGTAGGAGAGCATCAGCCTGGCATCGCTGAACCCGTGCTTGTCGGCGACGGCACGAACCTCTGCCGCAATCGTGCGGAAATCGAGCGGGTCCCGCGAGTTGTCGCCGTACCACATCCACGACAGGAAATCCAAAGGCAGCGAGTGATCCTTGATGAAGGTCAGCAACCCTTCGCGGAACGGGCCTTCGTTCAACGGGAATGCGATGCACGGGCCGCCGAACTTCAGGCTCGGGTCGACACGCTTCACCGCGTGCGCGGCAGCGGCATACATGTGATAGAATTCTTCGGGCGTGCCGGAGAAGTGCAGGCTGCCGAAGTCGGGCTGATCGCCAAATTCCCAATGCGTGATGGCGTTTTCGAACCCATTGCCCCACCCGCATACATAGTGGCGCACGATATTCTCGACGACTTGCTCGTACTTCGCCAGATCACGGGCCGGCTGCTTGTTCCCCGGAATCTCGCTGGCAATGGTGAACATGATATCGGCGCCGAGCGAACGCACCTGTCCGACCCATGCGTCGGTGCCGGCAAAATTATAGTTCGCCGGATCGCTGGGGTCGGCCGACCAGTCGGGAAACAGGCTGGTGGGGTTGTCGACCGTGTCGAGCCGCGAAACCCAGTCATACGAGCGGACGAGCGTCACATGCGCGGCCTTCCACACATCCAGAATGTCGGGAACGCCGTCGGTGCCGGGGGCCGGCGCAGGGATGCCCGTCGTGCCGAGAAGCTTCCGCATGGGGCCAATCGAAGCGCCCGCATTGACGGCCAGTTTCGCAATACGATCCGTAGTCATCAGTAGTCGCTTTCCAGAATGCGGTGGACATAGTCGAGCGCGGCCGGCTCTTCATTCACGAGGTGCGCCAGACGACGGTCGAGCGCCTCGGGGGTCACGGAATCGAATTCCTCGTGCATCATCTGCAGCGAGATATCCCACACGGTTTTCACGCGCGGGTACCGCCGGGCCATGAACTTGGTCTGCACGTCGTAGAGCGTGTCGTCGCTCTGCAGGAGCTGCGCAAAGACCACGCCGTCCTCGATCGCCATCGCGGCGCCCGATCCAAGATAGGGGGTCATGGCATGCGCGGCGTCGCCCATGATCATCACCCGCCCGCGATGCCACGGATAGGGCACCATGACGGTATCGAGCGGCGTGTAGGCGACGTTGGCGGCCGTGCGCAGCGATGCGATCTCGTCCGCCATGAAGACGGAATCGCCCATCATCGCCCGCGCGCGTTGATACATGAGTTCGGGGAAAGCGGCGGGATCGTGGCGCGGACGTCCCGGCTCGTGATGGGTAACGATTACGTACATCATGCCACCAGCGAGCGGCACGAACCCGACCTTGCCGCCGAAACCGTGACAGAAAACGGCGCCCTTCAACGTGTCCGGGGCGCGTACGGGAGCTCGCCAGGCCACGCCACCGCTGGGCGTGGGCACGTACTTCTCGCCGAACAAATAGCGCCGAATGCTCGAATTGATGCCGTCAAAGCCGAGCACGAGGTCATATCGGTGCAGCGATCCGTCGCTCAGCTCCACCGTGACGCCGTCGGCATCCTGCTCGATGTCGACCGCCGTCGTCGCCATCCTGATCGTGCATCCGGCCCCCAGTGCATGAGCACTGGCCATCTCCAGAAAGCCCAGACGCGGCAATTGGACGTTGTTCGGCATGCCGTCGAACTGGCGCCCATATGGGATATCGACCACATGGCGGCCATTGCGGTCGTAATAGGACAGCGGCGGCGTCGGAAAACCAAGGGCGAGCGTGGGTTCGAGCAGCCCGATCTCCCGCAGCGCCCGCAGCCCATTGGTGCGCAGCCCCCACCCGACGCCGGGCACCGAATTGTCCGGCTTGATATCGATGATGTCGACCTCGGCGCCGATGCGGGCAAGCGCCACCCCTGTGCACAGGCCACCGATACCCGCGCCGACAATCAGGATCTTTTTCGACGTTGGCATTTCGCCCCCTCCCAAGTCTTCGAGGCGATGCGGCCAAGGCAGCCAGCAGCACCTACACATTTGTGATATATCACCGTTGCACACGGACGCCGAGCCGGTCAAGCGGCGCAATCTTGTCATTGCACGTTGGCGGGGGCATGGGTGGGACGGCACGGTGCCGATCTGGAGTGGCGTGATGACAGAGCGCAGCACACAAAAGCAGTCGCTCTCGGACCAGGCATATGCGCTTCTGCGGCAACGGATCGTGTCGTTGAAAATGCCGCCCCGGATGCGCTTCACCGAGCGAGAGATATCAGAGGAGACCGGGTTCGGAGCAATGCCGGTGCGAGAGGCATTGGATCGCTTGAATCACGACGGTCTCGTCGAAACGATCCCCCGGCGCGGCTACCGCGTGGCAGGACTGACGCTGAAGTCGGTGGATGACTTTTTCACGGTGTGGAGCGCTGTGTCGCCGTTGATCATCCAGTTGGCTCAGGAACGCATGACGCCGGAGCAAGCCGCCGCACTGGATGCGATCCATCACGAGCACCGGCGGGCGATCGGGAAAGCCAAACTCAACCCGGAAGACTGGATCCGGCTCTCCCGGCGCCGTTTCGATCTGCTGGCGGAGGCCACCCGCAATCCCCAGCTCCAGACCATCTACCGCAACCTGTCGGCAGGAATGGACCGGATTTTTCACTCGATCAGTCGTCACAAGGAGGACGTCCGCGCCATCTTTGACCTGACGACACGGTTCGACAGCGCGATCCCGTCGGTCGAGGACGCAAGCGCGTTCATCAGGATCAGCCGCGAGAAGATCGCGGAGATCATCATCGAGAAGGGCTTCGACTACCCGCAAGCCGACTGATCGCCGTGTTAACCCAATTCCAACCTGGGCACGCCCCGCCCCGCCCCTTGAGTTCGACGGCGGGGCGATCCCCCTTAGTCGTAGATCGGGCGCAGTTCGTTATCGAGGTGGTAGCGGGTCAGCGCCATGGAGGCGAGCAGATCGGGCGAGCCGTCATACTCGATCGACATCCAGCCCTTGAACGCGTGCTGCTTGAGCAGCCGGTACAGTCCCTTGAGGTCGAGTTCACCCAGACCCGGCTCCCAGAACCAGCGCGTGCCATCGTCGGTAATCTCGGGATCGCGCGCATAGCGGACGCTGTCGGGCTGGCGCGCCGAGCCGGTGTCCTTCAGGTGAAAGGTGCTGATCCGGTCGTGATAGTCGTTATAGAAGGTCAGCAGGTCTTCGCCCATGATCGAAATCTGGGCGGTGTCGATACAGTAATGAACCAGCTTCGGATCGGTCGATTCGATCAGCTCGCGGTGATTCTCGATGTTGATCGCACAGAAGAACTCGTTGTGCAGGCCGATCTTGACGCCGTGATCGGTGGCATAGCGACCGATCTCGTTCATCGCCTTTGCGCATTGCTGAACCTCGTCCCGGCTCAGCGGCCCGGTTCCGCAATAATTCTGCGTCGGACAGGTGTTCATGTACGTGCCGCCGAACTTGACGATCGTGTCCACCGCCTCGCGCCCCGCGCGCACGACTTCGTCGAAATGGCCGGCGTCATGCGAGGCATGGGCGCCATGGAACATGCCGATTACCTCGACCCCGCGCTCCTTGGCGAAGGCGGTGAAATTCTCGGGCGAGCCGAACAGCGGCAGGATATCCGCCAGATCCCAGGGCGCGATCTCGATCCCGTCGAACCCCAGCGCCGACTGGTATTTCAGGATCTTGTCCCAGTCCGAGTAATAAGCGGTGTTGGTCTTATCCTCATAATAAAATTCGCGAAAATTGTCGATCTGCCGATACGGAATGGTCTTCCAGTGGCACATGTTGGCGTAGCGGATATTGGGCATGGCGGAGGCTCCGTCCGGCTTAGTTCGGTAGTTTGTTAAGAAGGGCGCGGGTGCGCAGCAGCGCGCGGAAGGGGTCGCGCGTCTGGCGGGCGCTGCACACAACCGGGCCGGCATAGCCGAGGCGATCGAGCAGCCCGACGATGCTGGCCAGATCGACATTGCCGGTGCCCGGGTCGCGGAATACCTGCGTCGCGCGATGTTCCGGGAATTCCGGGTTCGCGCTCTTCCACACATCGCCCGGGTCGACGAACCGGGTGTCGGTCAGGTGCACACAGCCGATGCGGCTGTGCTGCGCTTCGATGAACGCCGCCGGATCGACGCCGGCGATCGTCAGGCTCGCCACATCGACATCGAGCTTCACGCTGTCGGGCAGCGCGTCAAGCAAAGGCAGGACATGCTCGCCGCGGAACAGACTCCAATATTCGTTGCGCAGCACCAGGTTGACGCCCGCCGCAGCAGCCTTTTCCGCCAAACCGCCCAGCAACTGAAGCGTCCGCTCGGTAAAGGTCGCGCGCTTTGCCTCCAGATCCGGGTGATAATGCGTGACGCGGCCATGATAGGGCGACGGGCTGATCGCGAAATAGTCGGCCCCCAGATCGCCGGCATGCGCCACCGCCTCACCCGCGAAATGCCCGCTCGCGCCGAAAAAGAAATCGAGATTGTCGTTCCGCATGAACAAATTGGGGTCGAACGTCACGCCCGTCACCTGTTCGACGCCGCTGTCGGCCAGCACGGCGCGATAGTGGGCGGCCGACTCATATTTCGTGTTGATGCAGTAGCGGTTCATCGGGACGCCGCTGCGCCCGCCGAACTGCCAGACTGGCTCATAGGGGATCTCGATCGAGCGAAACCCGCTCGCGCGGATCAGCGGATAGAGTTCTTCCCAGAAATAGCGGCTCTCGAACCGATTGCGGTTCGGCTCCTGATAGTGGCGGTTGATCAGGTCCAGGCTGATCGCAATCCGATCGATGTTCATCGCGTCGTCCATCTACATGATGCGCCGTCGGCGACGGCGGTTGGAAGCTCTGCCCGTCGGGCGTCAGTCGGCGAGCATCCGCTGCGACTGGGCCAGCGACTCGTCCATCGGCATGGTCGGGAAATATTCGAGGCCGATCGCCCCGGTGTAACCGATGTCGCGCAGCGTGCGCGTGACCTGGGCCCAGTCGAGGCTGCCGGTGCCCGGCTCATTGCGGTCGGGCATGTCTGCGACCTGGACGTGCGCCACCAGATGAACGCGCCCCGCCAGCACCTCCGCCATATCCTCGCCCATCACAGCGCTGTGCCAGACGTCGTACAGCAGGCGCAGGTTCGGACTGCCCACCGCTTCGACCAGATCGAGGCCGAGCTTGGTGCTGACGAGATACATGGTGGCGAACAACTGCGTGTTGAGCGGTTCGAGCAGCAGCATGACGCCCGCCTCCTCCGCCGCATCCGCCGCCGCGCGAAGAGCGGTGACGGCGTTGGCGTAATGCTCTTCCTCGCTCATCCCCTCGACCCGGAAGCCGGAGGCGACGATCAGGTTCGGCTTGCCGAGAATTTCGGTCGCGGCGATCGTCTCGCGCACCGCCGTGACCATCGCATAGCGTTCGGCTGGGTCGACGATCGAGCGGCGCGGATCGACGCACAGGCTGGTCAGCCGCACGCCCGTTTCGTCGAGCGCGGCGGCGAGCGCATCGATCGGCTTGTCGCGCCACAGGTGGAATTCGGCCAGCGCAAAGCCGGCCGCCTTGGCCGCCCGCACGCGCGCATCGAGTTCGCCGGCGTCGGCAAACTGCCATTCGATACAGGAGGATAGTTGATACGCCGCAGACATAGGATCCCTTCCCATTCTACGGCCCCGTGGTGCGTGACGCACTCGTATGCCTAGCGGGTTCAATCCCGCTATTTTGTCGCTCCCCCGATACGGATCTTCGCCAAAAGATCAAGGCCGGAAAGCGGTGCGCCCCGGCCGCCGCTTCGCAAGCGCACCGTGGATATCGCAGATGCGCCCGATTATGCTCGACCGGTGGAATGCCGGGGCGCGCTGCGACAACCCTTTCGGTGTCGCGCCGCACATCATGGCGCAAACGAGCACCCCGGATGGGAATGATATTGCTATGCCCGGCGACATTTCTCTTCGCGCACCCCGAAGATGTCCGCCGGCAATCGCCACGCCGCGAGGATGGCGAGTAGGAGCAGCACGATGAAAAGCGCGCCTGCCACTGGCAAGCCCGCAAGCGCGCCACCCGTACGGGCCGCAGCCGCGAAATATGCCGAGCCGATCACCGCAATGCCGATCGCGCCGCCGAGCTGCTGCGCAGTGCGCAGCGTCGCGCTGGCAGTGCCGGCAAAGGCGCGGTCGACATCGGCGACCACAACCGGCGGCAACGGCCCCGCCAGCATGCCCATGCCGATCCCCGCGACCGCGAGCAGCGCGAAGAAGCCAACGCCGCTGCCGGTTCCGCCCGCGATCAGGGTCAACGCGCCGCTCGCCCCCGTCATCATCACCAGCGCACCACCGATCAGCAGCCAGCGACCGAAGCGTGGTAGATACTTCTTTCCGATCAGGCTGATGCCCGCCATCACTCCCAGGCCAAAGGGGACATGCGCCAGCGCGGTATCGAGTGGCGACTTGCCCAGCCCCTGTTGCAACGCGATAGCCAGCACCAGCAGAAAGCCCGCTGCCCCCGCCGAGAAGGCCAGCACCGCGACCAGTCCCCAGCGGAAGGTGATCAGGCGGAACAGCGCGGGCTCGACAATCGCTGCCCGCCCCGCGCGCCGCCGCGCCAATGCCCGGATCCAGCCCGCGATGGCCAAGGCGACTCCGACGAGCGCGCAGGGAACGGCCCAGGCCGGCCAGCCGCGCTCCGACCCGTCGATCAGCGCGAATAGCAGCGCCGCAAAGCCCGCGGCAAACAGCGCCGCGCCGAGCAGGTCGATCTGCAGCGGGCGTCCGGCGTCGCGCTGCGGGATTGTCCGCAACCCCAGCCACAGCGCTATCAAGCCGAGCGGCAAGTTGATCAGGAAGATCAGCCGCCAGCCAAGGCCAAACCAGTTCCATTCGATCAGCAAGCCACCGAGGATCGGTCCAAGGATCGCGGCAAGCCCCCCGATCACGCCGAACCAGGCAAGCCGTGCCACGCGTTCGAGTGGCGAGAACAGCGTCTGCACGATTGCCATCACCTGTGGGCCCATCATCGCGCCGGCCGCCCCCTGCAGCAGACGCCCGATGACCAGCTGCTCGGGTGTTTGCGCGAGCCCACACAGGGCCGAGGTCGCGATGAATCCCCCAACCCCGATCAGGAACATGCGGCGATAGCCGAACGCGTCGCCCAGCCGTCCGCCGAGCAACAGCAGCGCACCCAGCACCAGCAGATAGCCCGCGACGATCCACTGCATCGCCGCCGACGAGGCATGCAGCGCGCGGCGAATCTCGGGCAAGGCGGTGTTAACGATCGTCGTATCGGCCACTTCGAGCACGAAGGCGATCATAACCGTGATGAAGGCGAGCGTGCGCTGACGATCCGTCAGCTGCTGTGCCGCGACGCCATCCTGCGGCGCGCCTGCCCCTCGGTCCATATGACTGCTGCCCCGAAAATTTCGGGCGCGCGCCCCCGGCACAGCCCTAATTAAAATGATGCTTCTATTATGAACTTGTTTCGCTTAGCGTCAACCCAACGCGGCGATCCACGACCGCAATGTTGAGGTGGCGGGCGTCCTAGAGCGTCCGTCCGGAGGGGAGTGAAGGCGTTGTACAAGTCAGACTCGTCGCGGGTGCCCGGCCCCGCCCAGGGGTTCACCGTCATCATCGCGGGGTTCCTGCCGATCATGGCGATCGTCTCGATGTTCCCGGCCGTGCCAGCGATGATCGCGCATTTCGGTGCGGACCCCAATGCCAGCTGGAAGGTACCGGCGATGGTCTCGGCCCCGGGCCTGACCATTGCGATCACCGCACTGTTCGTCGGCCTGATGGTCGATCGCTTCGGGCGCCGCCGCCTGCTGCTCGCCTCGACCCTGCTCTATGGTATCTTCGGTTCCGCGCCGTTCCTGCTCGAATCGCTCGACGCCATCTATGCCTCGCGCCTGTTGCTGGGCTTGAGCGAGGCGGCGATCCTGACGACGCTCAACACGCTGATCGCGGATTATTGGGACGAGAAGAGTCGCCGCAACTGGCTGACGATGCAGGGCTTGATCGGCCCGGCGCTATCGTCGGTGATGATCTTCTTTGCCGGGGCACTCACTGCCTGGCGCTGGAACGGCATCTTCCTGCTCTATCTGGTCGCCTTCCCGATCTTCCTCGCCATGCTGCGCTACATGTACGAGCCGCAGCGTGAGGTCGCACCCGCGCGCGTCGAAGGCGAGACCGCCGATGGCGGCATCCCGTGGCGCGTCCTCGCGACGATCGGCAGCGTGACGCTGTTCGTTTCGGTCCTCTATTATGTCTTCATCATCAATGGCGGGCTGGTGTGGCAGGAGCTGGGGGTCAAGGATCCGGGCAAGATCGGACGTATCACCGCTCTGCCCAGCCTGTTCATCCTGGTCGGTGCGGGCGTGTTCTGGCTGCTCGGTCGCTGGCAGGTCAGCTCGCGTGGCCAGCTCTTTGCGCTGCTCGTCACGCTTGGCACCGGCCTCGCGATCATCGGTCTTGCCAGCGACTGGCGCATGATGATCCTCGGCATGATGGTGCAGCAGACCGGCGCGGGGATGGGGGTGGTCACGCTGATCGCCTGGGCGCAGCGCAAGCTGCCCTACGCGCATCGCGGACGCGGCATGGGAGTATGGACCGCCTGCTTCTTCTTCGGCCAGTTCGTATCGCCGCTACTGGTCAGCCTGGTCCGCGCGCAAGTCGGGTCGATGCAGGCTGCGTTTCTGGTCGCCGGGATCGTCGGGATCGTCGGGGCGGTCGCCGTATGGCTGCTCGTCGACCGCCGCCCGACGCTTCAGCCCGCGACGGCGTGAGGCTTGCGATGATCCGCCCTTGCCTGAGCGCCATCGCCGCAATCCTCGCCATCTCGTCCGCCGCCGCACAGGGTCCGCCGCGCTTCCGGTATGACGTGATCGAGGCACCGCTCCAGCCGGGCGCGATCACGCTTCCGACCGCGCCCAAGGATGCGCCGAACCGCGAGCAATGGATGACGCAGAACGGGTCGATCGGGGTGCGCAACGTCTCGCACGCCACGCTGACGCCGGTACTGCCTGCCGGCCCCTCGACCGGTGCAGCGGTGATCGTCGCACCGGGCGGCGGGTTCCTTGGCCTGTCGATGGATGCCGAGGGGTGGCAGGTCGCACGCTGGCTCGCCAATCACGGCGTCGCCGCCTTCGTCCTCAAATATCGCGTGCTGCCCACCCCGCGTGACAATGCGGAGTGGCAGGACAAGTTTAACCGCATGATCGCCGGAGAGACGGTCGGCTTCGCACCGCCCAAGGACACGCCGCCCGAGGCACTTGCCGACGGTCTCGCCGCGCTGACGCATGTCCGCGACAACGCCGCGCGCTATGGCGTGGACCCGAAGCGGATCGGATTTATGGGATTTTCGGCGGGCGGGTTCCTCACGCGCTCGGTGATCGAACAAAGCGGCGCGGCGATGCCTGCCTTTGCCGCGCCGATCTATCCCAACATGGCCGCGATGACCGTACCCGCGAGCGCACCGCCGATGTTCGTGACGATCGCTGCGGACGACTTCCTGCTGACCCGCGAGACCGGCCTGCCCTTGCTCGACAGCTATCGCGCGGCGGGCAAGCCCATCGAGTTCCACCTGCTCGCCAATGGCGGCCATGGCTTTGGGCTGGGGCGTGAGGGCACGGCGTCGGCGGGATGGATCGAGAGTTTCCACCGCTGGCTCGGCAGCATCGGGATGCTCAAGTCCAAATGAGGTCGTACTGGGGGGTGACCTAGATCACCCACTCGCGCAACATCCCCACCGCCGCATTCGCCGCGCGGGCGGTAAGCGCCATATAGGTCAGCGACGGGTTCTGGCACGCGGACGAGCTCATCTGCGCGCCATCGGTGACGAACAGATTGGCGACGTCATGTGCCTGGCTCCATTTGTTGAGCACCGACGTCCCCGGGTCCGCGCCCATCCGCGCACCGCCCATTTCGTGGATCGCGCTGCCGCCCGGGTTGGGGCGGTCGAAGCCCATGATGACCTTGCCCCCCGCATGGCCCAGCATCTCGGCAGCGTCGGCCTTGGCCTGCGCCAGCGCGGCATGCTCCTCCGCGCCGAACGCGAAGTCGACCTTGAGGATCGGCAGGCCATTGGCGTCGGTCCGGGTGCGATCCAACGTGATGCGGTTCGATGCGCGCGGCACGCAGTCGGCAAAGGCGACCAGCACCATCCGCCACATCCCGGGCGGCTGCAGCGCATCCTTGTACGCAGCCCCGATCCCCGGCTCGCGCTTGCCGCGGGTCCAGCCCGATTGCAGCGCGCCGCCCTGGTACGAGAAGCCCCGACTATGCCCTGCGCCGTCGATGGCATCGAGGTTGCGGAAGCGCGGAATGACGACACCGGTCGGGCGATTGCCGAAGGTGGTCCATTGCTCGAACCCCGGGAACAGCGCGATCGCCGACAGGGTGCTGGCATGATCCATGATGTGCGTACCGAGCACGCCGCTGGAATTGGCGAGGCCGTTCGGCATTGCATCGCTGCCCGAATTCAGTAGCAGATGCACCGAATTGAACGCACCGGCATTGAGGAACACCATGCGCGCGGTCGCCTGCCCGCGCGCCTTGGTCTGGCCGTCGATCCAGCGCACACCGGTGACACGCCGCGTCGCGGGGTCAAAGTCGATCTTCTCGACCACCGCGTCGGTAACCAGGGTCAGGTTACCCGTCTTTTGCGCCGCGGGCAGCGTGGAGGACTGGGTCGAGAAATAGGCGCCATAGGAACAGCCGCGGGCGCAGATCGAACGGCGCTGGCATTCGCCACGCCCGTCCTTGGCCTGCGTCAGATTGGCGGTGCGGCCGATCGTCAGCCTCCGCTCGGGCCAGCGCGCGGAGAGTCGCTCGCGCACCGCCTGTTCGACGATGTTGAGGGCCATCGGTGGCTGGAAGCGCCCGTCGGGCAGCTGCGCCAGCCCCTCCGCCGCGCCGGACACGCCGATGAACTCCTCGACCTTGTCATACCAGGGGGCAATGTCCGCATAGCGGATCGGCCAGTCGGTGCCGTTGCCGTCGCGCCGGTTTGCGTCGAAATCGTAATCCGACCAGCGATAGGATTGCCGCCCCCAGGTCAGCGAGCGCCCGCCGAGATTATAGCTCCGAAACCAGTTGAATGCCGTGTCGCCCTCGGTCGAATAGGGATTTTCGGCGTCGTTGACGAAATGCGGCTCGGTAAACTCGGTGAAGTGGCGGTTGCCGCGCTGGACCGGATAGTCGCGCGCATATTTCTCGGCATCGCCGACGCCGCGAAACGGCATGTCCCACGGCGCCTTGGTCTCGTTCACATATCCGGTCTGGTGCGCGATCATCGGCCCCCGCTCGAGCATCAGGACCTTCAGCCCCGCCTCGGTCAGCTCCTTCGCCGCCCAGCCGCCGGTGATGCCGGAGCCGACCACGATCGCGTCAAAGTTCATCATGTCAGTCATCAGCCGAAATCCACCGCAGTCCAGTCACTCGAATACGCGCGCTCGCCGGGCTTGACCGGCACTGCGGGGTCGAAGCGGCCCGGCGTGAGCTCGTAGCGCAGCTCCTGCGCACCACCGGTCTGCGAGGTGTAATAGCCGGTCAGGATCAGCGCCTTCACCGTCTTCCACGGATGATCCTTCGCGGCATAGGCATCGGCGTCCAGCCGCGTCAGGATCGCGGCGCGGCGCGCCTCGGGCTTGCCCATCCAGTCGCCATTGGCCGCACGATCGAGCTCCGCTTCCAGCCAGTCGAGGTGCCGCAGGCTCCCGTCGCTGCGCAGGTATCCACTGACGCTCGCTGGCGCCGTGTCGCGCACGATCGGCGCGCGGCTCTTTTCCAGGCCATGGGCAAGCGCGAGGATGACGAAGTCCCCCACCCCCACATCGCCTGCGCCCGGGGTGGCCGTGCGCGGAATCACCAATTGGCTGACGTCGCGGATCATCGTGCGCTGGCGGTCGCTCGGCGCGTCGGCCTCATCCTGTTTCGATAGTGTTGCGACGACCGCAGGCATCCCCACGACTGCCGCGAGCAACGCCACACCCCCGCCAAATTCGCGCCGTGTCCAGCCAGACTGACCCATGCTCTACCCTCTCCGCGCCGGTTCTTGCCGGCTCTGACTCCGGCTGATATCAGAATGTATATTCTATTTCTAGCAGGAGAGGCACGGATGCTCAGACTATCGCGCATGATGGAGCTGGGCACCCCCGCGCCCGATTTCGCGCTGCCGGATACCGAGGGGCGCACGATTGGGCTGGCGGATGTCGCCGGTCCCGAGGGGCTGGTCGTGGCCTTCATCTGCAACCACTGCCCGTTCGTGCTGCACGTGATCGACGGCTTCGTGGACTTTGCAAAGGAGTATCAGGCGCGCGGCATCGGCGTCGTCGCGATCTCGTCCAACGACATCGTCGAGTTTCCCGAGGATGACTATGCGCACATGAAGCTGTTCGCGGCGGAGCGCGCATTCCCCTTTCCCTATCTCCATGACGCGGACCAGCAGGTCGCGATCGCCTATGAAGCGATCTGCACGCCGGATTTTTTCATGTTCGATTCCGACCTGCGCCTGTTTTACGCGGGGCAGTTCGATGCCAGCCGACCCAAGATCAATCGCCCGCCCGTACCGGGCCTGCCGCCACTGCGCACCGACCTGCCCGTGACGGGCGAAGACATGCGCCGCGCCGCCGACGCGCTGCTGGCTGGCGATCCTCCGCCCCATCCGCAGCGGCCGAGCGCGGGCTGCTCGATCAAATGGCTCGAGGGGAACGCCCCGACATGGGCGTGATCGCGAACCGCATCTGGCTGCCTTCCGCAGCCGTCGTGCCGCAGGAGCGCGGAACCGACTATTTCGCGCAGGTCGATGGCGCGGAATGGTCGGACGGATTCGGCTGGCATCGCGGCTTCTTCTCCAGCTTCCGCCTGCGCGCCGGGCGCGACGCCTGGTTTCACTTCCCCCTGCCCACCCCTGTGCTGCGTGAGGGGCGGCACCAGGCGCTCGCCGAGGTCTCACTGATGTGGGAAGTAACCGATGGCGCGCGCATTCACTGGCTGGTACTTCAGCACGGCGGGATGGACCGCTTTCCGCTGACCGAGCGCGAGACAGAGCCGGACAGCGAGGCCGTGCCATTCGACCCGCCCGAGCAATGGCGGCAATTCTATCCGGCGTCGGCGCGGCGATTGACGACGATCGCGCTCGATGCCCTGCTGCCGCTGCGCTTCGGGGTGCAGCTTTGCGTCGGAGTCACCGCGCCAAATGAAGACGGGACGATCCGCTTCTACGGCGCTGGTGCTGGCTTTGCCGACCTGGACTAATCGCGACCCGACCGCAGCGCGGCGAGCTTTTCACGAATCGCCGCCTGCTTTTCGGCCGATACGTCGAACCGCCCGACCAGCCACGCCATTGCCGCGCCCGCGATCACGATCAGCGCGGTGACGAACCAGGCGAGCGCGCGCACCTTGTCCTGCGGCATCTGATCGACCGGCAGCCCGACGGGAAAGTCGATAATGCCGAGGAACGACCCGGCAAACAGCGCGACCAGCCCACTGCCGACCTGAAGCCCGATGAACATGAAACTGGCGACCAGCCCCTGTTGCGGCTTGCCGGTATTCGCCTCGTGCTCGTCGCCAATGTCATAGGTGACGGTGTTGAACGGCACGACGTACAGGCCATAGGCCACCCCGCCGAGCACGCGAAACGCGAACACGAACGCCCCGATCGCGGCGCTTGCGGGTAGCGGCGACAGGCCGAGCAGCGGCAGCAGCACCGCGCCCGCCTGCAGCACGAAGAACACCGCCAGGCCCGAGATCATCGCGGTCCGCGTGCCGACCAGCTTCATCCAGGCCGGGGCGAGGAACATGGCGACGAGCGAACCGATCACCCCGGCGATCAGCAGGCGCGGGGTCCAGCTGCCGTCGAGCTGCCAGAAATAGGTGGCGAGGTGCAGCGTCAGCTGGTTCACCACCGAATTGGTGAACAGCACCAGCAAGGCGACCAGCAGCAACAGCCCGACATTGGGCGTGGTACGGATCGCCGCGATCAGCCGCCGGAACAATTGCAGCAACGTCTCGGGTGCTTCGCTCGCCACGCTTTGGTCCAGCGCCTCCACCGTCCGCATCCGCGCACGCGTGCCGAGCAGGCCGATGACCATCAGCGCCGCACCGCAAATGGCGATGAAGAGACCGAAATCGGGATAGGGTGCGGGATTGAGCTGCGGCTTGCTGAACCCGCCGCCGGGGACGAAGAACCACGCGAAGGCGACGTAGGGGACGGTCAGGATTGCCAGCTGATTGCCCATGTTGCGCATCACCGCGACGATGTTGCGCTCACCGGTTTCACGCGTGAGCTCCCCGCCCATCGCGTAGGCCGGCACCGTCCAGAACGAGATGCCAACCCGCGCGAGCAGCCCGAAGCCCAGCAGCCAGGCAAAGATCTGCCATTGCTCCATACCTGCAGGCACCCGGAACACCATCGCGATCCCGACCGCGAACGGCACCACCGCGGCGGCCATCAGCGTATGGCGACGACCCAGCGGCGCACGGTCCATCCGGTCGGACAGCGCGCCGATATAGGGATCGGCCACCGCATCGAAGACGAGGATGATGGCCAGCGCCGCGCCCAGCAACATGCCATCGAGCCCGACGACCTGCGCGTAGAAGAACAGGACGAATGAGTCCCACGCGAAGCTCTTGATCAGCTCCGGCATGGCGCATGCCATGAAGGCAAAGCGGGTCGGCCAGCCAAGCGGCGGCAAGGTCCCTGCGCGCTCGGCCGCCGCCATCAGCTGATCCCCATGATGCGCTTGTTCAGCGCGCGATCGGCCCCGCCAGCAGCGAAATCATCGAACGCGTGTTCGGTGACGCGGATGATATGCCGGTCGATGAACGGGGCCCCTTCGGCTGCCCCCTGTTCGGGATGCTTGAGCGCGCACTCCCATTCGAGCACGGCCCAGCCGTCGAAATCATTCGCCGCCATCTTGGAGAAGATCGCACCGAAATCGACCTGCCCGTCGCCGAGCGAGCGGAATCGCCCGGGGCGATCAACCCAGCTCTGGTATCCGCCATAGACCCCTGCCCGCCCGCTCGGCCGGAATTCGGCGTCCTTGACGTGGAAGCATTTGATCCGCGCGTGGTAGATGTCGATGAACGCCAGATAATCGAGCTGCTGCAGCACGAAATGGCTGGGGTCGTAGAGGATGTTGGCGCGGGGATGGTTGCCGACCCTCTCGAGGAACATCTCGAACGTCACGCCATCGTGCAGATCCTCGCCCGGATGGATCTCGTAGCCGATATCGACGCCCTCATGGTCGAAATGGTCGAGGATCGGGCGCCAGCGCCGCGCCAGTTCGTCGAACGCATCGTCGATCAGGCCCGCCGGACGCTGCGGCCAGGGATAGACATAGGGCCAGGCGAGCGCGCCGGAGAAGCTGGCATGGGCGGTGAGGCCCAGCCGGCGGCTCGCGGTCGCCGCCTTCTTCACCTGGTCCACCGCCCATTCCTGCCGCGCGACCGGATTGCCGCGCACATGCTCGGCCGCGAAGCCGTCGAACTGCGCATCATAGGCCGGGTGGACCGCCACCAGCTGGCCCTGGAGATGCGTCGATAGCTCGGTGATGGACAGGCCGTGCGACGCGGCGATGCCCGCCACCTCGTCGCAATAATCCTGGCTCTCCGCCGCGCGGTCGAGGTCGAACAGGCGCTTGTCCCAGCTCGGAATCTGGATGCCCTTGTACCCAAGCGCGGCGACCCAGGCCGCGATGCTGTCGAGCGAATTGAACGGCGCGGCATCGCCCGCAAATTGGGCGAGAAAGATGCCCGGTCCCTTCAACGTCTTCATCGCGCGCTCCTCAAATCGTCAGATCGACCCAGCCGGCCTCGTCACGGCTGGCGGTCACGGCGGTCTCGATAAACGCCATCCCGCGCAGCCCCTCGGCGACATCAGGCAGCAGTGGTGCAGCCTCGCCGCGCAGTTGCGCCGCAAAGTCGCGGTACAGATTGGCAAAGGCTTCCAGATACCCCTCGGGATGCCCACCCGGCGTGCGGCTGCGTGCGCGCGCGTCGGACCCGAGCGACGCATCCCCGGCGCGGACGATCTCGGTCCGTCCGTCGATGCCGTGCAGCGTCAGGTCGTTGGGCGTCTCCTGCCGCCACACCAGCCCGCCTTTGTCGCCATAGACGCGGATGCGCAGGCCATTGAGTTCACCCACCTCGATCTGCGACGCGAGCAGCACGCCGCGCGCGCCATTGTCGAAGCGCAACAGGATCGCGCAGTCATCGTCGAGCGCACGGCCTGGCACCACCGCGGCCAGGTCCGCGAGCAGCCGCGTGACGCGCAGTCCGGTGATGAATTCGGCCAGCTGAAAGGCGTGAACCCCGATATCGCCGATGCACCCGCCCGCACCCGAGCGTGCCGGATCGACCCGCCATTCGGCTTGTTTCCCTTCCGCGGGACCGGCAAGCCAGCCCTGCGGATATTCGACCACCACCTTGCGCACCGTCCCGATCGCGCCCGCAGCAACCCGCGCGCGCGCCTCCCGCACCAGCGGATAGCCCGAATAGGTATAGGTCAGCGCATAGGGCCGCCCGGCCTGAGCGACGAGATTGGCGAGTTCGCGTGCCTCCGCCAGCGATGCGGTCATCGGCTTGTCGCTCATCACCGCCACCCCGGCGGCCAGCGCGGCACGCGCGGCCGGCAGATGGTGGTGGTTGGGACTGACGATCGATACGAAATCGATCCCGTCCGGACGCGCCGCTTCACCTGCGAACATCGCGGCAAGGTCAGGATAAGCGCGTTCGGGATCCATCCGGTAGTCGGCTGCGGCCGCGCGCGAGCGACCGGGATCGCTGCTGAACACGCCCGCGACCAGCTCGATCTCGCGGTCCAGCTCGGCCGCGATGCGGTGGATCGGCCCGATAAAGGCGCCCGGCCCGCCGCCGATCATCCCCATCCGCAAACGCATCGCCCTCTCCCGCTACAGACCGGTGCCAGAGATCGCTGCGACGTCCACCGCCAGCGCCAACCCAACGTCTTCGGCTGTCCGCGCGACGCGAACCGCGGCCGTGTCGCCGATATCGGTCCACCCGCGATCGTCCCAGTGCTGGAACCGTCGCCGGACCAGCGGAATGCGCACGCGCTGCGCCTCGCCCGGTTGCAGCATGACCTTGGCAAAGCCGACCAGCGCAACCTCGGGCGTATCGCGATACAGCTGGACAACATCGCTCCCGGCGCGTTCGGCGATGTTGCGCACGGTGACGACAACCGCCCCATCCTCGATCGCCGCATCGCTCCATGCGAACCGGGCATAGCCCATCCCCGCGCCCAGCGTATGCCGCGCGCGCCGCCCGGCCGCGATGATGCCACGATGACCAAAGCGGACCCCGTCGCGATAAGGCAATTGCCCATCGGCATCGGGCTTCAGCGCATAGCCGGGATAGTCGCCCTCGTCGCGCGCGATCACCACCGGCATCCGCCCGCCCGGCTCGCGATCGCCGGCGAGCACCTGCGCGATCGCCGCGGCAAAGCCTTCGCCAGGGTACCAGGCGCTGATCAGCGCGGCGGCGCGATCCTCCCATTCGGTGTCGAACGCATGGCCGACATTGCCGACGATGACCGTGCGCGGATTGGCCGCAGTCACCCGTTCGATCAGCTCGATCTGGTCGGCGGCGAGCTTCGTGTCGGGCCGGTCCTTGCTCTCGACGCTGGAGTCGGAGGTTTCGCCGACCATCAGCACCACCGCATCGGCGCGCCGCGCGGCGGCCTCGGCGGCGGCGAGCAGTTCCTCGCGGCTGCCGGGCGCGCGTATGCCGTACCACAGGCCGTGGACGCGCGCGGGGTCGAAGCTGAATTCGACCACGACCTCGACTGCCTTGCCCGCGGTCAGCGCGCGTTCGGCAACCGCCGAATCCCCCGCCTTGAGCACTCCCATCACGTCCCCGGGCGGGCATTCGGTCGTCGCGACGATCTCTTCCCCGTCGACCTGCATGCGCGAGACGCCGGTGGCACCGAGATGGAAGCGATGAACGCCGTCGCGGGTGGGCGTGAACACGCCGCTCGCGCGGATCGATCCGCCCGCTGCAAAGCGCGCCTGTTCATGGACGCCGACGAACCACACCAAGGAATTGGTATCGCGCGTCTCGCGCGATAGCGGCGTGCCGCTGCAGTCGCGGCTTTCGAAATACTCGACCGTCATGCCGCGCGTCGCGCCATCGCCCAGATCGCGCGCCGGTTGTACCGGCATGCCCGGCAGGCGCGGCGCGGGATCGACGCCGGGCTCGAACAGGATCTCGCGCGCGCCACCAAAGCGTTGGCGGATCGCATCGACCGGCGAGGCCAGATCGGGCGAGACCGAAATCTTGGCGAAGGTACCGCCCTGGAAACAGGGTGCGGCGGCGTTGGGACCGATGACCGCCAGCGTGCCGATCGCCTTGGGGGAGAGCGGGAGCAGATCGCCTTCGTTGCGCAGCAGGACAAAGCCCGCTGCCGCCGCCTCGACCAGCAGCGCGTCGATATCGGCATCGCTCAGCGGCGACTGTTTCGTGCCGGTCGCGCGACGTGCGAGCCCGGCGACCCGTGCCGCTGCATCGTCGATCCGCGCGCGTGCGACCTTACCGGCGGCGACCGCGGTTGCCGACTTTGCCCCAAGAAAACGCGCCGGGCCGGGCATTTCGAGGTCGAGACCGGCATTCAGCGTCGGCTCGGTCGAATGCGTGCCGAACCAATCGCTCATGATCGCGCCGCGATAGCCCCACTCGCCCTTCACCACCGTCGTCAGGACATGGTGCTGCTCGGCGCAGTGCAGGCCGTTCACGCGGTTATACGCGGCGAGCATACCGGCGCATCCGGCCTCCGCCGCGAACTCGAACGGCAGCAGATACACTTCGCGCAACGTCCGCTCGTCGACGCGAACGTCCACCGTGTCGCGGTCGGTCTCGCTGTCGTTGCAGACCAGGTGCTTGGCGACCGATGCGGTGCCGGTGGATTGCAGCCCCGCGATCCAGCTCGCGCCGAGGACGCCGGCGAGCAGCGGATCTTCCGAGAAATATTCGAACGCGCGCCCGGCGAGCGGACTGCGCGCCAGATTGATGTTGGGCGCGAGGACCGCGTCGACGCCGCGCCCGACCGCCTCCTGCCCGACCAACGTCCCGATGCGCCGCGTCAGATCGACGTCCCAGCTCGCCCCCAGCGCGGTGGCGCAGGGAGACAGGCGCGCGATGTCGCGCTCGTCCACCTTGCCGCTGGCAATGCCCATCGGACCGTCGCTCATCGTGAAAGCGGGAATCCCCGCCTGGGGGATCGCTACCGACGACCACATGGCCCCGCCCGCGGTCAGCGAAGCGGCCTGATCGAGAGTCAAATCTGTCATGAATGCAATCCGTTGTGCCGCGCGCGGACGCACGGCAGGCGGGCAGCGCGGCGCGATGCCGCCACCGCCCGCATGGGGTCAGGCGGCAAGCGCCAGTTCCTTGCTGTCCTTGGTCGTCGGGACGAACGGCAGGTACGACACGCGCATCCGCACCGCGAACTCGATCCGATGCTTGCCCGGGGCGAGGCCGCCCGGCTTCAGCGCGATGATCCGCGCCTTCTCCCCGAAGTTCCAGCGGTCGTCATAGACGGTTTCCATCTCGTCGAGCGTGTAGGTCTTGCCACGTACCGAGAAGCGCACATCCTCACGCGCGATCTGCTCGCCATCCACGCTAACCTGGATATCCTCGACCATCGACAGGCCCAACCCGCGATAATAGGGCAGCCGGCCGAGAAAGGCGAAGCCCACCGCCGCACCGTCTTCGATCACATTCTCGAAGACGTCGGTGCAGATCATCTTGTTGTCCATCATGGTGCCGATCCTCCCTTATGCAGCAACCAGAGCGGCCGGGACCGGCTCGCCGATGAGCTGCGCAAGCATCACCTGCTGGCGGCGGACCTGCTCCACGCTGTCCGGCTCCTCGGCGTCCTCGATCCAGCGATTTCCTTCATATTCGGAGCAGATATAGCCGTCGTAGCCACCCTGCTTCAGCACCGCGACGATCTGGTCATAGGGGATCGACGGTTCGACATAGTCGGGGTCCATCTGATAGAATTTGCCGTGGATGTTGTGGATGCGCGGCATGTAGTCGAGCATCCGCTTCGGCTCGAACGCCGCATTGTGTCGCGTCACTTCAGCCATCGCGATCGCCGGGCCGACGCCGCCCATCTGCTGGACGTTCAGGATGATATACTCGCTTAGCATCCGGTCCTCATACGCCTTGACGATATAGTCGGCGATGTGGGCGGGGACGCCCAGCCGCTTGAACTTCTCCGCCATCACCGGCGGATAGGCGTGCAGGAACATGCCCATGTCGGGCAGGAAGCCGAGCGCGTCGGAACCGCTCTTTTCAAAGGCTTCGGCGTGGCGAATGATCCACGGATGGTCGAAGTGCAGCGGCGCGTGCACCTCGATCAGGATCTTGATCCCCTTTTCTTCGGCATGGGGCGCGGCGGCAACCAGCACTTCGGGCGCGATCGAGACGAGCGCGCGGATATATTTCATCCCCAGCCGCGCACCGAAGTCGATGTCCTTGCGCACGCTCGCGACCTGCTCGTCGAACGGCATTTCGCGGCCTTTGTAGCGCTTGTAGTCGAGCATGAAGTCGTGACTGACCGGCACGCAGTCATACTTGGCGATCAGCTGGTGCCAGTTCTCGATCGCGGCATCCTCGACCCCGACCTCGGGCCAGCCCCAAAAGCTTTGTTCGCCGATGATCTCGATCCCGTGCGCGCCGAACTCTGCGCTGGTCCGGATACAATCTTCCAGGGTCATCTTCCCCTGAAACGTCTCGTTCTGATAGCTGTAGAGGCTCACGCCCCGCTTGATCGTACCCATAGACCCTCTCGCATTTTTTGCGCGCAGCATGGCCGCTTTATCTGCGGCGCAGCGCTTGCGGCCACCGCGCGCTCTAATTAGAACCTTAATTCTATAAAGCGCCGAACGGGTCAAGTTCGAAAGTGTGGGGGGATGGATTGCGATGGCGTTCGGACTTCGGATTGTGGCGCGCATTGCCGCGCTGCTGCTGGCTGCCGCGTTCGGGTTTTTCGGCTATTTCAAAAGCGTTGCGCCACGCGCCGTGCTCGAGCAGCACCACGCCTGGACCACCGCCCTGCCCGAGTTGCTGGGACGCGCGGTGGGGCTGAGCGAACTGCTCGCCGCTGCGCTGCTGGTGATCTTTGGCGCGATCCTACCCGCGCGTGCGCGGGTCGCTGCAGGCGTCGCGCTCTACGTCGTCGTCAATCAGGTCTGCGCCGCATTGGCCCATGTCGTGCGCGAAGAGGTTGCGGCGCTGCCCCAGAACGCCGTACTCGCGGGGCTTGCCCTGCTGATCATCGCGGCGGCGCGCACCCGACGCGTTCAACCAGAATAGAATTAAGATTCGCCCAATCAAAAAAGGGGGCGGGTTAGTGCCGCCCCCTTCCCCCTTTTGAAGACGGCGCGCGTCAGTCGCCGGGAAATCCGGCAGCCTTGTCATATGGCTTGATCGTCACCTTTCCCGTCGCCGCCCATTCGGTGCCGCGCGCGAACAGGGTTTTGAAGCCGTCATACTGGATCGTGTCCGGCCCGTGGCCCAGCGTGATCGAGAAGACGCGGCCCTTGCCATAATCCTGCACCCAGATTTGCGGGTTGGGCTTGCCCATATTCTGCATCTTGGCGAGGTTTTCGGGGGCATAGGCCTTGGGATCATATTTGGGCCCGGCGCGCTCAGGGGCATAGTCGGCCGGATCGTCGATCGCGGTCGCCAGCACATGCACCTTCGCGGCAGGATCGAACACCATGTTGGTGTATTTGTCCTCCATGAAGTTCCAGTGATAGCGGCGCAGCCCCTTGGTGATCGGATGCTCGCGATCGACCAGTTCGATGCTGAACGCGTCCGGCGGCGAGCGCCGGCTGACCCCGGGCACCATCACCGCGCCGAGCAGCCGCCGATATTCGGGAATGTCCCGCCCCCAGGTGAAGGACGAGTGATAGGCGACCAGCCCGCCGCCCTCGGCGACATAGGTGTAAAGCGCCTTGAACGCGCCGTCGGACCAGATGTGCTGATCCCTGTCGCCATAATTCCAGCGGCTGGAATAGTTGAGGATGACGACGTCATATTTCTTGAGCATCGCCAGCGTGCCGTCGTCGAAATCCTCGGTCACGCGGACGTCGAAGCGGCCGGTGTCCTTGAGCTGGGTGCGCAGCCGGTTGTTCACGCCGGTCCAGTCATGCTCATAGCTGTTCTGGCCGCTGATGATCAGCACCTTGAGCCGCGCGTCCTTGGGATTGGCGGGCGTCGCAACGCGCTGCACCGTTTCGGACGGCGCATAGGGGACATTGTCCACCGTCACCGGGATATCGGCGACCGGCACGGTCTGTGCCGACGCAGTAGTGGCGAACAGGCTGGTCGCGAGCAGTAACGGCATGACGCGCATCGGATCAATTTCCCCGGAAAGTGAATCAGGCGGTGGCAGGCTGCGGCGTGCGCTCCATCGGCCAGGCCAGCACCACCAGCGCCTGCAGCGCGAGCAGCACGACCGGCCAGCCATAATAGGACCAGCGGATCGTCTCGCGCGCGGTATCGCTTACGGCGGTCGAGACATAGCCCGCCGCGCCCAGCGAGTAGGCGATCGCCGCCGACCCGATCGCCATGCCGACCTTGGTCGCCAGGCTAATTCCGGCGGACAACAGCCCTTCATTGCGTGTGCCGAAGCGCGATTCGTGATAATCGACCGTTTCCGCCGCCATGGTGAAGATGCCGGTGATGGTGATCGAGGTGACGACCGACGCGGTGATGTACAGCGCTAGGAACGCCGGCGGGCTCGCCTCGGTCAGCGGCAGCATCAGAAACAGCGCGACCGCGATGAGGCAGGCGACGAAGCACCCCTTGCGGATACCGGTGCGTGCCAGGATCGGCGGCGCGATGAATGCAGCGATCAGCAACGTGCCCGAAATGGCGGGCAGCAGGATCGAGATCATCCAGGGATGGCCCAGCACCTCGATCGCGAAGAAGGCGGTGAGCGAGATCATTGTCCCGAACCGCACGAAATAGAGCAAGGTAAAAACGAAGCACACCAGCCAGGCGCGGTTGCGCACCATCTCGCCGATCGCGGGCAAGACCGCAAAGCTTGGCGAGGCATTGTCCTCATACCGCTCCTTGCAGTTGCGGAAGAGCAGGAACAACGCGATCAGCGATAGCCCTGCGAACAGGATCGCGGTGGCAAGGAAGCCCCGCTGCATATCCCCACCGCCGAACAGCCCGACCAGGGGCATCGTCGCGGCTGTGCCGAGGATCACCGAAATCGACGTGCCGATCGAGCGCATCCCGCCGAGCTTCAGCCGCTCGCCGGTGTCGGTCGTCATCATCGGCATCAGCGCTGTGTAGGGGATCGACCCCAGCGACATCAGGATGCCGAGCGCCTTGAAGGTCAGGAAGGCGTAGATCAGCTTCGCATTCTGCGACCAATCGGGCACGGTGAAGACGAGAATGAACACCAGTGCATAGGGAATGGCGGTGAACAGGAAATAGGGTCGCGTGCGCCCCCAGCGCGTGCGCGTCTTGTCAACGGCGATGCCGACAAAGATGTCGATGACGGCATCGAGCAGCCGCGCGGCGAGGAAGATCGTCCCCACCGCCGCCGCAGGCAGCATCGCGACATTGGTATAGTAGAAGAGCAGGAACGCGCCCGCCATGTTGTAGGCGAGGCTGAAGCCGAAATCGCCCGCCCCATAGCTCAGCCGCTCGGTGAACGAGAGGCGCGTGCCGGCCGACTGCGCCTCAGCCGCCAAGGGACGCCACCGTCAGTTCGAGCAACTCCTTTGACGGGCGGATCGGGCGATATTCGTAGCCGGCCGCCTTGGCCGCGCGGACCCGGTCACCCAGGCTGTCACGCGCGTCGGCTAAAATCCATTCGACACAGGGGGAATGCTTCACGGCGGGTCCTTAAAGAAAAATGGGGCGACCGTTTCCGGCCGCCCCAAGGCGGGTTGCATCAGAAGTCGAAGCCCACCCGGACACCATAGGTACGCGGGCGCGAGAAGCCTGCGTTGATCACGCGATCCGGCCCCGCCGCGACGAACGCGCCGAACACCATCGGCCGTTCATTCTCGACATTCTGGACGAACGCGGCGACAGAGAATTTGCGGTTTTCCGGACGATAGGTCAGCGAGAAGTCGGTCTGGGTAAACGCCTTCTGCGCCAGGTCCCGCTCGTTGAAGATCGTCAGGAAATATTTGCTCTTGAACCGCGAGAACGCAGTCGCGGTCAGCGTGCCGGCCTCGCCCAGATCGAAGATATGGTCGTAACCGAGCGTGATCACGACTTCGGGCGACATGGGCGGTGTATTGCCCGCCAGGTTCGGCTGCTGAATGCCTGCCGTTACCGGATCGATATCGCCGACGCTGCTCGCGCTGCAACCAACGCAGACAACGGCATAGGCTGCGAGCAGATCGTCAAACTTGGCGTTGAGATAGTTGAAGCTGCCATAGAAGCGGTTGAACTTGTTAAGTTCGACGTCCCACTCCGCCTCGACGCCCCAGATCGTCGCTTTACCAGCATTAAAGATCTGACTGCCCACTGCATTGTCGAGCAGAACCGCATTCTGCAGGCCCGAATAATCGTAATAGAAGCCCGACAGATTGAAGCGATGCTGCTTGTTCGGCCCGAAATCGAGCTTCATGCCCGCTTCATAGGCGGTGTTCGTCTCAGGCCCATAATCGCCGACCGCATCGAAGCCGCCGCCCTTGAAGCCGGTGCTGACCTTTGCATAGAGCAGCATGTCAGCACTGGGCTTGTAGTTCAGGCCGACCAGCCAGCTGACATTATCTTCCGACTGGGCAAGGTTGAGCGTGGTCGGCGCGGGGGTGGTGGTCAACTGCACCGGGCCGACATTGGGGGTGAACGGGTAGTTGATGAATACCGCCTCGCGGTCACCCTTGGTGTAGCGGATGCCGCCCTGGACGGTGAGCTGATCGGTGATCGGCATATCGACTTGGCCGAACACCGACCAGCTCTTGCTGAGCACCGGTGCGCGGCGGAAGAAGTTGATATAGCCGCCGAGAGGACCGATCAGCGGGCTGTGCAGTCCGCGCGTCGTGTTGAGCTCTTCCTGAAAATAGAAGCCGCCGACCTGATAGAGGATCTTGCCCGCTTCACCATTCAGGCGCAGCTCGTGGCTGTGCGTTTCGACGTTGGTTCCGAAATCGAGGAACACATAAGTCGGCGGGAGCGCCGGCTGGTCGATCGTGTCGGTAGTGCGATAGCCGCCGATATAGGTCAGCGTCGCCGGACCCATGTCATAAGCGATGCGGCCACGCAGCGCGAGCGACTCCATCGACTGGAAGCCCACGCCGGAATTCGGCTCATTGTAGCTGTGGCGATCGACATTCGCGAGGAAGTTGGTGTTCTGCGGGAAGCACTGCGATCCCGTGATCAGCGGCGCGATATCGACAAAGCCGTTCAGTGCGCACCCTGTCCCCGGCGCGTTGGCCGCGGCCAGCAAGTTCACCGAGACATAGTTTTCGAGCAGCGCATAGGAGTCGACATATTCGACTGCCGCATCGGCCGTCAGGTTGCTGGTCGGCTCCAGCCGCAGCGACAGGCGCCCGGCCTTCATGTCCTGCGTACCGCTGCGGTCGAGATAATTGGGCACGAACGGTTTGCCCGCCAGCGGGTTGGTGGTGCGCAGCGTGGCGGCGTTGGGGTGGAAGGTATAGCCCTTGCCCCGGTTGGAATAGATGCCCGACGCACGGATCGCGACCCCGTCCGAAATCGGCAGATCGACGCCGGCATTCAGGATGACCTGATCGTAATTGCCATAGCTGGCCGAACCATTGGCGCTGAACACTTCGCCCGGCTTGCGGGTGATGAAGTTCACCGCGCCGGCGGTGGCGTTGCGGCCATAGAGCGTGCCCTGCGGCCCGCGCAGCACCTCGACGCGCTCCAGGTCGAAGATCGCGGCATTCAGCACGGTGGTGCGGTTGATATACTCGCCGTCGATGTTGATGGTGACCGACGTGTCCTGGGTCTCGTTATTGCTGGCGGTGCCGATGCCGCGCACGGCAACATACGTATTCTGCTGATCCTGGGTGATCTGCACGCCTGCCGCGACGCGATCGAGCTCGCGCAGGTCGGTAACGCCGGCTTCCGTCAGCGCTTCGCCCGACACGACATTGATCGCGATCGGCACGTCCTGAACGCTCTCGCTACGGTTCTGCGCCGTAACGACGATTTCGTCTTCCGTCTGGGTAACCTGGGCCGCGGCCGGCACGACCGCGATCATGGCGGTTCCGGCAAACAGGCACGACTTCAACATGAGCTTACGCATCATTCCCCTCCCTCACATCAGTACGGGTTATCCCGCATCTGGAATTAAATAGAACTGATATTCTAATTCATTTGAAACCCGAGTCAAGCGGGGGCGAGCGCCCCCACCGGCGCCACCAGCTGGTTGGCAAGCATGTCGATCTGGGCGGCGATCGCCGGATCGGCCAGCGCTCCTGACGCATCGAACGGACGCTGCTCGACCGAATTGACCGCGATGCCGAGCGGCGTTGGCCAGCCGCGCATGGCATGCACCACGCCGCGCAGAGCGGAGAGCGTGACGCCCGTCGCCTGCCACCCCGCCGCCGACACGATCAGCCCGACCGGACGCCCGTCGAAATAGGGCCGCGCATCCCGCGCCAGCTCTTCAAGCAGATCGATCGCATTTTTCACCAACCCGGAAATACCACCGTGATAACCCGGTGATGCGATCACGAGCGCATCGGCGGCGCGGACCGCCTCGACCAGCTCCCGCTCAGCGTGAGAGCGCACCAGGGCGGCGGGGTCATAATGCGGCAGCTGCGCCAGAAACGGCCCGTCGAACATCTGTGCCGTGGCCCCGCGCGCAACGCAGCGGTCAAGCGTCGCCCGCACCAGCCGCTCGCTGGAGGACCCTTCCCGCAACGTGCCGCCAATCCCGACAACGCGCATCACGGGCGACGACCGCCGCCAAATGCCGGCATCACCTTGCGCGACAACAGGTCAAGCGTCTGGTTGCCGAGCCGCAGCCGCTCCTCGGTCAGCGGTCCGGTCAGGGTCCCGCACAGGATGTTGCCGATACCCAGCTGCTCATAGGGCTTGAGATGCTCGATCACCGTCTCGGGCGAGCCATACAGGCACCAGGTGCCGATCCAGTCATCGGTCAGCGCGTTGGGCGTGCGATCGGTCTTGCGATTGGCATCGTCCGACTCGGCGCGTGCGTTGAACTCCGCCTCGCGCTCGATCGCGTCCTGATAATGGCGCAGGATAACCATCAGCTCGTCGCGCGCCTGTTCGTCGGTCTCCGCGACATGCACCGCCTGATAGGTGTGCGTAGTCCAGTCGAGCGCCGATGCGATCGTCGTCGCGTCGTGACCCGCCTCGTCCAACATGGCGCGATAGATGTCGAAATATTTCTTCACATGGACGAACGGCTCGGTCCCGCCAATCTTGGGCGGCGTAAAGGCCGGAATGAACGCGGGCCAGCCATGCGTCGCCGCGCGGCGCGCACTGGATTCTTTCATCGCCACCGGCATCAGCCGCGCATGACCGGGCGTATAGGCCGCTGGCGCGATCCGCTGCAGCACCCGCCCCTGATGCGGGCCGTTTTCGATCTCGACTGCCGGATCCTCCATACGCTTGGCCCAGAGTTGCTCGGCCAGCGCCAGGTTGCGTTCGGCAACGGCACCCGCGTCCTTGTAGTTGACGCCAAAGCCGATCATCTCCTCAGGCGTCGTGCCGCTACCGACCCCGACGAGCAGTTTCCCGTCGGTCAACTGATCGAGCAGGTTGATCCGCTCGACGAACCGGACCGGATGGTGCAGTGGCACCGAGACCACGGAAAAGCCAAAGTGCATCTCTGGCAGCTTGGCCGCGAGATAGGCGGCGAAGATGAAGCTGTCGCTCGCCAGCGGCATATACCCGTTGAAATGGTGGTCGGGCATGAACACCGCGTCGAAGTTCAGATCGCGGGCGAGCGTCGCGTGCCGCTCCAGATCGTGCATCAATGCGCGGTCGTCCTCGGGACGCATCGAACGAGCATTGAGAAAAACCGAGAACCGCATGACCTCTCCCCCGCGAATCAAAATTTTCGCTGTTATCTAAATTAGAATTGACGTTCCTATTTTGATATCCCTTATGCCCGGCATGTCAAGTGCCGCTCCGTCGCCCACCGAGGCCCTCGCCGCCAGCGCGCTGAGCCGTAAGCCCCGCCAGGGCCGCAGCCTTGCTTCGTTTCGCCGCATGCTTGATGCGACCAAGGCGCTCATGCTCGAACGAGGGAGCGAGGAATTCACGCTGCAGGACGTCAGCGAGCGCGGCGCGGTATCGATCGGTTCGATCTATCTGCGCTTCGAGAGCAAGGACCGGCTGCTCCACGCCGTGATCGCGGAGGAGTTGCAGTCGATCGTCGAGAAGGAGGGCGAGATGATCGCCGGGCTCCTCAGCGAATCCAGCTCGCTTGCCCAATTTCTGCCGCGCTATGTGGATGGATACAGCAACTTCCTCTCGACCCATTCGCAGCTGCTGCGCACGATCATGCAGCGCGCGTCGATCGACCCTGCCGTCTCGGCCCCCGGACGTGAGACCGCGCAGCGCTCGGCCGATCTTTCGGCCAAGGCGATCCTGACGTTCCGCGACGAAATCCGGTCCAAGGATCCCGAGCGCGCCGCCCATTCAGTGTTCCGCATCGTGTTCGCCACGGCAGCCCGCCAATTCGGCCTGGGATCGACCGCTGAATCGGCTGACGACGCGATCTGGGCGACGCTCAAGTCGGAACTTTCGACCATGGCGCTCGCCTATCTCCAGTATGAAGGCTGAAAGGTATCCCGGTGCGCCGATGACGGGCGGGAGGGTCTCCGTGCGCCATGGGCATCGATCAGCGAGACTGCGGTAAGGGGCACCACTCCGACCAGAACATCGGAATGGCGGGTTCTCGAACCTCTACGTCTCCACAGTACGCAGTGTCTGCTCGTCCGCCTCCACGACCGCCTGAAGCCGTTCGCACAGCGAGGCGAGGCCGCGGTCCATCTTTCGAGCGCTGTTCCGCGGCGTTCTCAGCTCATGGCTCATATTTGCCAGGAATGCGGACCTCGCGGCGCTGGCGCTTTCCGCGACCGTTTTCGAGACCACCAACTGCTGACACTGCGAAACCTGGCGCTGGAGGTCCGGCTCGGACCCTTTGCGGGCAAGTGGCGGAGCGGGAGGAATCTTCGATTCTCCGATAGTGATTTGATTTACCTGATGAATCCTGAATCACTCTATCGCCTACCCCACACTTTTCCCCACATTCAGCATGAGATTTGATGGAGCAATGCGGCACTATCCAGGTCAGCTTTGCGCGCCACTTGAGCCACTCCGACGCTCCAGCTCGATCTTGTAAGTCGCCGGTCATAGATTTTTGGCGGGTCACAACATCCGCCGGTATTGCATCGCGCGGGTGCTATCATCTTTAGCGGCAGCGACGAGGTTGTCGTGCCCCGCGACTTTCCAGATACCGCAGCAACGCTTCTGGCCGATCCGTCATAATGTGATCAGCGCCCAAATCGATCAGGCGACCCCAGGCCGCGTCGGGTGCGCGCATCGCCAGCCTGTCGTCGAGCCCGCCGCTCCAATAAGGCTGTACGGTGACAGCCATTACCGGCTTTCCGGCCAGGCCGTTAATCGCCGCGACCGGTTCGAAATAAGCAAGCGTCTCGAACGGTATTTCAAATCCAACAGGTCGATATGGTTCGAAAAATGGGAGGCGATCGGCGATCGGCATTTCCGATTCCCAGATGATTGGCATCATCTGAACGTCCGGAGCAAGTGCGAGTCCCTTCAACATATGTTGGCTGCTCGATCGTCCATGATGTCGGGTATCGGGAATTTTGAAGATGATGTGATCGAGCACCCCCATGCGGCGCGCGATCGCAACCGACTGATCGAACATCGACACGAATTCGTCGCGACCGGAATATTTGATCTCGAAGTTCACCATCACCTTGTGCTTCACGGCAGCGAGATATTCCTCGAGCGTCGTGATCGGTTGGTCGGTCACAAAATTCGCCCGATAGGCTTCGTGGCTGCCATCGCGTTCCTTGAGATGGGCCTGGCGCAGCTCGGCCAGCGTCATATTCGCCACATAACCCCAGCGGTCGGTCATCCGCGAGATTTCTGGGTCGTGAAAGATTACGAGATGACCGTCGCGAGTCCTGCGGACGTCGTTCTCGACGACCTCTACGCCCTGTCGCCAGCATGCGTCGATCGCTTCGGGGCTGTTCTCGCTCGCCGCCGCGAAGCAGGCGCGATGTGCGACCACGACGATATGATCGGGGGACGGCTTCATCACGCGCGCGCGCATTTCCCGAAACGCCTCTGCCGTTGCCGGACATGGCGCGACGGCGCGAGCGGGCGCGGACAAAAGGGCCAGCAACCCGATCAAGCTGATTGCGAGGCGATGGTTCATGGCCGGTCTTCCGCTTCTTTCTTCGGGAGGGGTGCTTCGCTGCGTCACGCCTCAGTAGCGATAGTGCAGGCCAAGCCAGAACTCGCGGCCCCGACCGACCGCATTGTACAGTGAGTGGTCGAGCCCAATCGTCTCGGTCCGATACTCCTTCGTTAGATTTCTGACGTCGAAGGTCAGGCGCAGCTGGTCGGTCGGGCGAAGGTTGACCTGGAGATCGAGAAAGCTTTCTGGCCGAATGTAGCGATCCCCCTCAGCGGTCGTGCCGAATGTCCCGGTAAAGGCGCGCCCGCGACCGCGATAGTTGATGTTGAAGTCAAGCGGTCCAAAATCATAGCTCAGCCGCACGCTGCTCATCCATTTCGGCTGGTTGCGAAGCCCCGGAACCGAACGAGTCGATCCGTCATTGAACACTACGTCCCAGGTCGCGTCGAGATAGGTGAAATTGGCTGCAACGCCGAGCTTGTCGAGCGGTGCGGGCAGGAAATCGAGCCGCCGTTTATTAGCGGTGACCTCAACACCGGTCACGCGGGCATTGCCGTTGTTGAGGGGAACGGTTCGAACCTGTTCAAGCATCCCCCCGGCATCGAGCGTCTCGGTGCGCTGACGGAAGATTTCCCCGGCCAGGTCCTTGTGAAAGACCGCAACGGCGAGCAGGCCGCCTCCGACATAATATTCGAGGCTCGCGTCATAATTGGTCGATATGCGTGTATCGAGATTGCCGTTGCTGCCGTTGATCACTTCGACGCCGGCCGCATCGAAACTGGTGGTCACGCCGGGCGCGAAATCGGCAAAATCCGCGCGGCCTAGCGTCTTGGTGAAAGCAAGACGCAGCTTCAGCCGGTCGGTAACGTCATAACCCGCCTGCACGTTCGGCAACCATTTGCCGTATTTGTTGACCCGTTGCAGCGGCTGATTGACGCCGCCGATCACCTGGCCGGTCAGCGTTTCGTCGGTGGTATGTTCATAGCGGATCCCAGCAACCAGCCGCAGTGGGCCCCGCGCGAAATAGGCGGCGGCATGGAGACCAAGAATGTCCTCGCGCAGCGTGTAGTCGGCGGTCAACTGCGCACCGGGGGTGGTGGTCGCGTTGGCGGAATTGCCCATAAAGGCCCAAAAATCGCTATAGTCGATCAGCGCCGCAGCATTGTCCTTCATCGTGCGCCCGGTGATCTGATCGAGTCGGAGGGTCACACCCGGCTTGAGACTGTAATAGACGAAATTTTCATCGAAGCTTCGGTCGAGCCGCACCCAGCTGATTCCGGCAGAAAAGCCCAGACCCTGGGCATTGCCCTGGTTATTGTAGTTGAAGTTCGCACTCAGCGAATAGACATCGTCACGCAGCGGTTGTTCGCGGATATAGGTGCCTGTCGCCGAGTTGGAGAACAGCCAGTTGGCAGGATTGTCGTAGCGGGCAGGATCCGAGGGGGTGATGACCGGGACATCGCCGTTGAGGTCATAGGACCCGTTGACACTGCTCAGCCGGAACCCATTGCCAAGATTGCGCGTGAGGACGTCATTGTCATAATCGGTATAGTTGCCGCGCAGGACCAGCACGCCCTTGTCGAAGATGCGCAGGTCGAGGCCGGCGCCAAGCACCTTGGCCTTACGATCGATGATATAGTCGAACTCGCGGATCTGTCCCTGTCCGTTCGTGAAATCCGCGGTTCCGGGGCCGGTAGGTGTGACGGTGCGGCCGCCCGTCGGTGCAATGAATGCGCCGGCGCGCTGGATGTAATAGACCTTGCGCTCGTCGAACAGATTGCCGGAGATGAAGGCGTACATCTCGTCCTCGATACGGGTTTCGAGCTTGGCGAAGATTGCGGTGTTGCGCGTTTCCTTGTCGACCGCGCTCTGGCGCGAAAAGACGTTGCTGCTGATGATGTCGGTCGTCTGCCCGTCGGCGCCCGGCAGCCGCGAATAGCCCAGCACCGATCCCATATCGTCATGATCGGCGGTATGCTGACGATTGAAGCCGAACACCGCGCCAAAGCGGTTGTCGGGACCGAAGGTGAATTTGCCGGCGGCATAGGCCTGGTACGATTGCTGGCCGCTCACCCGGCTCCCCTGTTCAGGAAGGCCTAGCCGTCCGCCCGCCTTGAAATAGGGCTGCGTTCCGCCATCGAACGCGCGCAAGGTGCGCAGGGCGATATGTCCGCCCACGGAATTCGCATCCTGATCGGGTGCGATGGTCTTGTAGACGCTGGTTTCCTTGACGATCGCCGAAGGGAACAGGCCGATCTGCGCCCCGCGGTTGTTCTGGCTACTGAACCAGATCGGGTTTCCGTCGATCGCCATGCTGTTATAGCGCGAATCGAACCCGCGCAGCGTGACGTAACCGGCATCGCTCGATGAAAAGAAGCTGTCGGCGCTGACCCCGACGACACGTTCCAGCGCCTCGGCCAGGTTGGTATCGCCGGTCTTTTCGATTTCCTCCGCCGTGATCGAATCGACGATCACCGAAGCCTGTTGCTTGATCCGCTCGACCGACGTGTCGACCGTGCGCCGCGCGGTAACGACGACCATCTCATCCACACCAGCAGGTTGTGTCGGTGGTGGCGCGTCCTGCGCTGCGGCGGGAAGCGCGACGGACAGGAGCGGGATGAGCGAAGCGGCGCTGCGGATAGCATATTTCATGGCTGAACTCCGTGATCGATCGTGCCGGGCCGCGCCCTGGCTCTGAAGCGGGGATCTACGGATCTATTATGACATTTTGATAACGGAGAGTTATTGAATATTTGGATTGACGGAGGGCGCAACAATAATGAGGGTCGGGCTATGAGAAGCAGCGGCTTGCCTGTGCTCAACGAGAGCGAGCGCAACATTTTGGACATTGTGTGGCGGTTTGGGCCGGTAATGCGGCAAGATCTGATGAGTCGGACCGGACTTACCGCAATGTCCGTGTCGCGAATCGCACGATCGCTTGGCGAGAAGTCGCTCGTTTGCGAGGTCGAGCATCGTACCGGCGCGCGCGGAAACGCTTTCAAGGCGTTATCGATTAACAGCGACGCTGCGCTAACATTGGGAGTGAATTTCACTCAAACCAGCATCGAGTTCGCGCTGCTGGATTTGGGCGGCAATCTGCGGCTTCACGACCGCCATGAGATCGATCGACTGAGCAGCGCGGCGCTTGTGCAGCTTGTCGGCGACTGGATCGATCGGGCGCCCGACCGGCTGCATAGCGCTGGCGACAACCAAAGCATCCTTGGTATCGGCTTCGCGCTGCCGGGCGACTTCGCGCGGGGCGGCAAGCACGTCGCCGCCCACACTCTGTTTGCCGATCTTCGCGATCGCGACCTGGCGAGCGAGTTTTCGCGCGCGCTCGGTCACCCAGTGTCGGTCAACAGCGATTCCAATTGCGCGACAGTCGGCGAACGCGCGCTTGGAGCTGGCCGCAACTATGAGAATTATCTGTACGTCCATCTTGGGCATGGAGTCGGCGGCGGGCTGGTGCTCAACGGTCAGGCCTTTTTCGGGACCAACCGCAACGCCGGCATTATCGGCAATCATTTTCCCGACGATCAGCCGCGCCCCTCTGGCCTTGATCTGTTGCTGACGTTGCGCGACGCGGGCTATCCCTTTGAGGACTTCGCGGATCTTGAAAATCTGGATCCGCTCACGATTCCCGAATGTCGCGCATGGATCAAACGGGCCGGTGGACAACTGCGCGACAAGCTCAACTATGCCGTCAAGCTCATCGACCCCCAGGCAGTGATCATCGGCGGGCGCCTACCGAGTTCGATCAACCAGGCGCTGGCGATCGAAATTGATCAGCCCGATTTCTGCGTCACCTGCGAGATGGACGATTTTCTGCCCAAGCCCAAAGTGGTGGGATCGGTGCTGGGGTCCAAGGCTGGCGCGGTGGGTGCGGCAACATTGCCGATCTATGAATTTCTCTTTCCCGCCTCGACCTAGGCAGGTCCGGACCGTCGCTTGGCGATGCAGCGCCGCTCGCGGAGGATTGGCAGACAGGGCCGAATGCGGCCCGAAGCAGCCATGCAGTTGTCATAATAGCGCTGCTTTGAGAGCGAAGTGGAAGCGCCATCGGGAGCCGGCTCATTCTTGGCGAGAAGCATCAGTCCTCCCGCACGCTGGTTTATGGGTTCGCGCACCTTGGCAAGAGCCTGTTCTGGTATAGCAGCGAATTGCTGTTCGCGTATTTTCTGACCGAGCTGGTCGGATTGCCCGTCACCGCAATGGGGATCGTGATTGCGACCGGCTTCCTGGTCAGCGCGGTGATCGACATCGCTGTGGGCGTGGGCCTGCAGCAAAGGTTGCGCACGGCGTCTTCTGCAGGCCGCCTGCAACTGGTCGGTGCCGCATTGTGCTCGCTGACACTGATCGCGGTCTTCCTGGGCGCGTGGCTCCCGCAGGAGATGCGGTTTGGCTATGCGATCGCTGCCGGCGTCGCCTTTCGTCTGGCCTTTGCAGCCTATGACATCCCGCAGAATGCCTTGATGGCGCTCGGCACCCCCGACGCCGCGAGCCGGTTGCGCGTCGCCTCGACCCGGATCTGGTTCAGCGGTGCGGCGACCTTGATCGTCGCGGCTGCGGTCGGTCCGCTCGTGGTGCGCGGGCGTGGCGACGGCGTCACGCTGTTGCTGATCATGGCCGCACTCTTCGCGATCATCGCCTTGGGAAGCGCATTCCTCCTGGCCCGCATGCTGCGCGATACCGAACCCGCCATGACCGCAGCCCCCCGCCCCCGCCCATCGCGCGCGCCGATGCCGCGCGAATTCTGGCTGCTGCTCGGCGTGATGGTGGCAACGTCGCTCTTCACCCCGGCCTTTGGGAAGCTGGAACCCTATTTCGCGGCGTTCACGCTGCGCTCGGCATGGTGGGGCGGCGCGATCATCATCCTGATGGCGTTGGGTATCGTCGTCGGGCAGCCATTGTGGCTGCGGCTATGCGGACAGATGCGTAGCGGCACCGTGATGCTCATCGCGGGCCTGGTACAGCTCGTCGCGCTCGCGGCATTCGGGCTGCTTGGCCGCATCAATCCCGTGGCCGCGGCGGCGGCGGCATTCGTCTTTGGCCTCGGCAATGGCGGCGTCGGAATGGTCCAATGGGCGGCGTTCAGCGAAACCGTATCGCGCGCCGGTGCCGCGCGCGCTGGGATCAGCTATGGCCTGTTCGCGGCCACGGCAAAGGTCTCGCTCGCCGGGGGCGGGCTGCTCATCGCCATGGCGCTCGCGCGCATCGACTATCGCGGCAGCGACGGCGCGGCATTGGTGCCGCTGATGGCGGCTTTGCCGGCGGCGGGCGCGATCTGCTGCGCGATCATCGGCGTTGCGCTGGCGCGCCAGCCCCGTCCCGTTTGACCGTCAGGGCTGCACGCCGTCTTCGAAAAACGTGCGGAACATGCATACCGATGCAGCGCCGATCACTCCGGCCGAAGAGCCGAGTTGCGACGTGGCGATGCGCGGCGCAGGGATTGCCGCGCTCTCGGCAAAGACTGTGGTCGGGCCGGTTGCCGTCAGCAACGCCTGGATCAGATGCGGCGGCAACCGGCCACCCAGGATGATGAGGTCGGGGTCGAGCACGCGCCCCGCGATATGTAATCCATGCCGCAGTTGCATTCCCGCTCGCGCGATCCAGCGGCGCAGGGGTGGGCATTGTTCGGGATACAGCGTTTCCAGCGCATCGAAATCGCCCGCCGGCACCTGCTCGGCCTGCAGTGTTTCAAGCAGATCCTGGCCCGACGGCCGTGGCTCGCTCATCGGATAGAGCACGCCGAGCGCGCCAGCATTGGCGCGCGCGCCACGATAGGGGCGGCCATCGAGGATCATGCCGCTGCCCACGCCATGGCCGATATGAATGAACAGGAGATTCTCGACCTGACGACCAACACCATGGACGCGCTCGCCGATCGCCGCCGCAGAGGCATCATTCTCGATGAACACAGGAAGTGGCATCAGCGGGGCCAGATCGGCGAGCAAGTCGCGCCCCTGAAGCTCCGGGAAAAAGGCATGGGCATTGAGAAAGGCTGGCGTCTCGCCAAAGTCACCCGGGAGCGAGAAGCCGGTGCCGACGATCCGATCGAGCGTGATGCCGAGCGCCCCGGCCTGGCGCGCAAGTCCGTTACGGGCGGCCGCCGCGATCTGCTCCGGCACCGCCCGGTCCAGCGGCAGGCGCTCGTTCGAGATCAGCCGACCGGCCAGGTCGATCAACCCGACATCGACATAGGAGTGCGAGAAATTCACCCCGCAGGCAAACGCGCCCTCGGGACGCAGCGCGACCGGTCGACTGGGCTGGCCACGCGCTCCGTCGCGCTGAACGGTGTCGAATACCAGCCCGCGTACTTCGAGATCGCGAATCAGACGCGTAATCGAGGCAGGGCCCATAAGGATAGCGTGCGCGATATCGCCGCGTGCGATCGGCCCTCGTCGCCAGACGATCTCCAATACGCGTCGTTCGCTCGTCGATAACGCCCAGCCGGTCACGATCCCCCCGTCAAACGTCTCTTAAACGGCCCACCGGTGAACCGCTCAAGCGCTATTTAAGTTCCATCGTGAAATTAAAGAGTCACACAGCTGACCTAGAGGCCATGCCGACAGAGGCATTCCGGGGACCATCATGCGACGCTATCAACACCGCCTGCTTATCGGGACCACGATGCTGGTCGCGCCCTTCGCAACGGGTTCGCTGACCGCGCAAGAGGCTCCGGCCAGTGCTGCCGGTGACGCGGAAGAAGTGGTCATTACCGGCCTTGCGTCCGTCGACACCCCACCCGAGACGCTGAAGCGCGAGAAGACGGGAATCGTCGATTCGCAGACCGCCGAACAGGTCGAGCGGACGCCCGATGTGTCGCTGGCCGAAGTGCTCGATCGCGTCGTCGGGGTCAGCTCGGACCGCGGCTACAACAGCTCGGAAGGCCGGACCGTCACGATCCGCGGGTTCGACGCGCGCTATAACAGCATGGATGTCGACGGAAATCCGGTCTGGAATTCGAGCCGCAACAATCGCGGGACCCAGCTCGACGTGTTTCCCGCGTCGGTGATCCATCAAGCGAATGTCTACAAGACCGTGACGCCCGACATGGATGCCAATTCGATTGGCGGCCATCTCGAGATGCGCACCTTGCGCGCCTTTGATGGTGGCATCCAGCCCTATTTCAAAGCCAGCATGGCGCTCGGCACCTATGAGCAGAACGGCGTGTCCGGGGATGGGGGCCCATCCTATCGCGTCAGCGTGGTGGGCAAGCGGACCTACGGTTCGGACGATCAGTTCGGCTTCGTCATCGGCGGCGATGCACGGCGCGACAAATGGGTGGATTCGGTCAAGGAAGTCAGCGCCTACTCACAGGTCAATGGCATCGACGTCCCCAATGGCAGCAGCTGGTATGGCTTATACGACAAGGACACGCGCAACCACGCGGCCTATGCCAAGCTCGAGGCCCGCTCGATCGATAAACTCTATGCATTCGTCTCAGCGAATTATTTTCAACAGGAAAGCGAAGCGACCTATTATCGGGCGAACACCTATTTCACCGCCCCGAACGTAACCGGCGCGACCCGCGGCACGGGCAACTTCACGCGCGGCACCGCCGAGAGCTTCATCGAAGACTATGATATGAACCGCTCGACGCTGCTGCTGGCGGGCGGGCTCGACTATCGCTTCGGCGCGCGCAGCCTGTTGACGCTGCGCGGTTCGTTCACCGACTATGACCATCTGGAAGACCTGTTCCGCGGCGAGCGCTTCCAGTTTTCCGGCCTGACGGGCAGCTACGATATCGGCCGCGACGATCCGGGCATCGCGATCACATCGCCGACGATCGGCAATCCTGCGGCCTGGGTTCACCGCAACAATCGCGATGCCTTCCGCCTGTTTCGCCCGATGCAGGATCATGTCTACAGCCTGCGTGCGGACTTTGAACATAACAGCTATCGCGACGCCGAGGGTTTGGGCGTGCGCATCGGCGGATCGTGGCGCCGGCTGAAGCGTGATTTCGACCAGCGGCAGGAGAATTATCGCCCGCTCGCCGGCCGTACCCTTGCCTATGCCAGCGTGCTGCGCCCGGGCCAGACGATCAACGGCACCGATCCGATCTTCATCGATGGCGCTGCCTATTGGGGATGGATGCAGAATAACGCGCGGCTGACGATCGACGATGCGGCTACCACCGACTATCGGCTCACCGAAGATGTGCTCGACGGCCATGGCGCGCTCACCTTCGCAAAGGGGGGCCTCAGGCTGCTGGCAGGCGTGCGGGTCGAAAAGACGCGCTACACCAATGACAGTGCCGATACGGTGGGCGGCGTGACCCGCCCGGCAACGCGTCGCTTCGATTATACCGAGGTCATGCCCAATGTGCAGGCCAGCTATGAGGTGACACCGGAACTGCTGATCCGCGCAGCCTATACCGAAACGCTCGGACGTCCCGACTTTGCCGACTTCGCCATGGGCCAGACCGTCACCTATGATGGCAACGGCAATCCGATCATCCGCGGCACCAATCCCTATCTGCGCCCGCGCACCGCACAAAACTGGGATGCGAGTATCGACTATTATTTCCGTGGCGGCTTTGCTTCGGTCGCGGCGTTTCACAAGAAACTGGACGACGAGACATTCGTCGAGCGTCGCCAGACATTGGGCAGCGACGGCGTGCCGGTGCTGACCGAAGAAACCCCGCTCAACACCGGCGACGCGCGGGTGCGCGGGATCGAGGCGAGCGTCGTGGTCGATCGCTTCGCCTTCCTGCCCGCGCCGTTCGACGGTCTGGGCTTCAGCGCCAACTACACGCGGCTCGACGGCGAATGGGCGGTGGTATTCACCGACGGCTCGACCCGCAGTGTAGGGGGGCTGCGCAACCAGCCGAAATGGCTGGGCAATCTGAGCATCGACTATCGCAACGGACCGGTCGAACTGAACCTCGCCTGGCGGCTGCGTGGCCAGACATTCACCGGCACATTTGGCACTACCCAGGTTTCGGACGTGTGGGTCGATGACTATGGCAAGCTCGACCTGCAAATGCGGGTGAAGGTCGCAAAGGGGTTCGAACTGTTCGGCATGGCGCGCAACCTGACCGACGCCGCCTGGGTCGAGCAGACCGGCCTGGCGACCGACACGCTGTCGGCCGCCTATCGTCCGGGCCGCAGCTACTTTGCAGGTATGAGGATCAAACAGTGAGGCTTCCGCTGCACCTGCTCGCCTTTGCGCTGCTGGTTTCGCCGGTCACCGCCGTTGCGCAAGAAGGCGCGCAACCGGCGGCGAGCGCTATTCCCGCCCGCTGGCGCGAGGCGACTCCGCAGCGACCACTGGTTGTGGCGCATCGGGGATGCTGGAGCGCGGCGCCGGAAAACTCGCTCTCCTCGATCGCGGCCTGCCATGCTCTCGGCGTTGAGGCGGTGGAGAATGACGTGCGACTAAGCCGCGATGGCGTCGCGTTCGTCATCCACGACCGGACGCTGGATCGCACGACCGATGGGAGCGGCCAGATCCACGAACTGACCGCCACGCAGATCGGCGCCGTGCGACTGCGCGAGCGCAAGGGCGGGCCCGACGCGTTCGTGACGCGCGAGGCGCTGCCCACGCTCGACGCCTATCTGCGCGAGGCCAAGCGGCTCGGCATCATGGTCAATCTCGAGATCAAGACCGATCCGGCCCATGATGCGCGGACGGTCTTCGAGGCATCGGTCAAGGTCGTCCGCGAGGTGGGCGCGCTCGACCTTGTCTTCTTCAAGATACCCGACGCGCCGGTCGCCAAGGGGGCCAGCACCCGCATCATCGATACGCTCGACCTGCGCGGCCTGCCGCTGGTGATGCCGATCATCTGGCAGGACGCGCGCCCGCTGTCCGAGCGGTTGCGCGCTTATGCCCGGTATCGCGCCGCCGGCTATGAAATCGTCTTCACCGACCCGACCTTCCTCGAGCGCGACGCCGCCGATCCTGCGCTGGCAGGAAAGCAGGTGATGGTTGTCGCGGCCGGGCCGCAGTGGAGCGGTGGACTCGATGACCAACTTGCCCTTCGCGATCCCGACGCCGCCTGGGGACGCGCCCTCCGCGCTGGCGCCACGATCATCATGACCGACCGACCGGAGGCGCTGGTCCTGTGGTTGCAACAAACCGGGCGGCGGTGAACCGGAACAAGGGCATCGACCAACGCGCAACTGAGCTGAGCTGTACCGACTGGAACTCGTGACGCCGGTGCTGCACTGAGTGATGAGTGGAGGATATCATAGACCACCACCGGGCCGAGTGCACCGAGGTGCTGAGCGGGGCAGGATAGCGCTGGCGCGGGCCAAGAGCGCGAGTGCACAAATGCGCTACATGGAGCGCTCGCTCGATTGGGCAAATGCGTAGGACATCAAATCGGAGCCTGCGCTGATTGGCCCAGAGCGTACTGCGCAGCGGATTCTTTCGAGTAATGTCGATTTTCGATGATGCGGCGCCGAAAGCTCCCAGGCAAAAAACGGCCAATTTTTACCGCTCCTATCTGGACCATTCGAAGGACGGCAATTGGTAAGGCTGAGGTCGTGAGTTCAATCCTCACCGGCAGCACCATTTTTCCTTTTACAATCAGTGATTTAAACACCCCTTCCGGGGCCTGTGCGCGAGACTTCCCTGAGTTGGAAGCGTAGCGGAAGCATGCGGCGTCGCAACGAAGGACAGCGTGGCGCAAGAGCGGCGACCGTTTTGGCCCGTCCGTCCGTCACTGCAGGCGACCCAGGTCCACGAGCCGAGCGGCTATTTCCTTAAATCGCGCCACTCCCGCCGTGTCGCCAGCAAGTGCCAAAGCACCAATACGTCCTGCAACCCAGACAGGAGCTTCGTCGCCATACAACCGCTCGATGGCCAAGGCTTCCGCCCACCGCTCTTCGTCGGGCGTCACAGCCGGCATTTTCGAACCGTCCGAACCGCATGGCGAAATGGCGCGTAAGGTAAGGAACGAGCGGCACGAAGCTCCGATTATCATGTAAATATTTGCTTTATTTCACGAATCTCGAAACGAGCTACCGTCTTCCCCACACTTCCCCCACATTCGGCATGAGATTTTATGACGCAGCGTGACACCATGTGGGTCCGCTTTGCGCCCCATAAGCCAACGTAGCGAGTGGGAACCGCCCCCCTAAACGACCGACACTCCATCGGCGAATTCGCCAACTAAACCTTGCACCACTGCGGCACGCGGCAAAAGAGCCTTGAGGTGAGGCTCGACGATAAAATCCATCTGCCCGCGTTCAGCGAGCGTCCAAACAAGCGATCCGGCCAGATATGGGTTCAATCGAGACTGCTCCAGCGCCGTCTTGATGGAACCGGTCGTTGCCAGCAAACTCGTGCATCAATCGCTGGCCAGCCACCCATGTCGAGACTAGCCTGTCCCCAAACAGGAGCACATCGCGGCAATGGATATTAGCTGGCTCGAAGACTTCCTGATGCTGATCGAGCAAGGCGGTTTTTCGCGTGCGGCAGAAAGTCGCGGGATGAGCCAACCCAGCTTTAGCCGACGGATAAAGTCACTGGAGGACTGGGTCGGTGCCGAGCTGATCGATCGGCGGACGCATCGCATTCGACTGACGGCGGCCGGCGAGAGCTTTCAGCTTGCGGCGGAGGAAACGCTAAGGCGATTGCAATTGGGGCGCGAGGTAGCGCGTGCCGCCGACCGCAGCGATCACGAGACGTTGCGCTTTGCATCGACCCATGTGCTTTCGCTCACGTTTTTCCCGCGCTGGCTTAGAAAGCTCGAGGAGGCGCAACCGCTCGCCGCGACGATCGCTTTGACCGCCGATCATATGGTTGCGTGCGAGCGCCGAATGATAGAGGGCAAGGCGCAATTCCTCATTTGCCACCATCATGAGGCCGCACCAACCCGGCTGGGATCCGATTTTCGATCTCTGCAACTCGGTAGCGATCGGCTGCTACCGGTAGCCGCGCCAGCTCTATTGCAATCGTCCGATCTACGAAGCGCGCCGCAGCTGGCATTCACCGCGGAATCGGGAATGGGACGCATTCTCGCGTCTGCACTTGCACGCAGTCCACGCGACAAGGCCGCGCAACCCGCTTTTTCCTCCCACCTTGCCAGCGTGCTCACCGCGATGGCGCGCGATGGCCGAGGCGTTGCCTGGACTGCGCTCAGTCTGGTGGAGGACGATCTGGCATCAGGAAGGCTCGTGCGCGCCGGAGCGGAAGAAGAGGACATCGAGATCGAAATCCGCCTATGGAGACCGCGCGCGCGACAATCACCGGCTGCAGAAGCGCTTTGGTCGCGAATCAGCGCCAGCGTGCGAGCCGCCTGACCCCCTTCCATTGCGGTCCAGCGCGCATGCGGTTCGTCGATGCCATTGGCACTCCACTACGTGCATGATTTGATCGGAATTCGGCATTGGCGCGCGTCCTTGCCCGCAGCTACCGGAGTGTCGCATCCTGATCTCGGAGAACATCATGTCGACCCGGCAAGTCGTTGTCACCCAGCGCTTTTTTGATGAGGCGACGATCGGATATCTGCGCGAGCATGATTGCGAGGTCGTCGTCGTGGATCTGCCGACCGGCGTCGCAGACGGCTCGCTTACCCATGAAGCACTGGTGTCGATGTTACAGGGGGCGGCAGGCTGGATCGTCGGTCATGCGCGCGTCACCCGCGAACTGCTCGCAGCCTTGCCTGATCTCCAGGTCGTCTCGCGGCGCGGGGTGGGATATGAGCGTGTCGATGTCGCGGCTGCGCACGATCTGGGGCGCGTCGTATGCATTGCCGCGGGCGGCAATGATGCATCTGTTGCCGATCATGCGATCGCGCTCATGCTGGCGGTCGGCCATCGTTTTCGGGAAACGCAAAGCCGAATGATCGAGGGCGACTTCTCGATCCTGACCGGCACTGATCTATTCGAAAAGACGGTCGGCATTGTCGGCATGGGCCGGATCGGCCGCAGCCTCGCCAAGCGACTTCAAGGGTTCGATTGTCGCGTCATCGCAGCAACGCATGGCGCACTGCCAGAAGGCACACCACCAAATGTCGAGCGGGTCGACCTGGAGACGCTGGTCGCCGCCAGCGATTATATCTCGATCCATGCACCGTTGACCGACGACACCCGCTTCCTGTTCGACGCGGCACAGATTGCGCGGATGAAGCCGTCTGCATTTCTGATCAACACTGCCCGTGGCGGACTGGTCGATGATCGCGCACTGCTCGATGCGTTGCGCAACGGAGCGATCGCGGGAGCCGGACTGGACGTCTATCTGAGCGAAAGCGACCCTGCGCTGAAATCCGTGACCGACGCGCTTATTCGTCTGCCCAATGTCATCGCCACCCCGCATTCGGCTGCGTCGACCCATGAAGGGCTGTCGCGAACCAACATGGTCGCCGCCCGGTCGGTCGTCGCGGTGCTGAATGGCGCGAACCCGCCACCGGAATGCGTGGTGGCCGATGGTCGCACGCGCTGATCGGGCCATGTGCGATCCGGCATCGCACTCGGTGGCCGAACGGCTGCTTCGCGACATGTTCAGTGCCGCCGTTGCCAGGGCGCAACCGGACAGGTGTGTTCCGCCCGCTTTGCCGGATTTGCCGTCGGGACGAACAATCGTGATCGGGGCCGGAAAAGCTGCAGCAACGATGGCGCGTGCCGTTGAACGCCACTGGAGGGGGCCGATCGAAGGATTGGTCATTACGCGCCACGGCCATGCGGTGCCGTGCAACCGCATCGCCGTGCGTGAAGCCGGCCATCCGATACCAGATACTGCCGGCATGGCGGCAACGCGGGAAATGCTGGCGCTACTCCGCCGACTGCAGCCCGATGACCTAGTTCTTTGCCTGATTTCCGGCGGAGGGTCTGCCTTGCTCGCCGCGCCTCCGCCCGGCGTTAGCCTTGACGAATTGCAGCAACTGTCCCGGGAATTGTTGCGATCCGGCGCCAAGATCAGCCAGATGAACTGCGTGCGTAAGCATCTCTCGATGGTCGCGGGCGGACGGCTGGCGCAGTTGGCACACCCTGCCAGGATCGTGACCTTGGCCATTTCGGACGTGCCGGGTGACAATCCGGGCACGATCGCCTCCGGGCCGACCGTGGCTGATCCGACCAGTCGGCAGGATGCTCTGGCGGTGCTGGCAGAACTTGGGATCGATCCGGCGGGATCGATCCGATCCTGGTTGATGCGCGAGGAAGGCGAAACACCCAAGCCGGGTGATCTGCCCGAACCAGATTACCGCATGATCGCCAGTCCCGCCGAGGCGCTCAGGGCAGCAGCCGACGTTGCGCGCAATGCCGGCTATGTGCCTCTCATTCTCGGCAGCGATATCGAGGGCGAGGCCCGCGAATTGGGAGCTGAGGACGCCGCACTGGCGCTGGAGGTCAGGGGCGCAGATGGACCGCCCTGCATCCTGTTGTCAGGCGGAGAAACCAGCGTCACGGTTCGCGGATCCGGCAAGGGCGGGCGCAACGGCGAATATTTGCTCGCACTGACCATGGCATTGAACGGCGCGCCCGGCATCCATGCCCTCGCCGCCGACACCGATGGGATTGACGGCACGGGCACCGACGCGGGTGCCGTGATGGGGCCACACACGATTGCTGCGGCGCTGGCGGCAGGATGCTCCGGCAAAGAAGCTCTGGAAAGGAGCGATTCCCATCGCTTCTTCGAAGCGGCCGGCGGGCTCGTAACGACAGGACCAACCTTCACCAACGTCAATGATTTTCGCGCCATCCTGATTGAAGGAACAGATGGCGCAGGGGGCTGCTGACATGACGAAAACAAACGCATACCGCATTGCCGTCATTCCCGGCGACGGGATCGGCAAGGAAGTCGTCCCAGAGGGTTTGCGCGTGCTTGAGGCCGTGGCAAAACGCTTCGATTGCGCGTTCCAGTTTGACGCGTTCGATTTCGCGTCTTGCGACTATTATCTCAGGCACGGGCAGATGATGCCCGAGGACTGGAAAGCGCAGATCGGCGGGCATGACGCGATCTTCTTTGGCGCGGTCGGCTGGCCGGACAGCGTGCCCGACCATATTTCGCTCTGGGGATCGCTGATCCAGTTTCGGCGTGAATTCGATCAATATGTCAATCTTCGCCCGGTTCGTCTGATGCCCGGGGTGCCCAGCCCGCTTGCTCATCGTGGCCCCGGCGACATCGACTTCTATGTGGTGCGCGAGAATACCGAGGGCGAGTATTCCTCGATCGGCGGCAAGATCTTCCCCGGAACCGAGCGCGAAGTGGTGATGCAGGAAACAGTGATGACCCGCGTCGGCGTCGATCGCGTGCTGCGCTTTGCGTTCGACCTGGCACAGCGGCGGGAGAAGAAGCACCTCACCTCAGCCACCAAATCCAACGGCATTTCGATCACCATGCCTTATTGGGACGAGCGCGTAGAGGCGATGGCACCCCATTTCCCCGATGTGCGCTGGGACAAATATCATATCGATATTCTAACCGCGCATTTCGTCCAGCATCCAGACTGGTTCGACGTGGTCGTGGCTTCGAACTTGTTCGGCGATATTCTGTCCGATCTTGGTCCAGCCTGCACCGGTACGATCGGCATTGCCCCGGCCGGCAACATCAACCCCGAACGCAAATTCCCCTCGCTGTTCGAACCGGTCCATGGCTCGGCCCCTGACATTGCGGGGCAGCATATTGCCAATCCGGTCGGACAGATCTGGTCGGCCGCGCTGATGCTCGATCATCTCGGTGAGCCGGAGGCAGCGGCGGCGGTGGTCAGGGCGATCGAGGCGGTACTGGCCCGACCCGAATATCGCACGCGGGATTTAGGAGGCGCCGCCGGAACAGAGGCTTGCGGAAAAGCGATCGCCGACGCAATTTGCGCATGATCAAAAAATGCTAACTGGCCCCGAGCCGTAAGTTACTGGTTCGGGGCCGTGTTCGTCAGCGAGGCTAGCGGACCTGTTACTGACGGAACGAGGGGTCGATCCGGTCCAGCTTGCGCAGCAACGCGGGCCAGGCGAGCATTTCGGCGGCCATCGCCATCGACGTGCCGGAAACTTGATCTCGAACCACGTCGGCAATGCCGTCATTCGGCGTAATCAATGCGTCACGACCGGCCGCAAGCATCATCACCTGTGCCTCGCATGCGCGCTCCAGAAAATACATGCGCAAAAATGCCTGGGCGACGCTGGCGCCCAGGGTAAGCGTGCCGTGGTTGCGCAGCAGCATCGAGTGCTGGGTGCCGAGATCTGCAACCAACCGCTCGCGCTCCTCCAGGTTCGTCGCGATCCCCTCATAGTCATGATAGGCGACGTCGTGCCGGGCGATCATTGCGGTTTGGGTGTGCGGAAGCAGCCCCTCCCGCATCGCCGAAACCGCCTGACCATGCGGCGTGTGCAGGTGCAGCACCGCCGCGGCATCCTCACGCGCCATATGTATGGCTGAATGGATCACGAATCCCGCCGCGTTTACAGGCGCGGGCGAGTCGTCAACCTTGCGACCCTCGATATCGATCTTGACCAGGCTGGACGCCGTAATCTCCTCGAACATATGGGTATATGGGTTGATCAGGAAATGATGCTCCGGACCGGGCACCCGCGCGGAAAGATGCGTGAAGATCAGGTCGTCCCAGCCATAGAGCGCCACCAGCCGATAGGCGGCGGCCAGGTCGACGCGCACCTTCCATTCGGCCTCGGACATGCCGGCATGCGGAGGTTTGAGTTGTGTTGCCATGACAGGCTTCTCCTTGCGTCGCGCTACGCGTCGCGCAGCTCTTTCTTCGACAATTTTCCGATCAGCGTCTTGGGCAGCTCATCACGCAGCTCGATATCGCGCGGCATTTCGATCTTGCTGATCCGGTCTTTCAGGAATTCACGCAGGTCGTCGGGGGTGGTGTCAGCCCCGACGCGCAGTTTGATGAACGCCTTTGGCGCTTCCCCACGATAGTCGTCGGCCACGCCGATGACGCTCGCCTCGACGACATCGGGATGCTCATACAGCGCATCTTCGATCACGCGTGGATAAACATTATAGCCGCCGCACAGGATCAAATCCTTGATCCGGTCGACCAGAAACAGATAGCCATCGGCATCGAGATAGCCGACATCGCCGGTCCGCAGGAGACCGTCGACAAGCACCTCGCGCGTTTCCTCGGGTCGCTGCCAATAGCCCTGCATCAACTGCGGTCCGCGCACACAGACTTCGCCGCTTTCCCCGATGCCAAGGATCTTGTCGGTTTCGAGACAGTGGATTTCGATCACCGTGCCCGGAAAGGCGACCCCCGCACTTCCGTCGCGAATCTCGCCAGTCGTTGGATTGCAGCTCACGATCGGCGATGCTTCGGAAAGACCATAGCCCTCCAGCACGCGCGCGCCGGTGCGCTGTTCGAACCGCGCCCGAACCTCTGGCGGCAGCGGCGCCCCACCTGACACGCACAGGCGAAGCTGGCCGGTGGCCGGCAGCTCTTCGGCGTCGATCGCGTTCAATGCGGTCAGGATGGTCGGGACCACGAACAGGCGTTCGGGCTGGGCTCGCTTCATTGCGGCAAGGAATGGCTGCAACTCAAACCGGGGCAGCAGCACGATACGGGCCGCTGTGTGTACCGAATAATTGAGCACGGTTGTCAGCGCGAAGACATGAAACATGGGAAGGCACGCCATAACCGTTTCGGGCTGCTGCGGCCGCGCATGGTCATATTCCGCCATTTGCAGACAATTGGCGACCAGGCTGCCATGTGTCAGCGCCGCGCCTTTGGGCAAACCGGTCGTGCCGCCGGTGTATTGCAGCACCGCAACGTCGCCGGGGGCCACGGCTACCGGTCTGGCCATCGCTGCAGTCGCGACAAGTTCACCGAGGCGGACCACGCGAGGTTCGTCGCGCGCCGGTCTTGCAATCTGATTGCGCCTGAACAAGCGATAGGCGACCCGCTTTGCGGTAGGCAGTATCTCGGCAATCGGGCAGAGAATGATCCGCTCCACGCCCGGCACCACCGCGATCCGGTTATAGACTTCGGGCAGATCGATCACGAACAGATGACGCGCGCCCGAATCCGCTATCAGATGTGCCATCTCACGCTCGGTATAAAGCGGGTTCATACTGACCACGATGCCGCCGATCCGCAGCACCGCGAAATAGGCGATGACGAAATAGGGCGTGTTGGGCAGGCACAGGCCGACGCGATCCCCGGGCGCGACACCCATTGCCTGGAGCGCTGCGGCACAGCGTGCGCTTTGCGCCTCGACCTCACCCCAGGACCAGCATCGACCCATGAAGTCGAGCGCAGGGCGTCCGGCATGGTCGGACGCGGCGCGCGCGAGCAGGTCGGGGAGGGTTTGCGGTCCGCCGGCGCCACCGCTCATCAGTCCAGCTCCACATCAAGCAGGCGGACATATTGTTGACCGGAATGCATGTCCCGTTCCTCCATCCCGCCCTGCGGGGTCGCGCGCGGGTAGGAGATCTTGAGCATCGCCAGATCCTCCACCGGGATTTTCTTCACCAAAGCCGGATCGGTGCCGTACAGCTGCGCGAACAGCTGGGGCGATAGCACCGGACTGTCATGATAGGCCCGGTATTGTTCGGGACCGTCGAAGAACAGGTCAAACGTCACCCAGAAGGGGCCGGCATTTTTCGATCGGACATGGCGACACACGTCGCGGACCTTAGCCATTGGCCGCCTCCAGCATATGCTTCCCGCGCGATGCGGCCAGATCGATCCATTCGATGCGAACCAGTTCCATCGGATCTTCCAGCGCGACCACATGGTTGAGCTTGAACTCGTAAACCTGCCCGCGCGGCACATCGGCGGGAGTGAAAGCAAAGCCGTAGCTGGGCAGTTCCTTGTCCATCACGGCGGGGTAATGGAAAAAATAGGGATTGCAGGCCTGGGCGATGGCGTTGGCCAGCTCCTGCGTCGCGGCGGTCGCGACGAACAACATGCCGATTTCGGGCGGTGGCGGCGTTCCTGTGGGGACCGGGGCTCCGGTCATCGCATTCCAGCCATACATGCGCAGCGATATATGGAACTCGCCAAGCTCGTCAGCCGGAATCGAGCCGCGCGTGCGCTGATAAAGCGCGGCAAGGATACGGTCATGGAACCCGTCAATGTCGGACAGGACATCGGGGTCCTGAATGCCAACCAGCATGATCGTCTGGTATTTCCCGCCACCGGCGCCTTCCAGCTTCAGCGTATAGGGTTGCCGCTCCCATTTGGAGCCGGTCACACGCACGCGGCGATCGTCGATCGGGGTGTATCGCGCATCCGTAACATCGAGCGTTCCCCCCGGCTCGGTCAGGCGGAACGGGTCGGTATTCTCATAAAGCATGTGCGCCGATACGCTGTGCGGCGTGCAGCGCGACGTGGCGTTCAACGGTTCGACCTCGAACCCGTCGTGGCGCACGATGAGCAACGCACCGGACACGTCGCGGTCCTCGATGCATTGTCCGCCACATTCGCCAATCTTGCCCGCATGCCAGGCCGGGCCCCAGGGTGCCCCTTTCCAGATCGGATAGCTGGCAAGGACTGCCGTGTCGGTGGACCGCCCTCCCAAAATGATGTCCGCGCCAGCTTCCAGCGCTGCGACATAGGGTTCCACGCCCAATGCCGCGACGATATGATCGCACGCATCGATTGTAGCATCATCGAGCGGCCCGAGTGGCGGCAGGGGATGAATCCGCCCTTCCTTGTTCATCCGTTTGACCGTCGCCTTGTCCTGCTCGCACCGCAGCAGCGCGATCTTGGGCGCCATCCCCAATTGGGCGGCGATCTCCAGAACGATGTCGCGCGTCCATTCAAGGTTGAGGTCGCCCCCCGCCTGCCCCGCCGTACCGATCACGATCGGGATGCCGGACTTTGCCTGCGCCTTCATGAGGATGGTGAGGTCACGTTTGACCGCACCGCGATTGTTTTTCGACTTGCCGGTGGCGAGATAGGCTGCGCCGCTGTCCGTCGAGCCTGCGTCGGATGCGATGACGTGCGCACCGCGTTCAAGGCCATAGGCCACCTCGTCCTCGCGCACGCCTGCGCCAAGCGAGCCGGTCGGAACCAGCACCTTCACGCCATCGGGGAATTGATCGATCATCATGCCTCCCGACCCCGATTATGGGCCGCCTCTATCGGATGTGATTCACGTGGATATGCATCCACGTTGCTATCAGTGGGTCCAGCGCAGTGTTGCGCCATAGGTGCGGGGCGGGCTGTAGGCGCCGAAATTTGCCCCGAGGAACGTGCCCTGAAAGGTGCGGGTGCGCTCGTTGGTCAGGTTCTTGCCCCACAGCGAGAGAGAAAACCGCTCAGCCAGCCCGTCGATCACGATCCGGGCATCGACGAAATGCGTCGCAGGCCGGATCTCAGGCGGTGTGTTGGCATTGTCGTCGTAGATCAGGCTCTCGTAGCGATAGTCGGCCGCCACGGTCATCTCGACCCCGGCTGCAATGTCGCGGCGGTAGGATGGCGATAGCGAGAGTTTGTGCCGCGGAGTGCGGGTGATGCGGTTGCCGGACAGATCGACGCCGTTTTCGACATAGTCATTCAGCCTTGCGTCGGTAAACGCATAGGCAGCCGAAAGGGCAAGACCATCTGCCAGCCGCACGTCGAGCTGGCTCTCATACCCCTTGATCGTGGCCGAGCCGGCATTGGTGGTAAAGATAGCGCCGGTGGATGGATCGACCTGACGGGTCTGCAGATCGGTATAGTCGAGGTAAAAGAGCGTGTTGTTCCAGATCACCCGACCGCCGAAGAAGCTGCTTTTCTGCCCGATCTCATATTGGGTGGCGATTTCAGGCTGATAGGCCTGCACAGCTTCTGCGGCATTAGCAGGCGTGTCCTGGAAACCGCCGCTTTTGAAGCCGCGTGAGACCATCGCATAGAGCAGATGGTTGGCGCTCGGTTTAAAGTTGAGACCGCCGCGCCACGTTACGGCATCGAAGCTGGCACCGGTGGTCACGTCGAAAAATTCGTCGCCGCGCAACGGGACCATGCTGTCGGTATTGCCAACGCGATAGCGCTTGCTGTCACGGGTGTAGCGCACGCCGCCGATTACTGAAACCTGTTCGCTGAGCAGAACGGTGACGTCGCCGAACACCGCTACACTGTCGAGCGAAGAATCCTGACGATAGATTTCCGTAAGCGGAATCGGCGCAATCACTGGGGCATCCAGGTTGAACAGATCGGTCCGTTCGACCTGCTGGTTATAGTGATAGAGTCCGAAGACCCAGTCGATCGCACTTCCGGCGGGTGACGACAGGCGCAGCTCCTGGCTACTCAGAACCGCCTGCTCGTCATTGCCGCCATAAATGTTGATGAGATTCTCACCCGGCTGGCCTGGCGTCGGATTGCCACCGTCAAAGTCATAGCCGACATGATAGGTCAGTTCGCGATAGGAGCCGAGAAAGGTCAGCGTAGCGAAAGAGAAGTCATAACTCAGTTCGCTGCGGATGCCGAATGTGTCGCGGTCCTGATATCCGACGTCGGACCCGTAGGTCATGTCCGGATCCTGAAAGACGCTGTAGAGCGCCGATGCCGGATCGCTCGTATCGCGTTCGAGAACGTGATTTGCAGGGCCGGTCGCGCGATCACGCGTTCCGTCGATAGTAAACAACGCCCGGAAATTCGCGCTCGGCTCGGCATAGAGCTGGAGGCGACCGCTCAAGGTCTTCTGATCCTCGACATGCGTATCGAGAAAGGCGTTGCGGACATAACCGTCATGGCTGCGATAGGCGCCACTCAACCGCACGGCACCGCTATTGTTGGCGAACGGCAGATTCACGAACCCCGCTGCGTCGAACCGGTCGAAATTCCCGTAGGTCAACTCGGCTGAGGCATCGACACCCGTCAGATCGGGCCTGCGGGTAATGACGTTGATCGCCCCGCCCACGACATTGCGACCGAAGAGCGTGCCCTGCGGCCCTTTGAGCACTTCGATCCGTTCGACGTCGAACGCGTCAAACGCAATTGCCGCCGGACGGCCGAGGTAGATGTCATCGAGAAAGACTGCCGAACTGGGGTCGCCTGCCGCGCCGCGATCGGAGGAGCCGATGCCGCGAACCGCCAGGCGTGGCTGCGAGGCAGGAAATGCATCGAACTGGAGTCCGACCGTGCCACGCACGACATCCTCGACCTGCTGGATCCGCGCTTCCTGGATCTGCTCGGCACCAAATACGGTGATGGTCACCGGCACATCCTGCAAACTTTGACTGCGGCGCTGAGCGGTGACGATGATTTCCTGCGTGGTAGCAGAACCTTCCCGCTCTGCCTCAGCCTCTGCCTGGCTTGCGGGCACCGCCGTCTCCGACTGGGCCGCATGAGCCAGGTTGCCGCAGCACAGGGCTGCGAGCGCGATCCCCGGCAACAGACGATACGAACGAGTCTTCATCCTTTCCTCCCACCCTCTCTTGACGGGTGCCGTGTTCGGCATTCCCAATCGCCCTAGAATGAAAGGAAAATCCTATTTGTCAAATTTTGGATTCACTTTGCAGCGCAATGCGCCTTTGGGAAAGGCGCAGAAATCCGGGGCTTTCGGGCACGACAATCACTTTCCTGCATCAATCTATCCGGATTTTACGATGTTCCTCGCCCCGTCATGCGCGCATGCTGGTCCGAAGAGAGGGCAAAATTGCATTCAAAGTTGACAACATGGCCCGCAACCTGCGAGCCAGGCACTTATCTGCGGGTTGCCAACGCGGCGAGCCGGTCTTTGGACTTGATCACGTGGGTTAGCATCGATTGCTCCGCGAGCGGCGCATCCTCGTCCACGATGGCGGCCAAAATCCGCTCATGGTCCGACTGGGACTCGACGATATGCGATGGAGGCACGGGGGGGATGGTGCGATGGCGCATCGGGATATAGGCCGCGATGGGCGGGGACAATCTGGCCACATCGCCGAAAACCGGATAGATCAACGTCATCCGGATCGCCGTGCGGATCGCGATGTTGCGGGATACCCGGACGATCAGGGAATGAAAGTCGCGATTGAGCTTGTACCAATCGCGCTCAATCTCCTCGGACCACGCGCCGCGCGCGACTATCGTCGCGCCACCCGATACCGCAGCGCGAAGCTGAACGAGTTCTTCCTCGGCCCAGCCATAGTCCACCGACAGCCCGCACGCCCGACTTTCCAGCACGGCACGCGCCTCAATCGCGTCAAGCACATCACGCAATCCAATATTGCGAACGGTGTAGCCGCGATTGACGTGGTAGGAGACCAGGCCTTCCGCTACGAGCACGGCCAGGGCACTGCGCACCGGAGTTCGCGAAACGCCGAGATCCTTGGCGATTGCTTCAGCGGCAAGCCGCGAGCCCGCCTGCATTTCCCCCGTCACAATCAGTTCTCGAACGCGCGTGAGTACCGTCAGCGTGGCCGGCTCGGCGCGCTGGCTCTCTTCCGGGGCGTACAGATCTGCGGGGGTGCTTCGGGCCATTCTCGGCCCGATCTTAGCAGCATGCGACCATGCTGCAATCGTGTCCGCCATCACTCGATCACAATCTGGATCCGCTGACCATGACCCTTGCCATACTCGGTTTCGCCACTGTGGCGACCTTCATCCTGCTGATCATGACCCGGCGGCTGTCTGCGGCTGTCGCGCTGATTGCGATCCCGATCCTGTTCGGCCTGCTGGCAGGTGCCGGGTCCAACCTCGGCGAGATGGTGGTCGAGGGTGTCGTCAGCGTCGCGCCCATCGCGTTGCTGCTCTCATTTGCCATTCTTTATTTCGGCATCATGATGGATGCTGGGCTGTTCGATCCCCTGGTTCGACGCATTCTCCATTTCGTCGGCAATGACCCGGTCCGGATCGCGCTAGGGACCGCCGCCCTGTCGTCGCTGGTGTCGGTCGATGGCGATGGCACTACCACCGCGCTGATCGTGATCACGGCGATGCTGCCGGTTTATCGCAGCGTTGGCATGAATCCGCTGATCCTGGCGACGCTGCTGGGGCTCACCAACTCGGTGATGAACTTTGTACCATGGGGGGGACCCAGCGCGCGTGCCGCCGCGGCGTTGAAGCTGGACCTGGTCCACGATCTGTTCATTCCGATGCTGCCAACCATGGCAATCGGCTTGGCGGCAGCCTTTGTTCTGGCCTGGCAATTGGGGCGATCCGAACGGCGTCGCCTCGGTTGGACTGCCGATGCCATGCAACATGGCGCGGTGGTTGCGCTCGACAACCCGCCCGAGCGCAAGCCGCACCTGTTTTGGATCAATCTCCTCCTGACGCTCGGATTGATGGCGGGAATGTTCTCCGGGCTGGCACCGCTTCCGGTTCTGATGATGGCTGCCTTCGCCATCGCTGCGACGATCAATTATCCGCGACTGAAAGAGCAGCGCGCGCGGATCGACGCCCATGCCAGCAACGTCGTGATGGTGGTGGCGCTGATCTTCGCAGCCGGGTCCTTCACCGGCATCTTGGAGGGAACCGGCATGCTCGACGCCATGGCGCGCTCCATTCTGGCCGGCGTGCCCCCGGAAATGGGTCCGTATCTGGCGCCCATTACCGGCCTGCTCAGCCTGCCGCTGACCTTCCTGATGTCGAACGATGCCTATTATTTCGGGATCGTTCCGGTCGTTGCGCAAACGGCGACGACATTTGGCGTGCCGGTCGAGGCCATTGCGCGCGCGTCATTGCTCGGCCAGCCGGTTCATTCGTTAAGTCCGCTGCTTGCACCGGTGTATCTTGCCTGTGGCTTGCTCGGCGTTGAGGTCGGCGACGTGCAGCGGTTCGCGCTCAAATACGCGGTCATGATGTCCCTGATCCTCCTCGTTACGGCGATCGCGACGGGCATCATTCCGCTTTCGGTTTGAGCATGCCCGACTGGATCGCGGGTGAATATCGGTGCGTCTCGTAGGGTGTCCGCCGGACTGGAAATCCACATCGCGCAGGCAAATGGATCCTAGGTCCTGCAATGGTAAGATCAGCCCGGAACCGCCACGCTCATGCCGGCATCAGACATGACCACCGTACCGCCGATAAAGCTGGTCCTGCGGGCTTGGGTGAGCGAGCTTTGCAGGAAGCACTGCCCACTCCTTGACCAAGGGCTTTCGGCATGCGTCCTCCCATGCGACTACCAGGCCGTCGTGCCGCCGGGTTCAACGAACTGCCCGGACAAGCCGTTCTCGCCCAGCAGCGCGAACTCGACCGGTAGTCTAGCGCCCTCCTCGGCGGTCATGAAGCCAGCCCCTCCGGTGAGGTCGGTTTGGACATAACCTGGACTGACAGAGTTCACGAGAATCGACGTGTCGGCCAATTCTGCTGCCAACTGAACGGTCAGCATATTCAGCGCCGCCTTCGAAGCATTGTATCCAATCAGGCGCGCGTTGTAATAGGGCGAGGAGGGGTCGCTGTTCAGCGACAGTGATCCAAGGGAACTCGACAGGTTGACAATCCGCGCGGCGCTGGATTTGCGCAATAGCGGCAGCATGGCTTGCGTGACCCTGAGCGCGCCAACGAAATTGGTATCCATGATGCGTTGCGCGGCGCCAGGCGAACCCGCACTGGGCGGTCCGTCCTTGGCATCGACGATCCCGGCATTGTTGACGAGGATGTCGAGCTTGCCATGCTCTGAATCCACCAATGCGGCCAGCGCATCGACGGTGGCTTGATCGGTCACGTCCAGTGTCACCACCCGCACTGCAAGGCCCTCGGCGGAAAGCGATGCCGCAGCCCCCTCCCCGCGCCCCTGGTCGCGCGAGCCGAGCAGGACAGAGACGCCGGCGGCCGCAAGCTTGCGGGCAATCTCAAAGCCAATGCCCTTGTTGGCGCCGGTCACCAGCGCGACTCGTCCCTGGTCTGCCATATGACGATACTCCGTAAGCTAGATCATACCGAGCCAGCTAAATACGAAGGAAGCTTCAGTTTTTGGATTCGCATATGCCCAACGACACCCCCCGCCATCTAAGTCCGCGGAAAAGGCCGGTTCAGGCTCGGGCGACGGTCACGCTGGATGCGATTTTCGAAGCGACCGTTCAGGTTCTTGTCGCCGAAGGGCCCGACCGGCTGACGACGACTCGCGTCGCCAAGCGGGCAGGCGTGTCCGTCGGCACGATGTATCAGTATTTTCCGCACAAACAGGCGTTGTTTTACGCGCTGAACGAACGCTACCTGACGGCCTTGGCGGATCGGCTCGACGAGGCCGCCCAAGCTCAACGGGGCGCACCGATCGCCGACATGGTCGGTGCAATCATCACGACCTACTGGGAGGTCAAAATGGATCGCCCGGAAGTCACTCGAGCGCTTTACCGTTCGGTTGTCGAGCTGGACAACGAGAAATTGATCGAGACATTCGCGCGGCGCACAGACGCGACGACCGCGGCGATGCTGGCAACGGCATCGGATGCCAGCTTCGTCGATTTGCGCACCGTCACCCTTACCTTGCTGACCACGATATTCGGCGCGGTACGCAACGTCTTCGAACGCGACCTTTCCGCCGATGAAGCTCAAGCGGTGCGCCATGAATTGAACCTCATGTGCATCGCCTACCTGACGGCGGTCAGACGGGAGTCCTGACCATCGGTGGGGACCCGGGAGCCTTTGTGCCACAGGTGACGGTTGTCGCAGCGAAAACCGGCAACTGCCGTTTTTACCAGCGTAGCGGAAGCATGCGGCGTCACAACGAAGGACAGCGTGGCGCAAGTGCGGCGACCGCTTTGTCCCGTCCGTCCGTCACTGCAGGCGATTCAGGTCCACGAGCCGAGCGGCTATTTCCTTAAATCGCGCCACTCCCGCCGTGTCGCCAGCAAGTGCCAAAGCACCAATGCGTTCTGCAACCCAGACAGCAGCTTCGTCGCCATACAACCGCTCGATGGCCAGGGCTTCCGCCCACCGCTCTTCGTCGGGTGTCACAGCTTAAGGAGCACCGAGACGGGACAATGGTCTGACGGGTGACGATCCTCTGGCAACCCATACGTATACTCTGCGAAAGAGCCGGATACGATCCGCGCAGTCACCTGTGGGCCTGCGACTACATGATCGATGAACTCGCGATACCGAGTCTTGCAGGTTGCGGTCCGGCCCGCGTCAGCGAGCTCAAGATCGGCACCCTTCCGCTTCGGCCGATCTAGCGCGCCAAAGAACTGATCGCCCTTTGCGGCCAGGCGACGGTTCCAGTCTCCCAATATGGCGTAGGGTTCGCGGGCATGGGCCCGCGCGTCGATCCAGCGTTCAAGAACCGGCAATTGCCCAAAAAGGACTGGGCAGTCCGCGTCGGTTGGAGAACGACCGGAGTTGCAACCAGACTTGAGGTGAATGGCAAGCAAGCGGACCGGGTTGGGACCGAGGACGGTTATGTCCACTCCCCAGCGAAGATCTGGGTTGTTCAGTGCGAGATCGCTTACGTCTGGATTGCGGACCCACCTGACCCCCTTACGAATCGCAAAGCCCACGCCCTGATGCCTGATCGACTGGCCGGGAGCCCCGTAGCAACTGCCGCCGCGTGTGCTCTGCGGGCGACCTGACATGATCACGTCATACCTGGCCGGGTCGAACACCCGCTCTGCTGCTGCCTTGCTTTCGACCTCCTGCAAGGCAATGACGTCCGCGTTCAGAGCGTCGGCATGACGGCGCAGCTCTGCATAATCCGCATCCTGCCGGGGTCGACACCCGGCACCGTTCGACTCCGCCAGATGTTCAAGGTTCCAGGTCGCGACACGCAAGACGCGATTCTCAGTCGCGGAGGATCCTTCAAGCGGCGCGCAGCCTGCGATTGCCACCACTGCCAGCAACGCAAGGGCTCGAGTAAACGATGTAGTCATATGAGGCTCTGTTCCAATGTGAGCGTCTCGTCTGGCTCTGTGATCCGTCCACTTTAAGCTGGGACAAGAGCCTGCGCCACTCGTCTGAGCCGCCAAGCCGGCCCAGCCCGAGGGTAAACGTCAAGCTCGTTACCTCACCGCCGACAGCCTATTGCCGTCAGCTGGTCGGTTCGCCGGTCGCGGACGCAAACATCCGGTTCCCCCGGTGCAAACAGACAGGGACGCCCCGCGCAGGCGATCGATTGCGCCACCACGGATGGGAACCTAACCCATGTGACCATGGCCCAGGGATCGATTCGACGCATCCGCTACTGCCCAGCTACGCACAGGAGGCATGATGCTTGAAGCGTCGTCGCTGGATGCAGAGGCCTTCGCCCGCGCGGTTGAGTCGCTCTCCCCGCAGCAGCGCCAGTTGCTGCGATTGGCCGCCGAGGGCTATTCGACCAAGGAGATGCTTCGGATGGGTGTGACCCTGAAAGAGGGCACGATCGACAACTACGTGTCCGCGGCCACCAAATCACTCGGAGCGCGGGACCGGCGGCACGCCGGGAAATTGCTGCTGGCCCATGAGGCGGGACAATCTCAACAATCTCATTTGAGATCGCCGAGGCTTCTCGACGCCCAAGATTCCGGCATTTTCCAACCGTCCGAACCGCATGGCGAAATGGCGCGAAAGGTAAGGGACGAGCGGGTTTCTTTCGACATGGGGGACGCCACGTTCGTACCGGTCTCATCGGGTCACGCGTCAGCCTGGATCGAATTGGTCAAGCACTCAATGCTGCTCAAGGTCGGCTGCTCCGTCGCGCTCGCGATTGGGCTGGTGATCATTGTTGCCGGCGTAGGGGCGATCGCTTCGAACCTTCAGGCAATGCGGGAGCGGGCAGTTGGCAACATGGCTCCCCCGCAGGAGCCGGAATAAGGGGGTTTACTATGCCCACGGCTCAGCAAATGCGCGCCGCTCGCGAAGTCCATGACCTGTTCGTCGCGTCCGAGAGACTCGTCGACCAGGCCTCGCTACAGATCGCAGTCTGCCAATCGAAAATGCAGATTGCCGCCGGCGAACTCGAGGTGCCTCTCGCGACGGGCCTGCGCGCCCTTCAAAAGGTGTCCGAAGCCAATGCTCTGATGGTTCGGGCACGGCAGCTCATGATCGAAGCGCATCCGTTGATGAAGAAAATCCCCGGGGAACTCGGCCTCGACGACGGATATGGCCATATGGAGCAAACCCCGAAGTTCGCGACGAAATTCGAGGCGCCCCTCGACCAGCCCGAACCGTTGAGGGCCGTCGCCTGAATCGCCTATGCCGGGGCGTCAAGGAGGCGCCCCGGCATGTCAGGAACCCACATTTTCCTCATCATACTGGGGGTCACATGCGGCTATGCATTGTGGCGAGGTGGTGGGCCCGAGCGCGTTACATCGGCGATGCTGCTCGCAGCGGCATTGGCGACGGGCTATCTCTACGCCGCTTCTTCGATCTCGTTCCAGCGCCTCGAATTGGGCGTCCTGATCGTCGATCACCTTTTACTGGCTGCCTTGCTCCTCGTGATGTGGCGCGCCGACCGGGTTTGGCCGATCGCGATGTTCAGCATGCATCTTGTGAACGTCGCGGGCCACTGGATACGCCTGGAGAATCCTGGGATGCTGGGTGCCGTCTACGCGATCATCCTCCAGAGCTGGGCCTACCCGATGCAACTGCTCCTGGCCGTCGCGACGGTTCTGCACCGGCGCAGGATCAGGAAGCTCGGTGCCGACAACTCCTGGCTGCCATCCTTGCACCCGTGGCAGCGGGTTCGACCGACATCGCCGACAAGCTGATTCGCCGGTTCGGATCATTGCCCGCCGTATTCGACGCGGCACGGCATTCCGCACATCTGCGCATACCGATCGAAGCGGCGCGATGGCTCGCACTCGTTGGAGATGCCTTGCAGCATTCACTACTGTGGCGCGTTCCCGAGCAGATCCCGGTCGGCGATAGCAGCGAACTCACCGACTATCTGACCTTCACCCAGGGACATGCCCGCACGGAGCGCGTGCGTGTGCTCTACCTCGACATCAAGAGCCGTCTCCTGAGCGACGAGATCCTTGCGGAAGGCGATGTCGATTCGGCACCGTTCAGCGTCCGCGATATCCTTGATCGCGCGTTTGCCCTGAATGCGGGCGCGATGGTTCTTGTGCATAATCATCCAAGTGGGGACGCCAAGCCCAGTCGGGCGGATATCGACTTGACGCGGCGCCTGGCTCTCGTTGGCCGCGAATGCGGCATCTCGCTCCTCGATCACATTCTGCTCGCAAGGGGAGCATCGACGTCGTTCCGTTCGATGGGACTCATGTGAGCGCCCTCGCCCGCCCGAACTGTTGGCTCAACGGGCACGCTTTCTTGCGGTGCGTGCAAGGCCGCGTTGCGGAGAGCGTTCATCGCCGGTTGTCCAAGCATGCGAGGGTGGGCGATCGGGAAACCGACGCGATCGCGTCACCTGCATAGACGGCTTGCGATCTGCCAGGTGCACCTCGCTTCACACGCTCGACGTTGCTCCAGCAGCCAATGGCGAACAGGCACTGTGGTCCACGGGCAAGCTGCATCGCTGATCGCCCGGTGCGTGGTTCGATCAGCCCTTTGCTGCATGTCTGCATTCTGCTTGCATATGTGCATGAAGTGGAAACCGGACTGGCGGGCCACGGCCGATGTGATCGAGGGCTGCCTGCTGGCGGTGCTTGTGGGCGGATCTGCCCTGGCCAGCTTATTCCACGCGGCCCGCTGGATGTTTGGCTAACCACACGCTGTAGCACACTGCCATCTGGCAACATGGGAGATCGCAGAAGCGCGCACAGCTTGCCGTGATGGCGCTGTTCGACGGATCGATCGGCTTTTCCGACATTCTGATCCGCCAACCCCAAATGAGGTTTCACGCCTCGGTGCCATAGCCACGGCACGCCGGGATGTTCGCCGCCCCGCAACGCTCAATGCAAGGCAGCAATGCAGCTATCGACGCGCAATCCTGCCTTGGTGCTCCACGCATGCCGCCCCACCATTTCTGGTAGTTGCGGGGAACCGCATCGCCTCCCAGAGTGACAGGCGCGCGCCGCCACACCGGGGCAAGACGGACAGGGATGCGCCATGATCGAGGTCCACCTGCTGCGCTATGCGCTGGCGGCCGCGGAGACTGGCAGCTTCAGTCAGGCCGCCGACTTGTTCCGCGTCAAGCAGTCGACGCTGAGCAAACGGATCAGCTATCTCGAGCAGCGCCTCGGCCTGTCGATCTTTACGCGATCGACCCAGGGCGTTGCCCCGACCAAGAGCGGTCTCCACTTTCTCGCGCAGGCCCGATCCATCGTGGACGATCTCGAACGCCTGTCGTGCGAGGCGCATGCGCTGGCCGCTGGACATCACGGAACCTTGCGGATCGGCTTTCACGCCTCGCTTGCCGGGGGCGATCTGCGCGCCATTCTCGACAGCTATCGTGCCACGTTTCCGGAGGTCAAACTGGAGGCGCTCGAAGGCGGCCGCGAGATGCTCCTCGGCGCGCTCGATCACGATCGGATCGATATCGCGATCATTGCGGGGGACAGCGCATCGCCCGCGCTTCGGTCGCTGACCTTGTGGAGCGAACCGCTGATGGTCGGACTGCCGAGCGGGCACCGGCTGGCGCAGATTGAAAGGCTATACTGGACCGATCTGCGGGGCCTCGCCTTTCTGGTGACACAGGCCGATCCAGGAAGCCTGATCGCGGCGATGATCGCTGCGCGGATGACCGGTCCCGGCACGAGGCCCAGTATCACCGTCCAGGCGGTCAGCCGCGACAATCTGCCAAGTTTCGTCGACGACGCGCATGTGTCCGTGACCGCTGGCGCGCTCCCATCATTTGCCGCGACCCGACTTCGGGAGGTGCATGATGCCTTTGGCGCGACCCGCATCGACCAGACGATACTTTGGCATGATACGAACCGGAACCCCGCGCTCGCCCGGTTCCTCTCGCTGATCGAGCAGCGCTACGGCTGCATCGAAAGCGCCGCTCCGGAGATCCATGGAAGGGCCGCCACGCGAGGGGAAACGTGACGACCCTCCCCCGTAACGGGTGGCCCAGGGGGCGGGAGCCGACCCGCTCCGGAACTAGCGCAACCCGGTCACCAAATTGGTCGCGGCATTGCCTGTCGCGGTCGCGATCACCTGGTTGGCGCCGATCATGATCGTCGCATTTCGGACAGCATCCATGGCGACGTCTCCGAAGCCGCCTGCGACCTGAGCGACAATCGGCGCATGATTGGTCTGCCGGGTGACGAGGGAGACCCCGCCCGCCGCGCCGGGAAGCGCGACCTCATTCGCGACGCCATTGCCAAAGGCGGTTGCCGAGAGACGATTGCCGCTGAGCGTCACGGACGCCGCATCGATCCGGTTGAGCGGGACCTGGACGCCGGAGACCGAAGCCAGCGCGGCGACGGATCCATGATTGGTCTGATCGCTCACAAGCGCCTTTGACGTCGCGTGCGCCGGAACTGCGGGGACCCCAGCCAGTGCCTCCACCCCGACATGACCTGCTCCGGAAATCGTCAACCGGTTGTCGGCATAATTGCCTTGCGCGAGTGCCGCGCCGCCATTGCCCTCGATCCGCACCGACGCATCGGCCAGCCCGCCGCCAAACTCAGGCTGCTCGATCAGCGTGCGCGCGGTCGCATATGCGCCGATGGTCGCGACATTCACCTGAGTTGACGCAAGCCCGCCCGACGCGCCGGCATCGATCGCTGCGGCGTTGAGCGCGCGGTTGCCGGCCGCCTGCGCCAACGTTTGATTGTCCCGAATGGCCAGCACGCCGCGCGTAAGGTCCGGGTGGGTGGAATTGCCCGAAGATGAGCCGGCCAGCGTGGTCACCGCCCGGGCGCTGACGGTGCCTGCCGAATGCTGGGTGCTCGCGAGCACATGATCGCCCATTGCCGACGCGCCGGATGCGGCGCTTGCAACCGATGCGGGCGCGGAGTGACCGGAGAAGCGTCCGCTAACATCAAGCCGGTTATCGACCTCGTTCACGATCGCAATCGCGCGATTGCTGTTTCCTGCGATCTCGACCGAGGAGTCCACGGCCATGCCTGGCGCAACCGCGCGCATCGTCGAATTGGCGAGGACGGTTGCGTTGCCATATTGCGACGCGGCGAGCGCGGTTCGGGTATCGCCGGGATCGGCGGCATCGAGGATCAGTACATTGGCACCACTGTTCGCAATGGCGCTCGATTGCTGCATGTTATCGACAATCCGCAGCGTATCGCGCTTGAGCACCCCCTCGCCGGTGACAGCAAAGCGTCCGACCGCGTCGCTTTGTACGAGCGGCCGCAGCGACGGACTTCCCGAGCGCTGCGCTGCGGTCAGCGCCAGCGTCGCCGAGGTGCCATCGCCCAGCTCCAGCGCACCTGCTGCTCCGCGCACATGTCCGCGTTCATCGTCCGCCGAGCCAACATCGAGCGCGAGCAGATTGTCGGCCCGATTGCCGGTCGCCGCCGAGAGGATGGTGTTGCCAGCGATGCGCAATTGCGCGTCGCGGATCCAGGGACCCGTCGCGATCGTCGCACCGGCGGGCGCCACCACCGAGCCGTTGGTCGCGAGCAGGTCCGCATCGCTGCCCTGGACACTGAGCAGCCCGGCGCTACGCGCGAACCGGGCCGCTTCGATCTCCAGGCGCCCCACCGACGCATTTGCCACCGCATCGGCAGTTTGCAGATTGTTGGACAGCGTGACGTGCGAAGCGTCCAGCCCGTCTTCGAACCGGGCGATCGCAGCGCCTTCGTTGACCCGGGCGACGATGTTCGCATTGCCTGCCCGCTGATCGACATGGATCGCATAGGGCGCGCTGGTGGTGCGCGTTCCGTCATGTCCGACCATCACTGCTGCGGGCGGCTGGCCGGCTTCGGACGCAGCGGCGATCGTCGCACCGTCGATCCGCAACCGGGCCTCGGCGACATTGCCGGACGCGCGGGAGACAATTTCATTTTCCAAGACCGACATCGACGTGCGTTCGGCAAGACCAGAGACCTGGGCGTAGTCCGCTCCGGTCACGGTCGCATAGGCCTGGCCGTCAAACTGCTGATCGATCAGAACAGCGGCCGAGTCGCCAGAGGACGGCCCCGAGAGCGCGTCGATCGCGATCTCAGCGCGCAGGTCGTTCCCCGCGCTCAGCGCTGAACGGCGATTGGCCGCGATCGCGACGCGGCTTTCATCGAGCGCGCTGAACCGCAGCCGGGTTCCCGCCGAGGATCCCGGCTGCCCCGTCATCGCGATCGACAGGCCGGACGCCCGCTGGCGCGACAGGATCGCGTCGCCCGCACGCAGGCTGATCCCGAGACCATCGGCCTGCGTACCCGGAGCGGCGACCCGCACCGTGGCGTCTCCCGGGCTCGACGCGGCAAGACCAAGGGTGGCGCGGTTGACGATCGCCGATGCCTGCTGGACATTGGCGGTGACCACAACATCACTCTGCGCCACGCGATCGGCGCTCAGCAGCACCGGACCCGACAGCATGCCGCGTACGCCGCTTGCGGCGTCCTGGTCCTGCACATTGGCGATCAATCCACCCGAACCGGCCATGACGACCGAGGCGAGATGATCATTGCCGCGCCCGTCGGCGCGCTGAACAGTGTCCGAGATGGCAAGCGCGCTGTGATCGGCAGACCCAATGGTGGCGGCCGGTGCCGATTGCGCAGCGTGTGCGAAGACGAGGGTGCCCCGCATCGCCTGCGCGGCCGCCGACCCGATGGCCCCATCGGCGTGCAACGCCTCGCCGCGGGTCTCCGCGCCGGCACTGCGCGACATGCGGTCGACACGGTCGTCTTCGACGCGCGTCTCGAGCGCGTTGGCACCCGCTCTGGCCTGCGCCACATTGGCCGCGAGGCGCACTTGCGCATTGAACAGCGTCTCGATCGTAAGAGACGGCACGGGCTGGGCGACGCTGGTGATGTGCGAATGCGCCTGGGCCTGGCTGGTGGCGATGATGCGCTCGCCATCGGCTTCGATGTCCAGTGTCTGGGCCAATGCGGCGCAAGGAAGCATGCTGACCCCGACCAGAAGCCCGCAGGCGCGGGCGCGGAGCTGATGCCGGACACGGTTCAGATAATATGACTGGGGCATGGAATCGTCCTGTGATGAGAGGAAACAGTCAGGCGGAGCGGTGGACGCGATCACCTCCTTTCGGTTGGGAGGAAGGCTGAGGCACCGACGCGAAGGCGCGCGATGCGCTGATCGCCGGGGCCCTCGCGATGGATTTGCGTGTCGGTTGGGCCAGGTCGCCAGATCAGCCGAATGCTCTCTGCGACGATCCCGCTTGCTTGCAGAAGCGATACGACCGCTGCGATCCGAAGATCGGCGAGCGCATGGCGTCGCGCCGGGTCGGCGGGCTCGGTGTCCCCTGCGGTCAGGAGGAGCTCGACCGCCCCCAGTTTCCGGGCCGCAGCGATCCGGGCACCGAGCTCACCGGATGTGGATGCGAACCTCGCCGATTCTGCCTCGAACCGGACCGTGATCTGCTGAGCTGATGGCGCGAAGCGCGTGTTGACGGTCGGGCCTGCCACAATCGCCGCAGCCGATCTTGCGGGCGAATGCGCCTGTGCGGCAGGCAACGGTGCGCGCCAGGACTGGGCGGACAGGCAGGGCGTGGGATCGCGCCCGGTCACGGCCCCTACCAGCCGGAGCGTTGCCTCTTCGAGCGCGGTCCGGATGCCGAGCTGGAGCGGCTCCTGCGCCTTGGCGCCAAGGTTGATGTCGAACAGCTCGGATCCGAAGAAGCGGAAGCTGTTGAAACCCACCTCATAGCCCGAAAACTGTTTGGTGAGGCTCAGGGCATGGATGACGAGCAGCGAGCGGGTATCGACGATCCGCAGGTCAATCCCGACCGACTGGGTGTAGGTGCGTGCCTTGGGACCGATCTGGCCGACGCGGAGTTCTCCGCCACCGGACCGGATATTATAGTTGAGCTCGGTGATCCCGCCGACGATGTAATAATCCGAGGCCGCAATCGTGCCGCCATAATAAGGTAGCCAGGCGACCTTGGTGCCTGTCTCGCCTCCCACGACATGAACCTGCCCGTCACCGAGCTGGCGGCGATCGACATAGCCAAGTTCGCGCTCGGCGATGTTCGGATCGAACCGCTCGGCCATGACGATCGCGCCGCCGAGCTTGCCAAGCCCGGAGGCCACCATGAGCGCCCCGCCCTGGGTGATCGCCGTGCCCTCGTTGACCGAGTATTTGCCGGTATAGTCGCGCACCTCGCCGACCGCGATGACTGGCTTGCGCACCCCGAGCGTTGCAAGGGATGTTGCAAAGCAGGCGAAGGCTGGATCCATCGGTGTCCGGTTGTCGCGAACCGGCGCCCCCATGAGCGTTGGCACCTCGCCCGGCGCGAGCCTGACGCCCTGAACGCGGACGCAGCCCGCGAGGCTCAGGCCAATCGCCACCAGTGCGCAGCCCCGCAAAACGGGCGAGCGACCAGGGACGCGGCGCATCAGTTGAGCGCTCCGAAGCCGCATGCGGTGCTGCCTTCGACCCGGGCGCTTTGAACGCCGGCGTTGCGCTGCTCGGAGTTGAGTGCCTGAAAAGCCGACCCGCTCACCGACGCGGCGGTGCTACCGGCGGCCGCAGCGCCGACCGCCCCGCCATTGTGCTGCTCGACGCCAACGGCGGCATCCCCGCCGACGTCGCTGGCCGAATCATTGCCGGTCGCATGCGCGCTGGTGCCGGTGACTGTCGGTGAGTTTGCAACGGCGCTCTGCGTCCCGCTATTGCCGGTCGCGCTCGCACCAACCGAGCAATTATACTGGCGATCGATGGTCGTATTGTAGACCGGCGCAGCATAAACACCGGCGCGGCGCTTCATCATCAGGTCGAGCGCCGCCGTCCGTGCCGCCAGGTCCTGGGGCGTTGCAAACTGCCAGTTGCGGTTCTCGCTCACGTCCTGCGCGCGCGCCGTTGGCGCAGCTATGCCGATGACCAGCGCGGGGACGATCACGCCGAGGCGAAGCGCCCGTCGGCTCGTGAAACCTGTACAATCTTCCATCTGCCAGCTCCCGTCGCCGTGGCGGGTGCCCGGCGTTGGGAGAAGCAAGAGAAGCGGAAATTCTGGTGCCGCAACAGCTTTGTGCGCTCAGCAAAGCATAGCGAAATATTGGCGCGGATTGGCGAGGTTCGAATCTCGCCTTGTCGGGGTCTTGCGCGTGAGCAGGTCGTTCGTCCGAATCGCTCCCACCGCAGCCAAAGCCCCGACTCCTCGACCAAATGGACTCGCAGTCTCGTCCCGATTCGACTAGTTAACGGGCGGGGAACATGCTGACCGCGTCATCAACATCTTCCGGTGCAAAGCCGCTGCTCTCACCCAAGCAGATCGCTGTTCTGCGCCTTGTTCAGTGTAATCTCACTTCCAAGGAGATTGGCCTTCGAAGGGGAGTAACCAGTTACGCTGTTGATGCGCTCATTGAGCGGGCAATGCAGCAGCTGGGCGTATCGAGCCGGATGGAAGCGGCACGCTGGGTCATGCAGCACGTCCCCGGGCCATACGAACGGTTCGTATATGAAGCGCAACCCGTTGCGGGCTGGAGCCTGCCCGCTGCATCCATCGAGCCGTCGGATCAATCGAGCGAACCCGAGGAAGCAGGAGTAGCGGAGGCAATTGCCGCTTACACCCCGCCAGATTGGGCAAGCAAGGAAGGACCCCGGCAGAGAGACTGGTGGGATCCAGGAACGATAGGCCCGAGGATGCGTCTGGCGCTGATTCCAGCGGCAGCCTTCCTCACGCTGGCGATAGCCTTCACCCTCCTCGCGGCGGGCATGGCAGCCAGTGACTGGGCAAATCGGAACCTTGCCCCCCACCAACAGGCCAACAGATAGCTGCGGTGCCCTCGCGCACTGCGGGGGAGTGCTGCATGTCCGAATTTATCCATGAGATCGCTGCGGAAGTTTCGCCCCTCCTTCGCAAGGCCGAGGAGGCGAACGAAACCGCAATCGCTGCCATCGCCGATTTGATCGCCGGGACGGTCAGCAAGCGTCGCGAAGCGGGGGTGTGTCCATCCGAAGCGCAACCCACCATTCTGCTGCTGCGGAAGGCGCTGTCCCAGGCGGTGGACTCGAACGGGAACGTCCTTCGCGCGCATGGTCGGCTTCACCAGCAATATAAAACGCTCGCCAGCGACGATCTCCACCCGTTCACGCAGGAAGGCACGAGGAAGGCGTCGCTGGACGCTTCCGAGCACAGGCGTCCTCGCCGCCATCTGACGATCGCAAGCGCGCAGGGTTGACTGGAATGGCGGAGCCGGTCGAACTGGGGTCATGCGACCTTCGATCCTTGCCGGCTTCGCCACCTTCGTTCTGGCCGCCGCGTTCTACACTGCGAGCAACCTCGAACAGCTGGACAGGCTTGGGCTCGCGCCGTTCATTCTCGGCGTTTCGCGAAGCTCGTTCTTCCTGGCGCTGGCGGTCGGTGGTTGCCTGTATGCAATCCGGTGCGGTGGCGGGCCAGAGAGGATCATCGGCGCGACGATCCTTGCAACGGTCGTCGCCGATCCGATCCTTCACCTGGCTCTGAACGTCCGGTTTGTGAGCGTCGATCCGACGCACCTCATCATCGATGTCGCAAGGTTTGGAGCGTTCACGCTCGTCGCCCTTCGCGCAAACAGGTTTTGGCCGATATGGTTGGCAGGACTTCAGATGCTCGCGCTTGGCGCGCACCTGACCCGGGAAATGGAGCTTTCCATTCATCCCGTGGTCTATGCCGTGATGAAGGCGATGTGGAGCTACGGGATGGTGGTTCTGCTCGTGTTTGCCACCCGACATCATCAACGGCTGATCGCAGGCGGCGCGACGCGGAAGTCCTGGAGCAGCTTCTCTCCGCCTGCGCCGAACGGGGCACCGCCAGCCAAACGCTGATTGAGAAGTTCGGCTCTTTGTCTGGTGTCCTGACCGCGACGCCACCCGCAATCGCCAAGGCCACATCGCCTTCCGTCGCGGGCGTCATCGCGGCCCATCAGCGCCTGTTGGAGCACAGTCTGCGCAACCGCCTGCTGGATGCGCCGATAACGGCGAGCGGCGACGATCTGCGGCGCTATCTCATCGCGACGATGGGCGACAGGAGAACCGAGCGGCTCCGCGCGCTCTATCTCGACAGCGGGAATCGGCTCATCACGGACGAGGTCGTCGCCGATGGCACCCCGTCCGGAATCTGGGCCGAACCACGCCTGATCCTGAAGCGCGCGCTTGAACTGAATGCCGCCGCGCTCCTCGTGGTCCATAACCACCCTGGCGGGCAAATGTCGGCGAGCGAGCAGGACCGGCGGTTCACCCGTGCCCTCGCCGACGCGTCCGCCCCATTGGGCATTTGTCTTCAAGATCATCTGATCGTTGCAGACGACCGGTGCCTGAGCCTGCGTGCAGAGGGGCTGATCCAATGACGACCCACAGCCACTCGAATGGAGCACTCGGCAGCGAGCAACAGTCCGAGGTTTGGCGGCGGCTGCGCTCGCTGGTCGAGGCGATCCGGGAGGAGGCGCTGGCCCATACCGGCGTCGTCAGCCTGGCCGAGCCGGCAGAAAGAGCGATCACCGAGGCGGCGAAGGCGCTCTATACCGCCCGCCGCCGCCGGAGCCAGTATTTCCAGGCGTTGTCCGGCATGTTTGAGGAACCAGCCTGGGACATCCTGCTGGATCTGTTCATTTCCGAGCGCGAAGGCCGCGAAGTCTCGGTATCGTGTGCATGCATCGCAGCAAATGTGCCGTCTACGACCGGTCTGCGATGGCTTGGCGTGCTGGAGGAGCAGGGGGCAATCCTGCGAGAACCGCACCCGTCGGATCGAAGGCGGATCAATCTGCGGCTTTCGGACGAAACGCGGGCTGCCATGTATGTCTACATCACAGAGGTTGTGACCGGCCGAGCCGGATGACCGGCCGCTTTCGTCTCAAGCGCCAAGGCAAGCGCGTGATCGATATGGCAAGCCACGAGCGACATCCCCGCTTCGTCGGCACAGCGCAAGGCAGCGCGCAGATGTTGCACGACGCCGTCAGCGGACTCTGTTTGGTCCTCGATCAATTTTTGCTCCTGTCGCCCCGTCGGCTTACACGCTCTGCAGCATGAATTGCACGACCTTCATCGAGCGCGCATCGACAAGGCTTCCGTCCCACGATGCGTGCGGTCGAAGAGTGATCTTCAGGATGATTCCCGATCAATCAAGCCAAAGTAAAACCACTCAGCGCCCAGCTATGTAAAACGCGCCTGGCTCGTGCTTCGGCTCACACCATGGCTGGGGGCGTTCAGATGACCAGCCCGCGACGGTGCTTCCCGATCACACAGACCAATCTGGAAGGCATCGGCAGGTGCGCTTTCTCGCTCGTCCAGACGGCATCGAACCGCTCGATTGTCTCGCGTGCGGCCTTGAGCACCGGTGTTGCTGCAATCCGTGCCTTGTCGGCAAGACGGACCAGCGTCTCCTCGTTGAAGTCGCTCCATTCTTTCGACCGGCGGAACTTGAGGGCTGCCTGCTCGCCCGGCAAATACGCGATGGTCGAAAGGAGATCATAGGCCGGCGACAGAATCGGGCGCCTGCCATCAGGGTAGATGAGCGACCAGTTCTTGAGGTGCATGTCGCCATTGCCGATCAGCACGCTGAAGGTCAGCCGGCGGATGAACTGATCGACGCTCTGCTCGTCGGTTGCGTCCGCGAGAACCTCAAGGATGTTGCGATAGCTGGCCTTGCCATATTTATCGTCGGGATAGACGCTGAACACCTGCGCGAAATCCTCGATATGGATCCTGCCTTCGGGCGAGCGATCAAAGCGTCGGATGGCAAATGCGCTTTCGCCGAGCTGATCGATGCCTTCGGGCAGGCCCTCGATCTGGTGGAGCGGGAGAAGTTCGATTTCCGGGACGTCGATACCGACCAAACGGGCAAGCGTCATGATCGAATATTCATTCTCGGGGACGCTGGCGAAATTGGTCGAGGGGAGTTTGACGATCCACTCGCCGCCATCGCCGCTGACGGCGATCGTCAGTCCGCCCTTCTTGCCCTGATTCTTGAGTGCGGAGAATTTGAGCTGCACCCCGGCGAGCGAAAAGCGGAAGCGCTCGGGGATAGCCGCTGCCACCTCGGATACCTGCGCCACATTGGTGGGCGCCACCTCGCTCGGGACCGCCCGTACGGCACCCGGCAGGTCACCACCCAGCGCCGCAAGAAGCTGGAACTCGCGCACCGCCTTCACGCCAACCTGGCGCGCCAGATAATCCTTGAGCGCACCTTCCGGCAGCAGGTTGGAGAAGAACGGCTCGAGCCGGACGCGATGCGCGCGCGGTTCGTTGATCAGCGCTCCATATGTATCGCGATAGCCCAGGCTCAGTGTCGGCCGCTGCGCGTCGGCCACATAATCCTCGGCGAAGCTGAAGATCGTCCGATCGCCCTCGATCGCGACGAGGGTACCGACCTTGCGGTTGGCCAGGTGGATGTCGAGCGCGCGCGTCTCAGTCATCATCGTCCCCGTCATCCAGACGATAGGCGGGGACCGCCGAAGGCGGTGCGACAGTCGATAGCCCATGGGCATGCGCGTTGCGCAAGATCCGCAGGTTCCGGCTCGCGCGCTCGAATAGTTGTCCGAGTTTGGTGTTGTCGAGTCCGGCTGTGGCGAGCTTCAGCCTCGCCTGCTCCGCAGGCGCAATGGCGCGTTCCAACGCCTTCAGCCGCTCGGCATCATAAGGATACAGCTTCAATTCCCTGATCGTGGGCAGCAGTTTTTGCACCGCACTCAGATCTGGATGGTTCGTTTGGATGTGCTCCAGCGCTCGCTCCTGCCGCGCGAGCGTCGCCAGCGCCCTGCTTTGCGCGCTGTATTCAGTTTCGCTTTCGACCGCGCGCACGGCCCCTTCGACCGCCGACAACGCTTGACGCGGCAGCAGCTGGACGTCGAGGTCGAGCGCGCGTGCCAGTTCGACCAGACTGGACAAGCGGATATCAACGCGTCCCTGCTCGATCTTTGAAATATGCGCCTGCGGCACCCCGGTGCGCTCGGCCAGAGCGCGCTGGCTGAGGCCCTTGCGCGTGCGCGCGTCGAGCAGCTTGTGCCCGATCTCTTCAAGGATCGCATGATTGATGATGTTTTGCATATCACTTAATCGGATTCATGTGCTTTGATATATCACATGCCGCCCTTCGTCAAGGAGTTGACGTAGCATTGTATATCAATTGCCGTTTCCGATGTAGTTTTACATATAGACATTAAGAAGGTGTCAGATCGGACCGGTTGTCGCTTGTTGACGACAGTATATCGGGTCACCCTCCCCGCCTTGCTACGCTGCTGGGGAGAGGATGATGGAAAAGGAACTGCCGATCCCGAAATGCTTCGACGATCCGGCCGACGCCGCTGCGCGGCTCAAGGAAATGTTCGTCGATATCGGCCAGGCGCGCGACACGCGGCTCAATCCGCCGCCCGCGCAGCGCGCGGTGTTCCGCAAGCTCCACGGCGTCGCCCATGGCTGGCTCGAGCGGCACGCCGATGTCCCGGAAGACTGGCGTGTCGGCATCTTCGCGCATGAGCGGCTGACGGCATGGATGCGCTTCTCAAGCGATACCGGGCCGACCGACCCCGACCTTGGCAGCATGTGCGGGATCGGCATCAAGCTGTTCGGCGTGCCGGGCGAGAACGCCCTGGGTGAGACCGGCGAGACCGCCGATCTCATCATGCAGAATATCGACCGCTTCTTTCTCGACACCGCCAGGACGATGGTCGAGTTCACCTATGCTGGCGTTGTCCAGAAGGACTATGATTCCTATCTCGCCAAGCACCCCGACATCAACGCGGTGCTGAACGCGATGAACGCGCCGCGCGGCTCCTGCCTCACGAACACCTATTGGGCGATCCTGCCCTTCCATCTCGGCGACGAGCTGGTGAAGTATCGCCTCGTGCCCGAAACTGCCGCCGAGGATGTGCCAGATGACGCGAATGATTATCTCAGGACCGACCTGACCAACCGGCTTGCCGAGCGCGACTACCGCTTCACGCTTGAGGTACAGCGGCGCACCAATCCCGCGACCATGCCGCTCGACGCGGCCAATATCGTGTGGCCGGAAGCCGAGAGCCGGTTCGTTCCGATTGCCACCCTCGTTATTCCGCGCCAGCGGATCGATGCGCCGGGACAGGCCGACTATGGCCAGAACCTCTCGTTCAACATCTGGCGCGTGCCGCCGGCCAACCGCCCGAGCGACCAGTCCTCGATCGCCGTGGTGCGCCGCAGCGCCTATGCCGCCGGCGCCGCGATGCGCCAGCGTGCCAATGGCCAACTTACCAGCGACCCGGACGAGCCCCGAGCGGTCGAAGCAGACCCGCTCGAACGCGACGATTGCATTGTCCAGGCGGTGATCCACCCGGCGATCGGCATTGCCCGGGTCGGAAGCAGCGACGAATACTTCTACGGCCCGGAAGTGACCGATCCACCGCCCCTTCCGCCGGGCAGCTATCGCGACAAGGACAAGCGCCTCAAGCGCCAGGCCGCACGCTTCCGCATCTATGGCATCAACGCGCGCGGCGAAATCGTGCGCGAGCTGACCGGCAAGGAACCCGGCGCCAAGATCGAGTGGACCGTCAAGCTCGCCAATCAAAAGGCCGCCTGGTACGGGTTCCAGCTCGCGCTCGACATTCCCGAAGCCAATTATGCGCCGCCGACCACGCTGCGCAATCCGGGTGTCGCCGACCGCACGTCGCTCGCAATCGAGGCAAAGCCGCAGGTGCTCAAGGGTGCGAGGGCGCGGGCGAAGAAGTTCGAGGGCCGCTTCGTCGATACCCCCGTCTATCTGGGCGAAGCCATGACCGATGCCGAGCAGCGCCTCACCGTGCTTGGCGGCAAGGGTGTATCGGCAAGCATCGATGGCAGCGCCGCGATCACCTTTGCCAACAACGAAGGCTGGTATGACGATGTGTCGGATGGCCCCGTCACCGCCAAGGTCGTGCTGAATGGCGAGGAAATCCAGGTAATCCCGGCCTGGGTGGTGGTCGCCCCGCCCAATTACGGCCCGCAGCGCAAGTCGGTGCGGACCATGTGGGACCTGATGCGCGACGTGGCGATCAAGGCGGGCAAGCTCGCCGCCCCTACCCGCCCCTCCTTCACCCGCGACATCCTCCCGATTTTCGAGCGGATGCAGGGGCTGCAATGGGTCAATGCCGGCTTTGCCGCCGGGTTCGGCTGGGAGGGTGTGTTCGACCTGACGAGCCCAGCCGCGATCGCGCGGCTCGGCAGCACGAGCCCCGCCTATCGCGAGCAGCGCCGGGTCATCTACAACAACTTCCGGAATTTCGAGACCGACGCCAATTCGCCGGTGCCATGGCCCTGGCTCTATGGCGATGCGATGAACATCCCGCCGGTCGCCAGCCCGCGCCAGAATTCGGTACTGAGCGATTGCCAGATGGCGATACTGTGGCAATGGTCCGAGGGCAATTTCGACGCGGATTATGATCCTGCGGCAGTGCCGCCAGCCAGCATCGAGGCGGTACCGCTCGCCGAGCAGGGCGACATGCTCACCCGCGCCGCGCTCGAATTCTGCCTTGCCGACGCCTTCCACCCCGGCTGCGAGATGACATGGCCGGTGCGCAGTACGACCATGTATATGGCGCCCTTCCGGTTCCGCCATGCGCCGCAGGGCTGGATCGCACCTCGGCCGAGCGAGGTGCTCACCCCGGACGATGTCACCATTCCCAACGGCCCACTCTATGGCCAGCAGGCTGGCGGCATCACGCGCTGGATGGCGGTGCCGTGGCAGACCGACACGAGCAGCTGTCGTTCGGGTTACACGCCAAGCTATGACCCCTATGTCCCGTCTTTCTGGCCAGCGCGCGTGCCGAACGAGGTGCTGACCAGGGAGAATTACGACATCGTGATGGACAAGAGCCGACCGCTGTCCGAACGGCGCAAGGCCTTTGCCAATCGCGAGGCATGGATCGAGCCGTTGGGGGCCGATGGCTATACCCATCAGATCAACAACATGATCCACCATTTCGATTTCCTCGGCGTGGTCGAGGTGCGCGAGGGACCCGGCGACGCCGACTTCCCCGCCCTTATCGAAGTCGAGGATTATGCGCGCCTGATCACGCCTGAAGAGGAACAGCTGAGCGAACCGGCCAAGCGCGCGACGCAGATGCTGCGGATGGCTCCGGCCGCAGCGCCCGGCCCCGTGGCCCGTCGCGGAGAACGTTCGGCGACCGAGGTCGATCTCTCAGGGATCGCGCTGGTCAATCGCTTCCCCAACGGCCTGCCGCCGCAGCGGCGCTGATGCCCATCGTAGTCGATGTTGCGATCATCGGCGCAGGCGCAGCGGGCGCGAGCGCGGCCTGCGTCGTTGCGCCTGCCGCGTCGGTGGCACTGATCGACCGGGTCGCCGTGCCGGAGTGGCGGATCGGTGAAAGCCTGCCGGGCGCCGCGCACCGGCTCCTCAAGTCAATCGGCGCCTGGCCGCGCTTCGTCGCGGCCGAACATGGTCAGGCTCTCTTGAAGATCAGTCGCTGGGGTTCGAATAATGCCGTCGAGCTCGACCCCATGCGCGACCCCGACGGGCCCGGATGGCAACTGGACCGTGCGAGGTTCGAAGCCGACCTTCGCGCCGACGCAGCCGATCGCGGGGCGGTCTTCGTGCACACAGGCGTGAGCGGCGCCGTGCGGGCGTATAATCGCTGGTATCTGTCGCTCGATAATGGAGAGACGGTGGTCGCCAGACGACTGATCGATGCAAGCGGGCGGCGATCGCGGCTGCTCGCCAAATTCGGCCAGTTCAAGCTGGTCACCGATCAGCTCGCCTGCATCTATGCGCGGCTGCCGACAGACCTGCCCTATGATCCGGTAACCTACACCCACGCAGTCCATAACGGCTGGTGGTACACGGCGATGGTGCCCGGCGGCGGACGGGTGATCGCGTTCCATTGCGATACGGACAGCAGGATACTGCGCATGATGCTGCGCAACGGGGTGCTGGCGGCAGCACTGCGCGTTCCACATCTGGCCGCAGCGATCGGACAGGTTGCCCCGTCGCAGGCGGTAATGCAGCAGGTCTGCGCCGCCAACACCATTGCCCGGAGCGCCGCCGGGGATGGCTGGCTTGCGGCGGGTGACGCTGCCATGGCGTTCGATCCGCTCTCCTCCCAGGGGCTGTTCAACGCGCTCGCAACAGGTCTCGAGGCGGGTGAGGCCACGCTGGCGCTGCTCGCCGGCAACGAGCGCGCTACGGTGGATTATGCGAAGCGGATGGGCCGCATCTGGCAGGCCTATCTCGGTCACCACAGGTTCTATTATGGTATGGAGGGTCGCTGGCCTCAGAGCCCGTTCTGGAGGCGTCGTTGTCTGCAGGATCAGGCGGCATAACCGCGGCAGGCCACCGGGTGCCTCCGGCCGGACCTGAATCTGCCCCTCACGGCCAAGGTGCAATGGCTTTCGGCGACATCGCCGCGTCCGTTCGCCAATTCCAGGAAGAGGCGCAAAGCACTGCGGCGGACTCTGCTGATCCGCCGCGCCAGCCTCAGAACACCGCCGAAGCCGGGCAGGCTTTGAAGACCCTCAGACCATTGTCCCAGTCGCGCCGGTAGATCGCCTGGCGCTGCCTGAGCTGCCAGCATGACAGGTCACCCTTCGCCCCCCGAACCACTGCCAGGGTCCGCCCATAGCGATCGGTGCCGACACGCTGGATGTGGAGCTTGCCGGTCAGCGCCGCCTCGAGGCTGCGCTGAGATGCCTTCGGATCGCCCGGAGCGCATTTGCGGCCTGCTCGGCATTTTCCTTTCTCGGGCGCGTCGATCCCCAGCAGGCGGATCCGCTCACCGTTGCATCTAAGCGTGTCGCCATCGACTGCCTGACATGTTCCAGCGGCAGCCAGTGCAGCGGAGAGAAGCAGATAAAACACCTAGACCCCGTAACGCTTGTTCCCGCCACGCGTGATGCAATAGCGCCCTCCACGCGGTCCTACGCAAACACGTCCGCCATTGCATGGACAATCGCCGCTCTCGGTGGTCCCCCGCGTGCCGCTCGCGCTCGAACCGCGACGCGCGGAGCGCCGCTTGCCTGACGACCGCTTCTTACCCTTGGCCGCTGCGTCGTCGGGGATGCCAGCGACCGCCAGTGCGATCATGGCCCCCAACCAAAGCCTGCGGTTCATGTGCCGTCCCCTTCATTCGCATCCCACCCCGTCGCCGTCCCGGTCCAGCTTGCGGCTATAGCCCGGATCGCCTGCATGCACCGGGGCTGCACCCGCTGCCCGGGCGGCGGCGCTGTTCGGATAATATGCAGACCCACCAGTCAGGCGACGCGCCGGAGCAGGCGCGGCCGACTTGCTGGTGTGGCAATGCCGCGTCCCGGTCTTGCGGTCCCGATGGCAGCCATTTGCATCGGTGCCGCCCGAGTGCGGTGCGCTCGCCATCGTCAAGGCAATGGTGGCGAGCACAATCATGTCATTGGGCCTTCGGAGGCGCAGCTGGAACTGGCTGCGCGGGCGCTGGCGCGGCGGGCACCGCAACGACCACGGGGGCGGGCGCTGGAGCTGCCCCAAAGACGACAGGCACATCCTCGTCGAGGAAGCCAGTCACGGCACCACCAAGTGGGAGGTTTGCGCTTGTTCCTGTCGTGAAGAAACCGGCGATCGGCACGAATGCAATAGCCGCAACCACGCCCGCCGTGCCGGTGACGCCCTTGTCGTCGAAGCTGCCGGTCAGGCGTATCTGGCGACCATTCACGCGAAGCGACACGAGTTGCGCGCCGATCCGGCCGGACTTGCCCCACATTCCCTTGTTTCGCACTTCGGTAATCTCGCCAATCGCGGGAGTGCCAGCGGGGATCACGACATACTCACCCAGCCGAATGTCTTCCGCGACTTCAAGCTGGAAGCGTTGGCCGACGCGCAAGTTCTTGCCCTTCGTCGTCAACGCCTCAGCCATCTTGAGCGGCACTTTGGTACCAGCCCGCAGGACGCTGGGCGTTTCAGCCGGAGCAATCATTGGAACAACCTGCTGCGGCATGGGCGCAGGTGTTACAGCAACAGGCGCAGGGCTGGTCGTCGTCGCAACCGGCTGAGTTTGGGCATTGGCACCAGTTGCCAATAGCGCGCAGCTCAGCGCTGCAATTACGCGATGTTTCATTGATTTACCCCCTCCAACGGCGAGTCGCCGCTATTTCCGCACGCTGTCGGCAGTAAAGTTAATCGTCAATTAGATTTGAGGGGCGCAACTACCGATCGCAATAGTCAGTATTACGCCGCTCCCAACAGCGCTGTGGGTCAGAACCGGCCTCAACACTGCAGCAGCTTCTCGATGCACAAGCGGTGCGGATTACCCCCTCGACAATCTTAATACATCCAATATGGATGTAAATTGAGACCTCAGCTGCGCGGCTTGAAAGGGAAGTGCCATGTCCGACGACACGAATATGAACCCTGTGGAGCTTGCAACCGAACTGACGATCGCGTGGCTCGGCAACCAGAATAACCGCGTGCAGGCGGATGAAGTCCCGGCATTTTTGCGCACCATGCATGCGACGCTGACCGGACTGTCCGGCGCAACTTCCGTGGCGAATGACTCCCAGGTTGACGCCGAACCAGCGCAAGAGTTCGTGCCAGCCGTGACCGCTCGCAAGTCGCTGGCGTCGAAGGATCACATCATTTCGATGATCGACGGCAAGCCCTACAAGATGCTGCGGCGGCATCTGTCGACCCATGGCCTGACGCCCGAAGAGTATCGTGCGCGTTATAATCTCAAGCCCGATTACCCGATGGTCGCAGAGAGCTATTCGGATGCGCGGCGCGCGATGGCGAAAAAGATCGGTCTCGGCAACAAGGGCCGCGCGGCTAAGAAGCGGGCACCGAAGTCTGCCTGATCCAGGTGAAGTATGTTGGTTGCAACGCGGCCGGCCGGCTTGTGGCAGAGTGCTTCAGCGCGTCGAGCGGAGCCTCGTCGCGGCCTGGTGCTTTGAATTAACGGGGCCAACCTTTCCGGCTTATCAACCTCGGCAGAGTCAGCAAATTCCGTGGTTGCTCGATGCGATGGATGCAACCTGGCACGTGACGTTATCCTCGGGCATGCGGTTGGACCCGGAGCATCGGGCTATTCGTCGAAATCAGCGGTCGCGAACACCCGCCGGGCAATGAAGATCCCGAAGATCGGAACCCCGGGGAAGCGTTCGCTCAGCATGAACTGCATAGCGCGATAATGTGTTCCTGCGGTGAGCACGTCGTCGAAGATGCCGATGACCCTGGGCGCTGCCTGGGCCTGCGCTTCATCGATTTCATAGACCGCCAGCAAATCCTCGACCGAGGGGCGTTCGCCGGCTGCCACTTCATGCGCAGCCGGGGTTGAGCGTTTCTGGCGGACTATAGTCCGGACATCGAGGTCGGCACGGATGCCCCGGCAGATGCGCTCCATGCGGTTGTCATAATCGGGATGATCGGCCGCTTTTGACGGCGGCACCGGCACCAGTGTTGCAATGTCCAGCCAGTCTGCGCGCAACGCCGTCGCGAAGTACCCGGCGCACTGCGCAATCGCTTGGTTCTTGTATTTCTGGTTGGGCTGGCCGGGCTTCTTTTTGAGATTGCTGATCAGGCTGTTGGTGGCGCTAAAGCTATAGCCCTGCCCCGACGTATATTCGAACAGAAACATGCACTTGTCCGCCAGGGTCAGGCGGGCATGAAGATCGATATTGTCAGCATCGATCTCCGTCAGCCGGATCAGCTCAGCCAAGAGCAGTCCAGATATCGTCGGTCGACTTGATACGGATCGCACCCTGCGTCTCGAAACGCGCGGGCCAGGTGATGTCTTTGCGCTCAAAGCAGGAGTCAAGAATGAACAGCTTTCGACCCTGATGAAGCGCCGCGCGCGCCTGGGTCAGCGTCCCCGACGTTTCGCCGGCTTCGACGATGACCGTCCCCTCTGTCAGTGCGCTCATCGTTACATTGCGCTCGGGGAAGAACAGCTTGTTCTGGGGTACCCGCTGGCGATCGTAGCGCAGCACCGGCACCTGCGAGATCAGCAGATGCTCGGCCGCGATCAGGTCCTGCATTTCGCGGTGCGCCTTGGGATAATAGAGGCCGAGCGGGGTGCCGATCACTGCGATCGTACGGCCACCGGCGTGCACGGCACTCCTGTGCGCCGCGATGTCGATCCCTTCAGCAAGGCCCGAAACGACGGTAAACTTGCGCTCGACAAGCTCACGCGCCAGGCGGCGCGCGCGGCGAACCCCATCTTCGCTCGCCTTGCGGCTTCCGACGACCGCAATTGATCGGGTCTCGCTCAGTTCCCAGGCACCCTGATAATAGAGCATCTCGACTGGGTGGCGCGCGTCGCGCAGCTTCTGCGGGTAATCGCCCGCGTGATGGATGCGCACCCCGAAACGATCGACGCCACGCGCCTTCATCAGCGCCAGCGTTTCGCTCGCACACTGGTCAGCCGCCAGCGCTCCTACGAAATCGGAGGGGAGTGCGGTCGGATCGTTCGCGAACTTGTCCGCCAGGGTTTTGAAGGTTGCCCCCTGCTCCAGCCAGAGCGCTTCGTAAGCCCCAAGCTCGCGCCGGGGAGAAATTGGCGCCAGCGCGGGACCGCCGGCCGGGCCGAGCTTTGCCATCATGTTCATGAGATCTGCCCGATCATCTGCAGGTGTACCCCGTCACAGCAGCAATCCAGCCAAACCGATGCCGCACATTACAGAACTGCGCAAGCGTCGCAAAGCTGCTCGACCTGCCGCGCCGCTAGACCGGCCAGGCGGAGCAAGCGGCGATCCTTATATATGTTCTTTCTATGTTCCACAAGCAATCAGCACCGAATCCGACCGATCGCCAGCGCGGCCATTGACGCGATCATGTCAGTGGAAGATGGTCGCGCGGAGTGCTGCGTACCGGCTTGGGAGACCCGTCATGCGCGCCACGATTCGTCGAATTCGCCGTACCTTGTGCCTGGTCGCGCTTCTGTTCGCCGCGGCCATGCCCTCGCTTGCGCAGGCGCAGGATCTTGTCGTCACCCGACATGTCACCGTACGCACCGAACCCGACCGCAGAAGCGCCAGGGTCGATTATCCTGCGATCGGTACCGAACTGGTTCTGCTCGACGACGGAGTCCGTCGGTCGGGCTATTACCATGTCCGCCTGCCCGACGGCCGCGAAGGATGGGTCTACCAGACCTATGTGCGGCGCATTCCCGCAGGTTCCGCCGAGGCCTTGCTTCCAGCGGGACAGATCGCGGTCCACTATATCGATGTCGAGCAGGGAAATTCAGCACTGCTGGAATTTCCCTGCGGCGCGATCCTGATTGATGCAGGCGGACGGGGTGACCCCGCCGAGGCCCGGTTGCTCTCCTATCTGGACGCCTTCTTCGCCCGCCGCAGCGATCTGGGCGGTCGGTTGGCATCCATCTTCATCACCCACACGCACATCGATCACAATACCAGCCTCGACAAGGTCGCGTCGCGCTACAAGGTCGGCGGCTATGTCTATAACGGCATCGCCCGGGGCTCCGGCCGGCACGATGCCAAATGGATGCTGAGCCATGCCCAGCAAGCCTCGCCGCCGATCGGACTGCGCCCGGTCTCGCAAGGCGATGTCGAGGCCGCAGGCAAGGCGGGCCTGACCGATGCGATGATCGACCCGCTCGCCTGCGCCGGCACCGACCCCAAGGTTCGCATCCTCGCCGGCGGTCGCGAGCTTCCTGACGGTTCCGAGTTTCGCCCGGCGGACTGGGGCGATGAAGACATGGACAATGGCAACAATCACAGCCTCGTCATTCGCGTCGACTATGGCGAAAGCTCCTTCCTCTTTCCGGGCGATCTTGAAAATGCCGGGATCGCCGACCTGCTGGCACGCTACGCCGGCACCGCGATGCTCGACACCGATGTGCTGCTCGTCAGCCATCATGGCGCCGCCAACGGGACGACCGCGCCATTCCTCTCCGCGATCTCGCCGCAGATCGCGGTCATCTCGATGGGGCCCTGGACCACACAGCAAAAGTGGACTGCCTGGGCTTATGGTCATCCGCGCAAGGTGACGACCGATCTGCTCTACGGTGCGGTGAGTGGCAGGCGACCATCCCGGCAGGTCCAAATTGCCACGGGCACCAGGAACTTTACGCCCTTCGCAATGGACCGTGCCGTCTATGCGACCGGATGGGACGGAACCGTCACCGTGCGCGGCGATGCCTCGGGGCGGTTGCAGGTCACCACTGCTCCATAGCAGGAGCACGGCGAAGCGCGGGGGGCCAGCCGAGCGCCCGCTAAGGCTTCGGGCAAAGCCGTCACGGGATCGTCAGAGCAGTTGCCTTCGACATCATCGCTGGAATGCTGGACTGAGCAACGGAGTGGAACTTGATCGAACTTCTTTTCGACCAGACCCTGAGCGACGCCGCCTTTCGCCGATGGGTTGATGCTATGCTGTCTGCGAGTCGTCACGAAGGGACGGGATGGCTCCTCAACCAGGGGGGCCTGTTCTTCACCAATTACGGCCAGGCGGCCGCTGGCAAGATCGACGACCAGGTCATGCTCGGCCACGACACCGAAACGCACGATGGCACCGTCAAGATAGTCCGCCCCGATGTTAGCAAAGGTGATCGCGGGAAGCTGACTACGATCGGACGGTCAGACGATGGCGCGCTGATTCTGCTGCGCGAAGGATGGCTCCAGCCCAACAATGTCTCCCGGTTGATCAAAACCGACTTCGCCGCGCTCACCGGCCTTCAGCCCGTCGCCGTGAATGTGGGCGGCAATCGCTCGAACCGTCAGTGGTTCGTCGTCGCCGACCTTTCTAAATCGCGAAAGGCGATCGTCGATCAGACCAACGCCTTCACGCTAGCCTGCATCCGCGCCCGCACTGCGGCGGGCGGAGGCAAAGTAACCGTGCCTGAACCGAAACCCTACACGCTCGGGCTGGACGAGAAGGGGCGCGTCATCGTCGTCGAGCGAAAGGGCGGCAAAGCGGCGGTGCGTTTGCTCCAAGGCTACGTCTTCGAAGCGCTCAGAAAGCGCCTGGGCGATGCGCTGACCAAGCCCACGGCCAATGGCTATGCCGTCGATAGTCTGTTCGAGGCCGCCGATCTCCTCGTGGAGATCAAAACCGGGACGTTCGCCATGCATTGCTACGAGGGCGTCGGCCAGCTGATGCTGTATCCGTCGCTGATCGGACTGCGTCCTGGGCTAAAGCGCGCGCTGCTGCTGCCCGACTCGCCGCCGCTTCGCGCGGTCATGGCGCAGGCGCTCCATGACGCGGAGGTTGAGGTCTACACTTACCAGTTCGGAGACATTGGCGATAAACCGAAGATCAAATTCGCTGCTGAGTTTCTTGCCGCGTGCAAGGGCCCGCGAGGCTGACTGGCCAATCCGACCATAGTCGCCATGAAAACCGGCTCCGTCGCCCGAAATCCGGTGCTAAGCGGTTCGGATGACCGATGATGTTCCGCGCAAGGGCTTCGATATTTCCCAGGCCCTCAAGTCGGCAACGGCAGTGTTGCCGGGGATCGGCGAAGTCTCGGTTCGCATCCGCACCGTCTCCTTCCTCAAATGGTTCGGCGAGGGCGAACGCACGCGCCGCTGGCAGGATGGCGCGCAGTTTCTGCGGATCCTGTTGCGCGAGCGCGTCGCGCCGCGCGAAGATGTCGAGCAAACCGACAGGCCCGGCCTGGATCCAGCCATCATCGACGCGCTGGATACGGACCGGCTGGAGACAATCGCTGAACAGCTGCTCGTCGCGGCGATCCCGATTTTCCACTCCCTCGACGCCGCCAGGAAGCGCGATGCCGAGGAAGGAAGCGCTCCCGAGCCCGCAGAGGCCGGGGATAACGCCAAACCGAGCGAACGGCTTCTCGCAGGCGCGCGCCGCTACCATCTCGATTATGAGACTGGCCAGAAGGATGCCGCACGTCGCATTACCGAGGCGCTCGGTGTCGGCTCCGTCATGCGCGACCTCAACCGCCACAACAAGCTGATCCAGCTGAGCCGCGGTCTCGACAGCGTCAACCTGGGGACGATCGGACAAACGCGCCTAGATCAATTTGCCCGCGGCGAATTGCTTGGCCGCGCATTTCGCGAGCAGGACGCGATCGGCAAGCTTTTCACCGCCGACTCGTATTTCAACACGGTTGGCAACCTCTCCAAGATTTTTGGTCTGACGCAGATGGGCGCGGATCGCTGGACCACTGCCAACCGCATGCTCGGCCTTGGCATTTCCAGTTCCGTACTGGCCGCCGCGCAGGGGCTAACCGCATCGTCAATACTTACGCAGTTCGAACGCGAAGCTGCGGCGATGTACCGGCCCGGTTATCAGTCCATTGCGTCGCTGGCGCTGGATGGAGAGATTGCGCGCGGCGCGGCCTCGGACCTGCTCCACGAGTATGATGCTGATCGGGTTGAAGGGCCTCTGTTCGATTCGGTACTCGATGCGATTGAAGTACTGGACGATGACGATGCGCCTCCGTCCGCACGTTTGGCACTTCTCGAGCGCGTGATCGGTCTGATCCGGGGCGCAGGCAGCTGGGCGACATCGCCTGTCAATATGGCCGGTGTGGTCGGGATCATCGGCGCTATTGCCGGTGTGCTTGCGCTCTATCCCGAGCTCATCCCCTTTCGAGCTGAGCCCGAGCCCAATAAGGAAATCGTAGAAGCGACCGCGGAACTCAAAGCCCTTCGCAAAGATCTCGCAGCGTCACGCGATGCAGGCGACCGCAAGCATATCCGCTATGTTCATGGCCGCGCCAATCTGCGCGTATCGCCAGAACGGCAAGGGCTCGTGATCAGGATCGTCTATCCCGACCAATGGGTGGAAGTGCGGGACGCACGCGGCGATTGGGCGCGTGTCGCGGTGTATGATTATGCGTCCGATGCTCCGGTCGAGGGCTGGATCCATCGCGGCAATCTTCGCGTGGTGCCCGAATGATGCTCGAGGGGAAAGCCTTCCCCTGACGGCCAGCCCTTCGGTCTGGCCCTACCCCTTCTGCGGGGGAGCAAATCCCCCGCAACGCCCCCTTGAGAGGAAGAGTGCGGCCGGTTCGGCCGTGACGGGTCGGAGCCGAGAGAGAGTCTCGCGGCGCCCGTCGCGGAGAATTTCCATGGCAACTGTCCTCAATCACGATCCCGCGCCGCCCTCGCGGTCCAGGGCCTACAAGGTCGACATCTCGCGCGGTTCGCGCATCGGCCGCGTCGCGTCCGAATGGTTCTCGCGCCCCGACGACGAGCGCTATCTCTCGCTCAGCGAGCTTCACGCAGCGGTCGAGGCACGCGCGCGGCGTGCCACCACCCGCACCGTTGAGACCCGCGCGGTCCGCATCGAGGCGGCCCGGGACAATGCCGAACGGCTCGCGCTGATCGTGCCGGGCCGTGACGAACCGGTTGCCCCGACCCATTGGTCGTTCGGGCAGCTGTGCAGCCTCGTCGGAGCGCCGTCGGGCTATCTGCGCGAGCTGCCCGCGCCGCTCGCCGGTATCAACCTCCAGCACGGACTGCTCAGCCATCGCGGCGAGCTGATCAAGACGCTCGAGACCGAGGATGGACGCACCGAGCTGCGGGCCGTGACCGGCCCAGACTATGGCCGGATCTGGGACCATGAGCTGGTCGCCGCGGTGATGAAGATCGCCGGCAACGGCACCGGCGATACACGCTGGAAGGTACCGGGCCTGCTCGACTGGTCGACCATGACCCACAACCCGCATGTCGAGGTGACCAGGGATACCACGACGCTGTACGCGAGCGACCGCGACGTGTTCCTGTTCCTGGTCGATGACGCGCATCCGATCGAGGCGGGCAGGCTGCCCAATGGCGACCCGGACCTGTTCTTTCGCGGCTTCTATTGCTGGAACAGCGAGGTCGGCGCGAAGACGCTCGGCATCGCGAGCTTCTACCTCCGCGCGGTCTGCATGAACCGCAACATCTGGGGTGCCGAGGGCTTCGAGGAAATCAGCATCCGCCACTCCAAGTTCGCCGCCAATCGCTTCGCGCACGAGGCGGCGCCGGCGCTGGAGCGCTTCGCGACATCGTCGCCCCAGCCCTTCATGACGGGCATCATGGCGGCCCGGCAGCGGATCGTCGCGCGCACCGACGAGGATCGCCAGGATTTCCTGCGCAAGCGCGGCTTCTCCAGGGCCGAAACCGGCAAGATCATCGCGACGGTGCTCGACGAGGAAGGGCACCCGCCCGCCTCGATCTTCGACTTTGTCCAGGGGATCACCGCACTGGCGCGGGCGCGGCCGCACCAGGATGCGCGCCTCGATCTCGAGGCCAAGGCCTCCAAGCTCCTGGCCGCAGCCCACTGATCCTCCCCGGCGTCGCGTTCGGGTCCGGCGCAGTCCTCTCCTCCCTCAGAGGTAGAGGGCTGCGCCGGCTTCATGACGGGTTGGAGGTCGAGAGAGAGTCTCCCGGCCGCCCGTCATGGAGAAGTCCCATGACCAAGCATGCCAGGATCGCGCTCAGCGCATCGCGCGACATTCCGTTCAACCTGCTGGTGCTGAGCCAGTCCAACGTCCGGCGCGTCAAGGCCGGAGTGTCGATCGACACGCTCGCCGCCGACATCGCACGGCGGGGATTGCTGCAGAGCCTGACCGTGCGCGCCGAGCGCGACGGTGCGGGCAATCCCACCGGCAAGTTCGAGGTGCCCGCCGGCGGCCGGCGCTTCCGCGCGCTCCAGCAGCTCGTCAAGGGCAAGCGCCTCGCCCGCACCGCGCCGGTCCCCTGCATCGTGCGCGAGGATGACGCCATCTCGGCCGAAGAGGATTCGCTCGCCGAGAACACCCACCGCGAGGCGCTGCACCCGCTCGACCAGTTCCGCGCGATGCAGCAGCTCGCCGACCAAGGCACCGATGTCGAGACGATCGCCGCGACCTTCATGACCACGCCTGCGGTGGTGAAGCAGCGCCTGCGGCTCGCCTCGGTCTCGCCAACGCTCCACGCCATCTATGCCGAGGACGGCATGACGCTCGAGCAGCTGATGGCCTTCTGCGTATCCGAGGACCATGCACGGCAGGAGCAGGTCTGGGAGCAGTTGCAGTCGAGCCACAACAAGCTGCCCTGGATGATCCGCAGCAAACTCACCGAGCAGGCGGTGCGCGCGAGCGACAAGCGTGCGCGCTTCGTCGGGCTCGACGCCTATGTCGCCGCCGGCGGCTATGTGCTGCGCGATCTGTTCGAGGATGATGATGGCGGCTGGCTCCAGGATGTCGGCCTGCTCGAGACGTTGGTCGCCGCCAAGCTTAGTGCCGAAGCCGAGCGCATCGGCATGGAGGGCTGGAAATGGATCGTCGCCGCGATCGACCTGCCCTATCGCTATCATGACGGCATGCGTCCGATTGCGGGCGCGCAGACCGAGCTGACCGAAGAGCAGGAAGCGCGGCTGGCGGCGCTCCGCGCGCAAGCCGATGCGCTCGAAACCGAATGGGCCGAAGCGCGCGACATCCCCGACCATGTCAATGTCCGGGTGACTGAGATCGACGAGGAGATCGCAGGACTGGTCCAGCGACCGCTTGTCTATGATCCCGAAGAGCTGGCGCGCGCAGGCGCGTTCGTCACGATCGACCGCTTTGGCAATCTCGAGGTCGATCGTGGCTATGTCCGTCCCGAGGACGAGCCTGTCATTGCTTGCGACGCCGCGGACGACGGCGAGGCGGACGCGCCCCTTGGCCAGGACGGCATCGCTGCGGACGCGGCACCCGACGAGCCGGCTGCGGACGCGGGGGATGGCGCGGACGAGGAGGAGGATCCGGACGATCTGCGCAAGCCGCTTCCCGACCGGCTCGTCACCGAGCTGACCAGCTGGCGGACCCTGGCGCTGCGCAACGCCGTCGCGCTCAGTCCGCAGGTGGCGTTCGCTGCTGTACTACACGCGGTCGTGCTCGACACCTTCTATGCCTATTGCGGCACCGAGAGCTGCATCGGCATCGCGCTGCGCGGTGGCACGCTCGCCGCCCAGGCACCGGGTCTGTCGGATTCGCTCCCGGCACGGGCGATCGACGAGCGCCATGCTGCCTGGGGCGAGCGGCTTCCCGACGATCCCGAGCAGCTTTGGGACATGCTCGCTTGCCTGAGCGCCGAGGACCAGGCGCTGCTGTTTGCGCATTGCGCATCGTTCGGCATCAACGCCGTGTGGGAGCCGGCCAACCGCTACAATGGCGGCCGGGTGTCGGCGCGGGCGGTCGCCGGACGGATCGCGCACGCGCACATCCTCGCGCGTGCTTCCGGGCTCGATCCGGTTGCCGCGGGCTGGTCAGCGAGCGTCGACAATTATCTCGGCCGCGTGACCAAGCTGCGGATCCTTGCCGCGGTCGAGGAAGCAAAGGGTCCGGAGACTGCCGCCCGGCTTACCGGCCTCAAGAAGCCCGACATGGCGCGCGAGGCCGAGGCGATCCTCGCGGACAGCGGCTGGCTCGCCGAACCGCTGCGCACGCCCGTCGCGCCCGACCCCGCGCCGCCGGTCGCGCCGGCCGAGACCGGCGCGGCAGAGCAGCCGGGCGACGATGCGGGGGACGAAGCACCGCTCGCCATCGCCGCCGAATAGGCCGGGCACCTCCGGGGACCCGTCGTGCGGCGGGTCCCCATCTTTGCAGGAGCCTGTCATGGCCCGTGCCTCCGACATCTCCCGGCAGCTCGCACGCAACGCCGAAGCCGTGTGTCGCCACTATCTCTCCGCCGGCCATCGCGACGGCCGCTACTGGATCGCTGGCGATGTGCACGGCTCCAAAGGGCACAGCCTTTATGTCCGGCTGAAAGGTCCCGATCGCGGCAAGGGCGCCGCCGGCAAATGGACCGATGCCGCGACCGGCGAGCATGGCGATCTGCTCGACCTGATCGGGGCCCATTGCGGCCACCGCGCGCTCGCCGACACGCTTGCCGAGGCACGCCGCTTTCTGTCGCTTCCGCAGCCGCTCTTTGCCGTTGAGGATACCGCTCGCGTGCCGCACGGCTCGCCCGCAGCGGCGCGGCGGCTGTTCGCTGCGTCCCGGCCGATCGGCGCGACGATCGCCGAGCATTATCTGCGGACGCGCGGGATTTGTGGCGTGCGCACCGAGCCATGGCTGCGCTTTCATCCGCGCTGCTGGGTTCGTCGTGGCCCTGACGACCCCGCCAATACGGCCCGGGCATTGCCGGCGCTGATCGCCGCAATCACCGACGCCGACGGCACGATCACCGGGGTGCAACGGACCTGGCTCGACCCTGCCGATTGCGCCAAGGCAAGGCTCGCACGGCCGCGCCGCGCGATGGGCAATCTCCTCGGCAATGGTGTCCGCTTCGGTTCAGCAGGTCCGGTGATGGTCTTCGGCGAGGGCGTCGAGACAATCCTGTCGCTCCGCATGGGTCTGCCGCGCATGCCGATGATCGCAGGGTTATCCGCAAACCACCTCGCCGCCCTCACCTTCCCCGCGCCACTGCGCCGCCTCTATGTCGCGCGCGAGGCCGATCGCGCGGGGACGATGGCGTTCGCCGCCCTGTCCGAACGCGCCACGGCGTGCGGGATCGAGCTGCATCCGCTCGATTCAGTCCGCGACGATTTCAACAGCGACCTGTGCGCCGACGGGATCGAAGCGCTGGTCGAGCGCCTGCGCCCGCAACTCGTGCCGAAGGACGCGGGCGGCCTGCGCTGACCTGGTGCATCCGCGAGCGCGTGGCGGGCCAGTCCATCTGCGAGAGCCGCGCCCGGCCTTCCAGAGGGCGACGGGGCGGCAAACGGCGCGGGCGCGCAACGGCTTCGCCCGGCTATTTTCCGCCGCGGGCGCGGGCGCCCGCTTTGCATCGCGAGACAAAATAGCCGGGCTTCGCCGTCCTTCGCTGCGCTTCGGCCTCCCGGCTGCGCCGGCCGCTGCGCTCGCGGTGCGCGCCCGCGCCGCCCGCCGCCTTTTGTCGCGCGAAGGCCGCGCGGGGCGCGGACAAGCAGACAGGAGACAGGCCATGACCGACCATGATTGCGCGGAGCCGCAGGGCTCGCATTTCTCGCAGCTCCTCCAGGAACTCGAACTGTTCGGGCGCAGACCGTTCGACGATGAACTCGACCCCCGCCCCTTGCCCGAGGGCCGGCTGGTCGAGGGCGCCGCCGCCGACACCTTCGATTGCATGATCGCCTGTCTTGGCGACACACGGCTCGAACCCGACCTTGAAGATCTGCTGTGGGGCTTCACCAATGTCTTCCACCGTGCGGTCGAGCGGATCGAGCGCGAGCTCGATGGCAATGAACTTGGCCAGCGTCGGCTGCAGCGCGAGCAGGACGGCTCGGAGATCAGGTCGGTCGAGCTCGAAACCGCGATTGCCGAAGGGCGCACCATGATCGAGCGCCGCGACGCGATGGAGGCATTTCGCGAGGCCTTTGCCGAACAGTTCCGCCACCATCTGCGCAAGCCCTGGCTGCCGCGCAGCGGATCGATGCTCAACCGGCGCGCGATGACCGCGGCCGTGATCGAAAGCCGCGAATTCGTGAACGACCGGCGTTATGCCGATGCGAAGCTGCTGCTTCCGCCCGGCGAGCGCATCTATGTCAGCGGCGGCGCCGATTACGACGATCATCGCCGTATCTGGCAGCTACTCGACGATGTGCATGGCCGGCACCCGCAGATGGTGCTGCTGCATGGCGGGTCGCGCACCGGCGCCGAGCATATCGCCGCTCTGTGGGCACGCGAGCGCAAGGTCCCGCAGGTCGCCTTCGCGCCGGACTTTGCGAGGTTCAGCCGTGCGGCCGCGCCGTTCAAGCGCAACGACCGCGTCATCGCCCTGATGCCGCGCGGGATCATCATCTTCCCCGGTGGCGGCATCCAGGACAATCTGTTCGACAAGGCGCGGGTCGCAGGGATCGCGATCCTCGATCATCGCCGGCGATGAGGGTCGCCCTCGCAACGCTCCGGCCAAAGCCGGGCGCGTCCGGCCTGGGCCCGCGCCGGCGCGCCGCAACCTGGGGGCTTGGCCCCCAGGTCCTCCGCTTGCGCTCCGGCCCTGCGGGTGCACCCCGCCTCCTGCGCGAGCCCGCTCGGCCTCTCCCGCCCGGCTTTGGCCGGCACAGGATGGAGACTGATCATGGACGCAGAGCTTGTTGAACTTCGCCGCCGCCTCGAGACCATGCCCGAGCGCGCGCGCCAGGTGTTCGAAAGCGCGCGCTTCCGCGACATGGACTATCCCGCCATCGCCGCCGAGCTTGGCGTGACCGTGGAGGAGGTCGAACGGCTGATGGCGCGCGCGATGCGGCATCTGCTGGCGGGCGGCCCTGCAGACATTGAGCAACCCTCCCGCCACGGCTAGGAACTGACCATGCGCGTCGATCTCGATCACCTTCCGCACGTCCAGCAGGCCGAGCTCGCCCGCGTGCGCGACACGCTGATGACCGAGTTTGCGCAGGCGATCGCGACCGCGACCCAGCCCTGGAAGAAGAACGGAAAGATCCTCAAGATCATCCTGTTCGGCAGCTATGCGCGCAACGATTGGGTCGACGAGCCCGAAAATGGCTATCAGTCCGACTTCGACCTGCTGGTCATCGTCAGCCATGCGGACCTGACCGATATCGCCGGCTACTGGTACATCGCCGAGGACAAGATCCTCCACGATCCTTCTGTCCAGCGCCCGGTCAACATCATCGTCCACACGCTCGACGAGGTGAACAAGGCGCTCGGGCGCGGCGAGTATTTCTGGGTCGATATCGTGCGCGATGGCGTGATGCTCTATGAGCTGCCCAACCATCCGCTGGCGGCACCCAGGCCGCTGACGGCGGCGGATGCGCTGGCGATGGCGCAGGGGTATTTTGACGAGCAGCGCGTCTCCTTGGCGAACTGGATCGAGATGGCCGCCTTTGCGAGCAGCAAGGGGAACGATCGGGATTGGCGGAACAAGGCGGTGTTCAACCTGCATCAGGCCACCGAAACGGCCTACGCGTGCTTCCTCTTGGTTCGAACGCTTTACTTTCCGCGATCGCACAACATCAAGTTTCTGCGCTCGCTGTCCGAGGACAAGGAGCCCCGATTGGTCGATGCGTGGCCTCGCTCCATGCGAGTCGATCGGCGCCGCTTCGAATTGCTCAAGCGCGCCTATGTCGAGGCACGCTATTCGCCCAGCTATGAGATCGGCGTCGATGATCTGGATGCGCTCGCGGCTTCTGTGGGGCGGCTGCGGGATATCGTTGAAGCGTTGAGCCTGGAGCGATTGGATCAGCTACGCGCTGAGGTCACCGTCTGATCGATTGGGTCTCGGAGCTGGTCAGGCGTCTCGCGCCTTCGGCGCGACCGCGCTCTATGCCGCTGCGCGGCACCGAGCCCCACTGGGTCTCGGCCGCGGGCGGTTACGATCGCTGACGCGGATTTAGGGCAGCTTTGCGCCTCATAATCGGTCGTTCCCGACCTCGCGGTTCGATCCTGAGAGCTGTCGTTAATTCATACTCGCCTCGGTCGCGACTAGCCTCACCAGGTCCGGCGCAACCGGTAAGGCGCTCGAATCGGATGCCCGTCAACAAGGTCGTCGAGATGACACGACGCCTGTTCCAACCACCGCGATCGCGCTGCGGCTGGGCGTCAGCTTTAAGGGGTCTCCAAGCCGTAGAACCGTTGTCTGCTCCCGACGAAGCGCCGACGGCAGGCGATCGAAATGATCAATCGAGATGTATTCCGGGGTCGTCCGCGACGCTTTGGCTGCCGTTCGTGCAGCATAGTCGCTAAACGAGCGCGGCCCCTAGACGCTGTCCTGCCCCCCATCTCGGACAAGGCGTGATCGAACAAAGCAGGCGAAAGCGCGTCGCCGGTCGCAGCCCCCCCGGGGTCACTCACAGCGAACAGATCAGGCAGCCGTCGCGAAGGCCCGGATCGTCGTCGGGCTCCATTCCCCCGAGCGTCTCGACCAGCGCCAGATTTTTTCGCTGGGCGCGTTTACGAGCCTGCGATACGTCCCAGTTGCGCTTGATCTGCTCCCGACGATCCGGGGTCGCCAAATCCGCCAGCTTCTCGTTCTGGCACCAGTAAAATTGGTCGCCGAACTCGACCGCGCGTTCCTCATATTCCTGCGCCAGCGCAAAGAGATCGGGGTGAGTCTCATAGAGGCGGACCCATTCGATCTTCTGCTGATAGAAGCAGAAATAGCAGCCCGAGCGCGATCGTCCCCATGCCATGTAAGGTGGCAGACCAAGCCCGGAATCCTCCAAGATCTGCATGATATCCTGGCGCACCAGCCCATCCTCGATGAACGGATAAACGGCCGTGATGTTGGGTTTCGTGCTGATATAGCCAACCCGCTTCTCGTCTGCCCTCAGGCCGACATAATTGATGACGGCGCTGTCGCCGACATAGGCCTCGAACGGCTTGAGCTTGAGCATCTTCGTGCACCAGCGCCGATGGTTCGACGGCAACATGCCGCCGAACACCGCGAGCCAATGATCGAACGTGTCGACGGGCGAGGTCTTGGCAATGGGTTTCCCCAATATCGCCTCGAGCCGCGCTAGATAGTCATAGGTCTCGGGCAGTTCCTTGTCGGAATCGTGGAAGATGTATTCCATGTCGGGCACGCGGTCGCGCAGGTAGATGGCAAGGGCCGCGCTGTCTTTGCCACCCGAGAGGCTGAGAATATGGCGAACGGGTTCGGTTGTCATGCTACGTCGCGCGCGCCGGTATCCGCGGCCCCATCGACGATCTCCTCGACACGATCGGACGCGAGCTCGCGCCAGAGCAGGTCGGTCAGCAGCCGTCGGCGGAGTGCTACGTCGCGTGGTAAGCGTCCCGCGAGCAGATCGGCCTCCTGTCGGATGTCCTCGCCGCCGGTCCCGTCGATGATGGCGACGAGGTCGGTGCCGTCGCCGCGCGTCAGGTTGAGACGAACGGCGTCCGGTTGCGCCGCCATGTCGGGATGCGCAAAGGCGGCTGCCTCGGTCTTGCGAAAATGCTCGGCCAAGGCGCCGGCTTCCTCGGCAAATCGGGCCTCGTCCGCCGCCAGCCATTTCGACGGCGGCTTGGCCACCACATAGCTTGCCAGCGCCTCCGACCAGGCGGTGTCGGAGAGACCGGGATCGCGCAGGCGCAGCGCAAAGGTGCGGAGACGGGGATTGCGTGCCACGAGCGAGACGCGCGCGGCACGGGTCGCCAACGCCACCCGGTCGAACCCCTTTTCGTGTCCCAGCGCCTCGGAGGTCTTGTCCTGAATTCGCTTGAGCAACGCGCTATAGGCCTGGCGCAATTCGTCAATCGCTTCTTGGAGACGCATGGCGAATTTGCGCCCCGTCGCTTTCCCATTATCGGTATCGGGCGTGAAACCACGAAATCCACACGCCGCGGGCAGATCCTCGAACAGCAGCGTCAGCGGCTCACGCGCCTTGAGCAGCGCATCGCGCACCGCGATCGCCGACAGGCTCAGCCCGGTCGATTTCTTAGTGTATTCGGGAAGCTGGGCCGCGAACTGGCAGAGCGGGCGCACGACGTCGAGCAACTCGATCGCGTTACTGTCGGGATCTTGCGCAATGGATTTGGCCAACGCTTCGAAGACCTCGAGCCTGACGCCCGAAATTTGGCAGTGCTGAACGTCGAAATATTGCGGCGCCTTGATGAGGCGCTGAAAGTCCGACGGCCCGAACCGGTGCAGGAACGTGCCATGCTCATACACCGCGAGCTCGTGCCCCTTGGTCCGCAGCAGGATCGCCAAGAGCAGCGGCGACACGCCTTCTCGCACCCCAAGCGGCGGGCGCGACAGCGTTTGAATAAGATCGGCAACCCCCACCCGGTCGCCGCGCCCCTTGCGGATTTCGTCGTGCAGCATGCGAAGCGCCGGTCCCAGTCTCAGCGGATCATCGGCCTCGGGGAGCAGGATGGCATGGCCGCCCGCCGTCTCGACATGGACCCTGCCTTGCCGGAGTACGGACAGATAGATCGACTTTTCGGGCGGCGCCTTGTCGGGGTTGAGCCCCAGATCGGCTTCTTCTGCCGACAGGAAGATGCGCTCGACCAACCGCATGCGCGCGGCGGCGGCCGGCGTGCTGAGCGCGTTCCGGTTGATGAGTTCGTTGGTGATCAACGGCGCCTGATCGTAGATCCTGTCGCAGATGGACGAGAGCAGGGACGAGAGGCTGCGTGCGGTCGCCCACGCCTGCACGGGCGCACCCTGCCAATGACAGTGCAGCGCCACATCGTCGCCACGCAGCCCGATCAGGGTGTCGGCGCGGCCCAGGAGTTGCCGCCGGGCAGCTGCGATCTGCCGCGCGACCTCGGCCGCCGCATAACGATCCTCGGCGAGTTCGGGCGTGTTCTGCTCGACCCAGCTCCACAGCTGAAGATCTAGTATCTCGCCCGAAAGGCCGGCCAGCGGGGGCGGCAGGCAAAACACCAGATCGTTGCGTCCAGCGAACGTCGGCGACATGGCGATCGACGCGGCCGCGCTGCGCGCGGCCGCGTCGTTGGCGAGTGCAACCACCAGGACGCCGTCTGCGCGGCTATCCCTTGTCGCGCATTCGGCGATTGTCTCGGCTTGGCAGTACCGGACTTCGAAATAGCGCAGCGTCCCCGTTTCGAGATAGTGACGGCGCGCCATCACAGGCTCGGCCGGGAGATGGGCTATAACCGCGCTCGCCACGTTGCGGACCTCGCCGACTGCCCGCGCGGCGCGCTCAAGCGCCGCTTCGAGATTCACACTGGCATTCGGCCACAGGCGATAGCCCCCGCTCGCACTACGGCGAAAGATCGTCCCGCGCGCGCGAAGAACGTCCAGCGCCGCATCGAGGTCACCGGTGCTGCAAGGTGACAGGCAAGCAGCGAGCGCCCTGTCGGTTGGCAGCAGGTCTTCCGCATCGATCAGATTGAGGACCGCGATCGCCTTGAGCAGTCGCAGTTCGATATCGGACGTGACGACGGCGGTGTCGATCGTCGCAACGATGCGAAGCCAGTGCGAGCGATAGCTAGCCCCGGCCAGCCGGTGACCGAAACAGGCGCGCACATAATCGTACAGATCATCCAGCCTGTACCAATGGTGGGGATCGATCAATCGCGAGGCAAAGCTCTGCAGGCCGAACGGCTCGTTTGAGAGCAGGAAGCCGAACAGTGAGCGCTCGTGCTGACCGAACCGCGCGAAGAAGCGGACGAGTACTGGCAGAACGGTTGGATGGATCGGATAGAGTCGCGTCACGTCCAGGCCAGCCGCACTGACCGTCCCACCGGCGAGCCAGCCCATGTCGGCGGTCGCGGAGGCGACATCCCCCGCCGCCGATCTGAGCGTCGCGGGCAATCGTCCAGTATCGACGCGCAGCGCGCCGGCAACGAGCGCCGCCATATGCGCCAGCGGCTGGTCGAAGACGATTTCCTCGAAGCGACCGGCGACCTTCTCCCATTCGTTGCGCGATGCCATCGGCAGCGCTTCGGCATAGGCATGGAAACCCTGATGGAGCAGCGTCAGCAGCACGAACGGATACTTTCCGCTCCGCGCCGCCATTTCGGCCAGCCGCTGCAGAACGAACACGTCCTCCGCGCCATCGGTCCGTGCGGCATATTCCAGAAATTTGCCGACCTCGTCGACGATTAGGAGCAAGCCCTGCCCCTGGTCGGCCGCCAGCGCGCGCAGATCCGCGATGAGTGCTTCGAGCGCCGCGGCATCGCCGGACCGCTCGACGTCGGCGGCGCGCTCGATCAGCTCGGCATGCGCTTGCGGCACGCGGCCACGCGCCGGTCGGCGGGCCATGACGGCCGCCGCGATCGCCTGGGCCAGGCTCGCGATTATCGACGTGCGCGAGCCGGTCAGGAGAATGGGCCAGAAATCGGGCGCGCCCGACGCACGCGCATCCCACCCTAAACCGCCGGCGAGCCGCGCGACGCCGTCGCTCGTTCGGCCCGCCAGCATCTGCGCGACCACTAGCGCGAACGAGGATTTGCCGACCCCGTAGTCGCCGGTGATCCGCCAGGCGCGCCGGCCCGCGCCCGGGCGAAGCCCCTCGGCGATCCGGGCGAAGGCGTCGGCGATCGCCGGGGTCGCGATATAGTCGTCGAGCGCGGCGGGATCCACAAAATCGCGTTCGAGCTGAACCGAGCGAACGAACCGCTCGGGCACGTGGAACAGTCCGGCAATCGACTTCGAATGCTTAGGCATGGACGATCTCCTGCGCATAGACGTCCCGAAGCAAAATTGCCCCCGCGCCGCGGAAGAGCAATCCCTGCACCGCCGACGGCTGGTAATGGTAGGGCGCATCATCGCCGTGGCGTTCCGCCTCGAGCCGCGACCGCACGTCGTCCTCGGGCAACTTGAAGACTTGGCCGGGCGAGCCCGGCGCCAGCGCTATATCGCGTAACGTAAGGCTGCTCTCGCTCGGGTGGAATCGGTTCCAGTAATCGAGCACGCAATAATTGAACAACGCGGGCGCGATGTCGGCCTTCGGCTCTCGCCGGAACGCGTAGACCGTCTCGAAACGGCCGTCCACGTCCTTGCGCTCGCCGGCCGGCTGCAGAAGTTCGAGCTCGACCAGCGGGCCGTCAAGCGAATCCTCCAGCGCCGTTTTCCCCGAACGCGCACTCAGGTAGGTGTGCAGAAAGACGTCAAGGTGTTGTCCCAGCGTCACCTTCGAATGCTGGTGGCCCAAGCGCTCTGATTCGCGCTGAAAGGCGGCTAGCGCCTCGGTTCTGGTAAGTTCGGGATAAGACCAATGACTGAAAAGATAGTCCCAGGCGAACAGCGCGCTCTCGCTGCGCGAACAGAGCTGCCAGTGGATGAGCCACAACGTACGCCGATCTTCCAGGTAGGGATCGGCCCCTTCCGGCCCGAGCAGATCGTCGGCGAATTCGGTCGTCATGAGCCCGCGCGGCTGGTCGGGGTCCGCCGCCGCGATGCCTGCCACCTCGACCCAGAATCGCAGCGAGCGAACCATGTTCTTGCCGAGCCCGAGCTCGACCATCGCGCGCGGCTCGTCCGAAAAGATCGTCGGATCATTCTTGAGCGCGCGATAGGCTTTGGGCAGCCAAGCATATCGACACGCGAAGCTTTCATGTCCCGAAAATCGATACTGGGAGCGCGAGGGTGTTAGCATGCCGCACCTTCCACGCCCAGCGCCTGGACGGCAAGTGCTGCGCCAACAATGATGTCGACGGCAAGGTCGATTTCGGCCTCGGTGGTGAAGCGGCCCACCGAGAGGCGAAGCGCGCTGTCGACCAGCGACTGGGGCAGGCCCATGGCGCTGAGTACATGCGATGGCTGTTGCGCCCCCGATGCACAGGCGGCGCCCGTAGATATGGCCAACCGATGGCCGACCCGCGCGAGCACGGCGTCATTCGGAATGCCAGGAAGCGAAATGTGCAAGCTGTACGGAAGCCGGCTCGTGGTGTCTCCATTGACAACAAGAAAGGGAAGCTCCGCAAGCAGCCCGGCCTGGAGCCGATCGCGCAATCGTGCCGTCGACTCGGCGTCGGCAACGCGCAGGTCGGACGCCAGACGCGCGGCAACGCCCATCCCCACGATGGCGGCTACGTCGGGTGTCCCAGCATGAGCGAATATCCGGTCGCAGGCGGCATTTGGGGCGGCGACGAATAGAGTTCCAATCCCCTTTGGACCGTAAATTTTATGACCGCTCAGGACCAGAAAGTCACATTTGGCCGCGACGGGATGAAGATCTAGCCGCCCCGCCGCCTGGGTAGCATCAATCAGGGTCCGCACGCCCGCATCGACAGAAGCCTCGACCACGGCTCGTGCCGGATATACCGTGCCGACCTCGTTATTTGCCATCATCAGGCAGAGGAGATCGACCCGAGTTGCGATCACCTGCCTGACGGCATTCAAGGCGAGCTGACCGTGGCGATCGATGGGAAGTCGGACGATCTCTATCCTGCCGTCCGCCTCGAGCGCGGCGAGTGCTGCGAGCATCGCCGGATGCTCGGCTGCCGTCGCGGCCACGCGCAGGCGCCGACCTTGCGCATCCGATAGCGCGATCGCCAGACCCTTGCGGATCGCGTCCGACGCCGAGCTGGTGAACAGGAGCTGGTCGATATCGCAGCCGATCAGCTTCGCCACATCGGACCGCGCGGCCTCGATGGCCGCTGCCGCCTGACGACCGGCGGCGTGCTCGACACTGTTCGGGTTCCCGACGAACCGCCGCATCGCGTCGGTCATCGCATCGATCACGCGCGGATCGATCGGAGTGGTGGCGTGATGGTCGAGATAGACGCACGGCGGCATGTCGCTGGCCGTCATTGCGCAAGATCCATCATCGCCTGGGGATCGTTGCCGAAACGTCCGGGCTGGGCGCCCCCTCGCGGCTTTTTGGGCGTAGGCCGCACCTTTTCCAAAGCCTTGCGGAAATCGATCCTTTGGTTACCCATTTCGGCAAGAAGCACGGCGATGATGGCAAGGTGGGAGGGGACGCCCTTATGTGCATAATTGGTGATCGAATTGGGCTTCATGCCGACGAGATCTGCAAACGCCCTCACGGTGAGACCGGCTCGCGCGAGCTCCTGCAAAAACTGATCATAATTCACTCGGGCCGCCCCACAGAATTTTATGTAGGATAGCACATAAAATAGTGTGATCAACCGTGGGATCAAGCGGCAGAAAGCTTATAGTGCCCCTGCGGCATACCGCGGGATATTAAGTTCATTCTTGTTTTAGCAGCGATTGCGTTCCAATTCTGATCGGTGGAAACGGAGTTTCAATGTCATCTTTCAGCTTCTCGGCACGAACCATCCTGGAGTTGGGGAAAGAACTAATCGGTTCGGACGAAGTAGCGCTTTACGAATTGATCAAGAACGGCGTCGATGCCGGGTCGAAGACGATCGAGATCAGCGCGCAGATACTCTTGGCGAAGAACGACATGCGCCGGGCGCTGGACTTGCTCACCGGCGTCACGCTCAAGCCCGACCGCACCCGGGCGAGCGTTGCGGACGTGATCGACAATATTGCCGACTGGGTTCCGACAAACGCCAAGGAAGACGACAAGGCCGCCTTCCTGAAGGCACTGGGTGACGGCAACCAAACACCCGAAGCCTTCGAGGCGCGGCTACGCGAGACATGCCGGACGCATAATTGGATCGATGTCGAAGACTTCGGATCCGGCATGACGCTCGAGGATCTGACCGACATCTTTCTCAAGATTGGCACGCGTTCGCGCCGCGCCGACAATATCCAGGGTGCGCAGTATCTCGGTGACAAAGGCGTCGGCCGGCTGTCGACGATGCGACTGGGCGATTTGCTGGAAATCGTCACCGCGCCGCCCGGTGCCAGCCATTGGAACGAACTCGATATCGACTGGTCGAAGTTTTCCCATGACGAGGAAGTCGACATCTCGAAAATCGAGTTCACGCCGCAGGTCGGATCGAAGAAGTCCAATCCCAAAGACGGCGGCACCCTCATCCGCGTGCTGGGGTTGCAGAGCGACTGGCATCTCGATCGCTTCCAGGAGATGTTCCACGACAAGATCGCGCGCATGGTCGATCCGTTCGATGCGGGCGCGGCCAACCGGCTGCTCAAGGTCTATCATAACAGCACGCGCGTTATTGTGCCCTCGGTGCCCCAGTCGCTGCTCGATGCAGCGCACGCATCGGCGCACGGTCGGCTTCAATTCGAGGGCGACGAGCCGGTCCTGACGGGCATTGTCGCCTATCACCGCTATGATGCCGATGAGAAGATCGACCAGCGCGGGGCCGAACTCTATTCACTCGCTCAGACGACGGTCAAACGCCGCGGCAAGCGCGGCCAGGCGGCGATCCAGGTTCAGCCGATGCGCCCGCAAGCGTTGAAGGAACTAGGCGACTTCGATTTCGACATCTACTGGTTCAATCGGCGGGTCGTAGAAAAGGTACCCGGCCTCACCGCCTCGCCGTCCGAAACCAAGCAGGAGGTCGCGAACTGGTCGGGCGGCCCGATGCTGTATCGATACGGCTTTCGCGTCCTGCCCTATGGCGAGCCGCAGGACGACTGGCTGCAGCTGGACGTCGCCGCATTCGGCTCGTCCGGCTTCAAGCTGAACCGGCAACAGGTGATCGGCCGGGTGCGGGTGAAGTCGGCCCATACGGCGCTAGGCGAGCAGACCAACCGGCAAGGGCTGATGGACTCCGACGCGGCGAGCGCCCTCAAGACCATCATGATGTGGGTCGTGCACACCGAGCTGCGGTCTCTGATCAACAAGATCGACGAGCAGGAGCGGCTGACCAAGCGCGACGCGGAAGAGCGCGCGCTCGCATTTCGCGACACTCAGGACGAAGTGCAGGAGATCGTCAACGAACTGCGCGACCGAGTCGATCCGAAAGCGCGGGCGCTGGTCGACCGTGTGGCAACCGGGGTCGACCGGTTGGCCGACCAATGCGCAGGACTTGTTCGTCGGATAGACGATGCGGTGAAGGAAGTGACCGACGAGCGCGAGAAATTCGTCTATCTTGCCGGGATCGGCCTGATGACCGACTTCATCTTCCACGAGCTTGATCGGTCGGTCACCTATACGCTCAAGCTTCTGGCCGACAGCCAGGGACGCAACCGGGACGCGGCGCTTAGGTCGCTGCATAGCCAATTGACCACGCTACAGAAGCGCATTTCGGCGTTTGACGATCTTACCGGCGAAAAGCGCCAGTCGAAGAGCAGTTTCGACCTGTCCGATCTGGTCAGCGAAATCCTTCAGGTTCACGAAAACGAGTTCGACCGCCACCGCATCAAGGTCAATTTCGAGCCAACGCCAATGGTGATCAAGGCGGTCCGCGGGATGACGATCCAGATCGTCGAAAACCTACTCGCCAATTCGCTTTACTGGCTCAAACAGCAGGATCGGGTTCAAACCGGGTTCAAACCCGAAATCTGGATTACGATCGATCCGGTCGATCGCGCGCTGACGATCGAGGATAACGGACCGGGCGTCGCGCCCGAACGGCGCGAGGTCATCTTTCAGCCGTTCATAAGCTCCAAGCCAGCTGCACAGGGGCGAGGTCTGGGCCTCTACATCTCGCGCGAACTGGCAAGCCATCATGACTGGCAAATCTATCTGGACAGCGATGCAGGACGACAGCGGAAGGGACGCCTGAACATGTTTGTCCTGGACATGGGGGATGGGAATGAAGCACGAAGCTCGGATCGTCGCAGCCATTGAACGCGGCGAAATCAAGAAGGTCGTCGTCATCGATGATGCGTTCGACCCGCCGCTGATCGGGAATGACGATGCCGGCCCGGTGCTCGAGTTCCTCGAAGATGCGGGGAACGCGACGACCTTCCGGCGCGCGCAGTTGGGCGATGCGGAAGTCGCCGGCGCGATCGCTGCGATCCATGCGACCGACTATACCAGCGACGATCTGAGTGCGGTGATCACCAAGCTCTACGGCAAGTTCGTGGAAAAATTCGAGGCACGGTTCGATCCGTCGGGGCGCTTTTCGACAATCAAGGGCGACAATCTGCGACGCGTGCGGCCGCTGCTGCGCCTCCTGGCAAAGTGCAAGGGCACGTCGGTGACGCGCATCGGGTCCGATGGCGGCGCGGCCGATTTCGCCCGGCTCAAACCCGACGCGATCTTCATCGACTATTATCTTGACCCGATGCTCAGCGCCAAAGGGCCAGCTGACCCAGTGCGCGAGACCAAGGCCCGGACCGACTCGCTCGGCGTGCTCCGCCAGGTGCTGGGTGGCAAGCCCGGCTCGGTTCCTTCGGTTATCCTGATGTCGTCGCACGCCGTCAGCCGCGAAGCCGACAAATTTAGGCAGGAGATCAACCAAGGCCAGAGCAAGCTGTTCGCTAGCCGCTTCCAATATATCTCGAAGGATGATCTCGACGAGGAAGAAGATGGCAGCATCAGTGTCGAGGGCGCTGCCGCCGACGCGCTCCTTGACGTCGCCCAGTGCCACAAGTTCGCCGGTGCGATCGAGGAAGCGCTGCAGCAATGGCGCGCGGGTGTCGACAAGGCCGTAGCCGGCGTGTGGGACACAATCACGGACCTTGAATTGAAGGATTATGCCTATCTCTCGCGGTTCCGCCTGGCCGAAGAAGGACAACCCTTCAGTAGCTATCTGGACTGGTTCCTGGGCGAAGTCCTGACTGATGCCATCGCCCGGTCGGTGAAATGGGATCATAGCAGTTTCAAGTTACTCGACGCCGGCGCCACCAAGAACAATATGGGCGGCGATATCGAGGGTGCGTTTGACGGCCCAACCGACCGCATCGCCGAACTGTATTTCCGCGCACGGATCGATGCTCGCCCGGCGCGCGAGGGCATGGATCTGCGAACGGGCGACCTCTATCGCCACAGCGGCAAACCGGACGAGATCCTGGCGGTGGTAACCCCCGACTGTGACCTGGTCCTTCGCGACAAGAAGCGAAACGCCAAACGCATGATGGTGGTCGCCGGGTCGATCCAAGCGATCAACGCGCCGGACAGTTCGATCGCCGACTATATCCAGTTCGGCAAGCAGAAGCCCGCCAATATCGTCTGGAATGCGAAGGATATTCGAACGCTCGAATATGACGATGTGGGCACCGATGCGCATCGGCTGGTGGGCACGCTCCGTCCGATCTACGCGCATGAATTGCAACGCCGCGTGCTCAATGACCTTGGTCGGGTCGGACTGGCGGTCGCCCCGGCGTTCGCGATGACCGCCAAGGCATCGGTGGTGTTTGCGGGCATCAATGGACCTGTCCGGACGACGATCGCGCTCAAGGGCAAGTCCGCCTGCGTGGTCATCCCAAAGCGCGGCCCCGCCGACAAACCGCGGATCCTCTATCGTCGCAGCTTCGCCTCCGAGTTGCTCGACAAGATACTGTCGCTGCCCCAGGGTAGTCTGAAACCCGAAGCGGCGACCCATCTCGGGTCCCTAAAATCCCCGGACAAGCAGCAGATGCTGCTCGATAAACTGTGCCGGGACGGTCAACGCGACGGCGATCAGGCTTTCGGGATCGAAAGCTCGCTTCGATCGGAGAAAACCAAGGGGCAGATTCCTTGGTGCCAGATTCTGGTCGAGCATAACCCGCTCGAAGACGCCCGTGATGAGACGACTGATCATGTCGCACCAGCGGCAGATGCGTCTGACCCGAACAATGGCGAAGCGGCGGCAGCCGCGCCATCGGCGGAACCGGCGGCCGCACCGGACGCGGCTGCCGATCTCGGCACCGCCTAGGCGTGCGACGCGCCGGTCCGCCGCAGGGGGTCTTATTGGGGCCCAGTCCGGCTCGACCGGCACATGATCGCGGGCCGTTTGTCTGCTGCTAGACGCGGGGCGGATCAGGCCAGGAATCCAGCACCGCATCCGCTGGCAGCACGAGCTTATCGATCGCCGGGTGCGCGGTGTCGGGTTCGCTGCGCAGCAGATCGATCCGCGCCTGAAGACGTGCCAGATCCGCCCGGAGCGCCCGGTCGAGCTGGGTGGGATAGACATAGCGCCTGAACGGCGCGGCGTCCGTCCCCAACCGCTTGCGATAGGCAAGCCAGAGGATGCGAAAGTGCGCCGCCGCGCGCGCCAGATGATCCGCGAGCGCGGGATCGACATCGCCCGCTCGTTCTTCGATGAATGTCCGCAGCCGAAGCCCGGTTGCGCAGATTTCGCGCACCAGCGTCTGGTCGCCGCGGGACAAAGACGAGAGCCATCCAGGGACGAACAAGCTCATCAGCATGCGATAGTTGGGGTCGTTCAGCCGATCGCGCAGATCCTGCGCCATGTTGTTGTTCGCTCTGGAGAGGACCAGATAGGGCATGTGGAACGTCGCGATCTGGCCTTCGAGACGCGTGAGCTCGGCCTTGTTCGTCTCCCGCTGCCGTTGCGTATGCCCGGCCGCCTCGGCGCTTGCTATCGTCCGCTGAGTGTTCCACATCGACACTAGCAGGGCTGCGCTGGCAACGAACGCCGACGCCAACGACGTGATGGCGATGGCGACATCCTTCCAGCCGAACCCCGAGCCGCCACTCGTGAGCACCCGAACCTTGAAATCAGCCGCCTCCTTGGACGGCGCACCGACGGAATCGACAATGCCGAGCGTGACAAACACACCGACGGCAATCACGAGCAGCGCCATCATCGCCACGACGACCCAGAACGGCCGGCCAGGCCGAAACCCGCTCACCGCTTGCGTGCCAAGGTGGCAATCCAGTCGTGCGGCGAACTTGAGATGTCGGAATCGGCGCTGGACAGGGCACATCGTACAATGTCGAATCCGGCGCCGTTCAATGACGATAACCATTCATCGGCGCTGACATAGGTAAATCCGCGGCCGTCCCGGTCGATCGCGGTGCCCTGCCCCGCCTTCATCGTCGCCAGAAACATCCCTTGGGGACGCAGCCATTCGGCGATCCGGACCAGTATCATGCGAATTTCATCCCGCGTCAGATGGAGGAGCGACGCGATCGCCAAAGCACCGTCGAGCGATTGCGGCAAAAGCCGGAGCGCGCGGATGTCGGTCACGACAATGGGCGCACCCGAGCGTGCGCGCGCCAGCGAGACCAGACCGGGCGAAAGATCATAGCCGGTGCAGTGCAGTCCCACATCGCGCAGACTGGTGAGGTCGCGACCGGCGCCGCATCCCAAATCGGCAACCATGCCGCCTGCAGGCAGCGCGGCGATGAACGCGTCCAACAGCGGTGGGCCGCTGGAGAGCCCGGTCCGCTCGGCATATGCTGTCGCGTGAACGTCGTAAAACGCATTGTCATGGGCCGGGCCGTCGGTGAAAGGCACTCCTTCGACCACGGACGGCGCACTTTCAATCACACTCGAGGTGGCCTCGTTCACTGACATCTCCAATCCTAGATGCTCAATATAGGAAATTTGACCGATCTGCACCCCTAGCTGCAACGCTCGGCCGGCGGGCCGACGGCTCCGCCGATCGGTGATCTTTAGAACGCGAAGTCGGCAGCACGGGCATCTTTGCCAAATCCGATATGTTCCCCCTTTTGGCGCACGCTCGGTCGCCAAAGCGCCGTGGCTGGTTTCCAAATGTCTCCAGATACTCGCTTGGGGCTCATTGTAAGCATCGCCAACTCTTTTGCTCTAACTGGTCCAGATCATCTGGACCTGCCACCCACGCCCCAATGAGCGCAAATTCGGCTGCGGCCGGATCATCTCGTTTACACCCGGGCGGTCGGCGGGTTGCTTGTCCGCTTCAGTAGAAGCTCACTTCCTTATCCGACAGTCCGCAACCGGCCCAACAGCGGATGGGCCGCTTTCGGTGGAAGCTGCCGGACAGCTACGCGCCCTAAAATCCGGCTTTCACCGCGACATCAGCGCCTCCTGAAAGCGGACCTTCGTTGCGCGACGCGCGACAGTGCAACAAAATGGGCACTAGGATTGAGGGCATAAGTTTTGGACCTGGGCCAGCCACGACATGAATTGGGCCGGTTCCGGCCTGGGTGCTTTTGGGCAACCAAATTGCGCGGACCGCAACGACGTCGGCCCCGCTGCCCATGACAACTACAAAATTCAACGGTGAACTATTCGGCACTTTTAAAATCGACGGCAAGATGCGAGGCTGCGCATCAATCATCGACACCACTGCTCCGGCGCACTTTGGGATGGGTAGATGTTACTATGGATTCGGGTGGAATCGAAATTGCACGATCACTTGTGGCACCGATCTTAGATACCACTACAGACCTATGGGGTGTCGCTTTAGGTGACCGGATCGCCGCATGGCGCCTGCGGAATGTAATCGAAACGCACAGAAAGCTGCAGGACGAGGCTCAGGCCGCAGGGATCACGCTTAATGTTAGCAAAATCCCAGAGCGTTTCGCGGTGGCTTGGTTTGAGGCTGCTTCGCAACAAGATGAGCCCGATCTGCAGACGATGTTCGCACGACTTCTTGCCGGAGTAGCAGCTGAGAGAATTGCTCCTGATGCTCGTTTAGTTCGCAAGCTAAAGGACTTGGAGCCTCCTGACGCCATCATTTTCCGTGAATTTTATTCTTTAACACCTGAGCAAGCGCGAGAAATTAATACAGCCGGAAGTCGTTATCTCTGTCTCGACGACTTCCAAATGTGGCTTTTGGAGGGTCGGGCCTCACCCGGCCCTTATCATCCACAGAGCTTTGAAATACTAAACGAGCTTGGACTGTTAAAAATATTTGAAACGAATGTACACTCGCCTCGCACGATAAACCGCAAACTGCGGCCAAATGTACTACGAGAGGAAATTTCTATCGAGAGAAATCAGGAGGCCATTCTGCAGTATATAGGAGAGGTAACGGCACGATCTGAGTGTATAACCTCTACCACTCTGGGCGAAAAGTTAGCCCATGCTGTACTAAAGCCCCTAGCGGAGCCATAGTGTACATTATCCATCGTTGATGAAGGCTCAGTGATCCATACGCTAAGTGCAGCTATCAGGATCGGGGTTCATGTCGCACACAGCTGCGATCGGGGTTGTAGCTGACTTAGCGTCCACCGGATTAACCCACCGAATCTAAACGCCTTAGTGTGTAACGAAATTGCTCATTCTGTTGCAGTGTGGCTGTGGCGAGCATCCGCTTTCGAACTTGCGCGAATGCGAAGCATACCGTCGGCATCCGGCCCAATTCCGGACGCCTACGTTGCGCTGAGCAGTGCGGATCCGCTCCGCACGACCGGCTTGGAACGCGGGGATCAGTTGAGCGCACACTGGCACCACCTGCGGTGTTGCCAGGGGTCGCGTGTCTTTGTTTGCCGCGTGGCACACTCGCGCGGCCGGGGGGCGGCGCGGCGGCTGGCCCACAGGCCCGCGCGCACGCCGCGCCGCCGGTCGGCCGCGTGCGAGGGTGCGGCCATTTGTTGGCCGCCTTACGCCGGCGGGTGCTTGGCTCGGTGTTTGGGTGGAACGACTCTGCGCGGGATCGTCGCATCCTGCGCTGAAGGGCAATCCATTCTGTGGTTTGTCAAACGGTGCGGCAAAGCAATATGCCGCCGTGCCTGCGGCGACTTTAGGCTGCTTCGTCCTGCGCCTGGGCCAAGGTCGCTGCTTGTGGCCACCGGAGCGTGGGGGGCGCTCGGCTCAAGACGCGCGTGGAACCGACCGCTCTTGGCAGTTTTGGACGGGGGCGCTTGTTAGAAATATGGGCGCATTTTTCTAACAGGAAATGAGCTCGTGTTCGTGATCCCCGGCGGATCATGAGGCGCATCCGCTGCATGAACGCGACTGGGTGTTCACGCATTGGCGCTTCTCGATTTCGGCATCCGGGGGGCACTGTTCAGGGCTGCCTCGGCGGGGCGGCATGGGACGGCTGCCGCCACGGTGACCTCCCCGCTCTTGGAGGCACTTCCTTGGACCGGCGCACGGCCTGACGCCATCAACCCGTAAAGGGTCCGCCATACTGCGCATGCGGCCGCTGCGCTGTGCTGGCGGTGATTGCGGCCATGCGCCGGACCCGTCGGGCGCCTGTCGAGCGGGGGCGGTCCCCGCTCCCGGACAGGAGCATCCCGATGCCGCTCAACCTCGCCCAGCAAAACGCCTGGAGCCTCGCGCGCACCCTCATGACGGTCGTCGTCGTGTTCCGGATCGAGGAGCACAAGTTCGGCGTCGTCGAGGCGCACGAGTTCGATGGCGACCCTGCGCTGATCGTCCGCGAATATGATCCCTTCGCGCGCTGATCGCACGCCTCGCACAGCGACGCGCAGAATCTGCCGCACGGTGGCACAAGCAGAGTGCAACGGGCCGTGCGGCCCGTTGCGGTCGAGGTCTGGCGCTTCGACCGAACGCAGGTTGGGCAGCTGTGGATCGCTGCGGTCCGTTGACCGGTCCAGCCGGCTCAGGCTTGGTTGCTTGAAATGGGGCGAGCGAGGCACTGCCAGGCCCGCCCCTCACAGATCAATAGTCGATCGACGGCATCGATGCCGGCTTCTCCTCCTTCGGCAACTCCGCCACGAGCGCTTCGGTGGTGATCAGCAGCGAGGCGACCGAGGCTGCATCCTGCAGCGCGGTGCGCACCACCTTGGCCGGATCGATCACGCCGGCCTTGACCAGGTCCTCATATTCGCCAGTGGCGGCGTTGAAGCCCCAGTTATAGTCGGGGTTCTCGAGCAGCTTGCCGACGATCCAGGCACCGTCCTCGCCGGCATTCTCGGCGATCTGTCGCGCCGGTGCGCGCAGCGCGCGGCGAACGATATCGATCCCCGACTGCTGATCGTCATTCCCGGCCTTCAGCCCCTCGAGCGCCTTGAGCGCGCGCAGCAGCGCGATGCCGCCGCCTGGAAGGATGCCTTCCTCGACCGCCGCGCGGGTGGCGTGCAGCGCATCGTCGACGCGGTCCTTCTTCTCCTTGACCTCGACCTCGGTCGCGCCGCCGACGCGGATCACCGCGACGCCGCCCGCGAGCTTGGCGAGCCGCTCCTGGAGCTTCTCGCGGTCATAGTCGGACGTCGTGGTCTCGATCTGCTGGCGGATCTGCGCGACGCGGCCGTCGATATCGGCCTTGGTGCCGACGCCGTCGATGATCGTCGTGTTGTCCTTGTCGATCACGACCTTCTTGGCCCGGCCCAGCATCGACACGGTGACATTCTCGAGCTTGGTGCCAAGCTCCTCGCTCACCACATCGCCGCCGGTAAGGATCGCGATGTCCTCGAGCATCGCCTTGCGGCGATCTCCGAAGCCCGGTGCCTTGACCGCCGCAACCTTGAGCCCGCCGCGCAAGCGGTTGACCACCAGGGTCGCGAGTGCCTCACCCTCGACATCCTCCGCGATGATCAGCAGCGGACGACCCGACTGCACCACCTTCTCGAGCAGCGGCACGAGCGCCTGCAGGTTCGAGAGCTTCTTCTCGTGGATGAGGATATACGGGTCGTCGAGCTCGACGCGCAGCTTCTCGGTGTTGGTGATGAAATAGGGCGAGAGGTAGCCACGGTCGAACTGCATGCCTTCCACGGTCTCGAGCTCGGTCTCGAGGCTCCTGGCTTCCTCGACCGTGATTACGCCCTCATTGCCGACCTTCTCCATCGCCTCGGCAAGGATGCGGCCGATCTCCGCATCGCCATTGGCGGAGATGGTGGCGACCTGCGCGATCTCGCTGTTGGCGCTGACCTTCTTCGCGTGCGACTGAAGGTCCCGGGTCACCGCGCCCACGGCCAGATCGATGCCGCGCTTGACGTCCATCGGGTTCATGCCGGCCGCGACCGCCTTCGAGCCTTCGCGGACGATTGCCTGGGCGAGCACGGTGGCGGTGGTGGTGCCATCGCCTGCCTTGTCATTCTGCTTGCTGGCGACCTCGCGCAGCATCTGTGCGCCCATATTCTCGAACTTGTCGGAAAGCTCGATCTCCTTGGCGACGGTGACGCCGTCCTTGGTGATGCGCGGCGCACCGAAGCTCTTGTCGATCACGACGTTGCGCCCCTTGGGGCCCAGCGTCACCTTCACTGCGTTCGCAAGCGTATCCACGCCACGCAGCATGCGATCACGCGCGTCGGACGCAAACTTCACTTCCTTGGCAGCCATCTGCCTGACTCCTTTCTGTGTCCTTCCTGAAGATTGGCGATGGAAGCGGTCACGCCGCCTGGCGGACCGCGGCGACCCTCTCGATCACGCCGAGAATGTCGCTCTCCTTCATGATGAGCAGATCCTCGCCGTCGATCTTGACCTCGGTACCCGACCATTTGCCGAACAGGATGCGGTCGCCCGGATTGACCATAAGCTCGACCAGCGTGCCGCGCTCGTCGCGCGCGCCCGGTCCGACAGCGACGATCTCGCCTTCCTGCGGCTTTTCCTTCGCGGTGTCGGGGATGATGATGCCGCCCGAGGTCTTCTCCTCGGCCTCGATGCGGCGGACGACCACACGGTCGTGCAAGGGGCGGAAATGCATGCATAACCTCCAGTTGCAAAACATGAATGTGATGTCTCCGGCGCTCGTTCGAACGCCGGGCGGCGGCGAATTGGGAAAGCCGATTTTTCAGTTCAAGAGGCGAAGCGAGAAATTTTGGCACGCGTTTTCATGCAGTGCCAACGACCGGGCTGCGCGGCCGCCGGTGCGGGTCTTGACCATCGCGGACGAGCGACCAAAATTCCTGGCACTGGGCGCAGCCGCCCACCGCACAAGGAGCGACGACGAGGGAAGGAGGACAGCCGTGTCGCAGCCAGTCTCCCGTTTTCTTCATCCGTTCGACATCGCGCGCCATCCCAGACTCGAGCCCGAGGTCAGGCGCGCCATTCTCGCCCGCTGGGCGTGCGAGCCATCCGCGCTTCCGGGCAAATCCGGCTGGCGACCGCCGTCCGGCACGACCGGGGACGGGCTGATCGACGAGGATTTTTCTGCGCTGCGTTCGCTGAACCAATCGCGCGCACACCGGATGGCCCGCCTATGACCGACCGCGCGCTTCTTGTGCAGCTCGAAGGCTATGGGCTCACCTTCGCGGAAATTCATTACTATCGCCCCGATGCGCCGTCGCTGCTGCAACTCTTCGCCTGGCAGGAATATGATCTCGCACCCGATTTCCCGGTGCTGCTCGGCTTCCTCGAACATTGGCGCCGCGAGATCGAGGCTGCGCTGCATTCGGTGCGGATCGAGCATGAACGGCTGATCCGGCCGGCGGAGTGGCGCGCGGTGGACGGTGTGTTTCCGCTTCGGTGATCACGCAACTTTCGAGCGGGGACACAGCATCTGCGCAATTGCTTGTTGCGGCCGCACGCCGCGCCTCGGATCGGCCCTCACTCAGGAGGCAGCCGCAATGTGTCCCGGCTTCGACCGCTGAAATCCATCCGAATGCGCCCCGGAGGCCGACATCCGGGATGATCACCGTGCCTCAATGGTCGGATGTGCCCGGCTGACGGCGCGATCGTCCTTCGATCGCCATGACGTCGCGAGATAGAAACGGCATGGTTTGCTGGGCGACCCGCAGGGCGTCGAGCGCCTCCTGCCGCTTTCCCTGCGCCAGCAACGCGCGGGACAACGAATAGCGCAGGTCACCCAGGCCAGGGTGCCGCGCGATGAGCGCGCGGATGTTGAGCTCGGCTGTCCGTGCCAGCGCGATCGGCTCGCCATGGCGCAAGACCAGATCCGATTGCACGCGCGCGAGGAGCGAGCGCGACATCACGCTGGCGTCGGCCCCGTCCGCGAGCGCGGCGAGGCTGTTGCGGGCACCGACCAGGCTCTGCCGGTCACCGAGCCGCCAGAGCCGATAGGCTTCGGCGTAGCGGGCGCGGGATTCTTCCGACATCCCGGCCCCGCTGCCCGAAAACGCGCTCACATGGGCATGCACGTAATTTGCGAAATGGAGCACCGCCCGATCCGACTGGGTCGCCGATACGGGATAGCGTTCCGCGAACAGGACTACGCCCGTGCCGCCATCGACAAGCTCGGTTGCGAGCTGCCCCTTGTTCGCGGACGTGTCGAGGGAGAGTCGCACGATATAGGCAGGTGCCGCGCCCGGGGAAGGAGGCCGATCGATGACCTGAACGCCTCCGAATTTGGAAAACGCCCGGACCATGTCGCGGCGCACTGCCTCCGCTTGCACGGTATCGCTGCCAGGTGCAGCCGGGTCGACGATCACCGCGAGCAGCGGCTTGGTGGCATCGCCCGTGTCGCGGCCTTGCCAGGTCAGAAATAGCGCTGCCAGCGCGGCAAGCGCCGTCGTCGCGGCGAGCCCGATCATGCGCCGCACAGGCCATGCGCGTGCCGGTTGCGCCTCCCGCATGACCAGGGTGGTGCGGTAGCCATGGTTCCGCACGGCCTCGATTGCTGTGCCGTCCATGCCGATCTGTGCGAGGCTCTCGCGCAGCAAGGTCACCCGCTGCTTGATCGTCTCCCGCGTGACGTGCGCATCCCAGACAATGCGCTCGATGTCGGCGAATGCAACCGGGTCGGGCGCCCGTGAAACGAGCAGGTCGAGCATCCGAAACGAAAGGTCGGGCAAGCGGTGCGCAGCGCCAGCGACGATCACTGCGTGACGTAAGCGGCACAGTTCGATGCTCATTTCACCAATCTTCACCGTTCTTTTCTTGTCGCGCTGCCCGGTTCAGACACAGCCTTGGGGGCATGACAAGGCACCACACCCCGCTCATCCTAATCGCCCTCGCAGCGATCGGATGCAACAATCCGGCTCTGGCGAAAACCCCGCAGACCGATGCGGACGCACCGCGCCGCATCGCCGACGCGATCCTCGCTGCTCAAATCGAAGCGAACGGCGTGCCCGGCATGGCCGCGGCCGTGACGCGCGATGGCACGCTGATCTGGGTCGGCACTGCCGGCTATCGCGATCTCGAACGAAAGCTGCCGGTCGATCCCGACACCAGCTTTCGCCTCGCCAGCGTTTCCAAGCTGCTGACCGCAACCGCCGCGATCATGCTCCACGACCGCAAGCGGCTGGACCTCGACGCACCGGTCCAGCGCTACCTGCCGGGCCTTCACCTGAGCTGGCCTGCGGATATCACGCCGCGCCAGCTCGCGGCGCATATGTCGGGCATTCCCCACTATCAGGATGTCGATGCCGCGCGCGGAAAGGTCCGCTTCGGCTCGGTCAACGAGGCGGTCGCGATCTTCGCCAACCGGCCGCTCCTGTTCGCGCCGGGCACGCGGTATCAATACAGCTCTTACGGGTACACGTTGCTCAGCGCGGCAATCGAGGGCGCCGCAGACATGCCGTTCCTGTCCTTCGTCTCGCGCGCGATGATCCAGGACCTGCCGCTGCGCCCGGACCTGGCGCCCGATCCGGCGCACGATACGGTCGCATATGAATTTGAAGGTGGCGCGATCCGTCCCGCGGCCTCGCACGATTACAGCTATTCCTGGGGTGGTGCGGGCTTTCGCGGGACGGCGCATGGCGTTGCACTGTTCGGCGCAAGGGTGATGCGCGACGGCTTCCTGTCACCAAAGGCGCGGGCGATGATGTGGACGCCGAGCCTGATGAACGACGGGACGCCGGTGATGGAGGGCGAAGATCGCATCGCTTTCGGCTGGCGCATCCGAACAGACACCGACGGGCAACGGATCGCGCATCATGCCGGTGCCGCGATCGGCGCGCGCAGTGCGTTGATGCTCTACCCTGAGCGCGGCGAAAGCGTAGCGCTGCTCTCGAACGCCGTCTGGGTTTCGGACATCACCGAAACCGCCGCGATGCTGGCAGCGCCGTTCCAGGCCGATCCCACCGGGCCGCAAACGCCCTGCCCGATATGGGCAAGCCAATATAGCGGCAGCTTCGGGGACAAGCCGGTGACCGGCACGGTGCGATTCGCAATTACGGACGGCATCTGCCGCGGCACGCTGGGCCTCGGCAACGCTGCGGGCGACTGGTTCGATGCTCTGCCTCAAACCAGCACCGACGGACTGGCCGTCATCTCGATCCTCCCGGGTGACCGGCTCGATCGCGGTGCCCTTGTCACGCCGAGCGGGACCTACGACTTCCGCCGTCAGCCCGACGGCAGCTTCGTCGCAGCGCTGAGCCCGGCCCGCAAATTCGTGGTGCGATTGCAGCGCTGACAATCCCTCAGACTGCCATCGCCATTCCGTCCTCTCGCGCGATGCGGGCGCTGTTAGGATCGCCGCGTGCGCGTCCGCACCGCTCGTGGCGCCCGCCGATTGCAGGGTCGCCATGCCTTGAATTCAGTCATTGCGGAGTGTGCCGGGGCAGCGGCGATGGCGGGGTCTCGCGCCTTTTCTTTTGCGTTTGGTGCGGGTGGCTGGCGGCAGCGGGTCGGCCTGGCGGCGGGGTCGGGCGACGGCGGGGGCTTGGCCCGGCGGCGCGGTTCGGCGGCGCGCAAGGCCGGGAAGGGGCAGGTTCCGGTTGGGGGATGCCGGAGATGGCGGCCTGTTGCCCCGGCGCTGGGGAACGGGTCCTGCATGGTGCCTGCGTCTTCTGGTCGCTGCCGGTGCGCCTGTCTGCTCCCGGTTTCGGGCAACCCCGGCGGCCTCGTTTGATGGCGGTCTGGCCGGATGACGGCTGCGCCTCGACTGCCTTGCCGCAACTGCTGCGCCGAACTTTCTTCCCCTGGGCGTTCCACCCCGCGCGCAAGCGCGCGGTGGAACGCCCATTCCTCACGCGGCAAGAAAGCCCGCCTTCGCAGTCCTGCGCTGCGCTGCGGGCTGACGCTGCGGCGGCATCGCAATCCGGCCGGTCGACGCCATCGCGGCCGCATGGGGCGGCCCGACATATCGGAGTAAGTGACATGGCGAATATCGGCAGCTTCAAGAAGGTCGGCGAGGAATATCAGGGCTCGATCGTGACCCTCAGCGTCCAGGCCAAGGGCGTCCGAATCGTCCCCGAGGACAACCGCCCTAACGAGAACGCACCCACCCACCGGGTCTATGTCGGCCGCGCCGAAATCGGTGCCGCCTGGGCCAAACAGTCCGCCGAAGGCCGCGACTATCTCTCGGTCAAGCTCGACGATCCGAGCTTCGCCCAGCCCATCTTCGCGAACCTGTTCGATGACGAAGGCAGCGAGACCTCGAGCCTGATCTGGTCGCGCCCGCGGCGCTCGGGCAACGACTGAACCAAGGCGAGGGCGCCCCGCCGGATGCGGCGGGGCGCCTTTTGCGTGGCTGCAGCTGCGTGGAACTCGCGGCGCTATCCCCATGCGGGGAGAACGTCCGGCGCAGTGCGGGTCTTCGATGATGCAGCGGCGCTCGCGAGCCTTGCGGCCGGGAATGGTCCCGACCGGAGCGCCACGCCGTCGCTGTTCGCCCGCCTTTGCCAGCGCATGCCGCCGACCGGCTCGCGACGCATGATCGCGCCGATGTCGCGCAGGAATTCCTGCGTCGGAGCCCGGCCTATCGCGCGGCCTGGAGCGCCGCGCGCGATGGCGATGCGGCCCGCTTTGGGCTGGTTCGGCTGTTCGATCCCGAGGCGTCGGTGCGCGCAGCGCCGGCAATCTGGCGCGCGACATGCGCCTCGCAGATCGTCGCGCTGGCGCCTGCGCCCGCCGGCGTTGCCGGCGTGGCGGCGCTGCCCGACGCCGCGGTCGTGGTCGAGTATTTAACCGATGGGGTGCGGCATATCGTGCTCGATTGCCGCGGCGTGCGGCACCGGCTGCGCGTCCTGGCGGACGCGCGCCACGCGCCGCTTGTGATCCTGTTACCGCCGCTCGGCGATACGCTGCGCACCGCCGCGTGCGACGCGGCGCGGCGCATGTTCGCCGGGCTGAGCATCGCCGAACCGGCCGCTGCGCTGCGGCCAAGCGCCTTGCAGCAGCAGCGCCTCGCGCTGTTGCTGCGCGTGCTCGACGCCTGGCAAGCGGGTGCAAGCAACCGCGAGATCGGGCTCGGCATCGTCTATCCCTGGCTCGGCGACACGCACGCGGCCGCGTGGAAATCGATGAGCGAGCGGCGGCGGGTGCAGCGGCTCGTAGCCGAGGCCCGCGCGCTCGCCACGAGCGGCTATCGCGCGCTGCTGCGCGGATAGGGGCGACAGTTTGCGGGATGCGGCTCTGGCCGCTCCTTGAGGGGCGCCGTCTGCCGCCATTGAGAGCCGGTGATTGGAACGGGCCCCCGGCATGCGCCGGGCCCTCGCCGGAGACTATAAATGACCAGCCAGCCCGTGCAGCCGCTGTTGCGCACCCCCGACGCCGCGCTCCTGCTCGGCCTGTCGGCACGCACGCTCGAGAAGCATCGCTGCTATGGAACCGGGCCTGCCTATCGCAAGCTCGGCGGGCGCGTCGTCTATGCCGTCGACGACCTGGTCGCCTGGGCCAACCAGGGCGTGCGCCGCTCGACCTCGGACACCGGCCACGGCATCGTCCATCCCCCCAAGCGCATCGATCTGAGCCTGCTCGACCGCAAGGGCGCGGTGCGGCGATGAGCGGCAGCTTTATCCCTTCCGGCGCACAAGCCTCTCCCTTCACGGGGATAACGACGCTCGAACTGACCTGGGTCGAACAGCAAACCGAGCGCTGGATCCGCTTCGGCGCGCCGCTCTCGGACGCGATCCTCGACCGCCGCCGCCGCCGCTTGTCCTTCGCGGCGGACAGCGTCTTCGCTTTCGTCCGCTGGGCGTCGAACGACTATGGCACGATCCTGTCGCGGCTCGCGATCATCCGCGCGGTCGCGCCCGGCGAAGCCTATGCAACGCATCCCTGCGTCACCCCCGGTGGCGAAATCCTCCTCCATCTGCGCGGCTGGCCCCGCGTCCGCCAGGGTCTCGCGCTGATCGACGCGCTCGAAAATTCGGGCTTCGATCCGTGCGCTGTGGCGCCGGATTATTGGAGCCATGCGCACAACCGGCTGATCGTCGGCCATGCGCCGCGCGCCTATGCCCACGCGCGGCATCGCGCCTGGCTGCTGCGCCGCGCGATCGGCGCATGACCCGCTTTGCGATCCTCCTGACCGGCACCTGCGCGATCGGCGCGCTGCTGCTGCCCGTGCTCGCGCGACCGGCACCAAGGCTGGTCTGGAACCTGAGCGCAAGCGTCCCTGTCGGGCTCTATGCCGCGCATCGCTCGGCGCCCAGGCGCGGCGATCTGGTCGCGGCGCATGCGCCCAAGCGCATCGCGCGGCTGATGGCCGAGCGCGGCTATCTTCCGCTTCGCGTGCCCATGCTCAAGCATGTCGCGGCCGCCCCTGGCCAGCGCATCTGCCGGACGGGAACAAAGGTTTCGGTCGACGGAATTGTCGTGGCGCACGCGCGGCTGACGGATCGGGCCGGCCGGTCGCTACCGCGCTGGAGCGGGTGCCGGACGCTGCGCTCCGGCGAGCTGTTCCTTCTCAATCCAGCCGCCGCCGACAGCTTCGATGGACGCTATTTCGGGCCGGTTTCTACGCGCTCGATCGTCGCCGTCCTGAAGCCCTTGTGGCTCCCGGGCGGCCCGTCGCCTGCGCTTGCACCGTTCGATTCCCCTCCCCCACCAGTGACGAAAAGGAACGTGAAATGATCAGGATCGGTGAGTTTACCGTGCAGGGCGACGGCTATCGCGGGCGCCTGACGACGCTTGGAATCGACGTAGAGGTGAGCATCGTCCCGGCCGCGCGAAGCGATATCCGGAACGCGCCCGACTATCGTGTCCATGCCGGCACAAGCGCCGAGGGACCCGAGATCGGCGCCGGCTGGAAGCGCACCGGCGAGCGCGCCGGAGCTTATGTCGCAGTGGTCATCGACGATCCGCAGCTGCCACGCGCGATCCGCGCGAACCTGTTCCGCCCGGGCATCGAAGGCCAGCCGCATTTGCTGTTCTGGCAGCGCGCCCAGCGCCGCCGCGACGCCGGAGACGCGTGATGGCCCATGCGATCGCACGCCGGGTCTTACTGATCCTCGCGGCGCTGCCGATCGCATGGTCTGCGCCGGCGGCAGCGCAGGCGCAGCCCGTGGCTGCGGCCTGCGGACCGGCAGCACCGCTCGCTCCCCCGATCTCCCGCGCGTCGGCCCGCTTCGCGATTCCCGAAGCGCTGATCCGCGCGGTGATCGCGGTCGAGAGCAACTGGCAGGTGTTCGCAGTCTCGCCCAAGGGGGCGATGGGGCTGATGCAATTGATGCCCGGCACCTGGGGTGAACTGCGCGCCCGCTACGCGCTCGGCCCCGACCCGTTCGACCCGTGCGACAATATCTTTGCCGGCACCGCTTATCTTCGGGGACTGCTCGACCGCTATGGCGACCCGGGGTTCCTCGCCGCTTACAATGCCGGTCCCGGTCGCTACGAAGCCTATCTGCGCGGCGCCAAAGCGCTGCCGGCCGAGACGATTGCCTATGTCGCCAAGCTGTCCTTGCGGGTGCTCGATGGCGGTCGCGGTGCTCCCGCCGCGCTGCCCGATCGCGACGGCTGGCGTCGCGGTTCGCTGTTCGCCGGGGATCGCGATTCCGATGGCGAACCCACCGCAGAGCAGGACGCGCGCCCGTCCGATCCCCCGCGCGACACGATCTTCGTGCCCCGCACGGGACTACCGCAATGACGGGCCCAGGCGTCCCGCAGGTACGACCGTCAGCAGTGGCGGGAGGACGGATTCAGCAGGAGAAGGAGCGATGGCAAGATAAAAGCGCGGCCGTCGGTCGGGGCGCAAATGGTTGTTGTGATTGGCAAATTCGCGCCGTCACCCGCGACGGAGCGCCGTCGCGTGCTCGAATTTATCCAATGATTTCAATGTTCGGCGCGCTGGCACCCCGGCCTCAGGCTCGTTCGTGATGGCGACCGAGGACGACTTCCGCATCAGGCCCGGCAAGGGGGGCAACCGGGGTTCGGGCCATGCCCGGCCGCCCAGTCTTGCAGCGCAGGTCAGGCGCGCCGCCGCCCGGTCCGGCATCGTGCCGCGGTCTGCGCGCCGTGGCGGCGGCACCGGGCAGCTCGGGCGCGGTCGCGCGGCGGGGCTTGCCGGACGCGGGCAGGCGGCGGCTCGCCGGGTCGTGATCAAGGCGCGCATCGTGCGGCATGGCGGGGCGCGCTTCCGCGCTGCTCCGCTCGCCCGCCACATCGCCTATCTCGAGCGCGATGGCGTGACTCGCGACGGTGGCGATGCCGCCATGTTCGACGCGCGAACCGATCGCGCCGACGGCGACGCCTTTGCAGCCCGCTGCGTTGACGACCGCCATCACTTCCGCTTCACCGTCTCGCCGGAGGACGCCGGCGAGCTCTCCGATCTTCGCACATTCACGCGTGAGTTGATGGGCGACATGGCCCGCGACCTGGAGACTGAGCTCGACTGGGTCGCGGTCGATCACTGGAACACCGACAACCCCCACGTCCACATCCTGGTGCGCGGCCGCGCCGATGATGGCGGCGACCTCATCATCGACCGCGACTATATCGCGCATGGCCTTCGCAGCCGCGCGCAGGCCAGGGCAACGCTCGAGCTCGGGCCCCGCAGCGAGGCCGAGATCGCCGCGGCGCTGGGCCGGGAGGTCGAGGCCGACCGGATGACCATCCTCGACCGCACGCTGATCGGGCGCGCCGACCCGGATGGCATCGTCGATCGGCGCCCCGACGGCGTTGCCGGCGGAGGTTGGCAGGACCTGCTGCTGCGGGGACGTGCCCAGAAGCTCGAACGCCTGGGGCTCGCGACGCCTGTGGGAGTGGCCCGCTGGAGGCTGAAGCCCGATCTCGAGCCCATCCTGCGCGACCTCGGCGTCCGGGGCGACATCATCAAGACGATGCATCGCGCGATGCGCGGCGCTGGTCACGCACTCGATAGCGGCCGGCTCGCGATCCACGCGCCCGGTGCTGCGGAGCCGGTGGTCGGCCGCCTGGTCGCGCGCGGCCTGCACGACGAACTGTCCGGCACAGCCTATGCGGTGATCGACGGCATCGACGGGCGTCACCATCATCTTCGCTTTGCCGATCTCGACCTCACCAGCGACGCCGCACCCGGCGCGATCGTCGAGCTGCGGGAATGGCGCGACGGCAAAGGCACCGCACGTGCCGCGCTTGCCGTGCGCAGCGACCTGCCCCTCGACGCCCAGATCCGGGCGCGGGGCGCGACCTGGCTCGATCGGCAACTGCTGTCTTCCGGCCTTGCTCAATCGAACCACGGCTTTGGCGGCGAGGTCCGGGCGGCAATGGCGGCGCGCGCGGAGCATCTGATCGCCGAGGGACTCGCCACCCGTCGCGGCGACCGCGTGACGCTCGCGCCCGACCTGATCGAAAAGCTTCGCAGCGCTGACCTACGCGAGGCCGCAGGCGCGATCGCCGCGCGCACCGGACTGACGCCGCGCGAAACCGTCCCCGGGATGCCAGTTGCCGGCACTTATCGCGAACGGGTGACCCTCGCTTCGGGGCGCTTTGCGATGATCGACGACGGGCTCGGTTTTCAGCTGGTTCCCTGGCGGCCGGCGCTCGACCGACAGCTCGGCATGACCGTCACCGGCACCCTGACGCCCGGCGGGGTCGAGTGGAGCCTCGGTCGCAACCGATCCCTCGGCATCTAGGAGACCCTAAGTGCAATCATCCCGCATCCTCTGGGGTCAGGTGCTCGCAGTGCTCCTGATCGTGCTGGTCACAACCTGGGGCGCAACCCAATGGACCGCCGCTGCGCTCGGCTATCAGGAAGCATTGGGGCCGCCCTGGTTCAGGATCGGCGATTACCCACTCTATCTGCCGCCCGCCTTTTTCTGGTGGTGGTTCAGCTACGATGCCTATGCCCCGAAGATCTTCATCAGGGGGGCGTTCATCGCCGCCTCGGGCGGGATCGCCGCGATCATCGTCGCGGTGGCGATGTCGGTGTGGCGCGCCCGCGAGCTTAAGGTTGCCGAGACCTATGGCTCGGCGCGCTGGGCCACGCCGCGTGAGGTCAGGGCCGCCGGACTTCTCGGCGAGGATGGCGTCGTCCTCGGGCGGCTGGGCCGCGCCTATCTGCGCCATGACGGGCCTGAACATGTGCTGTGCTTCGCGCCGACACGATCGGGCAAGGGCGTCGGCCTCGTCATTCCCTCGCTGCTGACCTGGGCCGGCTCTGCGATCGTCCACGACATCAAGGGCGAGAACTGGACGCTGACCGCAGGCCTTCGCGCCCGGATCGGCACGGTGCTGCTGTTCGACCCCACCAACCCCGCCTCGGCGCCCTACAATCCGTTGCTCGAAGTCCGCCGCGGCGAATGGGAGGTCCGCGATGTTCAGAATGTGGCCGATGTGCTGGTCGATCCCGAGGGCTCGCTCGAACGACGCAACCATTGGGAGAAGACCAGCCACGCGCTGCTCGTCGGCGCCATTCTCCACGTCCTCTATGCCGAACCAGACAAGACCCTCGCCGGCGTCGCGGCGTTCCTGTCCGATCCGCGCCGCCCGATCGAGGCCACGCTCGCGGCGATGATGTCGACCCGCCATCTGGGCGAAGCCGGTGTCCATCCGGTGGTCGCCTCGGCCGCGCGCGAGTTGCTCAACAAGTCGGAGAATGAGCGCTCGGGCGTGCTGTCGACCGCGATGTCGTTCCTCGGTCTCTACCGCGATCCCGTCGTTGCAAAGGTGACCAGCAACTCGGCCTGGCGGATCGCCGACCTGGTCGAAGCCGATCGTCCGGTCACGCTTTACCTGGTCGTGCCGCCGTCCGACATCAGCCGCACCAAGCCGCTGATCCGCCTGCTGCTCAATCAGATCGGGCGGCGGCTGACCGAGGAATTGCGACCGAGCGCGAAGCGGCACCGCGTCCTGCTCATGCTCGACGAGTTTCCGGCGCTCGGCCGGCTGGACTTCTTCGAGTCCGCGCTGGCCTTCATGGCGGGCTATGGGCTCAAGGCCTTTCTGATCGCCCAGTCGCTCAACCAGATCGAGAAGGCATACGGCGCCAACAACGCAATCCTCGACAACTGCCATGTGCGCGTGAGCTTCGCGACAAATGACGAGCGGACCGCCAAGCGCATCTCGGACGCGCTCGGCACGGCAACCGAGATGCGTGCGATGAAGAATTATGCAGGGCACCGGCTCTCGCCCTGGCTCGGCCATTTGATGGTCTCGCGCACCGAAACCGCCCGCGCCCTGCTCACGCCAGGCGAAGTGATGCAGCTGCCGCCCGACGACGAACTCGTCATGATCGCCGGTACCCACCCGATCCGCGCGCGCAAGGTCCGCTATTATGCCGATCCTCGCCTCAAGGTTCGGGTGCAGGATCCGCCGGCTCCGTCCGGGCGCGTGCCGACCCGCGCAAATGACTGGACCGACTGGCCGCACCCCACGCAGCCGGAACCGGCTCCAGCAGCAAAACCTGCCAGCGGCGATCTCGCCAACGCGGGCATTCGCCGCGAACCCGAGCTTCCCAAGGAGCAGGAGATCGTTCCCCGCCCCACGCCGCCTCGTGGAGAATTCGATTTCGAAGATCGGGCCGGCGACGATGACGCTGCCAACAAGCGCTTGCGTGACCGGATGCGCGGGGCGGCGCGCCAAGCCTCGCTCGACCCAAATGATGGAGTTGACCTATGAATACGCTGCGGATCAAACACACATTCAGGCTTCCGTCCGACCTGTCGCGCGCACTTGCCGACTATGCCGCGCGCAAGCGGGTCAGCCAGGCGCTGGTCGTGGAAACAGCGCTCAGGTCCCTGCTTTCGGGAGACAGCGCCGAGCATCTCGAGGCCGTGCTGAGCCGCAGGCTCGACAGACTTTCAAGGCAGGCGGACAAGCTGGCCTGGCATGTGGAACTCGGAAACGAAACGCTCGCACTGTTCGTCCGCTTCTGGCTGGTCAACAATCCGCCGTTACCCGACACGGCGCTCGCTGCTGCCCAGGCCATGGGCAAGGAACGCTGGGAGCGCTTCGTTGCAACGCTGAACCGGCGAATGGAATTTGGACCGCGTCTGAAGAACGAGATTTCAGAGGATGTCGATCCGGCATCGGGAGCGTCCCAAGCCTGAGCAAACCCTCCTTCGAAATGTGCGCGCGGGCCCGCCTTAGCCCATCGCTATCCATCCGGCATCACAGCAGCGGCCCTGTTGCCTCGACGGGCGCCTTTCGCTTCACCCACGGCTCGGCTGTTCTTTCCATCGCAATCAGGTGGTTCGGGAAGCATCGCTGCTGAAAGCTGACCGCCTCATCGAAACTGCCGCGGAGCCAGTGGTCGTATTCGTCGGCGTGGAGCAGCACCGGCATGCGATCGTGAACCGGGCGGATCGCCTCATTGCAGTCGGTAATCACGCCCGAATAGACCGCGCCCCACTCGGCGCTGTCACGCCACAGACCCGCCCATGCGAAGATCGGCTGGTCCACAATGCTGAACCATGTGCGCGTCTTGCTGCCCTTCTCACCCTCGGCTTCGGCAAACCCGGTCACCGGGATCAGGCACCGCCATTGAGGCTTTGCCGCCAAGCTCTTCCACATCGGCTTGTTCAGGTCTGCGATGTTGTTGACAGGTTTCGGTTTCGACTCTGGCTTCATGCCCTTGAGGCGGAGCGGAAAGCCCCAGGTCATCGACTGGAGGACGCGGTGACCATCGACTTCCCGCACCACCATGCCCGGTGTTCCGGGGTATATCTCGTCAGCGGCGTTGAAGAGCGCCGGCTGAATTGCGTTGAAGTGCGCCGCGACCTCTGCGGCTGATTTGCGCACGGCGTATAGGTTGCACATGGGGGGAAGGTGCCAGCGAACAGGGCGGGAGTCGATCCTGCTGTCGTGCCCGGCAACGACAAGGTTGGATGACAGGATGAGGAAGCGACTGAAGGTCAGCGGGATCGAACAGGCGCTGGAATATTGGCTGATCGCGGCGTTGCTGCTCGGCAGCTGCGTTGCGGGCGCATGGGGCGCGATCAAATGGGCTTTGAGCTAGTCTACGCTCTGAACCGGCTGACCGCTCGCTTCCATTCCCGATCATCCGGCCAGGGCAGCTCAACGGTAGGTGCGCGCGTTTTCGTCGTGCTGACTGCCGCCCGGCTCTTGCAGATGTCACATTTGAGTCTGTCTCCCACGGAGCTCAGATGGTCATCCCAGCCTTTGCAATGAAACCGCCACCATAGCTGGTGCGGGTTGAAGATCGCGACCCGGCGGCATTGTGGCTTCCGGCAAATTGCGAGGATGTTTGTGTGCCAGGCCGCGCACTCGAAAAGCGTAGTCGGTATGCGTCCGCCCCTCTCATCAAACCGCGCCACTGCGGGTCACGATTGGCGCGAGGCAAACAACTCGGGCTGGATGCTCGGATCAGTCAGTACGCCCCTTGCCTTCTGCGCTGCGCTCACGGCCTGCCGGTAATGGACTGTGCCGAAGCGCTCGGCCTCGTCGAAGGTGGTCGGGGACCATTCTTCGCTGGGATAGGCGGCATCGTAAATCTCGCGCGCAGCCGCACGCAACCGCAAGTCATGCTCCACGGTCAAAGCTCCATCGATGTGAACGACCGCGAATCGCGGTAAGCCTTGAATAGAACGATTAGGGAACATCGGGCAAGGGCTCGTGATGGCACATCTTGTTCCGAGCTGGGGTCAGAGGGATTTTGCTCGGGTGCAGTCGGGTATGCGGTTTGTCCGATCGTTTTTGGAACCACCGCGATTGAGTAGGGAACGTCGTTGGCATCTTAGCGCCCCAGAATCGGTCCTTACGGACGTACGTCATCCTGCCCCAGACCGATCACCACGAATTCGGCGGTAATGTCAGCTTCGGGCATCGCCGAGCCGGGCGCTCTATGGTTGAATGTGGGTAGAACGCGGCCGCTAAGCCGCTGGCGTTAGAACTGCTTATCCATTCGGAAGTTATGGATTGGCACGCCGCCAATGACGAAGTCGCGTCGATGGCCCGCAGTGAAGCCCATGCGCAAGAAAAAGCGCCGCGCCGGTTCGCTGGCTTCCACGTAAAGATGCTTCAGCTTATGGGCGCGCGCCTCCGTTTCGAGGTGATGATAAAGCGCAGCGGAAACACCCGTCCCGGCCCGGTCAGCACGGCAAAAGAAATGATCGATGTGACCATCCTGCTCCAGATCCGCGAAAGCCAACGCTTCACCGTCATCTTCGGCGACTAGGAAAATTCGCCCGTCTCTGCCCCAAGCGTCAATGCGTGCTGGATCCGGGACATCAGGCACCCATGCTCGAATTTGCTCGGCTGTGTAATATTGTGCCGCGATCTGATGCACCGACGCGTAGAACAACTGGGCCAAACTAGGGGCATCTGAAGATCGGAAAGGGCGGATAAGCATGCGCGTTCATAATCTGCAGAAGCGGGCACCGCTACTGAGTCGGCACGAGAAAGTGGGCTTCTGGCAAAACCTCTAGCGAAGCTGCTTGACCGGTCTTGGAATCGCGGAGGGCCACCCGGAAGGGCTGAACTTGGGCGGGAAGCTGCCATTGACGCTAGCGGTCATCGTGTGTGACATTTTGACCAACGCTGCTCGTCTGCTGTCTCGCGCTGATGGGCTTTTGCTTTGGGGAGCCGTCAAGCACCGCCCTCGAAAGTTGATCTCGATATTGCGCGCGTGTCATTCATGAAGTCGCAACTGCCATGGGATGGAACCGTGCATTGCAACCGTATATGTGCGCCGCAATGTCTACCCATGGAGGGCAACCAGTCCGCTTACACGTTTGCGGAATATCGCGACAAGCCTGGGCCTCGCTGGATCGCAACGTCGGCTCGCCTCAAACGTAGTGATGATCCATGGCGGTGGGTTAGCGGCGACCTGCCACTGTGCAGTATCACTACAGTCGAATAGCAGTCGACCGCTTTGGGGTCGGTTTCTCACTGACAGGAAATCGCGAACTTTACGAAAAAGAGACCTTTAATGTTTCGAACCAGAAGCGATCCTCAAAGAATGATTTTTGATATCCCAACAGCCGACCGCGTCTTGATCAAACAACGTTCGGTTATTATTAGCGGCGCGCGAACAACGGAGAGCGCACGTGAACAACAGGATAAGTGACGGAATTTTCCCTCCCCTTATTTAAAACACGGTTCTCTATGTCTGCTCTTCTTACGCTCGACGCGGTCTCAGCATTCACGCCCGACCTGCAAGTTCTCTTCCATGATTTGACGCTATCCATCGGAATCGAAAGAGTAGGCCTTGTCGGACGCAACGGATCGGGAAAATCGACCCTAATGCGCATGATCGCAGGCGAAAATGAATCATACTCCGGCACGCTGAGCGTTTCGGGGTCGGTCGGCATGCTCCAACAGGAAATGCCCGAGAATTGGACCGTCGAGGAAGCGTTGGGGGTGGTCAACCAGCTCGAAACGCTCCGTCGTATCCTTGCCGGAGACGGGAACGCTGACGATTTCGACCTGGCCGATTGGACCTTGAACGAGCGAATTGGAAGCGCTCTGGAGGCAGTGGGCCTGTCCTCAAACCTGCTGGCGCGTAGGATTGGCACGTTGTCCGGCGGTGAGAGAACCCGCATCGGTGTCGCTCGGCTGCGAATCGAAGCGCCCGACCTCCTCCTGCTGGACGAGCCTTCGAATAATCTAGACTTCGCGGGACGCGAAGTCGTCGAAGCGTTAATCCGTGACTGGAAGGGCGGCGTCCTCGTCGCGAGTCATGACAGGCATTTGCTGGGATGGATGGACCGGATCGTTGAATTGAATCCGATTGGGGTGCGCGTTTTTCGCGGGAGCTGGTCCGCTTTCGCACGAGCGCGCGAAGATGAAAGAAAGCGAATCGCCGTTGAGAGCGAGCGGGCCGATTCCGCGCTTCGCCAGGCTAAAGGATCGGCTCAGGCTCAACTCGAAAGCAAGGCCCGGCGCGACAAGGCGGGACGCAAATTCGCCGACCGGAAATCGGAACCGAAAATCCTCCTTGGCGCAAAGGCAGAGCGTGCCGAGAACAGCAGTGGGCGGGAACAGTCCGTCGCCGATCGGATCGTCGCAGACGCCAGAAAACGTCAGGAGGTAGCGCGGGCTCTGGTGGAAATCGTCACGCCTCTCAGGATTGACGTGCCGGCAAGTGGGCTGCCATTGGGCAGCCGCTTGCTGGCTTTGGATGGGGTGCAAGCACAATTCGGCGATCGCCGGCTCGGGCCCTGGACGCTTCGCGTCGATGGTCCGGAACGCATTGCGGTGAGGGGACCGAATGGTGCCGGCAAGACAACGCTCCTGAGGATAGCGGCTGGGCAACTCGACCCGGTGGACGGCCGCGTCTGGCGGGCGAATGAACGGATATCGCTGCTCGATCAACACGCCGCAATGCTGGACGCCCAGGCGAGTGTGGTAGATAATGTGCGCGCCCTACATCCAGAGCTGGACGCGGAAGCCGCGTTCGCGCTGTGCGCCCGCTTTGCTTTCCGAAACGACGACGCCCGGCGGGTCGTGGGCTCCCTGTCTGGCGGAGAACGCCTACGGGCAAGTCTGGCCGCGACACTAGGCGGGGCCGCCGCGCCTTGGCTGCTGATCCTCGACGAGCCGACCAATCATCTCGACATTGAGACCGTCGAACTTCTCGAGAACGCTCTTCGGAACTTCGACGGTGCGCTGCTTGTAGTGAGTCACGACCGCTCTTTCCTTGAGCGGATCGAGATCGGACGGTTTGTCGACATCTGATCATGGCGCTCCGCGCAATGGCTAGTTCTCGCTGATCTTGTCAAAAACTGACCGTCAGAATTCTACCCCATCGCGTCAGCGCTATTCCCGTCGTTCATCCGATCGTGCAATGATCCCTAAATCGGCAGATTTTCTCGGCTAGTGTATGGCTACGATCGTTGCCGCTTAGGTGCGAACGACGTCGCGACACTATTTGGGCGGCATGCGTTTACCAGAGGCAGATCGGTGCTCAGCTGATCCCTGCATCACTCAATCTGCAGCGCATAATAGCCTACCCCAGCGGCAATGCGGCCGTGAACTTACGCCGCTTCTTTACAAACCGGGTCTCATACCGACGCACCGCGCGACTGGCGGCCAGCTCGGTATCGGCAAAATCGTTAAACGCCGCCATGTCTCCGACCGTTACAATCAGCATCAGATCGAATGCTCCGGTCAGCTCTGTTAGAACCTGGACCCGCGGGTCGGAATTAAGCCGTTTGATCAACGACTCGACTTGGGGTCGCGCATGATGCTCCATTTGGACATCGACGATTGCCGATAGCTGCTCGCGACCTGGCGCCACAATCGCAACAGCGCGTTCGATTATACCAGTTTCCCATAGTCGGCGTATCCGGCGCGCGATCGCTGACGGCGACAAGGGGACGTCTCTGGCGAGATCGTCCGCCGTTCGCATGCAGTCGACCTGCAAGGCCGCAAGGATTCGACGGTCATGGGCATCGCAATTGGCAAAATCATGCATGAACACGTCCAAAATTACCAAAAATACGCGCGCTTAGTGCCATTCTTGCGCACTCCGGGTGGGCCACTTCTCGCATTATCGGAGCTGCAGCCAGATTTGGAAATATATCGATGCGATTTTTTGGGTCATTGAGTTTGGCGCTGACGATGTCAGCGTTGCCCGCATGGGGGCAGGTCGACGACAACCGGGCGATTGTTGCCGAGGTGCGCCGCATTGTCGCGAGCGATTACGTTGTCACCGAAAAGCGAACGGCGCTGGACGCGGCGTTGGCTAGCGGGATGGCAAACGGGCGCTATGACGGGATCGATCCGGTTCTGCTGGCGGACAGAATAACGGCGGATATGGCCGCAGTGGCACGCGACGCGCATCTCGGTATTCGCTTTGCCCCGGATCAGGCGGGAAATATGGTCGCCCCCCGCGACGACGACGACGACGCACCTGACACTTATTTAGATGAACTGGCGCGGATCTGGAACCACGGCATTGTCGAAGCACGGGTACTCGCGGGAAATGTCCGCTATATCAATTATCGTGGGTTCATGTGGACGGGCGGAAACGGGCAGGCGAGCGCCGCTGCAATCGACCGGGCGATGGCTTTCCTGCGGGACGGCGATGCGATCATCATTGATCTACGCGAGAATGGCGGTGGATCGCCCGATGCCGTGCGACACTTAACAAGCTATTTCGTGGCCGCCGACACGCTGCTGGTCACTTTTCATTTGAGGTCCGCCGATCCAACGCAATCGCGCGCTGCGCGTGAAATTCCTGGAGGTCGTATCAGTGGAAAGCCGGTCTATGTGCTGACTTCAAACCGAACATTCTCGGCCGCAGAAGAGTTTGCGAGCCATGTAACGCAGTTCGGGTTCGGCAAGCTTGTGGGTATGACCACGGGCGGCGGTGCTTACCGCAACGCACTGTATCCCATCCGAGGCCGATACATTTTAAGTGTCTCGATCGGTCGACCCGAACTTCCCGACGGCGGCAATTGGGAGGGGCGAGGCGTAGCGCCGGTGATCGCAGTGCCGAGCGACGCTGCGCTTGATGCCGCGCAGGCAGACGCACTCTCGATCATTGCAAAGCGATCAAGTGGGCCGGATCGCACCAGGATGGAGCGAACGGCTCAATATCACGAAGCGAAAGCGCGGCCGGTGGCCGCCAGCCGCCCGCTCTCTGCCTATGTCGGAATCTACGGGGAACGCGTCGTGCGTCTCGACGGAGAGGCCCTCACCATGCAGCGCGGATCCGGACCAGTTTCTTCGTTGGTCGCACTGGGAGCTGACCGTTTTAGCCTGAGCGGCGACCCCTCCACACAAGTGCTTTTTTTGGGCACTCCTGAGATCGATACGATGGAGGTCAACAGAGCGAGCGGTCAGATCGAAAAGGCCAAGCGCGATTCTCAAGGGGTCCCGATGTCGGAAAGGCGTTGAGCAACGTACGGCGTGCCGGCGGGACCAGATCGCTTCACTTCCGCCCGCGCGCGCCAGTTTTGAAGTAAAAGCCCAATATCAAGTGCGGGACATCGCCAGGGTGGCTTTCGGCGATCAACGTAAGTGCTGCCTCGGCATCGCGCTGTGCGATCGCGCGCCAGTCCGACGTATGCGCAGATGCCGGCGTCGACAGCAGCGGGCTCAATGCGAGCAGGCCGAGGGCCCGAAACGATGTCGCCCAACTCATGACCTGCCTCCCATTGCCGGTCATACCCACAGCATGACCGGCACTCTGCCTGCCCACTCAGCCAAGGTCGCTCGTCACCGCCACAGTGAAGCGACGTGGGTAATTGTACAGATAGATGCCGCTCGGCCCGTTTGCCCACCCGAACTTGTCACCGATATTGGCGAGCTGGGCGCGGAGCGTCACGGGTGCCTTCCCGATGTTGAACCGGTAGCGACCGCCAACCGACGCGATGGCGCGGGCGGGGATCACCAGCTTGCCGTCGGTACTGGCGACGCGATCCGAGGTGCTTTCTACGACCAGATCGACCGAAAGTGCGGCGGCGAAGGGCGGCCGATAGTCGAACACAACAGTCGATAATCTGCCGAAGCTGGCAAGTGGTTTTGGCCCGACCAGCCCCGCATCGACACCGGCGCCAGACAGGCGCGCATCGATCAGCGCGGTCCCGACCACCGCGGTCAGGCCCGGCGAAACTTGACCGGACAACGAGAATTCGCCCCCCCGGTGACGGACCGTGCCCAGTTGTTTGAACGTGCGACCCGCATCGAGCGAGAAGAACGGCTTGGTCACGTCGAACACACCAGCGACCAGTCGCACTGCCGGGGTCACTGCCCAGCGCACGCCGGCATCGATCTGGCGTGTGCGCAGTGCAGGGGGGGCCTCATCGCGGTTAACGGCTACACCCGGGGCGATCGGACTCTCCTCAAGCCCCTGCGTAAAGCCGCCATAGACAGCGAGGCTGGAGGTCGCATGGACAGCCGCCGTCGCGTTAAGCAGCAGCGGCGAGTCCCGGCTGATCACCGGTGCGGCGCCGGGGGCGTCGGTTCGCTTGCGATAGCTGGTCTTTTGCAGCCCGAGGCTGAGTTCGCCAACCCCACGCCACCGTCCTTCATAGGCCAAACCAGCAGTCCATTGCCGCACGCGCTCCTGCGTCCGAGGGCCAAAGACCAGGTCGGGCTCGGGGACGCTGACCGGTGCTTCGATATGATGGGTGCCGATCGTGACGGCACGGTCACCGCCATAGGTTCGTGCGCGCGCCCGACCGCGCAGCGAAGCGTGCAGCGCGTGCAGGCGCGGTCCCTCCGCAAATCGCCGCGTCGCGCGTATCTCGCCGCTGGTGGACGATTGAAGCCGGCCAGGCTCGGCAATCACCACCTCGTCCGCAACCCCGTCGGGGCGCACGTTAAGGAACAACTGCGTGTGCGACTTGTCGAGATCGAGTTCGGAGCGGAACAGTCCTGCCTTCACCGTCCAGTCGCCGCGCGTCAGTGCGCTCGCAATGCCGAAATTGTCGGCGCGACCACGATTGATCGCCCAGGATTGGCCCAGCGGTCGGGCGCGTTCGATCTCGGGCGGAAGAAAGGCGCCAGCGGTGAGCAGGATCGGCGCGACATCTTCGCGGTCGATCTGGGTGCGGCTCCAGAAGGGCAGGAGCTGGACGCCATCGGCTGGCCGCCAGTTGGCCACCAGCGCGCCCGTGCGATATTCGCCCCTGCCGCCAGTATGGGTCCGGTCGGAAATAAAACCGACACCGGCGCCCAGCGACAGTCGGGCGCTGATCGGCAGTTGCGCGTCCAGTTCGATCGCCGTCGTTCCGAACGGGCCGACGCGCCCGCCCAGGCTCAGCAGCGGCTTGTCCCCCGGCTTGCGCAGACCATAGTCCGCAATACCGGTCGGCGCGGGGAAGGGATAGCTTTGCGCGGACAGCCCGACGCGCATCTTGAGCCCGCCTATCAGCCGTTCGGTGAAATTCGCCTGCTGGTCGAAATAGAGATCCTCGAGCCGGATGTTGCCTGCTTCGGCCGCGGAAAATCCGCGCACATAGTTCGGGTTGTAGATGCCGATCTGCTCACCGCCGACCGAGGTGCCAAAGGCGTCCTCCGCTTTGGTCGTCGCGTTGTCGTCGGTGCGCTGGGCGAGCGCAGGCAGGGGCAGCGACAGGATCGCGGCGGCAAGCCCCAGTCCCGCAGTACGCGTGAGCATCTTCTTTCTCCATTCTGAAATCGGGACTGCGGTCAGCGTAGATCGCGAAGGGTTCGACATGCGGCGACAAGCGCCGACGGGGCGAACAGGGTCAGTAAACTTCGTGCCAGTTCTCGACCGAGGACTCACGGTTGGCGAGGCCGAAGCAGATGAGGCCCGGGCGGGTCGCCGATGCGGTGCCGCGCACCAGCTTATATTCGAGGCGGCGGCACTTGAACCCGTCGACCTGCTCTTCGGTCACGACGGTGATCGTTCCGGTCGACGCCTTGCCCTTCCAGCGGTGGACATGACCGACCGGCCAGCTACCCGCACGACGCGGCCATTCAGCATAATTGCCGCTATACTGGTCGTAGGGCGCCTTCGGCTTGCTGTCGAAGGCGATACCGCCCTCGCAATCGGTGCACGAGACCTCGCCGAATTTGCGGAAGGCATCCTTTCGGGCCTGGGCATCGGCGGGCGGCTTGAGGTTGCTGACATAGCGAACCGGCCCATTCGCGATGGCTTGCCCGGCGGTGGCAAGCCCGATCAGGCCGAGGGCGATGAACGCGGTGCGGAACGAACCGTGCATGATAATCTCCTGATTGAAGAATTGGGGCATGGATTCAGCCCGGAATGCCGAGCGCGCCGCCGATGACGCCGCGCAGCAAGCCGCGCTTCTTCTTCGGCTTTGTCTGTTCTGCCGGGGCATCGCGATCTGCGCCGTCGTCGTCACCGCCCATCATCGCGGCGAGATCGACGCCGAGCACACTCATATGCGTCGCCTTGGTACGCAGCTTGACCGCCCAGCCAAGCGGCGCGTCCTTCGGCGATCCGTAGTTCGCTTCGGCGCCAAAGGCGGTCATCATCAGCATCGCCGAGTCCGACGCCTTTGCCACCGCCGCCGGGATCGCGCACTGGGTCGTCTGTGGCGAGAGGAGAATGCGCTGCTGGACCAGCCGTGCTGCTTCACTTTCCGTCAGATAGTCGGGCAGTGCCATGCCCGGCATCCGCACCGCGCTCGACGACCACATGACCGTCGTCCCGTCCTCTCGCGCAGCCACCACGGTGATGATGGTGCCGCGTCCATGGGTGAGGGCGGGCCAGCTCACCATCACCGCTCCAGACGGCAAAGCGTCGTGCTTCGGCGTCAGCGGGCCGAGAAAGTCGGCTCCGTTGGCGATCGTGAAGCGCATTTCGGGCGCGTAATTGGCCTGGACGATGTGCTCCCCGGCAAGCGAGGCATCGCGCGGAACGCGAGTCTCCTTTCGGCCATTGGGCCATTCGCCGTAGGTCGCGTGACGCCCCTGGGATGGCGGCGTCATCGCGCGCACCTGGGGAACCGCGCCAAAGGGCGACTGGCCGCCGGGGCGGAGCGTCGACAGATCGACGACGAACGGCTGTCCCGATGGCGCGGTCTCGCCGCAACCCCAAAAGAGCTCGATCCGCCCCTTGGGCCCGTTGGGCATTCCGGGGCGATAGTCGGTCGGGGCGTCGGCCTTTTGCTCGGCGCCCCGTGGCGTGATCAGCGGGAGCCGCTCGCCTGCCTGCAGCCCCTGGGGCGGAAGATGCGCAGCGCTCGGTGCGGGCTGGCTGCGGCTGGATCCCAGCTGAAGCTTCAGAATTTTCTCGACACCGTTCGGCTGACCGGTCGCCATGCCAGAGGTCGTTTCGGCGGAGAGCCAATAGACCGCCTCGATCTTGGGCTTCGGTGCCTGCTGCGCGAATGCGGTGCAGACGATGGCGATCGCGCCGAGCGCAGCGCCGGTGGACAGGACCATCTTCATTTCGAAAGTGTCTCGCTTGGGATCACGATGCCGCGCGCGGCGCGGGCGGGGAAATGTGAAGGCGCAGGCCGGGGTGATCGATCACAAAACGCCGGTCGGCGAACATGTCGATGCCCAGGATCACGGCAGGCTGATCGAGCGTGAAGCCCAGCACCTTGAACACCGAAAGGTCGGCGACGCGCACCTTGGGACGTGCGATCTTCACATCGCCGATCGCGAGTTCGTTCAGCGGTGCCTCGACGCTTGCGGTGGCGTGGCTGCTCGCGCCTTTGATGTCGCTGGCCTTGGCCACCCCGTGGCTGTCGGGCGACAGGCCAATCGCCTTCGCGGCCGCCCAGTTCAGGATCGTTCCGCGCGCCCCGGTGTCGAGCACCGCCGACATGTTGACTCCATTGATGCTGACGGTGAGCCGAGGCGCGCGTTGGTCGTCGAGGGTGAAGGGCACCGATCCGGCGATCCCGTTGAGCATGGCGGGCTCGACCGTATCGATCATGCGCCATCGCCCACCGGGCATGTCCATCTCGACCACAAAATTCGCGATGATGTCGGCACCCAAAATGCCGTCGATGCCCAGCGCGTCAGTCGGGCTTGGCGGGAGCAGCAGCAGGTCGCGTTTGCGGAACGTGCGGCCTGCCAGATGAAGCCGTTCGACAACTGTCCTCTCAATCGCAGTCGATCCGCTCACGGCCTGAAGCGGAGCGCCACCGCCTTTGGCCACAATGCCCGGCATCGCCGCGCGAAGCTTGGGCATGATCGCGGTGATGCTCGCGGCGGTGTCGATGACGAACCGCTTGGGAGCCGAATTGTCGAGCGCTACGAGAACGACGGGATGGCCCGACGGGAGGACCTCAAGCGAGCCCTGCGCCGCGATCGCGGCGGGCACCAGCGTTTCGCTGATAAAGGCAACGGCCTGTGCGGCAGCGAGGGCACCGATCAGGCCCAGTGCAGCGACGCAGCAACGATGAACGGGATGAGCCATGATCGACCTCCTGGCGGCAACGTGCCGCGAACAGGGGCCGGGATATGGTTGACCGCGTTGGACCGCCACGGCTTCGCGACCGATCCCGATGGAGGTTCGGCAAAGGCAGAGTCGCGCGACGAAGTCCGACCTGGGTGCGACGAAGGCAGGCGTCAGTCGCCCCCGTTTCCGCTATCACCAGAGCGGGCTATCCGTGGGGTCGTATGCAGCTGAAGACCGAACATCGCCAAACGCTCACGTTGGTCATCGCGACGTGGACGCTGTCGGCAGTGCTCTATCTGATCCCCTATTCGCTGTTCGGCGACCCCAGTGCCTATGTCGCTGTGTCCGTCGTCAATATCTGTGTTCTGGGCGCGGTATTTTCGGGGGGGATCTACTGGGCGGCTCGGCGCACCCGCCATCGCAACATGATCGTCAGGCTTGCCGCGATGATCCTGTCGGCATTCACGGCATCCGCGTTGCTCGCACTGATCGATGCGGTGATGGCGCAATGGGTTGACGCGTATCTGGACACGCCGGTGCGCTCGGCGCCATTCGCGCTGCGGGCGACCAACAACTTTGTGGCGCTGGTTTGGCAGTTCGCGCTGCTCGGCGCGGCATTCACCGTGATCGAGACGAACAAGCTGGCCCGTGCGCGCGAACTGGAACTTGCGGTCGCGCGGGAGGTTGCAAGCCGGGCCGAGGCGGCGGCAAGCGCGGCCAGTCTCGCCGCATTGCGCTACCAGCTCAATCCGCATTTCCTGTTCAATACGCTCAACGCGATCTCCTCACTGATCGTGACCCGTGACTATGATGCGGCCGACGCCATGCTGGCCAAGCTGTCGGAGTTCCTCCGCGCGACCCTGTCGTCGGAGCCCGACGCGCTGCTGCCGCTGGAGGATGAGCTGGCGACGCTCCAGCATTATCTGGAGATCGAAAGCGTGCGGTTTGGCGAGCGGTTGGCGGTCGAGTTCGTCTGTCCGCCAGAGCTGAACCGCGCATTGGTGCCGGGCTTCCTGCTTCAACCGCTGGTCGAGAATGCGATCAAATATGCGCTCGCGCCGTCCGCCGATCCGGTCACGATCCGTGTTTGCGCCAAAACGCAGGCGGACATGCTGATTCTGTCGGTCGAGGACGATGGTGATGGCGGGAACGGTGATGTTCGTCCCGGTACCGGGGTCGGCCTGGCCAATATCCGTCAGCGGCTCGAAACGCTGTTCGGAGAGGCGGGCAGCCTCGAGGCCGGGCCGCGCCCACGCGGTTTCGTTGCGCGGGTGCGCCTGCCGCTGGCGCGGCGAAGCGGGGAGGGTGCGGCATGACCGCGCTGAGAGTTTTGCTGGTGGACGACGAGCCGCTGGCGCTGCGACGGCTGGATTCGCTATTTGGCGACATCGACGCGGCTGATGTCGTCGGCACTGCCGCTACGGGCGAAGAAGCGGAGGAGCGGATCGCAACGCTGACCCCCGACCTGGTAATCCTCGACATCTCGATGCCCAAAAAGAGCGGAATACGCGTCGCTGCCGACCTTGCTGCCGATCCGCGGCCCGAAATCGTCTTCGTCACCGCGTTCGAGCAATATGCCCCCGACGCATTCGAGGTGGATGCCGCCGACTATCTGCTGAAGCCGGTGCGGTTCGACCGGCTGCGCCAGGCGGTAGAGCGCGCGCGGCGGCGGCGCGCGCTGCGCGATGCCGCCGAACGGCTGGCGACCATGCCCGAGCCTGAAGTGCGCGATGATGCAATATGGGTGCAGGTCGCGGGCGGCAACCTGCGCCTCCCCATCGCCCAGATCGAATGGGTCGAGGCGGCGCGCGACTATGTCCTCTTCCACACCGCCACGCGCAGCTACATCCACCGCATCTCGATGGCGGCGCTGGAAAAGCTGTTCGACGCCGACGAGTTGATGCGGGTTCACCGCTCGACCTTCATCCGCCCGGCGCTGGTCCAGGGCGTGCAGCGGCTCGGCAAAGGTCTCATCGCGCTGGAGATGCGCGACGCCGCGGTGGTGCAGGTTGGGCCGAGCTATGTGAAATCGGTGCTGGAACGGCTGGGGCTTTCCTGACCTCCCGCAACCGGATTCGTCGCTGAGAAATCCGGGTTCGTCGTCATTCCCCTGACCGGTCGCGGGATGGGCCGCTTCCATTGAACGCGCGCTGCTCACGGCCGGCCTGCCCGGTAGCGCCTTCCTACACGGCGATTGCCGCACTGGAGGACATCATGATCGCGATGCGCAGTTTCCCTGCCCTGACGCTGGGCGTCATCCTCTCGGGCGCAGCAACCCCGGCGATCGCCGCGCAATGCGCGAGCGGCTGGGGCGGGACTGTGCATTATTCGCGCACCCAGGAAACGCGCGACAGCAAAACCGTGCCCAAATTGTCGGGCAAGGGCAGCCATACCAGCACCGCGTCGATGACCTACAATTATGCCGCGCAGGTCGTGGTGCGTCCGACGTCCGATCCGGACACGAATCTCGCCAAAGCCAACATCAATCTGTCACAGGTCGCATCCGAGACCGTCCGGACGACGGACGAGGATGTCTGCCTCCAAACGCGCGAGCGGCGACAGGTGTCGGGTACATCCGAGTCCAAGAGTGTGATCAGCGCGAACGCCAGCAATCTGGAGACCGAGGTCAATGTCTCGCTCGATTCTGATGACAGCTACCGCATCAGCGTGCGGTTGCCCCAGCTCCAGGGCACCGCGTCGGGTTCTATATCTTCGAGCTTCAGCGGCCAGTGTGTGGCTAAGAAGGGCGTCAACCAGACGCTGCCCGAAAGCCCCTATTCGATCGACCCGGTCAGTTTTGGCTCCGATGGCGACGACCGGATCAACTCGTCTGACCCCAATCGTCTGACCGGCAGCTTCGTCAAGACATGGTCAGGCGTGACTGAGCGGCTCAGCTGGAATCTCCGCCGCTGTGGTCCCGCTCTGCGGCTGGTCGACCTCAAATTCGAAGACATGCGCTTCCCGAAATGGGAGGATTGGCAGGACATCTCCGACCAGCGCGGCACGATCGACGGCAATATCGTTCGCGTGACGGCAGTCGTCGCCAATGATGGCGACACGGAAAAGGCCGCAACGGTCAAGTTCAAGGAAACCTACAAGGGCGACAAATGGGATGGCGCAAAGCCCGATGGCACGATCGACGAACTGTCGGTGATCGTGCCCGCCGGCCAGCAGCGCGAGGTCAAGTTAAACTGGGACAGCTCCGGTTATGCTTGGTACGACGATGGTCGCCCACGCCCGATCCAGCGCATCCGCGCCGAGCTTGAGGACAAGGGCAAGAAGGTCGACGAGCAGACCCGGAACCTCAAGGTCGCGCCCAAGCCGCTCGTCCTCGTCCATGGTCTGTGGTCCAACTGGGGTGCCTGGGCATCGTGGCAGAATATCCTGACCACGGCCCACAGCTATGACTGGAAGGCGTTCCCGGTCGGCGAAAAGCGCGAACATGGCCGCATGAATACCGGCGAGGAGGTCGGTAATTTCGGGGCGACCTACACCATCGCGCAAAACGCCTTCGAACTCGCAAAATATGTCAGCTACGCCCAGAAGGATCGCAACGCCTGGCATATCGACCTAGTCGCTCATTCGATGGGCGGGCTGATCAGCCGCCGCTATATTCATGAACTGATGCCAAGCTATGCGGATGGCCGGCCGCAGGTGTCGCGCCTCGTCATGCTCGGCACACCGAATATGGGCAGCGTATGCGCAGATCAGATCAGCGCGGCGCTCGAATATCTCGAAATCCCCATGCATGCGCTGCGAGAGTTGCGCCCGAGCGTCGTTGCGCAGTTCAACGCCACGACGACCGAGCGCAAGGGCGTCCAATTCTCGGTCCTCGCCGGCAATGTATTCCCTGCCATCTGCACGATGGCCAAACCCAATGACGGCGTAGTGGCCGTCGAGTCCGCACGGTGGACGATCGCCGACGCCGCCGAGGACGACGTGATCCATACCGCAATGACCGAGACCGGACCTTTCTCGTCCTTCGTCAAGCCGCGCCTCGCGCAGGGGCCATCGGCCTATCGCGGGACCGGCGGTGGAAGTGGCGGTGCGACGGCGCGGATCATGCTGACCGATGACGGAGCACCCGCGCCGGCACCATCAAGCAAAGCCGACTTCGCCAAACTGGTGAAGCTGGCACCGGGTCAGACGATCGATGTTGCGATCCCGGTCAAGGCGGCGCGCAATCTTGGCCTCACGCTGGTCGCGGCAAGCGTCGTGTCGGCGACGCTGATCGACGACACCGGCGCGGTTGCGGGTCGCAATGACGCAGCCACCCCGGAGGCCAGCCAGACCTTCCGATCAATATTCGTCGATCGCTCCGTCACCCGCGGCAGATGGACGCTCAAGCTCCACAATAGCGGCGAGACTGAGCGCGAAGTGCTGCTGTCGAGCTGGTCCAGCGCGCAGTGACCCGCGCCATTTCAATCAGGAGAAACCCATGAAACCTGTGTTCCCGATAACCCTTGTCGCGGGTCTGCTGCTCGCGACCAGCTTCGGTCTGCCGCTGCCCGCGCACGCCCAGTCCGATTGCGCCACCCAGGCGAAGAAGCGTCGCCCCAGCCTGTTCGGTGCCGAGGGCGCCGGGGGGCTGCTCACGCGCCTCCAGGGCGCAGCGCGCGGCCAGCGCAACCTGGGCACCGACATCAAGGACACCGCCCAGCGCGGCGCTGAGCAACGCGCGAGCGAAGCGGCGACTGTCGCCGGGTGCAAGGCTGCCGAAAAAACTCAACCCAAGGAGGGTGAGGCTCCAACGCAGGCAGTCGACGAGGCGCAATCGGCACCTGAAACCGCCACTCCGCGCGCGGCACGGCGGCAGGCGGAGAGCGACAGGCAATATCCCAGCCGGATGGAAATTTCGCAGGAATGGCGGACCGCCAAAGATGCCTATACCGAGTTCGGTAAGGTGCGTTGCACCGGCTGTGAGGGTGGCTTCGCCTATTCGGGCTGGCCTGTCTGGCCGCGTGACCAATATTCCGGAAAACATGGGGGAGACGAGCAGCGTCTTGCCAGCCTTGCGATTGGTCACGTCCATCGCTGGGCGGCCAACGGCTTTGCCGGATCGCTCCGCGTGGACAGTGAGGAGCAGGTCAACGGCTTCCGCTGCCGCAAGATGACCTACCGCCTCGAAAAGGACAGCCAGAGCGTCGAGCGACCCGGCCTGATGTGCTGGGGGAAATCCAACCAGTTTGCCGCCAGCGAGAGCTGGGTCGGCGTGTTTTGACGCGATTGCGGAGACCTCCAATGAAAATCCTCTACCTCGCCGCGCTGGCCGGTGCCGCCTTGCTCTCGATTCCGCCTGCGTTCGTGGACATCACGGGGCGCTGGACCCAGTCGAGCACCGGCAAGGAGCTGGTGCTGATCCCACGGATCAAGCTCGTTCCCAATGTCGGCGCGACGGCAGGCACCAGCCTTGGGGGCACGGTAGGCTATGGGTCGATGACCCGTACCACCCTCGTCACCGAACCGGTGCCAATGACTGTCGCCCGGTCGATGACCTTGGCGGTAGACGCGAACGGTCGGTTCAACTGGACCATTACGCGGCGACATCCCGAGAAGGATGGCTGCACAATCAGCACGACGCAGGAAAAGCATGGACAGGTTGATCAGGCCGGCACGAAACTCACCTTCGCCATTAGCGGAGGCATCGAGTCCTTCACTACGAGTTGCGGGCGCCGCGGAAAAACCCAGATTGGTCGATCAAGAGAGATCTACACCGTTCAGAAGATGCCTCATGGCATTGCCATATCCGGCGGCACCGGCCGGTGGGTGTTTAGGCGATGAGGGTCCAGCTTCTGCCGATGTAAAGGCGATGAGAAATGTCGGCTATTCCGGTCGTTCGCCGAAAAGCTGACTGTCTCTTACCGCCCCAAGAGTCGCCGATTGGCGATCGGGAGCCAACGTCGGCTTTGCAACCGTTTCAAGCTGTCCAACCTCCCCGCTGAACCTGGTTGCTTATGGGTTCAAGGCGTGGCCGTCGGTGACCTTCGAATCGGGGGCGAAAGGCCGCAGGCTTCCTTTGCGGCGAACCGCTAAGCGGCATTCGATAGCCATACGATCTGACCCAGAGTTTCTTCTTCTACGCTGCACCACGATCCGAACGACATTCTGTTGCCAAGCGTGGATTTCGTGCCTCCTTAGTCACCCCTGTCACCGGCGCACTCCCGCTCCGGACAAGTCGCAGGGTAACCGCAGTGAGCGTCGAGCCATTCCGTTCCGAAGCCTCGCGCCGGGGTGCCCGGATGCTCCGGACCGCGCTCGGATCCGCGATCGCCGAGTGGCTGGACGACGCCGAAGTCGTCGAAATCATGCTCAATCCCGATGGCCGGCTTTGGGTCGATCGGCTCGGCTCGGGGATGGCGGAGACCGGCCTCACCATATCTGCCAATGATGGCGAGCGGATCATTCGCCTCGTCGCCCATCATGTCGGCGTTGAGGTCCATCCCAAGGCTCCGCGGGTTTCGGCAGAACTGCCAGAAAGCGGCGAACGCTTCGAGGGCCTGCTGCCCCCGGTGGTCATTGCGCCAGCCTTCGCGATCCGCAAGCCCGCGGTCGCGGTGTTCACGCTCGATGACTATGTCACGGCAGGGATCGTCAGTGTCGCGCAGTGCGCCGCGCTGCGCTCGGCCATTCGTGATCGCACCAACATCCTCGTCGCGGGCGGCACCGGCACGGGGAAGACAACGCTCACAAACGCGTTGCTCGCCGAAATCGCGGGCAGCAACGATCGCATCGTCCTCATCGAGGACACGCGCGAACTGCAATGCACCGCCCCCAATCTCGTCGCCATGCGTACAAAGGAAGGCGTCGCGTCGCTGACCGACCTGGTCCGCTCCGCGCTGCGCCTGCGACCGGACCGTATCCCGATTGGCGAGGTGCGCGGGGCGGAAGCGCTCGATCTGCTCAAGGCCTGGGGCACCGGACACCCGGGAGGGTTCGGGACCATCCATGCAGGCACCGCGCTCGGCGCGCTCCGCCGCCTCGAGCAGCTCATCCAGGAGGCCGTCACCACCGTGCCGCGCCCGCTGATCGCCGAGACCATCGGCCTGATCGCGGTGCTCGTGCGCGACGGCGCCGGCCGCCGGCTTTCCGAGCTCGCCCGCGTGACCGGCCTCGATCGCTCGGGCGAATACCGCCTCGAATTCCTCAGCAACGGAGACTTCGCATGACCTTGTCCCTGTCGACAATAGGTGCCCGCGCGGCAACGCTCGCCGGCACCGCCATCCTCGCCCTCGCCGCAGGGCCGGCCTTCGCCTCCGGCTCCTCGATGCCGTGGGAAAGCCCGCTCCAGTCCATCCTCGAAAGCATCGAGGGTCCGGTCGCCAAGATCGTCGCGGTGATCATCATCATCGTCACCGGCCTGACGCTCGCCTTCGGCGAGAGCTCGGGTGGTTTCCGCCGCCTGATCCAGATCGTCTTCGGCCTGTCGATCGCGTTCGCGGCGAGCTCCTTCTTTCTCAGTTTCTTCAGCTTCGGCGGCGGGGCGCTGGTCTGATGGAAACGCTCGATCCCGGCGCGGCCGTTCCAGGCTATTTCGCGCCCGTGCACCGGGCGCTGACCGAGCACATTCTGCTTGGTGGTGCGCCACGCTCCGTCGCGATCGTCAACGGCACCCTGGCGGGCGCGATCGGCCTCGGGCTTCGCCTGTGGCTGGTGGGGCTGCTCCTTTGGGCAGCTGGCCATGCGATCGCGGTCTGGGCAGCGCGCCGGGATCCCCAGTTCCTCGAAGTCGGGCGGCGCCATATGCGCTATCCCGCCTATCTGCGGACGTGAGACGGCCATGATGTCGCTTCGCGAATATCGCCGCCGCGGCGCAGCGCTCGCCGACTTTCTGCCCTGGGCCGCTTTGATCGCGCCCGGCATCGTGCTCAACAAGGACGGATCGTTCCAGCGCACCGCCGCAATCCGCGGCCCTGACCTGGACTCCGCGACCCCCGCCGAGCTGGTCGCCACCTCGGGCCGTCTCAATAGCGCGCTGCGGCGCCTCGGCTCGGGCTGGGCAATCTTCTTCGAAGCCCAGCGCGTCCCGGCGCAGGACTATCCCGCAAGCACCTTTCCCGATGCGGCATCGGCTCTGGTCGATCGTGAGCGCCGCGAACAATTCGCCGAGGAAGGCGCCCACTTCGAAAGTGCCTATCACCTCACCCTGCAATGGATGCCGCCGGCCGAAGACGCCGCGCGCGCCGAGGGCTGGCTCTACGAAGGCCGCGCGAAATCAGGCGTCGACCCGCACGAACTGCTTGCCGGCTTCGTCGATCGCAGCGCCCGGCTCCTCCAGTTGCTGGAAGGCTTCGTCCCCGAGGCCCGGTGGCTCGATGACGAAGAGACGCTGACCTATCTGCACTCGACCGTCTCGACCAAGCGCCAGCGGGTCCGTGTCCCCGAAACACCGATGCACCTCGACGCGCTGCTTGTGGACGAAGCGCTCGTCGGCGGACTCGAGCCGATGCTAGGACACCAGCACCTGCGCACCCTCACCATCACCGGATTTCCGCGCGCGACCTTTCCGGGCCTGCTCGATGATCTCAACCGGCTGGCCTTTCCCTATCGATGGGTCACGCGCGCGATCATGCTCGACAAGGCCGATGCGACCAGGCTGCTCGGCCGCATCCGCCGCCAATGGTTCGCCAAGCGCAAGTCGATCGCCGCCATCCTCAAGGAGGTGATGACCAACGAAGCGTCCGTCCTCGTCGACAGCGATGCCTCGAACAAGGCCGCCGATGCTGACCTTGCGCTGCAGGAACTGGGCAGCGATCTGGTCGGACAGGCCTATGTCACCGCCACCGTCAGTGTCTGGGACGCCGATGCCGCCCTTGCTGCTGAGAAGTTGCGGCTGGTCGAGAAGGTGATCCAAGGGCGCGATTTCACCGTCATTTCCGAGGGCATGAACGCGGTCGAAGCGTGGCTCGGCAGCCTGCCCGGTCATGTCTACGCCAATGTCCGCCAGCCGCCGATCTCAACGCTGAATCTCGCGCATATGGTACCGCTGTCGGCGATCTGGGCGGGGCCCGCCAGCGACGCGCATTTCGGCGCGCCGCCGCTGTTCTACGCGCGAACCGAAGGATCGACGCCGTTCCGCTTCTCCCTTCATGTGGGCGATGTCGGGCATATGCTGGTCGTGGGGCCGACCGGGGCCGGCAAGTCCGTCCTGCTCGCGCTGATGGCGATGCAGTTCCGGCGCTATCGCGACGCGCAGATCTTTGCGTTCGATTTCGGCGGGTCGATCCGCGCTGCCGCGCTCGCAATGGGTGGAGACTGGCAGGACCTCGGTAGCGGCGGCACGGATCCGCAGGAGCGCGCGATCCGCCTTCAGCCGCTCGCGCGGATCGATCATCTGGCGGAGCGCAGCTGGGCGACCGAATGGATCACCGCGATCCTCGCCGCCGAAGGTGTGCCGGTCGATCCTCAGGCCAAGGACTATCTCTGGTCCGCGCTGGAGTCGCTGGCCTCCGCCCCGGTCGGCGAACGCACGCTCACCGGCCTCGCGGTGTTGCTCCAGGCGCAGCAGCTCAAGCAAGCGTTGCAGCCCTATTGCATCGGCGGCGCGTATGGTCAGCTGCTCGATGCGGAGTCCGAAGCGCTGCGCGAGAGCCGCGTCCAGGCCTTCGAGACCGAGGGCCTGGTCGGAAGTGCCGCAGCTCCTGCCGTGCTGTCCTACCTCTTCCACCGGATCGAGGCGCAGCTCGACGGCTCGCCGACGCTCATCATCATCGACGAAGGCTGGCTCGTACTCGACAGTCCTGCCTTTGCCGCCCAACTGCGCGAGTGGCTGAAAACGCTGCGCAAGAAGAATGCGAGCGTCGTGTTCGCGACGCAAAGCCTTGCCGACATCGAAACTTCGACCATCGCACCCGCGATCGTCGAGAGCTGCCCCACCCGCATATTCCTTCCGAACGAGCGTGCCTTCGAGCCGCAGATCGCCGCGATCTACCGCCGGTTCGGGTTGAACGATCGTCAGATCGAGATCCTCGCCCGGGCGACCCCCAAGCGCGATTATTACTGCCAATCGCGCCGCGGCAACCGCCTGTTCGATCTCGGGCTGGGCGAAGTCGCCCTCGCCTTCGCTGCGGCTTCCTCGCGTACCGACCAACGCCGCATCGCAGAGCTCGTCGAGGCCCATGGCCATGCCGGCTTCGCCGCCGCGTGGCTGCGCGCACGCGGCCTCGACTGGGCTGCGGACCTTCTTCCCCTCACCACCAAGGAGTAATTGTCATGCGTATTGCCTCGCTCCGCCGCTTCGCGCTTTCCAGCGCTTGCGTCTTGCTGCTCGCCTCCGCGGTTACCCCGGCCCATGCCCAGTTTGGCGGCATCGTCTACGACCCCACCAACTATTCCCAGAACGTCCTGACGGCCGCGCGGACGCTCGAGCAGATCAACAATCAGATCAAGTCGCTCCAGAACGAAGCGCAGTCGCTGATCAATCAGGCGCGCAATCTTGAGGCGCTTCCGACCTCTGCGCTCTCCGACCTGCAGGCCCAGGTGCGCCAGACCCAGCAGCTGCTGAGCAATGCGCAGCGCATCGCCTATTCGGTCCAGTCGATCGATACCGCGTTCGCGAGCCGCTACCGCGCGTCCAGCATGACCGCGACCGACCGGGCGCTGGTCGACCATGCCCGGGCGCGCTGGGAGGACAGCGTCGGTGCGCTCGAAGATGCGCTCAAGGTCCAGGCCGGCGTCGTCGGCAATATCGAAGGAACGCGCGCGGTGATGGACCGGCTGGTCGGCGCCAGCCAGTCGGCCTCGGGCGCACTCCAGGTGACCCAGGCCGGCAATCAGCTGCTCGCGCTTCAGGCCCGCCAGATCGCAGACCTGACCGCGCTGGTCGCGGCGCAGGGCCGGGCGCAGGCGCTCGAGGCGGCCCAGCGCGCGGCAGCCCAGGATCAGGCCCGCGAGCAGCTGCGTCGCTTCCTCGCCCCGGGCACCGGCTACAAGCCGACCCGGGTCAAAATGTTTCGCCGCTGAAGGCCGGACCCATGAACATCCGGCTTCCGGCTCGAATTGGCGCCTTTGCGTGCCTCGGCGTCGCCTGCGCGATGGGCGTCCTCGCGTTTCGCGAGCCGCCGGAGCGGCCGATCGTGCCGGCAACTCTCTCGACCGACCTGCCCAATGACCCGCTCCAGGCAATTTTGCGGAGCTGCCAGTTGGCCGGGCAGGCGGCGGGCTCGGACCCGGGCTGCCTCGCAGCCTGGGCCGAGAACCGCAGGCGGTTCCTCAGGCCAGGCCGCTCGCGTCCGAGCGAGCCCGTCTTCGAGGCGGGGCCAGGAAAACTCTCCGAACCGATGCAGGTCGATGACAGGGGCCATGCCCCGCAGCAGGAGAAGTGACATGGGCGGTACCGGCGTCGTCGATCGCTTCTTGTCGGTCTTTACCTCCTACATCGATTCAGGCTTTGGCCTGCTCCAGGGCGAAGTCGCGTTCATTGCCACAACGCTGATCGTGATCGATGTCACGCTGGCCGCGCTGTTCTGGACGCTCGGCCAGGGCGACGACATCATCGCGCGGCTGATCAAGAAGACGCTGTTCGTCGGCATTTTCGCCTACATCATCGGCAACTGGAACATGCTCGCGAGGATCGTCTTCGAGAGCTTCGCGGGGCTTGGCCTCAAGGCATCGGGCACCGGCTTTACCGCCGCCGAGCTGCTGCAACCGGGCCGTGTCGCCCAGGTCGGCCTCGATGCGGGCCGTCCAATCCTCGAATCCATCTCCGGGTTGATGGGCTATATCAGCTTCTTCGAGAACTTCATCCAGATCATCGTCCTGCTGTTTGCCTGGGTGATTGTCCTGCTCGCCTTTTTCGTGCTCGCGGTTCAGCTGTTCGTGACGTTGATCGAGTTCAAGCTCACCGTGCTCTGCGGCTTCGTGCTCATCCCGTTCGGGCTCTTCGGCAAGACTGCCTTCATGGCTGAGCGCGTGCTCGGCAATGTCGTCTCTTCCGGCATCAAGGTGCTGGTGCTCGCGGTGATCGTCGGCATCGGCTCCACCCTGTTCGCCGAGTTCACCGACGCGATCGGCGACGCCCAGCCGACGATCGAGGACGCGATGGCGATCGTGCTCGGCTCGCTCTGCCTGCTTGGCCTCGGCATCTTTGGTCCCGGCATCGCGAGCGGCATCGTCTCCGGCGGCCCCCAATTGGGCGCAGGCGCTGCCGCAGGCACCGCGCTTGCAGCAGGCGGCGTCATTGCCGCTGGCGGCGCCGCAGTAGCCACTGCGGGCGGCGCAGCGGTCGGCGCAGTCGCAGGCGCGGCCGCAGGCGCGGGCCGGACCGTCAGCACTGCGGCAAGCGCCTACCGCACCCGTGCCGCAGGTAAGAGTAGCATGGTCAGCGGCGCGGACGGCGTGGAGAATGTCGAGCGACCCGCGCACGACGGCGCGAGGTCGCCGCTGCGAGGCGCGACCGGAGCGGCGCCAGCCACTCCCGCGAGCCGCAGCGGTGCGACCCAACCGGCTGCGGAAGCCCCACGCGCCATTGAGCGCGACACGGGTGGCAATCCCAAGCCGGCGACAGGCGAGACTCGCGATAGCAGCGATGCAGCGGTCCCGGAGCCCATACCAGCCGCCGCCCCCTCGCCGCTGGCCCCCGCCGCAGCCGATCAGGCAGCGCCAGGTGATGCGGCGCCAGTTTTCGACGCCCCGCGCAGCGAAGCGCCGGACTGGGCCAGGGCAATGCGCCGAAAGCAGGCGATCGACCAAGGCGTCAACGTCGCCGCCCACACCTTACGCGGCGGTGACAGCCGGGGCCCTGGCGCTTCCGTCAGCGTGACCGAGAAGGAGTAACCAGCATGTTCCGACGATCGACCGTACGCTACGGTGTAACCCCCGAGCCAGAGACTCCCTATCAGCGCGCCGCCCAGGCATGGGACGATCGGATCGGCTCGGCCCGGGTCCAGGCGAAAAACTGGCGCATAGCCGCCTTCGGATCGCTCGGGCTGTCGGCGCTGCTCGCGGCAGGCATGATCTGGCAGGCATCGCGCGGAACGATCACGCCATGGATCGTGCAGGTCGACAAGTTTGGCGAGGCGCAGGCGGTCGCACCGGCCGAGACCGGCGTCCGCCCGAGCGACCCCCAGATCGCCTTCCACCTCGCGCGCTTGATCGAGAATGTGCGCTCGATCCCCGCCGATCCGGTGGTGCTGCGCCAGAACTGGCTGCGTGCCTATGACTTTACCACGGCCAAGGGCGCACTCGCGCTTAACGACTACGCCCGGTCGAATGACCCGTTCACCCAGGTCGGCAAAGTCCAGATCGCAGTGGATGTTTCGAGCGTCATCCGGGCTTCCGACAACAGCTTCCGCATCGCCTGGACCGAACGGCGCTATCAGGACGGCAGCCTCACGGCGACCGAGCGCTGGTCCGCGATTGCCACGGTCGTCATCCGGACGCCGCGCACCCCGGATGCTCTGCGAAAAAATCCCCTGGGCGTGTTCGTCAACGCGCTGAACTGGTCGAAGGAGCTTTCGCAATGATTGGTCTGCCCAAGGCAACCCGCTCGTCCCTGCTCGCAGCCGCGCTGGTTACCCTCGCGGCCTGTTCGGCCTCGCATGCGCAAACGGAAGCGCTGGCGTTCGAGCGCGCCGCTGCGGCTTCGCCCGAACCCGAACAGCCCCGCGCCATCGAGATTGTGCGGATACCCGAACCGCTGCCACTTCCCGGGCAGCTGAAGTCGATCGAAACGTCTGCCGCGCCCGAGGCCGGCGATCCAAAGCTTCGGATCGGCCGGGCGAACGCGGCCGCGCGAATGCAGCCGGTGCGCGACGGGTTCCTCAATGCCATCCAGCAATATCCCTGGAGCGAGGGTGCACTCTACCAGCTTTACGCAGCCCCGGGCCAGGTGACCGACATCGCGCTTCAGCCCGGAGAACAACTCGTCGGTCCCGGCCCTGTCGCCGCAGGCGATACGGTCCGCTGGATTATCGGCGACACCGTGAGCGGCACAGGATCCGCCCAGCGCGTCCACATTCTGGTCAAGCCGACCCGGCCCGGGCTGACCACCAATCTGGTCATCAACACCGATCGGCGGACCTACCATCTCGAGCTGCGCTCAACCCCCGACACCTATATGGCATCGGTATCCTGGATCTATCCCCAGGATGCGCTGATCGCGCTCACCGAGCGAAACCGGCAAGCCGCGGACACGCAGCCTTCTCTTCCCGGCATTGCCCTCGAAGCCCTGAACTTCGGTTACCGCATCGACGGCGACCGCCCAGACTGGCGGCCAGTGCGCGCGTTCGACGATGGCCGACAGGTCTTTGTCGAATTTCCTCCAAGCATCGCCCAGAGCGAGATGCCGCCGCTGTTCGTCGCCAACCCCGAGGGCGAGGGCGAACTGGTCAACTACCGGGTCCGCGGGCGCTATCTGGTCGTCGATCGCCTGTTCGCGGGCGCCGAATTGCGGCTCGGCGCAGGCAAGTCACAGAAGCGCGTCCGCATCCTGCGGGAAGGCACGCTGCAGGAGGCCGCAAAGTGAGCGAGGCATCTGCGACCGCGCCACTCCAGCCGGCGGACCTTCGGCTGCGTGGCAAGCCGCCGCGCGTCATGCGCCTGTCCCGCAAGGCCCTCGCTACAGTCGGTATGGTCGCCGCAGCCGGGATCGGCGGTTCGCTGATCTATGCATTGCAGCCGGGGAGCCAGACCGCTCCAACCGAACTCTACGATACGGACAATCGGGCGACCACCGACGGGCTTTCCGGCGCGCCCAAGGACTATAGCGAGGTCCCTAAACTGGGTCCGCCGCTGCCAGGCGATCTTGGTCGACCGATCCTGTCCGCCCAGCAGCGCGGCACCGATGTCGCGCCTCCGCCAATGGGCACGCCTTCGCCGCCCGCCAGTGCAGCACCGAGTCCGGGTCAGACGGCACGCGAGCGGGCCCGGGACGAGCAGGACGCCGCGCGAACAAGCAGGATGTTCATCGGCAGCGCGGCACCCGTCCCGTCTGGCCCCGCCGCCAATGCACCGCCTCCGGCGATGGCGGACGGTGCTGTCGAACCGTTGCCGCCGCCCGCAGCGGGACAAGGGGAGCAAGCTGCAAAGCGCGCCTTCCTCGACAGCGGCGGCGCGGCGGCATCTGAAAGCGGATTTCGCATCGTTGCTCCGAGCTCGAGCAGCATCGTCCAGGCGGGCAGCATCATTCCGGCGGCGCTGATCACCGGCATTCGCTCGGACCTTCCGGGCATGATCACCGCGCAGGTGACTGAGAATGTCTATGACAGCGTGACGGGCAGGCATCTGCTCATTCCCCAGGGCAGCCGCCTGCTCGGCGACTATGACTCGCAGGTGTCTCCCGGCCAGAGCCGGGTGCTGTTAGCATGGACGCGGCTGATCCTGCCGGACGGACGTTCGATCCTTCTCGACCGGCTGCCCGGTGCCGATACTGCTGGCTATGCCGGCCTGCAGGATCGGGTAAACCATCATTGGGGCGGCATCTTCCGTTCAGCGTTGATCTCCACGCTTCTGAGCATCGGGACCGAGGTTGGAAGCGCTAGCGACGACGACCTCGTTCGGGCGATCCGGCAGGGCGGCTCGCAGTCGATCGGTCGAACGGGTCAGGATCTGGTCCGTCGGCAGATGGGCATTCAACCGACGCTGGAGATCAGGCCAGGCTTTCCGCTACGTGTGATCGTGACCCGTGACCTCGTCCTGGCCTCACACGGAGTTGCAAAATGAGCGCGCTCAGGCTCGGTCCAATACCCGATGACAAGCCGGTGAAGCTCACGATCGACGTTCCGCCGGACGTGCTTCGCGACCTAAGCCTTTATGCCGAGGCACATGCCGCTGCAGCCGGACAAGAGTCCCAAGGCCCCGCCAGGCTGATCGTCCCGATGCTCGCACAATTTATGGCGGGCGACCGTGGGTTCATGAAACTGAAGAGAACGGCGCAGATCGGCGTGAAATGACTGCTATTGGGCCGCTTGCGGTCCTTCCGCTTTGAGGCGTTAGTGGGAACAAAGCGGGCGCCTCTGCTTTGCCGCACACCCCGTAGCAGGGGCCCTTTCCCGATCAGCGAGGATCGCGGATTAGACCCAGACGGTGATAGATGTGCGATACCAGCCTTTGCAAACCTCAGTGTCACCATCGCGTCGAACTTCACTGCCTCCTTGCGAGCGCATGGCATTGAGATAGAATGTGGCGGTCCCGACTGACCTGCCTTTGAACGGAATTCGATACGTGCCCGTTACCGTGAATGCGTTCGAGGACTTGGTCCCGCATCGCCAAATTCCGGATTTCATGGGCTCGGTCATGGTTGAGCAGTTGCTCGATCTCGCGATCGCCCGCGCGGATGACTTTGCTCCGACATCGGTCGGAAACGGCGGAGGCGGCACCGTCAATCCGGATATCCGCGCATCGCTGTTACTGCGCGATCTGGGTGAGTTGCGTTCCGAACTGGAAACCCGGTTCGCAGCCGTTCTGGACGACACCGTGCGCGAACTGCGTCTGTCCGATATTGCGCTGCACAGCCTGGAGTTGGAGCTGGTCGCCCATAATGAAGGTGCGTTTTACAGCGAGCATATCGATACCTTCACGGCGCGACCCGACGCTCAATCGGATCGGGCCCTGACCGGCGTCTATTATTTCCACGGTAATCCCAAAGGGTTCGATGGCGGCGCGTTGCGTCTGCACGCGATTGCCCCCGCGGCTGACGGCACCAGGTCGTTCACCGACATCGTGCCCGCCTGCGATACATTCATCCTGTTCCCGTCCTGGGTCCCGCACGAGGTGAGGCGGGTGTCGTGCCCGTCGGGAGCCTTTGCCGATAGTCGTTTCGCACTGAATTGCTGGTATCGCAGCGCGCGATAGACCTAAGGCATGATGATGAGCGCCCCGACCCCATTCATCCGCAACCCCGTTAGCGACGTTCGCGTGGTTGAGTCCGATTCAGACGGTGCTGCTCGGATCATCCTCAGCGCCTATTCGGCGGTGAACGGCTTTACCGAAACGGTGCTCGAACGCGCTGGCGAGCCCGCCTTTGTGGCGGCGCTGGACATCGCGGCGGATCAGGGCGCACTCGATCGCCTTTCGCCAGAACTGGCGCTGGCGCTGTGGGCGAGCGGCCTGATCGTGCTCCCCGCAGAAGTGGCGCACGCATTCGCACCGGCCCGCTTCGCGGCCGCATCGGGCGATTTCGCGCGCGATGGTTTCGCCCTCCTGACCGACTGCCTCACCCCCGCGATGGTCGATATGCTCGCTCGCCACTACCGCGCGGCAATCGACAGCGGCAAGGTCGGAACGTCAGATGGACAGGTCGATCGGTGGCAGCTGCATAATGATCCCGCCGGACGGGTGGTGCAGCGGGCGCTGCTTCCGGCGGTGGAGGCGCTTGTCGGGGTGCCGGTCAAACCCAGCTATTGCTACGCCTCACTCTATCGCGAAGGTGCCGTCTTGCCGGTCCATACCGATCGGCCGCAATGCGAATACACCTTGTCCGTGCTGATCGACCATCAACCGGCGCCAGCGAACGGTGTTTCGCCGTGGGCGATCCAGATTTACCCCCCGCCTGACGCCGAGCCGATTGACTGTTTCCAGACGCTGGGCGGCGGCATCCTGTTCCGTGGGCGCGACTTGCCGCACGGCCGCACGCGGTTGCCGGCCGACGAGACCTGCTGGACGCTGCTGCTCCACTATGTGAACGCCGATTTCGCCGGACCGCTCGATTGAGCGGTCGCCGACGGCGCGCGGCAGCGCTGGTCCGCAGGCTGGTCGGGAGCGGCTTTCCCTTCATGCTTTGGCCGGGCGACAACCCCGTACGACAGCTGCGTCACCAAATTCGCCGCGCCATGTTCGCGCGTCATCCGGCCTGGCGGCGCGCGCTGCTGCGAACCGTCATGACGCTCGGTTGGCCGCTGGGTGCGGTGTGGGAGACCGGGCACCAGTTGATCCGGATGCCGGTCGCCGATCGCCCGACGCGCGCATGGGGCTGGATCTCGCGGGGCGCCGACATGCTGGTGCAAGCCTGGTCCAACAATGTGCCACCGCGCAACTATGTCGCCTACCGCCTGCATGACGCGCGTCGCCGAGATCGGATCGCGCGCAACCTCTACGAACCGGAGCTGGCGGTGATAATGGCCCATCTTAACCGACGGGCCGGTGCGGTTGGCGACGATGTGCAGGATAAGGCGCGATTCGCGGAGCTCTGCCGCGCTCATGGCCTGCCGTGCATTCCGACGCTCGCGGTGTTCCGCAACGGCGCCCAGTCCGTGCCATCATCCCCCTATCTGCCCGACGCGCCCGATTTGTGGGTCAAGGATCTGGCGGGTAGCCGCGGGTCAGGCGCGGCAAGATGGCGGCGGGAGGGAGCCAAGTATCGCCACGCCTGGAACGGCGAACTATGCAGCCCCGCAGCGCTGGTGGCGCAATGGGCGCAAGCCGATTGCATCGTCCAACCCTGTCTGGAGACTCATCCTTCCCTCGCTCCTCTGTCGGATGGATCGCTGGTCGTGTTTCGGGTCATCACCGGGATCGACCGTGCCGGATGCGTGGCCGTCGTCGATGCGATGGCACAACTGCCATATGGCGGTCCGGCGGGCAGGCAGATCTTCGCGGCTGTCGGAGAAGCGGGCGACCTGCGCAGCCCCCGGCTACGCGGCCGTCATCCGATTGCCGATCATCCCGATACCGGTGCGGTTCTGGCGGAAGCTGTTGTGCCATTCTGGCGAGATACGATCGATCTGGTCGTTCGCGCCCATGGCAGCGTGCCGGAATTCGCCCGTTTCATCTTCCTGGGCTGGGACGTCGCGATCACGGATGACGGGCCGCTGCTGATCGAGACCAACCATGGCTGGGGCGAATTCAACCATCAACTGGGCGATGGCGTGCCGCTTGGCGACACGGCGCTGACCCAAATCGCGCTGGAGCATCTGAAAGGGGCGGCGCGATGCGGCTGATCGCGGGCTTCCTTCATCTCGACGGCCGTCCCGCCGACCCGTCCCGGCTGCACGCCATGGCGGCGGCGATGACCGAACCAGGGCTTAGTCCCCGCGTCGAGATGCAGGTCGATGGCCCGGTCGCGCTGCTGACGTTGGATTTCGGCCCCGCACCGCAAGGCGAGGGTTCACCGGCGCGCGATCATGGGGTGATCCTGGCCGCCGACGCACGGTTAGATGAACCCGATACGATCCGCGGCGACGCCGGACTGGCGGCGTTGCTTGCTGAACGGGGAGCGGCAGGACTTGGCATGCTGGCGGGCGACTTCGCGCTGGCCGCGTGGAACCGGCGCGACCGCAGGTTGCTGTGCGCGCGCGATGCGTTCGGTGTCCGCCCCTTCTTCTTTACCCATCGCCCCGGTGACCTGTTTGTGCTCGCCTCTCTGCCACGCGGGCTGCACGCTTCGGGGTTGCTCGCGCGGGAAGTCGACCGGGATTTCCTGGTCAGTGAATTGCTGTTCCAGTTCGATGGGCCGGAGCGGTCGCTGTTTCAGGGTGTGCAGCGACTGGCCCCCGGCAGCTGGCTGGAATTGACACCTGATGCCCCTGTCCGGTCGGGACGGCATTGGTCGCTCGACCCGGCGTCGGCCGGGTCGCTTCGCATCAGCCCTGTCGATGCCGCGGCGGAGATGTCGCGATTGATGACGGCGGCCGTCCATCGTCGGCTTCCGACGACGGGGCCGGTTGCGGCGCATCTCAGCGGCGGTCTCGATTCCTCGGCAATCGCCATCATCGCGGCGCGGGCGCTGCGTCCAGCGGGACGCCGACTTCTAGCCTATTCGCACGCCCCCAACCCCTTTGGCGACTATCTCTTTGGTGGCGATGGCGCGTACCTCGCGCCGGTATTGCGGCAAGAGCCGGACATCGACTGGCACCCGATACGCACGGTCGATTCGGCGGCGTTCGCGCTGCCGGTGATGGACCGGGACCAGCTCTTCCCGGTGGACCCCTCCTATCGCGATAGCCAGACGCTTTCGCACGCGCACCGCCATGGCGCGTCCATGTTGCTGTCAGGGTGGGGGGGCGATGAAGCGGCTAGCTATGGCTGGCGCGGCGTCCTGGCGGAGGCGCTGGTGGCGGGGCATTGGGCCTATCTCGCATCGGAGTTGCGTGCGCTGGGATCGCTCGGCGCGGCTTGGAGCGCCTTGTCGACGTTCCTGCTGCCTGATGGCTTGCGGAACCTGTCCGAGCGCGCCTTGGGCAGGGCAAATCCCGCGCCTGGCATCGCCGAGCTGGCCGCTGAACTGCTGCGGCCCGAACAGCTTGCCGATCGGTGCCTGACGCCGCCTGTGAGGCGGGGACAGGCGCGGCAGATCAGACTTTCGCTGCTGAGCGGCCACGGATTGGCGCGCCGGGCGGAGCATTGGGCGATCCTCGCCGCCCGCCATGGCATGAGCGTCAGCCTCCCGATGCTGGATCGCCGCCTTGTCGAATTCGCCCTGTCGCTGGCCAGCACGCTGTTCGTGCGCGAGGGTTGGTCGCGACGCGTGTTCCGCGATGCGATGGCCGGAGTTCTGCCAGAGGCGCTCCGTTGGAAGCGGACGAAGCTCGATCTGGTGGTCGAGGATCCGGTCCATGTCGCTGCGCAACGCCTGCTGTTGACCGAGCGACTTGCGCTGTGGCGGCAGCGTGACGCGATCACCGACCTGTTCGACCTGGACGCTGTCGCGGCGCGGCTGGAGTCGTTGCCCGCGGCGGAAGACCTGGCGCGTACCATCGATGCGGGCAAAGGCGACTGGACCGCCATCGACCAGGCCGGCAGCCTGACCCGCGCCTTCCGGGTCATGTCCTATCTGGAGCAGCACGGCTGATCCGCGGTGAATCCGCGCCTCAGGCCTCGGGTGCCTCACCGGTCGCGGTGACCAGACCGCGTTCGCGCAGTGCAGCGACAAAGTCTGCAACATGCTCGCGTGCCGTATCGGCATCGACATCATATTCAGCGGTCAGGGCGGCCACCAGCGCTTCTGCACTCACCGGCTGAGCCAGCAATTCCCAAATGCGGCTGCCAACATCGTTCAGGTTGAAATACTTGCCCTCTGCGGCGCTCATCATCAGCAGTTCGTCGCCGACCGCAGCCGACATGAGTCCGTCGGTACGGCGCACGAGAGTGCCCCCGGTTTCGTCATTCATTTCGCGATTCTTCCTTTCGCAGTCCCGTTGATTGCGGGGGCGGCGCATATCGCCTTTTCACGCGCATTCACAGATATCCGAACTCGGCCATCACTGCGCCATGCGCCGCCTCGATCGCAGTGGCCTGTTCGCTGGTCAGGGCGTCGCGCCATTCCCCGACCCGTCCCGCCCGGAAAAAGGGCGCTGTCGATTCGGGACGGCGTTCCCGGAAGCCTTTCTCGGCCTCTTGCCGCTGCAACCTGCCGAAATCGCACTGGGCCACCGCCCGCGCCAGTTCGTCATCAGTCGCCTGCAATCCCAGGAACGCGACGGCCTCGCCGAAGCGGCCCACCGCATCTGCGCGCAGATCCTCATAGCGCAGCACATGGACCGGCACGTCAGCCTGCCCGGTCCAGCTGCGAACATGGCCGCTCCAGTCCAACAGGCGCTGCGAAATCTGCTCATGGTGCGGCGTGGTGCCGCCCATGCGCGTGTTTGCGGAGAGGATCTGCCGCACGACCGTCGCGATCGGCTTGCCGGTGTGAAAGGCCAACGAGACCGCTACGTCACGGGGATCGCGCAGGATATAGAGCGCCGCGCGCGCCCCGCGTCCCAGCAGGGGCAGCCCGTCGCTGAAGCGGCAATAGGCGTCGTGCAGCTTGATGAAGAGATCCTGATCCGCCGCCTCGCGCCAGGCTTCCTCCATCAGGCCGGGGCGCATCCTGTCACATTCCTCCCGGGTGAGGAGGAAGCTGTCGATCAGCGTCGCGTCTTCGATCACGTTTCTGTTGACCACGCTATGCGCGGCCAGGCTGAGTTCGTTGATATCCTCCGGATCGGACTGCCCGCACAGCAGGTTGGATAGCAGCAAGCGCAGCCAAGTATTTCCCGACTTGGGATATGACGCCAGCCAGACCGGTCCGGCGATCACGTCGCGCCTGCCACCGCGTCCAGGACCAGCGTTGCGCCCGCGTCGAGATACTCTAAGCCGCGCGTGCGATCGAGCCGGAACGCCGGCACCCGGTTCAACAGGGTCGCGATCTGGACGAACAAGAGTGGGTCATGGCCCATGCGACGGGCAAGATAGGGGCGGTAGATTTCTCCGCGCAGCATCGGTGCCGCGTCCACCAATGGTAGCTGTTCGATCCGGGGCGGGCCGGGCGGCACGGTCCCGTCGCGCGATGTGAGCAGGATAACGGCGGCAAGCGGCAGGGCGTCCCGGGTACGTTCCGCCGGCGATGTCGGCGAGACATGGTATTTGCGCATATGGCTTCGGATCGGAGCGCCCTGCCGTTCCGTCAGGGACAGGTGCTCGATGGCGTCGGCCCATAGCCGGTGCTGACGTCCGTCCGGCCAGACCGTGGGAACGCCGTCGTTTTCGTCGATGCGGATCGCGGCGATGTCGTCGCCGACAAAGCTGGCGCCAGCCCGGCAGAGCGTCGCGGCTAACGTCGACTTCCCCATTCCCGTCGCACCGCAAATGGCAATGGCGCGGCCCTGCCACGCCACGGTCGCGGCGTGCAGTGCCAGCAACTGGCGCTGGTGGAGAATGGCGGCAAAGCCGGTCGACAGGATGAAGGGCGCAAGATCGGTGTCGGTCGCACCCTCGACGGGTTCGGCCACGATTTCGCGTCCATCCTCGGCCATCAGCCGGACAACGCCGGGCACCTCCAGATAAAAGCGCCGACCGACCAGCCGCCATGTCGGGCCGATATAGTCGGGCGCATCCGGATCATCTGGTATGACGCCGACGCGCACCCGCACATCTGGCTCGCCAACTGGCGAATCCGGCCACCCTCCAGGAAGAGGAATCGCGGATGAGACCGACAGGCCGCAGATCGAATAATAGTTCAGATTGAAGCCCGAGTAAGATTACGAGCCGGTGCCCGGCGACGCTTCGGACGGCCACTGGTTGGGCTTGCTGCCAGTCGCGCTGCTGATGCTCTGATCGCGAATCTCAGGCTTGTTCCACGCCTTCATTTCGGGGCGATTCCATGCCTTCTTGTCCGTCGGCTGAGCGTTGTCATCCACCTGATTCATATCGTCCCCCGCTGATCGGATAGCAAGCCAACCCCGCCAATCGGCGCACGCCTAACAGTACGAATCGAGTTGAACAAGATGCTGGATCAGGCGTGCCGCACCGGCGTCTCGTTAAACCGGACGCGTTACCTGCAAATGGAGGGTTCGGATTACGTATCCGCTTTGCGTCGGTATGCAAGACTGCGCGACCCTGCCGATTGGCTTGGTAGTGACCGGCTCAGCGCATCTTGTCGCGCTCGGCTGTGGAAAGGTGATTTCAATGGCTGCTTCTGGGCATGGATCTAATCGGGCGAACGGCCGCAAATGGGGCGCATAACCGCCCCGCGGTGCACGCAGTACAAAGCCCATTCCCTACCCGCAGCCCGATCACCACGAGGTGAACTCACCTGGCGATTTTCGCGCAAGACGCGGTGTGGCGAATGCTCAGAAAGGGGACCGTTGCGACCAGCCGCTTTGGATCTGAAGCGAGAACGGAATGCTTCAGAGCGCAGCGGCCGCCTCGTCGATCCATTGTCCGATGTCGGGGAAGTCAATGGAACAGAGCATCCTAATCTTCTCGTCGAGCCGCTCGTCGCCAGTGAGATGGGTGCCCAAGCAGAGATAGTAGTTCCGGCCGGAGCGAGGTAAATAGATGATCCACTCGCCGGTTATCCGCTTGGCGGCGAAGCGGTCCTCATATGCCTGGACAGTCATGCGGTGGGCGATCTGGCCAATTAGCTCCTCGGTCATGAGGTCGCCCTCTTTCGCGATATCCCAGATCCAGTCCATTGATCCCTTGCGCTTTGCCATCGCCAGGAGATTGGCAGCGAGAAACTGGGTGCTGAACCAATGTTTGTGCCAGAGACCTCTCAGAGGGAGCCGAGTGAACGGCGTGGCATATTTTGTTCCATTCAGCGGCTCCTTCTCTTCGAGATCGCACAAAGGCTGCAAGATGGAATGGACGCCGATTTTGTAGCGTAGCTCCAGAACAAGGAGGTCGAACCAGAAGCACCGACTGATCCGCTCCGAAAACGAGCGGATCGAAGGCATGGCATCCAGCCAGTGATCGCGAAAGTGCTCAATCTGCTCTAGAGATGCCCGCAAATGCTCCCCATCGTCGAACAGGTAATGAAAACTCCCCAGCGCCCCTCTCCCGCCTGACTTGCCGATTATCCGAGTGCCGCGGACCGCGAATTACCGCATGGCTCCTTGGCAGTATCTAACGCACCACTGATCATCGATCAGCCGAGATTGAAACAAGCGACTCTCCAAAACGAATCCGTCAAGGCCGACATACCGAAAATTGGCTTCACCATGGCCGATCCAGCTTCGGCACGGCCCGAAGTGGCGTACCTTGCCGCCTGCGAGTGAGAGCCAGGTTACCCTCGCAGCAGGTGTAGAAGGTGCAAAAATCAGCTAACAGTGATCGCTCGCCCGTGCTGGTGCGAAGCCGGTACCCACGTATAGCCCTACCTGCATATCCTGCAAAAGTGCGGCAGCGGCATCGACCCTCTCCGCTAGCCCCTCCGCATCACCTTGTTCCAGTCGATGTCATAGCCAGCCGCTTCCAGTTCCAATGCCAGCTTCTGCCGCCAACCGCCGCCTGCATCAAATGGGGTGTAGGCCACCCCAACATAGTCCGAGGGGATCTCAACCTCCCCCTTGAGCAAGGCGCAGACCCGAGCCCGTCCTAACCGCCCGACAAAATACCCTAGTTCAAGGATGACATTCTGGCGCGCTCGAGGCTGGAGCTCGTCCGCGCCTTTCACCCGTGCCTCATCGTCTGGAGTAAGCAGAACGACGGCGAACCCCACATTGGCGTACGCGGCAAGCTTCTCCGGGACCGTCATGCCCTTATTCGCCTGCTCATGGAGGATAATCGGGTACAGCCCGATCGTCGTGAGAAAGCGTGCCACGGTCTCGCGAGGTGCTTCATCGTGTCCATGCACGATGAAAACCCGGTGGAAATCGCTTGGCTGGATATGGAAGGGGCGCACAGGAGCAACTGACTCAACGTGCGATTTAAAGTCTCGCGCGAACGGAATTAGGATCGCGGTTGTGATCTTCCGGATGTCACCCACGATCTTGCTGCCCGAGTAATACCACTGGTGAGCAAAATTCAAAAACCAGTCGGCATCTTCAGCGCCGCGATCGATGATATGAATCACGAGACCAAGCTCGTGTTGTCGATCATTGGGCCAATTGAGGGTCGCGCTGCCCATCATCGAGCCGCCCCGGTCGGAGTCCCTGACGAATGTGTCGAAATCCGCTGCAGCCTTTAGCTGTTCCGTTATCTCTCTGAGCGGCTCAGAGTGAAGCGGCTGAGAGACGCTGCACGGGCCGATGATATGTGTTATAGTCGGCGGACTGCAAATCGAGGACGGCGTTGTTGACCTCGCCAAGGGCGGTTTTGAGATTCATTCCGATCCGCCATCACCCAGGCGAGCGGCAGCCGCCTTCTCCAGAATCGCGTTGCGTCCGGCTTCCTTCAAGCCATCAGCAATTTGCTGGACCAGTTCATTTCGCTCATATCCGGCCGTCTTCGCGTCGACGACCGAACAGAGTTCTTGAATCGCGTTTTCGATGCTGGCGGGATCGGTCGGATCAAAGTTTACAGAAGCCAAGTCTCCGTCCAGTTCTGCCGCGACCTGTTCCGCCTCTTTCAGCTTGCGGGTAAGTGCGTCTAATCCCTTGAGCATGGGCTCCTCCTGTAAAATGAACATAGGCGGAACCTGGCCAGCTGGGAAGGTTGGATCCGCCAATTTGCGTTATGAATGGCCCGCCTTCTGCCAGTTCGCACAGTATGGCGCCGCCTGTCGGCCGAGACACCAGTCCGGCGATCGCCGCGCACCCCCGTCCCGCTGTTACAAGTTACCGACGAGAGCGTCAGGACCCCCAGTCTGACCGGAGTGTCGGGTGCTGATACCCTGATCGGCCATGACCTAGCGTCTAGACGCTACCATGCTTTTGATCGCCTGAAGTATTTGTCCAAACGATAAGTCGCCACAGAACCGGCCCCGTTTGCGGATGCTGGTGATGATTTTGGGGTGGGAACGGATCATCCTTGTTGCTGGTCACTTCCTTGCCGCAGTTTTTACAGCGATAAATCCCCGAGACTGGAACTGTGGCGCCCGGCTTGTAATCGGTCGACCAAACCGGTTCGGTGCCGTTGGCCTGCTGCAAGTTGGCTGCATTCTTATACCAAGCCATTGCTTTTGCTCCTCACTCGTTCGCGGAGCATGACGCAACTGCATCGGCCGATCATCCATAGAATGGTCCAATCTGATTGGACCTCGATCTGTCGGCAAGCACTCCTTTGCTGACCCGCGCTCGGCCAGGAGCACCGGAGCACGGGGTGAGAGCCGGCCATCTTGGAGGAGCAACGATTGGCGAATGAGGGGGCATCAACACCGCACTTCAGACTCCTACACTCCCCCCTCCCCGGAAGCGGACCGTCACCCGCAGGGCCGGGATCCGGCATCAGCCGAGCCCGGTCGGCATCAGCCGATAGGGCCGCGGTGCCGCAACGCGGCAGCCGCCAGGATCACCGTCACCATCGACAGACGCCCATGCCAGCTGCACGCCCGGGCCTTCTCCGATCGAGCCCGCTGCCCCCGCTCACAGCTTCAGACGATCGGCCTCAGCTCACCAAGACCATCCCAACGCCAACCCCAACAAGCGCTTCTTGCCTTTCACACCCAGCTTGACCTGCCAGCATGCACCCCAGACCATCGCTCAGCGGTCTCCAAGCACAGCCAAGTCTACGACGTACCAACCGCCATAGCGCTGCGTCCCTGCCGCGCGAGCCGACCGCCCGCACGCCGCAAACCAGCCCGCCCGACACGCTTACGCACCTCCCTGCACATCCCTGCCCGAGCCTGCTGGCCCATGCACAGCCCTGCCCGACCCCGCTGGGCCACAACCCGGCCTAGCCCCAGGCCACCCTCTTCCCGCAACCGCCCTGCCCGCCCTCGACACGGCGCAAGTCTGAGCCCAGGCTACTCGCTTGCGATCCGCAACGCGTCGAGCAGCTGCGGCGTGATCGTACCCGTGACCTCCAGCCCGCGCTTCTTCTGGAAGCTGCGCATCGCGGCCCGCATGCCCGGCCCCACCACGCCATCGATCGCGCCGTCATAAAAGCCCTGCGCCAGCAACGCGATCTGGACCCGCCGCACGATCGACTTGAACCGCTCGCTGCGCCCATTGAGCGCTGGAAGGTTCGAGGTCCGTGGCGCACTGGCTTCACCGGGTTGGGCGCTGCGCAGCGGATAGGATGCAGCGGGTGGCGGCGGTGGCGGCGGTGGCGGCGGAGGCGGCGGACTGGGCGCAGGCGCTGTATAGACCGGCGCGCTCGGCACATAGGTCCCGCCGGTGCTCGAGCGATGGCTGGCATGGCTGTAATGGCCGCCACTCCCCGAGCGGTGGCTGCTATGGCTGCGATGCGAGCTATGACTGCGATGGCTGCGATGCTGCGCCAGGGTCACCTGGTGATCCTGTTTGAACAGCTCGAACAGGCTCGGCTCGCTGTCGCTCATCACGCGCGGCCCCATGCCCGGCACCTGCGCGACGCTCTCATGTCCGGAAAACCCCGCGGCGATCAGCGATGGAATGAGAAAGCGGGCGCGTTTCATAGCGGGGTCACGCCTCCCAGCGCGTCATCGGGATGCCATGCGAAAAAGCCCGTGCAGTCGTCCTGCGCACGACACCCGTCGCAACCCGGCGCATATTTGCGCTTCCAGTCCGAGATCGACGGCACGGCGAGCGCGCGATAGGGCTCGGGCACGCTGCACAGCGGGAAATTGAACAGCCGTGCATGAATGCCATGGAGCCGCGCAATGTCGATCGCCGCGCCCACCGGCGCGAAGTCCGCATCATGCGCGACATAGAGCGACTGCCAGCGTCCCTTGGCAAAACCGATATGCTCAAGCTGCATGATCGACCAGGCCGCGACGAAGCGCAGCCGCGTGCTGACCAGCTGCGCAAGCGCGGGAAGCAGCGCGACATTGTCCTGGATGATCACGGTGCGCAGCTCGATCCGCTGCCCCGCACGGACCAATGCGGCAAAGCCCGCCATCAGCCGCTCGAATGCGCCAGCCTTGCCGACGATCCGGTCATGCACGGTCGGGGCAGCGGCATACAGCGGGATGCCCCAGGTGACTTGCCGAAAGGCCGGACGCCGCAGGCGCGCGATGTCGGAGGCTTCGATATGCTGCGCATTGCTCAGCACATGGAACCCAAGGTCCGGGCGCGCGGCATGGACGCGTTCGATCAAATCGAACAGCTGCGCCTTGTAGAGCGTCGGCTCGCCGCCCGTGATCCCGATCATCGCGTCGGGCTCGGCGAGCAGGCAGGCCTGCTCGAGCAACTCGAACCGGTCGTCATGGATTTTCTTGGGCGGCTGCGAGCACATAACGCACAGCTGATCGCAGCGCTCGGTCACCAGCAGCGTATTGTGCGCCGACCCCGCACGAAACAGCCGCTCAGCGCGTCCACGCAGCGGATCGACCAGCAGAACGTCGCCATCGAGCGCAGACACGTCCGCCCCCTCCAACGCGACCAGTCCCTCCCGCCCGGCAAAGACATGGGCATCGCCGGCCCCCTCGACCCAAATCGAATCCTGCACACCAGCCCCATCGCGCAGCCGCCGCAACCGCGTGACGAAGGGCTCGGGATGCTCGGCCAGCGCGGAGAGGTTGAGCGGGATCATGCCCAATGCGCTCCGAAGTGTGCCGGGGTGCCCTCAAGCCGCAGCCATCGCGACAAGGAATAGCGTGTCGGCGCGTCCGGCGCATAGATCAGCTGGAAGGCTAGATCGAACAGGCCGAGATGCCGGCGGCAGAATTCAGTTTCGTGGCGCGGCAGATCGATCCGCCCATAGCGGGCAATGTCATCGACCACATCGCGCCCGCAATAAGGCTGATAGGTGCAACGCTGGCACGCTGGATCGTCGAGGTTCGAGGCATGGGCGTTGAGCAGATCGCGCGCCGGCGTATCCCAGCCGGTCGCGACATCACCGATCGCCAAGTCGATCACCCCCGAGCGCGAGAGCATGCGCGCCTCGTCGGTCGGATAAACCTGCCCGTCATAATCGATCACGACATAATCCTGGCCGAGCGGGTTGGGATTGCGCAGATCGACATGCCGGTCGGCACCCGGCTGGAAGATCCGGCGCAGGCAGATACTAAAATAGCTCTCCTCGAGCACCCGCGAGCGATCGTCCCAGTTGCGCGCGATCAGTCGGCGCACGAACCGCTCGTGATAGGCGCGCCACGATGCGTCCTGTTCGCGCGCGGCGGCATGGCGCTTGCGGGCGAACCCCTGATAGTTGATCGGACGCAGGAAGATGCTCTCGAGCCCGAATTCGAGATAGGCGTCGATCAGCGCGTCCGGCTCGGGTGGACTGACCGGATCGATCGTCGGCAGCGCCGAAACCTTATGCGGCCCATAGCGCGCGATCACGGCCGCGAGATTGTCGCGGAACGTGCGCGTCTCCGACACCCCGGCCGTGCGGATGCGCTGATGGGTTGCAAAGTCGCCATCGAGCGAGGTGCTGAGAAACACTTCGGGCATATCGAGCAGTTCCAGCAGCTCCGGCTCGAGCCGCTGCAAATTGCTGCAGATCACGAACTGCCGTTCCTCGAACCGCTGCGCGCGGCCCATCACTGCCCGGATCAGATCGCAGCGCAGGCTCGGCTCGCCGCCCTGAAACTCGATCTTGAGCCGTGGTCCAGGCAGCGCATCGATCAGCGCGAGCACCGCTTCGAGCGTCGCCGCGCTCCAGTCATAGCCGGTCTGGTCGATTGCGGCGCGCGACACCTGGCAATAGCTGCACGAGAGATTGCAGCGCAGCGTCGGCACCACGATCAGATAGTCGAGCGGTCCGGCGCGGGTCAGTCGCTCGGCGATGTTGTAGAGGTGCGATGTTTCCGCAAGCGGATCGTCGTCCGCAATGGCATGGCCGCGATCACGCAGAAAGCGCTCGTCAGCCTCGCTCAGCATATCGTGCGACAGCCGCGTCAGAAATTCCGGACCGGCGGTGAAGAAGCCGCCACCATCGCCGACCAATAGCGTTCGTTCGCCCGGGAGCCTGCGTGCGCGCAAGGGCAGGAACGCGGTCATGCGAGCGCTGCGAGCAGGTCGAGCCGATGCGGATGGGCCCGCGCATGGAGTCGCTCATTGGCGACAACGGTCTGCCACAGCGCGACCAGTTCAGCCTGGTCTCGCGAACCGCTTGTAAGCAGGACCGACCCACCAAGCAAAGATACATCCATATCGGAGTAAAACTGGACAAGATGTTCGCTCGCGCGCGCGATCAGCGCGGTCTCGTCTTGACCAACAGCAATCTCCGCTTGCCTCACGACTTGCTTCCCCTCGAGTTCGAAGGCTAGGCTGTAATCGAGCAAGCGCAAGACCTTAATGCCGCATTCGAGCAAAGCGGCGTGCGCGACAGGGGAAATGGTTTGGCGCAGTTGCAACCAGCGTCGGACACGACGGGGCAGGACAATCAGGGCTGCCGGGCCGCGCTCGTGATCGGGCTGATCGTGTTGTTTCTGATCGCGGTGAACAGCTGCGATTCCAAACCCACCGCGACGATCGATGCCGAGCAGCCGTTCGGCGCTGCCGCGCTCGGCAATCAGATCGACGCGGTCGAGCCGCCCGCCAGGGTCGAGCGGCTCGCCCCGTTGCATGTGCGGCGCGGTCTGCGGCATCTGGGCCTCGTCATCGCGGCGGAGGGATTGCCGGGCGCGATGATTTATTCGCAAAGCTGCTATGATGGCGTGTCGCAAGGGTTCAGCTGGGCCGCGCTCGATCGCTGCGGCGGCTTTGACCTGCAGGCGGTAAGGCTAGCGGAGCAGTCGCTCGAGACTGATTTGCCCAGCGAGTTTGCCTATTTCGAGCCCGAAACAGCCGCTGCCCGGTACCTCGCGCTGGCGGTCAAGGCCGGCGAGAGCGCTGAAAGCGCCGATCTGCGGCTGGAAGCATTGCAGAAGCAAATTGCGAGCGCGCGGCTCCCGGCGGTAGCCGCCAGCAATGCCGACAGCGGCGAAAGCGATAATTCTGAAGGCGAGGGCTCAGACCCAAACGCCGTGTCCCAGCCTCCAGAACCGGGGGGAGCGGCGGTCGACCAGGACTGGATCGATCGAATGACCGGGAATGCGGGCAATTGAGGCAGGAGCGGGAGCGACCCTGCGCAAACTCGCCGCTCGCCCAAGAGCGAAACCTTGGGTGGGGGCCGCCCCAAACTGATCACTGCGCGGCCTTCCAGGCCGCGCCCCGACGACCCGACCGGCCCCGATGGAGCGGTGAGGGCGCGATTTACCGACCTTGTCGCGCCGCTTCTGGCCAAAGACAGACGGGCTCTTGCTCGGTCACGCATCATCGGACTCTCATCGCCGATGAGATGAAGAGTGTCTGGACGTAAAAACCGCAATCCGAGAACACTCGGGCTTTTGCGAGTTTGTTCAGCCCAGGCGGCCTACACGCCTACGGAGGGGCACCAGGCAACACCGCGCATGCTCCCCGGTAGTAGTTAAAGCTACGCCGCGAGGCGCCGACCGCGATCACGACCGCGCCTTAGCGCTTAGCCGTCAGTTCCCGCCGCAAGAACACCGGGATTGGCGCCAGGCGCAGCGCGCGATTGCCGAGCTGGTGCGACGGCGCGGCGCTGAACGTCATCCAGCCATGGCGCTCGGGGGCAGCACCGGCTGCAAGTGAGGCCAGCGTTGCCAGCTGCGGCCGCGGTCCGGCCACCGTGCCCGATTTAGCGATCTCGCCAGGGAGCGGCGGCGCGGCAGCCGCCAATGCGCGCAGCGTACCATATTGCCCGGCAAACGCGGCTTGTGCGGCAGCCGCGAGAAATTGCCGCGCCTGCGGCGTCGCAAAATAGGGTGCCGGCAACGCCAACACGTCTCGCCGCGCCCCTTCCCAGACGCCATCGCGCCGGATGCGCGCGATGATGTGTCCACGCGTTGCGACCGGAGCATCGCCGCTGACCCCGTTGGCAAGCGCCTGCATGAACGCAACGATCTGCCGTGGCGAGGCTTCAGCCATGCCCGTCACCAGCGCCCGCCCGGGATCGGGATGCCCTTTCACGTCGAACCCGCTTGCTGCGAGCGCGGCACGGATGGCCTCTGGCCCAACACGATTAGCCAGATCGAGGATTGCAAGATTGTTGCTGCGGGCAAAGGCTTCCCGGACGCTCAACCGCGCGTCCCCGATGCAGTGTGCGTGACCACCACCCCCACCCGCATTGCGCAGTCCGCTCCGATCGCGCAAATCACACAGCGCCGTGTCGGCCGAATATCCCTGCCGGGCAGCGGCCAGTGCGACGACCAGTTTGCCGATCGAGCCGACGCGGCGTGGTTCGTCAAGGAGCGGACGCGGACTGGAAGCAAACAGGTGGCTGAAGCCGCCGTCATTGCGTGTTGCCATCATCAGCGTATGCGCAGCGCCTGCGCCTACCAGCGGCAGATCGAGATTGGCGCGCTGCGCACGGCCCAAGTCGTCGAGCATCGCGGTCGCAGCGATCTTGAACCTGCGCTGCGCGGCGATATCGACGCTGAGCTCGACCTGTTCGACGGTCCGGCCGTGCGCAGCGGTCCGCAGCTCTGCCAGGGTCGCAGCCCGTTCGCTCGACGCGACATTTCCGAAGAGGGCGCGGGGGTGCCCGGCGAACTTGCACGCCGCGGTGGCGTCAAGCCCGACCGCAAGCGCAGGATCGAGCGGTGCGGGGCGCGCGGGACGCGCCATGCGGGCAAGCTCGGCCCGTGCGGCGGCGATTTCGGGCGCGGATGGATCAAATGCGCTGCGCAGCGCCAGGTCGGCCCGGTCGCGGGTTCCAGCCCAGGCGCGCTCATCGCGAGCGCGTGTTTTCAGGTCGGCAGCGCCACAGCGCAGAACCAGGCGCCGCTTCGGCATTGCCGCCAGCACCGCTTGCTGTGCGAGCGATAGTCTTTCTGGCTCGACCCCAAATGTGATGAGGCTCGCGTTGCGGATCCCCCAGAGCTCATAGCCCTGGTCCGTATAGCCATAGGTCAGCGCATCGACGATGAAGCGCCTGTGGCCTTTCGACCCGCGCGGGTAGATGAGCGACAGCGCCGGTGCATCCATCAGCTCGACGCGCTTGCGCTCGCGCCAGTTGGCGCTGCCGCCCCACCAGCCATGGGCACCGCGCGCGGCCTGCATCATGAGGCTCGACCCACCCCCGCACTCGCCGTCATGGCTCGCAACCCCGCCGCCCGTGACAATACAGACGCCGGTTCTGGTGAGGCCGCTCAGGTTCAGTCCGTACCAGTCTCGCACCAGCCCCCCGTCCTGTCTGTCCTCGAGCCAGGTCAGCATCGCGAACATCGGTGTCGGCACCGTGCGTGCGCGCAGCACGAGATGGCTGGACGGATTGCGCAGTTGCTCGACCTGTCCGACATAACGCCCCGCAGAATCACGCACCTCGATCGCTGTGGTCAGCCCTTGAAGCTGTGCGTAGCGCGCCGCCACAGCGTCGCGCCGGGCATGCGCGAGGCCGACCGGTACGATCAATGCCAGCACCGGCATAATCGTGAGGGTCAGCGCGGACGTCGCCAACGCCACCTTCGCGCCGCGCCGCGCCCACCGCCGCATGCGCGCATCGCGTGGCCCAGGCTGGCCTATATGCCCGTCGGCTTCGACCGCGCGCAGCCGAAACGGAACCGCCGGGCTATGATCGTTCGGCAAGGGGGTGCGTGCGGCGTCATTGGCCGGGATAAGAACGATGCGCTCTGGCTCCCCGCCGGCACGATGCCGCGACCAGCCGCCTGCCCCGCCCCTGCGCGCTGCGCCCGCATGCGCTCTGGCAGGATATTCACCATGCACGCGGAACCGCGCAATTCCCTGCCGCAATTGCCAGGCATCGAGCCAGGGTGCCGCCGCAAGGTCGAGCGCGGGGCCAAAATGGAGCCGCTGCATCATGCCGCCTCCTGCCAGCTGCTGTCCGCGCCCGTCGGGGGCGCTCCCTCCGGCGGCGGCGCACCACGCATCGCCTCCACTAGCAGGCTGCGCCAAACACCGCGTTTGAGCACGAAAAAGTGCGACTCCAGGGCGGGATTGGCCGGACGCGGTACAGCTGCTTCGGGCAGCAGGCCCGCCGGAGCCAGCCCCGCATAGCGCGCCTTGCCGATCTCGACGAGACCGAGGCCGATGAAATAGACAGCGCGGTCCTGGGCATCCGCACCGGCCGGAATCACCAGAAAATGGACGTCGCCGATAAGCCTGCTACGGACCGCATGATATTGCGACAGCAGCCGGACGCTGGGATCGCGCGCCCCCTGTGCCGCCGCAGTCGCGGCGGCAGACCAGTCGGTGCCAGTCTTGCTGATCGCGCGCGCCAGCAGGCCCACGAGCCCGAGCCGGGTCCGCTGATCCTTTTGATGCTGTGCCAGCCCGTAGAGAAACAGGATGTCGGGGAAAAATGCGATGCTAAGCGCACCGCCCCACATCGCCCAGTCAAAGGGCGCGCCCTGCAGCGCCGCCCAGCTTTCGGAGAGAAACGCAAGCGCCGCAGCGCGGTGGCTGGGCGTCGTCGGCATCGGCCCCGGACTTTCGATAGCCACCGGACGGATGGCGAGGACCGCGCCGAGTGCGCGCGCCAGATCCATGTCCGGGCACCGAACGCCAATCCCGGTCTCGGGATCAGGCGTCGTTGCGCTGATCCCGGCAAGGCGTGTCGCCAGCTGCGCGCGCATCGCGCCGAGCGCGGGGTCCTGCGCCGCTGCCAATCCAGCTTGGACCTCGGCTTCGAGCTTGCGGATGACCGCGCCATGATTGGCGACACGATATCCCGCAATCGCTGCGTCCATCTGCGCGCGCGCTGTACGAATGGTCTGTGCGCGTAGCGCGAAGCTTCGACTGATCTCACCAAGCGTCGCCTTGTCGTGCATCCGGACGCGATAGACCGGTCCGCGCCCTGGCGCGGTTGGACCACAGGTACCGCCGCTGCTGCTTTCTGTCGCGGCGCGGGCGTCACTCTGGACAACGAGCTGTGACAGTGCGCGCTCTGTAGCAGTGAAATTGTCGGCCACGGCGATCATCTGCGCGCGCGGCGCACGAACGGCAGCTGCAAATCCGCGCTGGCCCAGGGCATCGGGTTGGGCGAGCGCGATAATGCCGCTCACCGCGAGCACGCCATTGACCAGCACCACGCCAATATAGGGAACAGTGCCAAGCCAGCCGAGCAGGCCGTTGGCCTTGACGTTCGTACCGAGCACATAGAGCAGCAAAAGCAGCAGCGTGGCACCGATAAGCGCTACGAAGAACGGGCTGCCCAGAATGTCGCGGATGCCAAACGAAACGACAACTATGTTGAGGATGCCCCCGAAGGCGAGCAGAAACATGCCGCGCGTCACAGGGGGCAGATCGAACCGGTTATGGTTGGACGGTCCAGCGTCGGTACGTAGAGGCTCCATAATCAAACTCCCGCCTTTAGACGGAGCCCGAAGCGCATCGACGAACCTGCGTGCCTTGCTTCTGGAAGAGAACCGGCCTATTCGACCGCACGCACCCCCAGATCAATCACCTCTTGTCGTTCCTGCGCCAACCGGCTGGTCTCCATCTTGATAGTTCAGCGAGTGTGCCAGTTGTCCCGAGCTGGAACAGGGGGGCTGGTTATCAGCGATTTAAACCATTCTGGCGGCGAGTTTGAGAAACGCGCGCTTATCCTCTGGAAACTTCACTGTAACTCGCCTTTAACCCGCGCGTAACGCGCGAATCTGGCGAGACGCGTATCCGGGGGGAATCGTGGGTCGGCCATCGCACGCTCAAAACTATCTGTTGCAGGGTGATTCGACGGAACAGCTGCGGCTGCTCGACGCCTTTTACGGCGAATGGCGCGATGGCCGGCCAATGATCATGGGCAAACGGACGCCAGCCCGATATTGGCCCGGCATCTGGGGACGTACGGGTCCGGACGGAGAATCGCTAGTCAATATCGGGCTGCGCGGCCGACTGTGGGTGCTGGCCCTGTTGTTGGTGCATTATGGCGACGCGACCCCTTCCCCCGATAAAATCGCTCGAGCAGTCGTCCAGCCGTGGAAAACCATTGGGCCCGACCGCGCCAAGTTCGAGGCCGCAGCCAGGCCGCATGAGAAGGAGAGAGCGTCCGACTATCTCAACAACCTGATCTCCGCCACATTTCATGGCCGCCATCGGCCGCCCGAACTGGTGGAAGGTCTGCTCGAAATGATGATCTCGCATTGTCAGAACCGCTGGTTCGCGGCCGAGCCGGCCGGCGCCGAGCATGAAGCGCAGCGGGCCGAGTTTTTTTCCGTGGCAACCTCCAGAACCGATCGCCTGTCCGTGCTATATCGACGGCTCGAAGAGATTGTTGCACGCATCGCGGAACGCACGAACACCGTCCCCTCAATCCCTGCAGGATCGCTCCCGGTCAGCAATGACGCACGCCGGAGCGACGCCGTTCGCCCATCGGGCGAGGTGATGGATCGCCTCACCTACCTTGATCTGTTGAGCCATATCGACGATGAACTCGCGGCAGACGTAGTGGAAGAAGGTTTTGCGGGTCGTGCGATGATTCCAGCGACGTCGCAAGACTTTGGCGATGTAACGGTTCGCGGTCTGTCGCTGGCCTTGCAACTCAAGCCACGCCTGCATGTGCTCGGCGGTGAGCCATTGCTGGGCAAGAAGACCACCATCAAATCGCTACTGCGCCTGCTCGGCGGGCGGCACAACAAGCTGCTCTTCGAGCTCGACGAGCTGACGACTGGCCAGATCCAACTACCGATTGCCGCGTTCAGCGCCAACGGGGTGCATTATCGCGGCCTGGTCAACAAGGTGATCGCGTTTCTGCGGCGGTATCAGGTCGGCCTCCATCGGGCTGGAATTGATCGTGCCGTTGCGCACTCCGATCCACTACCCCCAAACGCGCTGTTCGACGAGATTGTCGAGGATATCTATCGCGACTTTCAGGGCTTGCCCGCGCTGTTCATATTTACCGATGTCGAAGGACTGGAGAAGGACCGGATGCGCCATGCCGTCCTTGACCAGGGCATTTGGCGGCTGATCGAGGCCCTCCGCGCGGCGGATCCACGGACCCGCATCATCATCACGACGACCGGCGAGCTTGCCGACGAAGACAAGAAGATCGTCTCTTTCGGGTCACATATTGCGCATGCTCATCGGGTAGATGCGCCGCGTCTGGCGGACCTGCGGCACTTTATGAACAGCGAAAGTTTCGCCCGCATTCCACCGGATTCCTTCCTGCGCCGCCGCCCGCCCACCGAATTGCGTGGCGATGACATGATCGCACTCGCGACGCTTTTAGGCCTGCGCTATGCACCCAACGATGGGCCGGGGCTGAATGGTGACGATGTCGCCGTGATCGACGCCTTTCTGAGCAAGCCACGCGATGATCGGGACGCAGTACGCCCTGCCCTGTACCGGCTGCTCGCCGAGCAACTACGCGTGCAGGGGATCCTGCATGCCGTTGTGCTGGTCGCCGCGAGCGAGGATGGCGTCCGCGAGGACAGCCTGACGCGCCTGATGCAGCGCTGGGCGCCCTATGACGTGCATGCCAACGCGCTGCATGCCGATCCAAAAGCGATGTTCGAGCGGCTGGCGCGGATTCGCGATCTCAGCGACAACCGGTTTCTCAAACATGGTCCGCTCGTCCGGCACGATCCCGACGAATACCCGGCCGGCGCGAAAACCTCGCGGCATGATCCGGCGTGGCGGATCGATCCGCGCGTTGCCTATTCGCTGCTCGAGGCGTTGCGCGAGCAGGTCGGGCCGGTCGTGTCGCAGGCCCACCGCCTGATCGCATGGATCGCACGCGAGCGTGCGCAGCATAAGCGCGTGTTGATGCGCACCGCCTTCGGGTCGCGCGCGACCGAGGACGCCTCGCGTGACATCCAGACCTATGTTGGCCTCCTCGCGAGCGTGAATACCAAACCGGCTCCCTTTCCGGCACCGACAGCACCTAATCTACCATTACGGCTGCGCGAGGACGAGATTTTCGCGCTCGACGATCGCTTCAACACCGTCGCAGCGATCCGGTTTGCCGCACTGGGGCTGCTGCGCGAGGACATCGACCGCGACTATCGCCTGTCGATGATTTTCGACGAGGATTCGCTACGGCTCGACCTCTATCTGCTTCTGTTTCAAACGCCCGGACGCTGGTATCCAACTCATGTTGCGCCACTCACCGTCCCCGCCGAAATGCCGGACCATCTCGTCCTGGCGCTGCAGAGCGAGGAACTTTTCGCGCTCATGACGACGGTTGCGCTCGCCGCCTTCCATGCACAACGTTCGGACGTCATCACCGCGATCGTGCAACTGGCTGAAAATTTTGAGTCGGATTGCTCGCCGGCCGTTCGCATCGCACATCTCTCGCGGATCTGGTGCTGCCAGATCGACGATCGTATCATGCTGGGGGGAAAGCCGTCGCTTCACGACGCACTGGGCGATGTTCAAAAGCTGCTGCAAGAAAAATTCCCGGCGCTGGACGCTGCGCGGGCGTCAGCGGATCGGCAGACAGTCGAAGCGATGATGCGTATCCTCGCGCGCGAGGCTGAGATCTGTGCATTGGTCTCCGAAGACCGCGCGGTCGCGGCAAAGCTCTACCTGGACATCGAGAGCTGCGAGAAATGGCTTGGCGCGGGCCGCGCGGACCAGCTCGATCCGGCGGTGCTCAACGGGCGTCTGGGGCGCAGATATATCCGCTTTCTAATGCATGAGGAATATTTCGCGCGGCTGGACCCCGGCGAGCGTCAGCGTGCACTGGACACCGTACGCACCCTGCTCGATGTGAACACCGCGCGTCTGCGGCGTTTTGGCGGGGCCGATCGCGTCGGCGTCATGCTCGACCTCGCCAAATATCATAAATTGCTCGGCGAACTGACCCCGGCGCGGGCATATGCAACGCTCGCGCATCATCGCGCGGCAAGCGGTAGCGCGAGCCATGGCACCAAACTGGACGTTCTTGCGACATTAGCCGATATCAACACCCTGTTTGCTGAAACCGAACTTGCGAGTGAGATCCCCGATATCATCGCGGCAGCAGCCGCCCTGCATATCGCGACGATCGGCGCACGCGACCTCGGCACCATCGCGACCCAGCTCGGCGCAATCCCGGCACAAGCGCAAGCAGACTACATCCAGGCACGGGTTCTGACCTGCGAGGCGGCGCACGGCACGGATCCGCTGATCGGTGGGTGGGACGCCGCCAAGCCGCCGCCAGATCGACGCACATTCGTGCATGACCGCCTGGTCGGAGCGCAGGAACGTCTCTCGCAGGCGATCGACCGTATGGCTTCAATCGGCGATGTCAGCCATCGTACACGATTTGCGCAGCTGCAGAGCAGGATCGACGAATTGCACGAATTGACGGGCAGTAATTTGTGACATGACCTGTGCCGACGCCATGTATGTTGATCATCGCCGCGGCGCGCAGCGTCGAGGCGTAGAGACGTGTCGAGCATGCCTCAGCAAAGCTGTCATGGCCAAATCGGGGCAGTTTGCAGAGCAGCAGATTTCACCTGACGCCGCGCGGAAACGGACACTCGCTTAGCGCCCCGCTCCAACACAAGGCGTCGGCGAGCACCGCCGTCTTCGAACAGTGCGTCGACTCTTTCCACCGCGAGCGGGCAACCATTACCCCGCCCGCGCCAGCGCCTCGCGCTCTACTTGATCGCGCAAAGCCTCGGTGCTGACCGAAGCCGGTTCCAGCTTGCTATCGGCAATGCGTGGCGGTTTGGCCTGCCACGCAGTGAGATATGCGCCGACGCGCGAATGGAATAGGCCCGCCGCCTCAACGATATCCCCCACCACCAGCCGACGCTGCGCGAAACGAGCGCCGAGTTCTCGGACCAACACCACTTCGAATGCCAACACAGTCACGCCCGGGCGGTCGTCTACAGCAACCTCCGGCGTCTCCCGCAGCGTCACGAGCGGATACTGTGTTGGACCGGCACGACCGGGCCAGATCAGCCGCACATGTAGTCCTTGTGGGTCCGTCGTCGCGAGCTGGCGAAGCAACCAGGTCAGCCTCGCCTTGGTCGATTTTCGATCGCCGGGCGCCTTGAGGCGCATGCGCAGCGACACAACGCGCTTGCGCAGATCAGCGCAGATCTCTGTGGGCGCCGCCGCGTCCGGGATCACCAGCTCGGCGGTGAGCACGCCGTCGCTGGCAAGGCCCGCGACAGCCTGTTTGAGGCGCGCTGCGGGATCGGTGGCTTCGGCACGGCTCAGGGAAAGTCGGACATGATCGCCGATCTGACGGCTGAGTACCGAGGTCACCCGATCGAGCGCTTGATGCCAAGCGCCGACGACGTCTTGCGCGGCGGCGTCCTTGACACTGATGCTGCCGCCCGCAGCTACAATCGCGCACAGCGCTGACCAGGCAGCGGGCATTTGATCGAATTCCTTGACCCCGGAACTCACATAACACAACCTAGGAGGTTCGCGCTTCTTCGAAGCCGAGCATCCGGTGCTGGAACTAGCCAGCGACATGCAGACCGCACTGGCGATCTCGATCCGAAAGCGGGAAACCTTCCTCTCCCGCACCGGCGAGGCCGCCATTGGTCTGGAGATGCGCGAGCTTTCGCGCACTGTTCGCGGTCGCTTCGCAGATGGCCGGAGCTGGGCCGTGGATCTCGCGCGGAGCGACTGCGTTCGGCTAGGCCGCTCGATATTAGAGGCTGGGCTCGACGGGTTGCTCTATCGTCCGCCCGAACGGCCTACCGGGTTTTGCATCTGTGTATTGCGGGGGGCGGTTCTCGACCAAGGAGTCCAGCGGGACCACTTCAAGTTTGTCTGGAACGGCAGCAAGGTCAGCAAGGTCTACTCGTTCAATTCAGGCGCCGAATACCACCCCGACGATCTGCGCGGCGTCGATCAGATCCTGGCCGCCTGATGCTCACGGCTGCCATCCGCGGCAATAATCTTCGGCGATAGCTGATCACCCATTGCTCCGCCCTTACGTGAACCGATGGCGGCTTTCGGGCCAATTCGATGATGCGACGGAAGTCCGAAAATGGTGCGCGTAGCGGTCGGTGCGGCTTCGGGACCCCAACAAAGTTTGCAGGGTGGTTTCTGCTGCACTTCAGTCGTGAACTTCGAGACGTGTAGTCTCTCGTTCCAGATTGAAGTGTGCCTGACTTTCAAGATGCCTAAACGCTGCCGTCCTGGGATTTCGGCGCTCGTTGAAGCTCCTGAAGATTCCCGTGCGCCCGATCCGGTAGACTTCATCGGGCACGACTACGATGGGCAATCAACGCGCCAGTGCCCCCGGAGGGCAGAACAGCGGATTCGTGAAGAGCGGCCAAAGCGATGCAGCTAGCCGACTTCCATCCCAAACTTCCTCACTGAAGCCGGCGCGTTTAGTGCGAGGATGTCGGCTGGGGTTCTGTGTGTCCGTGCGGAGTTGGTTTAGCGTACGCCCATTTGTCGACCGGTGACGCCAAGGCTCATCAACAGCTAAGTGTCTGTAATCGCTACGTTTGTTGCGGCTCTTGCATTTCCCGCCCTTCCGGTCCTAGTCTGGCCGCGTGTCGCGAACAATGCGACGCCGAGGCGTGAGAACCTCGTTTGGGGCACCTAACCAGGCACAACACGGCCGGGTGGCCGACGCGCATGTCCAGGCTGCTTGCGGCTAAAGGCGTCGGCGCAAGTCCTCAAACTTGTTCTCAACACCCGGTCACCTGGCCGGCCCGCCTCGCAAGCGGGAGCCAGGCGCGTGTGCAGCGTAAGTGTTGAAGATGGCGCGTTCGCCCTCGCCGGTGGGGGCATTGGATGAGCAGTTCCCTCCCCGCGCCCTGCACCTCTGATGACGTCACACCGGACGCCAGCGACATCGAACAGCTCTATCGGAGCGAGCGACACGCGCTCGCCCGATTCTTTACCCGCAACCGCGCCAGTCCCGAAGATGCGCGCGATCTGGTCCAGGAAACGTTCCTGCGCCTGGCACGCGCTGCTCCTCCAAGACAGGAGACCATCGCCCGCCCCAGCGCCTATCTGCGCCAGATCGCCCGCAACCTGCTGCGCGACCGCGCCAAGACTGCGGGCCGGCGCGCGGAGGCACATCATATTCCCTTTGACGACACCATTCCGGACGCGAACGGGATCGACCGGCTGGAAGCCCGGGATGGTCTCGCGCGGGTTGAGGCTGCTATGCGCAGCATGAAGCCAAAGACTCGGGAAATTTTCATGGCGCATCGCCTTGATGGCCTCACCTACGCGCAAATCGCCGAGCGCACCGGCCTTTCGATCAAAGGCGTCGAGAAGCAGATGAGCCGGGCTATGGCCCAACTGCTGCGCCATGCAGGTGGGGAGCGATGACCCGCAAAGGCGAGCGCGGAAGCGCCGACCGCGACCCAATGATCGACCGCGCGGCGGCGGAGTGGTTCGCGCGTATGCAAGGCCCCGAGCGAGAGACAGTGCGCTCGGAGTTCGAGCGATGGCGATCGCGCGATCCCGCGCACCGCGCGGCCTATGCCGAGGCCGAGCGGCTGTGGCAGGTTTCGGCCGGACTTGCCCGGACCGAGCTGGGACGCACGCGAAACCTTTCGGAGTCAATGCCCTCGATCTGGTCGCTGCCGGCCAGGCAACCGGCGCTGGCCGCACTTGCCGCCGTGATCCTCGTGGTAATCGGCCTCGTTGCACTGCAGCCGCTCGGAACGAAACCTGGAGAACTTGTCGCCACCGCGACCGCAGCGGAGCGCACCCGCGTTGGAGAAGTTCGCACCATCGCCCTGGCCGATGGCACCTCCGTGACGCTGGACACCGACAGCGCCATCGAGATCGAGCTGTCCCAAGCGGGTCGGCGCGTCCGGCTGTCGCGCGGCCGCGCCCGCTTCGACGTTGCGCCTGATCCTGGGCGGCCATTCCGGGTCGAGGCTGACGGACGGCTCGTCACCGCTCGCGGCACGCTGTTCGATGTCGGGTTCGAGCCGGGAGGGGTGCGGGTGACCTTGCTGCGCGGTTCGGTCGAGGTCCGCGGTCGCGCAGCGGCGGGCGCAGTCGCGTCCGTCGCGCGGCTCTCGCCCGGGCAGTGTTTCTCCGATGCCGGGCGCGGCCCGGTCGTCGCCCCTGCCCCGCGCGGGATCGATCAATGGGTTGCGGGCATGCTGAGCTTCGATGGCACGCCGCTCGGCGATGTCCTCGCGCAGACCAACCGCTATTCGCAGCGCAAGATCCGTCTCGGCGACCCCTCGCTTGCGGCGTTGCGGGTCACCGGGGCGTTCAATCCGCTCCCGGCCGATGCGCTTGCGGCGAGCCTTGCAGCAACCTTCGGCCTGCGCGTCGTGCGCACGCCTGCTGGCGATTTCATCCTCCGGCGCAAATAATCTCGGACACCCGAATTTTTTCGGGGGGTGTTTGCAGCCAACGTCGTCGAGTCCCCCAAGACAGCCGCATCACCGGCGTCGAGCGACGGGGAGACTATGATGAATCTTGGCAATCTGAGCGCGCTGGCACTTGCCGGCACGGCAATGGTGCTTGTGGCACCGGCAGCGCTCGCACAGACCGATGGCGCGCGGGATTATGACGTCCCGAGCCAGCACCTTGGCGCGGCGCTCCGCGAGGTCGCGCAGCAGTCGGGAAAGCAGGTCTTCGCATCCACCGACCTGGTCGAAGGACTTCGCGCGCCGGCGCTCAAGGGGCGGTATCGCCCGGAGGAAGCGATCCGTGAACTGCTCCGCGGCACTCGGCTGCGCGCGGTGCCCGTCGGCCAGACGCTCGTCATCCAGAATGAAATCCAGGGCGAAGCTGCGGACCGCACCGGTAGCGATGGTGAGGTGCTGATCACCGGCACCCGCATCCGCGGCAGCGGCCCGGTCGGCGTTCCGGTCATCGCGATCGATCGCGCCGCCATTGAGGAGGGCGGCTTTGCCACCACACAGCAGATCGTGCAATCGATCCCGCAGAATTTTGGCGGTGGCGCGAATGAGGGCACCAGCGGCCTGATCACCGCCGCTGGCAATGGCAACGTCGCCCGCGGCGCGGGCGTCAATCTGCGCGGTCTGGGTCCAAGCTCGACCCTGCTCCTCATCAATGGCGACCGCCCGCCGCTCGGAGGCTTTTCAGGGACCTTCTCCGACCTGTCGGTGATTCCCGCGTCCGCGATCGAACGCGTCGAAATCGTGCCCGATGGCTCTTCGGCGATCTATGGCTCGGATGCCGTTGCCGGCGTCGTCAACATCGTCACCCGCAACAATTTTCGCGGCGCCGAAACCAGCTTCCGGATCGGCACCGCCGACGGAAGCGCGCAGGAATATCAGTTCAGCCAGTTGCTCGGCACGCGCTGGGCAACCGGCCATGCAATGATTGCCTATGAATTCTATCATCGCGACAACCTGTCCGCAGACAGCCGCGCCTATATCACCGACGATCTGCGCGCCTTTGGCGGCGGGGATTATCGCGGCAATTTCGCAAGCCCGGGGACGATCGTCGCCGGCGGCATCAACTTTGCGATTCCTGCCGGTCAATCCGGGGTCGGGCTCACCCCGGCACAGCTGACGCGCGGCGCGGTCAACCGCGGCGATGGATGGGATGGGGTCGATATCCTGCCCCAACAACGGCGCCATTCGGTGTTCGTGTCAGCAAGCCAGGAGCTGACCGACTCGCTGCGGGTGTACGCAAGGATCCTGTCGACGTGGCGGGATTTCGATGTCGCCACCCGGACCGGTACCGATACCCGGCGCACCGTCCCGGTCACCAATCCCTTCTACATCGATCCGATCGGCACCGGCCAGCCGATCGGCGTCAACTACAGCTTCTCGCGCGATCTTGGAAACGAGCGCAATCGCGGGACGGTCCGGGCCTATGGCGCAACCGCCGGCCTCGAATTCCAGCTCGGCACATGGACGGTGGATGCCCATGGCACATGGGGCCGTCAGGACGAGCGCTATGATTATCTCAACCGGGTCAACAGCGCGCGGCTCGCGCTGGCGCTTGCCGACACCAACCCGGCCACTGCCTATAATCTTCTGGGTGATGGCGGGTCCACTAACCCCGATACGATCGCGTCGATCCGCGGCTACAACAAGCGGCGCTGGGACGCTGTCGTATGGTCCGCCACGCTGCGTGCCGACGGACCCTTGCTCGCGCTTCCTGCGGGCGATGTCCGGCTCGCGATCGGCGCGGAATATCGCGAGGACCGCTACCGCGATCGCGAAAGCATCGCCTATACCTCGACCCTGACGCCACAGGCGGTGGCGCTCACCCCGCTACCCGGCCCGCGCAGGGTCACCGGACTCTATGCCGAGCTGCGCGTGCCGGTGTTCGGCGAGCGCGTGGCGCTGCCGCTCCTGCACCGCCTCGACCTCTCGGCTGCGGTGCGCAGCGAGCGATACAGCGACTTTGGCAGCACGACCAATCCCAAGTTCAGCTTCGCCTGGGACCTGGTCGACGGGCTGCAGCTGCGCGGCAGCTACGGCAAATCGTTCCGTGCGCCCGGCGTCACCGAGCTGCGACAGGACCCCGGCACGCTGGGTCACTTCGCCTATCCCGCCGTCGATCCGCAATCGCCCACGGGCATTTCGAATATCATGGTCATCCGCGGCAATGATCCTGACATCGGCCCCGAGCGCGCGACGACATGGACGCTGGGTGCGGATCTGAAGCCCGCCGGCCTGACCGGTCTTCGCGCGGGAGTGACCTGGTTCAACGTCAATTATCGCGATCGCATCGCCTCGGTCGCATCGTCGGTGACCAGCTTTCTGATCAACCGCGACATCTATGCGCCGATCCTGACCTACAATCCGCCGGCCGCGCAGATCGCCGAGCTGTTCGCATCGCCCTATTATCTCAATCTTGCCGGGGTCCCGAGCACGGCGCCGATCCTGGCAATCGCCGATGCGCGAACGCGCAACCTGTCGGTGGTCAAGCAGTCCGGGCTCGACCTCGATCTCCAATATGGCTTCAAGCTCGCCGGCGGCAATGCCGAGCTCGGGGCGGTCGCGACCTATATTTTCGGGATCAAGCAGCAGGTCACCGCAACGTCGGCCCCGGTCGATGTCGTCGATACGGTCGGCAATCCGATCGACCTGCGAATCCGCGGACGCGCGAGCTTCAGCAAGGATGGCGTGGGCGTCGCACTCTTCGCGAACTATGCCGATGGCTATACCAACCGCACGGTCACGCCAGCCCAGCGCGTAGCAGCCTGGACGACCTTCGACCTCAATCTGAGCTACAGCTTCCAGCATCGGTCGGGCGCACTTGCCGGCGTGCGGGTGGCGCTCAATGCGAGCAATCTGCTCGACGCCGACCCGCCTTATGTGAACTATGTCGTGGGCACGCTCGGCCTTGGCTTCGATGGCGAAAATGCCAGCCCGATCGGTCGGTTCATCGCGCTGCAGGTGAGCAAGGCGTGGTAAGGCGACTGCTCTCCACGACCGCACTTGCGCTGAGTTCGTGCATGGCCGGCGCGGCGCACGCAGCAGCGCCGGCCTGCGCCGAACGCCTGTTGCCGCCCTCCCCCGGGGCGGCAACAGGCCAGCGGTCAATCACCGCGCGCGACCTGATCGAACTGCGCGATTTCGGAAAGCTGAGCGACCACAGTCGCAGTCACTCCTTCCGACTCTCGCCAGACGAAAAATTCGCCGCACTGATCCTGCGGCGGGCCGATACGGGTTCGAACAGCTACTGTTTTGGCGTCATGCTGGTGCCGCTGGACGGACGCAGTCGGCCCAGACTGCTCGATAGCGGTGGTGAATTCATCGCGACAATGACCGACCCCTATGGCGCATCCGGGGTTCCGAGCGGGCTGCCCATGACCGACGCGCCGGTCTGGTCCCCCGATAGCCGGTCGCTTGCCTATCTTCGCCGCGACCAGGGGCGCACCCAGATCTGGCGGGTGGATCTCGTTGGCGGTCCGGCGCGCCCGGTGGCGCGGCCCGGTTCCGCACCGCAGGACCTCGCCTGGTCGACCGATGGTCGGCATCTGCTGTTCACAACACGCTCCGGCTATGAAGCCGGTCTCGCCGAGATCGAACGCGAAGGCCGAAGCGGCTTTCTCTACGATACGCGCTTCTGGGCACTCGCCTTCGCCAGACCGACACCACGGCTTCCGATCCCGTTCGAGACCAACGCGCTCGATCTCGCAACCGGCCGGATCCGTATCGTCACTGCGGGCGAAGTTGACGCGATGAAGGGAGCGCGCGCGCAGAGCGCGGCCGGGGCACCGCTTCATGCGCGATCGGCCTCGGGCGCAACCGCCTGGGCCGAACCCGATCCAGCGCGTCCGCGCGGCGCGGCGCGCCTGCTGCTGGCACGGGGGGATCGGTCGATCCGCTGCAAGGCACCCATGTGCACCGGTCCGGTCGGCGGTCTCTGGTGGCTCGACGATACCACCCTGCTGATCCTGCGCGCCGGTAATGCTGAAAATGGCGGTCGCAGCGCATTGTACCGCTGGCGGGTTGAGGGGGATGCCGAACCCCGGAAGGTTCTTGAGACCGATGATTGGCTTGCGCATTGCGCGCTGGCCGCAGGCACCCTGATCTGCGCGCGCGAAACGGCAACCTCGCCCCGGACACTGGTGCGGATCGATCCTGCAACCGGTCACAGCGTGACGCTGTTCGATCCCAACCCCGAGACCGCGGGCTGGCGCTTCGGCAAGCATGCGCGGCTGGTCTGGAGCGATCGCGATGGCGTGCGCAGCTATGGCGACCTGATGCTTCCGCCCGATCACAAGCCGGGCGCACGCCACCCGCTGATCATCGTCCAGTATCTCTCGCGCGGCTTCCAGCGCGGTGGCCTGGGTGACGAATATCCGATCCAGCTGCTCGCCGCGCGCGGCTATGCGGTGCTCAATTTCCACGCCCCGCAGGAGTCGGATCAAGCTGCGGCCGCGCCCGACGCGATCGCGGCGCAGCGCATCAAGGTGCAGGACTGGTCGGGACGGCGGCGCATCCTGACCGCGCTTGAAGCGGGCGTGGATACCGCGATCGCCCTTGGGGTCGTCGATCCCGGGCGCATCGGAATCACCGGCCTGAGCGATGGCGCGAGCACGGTTCAGTTCGCGCTGAACAATTCCGACCGGTTCAAGGCGGCGATCGTCTCAAGCTGCTGCGACGAGCCCAGCGCCGTGTTCAGCGTGGGCCCGGCCTATGGCGGTGTCGTCGCACAGGTCGGCTATCCACCCGCGGGGGAAGATGGGCGGGCATTCTGGCGGGCACAGTCGCTCGCCATGAATGCACATCGGATCAGGGTTCCGTTGCTGATGCACCTTGCTGACGCCGAGTTTCGGATGGCGCAGGAGACATTCAGCGCGCTGCGCGCCCATGATGCCCCGGTCGAGATGTATGTTTTCGAGGACGAATGGCACACCAAGCAACATCCCGCGCATCGCCTCGCCATCTATGAACGTAACCTCGCCTGGTTCGATTTCTGGCTGCGGGGCGTCGAAACATCACATCCGTCGCGCGGAGCCGAAATCGCGCGCTGGACAGTGATGCGATCAGTCAACGATGCGCGCCGATGACTGGCGCTCCCAATGCCGAACCCAGGCCTCGACATCGACCAGCGCCATCAGTTCAGGGAGCAAGACGCCCTTGCTCAGCTCATCCGCGAGGTATCGTTCGATGCGCTTCGGGTCGATCAGTCGCTCTCTCGCCAGCGCTCCTCCCAGCAGCATGTCGCGCAGACGCGGCAGGTTGGCGGCAATCACGCGGTGAACCAGCGTGTTGAACGCGACCTTGCTACGGCGGTCGATCACTGCCGCCGGCAAGGCGTCGCGAAACGCCTCACGCGCGGCCGCGCGGTTGTTGCCGCCGATGCACCAATGCCAGCTCGGGATCCGCAGGCAGGTCTCGAAGATCGGCTGCGACATCAGTGGCGCAATGAAAGGGGCAATTGACTCCCGGCCATAGCCCTCGAGATGATTCTGAATTGCGATGATCGACCAGACATGGCGCCTCTTCCCTAGGGCTACATCGTCTCGGGCCCTGAGCCAGGGATTCCCCGCAGGCCAGGGGAGGGTCGCGCAGACATCTTCAGCCAGAAACGGATTGACCATCGGGGTCGGCAACACCTTCACCGGTTGCATGGATCGGCGCACTGCGGTGAGCAGCACCGCCCATGCGTTGGTCCGGGAGAGCCGAGCGATGTCCGCCGCCGTCTCGAACACCGCCCGGCCGAAGCCTTCCGCGCGAAGCCGATCGAGGACGGGCAGCGCCGAATGAAGCAGGCAGAACATGCTGTCGCCCCCGGCCCCGCCCAGAAATGCATCAGCGCCGCGCTTCCCTGCAAATGCCTGGATCGCGCGATCAAAGGCCTGCGACAATGCGCGCGCGCAGGGCCGGGGCTGTCGCCATGCGTCGCTGCGTTCGATGTCGACCACCGCGGCATCCGCCAGCATCTCCTCGAGCGGCAGCCCTATATGGGCTGCGACGGCGCGTGCCCAGGGGCGCTCGTCGGCCTCGCCGGGCGCGGGTCCGAAGGTCAGGCAATGCGCATCTGCAACAGCGGATAAGCCAGCAGCAACGATCGCCGAGTCGAGGCCACCCGAAATCTCGATCAGCGGTCGATCGAAGCATTCGCCCCAGCTCTGCAGCACCGCCGATCCGACGTCCCGAAGCGCGGCAATCGATGTCGCGCTGTCAGCGAACTGCGCGCCCGGCGCGGCAAAGTCCCAAGGGGACCATGCGCGACGAGCGCTCGCCCGGTTGCGCTGGATCGTCAGGCAGACACCGGGCAGCAGCTCGCTGACCCCGCGCAGCGCGGTCTGCGCGGGGCGCAGATCGCGAAACGCAAGCGATTGTGCGATTACGGTCCAGTCAATCGAGGGGGCTAGCAGCCCATGCTCGAACAGCAGATCGGGGCGCGAGGTGACCAGATGCGCGCCGTCGCGCTCGAAATGGTAACAGGCGACCGTGCCGGACGGATCGCGCAGGATTTCCACGCCATCGCCACGCACCCGAATGGCGACATATCCGCCCCAATAGCAGTCCAGCAGTTCACCTGTCTCCAGCTCTGCCAAGGCGGTCGAGGGCGATTGCGTGATGCGCGAGAAGGTGTCGCGGCGGAACAGATGACCCCAGATCACGCCTCGACCTTCGCCAAGGACCAGGTGCGCCGCGCGAGCGTCACCCAGGATCGCCAGACCATCGCGCTCGACAAGCGGTCCGAGCCGGTGGTGCGCTGCGAGCGCGTCGAGAAACTGCCTCAGCCAATCCGGTGCCCTGCACGCGGGCGCGGTGACGCAGGCGATGAACGCGGCGTTGTTCATAGCGCGAGGATCGGGGTGAAGCTCGACACATGGTCGTAGCTGTCGTTCAGGAGCGCTTGCGGTGTCTGAAGCCAGCAGTGCGCGGCGAACGGCTCGGGCATGATCCCGAAGACCAGTTGCGCTCCGTATCCGCGCCGCGCCAGCCAGCTGTCGAGGGCGAGCGAGTCGAGGAGGCAGTTGCGTGCGATCGGCACCAGGGGTCGGCTTCGCTCGAATGCCGCAGCTTCGACAAGCGTTGCATCGAGCTGGCCCAGGACCGGAAGCGGCGTGCGCATGCGACGGCGCGACAGGATCAGGTGTAATGGCGAACAACGCAGTCTGAGCCAGGCAGCTGCCACCTGCCGCCCGACGGCAACGGCGCTGCCGCGCGCGGGTGTCTCCCGGGCCTGAACAAGCGCATCGGGGATCTTGACGCGGTCCCGCAAGGCGTTGGTCGGGACCGGATCCGATCTCTGCAGCACCCTTGCCTTGCCAAGCAGGTCGATGATTGCATCGGGCGCGGGTGCCCCATGTCGCACGTTCAGCCAGGTCAGCATTTCCGCATGAGCCGATTGCGGAACACGGAAATAGCGATCGCGCCGAAGATCGAGCACGAACAGCTTGTTGGAAGCGACGCAGGCGGTCGCGTGCGGGAGGATGCGCCAGAACATCGATCGGGCCGCTCCTTCGATCAGCAGATGAATGAACCCGTTTTTGCTTCCCGCGCGGGGCGCCAACGCTCGTTCGGCCAAGACACTGCGACGCGGCATCGCAATGGCGCCGGTCGGGCGGAAGGGCCCGACCGACGCGCACTGCTCAGTCGTTGGTGAGACCCTGCGGGATCACCAGACCGGCGAGGTCGAACTGACCCTCATTGGCCCCCTGCGTCTCCACGCTGGCGACGCCGAGGTCGATCAGATCGACCGTTTCATTGTTGTCATGGTCCATTGCTCGTCTCCATGTCGCGGGATGCGACAGAGACAAAATCATCCAAGCGTTCATGTATAAGAAGTTTATAATCCGATTATAATCAAACTGACGATCCAGCGTGTTCGCGTCGCCTGATCAGGTCGGAAACGAACTTCATTCGTCGCAGATGGTAGCGCCGGATCGCTTGTTGAATTGCTGCGTCGGCGGACTCTATTTCATGAAGTTCTTCGGGACTCGCTCCGAGCACGTCGGGCTCGACCAGCCGGAAGGGATGAAGGCGATCCGAGACATTCGCCACTGCCGCATGAATTTCGCGGTTCGGTGCGAATGCAGCCAGTCGCTCGAACAGGCGATCGGCCCGGTCGGCGAGGGATGAGAATGTGCCCGCTTCGGACTGGACGAGCGGCGCGCGCCCAGTTCGAAGCGCAATGGATACAAGAGCAGAATGCCATTCGTAGAGATCGCGCAGGTCGGCCTCGGAGTAGCGCGGAACATGAAAGCCTTCACCACTGCTGGCCTCCACCAGGCGCTCGCCAACAAGACGGTGCAGCACATCCCTGACTGGCGTCATGCTGACGCCCAGGTCTCCCGCAATGCGGTTGGCCTCAAGCCGCGCACCCGGTGCAAGCCGGCCGTCGCGCAACATCTGCTTCAGCACCGAGTAACTGCGCTCCATCGCCTGGAGCGGGCTCACCGAACACACCCTTGGCTGGCGCGGTGCGCGGCGACCGCCTCAGCCTGATCGGGCCGGAGCGCGTCGACCGCGCCGATATGGTCGGGAAGGCAGTCTGTCAGCAGTATTGAGGGACAGACGCCTTCGTAATTGCCGAGATTTGGCCGGTGCTGGCGATACCCGACCAGCGCGGCCAGCTCAGGCGGAAAGGCCCTGGCGACCGAAGGCGGATAGGCCAGCCACTGATTTTCGTAGGGCTTGAGCCAACCCAGGCAGAAACTGACCACCACGGCTCTGCGAACTTCGCTGGTGCGATTTGCACCCGCGCCATGGAGGGTCGAGCCAAGGAAAACGATCGCATCGCCCGGATCGCATTCCGCGACGATCGAGTGACTTGGCATCGCGTCATTCAGTGCGGTTTGGCCATGGCTGTTCGGGTAAATGATTGTCGCACCGTTCTCGACTGTGAACCGCGTAAGCGGCCACATCACGTTGACCAGATATTCGACCTCGCCTTTCACGCCTGCCCACATGTCCTGGTCGCGATGCGGGAACTGTGCCGGCGCGCCTGGATGAAGTGCAATCGCCTGCATCAGGTTGAGCTGGATGGTGTCGCACCATTGTCCGAGCAAGCGCTGGCACACGGCAAGGATCAATGGTTCCAGCGCAAGCGCCGCGGCACGAGGTGTCCGTTTCAACAGGCTCCCGAACCGCTTCGTTCGTGCGCCATAGAAATCGCCTTCGCAGAACGGCGTAGCGGCGAACACCGGACCCAGATCTTCGTCAAGCGCTTCAATCGAACCGCGCGGAAGCAGGTTGGGAACGATGCACCAGCCTTCCCGCTCGAGATGCTCGGAAACAGCCTCAATCCGGACAGGCTTCGCGGTCGAATTGCGTGTCATCGCGGTCTCCTCAGCCATTGGCACATCGCCCGCTCGTCTGTTGGTCGCGCAGCGACCACCATATTCCGCCCGCCGACAGCGCCGCCGGCGTTGCCGAACTGATCGAGATCGCAAGAGCCCCGAGCTGGCTCGCTCCGCCCGGCTGCAGTTCGCCGAGCAGCCGACACTGCCAGCCGAAGTTGAGGATCTGCTGCAGCCAGCTCGCCTCTGCGACGCAGGTATAGGTCTCGATACCGTTATCGAGCGCGAACTCGACCAGCGCCGTGACGAGCTGATTGCGGATCGCGCGCCGCTCTGTCGCCCGCAACTTCCGGTCCAGGCAGAAACGCGTGAGCTCCCATATCGCGGGTCCACGTGGCGGTTCGCCCGCGCACAGGGCAGGAAAGATAGAGTCAAGAATATGTGGTCGTGTTGTCGGGAGCAATCGGACCGATCCCAGATGGCCCAGGCCCTTGTCGACGAGGATAATGTAACGAGCGTGCGTGGTATCGAACTGATCGACCTCGTATTGCCCGCTGAGGACGGGCAGGTCCCACTTCAGCAAATCAATGAAGATCTGCTTACGGGCGGCAAACATCGACCGGAAGGCGATGTGACTGCTGCTATCAGCTCTGGATGGAACCAGCTGGACCATGCGCTGCACCCTCGATTAGCGAGGGGGCAGCATCCGCATCGTTGGTTGCGTCGGATATCCCCAGTTCTGGGGATCGGTTCAGTGCTTGAGAATTTCCGAGAAGCTGATCGAGCCGTCAAACAGTGCGCGCACCGCCAGCATCGCCCGCTTCTGCACGCCGTAACGCTCCCGCGCGTGCTTCAAGTGCTGGATCACCGTTTCATGGCTGATGCCAAGGATTACGGAAATCTCCCAATCGGTCTTTCCGCGAGCAGCCCACAGAACGCAATCGCGCTGGCGTGTCGTCAGCGACGGAACCTCATTCACAGGCAAATCCCGCTTGCCAAGAAGCTGTCGGGCCGCCTCAAAGGCAAACGCGCCGATCAGCTGGCAGACGAACTCATATTCCTTCGGGAACTCCTCGCCCGCCGGGACAGCAAAGGAGCAGGATCCCAACGTCTCCCCCGGCACGCTTGCCGGGACTGTAAAGCCGTCGCCGATTCCCTCTTCATAGGCGTTTTCCAGGACACGAATGTCTTGAGGGGTCAGCCTGATCATTTCCGGCACAGCCGACCAGCCAAATCCGACAGTGGCCAAACTGCACGCCCGGTGGATCGGATCGGATTGTCCGAGGCCGTTCTCGTCGAACCAGTCCTCCCATGTCGAGGGATAGTTATGCAGGCGAATGGCCGACCCCTGATCGCAGGCAAAGTCGACATGATGCGTCAGCGCGAAATATTTGAGGCCCATTTCCTCGCAGCATCGCAAAAGGGCTGCGTATAGGGTTTCCGACGTGCTCGCCGAGCGAGCAGTCTCGATAAAATATTCGGCAATGGCCAGCCGGGGCATACCCACCCTGGTCGGTCCCTCGTGCGGTCCTCAACCCGCGCGCCTCGGGAGCCGCCTTGTTCGAAGCTTTCGGCCGGACAACTTCTCACGGCAGCGGCGAAGCAAGTTTAGTGGCCTACAGCTTCAACCAAAATAATGCCCTGTATGTCAAATATATGACGGACAAAGGCTCAGGCCTAACGCGTGAATTTAGGTCCATTTTGGTGTGGATGCTTTAGCGCTCCACGCACGCAAAGGCGGCTCCCTCGAATCCGGCCAGAGGGCGCCACGCAGCAAGCGAAGGCTCTGCTCACGCCGGCGGCTTCCCAAAAGTCCGGCAGAGCACGCTCAATCGGAACCGCGTTTCATTCCTCCGGCGGCCCCGACCACGCTCCAGCGATTGTCATCCGGATAGACAGAGACGCCGAAGAGCGACTCGGTGCCGCGCAAAGAGCGTAGAGCGAGTTCCCGCCACGAGCGTTGGGAGGACAAACCGCTTCTCGTGACGACGCGGCTTACGCTAACGCTCGTTTCCCTGCGCAGGCCTGCTCTCCTGCGTGTCGCGCTGTTGCCACTTCGCAAATCCATGCTCAGGTCTTGCAGGCGAGGGACCACTGAAACGCATGCGATGCGAGGTGAAACCAATGCAGACCGAACAGACCGACCGCATTCTCCGCCTCAAGGCCGTCATCGAAATGACCGGCCTGGCCCGCACAACGCTGTATCGCCGGATGCAGGAAGGCACTTTCCCGAAGAACGTGCAGATCAGCACCCGCTGCGTGGGCTGGCGGGAGTCCGCTATCCGGGAATGGTCTCAAAGCCCGATGTCCTATGCTGCAAAGGGCGGTGCGCGCAGCTAACTCAACCGCTCTCCCAGACCTGATTGAGAACGCGCGCGGCGATCGCGGCCTTATCCTGCGGGAGGAATCGCCCGTAATGCTGTGCGACCATCTCGGGCGTGTCCTGAATGGCATAGCTCGCCTGTTCGTAGGACCCGGTCTTCTTGAGGATATGCGTCGCCAGCACGTCGCGAACATTGTGGGGGCCGTGCGGAAGCAATCCCCTGATCGCGCCGCGCCCGGTATAGGGATTGAAGATGCCATAGCGCTGGATCACCAGACGCCAGGCTTCGTAAAATGTGCTCTGATCATAGGATGCGTTGCGGCTGGTTCGCTTGACTGTCTTGACGAAGAACGTCCCGGGGTCCTCGGCTTCGCCCAACAGCAAGGGGCGGTAGCGCTCGATATAGGCGTCGATCCGGGCATAGAGCCCGTTAAGATCGGGCAAGGTCAGCCGGAAAGGCTGCTTGCCGAAGAATGAGGAATTGGCGTTCTTGAACGCGACCGACGGGATCAGAACCTCCCATGCCTGATCGCGCGCGCTCCAGCGTAACTCACCGCGACGCAGATGCTCAAGCTGGCGTTCGGATCGCGGCGTCTGACCGCGCGGGCAGACCATCAGCTGTCGCAGATTCTTCTGCCGAACCCCCAGATGCAGACCCAGCCGAAGCATCAGAAAGCCGCGCATGGCTTCGGCCGCTGAGCGCGGATAGCGACGCGGGTCGGGCATGCGCGCGATGATTTCGTCGGTGATCCGCCGATAGGCCCCGACCGGACTGTCATCCTCCAGTATCACCAAGATCGGCTCGAACGGGTCGCGGTGGACGCGAACCACCCGCGCCAGTTCTTTTGACCGTGCCAGCGTATGGTCGTGGACACGATCACATGCCGCGGTCCAGTCGCTTCGCACCTGCGCAATGTCATCCTGCGATACCAGTCCGGGAATGGCCGTCAGCCCCTCGGCAAGCCATTCGCTCTGGCGAATCCATCCGGTCTCGCGACGGCTGAATGCCATCCCGAGCGCCAGCATATTGACCTCCCATGACGTATAAAAGCCGCGCCGCGCTTCTCGCCACCGGAGGTACCAGTCCCAAAAGACGGGGAATACCAGCAGCGCCATGGACAGACTTTGCAGAGGCGCGCCAAGGCCCGAAACCGGTGGTGCGGGATCGCCGGCAACGGCGCCGAACATGAGAGCAAAATGTTCGATCTTCTGGGTCACGGTCTCTTCCCCCCACACACCAGAACGCTTGACGCCGATCTGCGTGAGTGTGGCTGTCTTGAACCGGATGAGGTCACTCATCTCCCTCACGAGACGCGGCGGTGCGGGCCGCACGCCTTCGCCAGCCACCGACCCGCCGCTGTCCGTTTTCAGCGACGGCGCAGCTGAGAGAAATTCCGGGAAACGCAGCGCGAAGCGAACCTTCATCGCTTCAGCCTGAAAGCGGCGATATTCGGTCGATCCGGAAATGATCACTGATCGGATCCAGTGAAGGATCTCGGCACGCTCCGCCTGCGAGCGCTGGTCGAAGTCATCTGGTAGATGCCAGGCGAGGCGGCGACGCTCCGCCGCAGGCATCGTTGCAAACTTGTGGCCGACAATTGCCCGTCCCGTGTTCGCGAGCTTTGCGCGAAAATAGCCCGGTTGCAGCCGATAGCGTTGCTCGACCCGTGCCAGCATGTCGAAACTCTGCACGGCGCTGGGCAGCTTCGCACCCAATGCCCATTGCTGGAAGGTTTTCCGGTCGAACGTCTCGCCGGGGCGGCAGATGGCCTTGTGCAGGTGCCAGCAACTATCGCCATGTCGCTTCAGCTGAAGCGCGAAGGCCTCGGGAAAGGTCGGTGGATCAATCCAGTCGATGGACAGCGGTTCGGGGAACTCAACGATGGGACGCGGCTTCGGCCCACGTTGAGCGGGTGTCACCGAGGCAGTCGCTGTGCCGGGCGATGTGGAGTAAGATGCGCGACGGACGGTCTTGGAACACGATGAAACGGACAATGAAAACTCCTGAGCTAAGGTAGCTCAGGCTATGACGCCCCATTGTCAGCTTCCCCGCCCAAATCCTTTCCAGCGACCTCACGTCCGGAGACGAACGCGCCCCAATCGCGCATGAGAAGCCGACGCTTGTCGAGAAAGTCCGTGCGCCGATACGCAGCCTCGACCTTATTTGAAACCGCATGCGCCAGCGCAGCCTCGGCGACCTCTCCGGGATAGTCGGTCTGTTCCGCAACCCAGTCGCGGAACGCAGAACGGAACCCATGGACGGTGACGCCTAGCTCCATGTCGCGCAAAATCTTCAGCAGCGTCATGTCGGACAGCGGCCGCTTCACATTCTGCCCCGGAAACACGAGGTCACTCGCCCCGACCTTGAACGCCTTGGCCCGCTCGAACACGGCGACAGCCTCATCCGATAGCGGCACAAGATGGATCCGCCCCATCTTCATGCGCTCGGCCGGGACCGACCAGATGCGGTTCTGCAGATCCAGCTCCGACCAGCATGCGCCGCGAATTTCCCCCGACCGCGCAGCAGTCAGGATGAGGGCTTCGAGGGCAACGCGACCGACCGACTCCCTCTCACGCAGTTTTTCAACGAACGCCGGGACATCGGCATAGGACATCGCGGCAAAGTGACGATCCTTCTTGGGCTGGCGCGGCAGACCCTTTGCAATCGACCGCATCGGCGCTTCGGTTGCCCTGAACCCCTTCGCGCAGGCCCAGTCGAGGACCGTGGCGATCCGCTGGCGCACGCGGCGTGCCGTCTCGGGCTTGCTCAACCAGATCGGGGCGAGAACGTCACGAATGGCCGGCCCTTCGATCTCGTTCACCGGTCGCTCGCCAAATGCCGGAAAGGCATAGGTCTCCAGCGTCGAAATCCACTGCTGCTGATGCTTGCCGTTTTTCCAGGCTGCACGGTGCTCTTCATGAACGCTCACCGCCGCCTCCCGAAACGTGGGGACTGTGATCCGCTCCTGCTTGCGCTCCGCTACCGGGTCGATCCCTTGGGCGATTTTCTGACGCGTCGCATATGCCGCCGCTCGAGCGTCCTTGAGTGAAACCGACTTCGCAGAGCCGAGCCCGATATCCTGCCGTTTCCCCCCGGATTGAACGCGAAGAATCCAGCTGGCGGCGCCGCGGCCGTTGATTTCGAGGAAAAGGCCGTCCCCGTCGGAGTAGCGGCCCGGTTCAGAGAGGCTGCGAATTTTCGCAGCTGTGAGCTTTCCCATGACATCTCACCTCATTCTTCCCCACACTTTTCCCCACACTTCGTGCGGGATGGTATGAAATTGAGTGAAACACAGCGGAACGAAAAAACCGCTGATTTCTGGGCTTTCTTAGCGATTTTTCCGGGGTAACGCGACCTGAAAAAGGCCCAAAGTGGCGGAGCGGGAGGGATTCGAACCCTCGATACGCTTTTGGCGTATACTCACTTTCCAGGCGAGCGCCTTCGACCACTCGGCCACCGCTCCGCACCGCTGGAAGCGGGCTGCCTAGAGATTTGCCGGGCGCTGTGCAAGCGCGTTGCGTCCTGCGGTAAGGCGTGACAGCTTTACCCCATGCTGACCCTCTCCCTTGCCTTCGCGCTGCAGGCTGCGACACCCGCGCCAGCCCCGGCCCCGTTCGACCCGCACCCTGCCGATTGGCGGAACATTCCGGCCGATGAGCTGCTGGTCCTGACCCTGTCGGACAAGCGGCAGGTCGTGATCCGCCTCGCTCCGCGCTATGCGTCGGTGCATGTCGCCAATATCCGCAGGCTTGCCGCTGCCGGCTGGTGGGATACGGCGTCGATCTACCGTGTGCATGACAATTATGTCGTGCAATGGGGCGACCCGACCGAGAAGAAGCCGCTTCCCGCCGGCATGATCGCGCAGCCGCCGGCCGAGTATGACTGGCCGAACTTTGACGCGGTGACGCGGCTGACGCGTAGCGACCCTTATTCGACCGCCGCCGGACACAGCGCCGATGGCTGGCCGCTAGCTACCAACGGCACGGTCGCGTGGATCCCCCATTGCTATGGAATGGTCGGGGTCGCGCGCGATCTGGCTCCCAGCACCGGTAGCGGCGGCGACCTTTATGCGGTGATTGGCCATGGCCCGCGCCATCTCGACCGCAATATCGCGATCGTCGGGCGGGTGCTGGAGGGGATCGAGCATCTCGCGTCGCTCCCGCGCGGCACCGAGGGCGGCCTGGGCCTCTACAAGGAGGCGAGCCAGCATGTGCCATTCGTGCGCGGTCGGCTCGCCAGCGACCTGCCCGAAACGGAGCGCCCGCGCTTTCAATATCGCGCGGCAGACAATTCCCGCTTTGCTGCGTGGATCAAGGCGCGCGAGAACCGCCAACCGCCCTTTTTCAACCTGCCCGCGGGCGGGGCGGACATCTGCAATGTAATGCCGCCGATCAGGCGTGCGCCGTAATGGAGTTTACTTTCCAACCCAGTCGGCAACCTCACCCGCCACCTCATTGGCAGCCTGATTGAGCGCTGCGCCGGCGGCGGTGGGCGTGATCTGAGCCAGCGGCACGCGCGCTTCGAAGCGGCGTTTCTCGAACGTCATTGCCGGACGAACGCCATCGGCGCCGACGGGGCGGTCGCGGACCAGCGTCGCCTCATAGACGACCACCGCTGCGCTGCTGTCGGCATCGACGCCGAACTGGCGCAGCTCGCCGCCCAACCGCGCACCGGGATCGGACAGCGACTGGCGCAGGTTCAGCACGACGCGACCGGTGCGTACCGAGATCGTATCACCCAGCACGCGCGCGAACATGCGGTTGGGCGCTTCGACCCATTGCGCGTCCTTGAGATAGGCGACCGCCGTGTCGCTGCTGCGCACCGGCACGCGGGTCACCGCCAGCTCCTGCGGCACCGACGGCACGGCGATGGTGATCGCGCGCGCTGTCGCCGAGCTCACCGTCTGGCCAGTCGGCATCACTGCGTCGGCCTCCAGCTTGAGCAGGGAGGGCGGCGGTTCGGCCCCGAACTTGATGCACCCGCCAAGCGGCAGCGCGGCAAGCAGGACGGGGGCGAGGAGGAGCTTGCGCATCATCGGGCTCACTTCTTCTTGGGTTCGTAGTCGGGCAGCTTGGGCGATCCGATCAGCGATCCGGCGCCTTCACGGTCGATCTTTTCCGCGACCGAGGCGAGCGCGGCAGTCATCTGGCGCAGATCCTGAATCAGCTGGTTGATTTCAGGGAGCGTCTTGGTCGTCACTTCGTCGATGCCGCCATCGGCCTTGCTCAACGTACGCTCGAGCGCCTTCATGCTCTTGTCGGCCGAGGCGATCGCGCCGCGCAGATCCTTCATCGTCGGCGCGATTTCCTTGTCGAGCACGCGGTCGGTGGTGCCGGCGAGATTGCCGATCTGTTCGGCGGCGACGCCCGCCTTCTGGACCGTGATGCGCAGCTCAGCAAGCGTCGCGCGCATGTCCGGCGCGCCCTTGGCCAGTTCGCCGGTCAGCTTTTCGGTGTTGGCGAGGATGCCGCTGATCGACGCCTGATTGCGGTCGGACAGCAATTCGGTCAGCCGCTCGGTCAGGGTTGAGAGCCGTTCGAGCAGGCGCGGTGCCGAATTGAGCAATGCGCCAAGGCCACCCTGTTTGGTCGGGATCACCGGCACGCCGAGCGGGCAGACGCTGCGCGGATTGACGTCGGGGCATATGATCGGGGACGCGCCCTTGACCGCACCGTCCAGCTGGATCTGGCTGACCCCGGTAAACCCGACGCCCTGGATCGTCGCGGTCGTACCCTGCAGGATCGGCACATCGCTGTTCACCGCGATGCGGACGCGCACCAGGCTGGGGTCGGGCTTGAACAGGCCGATTTCCTTGACCTGTCCTGCGGGGACGCCGGAGAAGGCGACCTGCGACCCCTTGTTCAACCCGTCGACCGCCTGTTTGAAGAAGATGTCATATTCCTTCTCGTTGGTCGTACTCACCCGGGCGAGCCACACGGTGAACAGCGCCAACACGGCAAGCAGGATCAGCACGACCGCGCCGACCAGCACATGGTTTGAGCGTGTTTCCATCAGTCCCTCATGCCCCCATGGCCCCGGCGCGTTCCACGCTCGCCACCGCCGCGCGTCCGCGCGGGCCATTAAAATATTCCTGGATCCACGGATGATCCAAAGCGAGCAGCTCGTCGATCGTTCCGACCGCGATCACGCGCTTGTCGGCCAGCACCGCGACGCGGTCACATATGGCATAAAGCGTGTCGAGGTCATGGGTGATCAGAAACACCGTCAGCCCCAGCGTCTGCTGTAACGACCGCGTCAGCTCGTCGAACGCCGCCGCACCGATCGGGTCGAGCCCGGCGGTCGGTTCGTCGAGGAACAGCAATTCGGGATCGAGCGCGAGGCTGCGCGAGAGGCCCGCGCGCTTTTTCATGCCGCCGGAAAGCTCGGCGGGATATTTGGGGCCAGCCTCGGGCGGCAGGCCAGTCATCACCACCTTGTAGGCCGCGATCTCGGCGAGCAGCTGGTCGTCAAGCTGCGGGTAGAATTCCTTGAGCGGCACCTGGACATTTTCGGCGACGGTCAGGGTCGAGAACAGCGCGCCGCCCTGAAACAACACGCCCCAGCGGCGGCGAATCTCGATTGCCTGTTGTTCATCGGCATCGATCACCGATTCGCCAAACACATGGACCTCACCCGCATCGGGTGGTTGCAGGCCGATGATCGATCGCATCAGCACCGATTTGCCGGTGCCCGATCCGCCGACCACGCCCAGAATCTCGCCGGGCCGCACATCGAGATCGAGATTGTCGTGCACGATCTGATCGCCAAAGCTGTTGCGCAGGCCACGGATGCGGATGACCGCCTCTTCGCCGTCGAAAATGGGGGCGGTCATCAGTTCCACCCCACTTCGGTAAAGAACACCGCGAAAAAGGCGTCGAGCACGATGACGAGGAAGATCGCCTGAACCACCGCAGTGGTGGTACGCAGGCCGACCTGTTCGGCGTCGCTTTCGACCTGCATCCCCTGATAGCAGCCGGCGATCGCGATGATCGCGCCGAACACGGGCGCCTTGACGAGGCCAACATAGAGGTCGGTGATCGGCACCACTTCGCGCAGCCGCTGGACGAAGGTGACCGGTGGAATGTCGAGCGCGATCCAGCACAGCAGGCCGCCGCCGATCATCCCGAGCAGCGAGGCGTAGAAGCCGAGCAACGGCAGCATCAGCACGGCGGCGATCACGCGCGGCAAGACCAGTGCCTCCATCGGGTTGACCCCGATGGTGCGCATTGCGTCAATTTCTTCGGTCAGCTTCATCGTGCCGAGCTGCGCCGCGAAGGCCGATCCCGAGCGCCCGGCGACCATGATCGCAGTCATCAGGATGCCCAGTTCACGCAGCGTGATGCGCCCGACCAGGTTGATCGTGAACACCTCCGCACCGAACTGGCGCAGCTGGACCGCGCCCTGTTGTGCGATGACGATGCCGATCAGAAAGCTCATCAGCCCGATGATGCCGAGCGCGGAGACGCCGACCACTTCGAACCGGTGGACCGTGGCGTGATAGCGGAAGCGGCGCGGGTTCGCGATCACCCGGCCCGCCGCGACCGCGGTCGCGCCCATGAAGCCGAGCAGGCCGAACATGGTCTTGCCCGCCTGAATCACGGCTTCGCCGATTTCGGCGAGCAATTGGGCAAAGGCGCCTATTGGCTTTGGCGGCGCTTCGATCGGGTGGTCGGCCTGGGCGACATGGTCGAACAGCAGCTGCTGGTTGGCGTCGAGCCCGGTCACCTGCGCATCATGGTCACGCGCGAAGCGGTGGATCAGCCACGCGCCGACCGTGTCGATCCGGTCGATCCCGCGCATGTCGAGCGTTCGCACATCGCCCTCGACCGCGTTAAGCCGATCGGGCAGGTCGCCGACACTGCGCAGCGACAGATTGCCACTGAACCGCAGCGCCCCGGCGGCCGTGTCGTGCTGAAAGTCGGCTGGCGCATTCATCGCGACCACCCATCGTTGATTCGCACTGGAACGGCAAGCACCTGTAGCTAGAGGATAAGATACCGACCGAACCAATTACGGACGACCGGGAAAGGTTCCGATGCGCCGACTCGCCATTTACGACATGGACAAGACGATCACGCGACGCGCGACATGGACGCCATTTCTGGTCCATGCAGCGCGCGTTCGGGCACCGTGGCGGCTGGCGTTGCTCCCGCTCGCCGGCCTTGCCAGCCTCGCCTATCTGGCCAAGGCGATCGACCGCGCACGGCTGAAGGAAATTACGCACCGGCTGATGATCGGTCGTGCGATCCCGCCCGCCGAACTTGCAGTGGTGGCGGAGGCGTTCGCGGACGATATGGCGGCGACCAACCTGTTCGCCGATGCCCGCGCGCGGGTGGAAGCCGATCGCGCGGCGGGCTGGGAGCCGGTGCTGGCGACCGCGAGCCATGGCTATTATGCTGAAGCGATCGCGGCGCGGCTGCACATCGGCACCGTGATCGCCACCGCGGCGCGACGCGATGCCGATGGCAATGTGCTGGCGGGGCTTGAGGGCGAGAATTGCTACGGCCCCGCCAAATTGCGGTTGATCGAGGCGTGGATGGCGCGCGAGGGGCTGTCGCGCGAGGAAATGCGGGTGCGCTTCTACAGCGACCATGTGTCCGACGCGCCGGTGCTGGAATGGGCGGACGAGCCGTTCGCGGTCAACGCGCACGGCCCGTTGCGGAAACTGGCGGCGGTCAAGGGCTGGACGGTGCTGGATTGGGAGGAGTGAATCATCATCGTAGCCCCTCCCGCCTTCGCTGGAGCACCTCCGCCGTTTGTGCTGAGCTTGTCGAAGCACCAGTTCCACCCCCGGGGAGGTCGGGGGATCGCCCTTCGACAAGCTCAGGGCAAACGGGGCGCCGGGCTCACAACACCGTATGCAACGAGTGCAGCGTCAGCCCGACCAGCCCGCCCACCAAAGTCCCGTTGATCCGGATATACTGCAAATCCTTGCCCACCGCATTTTCGAGTCGGCCCGTGATCGTGCGCGCGTCCCAGCCGCGGACCGTGTCGGACACCAGCCGGACGATGCCGTCGCCATAATCGGCGGCGGTGCCGACTGCGGCGCGCCGGACGAAGCGGTTGATCATATGGGCAAGGCGCGGGTCGCTCTGCAGCGTTCCCCCGAGCTGGCGCAACGCCTCGCCGAACTTGCCCGCCAGCGCCGCATCGGGATCGCGCGCTACCCGCAGCAACGCGCCGCGCGCCTGTTCCCACATCCCCTCGATCCAGCGCGCGAGTGCGGGATTGTCGAGCATGTCGGCCTTGAATTCCTCGACCTTCAGCCGGGTCGGGATGTCGAACTGCAGGTCGAATGCGAGCTTTTCCAATCCCTCCTCAACCTTCGCACGCAGCGGGTGGCCGGGATCCTCGGCGACGTCCGACACCAGCTTGTACAGCCCGTCGATGATCGCATTGGCGAGCGTCTCATCGAGCCCGGTCCAGCGCATGATCGCACCGGCGCGCTCATGCACCATCTTGCGGATCAGCGCCTCATTCTGGTCGATGATCTTCGCCAGCCAGCGCAGCATCGAATCCATCAGGGGCAGGTGCCGCCCCTCGGCAATCGCCGCGCCGAGCGCCTGGCCCAGCAACGGCGCGACATCAGTTTGGCGCAGGCGATTGGCGACCGCGCCCTTGATCAGGCCGCCCAACTGATCCTTGTCGAGCGATTCGAGCAGGTTCGCGGCCATGCGCGATGCGCCGCGGCGCAGGCGACCCGAGCTTTCGGGCGGCTGCGCGAGCCATTTGCCCGCTGCGCCCGCCACGTCGATCGTCCGCATCCGCCGCGCGACGACGCGGGGGATCAGAAAATTGTCGCGCAGGAAATTGGCGAGCGAGCTGGCGATCCGCTCCTTGTTGCGCGGAATGATCGCGGTGTGCGGGATCGGCAGGCCGAGCGGGTGGCGGAACAGCGCGGTGACCGCGAACCAGTCGGCGAGGCCACCGACCATTGCCGCCTCGGCAAAGGCGCGGATAAAGCCCGCGACGGTATAGTCGGGTTCGAAGCTGCGCGCGGTGAAGTACACCGCCGCCATCAGCACCAGCAGGCCGGTGGCGAGGATGCGCATCCGCCTGAGGCCAGGCGGGACAGGGTCATATGAGCGAATCACTGGACCAGAAAGCACGCGGATTGCCGGGTTCATAGCCGGAACAATCCGCGTGCCCTGTTTTGGTTCACTCGGCAGGTTCGGGACCTTCGCCGCGATGGCCGATCTGGGGGGGAGGGACCGTGCCGCCGATCCGCGCCTTGTCATCGGCATCGTCACCCGGGCGGAAGGTCAGCAGCTTGCGGCCAAGCCACGGACCGACCCGCCGCTCCATGCCCAGCGCCAGGCTGAACAGTGCCGGGACGATCAGCAGGGTAAGCAGCGTCGACAGTATCAGACCGCCGATCACGGTGATGCCCATCGGCGCACGCCACGATCCGTCGCCGTTCAGCGACAATGCGGTCGGCACCATGCCGGCGACCATCGCCACGGTGGTCATCACGATCGGCTGCGCGCGCTTGTGCCCGGCGTCGACGATCGCGGTGATCTTGTCGACACCCTTCTCCATCTCCTCCAGCGCGAAGTCGATCAGCAGGATCGAGTTCTTCGCCACGATGCCAAGCAGCATCAAGACGCCGATCAGCACCGGCATCGAGATCGGATTGCCGGTCAGCCATAGCGCGATGAACCCGCCCAGTGCCGCGATCAGCAGCGACGACAGATTGACCATCGCCGCCATCACGCCACGATAGAGCAGCACCAGCACCGCGAAGACGAGCAGGATGCCGGAAATCAGCGCGACGACGAAGTTGACCAGCATCTCGGTCTGCCATTTGGCCTGGCCGACCTCCAGCTTGCCGACGCCCATCGGCAGGTTGCGCATCGTTGGGAGCTGATCGACCTTCTGCATCACTGCACCCAGCACGAACGGCTTTCCGGTCTTGGGATCGGTGGCAAGATCGGCACCGACGACAAGGCGGCGCTTCTGGTTCAGGCGGTCGATCCGCGTTGCGCCCACCCCGAACTTGATTTCGGCGACCACACCCAGCGGCACCGATCCGCCCGACGCGGTTGGCACCGGCAGATTGCGGATCGTTTCCAGCTCGGCGCGCGAGCTTTCGGCGAGCGCGACCTTGATCGGAACCTGGCGATCGGACAGCGAGAACTTGGCGCTGTTCTGATCGATGTCACCCAGCGTCGCGATTCGGATCGCATTGGACAGGGCCGCCGTGGTTACACCCAGGTCCGCCGCCAGTTCGGTACGCGGCTGGATCACGATCTCCGGCCGCTGAAGATCGCCGGTGATCCGTGGCGCACGGACCTCAGGCATCTTCTCCATCTCGGCGACGATCTTGAGCGCGGTATCGTTGAGCAGCTTCGGGTCCTCGCCACCCAGCACGATCGACACCGCCCGACCGCTGCCGCCCCAGCCGCCCTGCGAGCGCACATTGACGCGCGCATCGGGGATCTGGGCCAGCGCAGGCTGAAGCGCCTGCTCCAGCTCGACGCTGGTGATCGCGCGCTCGTCCTTCAGGATCGCGACGACGCGGCCATTGCCGACAAAGGTGCGCGAATAGACATTCTCGACCACGTCGGTCCGTGCCGCGACGATACCGGTGACCTTGTCGACAACCGTCTTGGTCTGCTCCAGGCTGGTTCCGGGCACCATTTCGATCTGGACGGTGATATCGTCCTGATCCTGATTGGGCTGGAAGGTGAAGGGCAGCGGGCCGCCCGCCGCGAGGAAGATTTCGAGCGCAAAGGCGACCAGGAACGCCACCACCGCGACCCAGCGATGCACCAGCGTCCAGCGCAGCACGCGGACATAGCCGTCCATCATCGCGCCCTCGCCATGGCTGGCATGGCCCTTGGCCTTGAGGAAATAGGCCGCGATCATCGGCGTCAACAGGCGCGCAATCGCCAGTGACATCAGCACGGCGGCAACCACGGTCAGGCCAAAATTCTTGAAGAACTGACCCGAAATGCCCGGCATCAGGCCGACGGGCAGGAACACTGCCACGATCGACATGGTCGTCGCCAGCACCGCCACGCCGATCTCGTCCGCCGCGTCGATCGATGCCTGATAGGCGGATTTGCCCATGCGCATATGTCGGACGATATTCTCGATCTCCACGATCGCATCGTCGACCAGCACGCCCGCAACCAGGCTGAGCGCGAGCAGCGTCATCTGGTTCAGGGTGAAGCCGAGCATCTCCATGAACCAGAAGGTCGGGATTGCCGAAAGCGGGATCGCCAGTGCGGAGATCAGCGTCGCGCGCCAGTCGCGCAGGAACAGGAACACGACGATGACGGCGAGCACCGCGCCCTCAATCATCGCGACCATCGCCGAATGATATTGGGCTTCGGTATATTTGACGCTGTTGAACAGGACGTTGAACTGCACCGCCGGGTTGCGCTTGTTGAGCGCCTCCAGCTTCTTTTCCGCTTCGTCGAACACGGTCACATCGGACGCACCCTTGGCGCGCTTGATGTTGAACGACAGCACCTGCCGGCCGTTGAACTCGGCCAGGCTGCGCTGTTCGGCATAGAGATCCTTGACGTCGGCAATATCGCCGAGCCGGACGTTGCGGTCACCGCCGATGCTGATGCGCGTTTCAGCGAGCGCGCGCGCATCCGCGGCGTTGCCGAGCACGCGGACCGACTGCTCGCTCCCCGAAATCTCGGTGCGTCCACCGGCGGCGTTCAGATTGACCTGACGCAGCTGCTGGTTGACCTGTGATGCGGTCAGGCCGAGCGACTGGATCTTGGGCAGGTTGAGGATGACGCGGATTTCGCGACTGACCCCGCCGATGCGCTCGACCCCCGACAGGCCGTCGATCGACAGCAGCTCGTTGGCGACGGTATTATCGACATACCAGGACAGCTGCTCGATCGTCATGTCGGTGCCGGTCGCGGTGAACGTCGCGATTTCCTGGTCACTGGTATTGGCGCGTCCGACCAGCGGCTCCAGAATCCCGTCGGGAAGGTCGCCGCGAATCTGGGCGATCGCATCACGCACGTCGCTGACCGCGCGATCGATCGGCGTGCCGATGTCCAGCTGGATGACGGTCTGTGAATTGCCTTCGCTGACGGTGGATTCGATCTGATCGATGCCCTGCAGGCTGCGCACCGCCGCCTCGACCCGCTGGGTGACCTGGGTTTCGAGCTCGCTCGGCGCGGCGCCGGGCTGGCTGATCGAAACCCAGACGATCGGGAAATCGATGTCCGGATCGTTGTTCACGTCCATCCGCGCGAAGCTGACAAAACCCGCGATGGTCAGCGCAATGAACAGCACGATCGGCGGAACCGGGTTCCGGATCGACCAGGCGGAGATGTTGCGAAAGCTCATATCCCGTTGTCCCTTAACGCTTCAGCGTGGTGAGGTTCGGCTTGACCTTCTGTCCCGGGTTGAGGAACGCGCCTGCGGTAAGGACCACGCGTTCGGTGCCGTCCAGCCCGCTGGTGATCGCAACCCCGATATCCGACACGTCACCGGTGGTGACGTTACGGCGTTCAGCCTCATCCTTGGCATTGAGGATGTACACGAAATTGCCCTTGGCATCGCTCTGGATCGCCGATTGCGGGAGCAGCGGGGCGACAGCGCCGCCCGCATTGATCCGCGCCGAGGCAAAGCCGCCCGGACGCAGCGCCCGATCGAACGACAATGCGACGCGCGCAATGCCCTGCCGCGTCTGCGGGTCGATGACCGGCGACACCTGCCACACTTCGCCAGTGAAGCTGCGGTCGGTCCCGACCGGCGTGACCTCAGCGCGCGCGCCGACCGGGATGCGCTGGAGGTCGGCTTCGCTCAGCTGCGCGCGCAATTCCATCTGGCCGCCCTGGGCGACGCGGAACAGCGCGCCCGAACCCGAGCTGATGATCTGACCCGGTTCGACCGCGCGGGTAAGGACAAGACCAGCAGCGGGCGAACGAATGTCGAGGCGGCGGTTGCGCGCCTGCGTTTCGGACAGCTGCGACTGGGCAACACGCACGCGCGCGGCGGCGGCGTCACGGGTCGCGGTCTTGCGATCGATATCCGCCTTGGACACGAACCCGCGCCCCAGCAGCTGCTGCGCGCGATCGAGCTCGGCCTGTGCAATATTGAGGTCGGCCTGCGCGACGCGGATGCTTGCCGCCTGCGACTGGGCGGTCTGGCTCTGGACCGAACGATCGACCGTGGCGAGCACCTGACCCGCATTGACCCAGTCGCCCGGCTCCACCAGCACGCGTGTGACCATACCGCCCTCGCCCGCGACGCCGACCGGCATTTCACGACGCGCGGCGAGCGAGCCGGTGCCGTTGATCACGCTGGTGATGGTGCTGCGGCCCGGGACCGCGACGGTGACGGTCGGCAGCTGACGATCACCGCCCTGCCCGCCCTTGGCCGCGCCAGCAGCGCCCGCCTTGGCTGGCTCGGCCTTGTCGGTCGCACCGCCCGAGGCAAAGGCGAAATACGCCGCCACGATCACGACGAGCGCAATCACGCCCGCGATGATCCACCATTTGCGACGCGAGCTTTTTTCGCCTTCACCCGCCAGAGCGAGTCGTTCTTCCCCACCGAACATCCGAGCCTCGTAATTCATGCGCGACCTCTTTCACCCCCGACCAACGGCCGGCGCGGGTCCTCCCCGTCGCGCTGTATTATCTGAATAAGTCACTTGCCTCAAGGGCAGTTTTGAGGTGCGCGGCAAATGCCTGTTTTGGTCATTTCGCGCAAGCTCAAGTCTCGCGCAAATGGGGGTATTCAGCGGGGCGTTCATCATGCAATCTCGCAATCGCTCCAGCCTGATCGGGGGACGGAGACGACTACAGGAGGAAAGCATGCCCGAAGGAATTCTTGGTTGGATCCTGATCGGCCTGGTGGCCGGCGTCCTTGGCAAGCTGATCATGCCGGGCAAGGACCCGGGCGGTATCATCGTCACCATTCTGATCGGCATTGCCGGGGCATTGCTGGCCGGGTTTGTCGCGCCGTCGATCGGCGTCGACCTGACCAGCACCCTTAACAGTTATATTGCCGCCACGGTCGGCGCGATCGTGCTGCTCGCGCTGTATCGGCTGGTGATGACGCGCCGCACGCGCTGAACGCTTGCTGCAAGGGGCGTTCAGCCCCGGTTGTCCCGCCCTGCCTTACGCAGCGGCGGGACAATTTTTTGCTGAAAGGCCCAACTCCATGATCCGACTGCTGAGCGCCGCCGCACTTGCCGCCACCGTGCCGCTTGCCGCTGCCGCGCAGACCGCCCCGACCGCAATCGCCAGCGAAGGCACGCTGCTCGATGTCGTGGCAGAGGGCCGGGTCAATCGCGTTCCCGACATCGCAGTAATCCGCGCCGGCGTCGTCAGCCAGGGCGCGACGGCGGCCGATGCGTTGTCGGCCAATGCGCGGCAGATGGCGTCGGTGCTGACCGCGCTCAAGGCAGCGGGGATCGCCGATCGCGACATCCAGACCGCCACCATCTCGCTCAGCCCGCAATATCGCTATGCCGAGAATCAGCCGCCGGTCATCACCGGCTATCAGGCGAGCAACAGCGTGTCGGTGAAGTTTCGCGACATCGCACGCAGCGGCACGATCCTCGACACGCTGGTCAAGCAGGGCGCGAACCAGATCGACGGGCCGAGCCTGACGATCGATGCGATCGACGCGGCAATGGACGAAGCGCGGGTCGATGCGGTCAAGCGCGCGCGCGCCCGCGCTGCCCTCTATGCCGGGGCGCTCGGGATGCGCATCGACCGCATCCTGATGGTCAGCGAAGGTAGCGAGGGCGGCGCTCCGGGACCGGTGCCACAGATGATGGTCCGCGCCGAAGCCAAGGATTCGACCCAAATCGCGCCGGGCGAACAGCAGGTGAGCGCGACCGTACGCGTCCGCTTCCTGCTGAAGTAAAGAAAAGGGGCCGCCCCAGCCGGGACGGCCCCTTTTTTTTGGGCTGCGGCACCGGCCCGCTCCCCCACCCGGCCACCCAGCGGTAGCATGATATGGGTGGCCGGGTGGGGGAGCGGGCCGGTGCCGTTTCAGCGAAGCTGAATCAACCGATCAACGCACCGAGCCGCGACGCACGAGATTGACGATCGCGAGCAGGATGATCGCGCCGACCAGCGACGACACAAAGGTCATCACGGTGATCGCGCTGTTGATCGAGCCGCCGAACAGCAGGCCGCCAATGAACGCGCCGACAATGCCGACAACGATGTTGAGCAAAATGCCCTGCTGGGCGTCGGTGCGCATCACCAGGCTGGCGAGCCAGCCGACCACGCCGCCGATCACGAGCCAGACAATCAGTCCAACCAGGTCCATAACTTCCTCCACTGTGAAGTCCGCAAGCCGCGCGGACTATGTGAAGCGAAGACGCGCAGGGGCGGAAAATGGTTCCGCCCGCGTTTTGAGGCGCGGGCGGATGGGAGAGAGGGTCAGAGCCCGGCCTAGGTTACCGGGATCATTTCAGTATTTCTGCTGGCGCTCATACAGCGACTTGTAGTGCTGGATCCGTGTCACGCGCAGGCCGGGCATGCCCGACCGGTCGATCGCACGCTGCCACCCGGCGAATTCTTCTACGGTCAGGCCGTAGCGCTCGCACACTTCATCGATGCTGAGCAGGCCGCCATTGACCGCCGCGACGACCTCCGCCTTGCGGCGCACGACCCAGCGGGTCGTTTCGGGCGGCGGCAGCGAATCGAGCGTCAGCGGTTCGCCGAGCGGACCGATCACTTTCGCTGGGCGGATCTTCTGGTTCTCAATCATTCAATACCTCGATCAGGGCGGGGGGTCCCCAACTGCATCCGAAACCCGTCATAACCTCTGCGGATTTCGCTTCGCCTAAACGGCACGGTAAATGGCGCCTTCATCGAACTTGCCACCGGGTTAGCGTGCGCTCGACCGCCAGGTTGAACGCGCCATGCGGCGGCGCGAGCAGACCGTGCGCTGGTGCCAGCCGGTCGAGCCGGAATTGCAGCCGCGCGGTCGGGCTGGCCGACTGGCGCACCGCCGCCGCCGCCAGCAGCACGGCGACCGGCGCGGCGATCGGCGTCGCCGCGACATCGCGGTCGAATCGGAAGCTCAAATCCACTGGAGCCTGCTGTCATCGGTCGAACTCATCCGACCCCGTTTAATCGCGAAGGCTGAAAGCCCGGTAAATACAGCGATTTTGCATCGCCCCCGTGAAACCCCTATGTGCGCGGCGATGTTTGCCGCAGATTTTCAGCTGACCGGGCCGCTCGCAAAGCGGCGCATCGTCGTCGCCATGTCGGGCGGGGTCGACAGTTCGGTCGTGGCCGCGCTCGCCGCACGGACGGGCGCTGAGACGATCGGCGTCACGCTGCAGCTCTACGATCATGGTGAGGCGGTGGGGCGCGCGGGCAGCTGTTGCGCGGGCCGCGACATTCGCGATGCGCGCGCCGTATGCGATCGCCTGGGCATCGCGCATTATGTGTTCGATCATGAAAGCAGCTTTCGCGAGACGGTGATCGACGATTTCGCCGATACCTATCTCGCCGGCCGCACCCCGATCCCCTGCGTCAAATGCAATATGGGGCCGAAATTCACCGACCTGTTCGCGCTCGCCCGCGACCTGGGTGCCGATTGCCTCGCCACCGGCCATTATGTGCAGCGGGTCGAGGGGACCGAGGGGCCGGAACTGCACAAGGGAGCCGACCCGGCGCGCGACCAGAGCTATTTCCTGTTCGCGACCACCGGCGCGCAGCTCGATTTCCTGCGCTTCCCGCTGGGTGGCCTGCCCAAGGCACGGGTACGGGAAATTGCGGCGGAGATCGGCCTTGGCGTTGCGGGCAAGCCCGACAGCCAGGACATCTGCTTCGTTCCCGATGGCGACTATGCGACGCTGGTCAAGAAATTGCGGCCCGAGGCCGACACCGCCGGCGCGATCGTCGACGAAGCCGGCAACAAGCTTGGCGCGCATAAGGGGCTGATCCACTTCACCGTCGGCCAGCGCCGGGGCCTCGAAATCGGGGGCAGCCCCGAGCCGCTCTATGTCCTGCGCCTCGATCCCGCCACGCGCGACGTGGTGGTCGGCCCCAAATCCGCGCTGGCGGTCAGCGCGGCGCGGATCGAGGGGCTGAACTGGATCGGCGGCAGCCATGAAGGCCCGCTGACCGCCAAGGTCCGGTCGATGGCACGCCCGGTGCCGGCGCGGCTCGATCGCGACCGGGTGGTGTTCGACGCGCCCGAATATGGCGTCGCGCCGGGCCAGGCGGCGGTGCTCTATTCCGGCGAACGCGTGCTTGGCGGCGGGTGGATCGCCGAGACCGAGCGGGCGGAAATGGTCACGGCCTAACCGCCCAGCTCGTTGGCTTCGCGCAGCGGTTCGCCGGGGCGATCGACCTGCCCCTCCGGATCGACATGGATCAGGATTTCGGTGCCGGGGAATTCGGCCTCGAGCCGCGCCTCCAGCGCTTCGACCACATCATGCGCCTGTGCGACGCTCATCGATGCCGGGACATGGATGTGGAATTGGGCGAAATCCTGTGACCCGCTGGTACGGGTGCGCAGGTCATGCAGGCTTTCAAAGCCGGGGATCGCGGCGGCACAGGCGATGAAGGCGCGGCGCTTTTCCTCCGGCCATTCGCGGTCCATCAGCTGGCCGATTGCGTCGCTCGCCGCATGCCAGGCGCCCCACAGCAGCCATAGTGCGATGCCGATGCCGAACACCGGGTCCGCGCCGCGCAGATGCAGGACGGATTCGAGCACAAGCGCGGCGATCACCCCGGAATTGAGCAGCAGGTCTGACTGATAATGCAGCCGGTCGGTGCGAATCGCGATCGATCCGCTCGCCGCGATGGCGCGCGCCTGATAGGCGGTGAGCAGCAGCGTCACGCCGATCGCGATCACCGACACGATGATCCCGGCTTCGGGGTCGGCCGCGACCTGCCCGCTGGTCAGCCGCTCAATCGCGCGCACCGCGATGAAGGTGGCCGAGGCGGAGATCAGCACCACCTGAAATAACGCCGCCAGCGCCTCGGCCTTGCCATGGCCGAAGCGGTGATTGGCGTCGGCGGGCTGCGCGGCGATGCGCACCCCGGCCAGCGTCACCAGCGACGCGATCAGATCCAGTACCGAATCCGATAGGCTGGCCAGCATCGCCACCGATCCGGTGGTCCAGGCCGCATAAGCCTTGAGCCCGCCCAGCAGCAGCGCCGCGCATACGCTGGCAATCGCCGCCCGGGTCGGGGTTGCGCTCATGGATACAGCATGCCTTGATCCCAGTGGTCGCCGTTGCGGGTAAAGACGCGGCGTTCATGCAGGCGATGTGCGCGATCGAGCCAGAACTCGATCCGCTCCGGCGCGACGCGATAGCCGCCCCAATGCGGGGGACGCGGCACATCGCCGCCGTCGAACCGCGCCTGCATCTGCGCAAAGCGCGCTTCGAACGTCGCGCGATCGGCGAGCGGGCGCGACTGGTCGCTGGCCCATGCGCCGAGCTGCGAGTCGCGGCTACGGCTCGCGAAATAGGCGTCGGATTCGGCGTCGGTCACCCGGCTCACCGGCCCTTCGATGCGGATCTGGCGGCGCAGCGATTTCCAATGGAACAGCAGTGCCGCGCGGGGGACGGCTTCCAGCTCGCCCGCTTTGCGCCCTTCGCGGTTGGTATAGAAGGTGAAGCCTTCGGGGCCATGGCCCTTGAGCAGCACCATCCGCACCGACGGCTGGCCATCCGCACTCACCGTCGCCAGCGCCATGGCGTTGGAATCGTTGATCTCGGTCGTCCGCGCCTCGCGGTACCAGGCATCGAACAGGGCAAAGGGATCGTCGGTCATCCCCCCGCCATAGACCCTTGGCGCGGCAAGCGGGAGGGGGAACGACGATCCCGGCATTGCCCTTTGCCGGATCGCGCGGCATGGGGAGCGCAGACTTTGGTCAAATTGTTCGAGGACGCGATGAAGGACAAGCTGGTGACGTTGATCGGCGGCGGCGGTTTCGCCGGACGCTATATCGCGCAGAGCCTGCTCAAGGCCGGTGCGCGGGTGCGGATCGCGCAGCGCGATCCCCGCGCGGCGTGGTTCCTCAAGCCGCTGGGCGGCCTGGGCCAGACCCAGTTCGTTGCCGCCGACGTGACCCGCCCCGACACGCTGACACGCGCGGTGGCCGGGTCGGACGCCGTGGTCAATCTGGTCGGGGTGTTTGGCAGCCGCATGGACTTCGTCAACGCGCGCGGATCGGGCAACGCCGCCAAGGCGGCCGCCGCGGCTGGCGCCACCAGCTTCGTGCAGATGTCCGCAATCGGCGCCGATTCCGACTCACCCTCGGCCTATGGCCGGTCGAAGGGCGATGGCGAGGCGGCTGTCCTTGCCGCCTTCCCCACCGCCACGATCCTGCGCCCCAGCCTGATGTTCGGGCGCGAGGATCAGTTCGTGAACCGCTTCGCCGCGCTGGCCGCGTCGCTGCCGTTCGTCCCGGTGCTCAAGGGCGGGACGAAGATCCAGCCGGTGTGGGTCGCCGATGTCGCCCAGGCGGTGACCCGCGCGATCGCCGACCCGGCGCGCTATGCCGGCCAGACGATTGAGCTGGGCGGGCCGGACGTCATGACTTTCACCCAGTTCCACCGCTGGCTGCTCGGCGCGATCGGTCGCGACAAGCCGGTGGTCGAGCTGCCCGATGTTGCCGGAGCCGCGCTGGCATCGCTCGGCTTCCTGCCGGGCGCACCGATCAGCTGGGACCAGTGGTTGATGCTGCAGCAGGACAATGTCGCATCGGGCGAAGGCCTCGCCGCGTTCGACATCGCGCCGACGCCGCTGGGCGCAGTCGCGCCGCACTGGCTGGTCCAGTATCGCAAACATGGCCGGTTCGCCGACGCGCGCCACGCCTGACCGCCACATCCGGCACAGTTGAACGACCGGGCACACCCGGCAGGGGGAGCGCGCCGTGAGCGACATCGCGATCTACATCATTCTCGGCATTATCGAGGGGCTGACCGAATTCCTGCCCGTGTCATCGACCGGGCATCTGATCCTGGCGGGCGAGCTGCTCGGCTTTACCGGCGAAGGATCGGTCGCGTTCAAGGTTGCGATCCAGCTTGGCGCGATCCTGGCGGTGCTGGTGGCCTATTGGCGGCGTTTCTGGGGCATCGGCATGGGCCTGTTGCACGGGGAGCGCGAGGCGATCTGGTTCACGCGCAACATTCTGATCGGATTTCTGCCCGCGATGCTGATCGGCGCGGTCGCCTATGAGGGGATCCGCGCGCTGATCCAGTCGCCGATGACCGTCGCGGTCGCTCTGATCGTCGGCGGCGTCGCGATCCTGATCATCGAACGCATGGTCAAGGTGGTGAAGGTCGAGCGCGTCGAGACGATGCCGCTTACAACTGCGGTCGCAATCGGGCTGGTCCAGTGCATCGCGATGATCCCGGGGGTCAGCCGGTCGGGCGCGACGATCATGGGTGCGCTGCTGATGGGGGTCGAGCGCAAGACGGCGGCGGAGTTCAGCTTCTTCCTCGCGGTGCCGACCATGGCGGGTGCGACCGCCTACTCGCTGTACAAGGATCGCGACCTGCTGAATGCCGATGACCTTGGCGGCATTGCGATCGGCCTGGGTGTGTCGTTTATCGTCGCATTGTTTGTGGTGAAGGCGTTCGTGAAGATTGTCGGTCGATTCGGCTTCGCGCCCTTTGCCTGGTACCGAATCGCAGTTGGTGCTGCGGCTATTCTCTTCCTGTCGCTGCGCTAAGGTCCGATACGGCCATAAGCTTGAAATGATATTGCGTCGAATGCGGAACTTAGCCTAGGTGCACCCGATAATAGGGAAGTACTGCTTACCTATATCGGCATTTTTGCGTGACTCTGGAGGGAAATCCTGTCATCGCGCGCCGCATGGCAAAGGATGTGATGCTCCAATTCGTCGATCGTGCGCAGGCGTTTCCGCCCAAGCGCGATCCAGAGCTGCGCGCGGAGGATTTTCGCGAGATCGCGGAGCGCTATGCGCCACCCACCGCCGAGGATCAGGCCGGGCGCTGCTCGCAATGCGGTGTTCCGTACTGCACGGTGCACTGCCCGCTGCACAACCATATCCCTGACTGGCTGCGCCTGACCGCCGAGGGGCGGCTGCGCGAAGCGTACGAGCTGTCCAACAGCACCTCGACCATGCCCGAAATTTGCGGCCGCATCTGCCCGCAGGATCGGCTGTGCGAGGGCAATTGCGTCATCGAATCCTCCGGCCACGGCACGGTCACGATCGGGTCGGTCGAAAAGTTCATCACCGACACCGCCTGGGATCAGGGCTGGGTCGAGCCGTTGCAGCCCGGCCCCGCGCGCGGCCAGTCGGTCGGCGTGATCGGCGCGGGTCCGGCGGGCCTGACTGCGGCGGAATATCTGCGCGTGCTCGGCTATGACGTGCATGTCTATGACCGCCACGACCGCGCCGGCGGGCTGCTGACCTATGGCATCCCCGGCTTCAAGCTGGAAAAGCACATCGTCACGCGCCGCACCGACCGGCTGGCGGCGGGCGGCATCGTCTTTCACCTCGGGTTCGACGTCGGCAAGGATGCGACGCTGGAGCAGCTGCGCCAGAAGCATGACGCGCTGCTGATCGCGACGGGCGTGTACAAGCCGCGCGCGATCAAGGCACCGGGCGTCGGTGCGACCGGCGTGGTCGATGCGCTCGATTACCTGATCGCGTCGAACCGCAAGAGCTTTGGCGACAGCGTCCCGGCGTTCGAGGATGGCAGCCTTAACGCCGCAGGCAAAAACGTAGTCGTGATCGGCGGCGGCGACACCGCGATGGACTGTGTCCGCACCGCGATCCGCCAGGGCGCGGAATCGGTGAAGTGCCTGTATCGCCGCGACCGCGCCAATATGCCGGGCAGCCAGCGCGAAACCGCCAATGCCGAGGAGGAAGGCGTCGAGTTCGTCTGGCTCTCCGCCCCCGAGGCATTTGAGGGCGGCGAGCAGGTGACGGCGGTCAAGGCAGTCGGCATGCGCCTTGGCGCCCCCGACGCCAGCGGCCGCCGCGCGCCCGAGCCCGATCCCGACGCTAAGTTCGACGTGCCCGCCGATCTGGTGATCAAGGCACTCGGCTTCGACCCCGAAGACCTGCCGGTGCTGTTCAATGCGCCCGCGCTGGGCGTCACCCGCTGGGGCACCGTTCGCACCGACGCGCGCACGATGATGAGCAACCTCGACGGCGTGTTCGCCGCCGGCGACATCGTCAAGGGCGCGAGCCTGGTGGTGCAGGCAATCCGTGACGGCCGCGATGTGAGCGAGCGGATGCATGCGTGGTTGAAGGCGAAGGCAAAAGCGCCCCGGAGCAAAGAACGGGTCGCAGCATGACGATCGCCATCTGCCTGTTCATCACCGCGCTCGCCGGGGCGCCGGTAGCCAGCGCAACCGCGCCGCTCCCAACTCAGGAGGCATCGTCGGTATCGCCAGCGGCGCTGAAACTCGCGGAGACTACGAACCCTGCGGAGGGCATAACGTCCGAAAGCGATCGCCTGTTTGCCGGCGGAGAACTCGCGGCCAGCATGCGGGCCGATCCCGAAATGGCGGAAACCGAGCGTGAATATCCCGGTTTCATTGATCATATCATCGCCCAGATGAGACCGACGATCGAACGTCAGGTTATTACGTCCCTGCCGACGCTATGGAACCGACTGGCCCGCATTTATGACGCCAATCTCACCCCGGCAGAGATTGAGCAGGCGCAACGCTACTATGGCTCAAGCGCCGGTTCGCGCCTCATCAGCGCGGTGAGTCGGCATTTCGACTTCAAACCCATGCTGAGCGAGGCTGCGCAGGACGAGGATATCAGCACCAAGAGCATGCGTCAGGGGTTAGCAGCGGGAATGCCCGCGGTCATTGCCCAGATGTCGCCTGAAGATCAGGCGGCTCTGATGGCGTTTGCGCGCACGCCGGCTTTTGCCAAGATTCAGAAGATCAATCCGGAAGTCGCGCGGGTGAAGGCGGCGTGGATGAATGAATCCTCACCGGAGGAAGAAGCCGAGCTTGAAGCCGTCGTCAAAAAGGCGGCGGAAGAGTTCATGGCTGGGAAGGAAGCTCAGAAGTGACCACCGAAACCCAACGCGAACGCCTCGCCCGTGAGGGCATGTACCGCCCCGAGTTCGAGGGCGATGCGTGTGGTGTGGGCATGGTCGCGGCGATCGATGGGCAACCCTCGCGCCGCGTGGTGCAGGGTGCAATCGATGCGTTGAAGGCGGTGTGGCATCGCGGCGCGGTCGATGCCGATGGCAAGACCGGCGACGGTGCCGGGCTGCATGTCGATCTGCCGCTGCGCTTCTTTGACGATGCGGTGCTCGCCAGCGGGCATCGCGTGCTGCCCAACCGGCTGGCGGTCGGCATGATCTTCATGCCGCGCGTCGATCTGGGCGCGCAGGAGGCGTGCCGCACGATCGTCGAAAGCGTGCTGATCGATGCGGGCTACACCATCTATGGCTGGCGGCAGGTACCGGTCGATGTCTCGGTCATCGGGCAAAAGGCGCAGGCGACCCGGCCGGAGATCGAGCAGATCATGATCGCCGGGCCGATGCCCGACGAACAGAGCGCGGCCGAGTTCGAGAAGAACCTCTACCTCGTCCGCCGTCGCATCGAAAAGCGGATCATCGCCGCGCAGATCAGCGGTTTCTACATCTGTTCGCTGTCGTGCCGCTCGATCATCTACAAGGGGCTGTTCCTCGCGGAGTCGCTGAGCGAATTCTATCCCGACCTGCGCGACGAACGTTTCGTCAGCCGCGTCGCGATCTTCCACCAGCGCTATTCGACCAACACCTTCCCGCAATGGTGGCTGGCCCAGCCGTTCCGCTGTCTTGCCCATAATGGCGAGATCAACACGATCCGCGGCAACAAGAACTGGATGCTGAGCCACGAGATCAAGATGGCGGCGACCGCGTTCGGCGAGCATTCGGAGGACATCAAGCCGGTGATCCCGGCGGGCGCATCCGATACCGCCGCGCTCGACGCCGTGTTCGAGGCGATCTGTCGCTCCGGCCGCGACGCGCCGACCGCCAAGCTGATGCTGGTGCCCGAAGCGTGGCAGGCGATCGATGCGATGCCCGACAAGCATCTGGCGATGTACAAGTATCTCGCCAGCGTGATGGAGCCGTGGGACGGCCCCGCCGCGCTCGCGATGACCGATGGCCGCTGGGCCGTGGCTGGCGTCGATCGCAACGCGCTGCGTCCGCTGCGCTATACGCGCACGTCCGACGGGCTACTGGTGGTCGGGTCGGAGACCGGCATGGTCCAGATCCCCGAAGCGACCGTGGTCGCCAAGGGGCGGCTGGGGCCGGGCCAGATGATCGCGGTCGATCTGGAGGAAGGGCGTTTCTACACCGATGGCGAGGTCAAGGACCGCATCGCCGGGGAATATGATTACGCGTCGATGATCGGCGAGTTCATGGGGATCGACGATCTGCCCGCCGCCGCCGATGCGCCACCTGCATGGACCCGCGCCGAACTGACCCGTCGCCAGGTTGCGGCCGGACAGACGCTGGAGGACATGGAGCTGATCCTCTCGCCGATGGTGACCGACGCCAAGGAGGCGGTCGGGTCGATGGGCGACGACACGCCGCTTGCCGTGATCAGCGACAAGCCGCGGCTGATCAGCCAGTTCTTCCGCCAGAATTTCAGCCAGGTGACCAACCCGCCGATCGATAGCTTGCGCGAACGGCATGTGATGTCGCTCAAGACGCGGTTCGGCAATCTCGCCAACATCCTCGACACCGCGCAGACCGCGAACAAGGTGCTGGTGCTGGAAAGCCCGGTGCTGACCAATGGCGACTGGGCGCGGCTCAAAAGCTATTTCGGCGCGCAGGCGGCGGAGATCGATTACAGCTTCCCGGCCGGTGGCGGGCCGGAGACGCTGCGCGCGGCCATCGCCGACATCCGGCTTCAGGCCGAACAGGCGGTGCGCGCGGGCAAGACCGAGATTTTCCTGACCGACGAAGCCGTCGGCCCCGACCGCATCGCCATTGCCGGCGTGCTGGCAGCGGCGGCGGTTCACACGCACCTCGTGCGCAAGGGGCTGCGCTCCTACGCCAGCGTCAACATCCGCACCGCCGAATGCCTCGACACCCATTATTATGCGGTGCTGATCGGCGTCGGCGCGACCACGGTGAACGCCTATCTGGCCGAAGCCGCGATTGCCGACCGCCATGCGCGCGGCCTGTTCGGTGAGCTGTCGTTCGAGCAATGCCTCAAGAACCACCGCAAGGCGATCGACGAAGGCCTGCTCAAGATTATGTCGAAGATGGGGATCGCGGTGATCTCCAGCTATCGTGGCGGTTATAATTTCGAGGCGGTCGGCCTGTCGCGCGCACTGGTCAACGACTTCTTCCCCGGCATGCCCGCGAAGATTTCGGGCGAAGGCTATGCCTCGCTGCACCTCAACGCGACGATGCGCCACGATGCGGCCTATGACAGCGCGGTCGCGACGCTGCCGATCGGCGGCTTCTACCGCCAGCGGCACGGCGGCGAGACGCATGCCTACAGCGCGCAGCTGATGCACACGCTGCAGACTGCGGTATCGACCGACAGCTATTCGACCTATCTGCAATTCTCGCGCGGGGTCCGCGATTTGCCGCCGGTCTATCTGCGCGACCTGCTCGAATTCAATTTCCCGACTGAGGGCGTTGCGATCGATCAGGTCGAGGCGATCACCGAAATCCGCAAGCGCTTCGTGACGCCGGGCATGAGCCTCGGCGCGCTGTCGCCCGAGGCCCATGAGACGCTGGCGATCGCGATGAACCGCATCGGCGCAAAGGCGGTGTCGGGCGAGGGTGGCGAGGATTCGATCCGCTACAAGCCCTATTCAAATGGCGACAACGCCAACAGCTCGATCAAGCAGATCGCGAGCGGCCGCTTCGGGGTCACCGCCGAATATCTCGGCGCGTGCGAGGAAGTGGAGATCAAGGTCGCACAGGGCGCCAAGCCCGGCGAGGGCGGGCAGTTGCCCGGGTTCAAGGTGACCGAGTTCATCGCGCGGCTGCGCCATTCGACGCCCGGCGTGACGCTGATCTCGCCCCCGCCGCACCACGACATCTACTCGATCGAAGATCTGGCGCAGCTCATCTACGACCTCAAGCAGATCAACCCGCGCGCGCGGGTGTGCGTCAAGCTTGTGTCGAGCGCGGGCATCGGCACCGTTGCGGCGGGCGTGGCCAAGGCGCATGCCGATGTGATCCTGGTCGCCGGCCATGTCGGCGGCACCGGCGCGTCACCGCAAACCAGCGTGAAATATGCCGGCACGCCATGGGAAATGGGGCTATCGGAGGTCAACCAGACGTTGACTCTCAACGGCCTGCGCGGGCGGGTGCGGCTGCGCACCGATGGCGGCCTGAAGACCGGGCGCGACATCGTGATCGCCGCGATCCTGGGTGCCGAGGAATTCGGCATCGGCACGCTCAGCCTCGTCGCGATGGGCTGCATCATGGTGCGCCAGTGCCACAGCAACACCTGCCCGGTCGGCGTGTGCACGCAGGACGAACGGCTGCGCCAGAAATTCACCGGATCGCCCGAAAAGGTCATCAATCTGATGACCTTCATCGCCGAGGAAGTGCGCGAGATCCTCGCCAAGCTTGGCTGCAAGAGCCTGGACGAGGTGATCGGCCGCACCGAATTGCTGCGTCAGGTCAGCCGCGGCGCCGAGCATCTCGACGATCTCGACCTCAACCCGATCCTGGCCAAGGTCGACGCGGACGAGAGCGAGCGGCGGTTCAGCCTGTCGACCTGGCGCAACGCGGTGCCCGACAGCCTCGACGCGCAGATCATCGCAGACGCGCGCGCGGTGTTCGAACGCGGGGAGAAGATGCAGCTCGCCTATAATGTCCGCAACACCCACCGCGCGGTCGGCACACGGCTGTCGAGCGAGATCACCAAGATTTTCGGCATGTCGAAGCTCAACGATGGTCACGTCCAGATCCGCCTGCGCGGATCGGCCGGCCAGTCGCTCGGCGCGTTCCTGTGCAAGGGCGTGACGCTCGAAGTGTTCGGTGATGCCAACGACTATGTCGGAAAGGGCCTGTCGGGCGGCACGATCATCGTGCGCCCGCTGGTCAGCTCGCCGCTCGCCAGCCAGGACAACACGATCATCGGCAACACCGTGCTCTATGGCGCGACCTCAGGCCGGCTGTTCGCCGCCGGCCAGGCGGGCGAGCGTTTCGCGGTGCGCAACTCGGGCGCGCAGGTGGTGGTCGAGGGCTGTGGCGCCAATGGCTGCGAATATATGACCGGCGGCGTCGCGGTGGTGCTGGGTGAAGTTGGCGCGAATTTCGGCGCGGGCATGACCGGGGGCATGGCGTTCATCTATGACGAGAGCCGCAGCTTCGACGCGCGCGCCAATGGCGAGAGCATCGTGTGGCAGCGGCTGTCGTCGCTGCATTGGGAAGCGGTGCTCAAGAACCTGATCACCGACCATGCCGAAGCGACCGACAGCAAATGGTCGCGCGGATTGCTCGAAGACTGGGACCGGGTCCGCGGCCATTTCTGGCAGGTGGTGCCGAAGGAAATGCTGACGCGGCTGGCGCATCCGCTGGATGACAGCGTGGAGATGGTCGCGGCGGAGTAATTCAAATCCTCCCCGTTCCGGGGAGGATTTTTTCTACTTCCCTTGCCGCCCCCCGCCCCGCGCGCCTATGCCGGTCAGCATGTGGCAGCTTTACCAATTCCCCCTGTGCCCCTTCTCGCGCAAGGTGCGGCTCGTCCTGGGTGAGAAGGGCGTAGGCTATGAGCCGGTGCGCGAATCGCCCTGGGCGCGGCGCGACGAATTTCTCGACATGAACCCGGCCGGGCAGACCCCGGTCATGGCCGATGATCGCGGGGTCGTGCTGATCGATTCGGTCGCGATCTGCGAGTTTTTCGAGGAAACGGTGAGCAAGGCAGCCCTGCTCAACGGTACCGCCGCCGACCGCGCAGAGATCCGGCGGCTGGTCAGCTGGTTCGACAACCAGTTTTTTCGCGACATCACAGGGCCGTTGCTCAACGAGCGAATGATCAAGCGCATCGTCCAGCGCGCGACGCCCGACAGCGGCGCATTGCGCGAGGCGATGAAGGCCGCGGTCGCGCATCTCGACTATATCGATTTCCTGCTCGATCACCGCACCTGGCTGGGCGGTGCGACGATGAGCCTCGCCGATCTGGCCGCCGCAGCGCAGATCAGCGTTGCCGATTATCTCGGCGGGATCGACTGGAAGAGCCATGAGCAGGCCAAGCGCTGGTATGTCGGCATGAAGAGCCGCCCGAGCTTCCGCCCGCTGCTGGCCGAGCGGATGGAGGGGATCAACCCGCCGGCGGATTACGAGAAGCTCGACCTGTGAGCGCGGCCAGCGCGGTCGTCATCGGTGCGAGCGGCGGGATTGGCGGCGCGTTCGCCGATGCGCTGGAGGAGGAAGCGGCGCATGCCAAGGTGTGGCGTTTCGGCCGGTCGCTGGGCGGCGACGCGTATCTAGACCTCACCGATGAGGCGAGCATCGAGGCCGCCGCAGCGCGGGTCGCCGCCGGGCCGCCGCCGTCGTTGATCTTCGTTGCGACGGGCATCCTTGGCGAGGGCGAGCGCGGGCCGGAGAAGGCGCTGCGCGACCTCGATCCCGACTGGCTGGCCCGCGTGTTCGCGATCAACACGATCGGCCCCGCGCTCGTCGCCAAGCATTTTCTGCCGCTGCTGCCGCGTACCGGCACCCCGGTGTTCGCGGCGCTATCGGCGCGGGTCGGTAGCATCAGCGACAACCGGTTAGGCGGCTGGCACGGCTATCGCGCGTCCAAGGCGGCGCTCAACATGCTGATCCGCAACTTCGCGATCGACGCCGCGCGCCGCAACGACCGGTCGATTGTCGTCGGATTGCACCCGGGCACGGTCGATACGGCGCTGTCGCAGCCGTTTCGCGGGACGGTGGCACCGGGCAAGCTGTTCGATCCGGAGCGCGCGGCGCTGCAACTGCTCGATGTGATCGAGGGGTTGAAGCCGGTCGACAGCGGGAAATGCTTCGCCTGGGACGGCGCGGAAATTCCCGCCTAGAACTCGTCCTCGGGTACCTGTTCCCGCCGCCGCTCGTCGCGCCGGCCGCGGTCGCGCGGCTCTTCGACGAACTCATCCTCGGGCGGACCCTCACGGCGCGGGCGGGTCATTTCGATGCTGCCGTCGCGGTTGACGCGCACGCCCAGCTCACGGCCGCCAAAGCTGCCCTCCAGCTCGATGCCGTCCTCGATGAAATTGTCCGGGTCCTCGACCAGCACGTCCGTGACATTCTCGACCACCGGCTCGGGTCGCGGACGCGCCGCGACGCCCAGCGCCTGACTCATGAAATCGCGCCACACCCGTGCCGGGGCACCGCCGCCTGCCAGACCGGCATTGGGGCTGTTATCGTCATTGCCCATCCACACGCCGGTGATGATCCCGTCGGCATAGCCGAGGAACAGGGCATCGCGATTGTCCTGCGTCGTTCCGGTCTTGCCGAAGGTGTCGATCGCCAGCGCGGCGGAGCGCCCCGTGCCGCCCGTGACCGTCGCGGAGAGAAGGTCGCGCATCCCGTCCAGTTCGCGGCGCGACAGCGATCGTGCCGAGCCGGTCAGCCGCGCCGCCCAGCCGGGCTCGTCCGTGTCTGCCAGTCCGCGCGGGCGGACCGGGGTGGTGCCGCTGGCGATCGCGGCATAAGCGGCGGTCAGCTCCAGCAGCGACACGCTCGACGTGCCGAGCGCGATCGAAGCCTCGTTCGGGATCGGGCTGGTGATACCCAGATCGCGCGCGGCCTGGATCACGGCCGGCACGCCGACCCGCTGGGTCAGGCGGGCAGCGGCAACATTGCTCGACCGGGCAAACGCCTCGCGCAGCGTGATCGGGCCGCGATAGCGCCCGTCGCTGTTCTTCGGGCTCCAGTCGCCAATCGTGATCGGCTCATCGCGAACGATCGAATCCGGGGTCATGCCGGATCGCAAGGCGGCCAGATAGACGAACAGCTTGAAGGTCGATCCCGGCTGGCGCTGGGCCTGGGTTGCGCGGTTGAATGGCGATGCGGCGTAATTCTTGCCGCCGACCATGGCGATCACCCGGCCATCGGGGCGCATCGCGACGATCGCGACCTGGGCCTTGCGCAACGCCGCATTGCGTACCGCACGCTCGGCCGCGCGCTGCATCCGCGCCTCCAGTGTCGTGGTTACGGTCTGGTTGGTCGTGATCTCGCCCGAACGGTCGCGCGCCTCGGGCAGGACCCAGTCGGCGAAATAGGTGCCGCTGGGCAGCGTCTTCACTTTCGACAGGCGCAGCCGTGCCGGCTGCACCGCTTTGCCCTCCGCCTCGGTCAGGAAGCCGGCATCGACCATCGTGCTCACCACCACTGCCTGACGCTCGCGCGCGCCCTTGAGGTTCGAGGACGGAGCGAGCCGCGACGGCGCCTTGACCAGTCCAGCCAGCATCGCGGCCTGAGCGGTGGTCAGGTCGGTCGCCGGGCGACTGAAATAATGGCGCGCGGCGGCGTCGAGGCCATATTGATTGTCGCCGAAATAGACGTTGGACAGATAGCGCGAGAGAATTTCGTTCTTGGTCAGCCACGCCTCCAGCCAGAAGGCGATCAGCACCTCCTGAAACTTCCGGCCAAAGGTGCGGTCGGAATTGAGGAAGGCGTTCTTTGCCAGCTGCTGGGTGATCGTGCTGCCACCCTGACGGCCATTGTCGGTGAACATGTTGTTGACGAAGGCGCGCAATATGCCGCGTGGATCGACGCCCCAATGCGACTGGAACCGGCGATCCTCGACCGCAACGAACGCCTGCACGACATGCTCCGGCAGTTGCGCCGCATCGACCGGCTTGCCGACGACCGCACCGGTCCGCGCAATCGCCGTGCCTTCGGCCGAGAGCAATGTGATCGACGGCGGAACCGGCGGTTCGAGCGATTTGCTGAGCGGCGCGGTCCACACCAGCCAGGCGACCGCCGCGAGGAACAACAGAATCAGCCCGGCGAGGATCCGCGGCACCCACCGCCATTTCCGACGCCGCACGATGACGGGCAGATTGACCGTATAGTCACCGAGCGGCGGGCTCGCCCCGCCGGCACCGACGGGCTGAGGCTGGGCAGCAGGGCCGCGCGCGTCCGGAATTTCGGGGTAAAGTGTATCGTATCGCATGGGGCCGGACACTGTATTACGCCGCTAAAACAGTTTGGGCAAGCTGCGTGCGGGTCGGGACGGCGCATGCACCCCACGCTCCGCCGCGCCCCATCTGCGCCCTGTCCGTCATGGTCATCGCGATTCGATCACGTCACTCCACCGGCACAAATGCCAGATGATGATAGTCATAGCTGAAATCGGCGAGCGGGGAGAGCGCCTTCATCGTCACCCCGGTGACCTTGCCGTCCGCGATGGCGAAGCTGATGACCGCGTCCTCGCCCTTGCCCGGCGTCATCCGCGTGCGGAACGCGTCCTTGCCCCATGGCTCGAGCCGGCTGGCGAATTGCGGATGCGGCGCGAAGTCGATCGACAAGGCGCCGCCGCGTTCGGTGACAACGATATCGCCATACCAGGGATCGCGGTAGCGCCCGGCATAGTCGGCGAGCGTCAGGCTGGGGCCACCCGCCGGCCGCTGTGCGTCGCCATCGCCCAGCGCCGCCACCGCACTTTCGGTCGCAAGCTTGCTGCGCGCCACATAATTGGCAACCCAGTCATAGGCGGGCACACCGAGCAGATGGTCGAGCAGCGCATTGCGGATTCCACCTGACACGCTGTCTTCGGTATTGGTGAGCACCGCGACGCCGATCCCGGCGGAGGGGATCAGTGCGGTCTGGGTCACCTGCCCCGACAACCCGCCCGAATGGCTGATCAGGCGGCGGCCCCGATAATCCTGGACGAACCAGCCGAGCGCATAGCCTTGCATAATCGACCGCACCGGGTTGAGGGCGGTTGGGCCATCGCTCGATGCTACTACGACCTGGGGGGTCCACATCGTGGTTGCGCTGTCGGCGCTCCACAGCCTTTTGCCACTGGGAAGGGCGCCGAGCGCCAGCTGCACCTCCAGCCATTTGGCGACATCGGCGATGCTGGCGTTGATCCCTGCCCCGGCGTCGACGACCGGCGATTCATCGGGTTCGATCACTTGCATCGGCCCGACCCCGCGCACCGGCGGCCCAAGGCGCGCATGGCGGCCCGCGACATTGCTCGTCTTGAGCAGCTCCAGCGACGGCACCGCATCGGCCATGCCGAGCGGCTCGAGCATCCGCGTGCGGATGAAGTCACGCCAGCTCATCCCCGACTTGGCTTCGATCAGCGCGCCCGCAACGATGTAGAGGATATTGTCGTAATCATAGCCGCCGCGGAACGGGCGCACCGGCTGAAGGAACTGCAGTGCGCGTACCGCATCCTGCACGGTGCGGTTGGAGCGCGGAAAATAGAGCAGGTCGCCCGCACCGAGCGGAAGCCCCGAGCGGTGCACAAGCAAATCGCGCACGTTGAACAGGCTGGTGACAGCAGGGTCGGCCATCTTGAACTCGGGCATATGCTGCGTCAGCCGGTCGTCCCAGCCGAGCTTCCCCTCCTCGACCAGCATCGCGAGCGCCGCAGCGGTGAACGCCTTGCTGTTCGACGCGATGCCAAAGCGGGTGTGGATATCGACCGGTCCGGGGCGGCCCATTGTGCGGACGCCATAGCCCTTGAGCCAGACCGGCTCCCCCTTGCGCACCACCGCGACGGCGATGCCTGGCGTTTCGAACGCGCGCATGAAGCCGGCGACGATCGGGTCCACGGCGGCATCGAGCGTCGCGGGAGCAGCTTGCTGCGCCCAGGCGGGAAGCGCAAGGCTCGCCGCGCCGCCAACCCCAAGCGCCAGCGCTGTCCGCCGATCGACCGTGAATCCCGTCATTCCGCTTCACCTCTAATCGTCACCCCGGTCTTGTGCCGGGGTCCACTCATCCGCGCGCGCATCGCAAGAACCTGGAATGCCGACCTTGCCGCGCAGTGGACCCCGGAACAAGTCCGGCGTGACGATGGAATGGTGGGGAAGCGCTATGCCTCCAGCTCGACATCCCAGTAGAGCCAGTCGCGCCAGGTATCGTGGAGATAATTGGGCGGGAAGCGCCGGCCATGTTCCTGCAGCTGCCAGCTGGTCGGGCGGATCGGCGGCATGAACAGCGGCATCGCCGCCTGTTTCGGCGTGCGCCCGCCCTTCTTCAGATTGCACGGGGCACAGGCGGTCGCGACATTCTCCCACGTCGTCCGCCCGCCCTGCGCGCGCGGAATGACATGGTCGAAGGTCAGGTCGCGGTGGCTGCCGCAATATTGGCATTCGAACTTGTCGCGCAGGAACAGGTTGAAGCGCGTGAAGGCCGGGAATTGCGAAGGCCGCACATATTGTTTGAGCGCGATCACGCTCGGCAGCTTGATCGACGCAGTCGGGCTGCGCACTTCCCGCTCATAATGGCTGACGATATCGACCCGGTCGAGAAACACCGCCTTGATCGCCGTCTGCCACGGCCAGACGCTGAGCGGATAATAGGACAAGGGCGTGTAATCGGCATTGAGCACGAGCGCCGGGCACCCTTCCGGATGTCGGATCAGATCGGGATGGTACATGGTCCCCCTCTCTCGCCGCGCGTCGCTCGCGACCGGGGCTTATTCGCCGCCAGCCGTGACATGTCTATGACAGCACGGCGCGCGACTCGTGGTCAAGGGCCGGTTTGCGCGAAATGGAGATTAGTCGGCATAGATCATCCGCCGGCTCATCCCGCCGTCGATCACCAGCGCCTGACCCGTCGTAAACCCGGCATGATCGGTGAGGTAGAGCACAGCATCGGCAATATCGTCCGGAGTCCCGACGCGGCCAACGGGGTGCTGTTCGCGGTCGATCGGGCGGTGCTCCGGCTCCGATCGCGCCGACGCCTTTTGCCATGGCCCGGTCTCGATCCAGCCCGGGCAGATCGCGTTGACACGGACGTCGGGGCCAAGGCTGACCGCCAGCGCATGGGTCAGCGCGACCAGTCCGCCCTTGGCCGTGGCATAGGCTTCGGTCTCGGGTTCCGACTGAAAGGCGCGGGTGGAGGCGATGAAGAGGATCGACCCGCCCCCCTCGCGTAGCAGCGGCACGGCTCCGCGCGTCATCAGGAAGCCGCCCGTGACATGGCTGTCCTGCCAGCGCCGCCAGTCGGTTAGACTCAATGTCTCGATCGGGCCGCTGACCGGATCGGCGATCCCGGCATTGCTGACCAGCAGGTCGAGACCGTCCGCGCCGATCTCATTGCGCCACGCCGCATAGGCCGTGAACAGCTCCGCCACTGCCGCCTCTTCGCCGACATCGGCCTGATGCGTCAGCAACGGACGCGGCGCATGCGCATCGGCCAGCTCGCGCAGCGCGACCCGGTCAAGGTCGATCGCCATCACCGCCCAGCCTTCCCCCAACAGCCGCTCGACCACGCCGCGCCCGATCCCCTGCGCCCCGCCCGTTACGATTGCTGTCCGCATCTTGACCCTCATCGATTGCGGCAGTGCAACGCGCGGGCACGATAGAAAGGTTCGCGCACGCAGCAAGCGGGGCTTTTACCATGCGCGGCGATCCGCTAGGCGGCGGCGATGCCAGCGATCATCCATTGCGACGTTGCCATTGTCGGAGGGGGACTTGCCGGCGGGCTGATCGCGCTCGCGCTGCGCCGCAAACATCCGGCGCTCGACGTCCGCCTGATCGAAGGCGGGCGAAGCATTGGCGGCAACCACCTCTGGTCGTTCTTTGCCAGTGACGTGGCACCCGCCGATCGCTGGCTGGTCGCCCCGCTGATTTCCTATGGCTGGACCAGCTACGACGTCCACTTCCCCGCGCACGCCCGCACCCTGAAATCGGCCTATTATTCGATCGAATCCGATCGGTTCGACCAGGTGGTGCGCGCCGCGATGCCGGAGGGTGCGGTGATGACCCGGCGCAAGGTGCTGGGCGCTAGCGCGCGCGCGGTCGTGCTCGCCGATGGCGACCGGATCGAGGCGGGCGGGGTGATCGATTGCCGCGGTCCCGCCGATCTGTCCAAGCTCGAGCTGGGCTGGCAGAAATTCGTCGGGCGCGAACTCGCGCTGGCCGAGCCGCATGCGCTCAAGCGCCCAGTGATCATGGACGCGACCGTCGCGCAGATCGACGGCTATCGCTTCATGTATGCGCTGCCCTTCGCGGCGACGCGGCTGTTCCTTGAAGACACCTATTACAGCGACACGCCAGACATCGATATCGCCGCCTACACCAAGCGGATCGACGCCTGGGCGAGCGCGCGCGGGATCATCGTCGAGGGGGTGATGCGCGAGGAGATGGGGTCGCTGCCCATCCCGTTGGGTGGCGATTTCGACGAATATTGGAAGTCCGGCGGCAATCGCGTCGCCAAGGCCGGCATGCGCGCCGGGCTGTTTCAGCCGATCACCGGCTATTCGCTGCCCGATGCGGTGCGGCTCGCCGCGCTGATCGGCAATGCGCGCGACCTGTCGGGCGCCGCGCTGCACGACCTGACCTATGGTCATGCGCGCCGCGTGTGGCGACAGCGCGGCTTTTACCGCATGCTCAGTGCGATGCTGTTCCGCGCCGCTGAGCCGGGTGAGCGCTATCGCGTGCTTGAACGATTTTATCGCTTGGACGCGGGGCTCGTCGCCCGCTTCTATAGCGCTCAGTCCAGCCTATTCGATCGCGCCCGTGTTCTCGCCGGCAAACCGCCGGTGCCGGTCAAGCGCGCGCTCGCGGCGATCAGGGGGTCGAGCAAATGAAGCGTGCAGTAGTGATCGGAGCGGGGTTTGGCGGTCTGGCGCTGGCCATCCGCCTGCAATCGGCGGGCGTCGACACCGTGGTGGTGGAAGCGCGCGACAAGCCCGGCGGGCGCGGCTATTATTGGGAACAGGACGGGTTCGTCTTCGACGCTGGCCCCACGGTCATTACCGCGCCCGAGGCGCTGGAGGAATTGTGGGCGCTGTCGGGCCATCGCATGGCCGACGATGTGACGCTGACCCCGGTCTTGCCCTTCTATCGCCTTAACTGGCCGGACGGGACCAATTTCGACTATACCAACGACGACAGCGTGCTGACGGCGGAGATCGCCAAGCTCGATCCTGCCGACATCGCCGGCTATCGCCGCTTCCTCGACTATTCGGCCGGGGTCTATCGCGAGGGCTATGAAAAGCTCGGCCATGTCGCGTTTCTCGACTTCACCTCGATGGTGAAGGCGGCGCCCGCGCTGATGAAGTATCAGGCGTGGCGCAGCGTCTATTCGATGGTCTCGAGCTTCGTGAAGAACGAGAAGCTGCGCGAGGCGCTGTCGTTCCACACGCTGCTGGTCGGGGGCAATCCGATGACCACCAGCGCAATCTATGCGCTGATCCACAAGCTGGAGCGCGATGGCGGCGTGTGGTTCGCGATGGGCGGCACCAACCGGCTGGTCGCGGGGATGGTCCGACATTTCGAGCGGCTCGGCGGCACGCTGGTGCTGGGCGATGGCGTCGAGGAAATCGAGACTTTGGGCGAGCGCGCAACCGCCGTGCGCACCAAATCGGGCAAGCGGTTCGAGGCGGACGCCATCGCCAGCAACGCCGACATCGTCCACAGCTATCGCGACCTGCTCAAGGGGTCGCGCAGCGCCCAGCGCACCGCCGGCAAGCTTGAGCGCAAGCGCTTCTCACCCTCGCTGTTTGTCGTGCATTTCGGGGTCAAGGGCACGTGGCCCGGCATCCCGCACCACATGATCCTGTTCGGCCCGCGCTATAAGGGGCTGCTCGACGACATCTACAAGCATGGCGTGGTGAGCGAGGATTTCTCGCTCTACCTGCACCATCCCACCATCACCGATCCATCGATGGCGCCGGAGGGGCATTCGACCTTTTACGCGCTCGCCCCCGTGCCGCATATGGGCAAGGCACCGGTCGACTGGGACACGGTCCGCCCGCTGCTCGAAAAGCGCATCCTGGACGAAGTCGGCCGCCGCCTGATCCCCGACATCCATGACCGGATCGTCACCAAGTTCAGCTATGCGCCGCCCGATTTCACGCAGGATCTCGCCGCGCATCTGGGCAGTGCGTTCAGCCTGGAGCCAGTGCTGACGCAGAGCGCCTATTTCCGCGCGCACAATCGCGACGATTCGATCCCCAACCTCTATTTCGTCGGTGCCGGCACCCATCCGGGCGCAGGCATCCCCGGCGTGGTCGGCAGCGCCAAGGCAACCGCCGCGCTGATGCTGGAGCAGCCCAACCCGTGAAGCGCCTCGCCATCTATTGCGGCTCCGCCACCCCGGCGGATCCGGTCTATATCGAAAATGCGCAGATGGTCGGCCGTACGCTGGCGGAGCGTGGGATCGGCGTGGTCTATGGCGGCGGGCGGCTCGGCCTGATGGGTGCGATCGCCGATAGCGCACTGGAAGCGGGTGGCGAGGTGATCGGGGTGATCCCGCAGGCGCTGGTCGATGCCGAAGTCGCACATCGCGGCTGTACCGAGCTGCACGTTGTGCGCACGATGCATGAGCGCAAACAGGCGTTCACCGACCTGTCCGATGGCTTCATCACCCTGCCCGGCGGGACAGGCACGATGGACGAATTGTGGGAAGCGATGAGCTGGGCGCAGATCGGCTATCACGCCAATCCGGTCGGCCTGCTCAACGTCGCGGGCTATTATGACGGACTGATCGAATTCGTCGCCAAGATGGGGGAGGTCGGCTTCCTGCGCCCGCAGCACCGCTCGATCCTGATCATCGACGACCAGCTCGACGGACTGCTCGCCAAGATGGCGGCGCATGTGCCGACCCAGACGGTCGGCCAGATCGGCAGCAAGGACCTGTGACCCACCCCGCGCCAAGCCGCGACGCCGTCGTGGCGGCCGCGCGGGAGAGTATCGCCAAGGGCTCGAAGAGTTTCGCGGCGGCCAGCAAGCTGTTCGATCCGGTCACGCGCGAGCGCGCCTGGTTGCTCTATGCCTGGTGCCGCGCGTGCGACGACATCGCCGATGGGCAGGAACTGGGCCATGACGCCCGCGTGGTCGAAGACCCCGCCGCCGCGCTCGCGCGCATCCGCACGCTGACCGACAAGGCGCTGGCAGGCGAACCGACCGGCGAGATGGCGTTCGAGGCGCTGCGCATCGTCGCCGCCGAAACGCGCATGCCGCATCGCTTCGCGCATGACCTGGTCGATGGCTTCGCGCTCGACGCCAAAGGCTGGTTTCCCCGCTCCGAACATGACCTGCTGCAATATTGCTACCATGTCGCGGGAGCGGTCGGGTGCATGATGGCGGTGGTGATGGGGGTCGACCCGCAGGACAAGGCGACACTCGACCGCGCCTGTGACCTCGGCCTGGCGTTCCAGCTCGCCAATATCGCGCGCGATATCGAGGCGGATGACCGCATCGGCCGTTGTTACCTGCCGATGGATTGGCTGGTCGAAATGGACATCCCGCCCGGCCAGCATATGAAGCCGCCATTTCGGTCACGGCTGACGGTGATGGCGCGATGGCTGGGCGAACTGGCGCAGGCCCATGAGGACAGTGCGCGGCTAGGCACCCCCGCGCTCGGCTTTCGGTCAGCCTGGGCGGTGCTGGCGGCAGCGGGGATCTACGGGGACATCGCGCGCGAAGTGGTCGAGCGTGGCGATCATGCCTGGGACCATCGTGCTGGAACCAGCAAGCGGCAGAAGATCGGCTGGATCGCCCGCGCGTTCGGTCAGGCTAGCCTGCGCCGAAAGCTCTATGTTCAGCGCCCGCGCGCGCCAGAACTTTGGACGCGTCCGCAGTAACCAGACATCAGTAATGGCGCGGTTTGGCCTCGCTGCGCGCCATCTGTTCGCCGCGCCGCTGACAGGTCGCAGCGATGGTCGGATAGGACAGGTCGGTGTGGCGCGGCAGCACTTGAGCCATCGCCGCCTGGCATTGCGCCGCACTCTCATACCGGACTGGCTCGATCCGGGCTTGCTGGCATTGCTCTTGGAAGTCGCCGCAGCCAAGAATGGCCATCACGTAGAAAACCGGGTCCATCATCTCGCTCCTCGCCCTTTCAACGGATGGCGGGTGCGTTTTGTTTCATTGCATCCCGGTGGCTGCGGCCCCAGATAGCCGCAATGCCTCCCGATACCGCCCGCTCCGGCGGCGAACGCCCGTTGTTCGCCACGCTCCGGCGCTTCCTCCCCTATCTCTGGCCCGACGGACAGCCGGGGCTGAAGGCGCGCATCATCATCGCGCTGGCGCTGGTCGTGCTGTCGAAGGTCGTGCAGGTCTATGGCGCAGCCTATGCGCTCAAGGCCGTGGTCGATGCGATGTCGATCGGTGAGCGCGGCGTCATCACCTTCGTGATCCTGATGGTGATCGGCTATGCCGCCGCGCGGCTGTTCACCACCGTCTTCGACAATCTGCGCAACACGGTGTTCGAAAAGGTCGGGCAGGATGCGACGCGGCGACTCGCCATCGTCACCTTCCGCCACCTGCACCAGCTGTCGCTGCGCTTCCATCTCGAACGGCGCACGGGCGCGGTGACCAAGGTGGTCGAACGCGGGACCAAAAGCATCGATTCGATGCTCTATTTCCTGCTGTTCAACATCGCCCCGACGATCCTTGAACTCGCGCTGGTACTGCAGATTTTCGGCAGCAAGTTCGGCTGGTGGCTGGTCGCGTCAACCATGGCGATGGTCGTCATCTACATCGCCTTCACCCGCTGGGTCACCGACTGGCGCGCCAAGCTGCGCGAGCAGATGAACGACCTCGACACCGGTGCGGTCGCGCACGCGGTCGACTCGCTGCTGAATTTCGAGACAGTGAAGTATTTCGGCGCCGAACAGCGCGAATCCGACCGCTACGAGCGCGCGGTCGAATCCTACGCGAAAGCGGCGGTGAAGTCGGAAAATTCGCTCGCCTGGCTCAACATGGGCCAGTCGCTGATCACCAATGTGATGCTCGGTGCAGGGATGGGCGTCGTCGCCTGGGGCTGGTCCACCGGCGAGTTCACCGCGGGCGACGTCGTGTTCGTCTCGACCCTGCTCAGCCAGCTGTTCCGCCCGCTCGACATGCTCGGCTGGGTCTATCGCACGATCCGTCAGGGTGTGATCGACATGGGCGCGATGTTCGACCTGATCGACACCAGCGCCGAGGTAAAGGACGCCCCCGGCGCGCCGCCTTTGGTGGTGGACCGCGGCGAGGTTCGGTTCGAAGATGTCCGCTTCGGCTATGACCCCGATCGCGATATTTTGAAGGGCATCGACCTCGTCATCCGCCCCGGCCAGACCGTCGCGATCGTCGGCCCCTCGGGCGCGGGCAAGTCCACGCTCGCGCGCATCCTCTATCGCTTCTACGACCTCACCGGCGGGCGCGTGACGATCGACGGGCAGGATATCAGCCAGGTGACGCAGGCCAGCCTGCGCGCCGCGATCGGCATCGTCCCGCAGGACACGGTGCTGTTCAACGACACGATCGGCTACAACATCGCCTATGGCCGCGAAGGCGCGGGGCCGGATGAGGTTGCACAGGCCGCCCGCGGCGCAGCGATTGCCGGCTTCATCGAATCGATGCCCGACGGCTATGACACTCGCGTCGGCGAGCGCGGCCTCAAGCTGTCCGGCGGCGAGAAGCAGCGCGTCGCCATCGCCCGCACCCTGCTGAAGAACCCGCCGATCCTGATCCTCCACGAAGCGACCAGCGCGCTCGACTCAAGGACGGAGGCCGAGATCCTCGACACGTTGGAAGCCATCGAGCGCGGCCGCACCACCATCGTCATCGCCCACCGCCTGTCGACCGTGGTCAACGCCGACCGCATCGTGGTGCTGGAGGAAGGGCGGATCGCCGAACAGGGCACCCACGCCGAACTGCTCGAACGGCGCGGCACCTACGCCGAGATGTGGATGCGGCAACAGGCCGAGCGGGAAGCGGTGGACGCGTAGCTGTTGGTTAGAGCCAGCTCACTCGCTCGCATCGTGCATATAAGTCGCATATATTTCCGCGACCCGCTCAACGGTGATACCATGCCGCTGTTCAACGGCAAGCGGGTGATCGGTCGGCTCCAGCTCTATGAGCGGGCGCATCCCCGGCCCACGCAGATGCGCTCGGGTCTTGAGGTTCTCCGACTCCGGATAGACAATAAACTCTGCGGAGAGCCAGCCAAAATACGGGCCTAGATCCGCACGGCCATCCGATTCAAAATGACGGACATACTCGTCAAAATTCGCGCGGCTCCACGACACCCAGACACCCCAGGTCAGTGACTCGGACTCGCCCTCGACCGGGATTTCGATGACACCGCGCACGAAGAAGAACTGGTCGTCGACGATACAGGTGTCACTGGTCAGCTCACATCGCCGGTCCCGCTCCGACTCTGGAATCGCGTAATAATATAGCGGCGCGACCGCACCGAAGCTCGGCATGCCTTCATGCCATTCGTCGCAGCTCCCGCATTTGAATCTGAACACAAGAACCTCCGCAACCCGGCAGCAACACAGTTAGCTCACCCGAACTCCACCGCCTCGAACCGCACCGGACGCCCATGCGCGCTGTTCGCCAGCTGCCCGTCCCACATCACCTGACGCCCGCGGATGATCGTCCCGATCGGCTTGCCGGTGAGCTGATCCCCCGTGAACGGCGACCACCCGCAGCGCGACGCGAGCCAGTCTTCCTCGACCGTCCACTGTTTCTTCAGATCGACCACGGTGAAATCCGCGTCATATCCCGCCGCAATCCGCCCCTTGCCGACCAGCCCGAACACCCGCTGCGGCCCCGCGCTGGTGAGGTCGATCAGCCGCGCCAGCGTCGTGCGCCCCTTCGCCACATGGTCGAGCAGCAGCGGCAACAGCGTCTGCACCCCCGGCATCCCGCTTGGCGACCCCGGATAGGGTCGCGCCTTTTCCTCGATTGTGTGCGGGGCATGGTCGGACCCGAGCACATCGGGCACGCCCTGATTGAGCCAGTGCCACAGCCCGTCGCGATGCGCGGCCGAGCGGATCGGCGGGTTCATCTGGGCATAGCTGCCAAGGCGCGGATAGGCGTCCTCGCCGGCCAGCGTCAGATGCTGCGGCGTCACCTCGCACGTCGCGATGTCCTTGTGCTGGCTCAGCAATTCCAGCTCCGCCGGCGTCGTCACATGCAGCACATGGATGCGCCGCCGCGCTTCGCGCGCCAGCTTCAGGATGCGCCGGGTCGCCAGGATCGCGCTCTCATCGTCGCGCCACACCGGGTGCGAGGAGGGATCGCCCGCGACGCGTTCGCCCTCGCGGTCGTTCATGCGGAACTCGTCCTCGGCATGGATCGCAACGCGGCGATGTCCCGATGCCAGCACCCGCGCCAGATTGGCATCGTCCGATACCAGCAGGTCGCCGGTCGATGCGCCCATGAAGATCTTGACCCCCGCCGTGCCCGGCATCCGCTCCAGCTCGGCCAGATGCTCGGCATTGCTGTTGGTCGCGCCGACGTAAAAGGCGTGATCGCACCACATGCGGTCCTTCGCGCGGGCCAGCTTGTCGTTCACCGCATCGGCGCTGTCGGTATTGGGCTTGGTGTTCGGCATTTCGAAGACCGCAGTGACCCCGCCCAGCACGGCGGCGCGGCTGCCGGATTCGAGGTCTTCCTTGGCCTCAAGGCCCGGCTCGCGGAAATGCACCTGGCTGTCGATCACGCCGGGCAGTATGTCGAGGCCGGTGCAGTCGATCGTCTCACCCGCGTCCCCGCTCGCACCGATCGTGACGATTTTCCCGTCGCGCACGCCAATGTCGACCTGTGCCGGCCCAGAGGGCAGATGCACCGTGCCACCGGTGAGCTTCAGATCGAACGTCGCCATATCAGCCTCTTTCGCTTGCCTGCCCCGCCTCCTACCTGTTCGCCATGACTGATGCCACCCTGCTCCCCGACCGCGCCCTGATCCGTGTTTCCGGGGAGGATGTGCGCGGCTTCCTGCAAGGACTGGTGACGCAGGATGTGAACGCGGTGCAGCCCGATGCGCCGCTCTGGGCGGGGCTGCTCTCGCCACAGGGTAAGGCGTTGTTCGACTTCATCCTATGGGCTGACGATGCTGACATTCTGATCGATTGCGAGGCGGCGCAGCGCGATGCGCTGATCCGCCGCCTGTCGATCTACCGCCTGCGCCGCCCGATCACGATCGCGGCAACGGAAGGCGGGGTGCATTGGTCGGCTGACGCTGGACGAGGCGTGGCAGATCCAAGACTGGCCGCACTAGGCCATCGATGGCTGGGGGATGCCGATGGGGAACCCGCATCGGGGTGGCGCAAACACCGCCTCCGCCTCGGCGTGACCGAGGGCGCTGACGAACTCGGCCAGGACAAGACCCTCTGGCTCGAATGCAACGCCGCCGAGCTGAACGGAGTCAGCTTCGCCAAGGGCTGCTATGTCGGGCAGGAAAACACCGCGCGGATGAATTGGCGCGCGAAGGTCAATCGCCGCCTGGTCGTCGCCCCGCTCGGCGAACCGGGCGACCGCACCCGCGCCACCTATCCCGATCTCGCCCTGATGGTCGAACATCGCCGCGTGGAGGCGCTGGGCGATGCGATCGTCCCCGATTGGCTGGCGACGGCGCTTGGTGACGGCAACCTTCGCTGACGCCAATCATCTGAAAGCGACCGTCGCGTTTGCTGCGATGTGATGGTAGCGCTGCCGCGTCTGGCAATGGGGACGGCAGTGTTCGATAACGGTTTGTCGGACGGTCCGATGCCACGACCTTTTATCGTCGAGCGCGTGGAATCGGCCGAAGATCTGGCGGCGATCTATCGCCTTCGCGTTGCAGCGTGGCGGACCCGGACCGACTATTTCCCCGATATCGCCGAGTGGCGGGATTCGCACGACGCCACCGCCTGCCATTGGGCAATTCGTGACGGCGGACAGATTATCGCGGCTGCGCGGCTGACCATCCATGACCGGTTGGCAGATGCACCCAATGCGGAGATTTACGAAGGCGTGTTGCCGCCCGATCTGGCCGGGCCGATTGCGGTAATGACGCGACTGGTCGTCGCGCGATCGCATGGCGGACAGGGGCTGAGCCGATTACTCGACGTGGCACGGATCGACCATGCCCGCGCTTCAGGCTGTCGACATGTGCTGGGTGAAACATTCGCCGGCCTACCCCGGCTGAATGCGGTGATGGAGCTCGGTTTTAGGCTTGTCGGGCCATCCCGCGCCTACGCGTCCGGGCCATTGCGTCAGGTGAAGGAAGAAAGAGGAGGGGGAGGTCATCTGCTTACCCCCACTCTGATCTGCCTCCCGCTCCACCCCTGACAGCGACCATCTTTGCGCTGGGACTTTGACGCCGGGCGACGCGCCGTCGACCACAGACGCGTCAGATGCCTGACCATTGGAGGCCGCCGGGCAGATCGAATCCCGCATAGTCCACCTGCAGCACGCGCCGCCTGCGCGGGATTGCGGCGGCGTCGGATGCGTGCAGAATCGGGGTGGCATAGACCCAGATGTCACCCGCCAACGCCGTGCAGGCATGAACCCCGCATTGGCCGACGACCGCCTCGATCCGATCTTCGTGGACGAGACCGAACCGGTGCGAGCCTGGTGCGATCAGGAGCGGCGCATTGTCGGCGGGCACATCGTCCAGATGGACTCGGATCGTCACCATTCGTTCGAGCAGGTCGAACGGCGGGGCGACATGGAGCAAGCCGGACTTGACCGTCCACGGCCCAAATCCCGCCACGTCGCGACGTTCGCGGATACAGATCGTGCGGTCCTGATGCCATGTCAGTGACCAGTTGATCGCTTGGGTCTTGTCGAACAAGATCGCGCGGACGTGCTGCGGCGCACCGTCGCAGAATTGCGCGACCTGCGATCCAATTTCGCCATCGGGGCCGAGCAGCCCGGAAAGTGCTGAAAGGCCAGTGAGGCGCACTCCGGGGCGATCGCATGGCAGGGCGGCCACCGCCCGCTCGATCTCACCGAGCATCAGCAGGGCTGCAAAGTCGAGGCGTTCGGCACCGTGTTCAGCGAACCGCATCGGATCGCGCGTGCGAACTGCCAGTGGCATGTGGGCGGAAGAGCTCATCTTCCGATAGGGCCGGAAGGCCCGCCTTTACGCAAGCAATCAAGCACACCGACGCCGGGCAAATACAAAGAAAAAGGGAGGCCGGTTTCCCGACCTCCCCAAATCTTGTCGATCCACAGAGTGGACCGCGCGGCTTACATGCCCGAACCCGGACCGTAAGTGATTTCCACGCGGCGGTTCTGCAGTTCGCGCACGCCGTCGGCGGTGTCGACACGCGGACGGCTTTCGCCGAACGCTTCCGTGCCGATGACGCCATCGGGAATGCCGCGGCCCGACAGGTACGAGCGGACCGAGTTCGCACGACGCTGCGAGAGGCCGACGTTGTAGCTGGCGGCACCCGAACGGTCAGCGTGACCGGCGAGCATGACCTGCGCGTTGCCGCAGCTCTGGTAAGCCGAGATGGCGTTATCCAGGATGCCCGCTGCTTCCGGCGTGATGTCCGACTTGTCCCACTCGAAGAAGACAATGTACGGCCCCGGGGTGCACACCGGCGGAGGCGGCGGCGGCGGGGGAGGCGGCGGCGGGGGAGGCGGCGGCGGCGGCGGCGGAGGCGGCGGCGGAGGCGGCGGAGCAGCCGGCTCACCGAAGTTGAACGTCACGCCACCGAGCAGGCTGTGCGAACGATAGCGACCGTCGAAGGTGCGACCGGTCACGTCAACCAGCTTGACGTTGTCCGCGTTGAAGAAACGATACTTCAGCGAGACGTCAATCTTGTCGGTCAGCGGCTGACGCAGACCCGCAATCGCCTGCCAGGCGAAGACGGTGTCGGAGTCGTCCAGGAACGCACCGCGGGTGGTGAGCGCATAGTCAGCCTTGACGCGAGCAACGCCGGCACCGCCGCCGATGAAGCCCTGAAGGCCATCATCTTCGCCGAAGTCGAGCATGCCGTTGATCATGAAGCTGAGCGCGCTCGTGGTGCCACCAGCATAGCCAAAGCTGCCAGCGCCAGCGCTCGCCAGCGCACCGCCTGCCGTGTAGTACGGCGTGGTGAGCGACGAACGATAGCCATCTACCGATGCGCGCTTGTAGCTGACTTCGGCTTCGGCGCGGAAACCGCCAAAGTCGTAGCCGATCGTGCCGCCAACGTCCCAACCATATTCATGGTCGACGGTGCCAGCGGACGCCGTGGCGCCGATGTCGTAATCAATGTCTTCGACGATCATCGCACCGCCTTCGACGCCCACATACCACGCGTCGTCGCGTGCGAGGGCGGGCGTGGTGAGCGCGGTCGAAGCAAGTGCCAGAGTTACGGCAAGCTTCCGCATCTTAATCCCCTTTCTTAGTTGCCACTTCGGACAGCGCTAACTTCCTAACCGCTGGAAAGTTTCCGCGCAAGCGAACAAAATCCGGGGACTGTTGCCGCAACGTCACAGTTCGGCGGTAGCGATGAGTCCGTGCGCCCGCAGCGCATCGAGGATTGCCCCGATCGCATTGCGCGCCTGTTCATCGACGATAGCACCGCCAGCGGGCGTGGCAACTGCTTCCCTTTGGGGGCCGGTCACCTGCACCCCATCGATCTCGATCCGGCTGGCGGCGATCACGCCGACCTGCCAGCCGGCGCCGGCACGATAACGCACGGGCCGGGCGAGCGATTCGGCCCAAACTTCCATCCCCGTCCGCGGTGTTGCATATCGCCATCCCCCGTCGGTCCAGCACGCAATCTCTTCCGCATGCCCGGCCCAGTCGCCGGTTGGCGCATCCCCCACGATCCACGCCTGGCCCGATTCGGGCGTGGCGGGCGGCGCATCGACGCCTACCCCCTGCACATCGGGGTGCAGCAGCGTGTCGATGCCGACCACTGCCTCATTGTGGAACAATTCCTTCTGCGCCTGCCCGGCATGTAGCAGGGGCAGGGCGAATCGGCTGGTCGTCGTCATCGATCGTTACTCCATCGCCTCAAGGATCAGGATGGCGGGCGGCGACAGGCCGTGGTCGCCCGCCTGGCGCACCTCAACGGTCGCCGCGTCCGCGCCGGTCAGCAGCCATTCGGGGGTATCGCTCATCGCGACGATATCGGGCTGGTCAGATCTGACGATCCGCAATTGATAGCGCTCGGCGCTCTCGCCCAGCGGCGCATCGGTGCCGTCGCTCCAGCGCCATCCGGCCCGACTCCGCCGGGTCCAGCGCAGCACCCGTCCGCCCGCAACGGTCACTGCATGCAGCGCAACCGGCGCGGGCGGGGTCGCCGACCGCCCGGTAACCGGCACGGTTACCTCGACCGGCGCGGCATCGCCCACCCCGGATGCCATCACGGTCAGGCGTGCACCCACTGCGCCCCGCCCGTCCTGCACCACCAGCGTATCGGGCGTGATGAGAATGAACGGTTCTCCGGCCTCCATCGTGCCGATCGCATCTTCTGTCCCCCGCCGTCCGCGCCACAGCTGGTTCAGCGCCCAGCGCCCGCCGCCCAATGGCTCGGCGCGACCGAACTGGATCAGCTCCTTCCCGACCAGCGCCAGATTGCTTCCGGCATCCAGCGCTTCGGCCGATGCGTCGGTCAGCGCCATCTCGCGATGGGCAAGGTCGATCACGAGCTGCGAACTGCGGTCCTCGATCAGCGCGCTTGCCGCCCGCGCGGCCGTCACCACCGTTCCGATCACCGCAGGAGCCGCAGTCCCGCCGATCGCCTCCCACCGCCCGCCATCGTCGCTGCTTAACGCCAGCGCGGCCCTGCGCCAGCCGGGCGACGCGCCGCACGCAGCGATCAACAGGCGCGGGCCGCTCAACAATCCCTCGCCGACATGCGGCACCTCGAAACCGTGCAACCGGGTCGCGCCATGGATCCGGTCTGGCGCTGGACTGACCCGCCCGGGGCTGGCCAATGCCGCCGTCCCGGGCGGGGCAATCGGGGTCAGCACCAGCGCGACGTCGCTTGTCTCGACCCGGGTCTCGACCACCCGCCACTGCCCGGTCTCGCCGGCAATCGCGACGCGCGCGCCTGGCGCAATGTCGATCGCCGACCAGCCGGGCCGCACCACCCGCCGCGTCCGCGCCAAATCCGCCCGCACCAGCTCTGCCTGCGCGATCCCCTTGGCAGTGGCGGCGGACGTCGCCGCAGGCAGCTCGATGCGCCGCTCGCGATCCTGCCCCTGCGGGTCCGTGGCGACCTGGACCCCGGCCTGATAGTCACGCGCCGGGTCATAATGGCTGATCGCCACCCTGCGCGGCACCTGATCGGGTGCCGCAATCGTTCGCTCGATCCCGCGCCCGCTTGCGCCGGGGTCCGCAATCGTCGCGGCGCTACCCCCGCCGCTGGCCAGCACAAAACCGTCGCCTGCAACGGCCGGCCAGGCACCGCTCGCCTCGATCAGCGGCGCAATCGCCCCGCGCACCGATTCGCCATAGCCCGAATAGCCCTCGATCGGCAGCACCGCCTCGCCCGCACCGACCACGCCGCCGGACAGCGCCGCGACAATCGCTCCCGCCGTCACCGCACCGGAATCGGCCACCACCTCGAAACTCAACGCAGGGATGCGATTGCCGAATTCCTCCAGCTCCAGATTCTCGAACACCGCATAAGCAATGCCGCGATGCGCCGGTGCAAGTCCGGCCCCCTCCGCGGATGCAATCAGCGGGTCGATCTCCTGATCCTCCATCCCCCGGTGCAATCGAAATCCGGTTCGCGCCTTCCAGTCCCCCGCAGCACCCCGCAGCAACTTGCCATCCGCCCAGATCCGCCCGACCGACAGGATCGGGCGCGCCGACAGCGCCACTGCAAAGGACGCCGTATAGCTATAGCTGGTCACCGTCGGCCGCCCCTTGCCGCCCTCGCGATGGCGATGCTCGACCAGATCGGCGGCCCAGATCACCGTCCCGGCGACCCGCAATGTCCCGAACAGCTGCGGGACGGGCGTGCCATAGCTCGACGTCTGCACCGCCAATTCGGTAAGCCGCGGTCCCTCGCGTCCCTTGGGCTTGAACAGCAATTCGCGATCCACCGCCTGCCCGGCGAGGCTGCCCAGCATCGCCCCAATCGGCCCGCCGAACAGGCCGCCGACCGTCATCAGCACCAATGTCGCCATCTCAATCCTCCCCGCGTCGCCAGCGCGCCAGCTCGGGCCAGGGCGGCACGCCCGGCCGCTCGACGACGCGACGCAACGCCGCATCGGCGTGAATCACGCCCGTCTCGCTCGCGATCGCCAGGTGCAGCTGCCCCGCCCCGGCATTCAGCAACAGCAGGTCGCCCGCGCGCGCATCACCGACACGGAGCAGCCCCGCCGCCGCCGCCGCTTCGGACACCTGCGCGACATTGCCCCCACGCAGCGCATATCCACGCGGCACCGCAATCCCATAGGCAAGTCCCGCCAGCCCGACACAATCCAGCCCATGCGCGACATCGCGTCCATGTAACCGAAACCGCGCCCCGATCGCGCCACGCGCGCGCTCGAGCGGCGTCATCCGCCCGGATAGCGCGTCAACAGATCGACCCCCGGCAGATATGGCTCGCCCCGGAAATTCACCGCATTGCCGAACCGCCCCGCACATGTCGCGATGCTCTTGTCGCATCCCTCGCTCACCTCCACCAACGCGCCGACGGCATCGAAGCGCGGCGCACGGCGCAGCGTCACGACATCCCCCGCCGACGCCGCAATCACGTCGCTCAGCCCGCTATTCGCCCCGCCGAACCAGCGCAGCCGCCCGCCAGCCCATCCGCCCGGAACAGGCTCCTCGCCATCAAGCGTCAGCACAGCCCCGTCCGCCGAGATCACCCGCGCAAACCGCCGCCGCCCCGCCATCGCCACCCGGCATCGTTTGTCGCCCAGCTCGGCGCGGCATTCGGGCGAAGTCATCTCGACCACCGGCGCATCCAGCGCCGCAGCCGCGCCGCGCAGCTCCGCAGTGAGCGTCCCGTCCCGCGTCTCCACCGCCCCGATCGTCCCGCTGCCCAGATCGACAACCTCGCCCGGCGCCGTCCAGTCGACCGCGAACAAGGTGATCCGCGCACCGTCCCACCGCCCCGCGAGCAAATCCGCCTCGCTGATCGCCGCCCCGGTCAGCGCCCCGGTCACATCCATACTGTCGGCATCCAGCCCCGCCCCGCGCCGGATCGCTGACGGCGTCATCCCCGGCGCCGCGCGATAGTGGAACCCATCCACCTCCAGATCGCGATCATGCGCGGTCAGCCCGATCGCCACCCCATCCCGCCGCTCGATCCGCCAGCAATAGGCAATCGTGGTGAGGGGCTCGTTCAGCCAGTTCATCAGCGTCTTCCTTGACCTTGCGTGGACGCAACGCGGGCTGCACACTGAACCGATGCTCAGTTTGCTTCGCACCGCGTCCGTGATTGCACTGTTGGTCGCGCCGCCCGCGATGGCATGCTCGATGGGGCCAATCCGCTCCGAAACGGGCGCGCTCGACTATGCGCGCCAGTCCTATGGCCTCGCCGCGCTCGTCGTGGACGCGGAGGTCGAGGCTCCGATGCACCTTGGCGACGATTGGAAAGAGGGCCTGCTGCCCGCCGCCCGCCTCAAGGTTATTCGGGTTCTCAAGCCCGGCGGACCGGGCATCGTCGAGAATGCGTCGATTGCCGTCGCCTACCTCGACTCTTGCTCGATCGCCTTCACCCGTGCCGGTCAGCGCATTCGCGTTCTGCTCAGCGGCGGCGCGCCGATCTTCGTGGCGGATTCGGGGATGAATGGTTCCGCGATCTGGGATGCGAAGCTCGGCGCGCTGTTCGACCAAGAGATCGATCGGCTTGCCGGTGTGCCCCGACCTACCGGATTGGCTCCGCTAGGAGCCGATTGACCGCGCTAGCCTTCCCTCACCTCCACCAACGGTACACTCGGCGCCGCCCCCGCCATGAACGTCGCCCGGTTCACGCTCAGCGAATCCTCCGCAAAGCGCACCGGCACATCGAACCGGAACCCCGCTGTCACGACCGCGCCTTCGCTCGGCGGCGCGTCCAGCACGACCACCCCGCCCGCGCCGATCGCGAACGCCGCCGTCTCGACCCCATCGATCGCCACGCGCACGCTCCCAGCCACCGGCCGGGTGATCCGCCGCGCGGCATCGCCATAGGTCTTCACCAGCGCAAACGCCTGCTGCTCGCCGTCACCCGCGCCCAGCAGCTGATCGAGCGGCCCCGGCGCACCGTCATCGTTTGAGCAATCGTCGAACGGATCGCGCAACCGGAACCCCCTTGCCGGCCCCATCCGCGCGCGAAAAAATGCCAACAGCGCCCGGATATCTGCCTCGCTCCGCACCCCCGGCCCGACATCGTACCGCGTCCGCGCCTGCGCCCACGCCGCATTGCGCGCCTCATGTCCGCCCGCGCTGGTCAGGATCGCAGTCGACACCTCCGGCGCCACCTCCGCCTCACGCCCCAGCGCAATGGGAAACAGCACATCATCGAACGCCTGCATGTCTTCCTCCTGATCGAACGCGACAAACCCGTCGCGGATCACCTGCGGCAGCGCCCAGACGAACGTCGCCGCCACGCCCCGCCGCCGCGCCGCATCCGCCGCCTCGGCAATCCCGCGCCACTGCGCCGCATCCTCCGGGTTCAGCACGAACCCCGCGAAATAATGCTGCCTCTCCACCGGATAGCCCAGCCGCGCCTGCGCCAGCGCCACGCCGCGCGCGCTCGCCAAGGCATTTCCCGCCGCCGCCCAGTCATAATCCTCCAGCTGCAGCACATCGAACGCCGGAAACGCCCAACCGACCGGCAAATTCGCCCGCATCGCTTCGGGAGCTTCCCGATCCAGCACCGTCGGCAGATAGGCGAGCAGCAACAGCTGCGCCTCCGGAGCTACGCCCCGCACCGCCGCCCCCAGCGCTGCAGTCGATGCCGCCAGCAGCGCCCCCGCCGCGTCGAGCACATCCGTGTCAGGATCATCTCGCACATTCTGCTCAGCCGGATCGCCCAAAGCCGCCGTCGCCGCGTCGTCATGGATGCACAGCCGCCCATCGGCCATCACCCACCACCACGGCTCGCCGACCTGGAACTTGACCGCCAGGCCCGCATCCCGCGCAATCCCGACAAACGCCGCCGCTACCGCCTGGAGATACCCCATCGCCCCAACATGCGCCGGCGACAGCAAGGTCGAGGGCGGCTCCCACCCGGTCAGCGCAGGCGACCCATCCGCCGCCCGCTGCTTCCAGTCGCCCCAGCAATGCGCGTCGAACAGCTCGTAGGACAGCGACCAAATCACCCCGAACCCGAGCGCCCTGGCCCGCGCGGCAAAATCCGCATGCCACGCGACACACGGCGCGTTCAGCACCCCGCCGCTCAGGCTCGCATAATAGCCCCCCGACGCTGCCTCGAGCCGGAAATAATGGCTCATCCCGACATAATGGACGATGTCCCCGCGATACCCCAGTTGCAGCGCATTGCGCAGCAGCCTCTCCGGGGTGACATGATAGCTGTCGTCATAGCCCGAACAGATCGACAGCCCATGTTCGGGCACCACTACATCCCCGATCGCCAGAACCGCTCCGGGCCCTTCAACCGCGATCTCCGACAGCTCGACCCAGCCCTCTACCGGCACCGCCAGTGCCGCATCGTCACCGGTATAACCCGGCGGCACCAGACTCACGAACATCCGGTCGACATCCCCCGGCCACACCGGATCGGCTTCATCCGGCAGCACGAACCCGCCCGCAACGCTCGCAAAGTCGAGGCTGACGACGCAATCCTCCGGCGTCCCCTCGGCATAGTTCCACAAGCGCACATACCAGGCGCGCGCCACCCCCACCGCATCGCGCCCCTCAATCGTCAGCACCGCGCCGTTGACCGCATCGAGCGGCATCACCCCCGACGACCGCCACCGAAAGCGCAACCGACACCCACGATAATCCCGGCTGGTCTCATAGGACAGCAGCGGGTGGTCATGCCGATCCACGCTCTCCCAGATCAGTCCCGCCAGATCGTCCTGCCGGTAAAACACCGCATCCACGCGCAACGCATCCGGCGCAGTAGTGACAACCGACGCCATCATCGGCCGCGGAAAATTGACTGCCCAATAGGCGGGGTCAAAGCGCGAGATCACCCCCGCCGCCTGCACCGTCCGCCCGGACGCGAGCCAATATGCCATGTCCCTTCCCCCTTCTTCTCCCCTCCCGCTTGCGGGAGGGGCCGGGGGAGGGCCTGTCCACACGCGCCCGCGCTCAACAGACAGGCCCTCCCCTAACCCCTCCCGCAAGCGGAAGGGGAACAGCTCAATCCACCCCCGCCAGCGCCGCCTTGACCGCCCGCGCGACCTGCCGCCCCGATTGCCGCAGCGCCCCGGCAGCCTCGCCGCCACCCGGCGCATTGATCGTGATCGCCACCCGCACATCACGCCCGCCACCCTGAACCGGCACCTCGACCCGCCCGCTGCTCGTCGGCACGAACAGCTCCGGCCCGCGCTCACCCACGACATAGGCCCGCCCCGGCGTCACCGGCCCGCCAGTGGCGCGCCCGGGCAATCCGAACAGCCCCCCGATTGCCCCGGCAATCCCGCCGCTGCCAAAGATTGCCGTCATTCCCCCACGCACCGCCTCAGCCGCAATCTCGGCGAGAATCTGCGACGCAACGCGCTTGAGATCTTCAAAGCCGAGCTTGCCCGTCCGCACCGCGCGCAACAGCGCTGTCTCGATCCCGCGCCCAGCGCGATCGGCCCCGGCCTGCAGCGGCCCGTCGATCGCCGCGCGCATCTCGGCGACATCGCGGGCAAAGCCCTGCGTGTCGGCGCGCACCCGCACCATCATCTGTTCGATTTCATCATCCATCGGGAAACGCCTCCATCAGCTGCGCGATCGTATCGCGATCGGGCGGCGCGACCGCTTCGCCAGCCACCGCCCGCACCAGCGCCGCCAGCTCGGCCGGGGTCGCATTCCAGAACAGCTCCGGCGTCCACCCGAACGCCACCCCCGCCTGCCCCGCCAGCAGCGCCGCGCGCTCGGCGAACATTACCGCCCCGCCAGAATCTGCCCGATCAGTACGCGCAGCGCCGGCGTCGCGGCGGCAAGTCCCCCCGCCGCCACACCCTCGCCAAACGCCTCACGGGTCAGCCCCTCGGGCCGCTCCTTCAGGCAGTGCCAGAACAAGGCGACCATCTCGCCCAGCCCCAGCCGCCCCTCCGCCGCCCGCTCGACCAGCGCGAACAACGGCCCCACTTCCTGTTCCGCCGCCACCAGCGCGCTAAACGACGGGCGCAGCACCAGCTCGACGCCGGCAACCCGCACCGCCGCCTCGCCCCGCGCCGGGTTCGCACTCATGCCGAAACCACCGGCCCGGAACTCTCCAGGTTCAGCGTGTAACTCCGCTCCCCGTTGAAATCCCCGGCATAGTCCAGTCGCGTGACCAGAAACCGCCCGGTCATCGTCTCGCCGCTCTCGAAGCTGAGGCGATAATCATCGATCACTCCGCTCAGCGCATTGCCCCGGATCCGCGTCTCCGCCGCCGACCCGGTGAACACCCCCGCCGCCGACACGCTCACCGATCGCACGCCCGCACCCGACAGCAATTCGCGCCACGCGCCTGAATCCTTCGACGTGATCGCCACCGCCTCGCCATTGACGCTCAGCTGCGTCGTGCGCAGCCCCGCCACCGTCGCATAGGCGACCGGCGACCCGCCATCGCCCACCTTCAACAGGAACGCGCTTCCCTTCTCCACCGCCATGTCCGTATCTCCCTCACCCACCCGATTTCAGCATCCGCAGCCGCCACTCGCTCGTCGCGATCCAGCGTCCCTCGCCCTTGCGTTCGATCCGCGCGCGCAACAGCACGCGGCTGGCGAGTTCCCAGCCCCCGCCGATCGCACGCAGCATCCCCGCCATCGCAACCTCGAGTTCACCCGACAGCCGCCGCACCCGCGCCGGACTCTCCCCGGCATCGTGCAAGCTCACCGCGACCCGCGCCTCGCGCCCGGCCATGTCCTTGGTTCCCCAGTCGCTCAGCAGCGCCTCGCCGATCACCGCATGCGGCGTCGCCGCGCGCACCGGCGGCGCATCGAATATCCCGACCAGTCCCTCGGTAAGCGGAGCATGCGCGCTCAGCGCCGCCCGGATCGCCTCGGCCAGCACCACCGCCGCGCTCATCGCACCGATCCCGCGCTCAACCGCATGGTCCGCCACGGTCGCCACAGCGCCGCCACCGCCGCCGGCGGCACGCCATCGCCGTCGATCCGCAGATGCGCCGCCAGCCGCAGGATGCCATGTCGCACCGGCTCCGGCACCGCGTTCCAATCGCCCGCACTTCCCGCAGTGTAGATGACCGCGACCCGCCCAGCGCCCGATGGGCATCGCACCCAACCGCGCCCGCCCGCATCGATGTCGATGCCATAGGCTTCGGGAGCCAGCGCGACGTCGCTCCCGTCGGGCGACAGTGCATGAACCGCCGTCACCGCCCGCACCGGCGCAACGCTCAGCGCGTGCCACTCCGCCCGGGCGGCCAGCGTCTCGCGCAACGTCCGCTCCAGCAGCGGCGCTCCGATGAACCGCTCGCACATCTCGGTCGCAACGCGCAGCTGCGCTGCCAGTTCGGCGTCGCCCGCCGCGCCGTCGATCCGCAGGAACGCGCGCAGCTCAGCCAGCGCGACTGGGGCCGCCTCGGGCGGCACGATCGTTTCGATCATCACCGTTGCTCCACCCGCACGTCGAGCGTGCGCGCATCGCGCCGGCCATCGCTCCACGTCACCTGGTTGGTCAGGCGATAGACCAACCCCGGCCGTCCGCCCTCGACCGTTGCGGCACAGCGCGACCCGCTGACCGCCTCCGCGACCACCGCCAGCCCGCCATCGTGCATGGGCTCGACCGCCCAGCTACTCGCGCTCAGCCCAGCCGCGCCGGCCAGCGCCGCCCAATCGATCGCATAGTCCAGCGCCGCCGCCGGATCCTTCAGAAAGACGCCCATCGCTCGCCCCTGTTTCCCAAGAAAAAAGGGGCGGCCCAGCGGACCGCCCCTTCATCGTTTTCACTTCGCCGTGCTTCAGTCCGGACGCACTAAACGCTCCCCATCCTCAGCCCGGATGATGTGCCCGTCGGCATCTGCGTCCACCTGCGCATCGGCACCTGGATCGACGCGTGCTAGGCCGGCCAGACGGACCAGCCGGTTCGAGTATTGCTCGCTTCGCCGCAACGCGCCGATCGCTCCGCCGCCAATCCGACGGCGCGCGATCGCCGCTCCATCCCGCGGGCTTACCATGCGGCCATGATCCGCCAGTCGGTGCCGTCGCTGACGACGACGCCCTTGTTCGATCCGCTGCCCGCCGCGACGCTGCCGGTCGTGGTGGCGTTGAGGTCGGTCACATAATGCAGCGCCCCCGCGCCCGCAGTCGCTGCCGAACCTGCCCCCGCCACCGTCGCGCTGGGCAGCTTGGGCGCTTTCATGAACTGCGTTTGCAGCGTCGTGAAATTGATGCGGATCGCGTCGGCGACCTCGACCCCCTGCGCCTGCTGGCCGATCGCAAAAGTGTCGTCGGAGCGCAGCCCCATGCCCCAGCGCTTGAACGCCGTCTCGCGGTAAAAATCGAGGTAGAGGTTGCCGTTACCGACAATCCGTCCACCGCTGGTGCCGCTGGCGTGAAGGTTTTGGACCTTGAACCCCTCGAACCGGGTCGATGCCGACAGCGCGGTCTCATAACCGGTGGCGGACCCCGTGATCGCGTTGGAAGTCAGAAATACCATCCGCGCGCCATTGCTGAAGCCAGAGGTTCCCTGCAGCGTCAGCAGCGCTTGAATGCCCAGTGGATTGGCCACGGACGACGCCGCCATGGGCGCATAGATCGGCTGACTGATCTGCAGATGGTTCTGCGCGCTGATGAAGGGCAGCGGCAACAGCGTGCCTGCAGCATTCGGCTGATACAGCCAGGCAGTGCCATTACCGTCCCGGTTGATCCGAACCTGGTTGGACAGGAAGATCTGCTTGCTCGCGGTCGAAGTCCCGAACCAGGCAAACTGGACATGCGCGTTGCGATAGCCATCGGCGAAGACGTAGTTCGCCGCCTGAAAACTGTTGGAGGAATCATAGGCCCAATCGTCGTTGGTGAACGGGGCGTAGATGCTGAACGGTCGGAACTCCAGCCCGCCCGATCCGGTCGTGTGCATCGCGTGATGGAATTCCGACCCGTCGACCCAGCCGCCCGGATTGGCCGGATTGCGCGTCTGTGCTTTGAACCGGGCTTCGATCCGGATCGACGGCCCGCCCATGTCGGTGTTGATCGGCGCGAAGTTGGGATTGAGGTTCCAGCCCGTCGCGAAGACATTGTTGGTATATTCCGCCTGCCCGGGCCCTTGGGTGTTGGCGGCGAACGGATTGTACGAAAAATTCAACCCGAACCGGATGCTCGACGGCTCGCCGCCCTCGTCACGATTGGGCGTGTCATAGATGACCCCCTCCTGTGACCACCCCGAATTGATATCGGGCGGCGTCTCGGTCTCGATCGTGTAATGCGGTGCCGACAGCCCATCCGCGCCGGTAATCTGGTTCAGAAAATCGGTGACGGTCAGGCCCTCATTGCCCGGAATCGCCTGCCACGCGGCAAACACGTCATGGGCCTGTACGGTCTGGTAGAATTCGGCCGCAACCGTCAGGGCGACCGTCTTGGTCCCGGCGGGCAGGTTCACCGCACTGGTCCCGGCTGAAGACACGATCGGCGCCCGCTCGATCGTCCCGCTCGTATAGGTGCCGATCCCGACTTCGAACACGCTGGTGTCGGCGGGCGCCCCGTCGATGCTGTAATAGAATTGGTCGCCCTCGCTCAGCACGGCGGCAAAGCTTCGCGAGCCATCGACCGCGCCGCTCGGCGTGATCGCACCTGTGCCGGTGGTGCTCGTCGTTTCCTCGACCAAATCTGCGTAAATCAGCTCTGCCATCTGTCTGCTCCTGCGGCGGTAAAATCGAAACTTGCCGGGGCCCCGAATCGCCCCGGCACGGCTGTATCAGTGATGTAACGAACGGCAGAATCGCGATGGCTTGCGCCACACTAACCCTGCCGCCCGGGCCATCCAGGTCAGGACGCTGCGAACTTCATCACCTTGATCGCTTCGCTGTTGGTCACCGCGCCGCCGACGCGCTTGGTCGCGTAAAAATGCACGAACGGCTTGTTGCTGTACGGATCGCGCAGGATCTGCGTCTCGCCGCGCTCGGCGATCAGATATCCGGCCTTGAAATTGCCGAACGCGATCGACAGCGAATTGGCCGCGATGTCGGGCATATCCTCAGCCTCGACCACCGGATAGCCGAGCAGGCTCGCCGGCTGCCCGGCGCTCAGCGACGGCTGCCACAGAAACGCCCCGTCGCTCGTCTTGAACTTGCGGATGCGTGCCAGTGTCGCCGAATTCATGCACCAGACCGCACCCTGCCGATATGGCGGGCGCAGCGCCTGAACCAGGTCGATCAGCGCCTCCTCGGGATCCGCCGCAAACGCCCCCGCCGCACCCGACAGGACATGCTGCAGCGTCCCGAACGCCCGCGCATCATCGCCGGTCGCCGCGGTGGTATAGCTCAGGAACCCCTTGGGCTTGTTGGTCCCGTTGCCGCTGACGAACGCCGCCCCCTCGGCCCGTGCAAATTCCCGCGCAATCTCGTCCGCCAGCCACGCTTCGACATCGAACGCCGCATCGTCCAGCATCGCCTGGCTCGCCGCCGGATTGGCGAACAGATCGCCCATCGGCGGGGCGATCTCGTTGAACACCGGCGTATCGGTCTCGTCCCGCGCCGCCGTCTCGTTCGCCCAACCCGATTCGGTCCCGCCCGATGCGACCAGCTTGCGATACCCTGCGCTGCCCACCGTCACGACATTGGCGATGGCACGGATCGGCGAAATGCTCGCCAGCGTCGCATCGACCAGCGCGTCGATCTCACGCGGCACGGCATAGCCGCCCTCGGCCCCGCTCACCCCCGACAGCGCTTTCATCTCCAGCGCGCCGCTGCCGCTCCGCAAAAACCCCTCGAACGCCGCGCCCGTCACACTGCGCGCGCCACTCAACATCGGCCGCGCCACCGGCACCCCAGCCGCTTCCACCGCCTCGAACGACTGTTCGAGGACATCCGCCTTCGTTTCCATGTTCTTCTCCCACCAGCAAAAATCCTCCCCGGAACGGGGAGGCGGACCATCGCAAAGCGATGGTGGAGGGGGCCCGCGTCAGGCGAACCCCGTCGTCTCAGAAAATGAATCGGCTATCAGCCATATTCGCGCCCATGCGCGCCCATCCACGATCCTGTATCGTTAGGACCGCGACGCACCGTCACTCCGGGAATTCCAAATGTCCAAACGATCGAACAGAAGCTGGATGAACGCCGGATTCGACGCCTGGTCACTCGGCTGGGAATCCGCCGCCGTGATCGGTCTGCGCGCAACCAAGATCGCCCAGGGCGGCGCCGGAGCACAGCGCGAGGCTGAATTGATGGTCTCCGAAAAAATGACCGCCGCGTTCGAGCTGCAATTGGCGATGATGACCGGCGCCATGGGCATGAGTCCCACCACCACCACCCGCAAGGCGCTCGCCCACTACCGCCGCAAGGTCCGCGCCAACGCCCGCCGCCTCAGCTAGCCGCCGGTGCCTCCACCGCGTGCACCCGCGCCAGCCCCTGCATCGGCCGCGCGACCAGACTTACCTCGCACAGCTCCAGCGCCTCGATCTCGCGCCACCGCCCCTGCCGCGCCTTCACGGTCCGATACCCAAAGCTGAGGCCATTGATCGCGCCCCGCGCCACCAATGCCGCCAGTTCGGGCGCATCGACCCGCGCCGTCACCCGCAGCCCGCGCGCATCCTCGGCGATCGCCTCGATCACCCCGACCGGCGCCCCGCGATGCTGCCACAGCAACGGCACCCGCCGCACCCGCGCCCCAAACGCCCCGGCCCGGATCACATCCCCACCCCGGTCCGGCACATCGAACACCGCCGCATAACCGGCGAAGCGCACGCCGGGCATCGCGCGTTCACGCCCCTCCCGCTTGCGGGAGGGGTCGGGGGAGGGCCTGTCTTCACACCCAGCACCAGTCGGACCCGACAGGCCCTCCCGCAAGCGGGAGAGGGACAAGCTACCGCCCCGCACGTGACGCGGCATCACTTCCCCACCCCCCAAAACCCCAATTTCACCGCCAGCCCCACCACGACCAGCGCCAGCAGCATCCGCACGACCCATCCCGCCACCGCCTTGACCGCCGACCTTTTGGCATCGCGCCACGCCTCCAACAGCTCGCGCAACTCGCCCATGTCCTTCCCCGCATGCGGATCGTCGAGCCCCAACCGCGCCAGCGCCCGGCTCGCCCCCAGCTCGCCCGCCTCCTCCGCCACCGCGCGCAGCGTCGCCATGTCCGCGCCCTCGGCGGACCCTTGCGCGATCAGCTGCGCCAGGAGCTTGCCGTCCACCGGCGCGCTCACGCACCGGTCCCCTGGCCAATCTCCGGGCCGATCCCCACCATCGCGCGCTTCTCCTCGGTCGTCAGAAACTCCGCCCCGCTCACGCTGCGCCACAGCCGCTCGCGGTCCTCAGCCATCGCCGGCACCTTGTCGACCGCAACCCACAGCCGCGCATCGGGAAACCACGGCGACAGCCCCTGCGCCAATTCGGTCAGGATCTTGTCCGCCAGCGGCAGGATCGTCATCCGCCACACCGCCTTGTTGGCCTCGCGATAGTTCGCATAGCTATTGTCGCCGGGCAGGCCGATCAGCATCGGCGGCACCCCGAACGCCAGCGCGATCTCGCGCGCCGCCGCCGCCTTCAGCCCGACAAAATCCATGTCCGCCGGCGACAGGCTCATCGCCTGCCATTTAAGCCCCCCCTCCAACAGCATCGGCCGCCCGGCATTGGCGGCACCGGCAAAGCCCGCCTCCATCTCGCTCTTCAACCGCTCGAACTGGGAAGGCGACAGCGCGCTTCCATCCCCCGGCTCGTACACCAGCGCCCCCGAAGGCCGCGCCGCATTGTCGAGCAACGCCTTGTTCCACCGCGTCGCCGCATTGTGGATCGCAATCGCCCCCGACGCCGCGCCCAGGCAGCCCAGCCCATAATGATCGTCGACCGGGTTGAACGCCTTCAGATGCAAGACCTGCGGTCGCCCCCCCGCATCTTCCGCCGCGATCACGCTGACGCTCCCGCCGACGCGATAGCGATAGCCGACCGGCCATCCCCCGGCATCGGTCTCGACGCTCATCCGCTCGGGCCGCAGCGCGAACAGCTCGGCCACACCCCCCGCGCTTGTCCCCAGCAACTGCACATAGGCATTGCCATGCAGCAGCAGTTGCGCGGCGATCGTCGCCCCCAACTCCTGCCCCTGGCTCCGCGCCGTGATCAGCTTCAGCAACGCCGCATCGCTCGCCTCAACCGGCGCGCCCGCCACCCCCTCGGCGATGATCTTCACCGCCCGCTGCGCCACCGGATTGGCCGCATAACCGGCCCGCACCTGCGCCTCATAGCTCTGCGGCCACTCACCCAGCACCGCGCCCGCGCCCTGCCCACGCGCCAACACCGGACGCGAACCCTCGCGCCCGGACTTCCGCCCGAACCATTTCATAAAAATTCTCCGCTAAAACTCCCCTCCCGCTAGCGGGAGGGGCTGGGGGAGGGCGCGCGTCTGCGCGCCTAAAAGACTCTTACCGCTTCTTACCGAACCAGATCACGTGGCGCGGCCCCTTGCCATTTTGCCGCGCCCGCACCTGCACCTCTTCAACCTCGAACCCCGCATCGCGCATCCGCCGCGTAAAGGCCGGGTCCGGCCCCGCCGACCACACCGCCAGCACCCCGCCCGGCGCCAGTGCCGCCCGCGCCCGCTCCAGCCCGCGCATCGTATACAGCCCGTTATTGGCGTCGCGCGTCAGCCCGTCCGGCCCATTGTCGACATCCAGCAGGATCGCCTCCCAGCTACCCCGGCTTCGTGCGATCTCCGCGCCGACATCGCCCATCACCAACTGCGTGCGGGAATCGTCCAGGCACCCGTCGGCCAGCTCCGCCATCGGCCCGCGCGCCCATTCGATGATGCCCGGCACCAGCTCGACCACGCACGCCCACCCCTTCGGCCCCAGCCGCCTGAGCGCCGCGCGCAGCGTAAACCCCATGCCATATCCGCCGATCAACAACCGCGCGCTCGCCGGATCGCTCAGCCGGTCCAGCGTCATCTCCGCCAGCGCCTCTTCCGATCCGCTCATCCGGCTCGACATCAGCTCGTTACGCTCGAGCATGATGATGAAGTCGCGACCATGCCGCACCAGCCGCAACGGCTCCCCGCCCGGCACCTCGGCCACACCGATCAGTTCCCGAGGCGTCATCTCAACTCCACGAAAAACTCAAAACGCTCTCACCCTCGAGCAAGCCCGAGGCGTTAAACCGCCGCTCGGCAATCCGCCCGCGCCCCAGATGGTCCACCGTCACCACCGTGCTCGCCCGCGTCCCATAAACGGGATTGCGGATGAACACCGGCGAATCCACCGGCTCATGCGGATCGGGCTCATAGCGCTCCGCCGCCCCCGCCGGCCGCTCATCGGCGAGCGCGGCGAACAGCGGCTCCAGCGACGAACTCCCCGCCTCCAGCCACGCAGTCAGCGCCATCTGCACCCGGATCGTCTTGGGCCACAGTGTATCGAACAACCCGTTCGACAGCCCATGCATCCCCGCGCTCAACGGCCGCCGCACCGGATCGGGCCGGTTCGACAAATACAGCGGCCCATCGCGATCCACCGCGATCAGGTTGAACGGATTATACGCGTTCAGATCCTCCGGCTCATGCCCGGCGAGCATATCGGTCACCAGCCCCCCGCGCGACAACCGCGCCGGGTCCGCCGCCTCGCCGCGCACATTGGTCACCGCTGCCAGCCGTCCCGCCTCATTCACCGCCAGCCAGGTCCCCCCAGCCTCCAGATCGCGCCCGCCAATCACCGGCCCGCGTGCCATCCACCGCGACAGCGGTGCAGTCGCGCGCGCATGCCGCTCGTCGCGGTTCCCCGCGGCGACCAACCACCAATTGGGATGCATCCCCCACGCCAACGCCAGCACGCACATGGGAGCGTGGCTTAGCGAGGGTGAAAGGCGACAGCTAGGGGCGATCTCACGGCTTGCGCACGCCAACCTCTCCCTTCCACCCGAACACCAGCTCCCACGCCGCCCACACCAGTGCATCCGCCCGATCCGGCGAGCGTCCCGGCCCGGCATACTCGCCCCCGCGCACCAGCCCGCACAGCTCATCCTCCAGCGCCGCAAACGCCCGCGCGTGCCGCACCTGCCGCCGCTCATACAGCGCCGCGATCGGCTCCGCCCGCGCCGCCTTGCCCCGGCTGGCATGCACCAGCCGCACCGGCATCGTCACCGCCGCCGCGCGCAGCACGCTTTCCACCATGTCGCCGCCCTGGTTCTTCTCTGCCACCACCCGATCCGCGCCCTGCCGGTCCGCACACGCCGCCACAGCGAGCGCCCAGCCCTCGGGCGACAGCCCGGCAACGCTCGCATCCTCCAGCACGCACAGCCGCCCCGCGCCGTCGATCGCTACCGCAACGATCCCGCACGCATCGCCCTCGGCGCTCGCCGGCGGATCGACGCCGACCACCACCCGCACCGGCGGATCCACCGCCACGCCGCGCGCAGCCTCGATCATCGCCCGGGTCCACAGCGCCCCCGGCACATCGCTCAGTAATTCGCCGTCCAGCTCCTGCCGCCCCAGCCGCGTGCCGCCATATTCCGCTTCCATCGCCTCCACAAAGCTGGCGGGCAGATGCGGATTGTCCCGCGTCGCCCCGCGCGTCTCGACACAGCTCGGCAGCGCCATCACCCGCCGCATCAGCCGCGTCGGGCGCGGCGTCGTCGTCACCAGCACGCGCGGCCGCTCGCCCAGCCGCAATCCCATTGACAGATTATCCCAGGCCGGCTCCCCCCGCCGCCGCCATTTACCCAGCTCATCGCACCAGGCGAAATGATGCTCAGGCCCGCGCAGCGCTTCCGGCGCTTCGGCGGAATAGACAAAGGCGCACGCACCCGATCCGAACCGCACTTCGCCCGATGTCGGCCGCCAATCGACCGTTTCCCCGTCGCGCGCCACGGCGATCAGTCCGCTCGCGCCCTCGATCATCACCCGGCGGACTTCCTCGAACGTCGCACCGACCAGCGCAATCCGCGCATCGCGATGCGTCCGCGCAAGTTCGCTGACCCATTCGCTGCCCGTCCGCGTCTTGCCGAACCCGCGCCCCGCACGGATCAGCCACACCCGCCAGTCGCCCGGCGGCACCGCCTGCCCGTGATGCACCCACATCGGCCAGCGCTGCTCCAGCTCGCGTGCAACCGGATCGCTCAGCGTTGTGAGAACCCGTGTCTGCTCCTCTGGGGGCAGCGCCTTCCAAACCTCGCGCAGCAGGTTGTCCGAAATCGTCGCCGGGTCGGCTCGGGCCAGCGCAAGCGGATCAGTCTCCGCCGTCACGCCGCTTCTCCACCCGGCGCTGCGCTGCCGTCAACGCCTTGATCAGTGCCGCATTGGTCTCCTCGCGGGTCGCCGCCCGGCGCGGTCGCCCCGTGCGCCGGTTCGGCTCGCCATTGCGCTCGCCCCGGCGATAGGTCAGCACGCGGATCGCCCGGTCCATGTCGAATGGTTCGTCCAGACCATCGGCCTCGGCCCGGTCCGGATCGATATCGATCTCGACCCCGGCTCCGCCATGCTCCAGCACCAGCGCCTCGATCCGGTCATATCCCAGCGCCAGCGCCTGCCGGAACTGCTCGGCGAACACCGGATCCCGCCGTCGCGTCGCGCAGATCGTGCCGCGATGAACCCCGGCATAGCTTGCGGACCGGGTGATGTTGCAGGTGAGCGCAAGCCCATCCAGAAACTTCTGGCGTTTCGCTGCCGTAAAGCTGCTCACGTTGATCTTGCGGCGCTTGGGCTTGCCCTTCAGGCTGACCAACAGCTCCTCCATCCCAAATCTCCCCAAACGCAAATCGGGCCGACAGGCGTCACCGCCCCGGCCCGACTTCACTCGATTTCCAATTCCCCGAAGGTCGCGCTCAGCGACCCGATCGCCGCGACTCGCAATTCTTCAGCGTTCCTGTTATGTACCGAACAAGCGTGACGATGTCAAGCACTTTGTTCCCATTTGGTTCGCAAATCATCCATCGCGGGTTCATCCTTCCTGTGCCATGCTGCCCGCATGACCCATCGACTCGCCCCCGCCGCGTTGCTCGCCCCGCTGGCGCTGCTCGCCACCGCGTTCCCCGCCACCGCGCAGGACGCCACCGCACCGCGCGCCAAGGAAGCGCGGATCCCCTTCCCGTCATCGGTCCGCGATTACCGCACGGATGGCGACATGGTCATTTATCTGCGCGCCGGCCGGCAATGGTATCGCGGGACGTTCTTCGCCCCCTGCCAGGGCCTGCCCTGGGCCGCGCGGATCGCCTTCAAGCCGTCACCGGCCATCGGCGGCATCGACCGGAATGCCAGCATCATCGTCCCGAGAGACGGCGAATGCCGCCTCGACTCGCTGGTCAAGATCGACGGCGAGCCGCCGCAGACGGCAAAGGAACTCGCGAAGTCGAAGGACTGAATGTCAGACTGCGGCGCGGGCTGACATGGCGCGGCGCAGGCCATGCGGGGACACCGATTGCGCGATGGTCGGCAGCGCTACGCGTCCCTGAAATTGCGCAACCTCGCCGCAGCGTGCTTCTGGCTATAGTCTTTCGCGAAGATATTCGGGCATCGCCCGGACTGAAAAACTAAACACGTTTCCAGTCCTGACGCGTCATGCTCACGAAACGGCTGCCGATCCCGGGGCAATTCATTTCGATGATGTCACGCATTTTGCTCGTCTTTTGTATTTCCTCGACCCCCAGATCGGTAAAGGTACGACGGAGCGTGTCGGGATCGTCCCAAATCCGTTTGCATAACAACGGATTCGTCAGGGCCTGCGAAAAGGCATCCATCGCGACCATTGCGAGCACGAGTTCGGAAATCGGACTGTTTTTTTGGCGGGGTTCTGCAAAGATTCCGACGTAGAACTCAATATTATCGACCGTCCCGTAAAGACGTTCGAGAGCGCCTGCCAGTTCATCCCTTCGCGCCTGATCCTCCCGATCTTGCCCTTTGCCGACAACGTCCGCAAAGGATTTGGCGCGCGCGAGGCCCATGACTTCCCGATAATCGTTGTAGCCTTTGAGATTGTTGGCACGCCCTTGGTGGATGCCCTTGGCTTCCGCATCCTCCAGGAAAGCTGCGAAATTGCCGAGGCCCATTTGAGCTGCGTGGTTGGCGGAAAGCTGCGCGAAGGCATTGGCCAACCCACCATCGAGCAGCGGCGCATTGTTGAGCAGAAGTTCCCGCCCAGCCATCGTCGTTCCATCCCATACCAATTTTTCCGGGACCAGTGAGTGCCAGCGGTACAACAGCGTGAATTCGATCGTCATCCAGTTCGCCCTGTTCCACCTGGCATCCCAAGCGACAGACGGATCGGCGCTGAACCGGAACGGGGCCGAAGAAATATGATTGATATATTCCTCGACCACGATGCGGATGAACTTGACGATGACAATGTTGCGCGCGACCTGAAACAGCCGTTCGTCGTCCCAACTCGAATTGCCGCTCTCCAAAAGGGCGGCTAGCCGATTGTGTTCGCGCAGAAACAGCGTGTTGATCGTTGCCACTTGAACTGACGCATTCACCCGGTCTCCTCCTGTCGCAAACAGGGTGGCGCGGCCAGGCGTCGCGCTATTTACGCCGAGCGGCTCGTCCAGCAGAAGAAGACCGTCGCTGCCACAGAATTCGGGCTTGGGCATGCCATCGCCGCCGTACAAGAATGGCGGAAACTCCTCACCATCAATAAATTGCGACTTCAACCGGCCGCCTGCCTTCTGTCGCAGAACGCCGGTTTGCTCATCCGTGCGGCCATACAGGGCGCTCAGATCGATTTCATGGTTGGAAGTCGTGCGTCTGCGGTCTTCAATTCCCGGCCGCGTCCCGGGACCTGGGGGATCGTTGAACAGTCGTGTGCGCAAGAAACCATCGGTCAGATATTGCGCGAACGCCGGGAAAAGGCAGGTCGATTTCGGGCAGGCAATCTGTTTGCCCGGGGACGCTGGAAATAGCTTGGCCAATGCATCCATTGGCGGCCGATGCGTACCGATGCCCTCGTCGGGCGGCAGCCGTGAGGGGGGTAAAAGGCGCGCGAACCAGCTTTTGTCCGTCAGTCCAGACCAGGACAGGTAATCGTCGTCATGGGTACTCCATGCCAGGGGCCGACTCGGACCAGCATTGACCAAGCGATTGATCGCGATCCGGTTTATCTTTGCCTCTCCAAGAACGAGCCGGCCGATCGTGAAAACTAGATCCCCGAGCGACATTGATTCCCCCTATCCGGTTCTCAAAAAACCATCTCCGTTTGAAAAAGAACAATAATTTACGCGAGTTATGACGAACTGCATGAGTGGTACGAAATTATTCTCGAAACACACAAATGCTTATCATCACGCCGCATATTTCGAAAGACTGCCGCCCACGGAAAAGTAAGTCGATACATGATCAACTAAAGACTATCGTGATGCAATATTTAATCGGATTATTAGCATCTGGGGTTCAAATGCTAAAGAATCAATGACTTATCGTAGGGATGACCATCCGGCGGAATTCCGGAGCTGCGGTGGTCCTCAGCTACCAAAAGGCTGCTGCAACGCCATTACTTCGCAACGCGATCACGGACCAACCCCTACCCCCGCGCCGCCGCCCAGGCGGCAACTTCATCCTCCCGCCGCTGCACCACGCGCATCGCGCCGACAGCCCCGGTAAGCGGGTCGATCTCAACCACCCCATCCCACTCGAACGTCGCATTGCCCGCGATCGTCACCGCGTCGCCGCCCGCCGGCCCCTCGGCGCGCGCGCGCACGCGGCCGCCGGGGTTGAACACCGTCAGCCACTCCCCGAAAGGCAAGCGCGAGGTCAGCCCCGCAGCATGCGCCGACGCCGCCATCGCGCTCCCGCACGCGTTGGTCAGCCCGACCCCGCGCTCGAATGTCTGCACGAACAGATCGCTGCCGCGCAGCTCGACAAAGCTCACATTGGCGCGATCGACCAGCAACTCCGGCCCCGCCTCGCACCAGTTGCCCAGCGCGACCAGGTCCTCGACATCGACTCGCTCGACGAACGCGATCAGATGCGGATTGGGCATGGCGAGCGCGGTAAACGCGCGGTCGCTCGGCAACCCCGGCACCACCGCGTCGATCACCGGCGCCGCGACGCGAATGCCCACCGCCGCCGGCTCGGTCGCGACCGGCCCCACTGTCTCCCGCACTGTATAAACTCCGGGCGCCAGCTCCGCCTCCCGCGCCACGTGCGCCGCGCTCGTCTTCAACCGCACCCGCGCCGCATCCAGCCCAAGTGCCTCAAACCCCGCACGCGCCACGCACCGCAGCCCATTCAAACACGTCTCTGGTTCGGACCCATCCGCGTTCACGACCCGGAATCCGAAATCCGAAGAATCATCGCCCGCAGTCAGCAATAAAATCCCATCCGCCCCCACCGGCCCCGCCCGGTCGCTCAACGCCCGCGCAATCCGCCCCCAACTCGCATCGTCCAGATCGACGTCGCGGCTGTCGATCAGACAGAAGTCATTCCCCGACCCGTGACATTTCGTAAAACTCAATTCCATATGCTGACCTCTACGCCACCCCCATCACGGCGCAACTGCAGTTCGGCTTGTCCGCCGCAAACCCGCACTGGCGCGCTTGCAGCCAAGCTGCCACAAGGTCCGCGATGGACGGCATCCTGTTCCTCGCCGTGGTCGCGCTCGGCATCATTGCGATGGCGCAGGGCCAGCGGCTGCGGGCGCTGACACGCCGGATCGAGTGGCTCGAAAGCGCCCCACGCGCACAGCCCCAGCCGACCCGCGCGACCGAACCCGCTCCCGTAGCTCAGGTCGCACCCGCGCGCGCCACCCCCGCGGCCATCACCCCTCCGATCCAGGCCCCGCCACCACCGCCAGAACCCGATCCCGAACCAGAGCCAGCCCGCCCCAGCCTCGAATCGCTCATCGGCGCGCGTTTGCCCGTGTGGATCGGCGCGGTCGCGCTGGTCGTCGCGGGCTTTTTCCTCGTGCGCTACGCGGTCGAGATCGGCCTGCTCACCCCTGCGGTGCGCACCATCCTCGCCGCGCTTTTCGCCGTAATTCTCGTCGGCGCAAGTGAGGCCGCCCGCCGCATCCCCGCGCTCGCGGAAGACCCGCGCATCGCCCAGGCGCTCGCCGGGGCCGGCATCGCCAGCAGCTATGCGACACTCTACATCGCCGCCGCGCTCTATCACCTGATTGGCCCGCTCCCAGCCTTTATGCTGATGATCGGCGTCACCGCGCTCGGCCTGTTCCTGGCACTGCGCCACGGCCCGCCGACCGCCGTGCTGGCGCTGGCCGGAGGTTTCATCGCCCCGCTCGTCGCAGGCTACGACGCCGCCGGCATCGGACCACTGCTTGTTTACCTCGGCCTGTTCACTGCGGCATTGTTCGGCCTCGCCATCCATCGCGGCTGGGGCTGGCTCGCACTCGCCGCTACGGTAGTCGGCTTCGGCTGGATCAATTTCCTGCTCGTCGCACTGGAGCCGACCCGACTGACTGGCCCGGCCGCGTTCGTCATCGCGCTCGCGCTTGCCGCCACGCTCGCCCTGCCCCGCGCTGGGGTGACCAGCGCCTGGTTGCGCACCGCTCCACTCGTTGCGGGCCTCATCCAACTGTTGATCTTCGCCCCCGCGCTGACGTTCGACGGGTTCGCCTGGAGCTTCTACCTCATCCTCGCCGCCGCCGCGCTGATCCTCGCCTGGCGCGACGAGCGCTATTTGCCCGGCGCACTCGCCGCGCTCGGCCTGTCGCTGGTGCTGCTCGCCGCCGCGTTGGTCGCCCCGGAGCACGGCGCGACCTTCTTCGCCGCGCCGGTCCTCGCCTTGATCTTCGCCGTACCCGGCCTCGTCCTGCTCGACCGCGCGCGCAGCTGGGCCATCATCGCGCTCGGCGGCATCACCGGGCCGGTCCTGCTCGCCAATGTGCTTGAGCCATCGCGCCTCGCCGACTGGCACTGGGCAGCGCTCGAACTCTTCGCCGCCGCGCTCGCCTTCCTTGTCAGCTGGCGCCGTCGCGCCGCAACCGACAGCCACGATCCCGGCCTGATCGGTGGCGCGCTCACTGCAGCGATCCTGTTCGCCACCGCCGTCGGCCAGCTGGTCGCGATCGAGTGGATCGGGGCGATCTTTGCCATAGCGACACTCGGCCTCGGCCTGTGGGCGCGGCACATCGGCGACCGCGCGCTGCTGATGCTGCCCGCACTCGGCATCGCCGCGATCCTGTGCGCCGCGATCGCGCCGATCCTCGGCTACGCGCTGCTGCTCGCCCAGTCGCTATCCGGCGAAGGCGTAACCGCCCCGCTTCTGCCTCCCCTCGCCGAGGCGTTCCGCGCGCTCGTCCCGCTGATCGCCACCATCGCGCTGCTCGCCCCCGATTCCCGCCAGTTCGGCCGGCTGCGCAACGCAGCGCTCGGCGTCGGCACCGCCGCCGCGCTGCTGCTCCTCTACCATCTCGCCAAGCTGCCGCTCGCCATCGCCAGCGACGCCCGTTTCGAAAATCTCGGCTTCATCGAGCGCGCTGCGATCACCCACGCCCTGTTCGCCGCCGCCTTCCTGCTGCGCGGCCGCCTCCCCACCATCGCGCTACCGCTGTTCGGGCTCGCGCTCGGCCGCCTGATCTGGTTCGACCTGATCGTCATCAACCCGCTGCTCGTGGCGCAGCAGGTCAGCCTCTTCCCGCTCGCGCTGCATGTCGCGCTGGCCGGTTTCTGGCTCTATCGCTTCCTCCCGCAGCCGCTTGCGACCCGCGCCGCCATCGCCGCCGCCCTCCTCGCCACCCTCGCCGCCGTCCGTCAGGCCGCGCATGGCGGCATCATCACCGGCCCGATCGGAACCGGAGAAAACTACGGATACTCGATCGCCCTCCTCCTCCTCGCGCTCGCGGGTCTGACGCTGGGCATCCGCTCGGGCAGCCGCGACCTGCGCCTCGCCGGGCTCGGCCTGCTCACCTTCGTCACGGTCAAGGTGTTCCTGATCGACGCAGCCGCGCTCGACGGCTTGCTCCGCATCCTGTCCTTCCTTGGCCTCGGCATCGCTTTGATCGGTATCGGCTGGGTCTATCGCCGCTTCCTCGCCGCGCGACCGAAAGCGTCAGTGGCGAACGCCTGACCCCGGCGGCATCCTGGCCTCACACCAACAGGAGGCCCAGATGACCAAGATTGTCCATATCGTCGATCCCGCCGAGACCGACATCGACGCCGCCCGCGCCATCGCGCTGTCGGGCGAGCTCGCCAGCTATGCCCGCGCCGCCCAGGACCCGCTGGCGATGGTCGAAGCTGCCAAGCTGCTCGCCGCCCTTCCCCGCAATGTCTTCGCCCCCGGCGCGACCACCGCCGCCGCACTCTATGCCGAAGCACGCCTGCTCGCCCGCAGCGACCCCGCGATGCTCGCCGAGATCGACGCGGTGCAATATGGCTATGCCCGCCCCACGCGCGGCACTTGCTACGCCGCGGAAAGCTGGGTCGTTGGCTATCGCGGCAACGGCATCGGCCTGTCGGCCACCCCCGCACCGCAAGTCCGCTTCCGCGTCGGTGCGCCGGTCTGGACCGGCCCCCACCCCGCCAGCGCGGCCTGATCCGATGCGTACTGCCCTTCGCCTGCTTGCCATCGCATTGACCCTGGCGGCGCTGCCGGTTCGTGGCGAAGATCGTCCACGCCCGGTCAGCGGAAGCGAAATGCGCGCCGAGGCCCGGTCGCTGGCGGCAGGGGACCCCCGTCTGCTCGCCGAGGTTGCCGAGGCCGAGGCTGAGGCCGAACGCGGCGTGCTCGGCTCCGGCCCCAGTTCGATCCGCCAGACTGTCCCCGCCGGTGCGACCTGGGCGTTGCCGATTACGCGGAGCTCGCACGCCGCCGCGACCATCGCGGTCCGCCGCATCGGCGCTGCCCCGGTCGCGCTGACGATCCTGGACGCGACGGGGCGACAGCTCTGCACCGACAATAGCGGCAGCGCGTTGCTCACCTGCCGCATTGCTGCGGGCGGCGGCCCGCTCGTCGCCCGAGTCGCCAATCGCGGTGCCGATGCGACCGATGTGCTGCTGCTGATGAATTAGCCGCTCACGGCAAGCGGTAATGATCCGCCAGCCGGTCGAGCGCCAGCGTCAGGACCAGCCGGCCGGCGCGGGCCGGCCAGGCTAACGCCTTTTCCGCCGCCGGGACGCTCTCCCCGGCGCAAATCACCCGCCACACTATATCCGCCAGCCCGCGCCCCGCCGCGGCAATCGCCGCATCGAATCGCCGCTTTGCCGCGATCTGCGCCTCGGTCGGGTCGAGACCCGTGCTCGGCCCACCCCCGCGCCGTGCCGCCGGTGCCGCATCCCAGCGCATCGTCACGCGCGGCCCCAGGGCCGCCATTTCATAGTCGTCGCGCAGCCGCTCGCCCGCCTCGAATTGCCGGGCATCGACCATGTTACGCGCCCGCAGCCAGGCGAGCGGCGATTCAGCGTCATTGACCGTGACCCGCCGCCCCGTTCGCCGGGCCGGGACATTCCGCACGACATGGCCATCCTCGATCGTGCGTTCGACCAGTTCCCGCATCCGCTGCTCCTATGTTCATCTGCGAATCGGACTTGCCATGGCGTCACGCTTGTAGGAAAGAGATTTAACCGTATCGGTTATCAGGAGCCGCCATTGATCACCGCGATCCGCGAAGTCCGACGCGCCAAGGGACTGACACTGGAAGAAGTGGCGCAGCGCTGCGACCCGCCGACCACCGCTCAGACGATCGGGCGGCTCGAAACCGGCACCCGCACCGTATCGGTCATCTGGCTCAACCGCATCGCCGCGGCGCTCGGCGTCGATGCGGCCGATCTGGTCCGCCTGCCCGATCGTCCCGACATTCCGGTCGCAGCCAATCTCGATTCGACCGGCGCTCAGGCGCTGCGCCGCCCCGCCACCGTCGTGCCGCCGGTTGCCGAAGCCGATCTGGTGGCGGTCATGGTGACGGGCAGCATCGGCGATTATCGCGCCGGCGATGAAATCTGGTGCCGCCGCCTCGCCCCCGGCGCGTTCGGTCAGGCGCTCAATCGCGATGTGCTGATCCCGCGTCCGGCGGGCCGCTTCCTGTTCGGCCGCATGATCGCGCATGAGGGGGAAGGGGGGCGGCTCAACATCTTGCCCCTCGGCCCCGGCGCGCGGCAACAGGTGGTTGCCGACCCGCCCTGGATCGCCTGCGCCACACGGTTGGTACGCTCGCTTTAGGCTCGGATTCGACCCCGCCGGATCGACACCGTGTTGCCTCGGCACGCATGGCCATGCGCATTTCCCCCTATCTTGCCTAGCGCGTCGCACCGGCGCATGCTGGTTCCAGTCCTTTTAGGGGAGGGATGCTCATGCACTATCTGACCGGCCTCACGCTGGCCCTGTTCGTCGCGTCGCCCGCACTTGCCGAGGATTGGGACTTCGTCCTGACCAACGGCACAGGCAAGCCTATCAAGATGATCGAAATCGCACCGACCGGATCGACGGACTGGAAGGCGGGGCTGGAGGAAGAGGCGGCACGCCGCTCGCCGGTGATCAAGCCGGGTGCGAAGACGACGGTGCGGTTCGATCGCCCGTCCAGCCAATGCCGCTTCGACCTGCGCGCGACCTTTGAAGACGCCACGACAATGGTCTTCAGCAGCGCCAATGTCTGCGACAACAGCTATGTCACGGTAAAGCTGACCGGCGGCAAACCGTCGATCACCGCCAATTGAGCTGGTTCTGCGACTGAGCCGGGTTCCGGAAAGATCTGGTGGGCGCTGACGGGCTCGAACCGCCGACCCTCTCGGTGTAAACGAGATGCTCTACCAACTGAGCTAAGCGCCCGGACGCGCCCCGATAGGCGCAACCATCGCGCGCGTAAAGACGCGCGCGATGGTTTCCATCGCGCCGCCAAATCGGCTAGCGCGCGCGGATGATCAGCACGCCCGTCGTCACCCGCTTTGCGCCCAGCCCTACCGGCCGTCTGCATGTCGGCAATATTCGCACCGCGCTCCACAACTGGATGTGGGCGCGCAAACAGGGCGGACGCTTCCTGCTGCGCATCGACGATACCGATGCCGAGCGGTCGGAAGAGGCCTATGTCGACGCGATCCGCGCCGATCTCGCCTGGCTCGGCCTCGACCCCGATGGCGAGGCGCGCCAGTCGCAGCGCTTCGACCTGTATGAGCGCCGCTTCGCCGAGCTCGTCGCGGCGGGCCGCGTCTATCCGGCCTATGAAAGCCAGCAGGAGCTTGAGCTCAAGCGCAAGATCCGGCTCGGTCGCGGCCTGCCGCCGATCTACGATCGCGCCGCACTCGCCCTGACCGATGGCGACCGCGCGACGCTCGAATCAGCCGGTACCCGCCCGCACTGGCGCTTCAAGCTGGACAATAAAGCGCCGATCGAATGGACCGATCTGATCCGCGGGGCGCAGCGCTTCGATCCGGCGACGATGAGCGATCCCGTCATCCGCCGCGCCGATGGCTCGTGGCTCTATCTCCTCCCCTCGGTAATCGACGATATCGACATGGGCATCACTCATGTGGTGCGCGGGGAGGATCACGTCTCCAACACCGCGGCACAGGTGCAGATGTTCGCCGCGCTCGGCGCAACGCCCCCCGCCTTCGCCCACGAAGCGCTGCTGACCGGGAGCGAGGGCAAATTGTCCAAGCGGCTCGGCTCGCTCGGCTGCGACCATTTCCGCGATACCGGACTGGAGCCGCAGGCGATCATCGCCCTGCTCGCCCGGCTCGGCACCAGCGATCCGGTCGAGCCGCTTGCCGACTCCGCACCGTTGATCGCCGGGTTCGACTTCGCCCGGTTCGGCCGCGCGCCCGCGCGCTTCGATGAGGCCGAACTGGCCCAGCTTAATTCCCGCATCGTTCACCAGCTGCCGTTTGCAGCGGTCGCTGATCGGCTTCCTGCTGGGATGGACGCTGCGGCATGGGACGCGATCCGCCCGAATCTCGACACCGTCACGGGTGCGGGCGATTGGTGGCAGGTGGTCGCAGGTCCGGTCGATGCAGCGCCCGATCCGGAGGACGCCGCGTTCCTCGCCACCGCTGCGCAGGTCGCCGCGTCGATCGACTGGAGCGCCGACCCCTGGCACGCGCTGACCGGCGCGCTCAAGGAGGCGACCGGACGCAAGGGCCGCGCGCTGTTCCATCCGCTGCGCCGCGCACTCACCGGTCGCGACTCGGGACCGGACATGGCCGCGCTCCTCCCCCTGATCGGCCGCGATCGCGCAATCGAGCGCCTGCGCGGCTAGAGCCTATTCGGGCTGGCTTACCCGCCCGGCCGCTCCACTTCCCTCCTACCGGATCGCTCAACCACCCGGGCGAAAAGGGGTTTGAAACTCCAATGTTATGGTATAACATCCATGTACCGGCAAAGACCGGAATGATGGAGAGCCTGTCATGCACACCACCCGCTATCAGCCTTCCGCCTCACGCCCGGCCAGCGCCGGGGCCTCGCTGCTCATCCTTGCCACGGTAGGCTTCGGCGCGACGCTGGTCGGTCCGACGCTCGTGCCGATCCTTAAGGACCCCCCGATCGAGGTCATTCCTATCCAGCTCGATCCGCCCAAACCCGACCCCAAGCCGATCGAACAGGTCCGCGACAAGCGCGATGCCGTCCCGACGACCCAGCCGCTGCCAAACCAGCCCGATCCGGTCGTGCCGATTGCCGGGGCCGGCAATCCGATCAGATCGACCACGGGCTTTGACCCGATCCCAATGGACCCGCCCGCCGATCCCGGGCCGCCCTCGACCGGCACCGTGGTCGACCCGCCCAAGCCGCCCGTGATGATCGGCGCGACCGTCGATCCGCGCTACGCCGACTCGCTTCAGCCGCCCTATCCCGGTTCCGAAATCCGCAATCAGACCGAAGGCAAGCTGACCGCGCGCGTGCTGGTCGGGGTCGACGGCCGGGTGAAGGCGATCGAGATCATGCGCAGCCCCAGCAAGGGCCTGTCCGAAGCCACCCGCCGCCATGCTTTGTCCAAATGGCGGTTCAAGCCGGCGACCCGTGACGGCGTCCCCTATGAAGACTGGATGACGATGACGCTGAGTTTCAAATTGGTGGATTGACGGGGACTGGCCTCAGGCATCGGCATTCCCTATCTTGGCCGCCATGAGGTTCTTCAAACCCGATCGCCCCGTTTCGACGGTCGGCGCGCTGGCGGATTTGCGCAATGTCCTGCGTATCCGCCACCGCTACCAGCTGTGGTTCCTATTCGCCGCAGCGGTCACCACCGGCCTGGTCCTGTTCGGCTTCTACAAGGACAGCTATTTCGAGAAGCCGTACAAGCGCGAGATCGTCTATTTCCAGAACTGGCGCGCCGACCGGACGATCGACGAGATCATCGCCCAGCAGAAGATCGACGAACCGATCCGCCAGAAAAAACTCGCCGAGGAAAAGGCGAAGGCTGAAAAGAAGAAGCGCGAATACAAGAAGATCGACGACAAGCTGAAAGAATACGGGATTTGAACGACGCCGCGTGGATGGGCGCCGCGCTCGCGCTTGCCGAGCGCGCGCGGGGCCGTACCGCGCCCAATCCCAATGTCGGCTGTGTCATCGTGCGCGCGGATCGCGTCGTCGGGCGCGGCTGGACCCAACCCGGCGGCCGCCCGCATGCCGAAGCGATGGCGCTGGCGCTGGCAGGCGACGCCGCGCGGGGTGCCACTGCCTATGTCACGCTGGAGCCATGCGCGCATGAATCGGCGCGCGGCCCCGCCTGCACCGACTCGCTGATCGCCGCCGGCGTCGCCCGCGTTGTCATCGCCTTGCGCGACCCCGACCCGCGTACCGACGGGCGCGGCATTGCCGGGCTGCAAGCGGTCGGGATCAGCGTAACCACTGACATCGGTCCCACCGAAGCCGCGCGCTGCATGGCCGGCTTCCTCACCCGCCGCGCATACGGGCGGCCCTTCGTCACGCTCAAGCTCGCGACCTCGCTCGACGGCTGCATCGCGCTCGCCAACGGGACAAGTCGCTGGATCACCGGCCCACGCGCCCGCGCACACGCCCATCTCGAACGCGCTCGCCATGAAGCGATCCTGGTCGGTCGCGGCACGCGCGACGCCGACACTCCCGCACTCGACGTGCGGCTTGCCGGGCTTGAAGATCGCGCTCCGCGCCGCGTCCTCCTATCCGCGACGGACGCACCTGGCTGGACCCGCATCGCCGCGCCCGAAGCCATCGCCGACCTGGAAGGCGTCGATCACCTGCTGGTCGAGGGCGGCGCACAAACCGCCGCTGCCTTCCTCCGTGCCGATCTCATCGACCGCCTCTTGCTCTACCGCGCCCCGATCCTGCTCGGCGGCAAGCCCGGTCTCGCCGACCTCGCCCTTGCGACGCTCGATCCCGCGCACGGCCGCTGGCGATTGCACGATGCGCGCATGCTTGGCAGCGACCGGCTCGAGGTTTACGAGCGCGCCAGAGGATAGGATATGTTCACCGGAATCATCACCGATGTCGGCGCGATCGAAGCGATCGAAAATCGCGGCGACCTGCGTGCGCGCATCACCACCGCCTATGACATGGCCACCGTCGATCTCGGCGCGTCGATCGCCTGTTCGGGCGTCTGCCTGACCGTCGTCGGCAAGGGCCCGGGCTGGTTCGCAGTCGATGTCAGCCACGAAACCATCTCACGCACCGCGGCCCAGTGGCAGGTCGGCCAGCGCCTCAACCTCGAACGCGCGCTCAAGGTCGGCGACGAGCTGGGCGGCCATATCGTCACCGGCCATGTCGATGGCGTCGGTACCGTGTTGGGCATCTGTCCCGATGGCGACTCGCAACGGATCGGCATTGCCGTGCCCGCCACCCTCGCCCCGTTCATCGCCGCCAAGGGTTCGATCACCATCGACGGTGTGTCGCTGACCGTGAACGAAGTGACCGACCAACCCGACGGCACCGCCCATTTCGCGATCAACCTGATCCCGCACACGCAGTCGGTCACCACCCTCGGCGCGCTCGCCCCGGGTCAGGCGGTCAATCTCGAAATCGATGTGCTCGCACGCTATCTGCAACGAATGGAGGCCGTCCGTGGCCCACGCTGAACTCTCCCGCCTGCCTCACGCCTTCCTGTCGACGCCCGAAGAGATCATCGACGAAGCGCGCAACGGCCGCATGTTCATCCTGGTCGATGACGAGGATCGCGAAAATGAGGGCGATCTGGTCATCCCCGGCCAGATGGCGACCCCCGATGCGATCAACTTCATGGCCCGCCACGGCCGCGGCCTGATCTGCCTCGCCATCACGCAGGCGCGCGCCGACCAGCTCGGGCTGGAGCCGATGTCGCGCCGCAATGGCACCAGCATGGGCACCGCGTTCACGGTCTCGATCGAGGCAAAGGAAGGCGTGACCACCGGCATCTCCGCCGCCGATCGCGCCCGCACTGTCGCAGTCGCGACCGACGCGACCAAGGGTGCCGCAGACATCGTCTCGCCCGGCCACGTCTTCCCGCTCGTCGCGCGCGAAGGCGGTGTGCTGGTCCGCGCCGGTCATACCGAGGCTGCGGTCGACGTATCCCGCCTCGCCGGACTCAGCCCCTCGGGCGTGATCTGTGAGATCATGAAGGATGACGGCACCATGGCGCGGATGGACGACCTCGTCGCCTTCGCCCAGCTGCACAATCTGAAGATCGGCACGATCCGCGACCTCATTGCCTATCGCCGCCGCCACGACCATCTGGTCGAGCGCCGTGCCGAATCGGTGTTCACGAGCCGCTGGGGCGGCGACTGGCGCACCATCGCCTTCTGGAACAAGGCAACCGGCACCGAACAGCTCGCGCTGGTCAAGGGCCGCGTCACCCCTGACAAGCCGACCCTCGTGCGCATGCACGCGCTCTCGCCCTTCGCCGATGTGTTCGGCGAGGCGGGGGATCGCGGCGTCTTGCTGCAGCGCTCGATGGAGATCATCGGCGCGGAAGGCGCTGGCGTCGTGGTCGTCATCAACAAGCCACGCGCCGACGCCTTCACCATGGCGGTCGAGCGCAAGGCCGGAAAGCGCACCGAAGTCGATATGGAGGAGTTGCGTGATTATGGCGTCGGCGCGATGATCCTCAATGATCTGGGGGTCGAGGAAATGGTGCTGCTCACCAACACCCATCACACGCTCGTCGGCCTCGATGGCTATGGGCTGCGCATCGTCGGCGAGCGCGCAATCGATCTGAAAGGCGAATAATGGCCAACATCCTGATCGTCGAAGCGCGCTTCTATGACCATTTGAACGACATGCTGCTCGCCGGTGCCCGCGCCGCGATCGAGGCGGCGGGCCATTCCCACGAGACCGTCACCGTCCCCGGCGCGCTCGAAGTGCCCGGCGCGATCGTGCTGGCCGAAGAAACGCAGCGCTACGACGCCTATGTCGCGCTCGGCGTGGTGATCCGCGGCGAGACCTATCATTTCGAGATCGTCTCGAACGAAAGCGCGCGCGGGATCATGGCGCTGACCATGGACGGCATCCCGATCGGCAACGGCATCCTGACCACCGAGGATGAGGCCCAGGCGATCCGCCGCGCCGACCCCGCGCAGCTGAACAAGGGCGGCGGCGCGGCAGAGGCGGCAATCGCGATGCTGGCGCTCAAGCAACGGCTATGACCCACCCGATCCTCTTCACCGAACGGCTGATCCTGCGCCGTCCGGCGGCGGAGGATCTGGATGGCTGGGCGGCTTTCTCGGCAGACCCCGTCGCGACCGAGCATCTCGGCGGCCCGGTCGAACGCAGCGTCGCCTGGCGTCAGCTGTGCACCATGGCCGGCGCATGGGAGATCAACGGCTTCGCGATGTTCTCGGTCATTGAGCGTGCGACCGGCAAATGGGTCGGCCGCCTCGGTCCATGGATGCCCGACGGCTGGCCCGGCACCGAAGTCGGCTGGGGCGTTGCTGCCGAGTTCGCCGGGCGTGGCTATGCCTATGAAGGCGCAGTCGCCGCGATGGACTATGCCGTCGATGTGCTCGGCTGGGACGAGGTGATCCACACCATCGCGCCCGAAAACACCCGCTCGATCCGGCTTGCCCAGCGGCTCGGCTCGACCAACCTCCGCCCGGTCCTGCTCCCCGCCCCCTATGCCGACGTCCGGGTCGACGCCTGGGGCCAGAGCGCTGACCAGTGGCGCGCACGGCGGGCAGCCCGGTGACCGACGTGCCACCCAGCCGCTACAAGGTCGTCGAGCGCGATCGGCGGCTCGTGGTGATCGACACGGTGACGGGCAAGCCGGCCAGCGCGCCCGGCCCCGTCCCAGCGAAAGCCCGGCCGGAGCCAGCCGCGTCCGAACGGCCCGTCAGCGAACCCGAACCCCGCCGGATCGACGACCGCAGCGGCGCACAGATCCTCACCACCTCGCCGGTTTACGACCTCAAGGCACCACGCCGGATCGTCATGGACGACCGTTTCAACGAGAAGATCGGCAAGGCGATCGGCGGCTGGCTGATCACCCTGTTCGTTGCCTTCACGATCGCCTTTCTGTTCTTCCCCTGGCTGATCGTGCTGCCGTTCCTGGTGATCCTTCAACCCGGGCTCCGTGCAGCGGCCCGCAAATGGGTCACCGCACGGTTGGACGAAGTGGAACGCAGTTAGAGTCGTTTTCCGGTTCGGCGGCACCGGCCCGCTTCAGCTTTGCTGAAACGACATTAGGCGCTGCGGTTCCCGGCGTTGAGCGCACGTGCCAGCAGGCCATTGGCCTCCCCGATAAACTGCTGCGTGATCTCCCCCGCGAACGGGTTGAGGTTCTGGATCGCGAAGAACAGCTCCTCGCTATCGTCGCCGATCAGCGCGCACAGCTCGAGCAGGTGCTGGTAGCTGTCGGTCTTCAGCTCCTCGTCGGGGATGCGGATGTTGACGAGCGTCCGGCCGATCAGGTGCGTGAGCGCCTGAACATAGGCCATTTCGCGGTCATGCTCTTCGGCGCTGGTGATCGATACCTTGAGGCCGAGCTTGCGTCCGAATTCGGCGACGCGGTGGTGGCGCTCGCCGCGCACCGGGCAGACCACCAAGGGCTGTCCCGCCAGCCCGCGCCGCGCGCTCTGCGGGCCGAACAGTGGGTGGGTGGCGACGATATCGACACTCTCGGGCAGCGCCTCGGCCATCCAGCGGGCGGGGAGCATCTTGACCGATGCCACGTCCACGACCAGCGCGCCGGTGCGGACATGCGGGGCGATGGCGGCGAGCGTGCGCTCGATCGCCTGCACCGGGACGGCGAGCATCACCGCATCGCACGCGGCGACCGCCTCCAGCGTGTCAGCAACCACGCCAATCCGCACCGCATCCGCGGCAATGTCGCGCGAATCATGCACGATCACCGTGAAATGGTCGCGCAGATGCGTGGCGGCGAGCTGTCCGAACCGCCCGAAGCCGATGATGCCGAAGCGCTTCATTCGGCGTCGGCGGCGGCCACCAGCTGCTGGAGGATCGCCGCGACCGCGCGCGTCTCTTCCTCATTGCCGATGGTGATTCGCAGGCCGTGGGGCAGACCCTGGCCGGGCAGCCAGCGCACGATATAGCCCGCGTCCATCAGCCCCTTATAGGCCGCTTCGCCGGTCAGCTTGCCCTCGAACAGCACGAGGACGAAATTGGCCTGGCTCGGCACCGCGCGCAGCCCGGCATTGCCGAGCTTGGCGATCTCATCGCTGAACCAGCGGCGCCATTGGGCATTCTCCGTCTTGCAGCGCGCGACGAAATCATCGTCGTTGAGCGCGGCGATCGCGGCCGCGGTCCCGGCAATAGTGATGCTGAACGGCAGGCGGATGCGGTGCATCGCTTCGATAATCGCAGGCGCGCCATAGCCCCAGCCAATGCGCTCGGCGGCAAGGCCGTACATCTTGGAGAAGGTGCGCGTGACCAGCACGTTGGGCGCGGTCATCGCCAGCTCCATCCCGCCATCGTCGATGTCGCCATCGATATATTCGGCATAGGCGTGGTCGAGCACGAGCAGGATGTCGTCGCGCAGCCCGGCGTGGAGGCGGGCGATCTCTTCGCGGCTGGCATGGGTGCCGGTCGGATTGTTCGGATTGGCGATGAATATGATCCGCGTCTTGTCGGTGACACTGGCAAGGATCGCGTCGACATCGGTCGCATAATCCTTGTCCGGTGCGACCACCGGCACCGCGCCGACGCGCTTGGTCGCGATCGGGTACACGGTGAAGCCGTAATTCACATAGATGATCTCGTCGCCCGGCCCGGCGAATGCGCCGGCGGCGAGGTGCAGCACCTCGTCCGATCCATTGCCATAGATGATCCGGTCGGGATCGAGCCCGTGCTTGGCGGCCAGCGCCTCACGCAATTCAGTCCCGCTGGCGTCGGGATAACGCTCGAGGCTGCTTGCGGCGGTCGCAAATGCGGCGCGCGCAGCGGGCGAAGTGCCGAGCGGGTTTTCGTTCGACGACAATTTGATCGCCTTGCGGCCATCATCGGTCTTCGACTTGCCCGGCACATAGGGGGCGATGTCCATGATCCACGGCTTGGGGGTCGGTCCAGTCATGGGCGACCCCTTTGCCCAATGGTTACGCAATAGCAAGGTCATGGCGCTACGCCCGGCGCAACGAAACCGGGGGTGGGATGCGAAGCGGCGGGTTGATTTGGACTGCACTGGCGGCGGCACGGCGGCGAAATCTCGCGGCGGCCGGTGAGACTGCGCCGGTTCCGGCTCAGCCGGGAGCGACCCGCCGTGCGCTGCTTAAGGGCTTTGCGGCCGGGGGTGTCGCCGCCGCGATCCCCACTGCGGCACCGGCGCGCACCGGCATCGGTCGGGTCGCGATCGTCGGCGGCGGCATCGCCGGGCTGACCGCACTCCACCATCTGCGCGAAGCGGGCGTCGATGCCCGGCTTTATGAAGCGGGCGGAAGGCTTGGCGGGCGCGTGTTCACGCAAAAAGCCACGGGCGCCCCGGCGTTCGAGCTTGGTGCCCAGCTGGTCAACAGCGACCATAACGACATACGGGCGCTCACGCGACGGTTCGGAATCGGGCTGGTCGATCGCAAGGTGGACCCGCATCGCAGCATCGTCGTCACGGGCGGTCGCGCGGTGGCGGAAGCGGAGCTCGCTGACGCGCTGGCGCCGATCGCGACACAGATCGGTCGCGACGCCGACCGGATTGATGCCGATCCCGCTGCCTTGCGCGCATTCGACGCGATCTCAATCGCTGACTATCTCGATCGCCATGCGGGATTGCTCCCAACGCCTTGGGTACGCGGCCTGCTCGAAACGACGGGTCGCACCGAATATGGTGCCGAGCCCGATGCTACTTCGGCGCTGTCGCTGCTGTTCAACCTGCCGACCGTGGATGGCGCGCGCGCCGATATCCTCGGCGGATCGGACGAGCGCTACGCCATTGCAGGGGGCAGCAGCACGCTGATCGACGCGCTTGCCACCCGCCATGCCGCCCAGATCGAGACCGGCCGCGTGCTGCGCCGCGTCGGTCGCGCGACGGGGGGCGTCACGCTGAGTTTCGCTGACGGCACGACGGCACGCGCGGATGCGGTGATTATCGCGGTCCCGGCGCCAAAGACGCGCCAGATCGACTTTGAGGTGCCACTGCCAGCCCAGTGGCGCCGGTTCATCAAGGCGATGACACTGGGGCGGAACGAGAAAATCCTTGCTGTCGCCGACTCGGCGCGCTGGCGCGACGCGATCGGCAGGGGCGGCGATGTATGGCATGCCGGCGCGCGCGGCAGCTGGGCAAGCGGTTGGGACGGCAGCGTGCGCGGGGTCGAAGGGCCACCGGTATGGACGTGGTACCTCGGTGGCGACGCCACTGACGATGCCGACCCTGCACGGGCGCTCGCGGCGCGCTATGCGAGCGACGCACGCAGGGCGCTCGGCGATCTTGCCGCTGCCTGTGCCGATGCGCCGGTGCGGCGCACCGCGTGGCACCGCGATCCCCTGATCGGCGGCTCCTATGGCAGCTATCCGCCCGGGCACCTCACCCGCTTCGGGTCGCTGCTGTGGATGGAGGGCAATGACGGCGCGGCGGTGCAGTCCGCCCCGGCGCTTGGCCGCGTCATCTTTGCCGGCGAGCATCTGTCCGACGCCTTCCCCGGCTATATGAATGGTGGCGCGCAGACCGGGCGGCTGGCGGCGCAGGCGATCCTTGGCCGAACCATCCCCGCGCGAACCGCTTGAACCCGCGCCGCGCGGCTTCTAGGCACGCGGCGATGTCTGACGATGTGCGCTTTGGCCTCGACCGCCGCGTGACGCTTCCGGGGCCGCTGCGCCTTGACGGGGGCGTGCTGCTGTCGCCGGTCGAGATTGCCTACGAAACCTATGGCACGCTGGCGGCGGATGGCGGCAATGCGGTCCTGATCTGCCATGCGCTCACGGGCGACCAACATGTCGCATCAGACCACCCGATTACCGGCAAACCCGGCTGGTGGACCCGCATGGTCGGGCCAGGCAAGCCGATTGATCCGGCGCGGCACTTCATCGTCTGTGCCAATGTGCTGGGCAGCTGCATGGGGTCATCCGGGCCCGCGACGGTCAATCCGGCGACCGGCGCGCCATGGGGCATGAGCTTCCCCGTCATCACCATCCGCGACATGGTGCGCGCGCAGGCGATGCTGCTCGACCATCTCGGCGTCGCCAAGCTCAAGGCCGTGGTCGGCGGGTCGATGGGCGGGATGCAGGCGCTGAGCTGGCCGGCCACCTTCCCCGAGCGGGTCGAGGCCGCAGTGGTGATCGCATCGACCGCACGGCATTCGGCGCAGAATATTGCCTTCCATGAAGTCGGGCGGCAGGCGGTGATGGCCGATCCGCGCTGGAATGGCGGCGCCTATTATGAGGGCGAGCCGCCCGCATCGGGCCTCGCGGTCGCGCGGATGGCGGCGCACATCACCTATCTGTCCGAAGCCGGCCTGACCGAGAAGTTCGGGCGCAAGCTGCAGGCGCGGGAAGCGAAGACCTTCGGCTTCGACGCGGATTTTCAGGTCGAATCCTATCTGCGCCATCAGGGGCTGAGCTTTGTCGATCGCTTCGACGCCAACGCCTATCTCTATATCACCCGCGCGATGGACTATTTCGACCTCGCCGAGGAGCATGGCGGCGTGCTCGCCAACGCCTTCCGCGCGACCAGGGCGCGCTTCTGCCTCGTCAGCTTCGACACCGACTGGCTCTACCCCACCCGCGATTCGCGCAGCATCGTGCATGCGCTGAACGCCGCCGGCGCGCCGGTCAGTTTCGTCGAGCTGTCCTCGCCGTTCGGACACGACGCCTTTTTACTGGAAGCGCCCGAGCTGAACCGCGTGGTCGACGGGTTTTTGAGGGCGGGCGAATGACCGGACTCCGCCCCGATCTCGCGATTATCGCGTCCAATGTCGCGCCGGGCAGCCGGGTGCTCGATGTCGGGTGCGGGGACGGGGCGCTGATGGCGGCGCTGCGCGACCAGCGTCAATGCGACGCGCGCGGGCTGGAAATCGACGCCCACAACGTCGCATCCGCGGTCGGGCGCGGGCTCTCGGTGATTCAGGGCGATGCCGACACCGACCTAGCCGACTATCCCGATGCCAGCTTCGACTATGCGATCCTCAGCCAGACGCTCCAGACGACGATGCGGCCGCATGTCGTGCTCGATCACCTGCTGCGCATTGGCGAGCGCGCGGTGGTGTCCTTCCCCAATTTCGCGCATTGGCGGGTGCGGCTGTCGCTCCTGTGGGGCGGGCGCATGCCGGTCACGCGGCTGTTGCCGGTGGCGTGGTACGAGACGCCGAATATCCACCATGTCACCGTCGATGATTTCCGCGCCTATGTGCGTGATCGCGGGATCACGGTCGAGCAGGCGTGGTTCCTGTCGGGCGATCAGCTGACCAGCTCCGCCGCCGCCAATTTCCGCGCCGAACATGCGGTGTTCCTGCTCAAGCGATAGGGCCGTGACGCGGGCGGTTTCGTCCGTTACCACCTGACCCATAAACAGGTTCAGGAGTCCCAACATGCGTCATTCGGTCGCCGGCGTTCTCGCCGCGCTCTTCGTCATGGGTCACGCGCAAGCGCAGGACAAGCCCGCCGAAAAGCCCAAATGGGACGTCAACGCGCCGCAGGGCGCGACGCTGAAGCAGGCGAAGATCGACACCGACGAAGGCACCTGGATCGACGTCGATGTCAGCCCCGATGGCAAGAGCATCGCCTTTGCGCTGCTCGGCGACATCTACACGATGCCGATCGCGGGCGGCACGCCGACGCGGGTTGCCGAGGGGATGGCGTGGGAAGTGCATCCGCGCTTCTCGCCCGATGGCCGCCGCATCGCCTTCACCTCCGACCGGGGCGGTGGCGACAATATCTGGATCATGAATGCCGACGGCAGCGATAAGCGCCAGCACACCAAGGAGGATTTCCGCCTGCTCAACCAGCCGAGCTGGTCGCCGGACGGGCAGTATATCGTCGCGAAGAAGCATTTCACGACCGGCCGCTCGCTCGGCACGGGTGAGGTGTGGCTGTATCACGTCTCGGGCGGGGCGGGCGTGCAGCTGGTCAAGCGCCCCAATGAGCGGCACCAGAAGGAACTGGGCGAGCCGATCTACGCGGCGGACGGCAAGGGCGTGTATTTCACCCGTAACATCACGTCCGGCCCGATCTTCGAATATGCGCAGGATTCGAACACCAACCTGTTCAATATCGAGCGCTATGACCTTGAGACCGGCGAGACGACGACGGCGGTGTCGGGCCTTGGCGGATCAGTGCGTCCGGCGCCCTCGCCCGATGGCAAGTCGATCGCCTTTGTCCGGCGTGAGGCGGGCAAGTCGAAGCTGTGGGTCAAGGACATGGCGAGCGGGGCCGAGCGCATCGTCTATGACGCGCTCGATCAGGACGTGCAGGAAACCTGGGCGGTCACCGGCGTCTACCCCAACATCGACTGGACGCCCGACAGCAAGTCGATCGTATTCTGGGCGGGCGGCAAAATCCGCCGGGTCGATGCCGATGGTGCCAACGCGGCGGTGATCCCGTTCCGCGTCGCCGATACCCGCGCCGTCGCCGATGCCCCGCACCCGCAGATCGCGGTCGCTCCCGCCAGCTTTACCACGAAGATGCCGCGCTTCGCCGCTGTTTCGCCCGACGGTAGCCAGCTGGTGTTCGAGAGCCTGGGCAAGCTCTGGGTCAAGCCGGTCAGTGGCGGCAGCGCGAAGCGGCTGACCACCCTGGCCGATGGCGCGGGGATGGAGCTGTTTCCGGCTTGGTCGCGCGACGGGCGGTCGATCGTGTTCGTTCAGTGGAATGACGAGAGCCTCGGCGCGATCCGCGTGGTCTCCGCCTCGGGCGGTACGGCGCGGAGGGTGACGCAGCAGCCGGGCCATTATGCGCGCCCACAATTCTCGCCCGATGGCCGCACGATCGTGTTTGAAAAGGGCGATGGCGGCGGGCTGACCGCGCCCAAATGGGGTGAGAACCCCGGCGTCTATCGCGTCGCCACCGCTGGCGGCACGCCGGTGATGGTCACGCGCAGCCTGGCGCGCCCGCAATATGGCGCATCGAACGACCGCATCTTCATGGTCGAGGGTGGCGAGAAGCTCCAGCTGGTCTCGACCGACCTGAATGGCGAGGGCAAGCGCGTGCATGCCGCGGGTGAACTCGCCACCGAATTCATCGTCGCACCGGACGGCAAGAGCGTCGCCTTCCGCCAGAATTATCAGGTGTTCGCGATGCCGCTGATGCCCGGTGGCCAGCAGGTCGCGGTCGCGCCCAAGGGCGATGCGCTCCCCGTCGTGCGCGTCAGCAGCGATGGCGGCGATTACATCACCTGGTCGGGCGACGGCGCGCGGCTGCACTGGAGCCTTGGCCCGACGCTCTACACCGCCGACCGCAGCGCCTTCTTCGCCTCGGCCCCCGGTGGCACCAAGGTCACCGTGACCCCGCGCACCAGCTCGATGGCGATGGAGGTCAAGGCGGCCAAGGCGAGCGGTACCGTTGCGCTGACCGGCGCACGAATCGTCACCATGGCCGGCGCCGATGGCGGGGTGATCGAGAATGGCACGATCGTGATCGAGGGGGATCGCATCGTCGCGGTCGCGCCGACCGCTGCGATCCAGCTGCCCGCCGGCACGAAGACGGTCGATGTCACCGGCAAGACGATCATCCCGGGCCTGGTCGATGCGCATGCGCATGGCCCCTATGGCACCGACGAGCTGATCCCGCAGCAGAACTGGTCGCTGCTGCAAAATCTCGCGCTCGGCACCACCACGCTGCACGACCCGTCGAGTCAGGCAGCGCATGTCTTTGCCGCGGCAGAAATGCAGCAGGCGGGCAAGATCCTTGCCCCGCGCCTCTTTTCGACCGGCGAGATCGTCTACGGCGCGCGCGCTGCGGGCGTATACGCGCAGATCGACAGCTATGACGACGCGCTCAATCATGTCCGCCGTCTGAAGGCCCAGGGCGCCTATTCGGTAAAGAACTACAACCAGCCGCGCCGCGAACAGCGCCAGATGGTCGTCGCCGCCGCGCGGGCCGAGGGGATGCAGGTCGTCGCCGAGGGCGGGTCGCTATTCGGCATGGACATGAACCTGATCGCCGATGGCAACTCGACGCTGGAGCATAATGTGCCCGGTGAGGTGTTCTACCAGGACGTGCTGCAGTTCTTCGGGCAGAGTGACACCAACTACACCCCGACGCTGGTCGTCACCTATGGCGGACTGGCCGGTGACCCTTATTGGCGACAGGCGACCAATGTCTGGGAAAACCCGCTGATGGTGCACACGCCCCCGGCGCAGCTGCGCGCCGACACGATGCGCGTGACCAAGGCACCCGAAAGCAATTTCGTCGATGACGAAGCCGCGCGCGAGGCGAAGAAGGTGATGCAGGCGGGCAAGCTGGTGGCGATCGGCGCGCACGGGCAGCAGGCCGGGATCGGCGCGCATTGGGAGCTGTGGTCGTTCGTGCGCGGCGGCATGACCCCGGTCGAGGCGCTGCGTGCAGGCACGATCGATTCGGCCAAGTCGCTGGGCTACGCGAAGGATGTCGGGTCGCTGGAGCCGGGCAAGCTCGCCGACCTGCTGGTCCTCGACGCCGATCCGACTGCGGACATCCGCAACAGCGACAAGATCCACCGCGTCATGCTGGGTGGGCGGATGTACGATCCGCGTACGATGAACGAGGTCGACACCGGCACCGCGAAGCGCCGCCCGTATTGGTGGGAGTGATCGGCCACGGCCGGGGCGACAATGCTCCGGCCGAGCCCACGGGGTTTCGCCGACATCTGTAAACGGTTACAGAACCCTCAAGTGCTTTATGGCGCGGGTTTTTGGAGATGGTCGATGCGTGCAACCCTTGCTCTGGTGCTGGTAAGCCTGTGCGCGACCTCCGCGACTGCGCAGCCGGGCAAGCGGACCTACGCCAATCCGATCGACCTCGATTACCGCTACAATTATGAGCAGGTGAACGAGGATATCTCGTACCGCACCGGCGCCGATCCGGTGATCATCCGGCACAAGGGCGCTTACTATCTCTTCCAGACGCTGGCTGAGGGCTATTGGCGCTCGACCAATTTGATCGACTGGACCTTCATCACCCCCAGCCGATGGGAAAAGGGCGGGTTTGTCGCCCCCGCCGCCTGGTCGGACGGCGAGCGGCTCTACCTGATGCCATCGATGATGGAGCCGGGGTCGGTCTATGTCTCCGACGCGCCGGAGACGGGCAAGCTCGACTATTTCGTGCGCCGCATGCCGCGCCTGCCGGGGCAGATCTGGCCGGGTGGCGAAGCGAACATGAAGCCGGGCGATGTGCCGCCGGGGCCATGGGATCCTGCGCTATTCCTGGACGATGACGGCAAATGGTATTTCTATTGGGGATCGTCCAACGTCTTCCCGCTCTACGGCCTTGAGATCGAGTTCAAGGACGGCCGGATGATCTACAAGGGCCGCGCGACCGAGGCGTTCAAGCTCGACCCCGACAATCATGGCTGGGAACGCTTCGGGCAGGATCATTCGGGTACTTTGCCCGACGGCACCCCGATCAAGCCGTTCATGGAAGGCGCCTGGATGACCAAGGTCGCCGGCACCTATTATCTGCAATATGGCGCGCCGGGGACCGAGTATAACGCCTATGCCAATGGCGCCTACACCGCGAAATCGCCGCTCGGCCCGTTCACCTATGCGCCGTGGAACCCGGTCGCCTACAAACCCGGCGGGTTCGTCGAGGGCGCGGGGCATGGCTCGACGGTGCAGGATCACCACGGCAATTGGTGGAACAGCGGCACGCCCTGGCTTGGCCATAACTGGACGTTCGAGCGCCGGATCAACCTGTTCCCGACGCGGTTCGAGGCGGACGGGCAGATGTGGGCATCGTCGCGCTTCGGCGATTTCCCGCACTGGATGCCGGAGGGGAAGGTCGAGGACATCGAGGGGCTGTTCACCGGCTGGATGCTGCTGTCGTATCGCAAGACGCTGACCGCATCTTCGACCCTGGGGGAGTATGATGCGAGCCGCGCGGCGGACGAGAACCCCCGCACCTTCTGGGTCGCCGCCAGCAAGAAGCAGGGCGAGACGCTGACGATGGATCTGGGCGCGACGAAGACGGTGCGCGCAATCCAGGTCAATTTCGCCGACTACAAGTCCGGCCGTTATGGCGACGCGCCCGACATCTACACCGAGTTTCGGCTGGAGGGATCGCTCGACGGCAAGAGCTGGTCGAAGCTCGCCGAGACCGAGGCCCCGCGCCGCGATCGGCCTAACGCCTATTTCCAGCTCACGACGCCGGCGAAAGTCCGCTTCGTCCGCTATGTGCATGGCCATATCGGCGGCGCGCATCTGGCAATCAACGACCTGCGTGTGTTCGGCAACGCCGATGGCTGCGCGCCCGCGATGCCCGGCGCAGTGGCGGCGATCCGCGACACGGACGAACGCAATGCCACGGTGCGCTGGCGCAAGGTGCCCGGCGCGACCGGCTATAACGTCATGTGGGGCATCCGCCCGGACCGGCTGACGCTGACCTATCAGGTGTTCGCGGATGAGCTGGGTGAGGGCGCGCAGGCGAGTCTCGACCTGCGCGCGCTCAACAAGGGCGTGGGCTATTATGCCGCCGTCGAGGCGTTCAACGAGACCGGAGTGTCGAAGCGCAGCGCCCCGGTACGGGTGCGTTAGAGTCGTTTTCAGCAAAGCTGATCGGCACCAGCCCGCTCCCCCACCCGGCCACCCATAGGATACTGGCGTTGGGTGGCCGGGTGGGGGAGCGGGCTGGTGCCGCCTAACTGAAAACGACTCTAACCGGCGCTGGTCGAGCGTACCACCAACTCGGCTTGATGCAGCTCGGCGCGGGTGTCGGTGCCCTCACCCTCCAGCACGTTGATCACCCGGCCGATCGCTTCCTCGCCAAGTTCGGCAATCCGCACGCGCATCGTGGTCACGCCAAGATAACGCGCGAGCGGGATGTCGTCGAACCCGGCGACGGCGACCTGCCCCGGCACAGCGATCCCCGCGGTACGCAGCCCCTGAAGGCAACCGAGTGCCATCATGTCGTTGGCCGCGAACACCGCGTCGCAGTCGATCGCGCCCGAAGCGATGGCGCGCGCCACCGCCTCGCCCCCTTCCTCGGCAAAATCTCCCGGCAGGACAATGGGTTCGGTGCCGGGCAGGTGCCGCGCGATGCTGGCGCGGAACGCGGTAGCGCGCTCGTCCGCGTCGATATTACCATCCGGCCCGGCGATATGGACGATCCGGCGCCGACCGGTGGCAACCAGATGTGCAACCATCGCCTCGGTCGCGGCGGCGTTGTCGAGCCGTACCGTCGCAAGGTCGGCAATGCTGCGCGGTCCGTTGATGACCACTGCCGGAAGCCCGGTCGGGAGCGCACGGCGCAGCATCGCTTCGGACAGATGCGGGGCCATCACCACCAGTCCGTCGACCCGCCCCCGCATCGCGCGAAGCGCTGCCGCCGCCTGTTCGCTATCGTCATGCATCACCGCGAGCAGCATCACATAGCCGCGCCGGCTCGCCTCACGATCCATGCCGCGCACGAACTCGCTGAAGAACTCGCCATGCAGATCGGGCAGCACCACGCCGATCGCATGGGCGCGGGCCAGGCTGAGGCTGCGCGCGCCAGCATGGGGGACATAGCCCAGTTCGTTCGCGGCAGCGATCACCCGCTCGCGGGTTTCCGCGCGGACATTGCCAAGGCCGTTGAGCGCGCGCGAGACCGAGGCGATCGACACCTGTGCGTGCCGCGCCACATCCCGAATCGTCGCTTCGCCCATACCGTCCTGCCCCCCAAATTGAGAACGTTCTTCTCCACCGGGTCATTCGCGATTGCAAATGGGTTCGTTAGGCGGCATGTAACCGGTTACGGCTTGCCGCGACACCCTGAATTCGGGGCGCGCCATTCTTCCGCCTTTACCGTACCCTAGGGGGTGCGACCCGATCAGGAGAGGACCAACATGCTCGACACCCGGATTTCTCGCCGCGCCGCCCTGATGGGTGCAGGTGCGGTCGCCGCATGGCTGCACAGCCCGGCGCGGGCGTTGATGGGCGAGGCCGCGAAGATTGAGGTCCCGGGCTTCGTCGATGCGCTGATCGCCAAGATGACGCTGGCCGAAAAAGCGGGTCAGCTCAGCCTGATGGCATCGGCCTGGGGCGGCGGCGCGGCGATCGCGATGAACCCGCCAAGCGGGTCGAACTCCAATTTCGCGCAGCAAGTCGACGAAGTGCGTCAGGGCCGCATCACCGGCGTGTTCAACGGCAACAATGCCCGCATGTGCCGCATCATGCAGACCGCGGCGATGAAGGATTCGCGGCTGAAGATCCCGCTGATCTTCGCCGCCGACATCATTCACGGCCACCGCACCATCTTCCCGGTCCCGCTGGGCGAGGCCGCGAGCTTCGAACCGCTGCTGGCGCAGAAGGCCGCCGCAGCCGCATCGTTCGAGGCGGCCGCGGCGGGCATCGACTGGACGTTCGCGCCGATGGTCGACATTGCCCGCGACCAGCGCTGGGGCCGCGGCGTCGAGGGCGCGGGTGAGGATGTGCTGCTCGGCAATTTGTTCGCCGAAGCGCGCGTGCGCGGGTTCCAGGGCAAGAGCCTGAAGGCGATCGACACGATGATGGCGTGCGCCAAGCATTTCGCCGCCTATGGCGCAGCGGAAGCGGGGCTCGACTATAACACCGTCGACGTCTCGGAGCGGACGCTGCGCGAAGTCTATTTCCCGCCGTTCCAGGCTGCCTTTGCAGCGGGCGCACCGACCACGATGGCCGCGTTCAACGAGATTTCCGGCGTCCCGGCGACCGGCAATGAATGGTTGATGCGCAAGATTCTGCGCGATGAATGGGGCTTCGACGGCTTCGTCGTGTCCGATTATACCGGCGACATGGAAATGATCGCGCACGGCTATGCCGCCGATGCGCGTGAGGCGACCAAGCTCGCCTTCATGGCCGGTGTCGACATGAGCATGACCAGCGGTTTCTACCGCGACCACCTGCCCGACCTGGTCGAAAAGGGTGAGGTGCCGATGGCACGCGTCGATGAATCGGTGCGCAAGGTGCTGGCGCTGAAGGCCAAGCTCGGCCTGTTCGAAGACCCGTTCCGCCGCATCGACGAAAAGCGTGAGGCGGCGCGCACCCGGACCAAGGAAAATCTCGCTCTGGCACGTGAGGCGGGCAAGCGCTCGATCGTGATGCTCAAGAATGACGGTGACCTGCTGCCGCTGCCCAAGAGCGGCAAGAAGATCGCGATCATCGGCCCGTTCGCTGAGGGGCAGCACGACCTCAACGGTCCGTGGTGCGTCTATGGCGACAACAAGCAGGCGATCGATCTGGCAACCGGCGTCCGCAATGCGCTCGGCAAGGATGCACCGGTGACCGTGGCGCTCGGCTCCAAGGTCGAAGAACCGCTCGACGGCGGTATCGCGGCAGCGGTGGCGGCGGCCAATGCCGCAGACGTCGTGCTGCTCGCGATCGGCGAGAGCGAGAATATGTCGGGCGAGGCGCAGTCGCGCACCAGCATCACCGTTCCCGCCCCGCAGATGGCACTGGCCGAAGCAGTCGCCGCGACGGGCAAGCCGATCGTCGTGCTGCTCAAGAATGGCCGCGCGCTGGCGCTGGAAGGGGCCGTCAAGAACGCTCCAGCGATCCTCGTCACCTGGTTCCTGGGGTCGGAGAGCGGCAATGCCATCGCCGACGTGCTGTTCGGCGACTATAGCCCGTCGGCGCGGCTGCCGATCAGCTTCCCGCGTGAATCGGGGCAGCAGCCTTATCATTATGCGCACAAGCCGACCGGCCGACCGAACCCGAGCGACGACAAGCTCGAGCCTTACAAGACGCGCTGGCGGACCAGCCCCAACTCGTCGCTGTACCCGTTCGGCCATGGTCTGACCTATGGCAAGGTCGAATATGCGGGCCTGACGCCGCAACAGGGCACGCTGGGCTGGGACGGGGAGATCGCGTTCACCGCAACGATCACCAACCGTGGCACGCGCGCGATCGAGGAAGTGGTGCAGCTCTATATCCGCGACCGTGCGGCGAGCATCACCCGCCCGGTGCGCGAGCTCAAGGCGTTCCGCAAACTGGCGCTGGCCCCCGGTGCGAGCGAGACGGTGCGCTTCGTGCTGCGCCGTCGCGACCTGCAGTTCATCGGCATGGATCTGAAACCCACGGTCGAGCCGGGCCTGTTCGACGTGTGGATCGCGCCGTCGGCGGAAGCGCAGGGCGTGCATTCGACCTTTACCCTCGCAGCGGCCTGACGGCCGCGCGCCCCGGACCTGGTCCGGGATTCGGCACCGCTCCAGCTCCCCCTCCTCCCCCGGGGCGGTGCCGAATTAGGGGGGCGGACCGGTGCTGCTATACTATCCGCGTAGATCCTTGACGATCTGCGCATGCGCCCCGCGCGCGAGCGGGTTCAGCGCCATCATCACGCACGAGAATATGAGGAATGCCAGCGGGACTGCCCCGATGGTCAGCCGCATTGCAGTCAGCGTCGCCGCGCTTTGTTCGACATTGGCGACGTAGCCGGCGGCGTCGAAGCCGAAGCCGATGATCGCTGTCGCGATACCGATCGCCACGCGTTGCAGCAGCGCCGCCATGCCGAACACCGCGCCCTCGACGCGTAAGCCCGTGCGCTGTTCGCCATATTCGATCGTGTTCGGCAGCATCGCCCAGAACACGAAATTGAGCCCGACGATCATCGCCTGCATCGCCATCAGATAGGCCTGCATCACCCCGGCGCGGTGGATGTCGAACAATGCGAATGCGGCGAGTCCCGCGCTGGCGAGACCGGCTGCAAGGAACCACAGCCCGCGCGCGCCGATCCGGCGGCGCAGAAGCATCCATAACGGCACCGACACCGCGCTGACCACGCTCATCGATGCCAGTGCCAGCTGCCCGCTCGCCTCATCATGCAGGAAATATTTGAAATAATAGAGGACGGACTTGTTGAGGATCGTCACTGCGACGATCACCGCCATCATCGCGAGGTTGAGCGTGACGAAGGCGCGGTTCGCGGCGATCACGCGCAATGCGGTGAGCACCGGAACCGGCGCGGCGCGATCGGGCACATCGGCTTCGCGATAGCTGGCGCCGACCAGGGCGAGGATCACGGCTCCGGCAAGCGCAAACAGGATCGCCGCCCCAAAATAGGCGTCTGCCGCCGCCTGCATGCCGAGCAGGCCGGTGCCCAGCGGAACCGTGCCGAGCGCGACGACGATCGCGGCGAGCGTGCCCGACAGCATCCGCACGCCCGCAACGAACGCCCGGTCGTTGCTGTCGGCGCTGACCCGCGCGCTCATCGCCAGATAGGGGACGTTCAAAAAGGCATAGGCGGTGCGGAACAGGATATGGCCTGCAAAGATGCCGACCATTCCCCACATGCCCGGCGCGAGCGGCGGCAGATAGGCAAGCATGAACCCAAGCCCGAGCGGCACGCCACCGAGCGCGAGCAACCGCCCCAGCCCGCCGCGCGGCTCATGCCGGTCGGCGAGCAGCCCGGCGGCGAAATTGGCGATCCCGTCCCATACCGATGCGGCGAGGAAAATCGTCGCCGCCACTCCCACCGGCAGCCCGAGCGCGTCCGTATAGTAGAAGAGCAGGAAGAGCATCGCGCTCTGCCAGTAGAGGTTGAACGCAAAGTCCCCGAAACCGAACAGCGCGAGGCGGAAGCGGGTGGGGCGGGCGGCGACGCTCACTCCGCCGCCAGCAGCGATTCGGCGCCGCCCAGATCGACCGAGACGAGGCGGCTGACGCCGCGTTCGACCATGGTGACACCGAACAGGCGGTGCATGCGGCTCATCGTCGCGGCATTGTGCGTGACGATGAGGTAGCGGGTCGCGGTCTCGCGCGTCATCGCTTCGAGCAGGTCGCAGAAGCGCTCGATATTGGCGTCATCCAGCGGCGCATCGACTTCGTCGAGCACACAGATCGGCGCGGGGTTGGTGAGGAACAGGGCAAAGATCAGCGCAACGGCGGTCAGCGCCTGCTCGCCGCCCGAGAGCAGGGTGAGCGACTGAAGCTTCTTGCCCGGCGGCTGGGCCATGATCTCCAGCCCCGCCTCCAGCGGATCGTCGGAGTCGATCAGTGCGAGATGCGCCTGGCCACCGTTGAACAGGGTCGTGAACAGCCGCCGGAAATGCTGGTCGACCGCTTCGAACGCGGTCAGCAGCCGTTGCCGCCCCTCGCGGTTCAGCGTGCCGATGCTGCCTCGCAGCCGATGGACCGCCTGAATCAGTTCGTCACGCTCGGCGGCTGCGGTCTGCGCGGCGGTGGTGAGTTCGGCCAGTTCGGTCTCGGCGACGAGGTTGACCGGGCCGATCCGCTCGCGCTCCGCGATCAGCCGGTCATGCGCGGCGGATTCATCCTGCGGCCCGCGCACGCTGTCGGGATCGAAGCCGACGCGTTGCGACAGGACCGGCGGCGGGCATTCGAAGCGTTCACCCGACAGGCGGTTCATTTCGACGCGGCGCAGATCGTGATTTTCAGCGCGGGCGACCGCACCGGCGCGCTGCTCGCGCGCTTCGCCCAGCGCATCGCCGGCTGCGCGAACCGCTGCTTCCGTGCCGCGCAGTTCGGCTTCGGCTTCGCGCTCGGCGAGTTGGGCGGCGGCGCTTTCGATGCGCGCTTCCTCGCTCGCGCGCTCGGCCTCAGTGACCGCCGCGTCGAGTTCGGCGGGGCGGGCGGCGAGCGCTTCGGAAGCTTCGGCGAGTTCGATCGCGCGCGCATCCATTTCGGCGATGCGGCGCGCGGCCTCACCGGCACGGGAGGTCCAGCCGCGCCGTTCGGCCTGCGCGGCGGCAAGGCGTTCGCGCGCGGCGGCGATGTCGCGTTCCAGTGCGCCGCGCTCCGCCCGCGCGGTCGCGGCGGCGGTGCGGCGCAGTTCGGCTTCGGACGACAGCGCGCTGACCTTCGCGCGGATTTCGCTGCCATCCGGGAGCGCGGCGCGCGCGGCTTCGGCGCGCTCCACTTCAGCCGAAGCTTCGTCCTGCTCGGCGAAGGTACGCGCCCGGCGGCCTTCAAGATCGGCGCGCTGGGCGTCGAGCCGTTCGAGTGCGGCAGCTGCGCGGTCTTCCGCGCGCGCAGCCTCGCGACCGGCGGTTTCGGCGCTATCGAGCAAGCGGCGGCAATCGGACGCGGCGCGCTTTGCCTCGGCGATCTCCGCCTCGATCCGCGCCAGTTCGGCATCGGCGGCGTCGACCGCGCGGACGGCAGCGGGGCGCGCTTTCTCGATCGCGTGGAGCCGATTGACCCGCTCCAGCCGTTCCGCCGCCGCCGCGCCGCCCGAGCGCGCAACATAACCATCCCAGCGGCGCAGCACGCCCATCAGCGTCACCAGCCGCTGTCCGACGGCGAGCAGCTGGCCGTCGTCGGTCTCTGCAACCAGCACTTGCGCCAGCCGCCGGGCAAGCGCGGGCGGTGCGGTAACGTGCGCAGCAAGCGGCGTTGTCCCGCGCGGCGGCGATGGGTCGCCGGGCAACTGGTCAGCCCCCGCCCAATGGCGCTCGCCCGCGGGATCAAGGCCAGCCTCCAGATCGTCGCCCAGCGCGGCGGCGAGCGCGCGTTCATAGCCGGGCGCCACCGTCAGCCGGTCGAGCAGCCGTTCCTTGCCGCTGGGTCGCGTGGCTTTGGACAGCGCCGCTGCCTCGCTATCCAGCTGGGCGAGTTCGGCATGCGCCTCGGCGCGGGCGGATTGCGCGCGGCTGCGCGACTCGATTGCGGCGCGTTCGGCAGCATCTGCCCGGGTCAGGCCGGTGCGCGCGGATTCGGCCTGATGCGCCGCCTGCGCGCGCGCATCCGCGGCGCGCTGGCGCTCGGCGGCGAGCGGGGCGGGATCGCCGAGTGCGCGAATCTCTGCCTCGACCCGCGCCCCCTCGCGTGTCGCGCGTTCGGCGCGGGTCCGCGCGGCGGCGAGCGCGGCGTCGGCGACGCGCGTCTCGGCGGCTTCGGCGGCCTGAGCAGCGAGCGCCTGCGCCAGCGCCACCTCGGCATCGCGGGCGGCGCGTTCGGCGTCGGTCAGCGCAGCGTCGAGATCGGGCATCCGCGCCGTCGCTTCGGCAATGCGCGCATTGAGCGCCTGTGTTTCGCTGTCGAGCCGGGCGAGCGCATCGGCGGCATCGCGGGCAAGCGCGCCTTCGCGCTCCTTATCGGTCTCCAGCCGCGCAGCCGAATCGTGCAGCTCGGCAATCCGCCGGTCGATCGCGGCGCGTTCGCTGCGCAGTGTCGCGAGCCGGTGCATCGCCTCGCTCGCGCGGTCGCGCTGGGCCAGCGCAGCGGCGCGAGCAGTGGCGAGCGTGGTCGCAACCGCCTGTTGCGCGGCGAGCGCGCTTTCCTGCGCTGCGGTGCGTTCGGCAACCAAAGCCTCGGCGGCGGCGGCTTCCTGCTTCGCCGCATCGGCGGCGGCAGCGGCGTCGCGCCAGCGGGCGAAGATCATCCGCGCCTCGGCGGTGCGGATCCGGTCGGACAGTTCGCGATACCGCTCGGCCTGCCGCGCCTGTCGCTTCAGCGCGGCGGCGCGCGCCTCCTGATCGCTGATCAGTTCATCGAGCCGGGTCAGATTGGCCTCGGTCGCGCGCAGCTTTTGTTCGGCGTCCTTGCGCCGGACATGCAGGCCGGAAATGCCTGCCGCCTCTTCAAGCATCTGGCGGCGCTCGCCCGGCTTGGCCTGGATGATCGCGCCGATCCGCCCTTGGCTGACCAAGGCAGGGGAATGCGCGCCGGTCGCGGAGTCGGCGAACAGCAGGCCGACATCCTTGGCGCGCACGTCGCGGCCATTGATGCGATAGGCCGACCCCGCGCCCCGCTCGATCCGGCGGACGACTTCCAGTTCGCCGTCATCGGGGCCGCCAGCCTGTTCGGCGAGGATCGAGACTTCGGCAAAATCGCGCTGCGGGCGGCTGGCGGTGCCCGCGAAGATCACGTCCTCCATCCCCGCGCCGCGCATCGATTTTGCGCTGTTCTCGCCCATCGCCCAGCGTAACGCTTCGAGCAAATTGGACTTGCCGCAGCCATTGGGGCCGACGATGCCGGTCAGCCCCGGCTCGATGCGCAGGTCGGCGGGGTCGACGAAGCTCTTGAACCCCGTCAGGCGGAGCCGCTTGATCTGCATGTCAGCGGCCCCGCCCGGTCATGGGGTTCAGGCGCCTGCAGCTTTCAGCGCGGCTTCGACCTGCGGCCAGGTGCCGGTGTTTTCCAGCACCTTGCCATTGAGGATGAAGGTCGGGGTTCCGGAGATATTATACTGCTTCTGCCCATCCTCAGCCGCCTTCACCAGCGCGTCGGTGGCTGCCGAATCGGCGAGACACGCGCGTGCCTGTGATTCCGGGACGCCGCGCTGCTGGACAAAGGCGAGGTAGCCGAACTTCTCCGCCACTGCGGCGATGCGCTGTTGCGGGGCCATGGCCTCGACCTGCTGAATGAAAGGATCGCCCTGCTTCGGCCCATTGCTCATCAGCGTCTGCTGTTCGGCGAACATCTGATCGAGGATCGCAAAGAACGGACCTGGACCGGCGCACTGGCCCGCCAGTGCCGCGCCGACGTCGATCTGATTGAGCAGGAAGTCGCGGAATTCGAAGCTGACCTTGCCGGTCGCGATATAGGCCTTGAGCGGCTCCATGCCGGTGACGGCAAAATTCGCGCAATGGCCGCAGGTGCGCGAGCCATATTCGATCAGCTTGATCGCCGCATCGGGGTTGCCCATGCGGAAGCCGCCTTCGGGCGTCTTGACCACCGTGTCGACCCATTGGGTGCCCGCCGGGGCGGATGCGCCCGCAACCGGGGCCGCAGGCGCGGCGGTGCTGTTATTGCCGGCATTGTCGCCACCGCAGCTGGCCAGAGCCAGTGCCGATACCAGGCCGATTGCAATTCGCTTCAAGTTACGTCTCCACGCTTGGGGGATGGGTCAGCGCGCGCCGGCGGCGCGCAGTTGGGGTTCGAGCGTTTCCCAATGGTCGCCGCCACCGGTTTTGCCATTGATCACGAAAGTCGGCGTACCCTTGATCACTTTCCACGACGCATCGGCCATCGCGGTCAGGCGGTTGAGATCGGTCGAGGTGGCGAAGCAGCGGTCGATCGTCGCATCGCTCATGCCGCGACTACGCATCAGCGTGCTGAGGCCCGACCCTTCCGCTGCGGCCTTAAGCTGCATCAGCCGGGTTTCCGACTGCAGCGCCGCCGCGTTGGCGCTCCACCACGCCGCACCGCGACGCGCCCAGTCGCGCTGCTCGGCAAAGATCGCATCGGTCGCGCTGACAAAGCCACCCGGCCCCGCACAGCGGGCGAGCAGTGCGGCGGCCATGTCGATCGGATCGCGCACGGCATGGCGCACCTCGACGCGCACCGCGCCGCGTCGCACATAGCCGTCCTTCAACGGCACCTTCGCTTCAGCCATGAAATGTGCACAACTGCCGCAGGTGTAGCTCAAATATTCGACCAGCCTCACCGGTGCGCCGGGATTGCCGATGATAATGGCACCCGACGGCGCCTGAACGACGTACGTTGCCCAGTCGCGTGGGGCGGCAGCTTTCTTCGGCTGTTGAGCGGTCGCCCCACCTGCAATCGCCCCACCTGCAATCAGGGCCAGCGCGGTCAGCGGCGCGATCAGCGCAAACGGACGCATCAGTCGATCTTTCCAAGTTTGGGCACGGGGGCGGCAAGTCCGGCGCCGAGCCCTTCAAGCACCGCCCGCAATTCGGGATCGACGATCGCGCGCAGGCTGTCGCCAAGTTCGGCTGGAAGCGGCGCGGCAGGCACCGGTGCGGCGGGTTTCGGCTTGCGCGCGACCTCACCCTGGCGGATCGCGACCCGGCCGACTGCGGGATAGCCGAAGAAGCGGTTGACCCGCTCGACGATCTCGGGCGCGATATGCTGCATCATCGGGGCGTGCGCACCCTGCACGACCAGGCTGAGCACCCCGTTCGACCGCTCGCCGCGCGGGAAGCGAATCGATTCGGGGGATGACACGCCAGCATAGCGTTCGCCGACGATCTCGCTCCAGCGGCTGAGCACCGCGCTCTGGACGAAGCCGAACTTGCGGAACGCGACGCGGCCGACGTCGGGCACCAGATCCGCGACGGCGCGGACCCGGTTGCTGCGGCGAGGTTCGTCGGTCGTGGCGCGCGGCTTACTCATTCGCCCGGTCCATGCCATAGCCGGGGCGTGCCCGACAATGTTTCTCGCGCCATCGCCGATCAGTTGCTCGCCTGGTATGATGCCAATGCCCGGATGCTGCCGTGGCGCGCGCCGCCGGGAACACCGCCGCCCGACCCCTATCGCGTGTGGCTGTCCGAAGTGATGCTGCAGCAGACTCAGGTTGCGGCGGTGATCCCCTATTTCGAGGCATTCACGACGCGCTGGCCCGATTTCGCGAGCCTTGCGGCGGCGGATGATGCCGATGTGATGAGCGCATGGGCGGGGCTTGGTTATTATGCCCGCGCACGTAACCTGCTCGCCGCAGCGCGGGCGGTGGCGGGGCAGCATGGGGGGCAGTTGCCGGGAGACGAGGCCGCACTGCGCAAGCTGCCGGGTTTCGGAGCCTATACCGCGGCGGCGGTGGCGGCGATTGCGTTCGGGCAGCGCGCGGTGGTGGTCGACGGTAATGTCGAGCGGGTGGTGACGCGGCTGTTTGCCGTGGCCGACCCGTTGCCGGGAGCGAAGCCACAGGTCCGCGCGCTGACCGATTCGATCACGCCGAGCGCGCGCGCGGGCGATTTTGCGCAGGCGATGATGGATCTGGGCGCGACGATCTGTACCCCGCGCAGTCCCAAATGCCTGCTCTGTCCGCTTGCCGAAGCCTGCGCCGCGCGGCGGGCGGGGATGCCTGAGGCATTTCCGGTCAAGGCGAAGAAGGCGGTTCGGCCCGTGCGGTACGGCACCTTCTTCTGGCTGGCGCGCGATGGCGCGGTGCTGTTGGTCCGTCGCCCCGCCAAGGGGTTGCTGGGCGGCATGCGCGCGCTGCCGACCGGGCCGTGGGCGGATAGCCCGCCGGGACTCGCTGACGCGCCGGTCGCCGCCGCCTGGACGCTCCGCAACGCGGCGATCCGCCATGTGTTCACGCATTTCGAGCTGAACGCCGTGCTTGCGACTGCAACACTCGCGCGTCACATAGGCGCGGTCGAGGGCGATTGGTGGCCGATCGAGCGACTGGATGAGGCAGGACTTCCGCGGCTGTTCGCCAAGGCGGTCGAGGCGATGGAGAGCGAAGCATGAAGCGGACCTGGATGATCGGTGGCGCTGCGGCGCTGGCGCTGGCGACGACGCAAACGGCGGCGTTCGGACAGGCGGCGACTGCGACGCAGACGGCGGCTCCGGTCGAGGCGCTGGCGAAGGATTATGTCGCGCAGAACCGCGCACAGGGCATCGTCATCTCCTATGGCGTCGGCGATTCGGCGCCGGTATTTGCCAGTGCAGGCCGCATCGCGGTGGAGCCTGACGCCGCCGCAGCCACGCCCGATTCGCTGTGGCGCGTCTATTCGATGACCAAGCCGATCACCGCCATGGCGGCGATGATGCTGGTCGAGGACGGCAAGCTGAAGCTGGATCAGCCGATCGCGCACTTCTTCCCGGGCTTCCGCGAGATGAAGGTGCTGACCGATCCGGCCAATAGCCTCGATAGCCGGCCGGCGACGACGCAGATCACGGTTCGGCATCTGCTGACCCACACGGCGGGCCTTGGCTATTCGATCATCACCAAGGGGCCGCTGCTCAAGGAATATGAGCGGCTGGGCATCACGCCGGGCGCAGTCAACGCGGCACTGGAGGCGCAGGCGCGGCCGTTGCGGCCCAAAAGCCTCAAGGAATTTGCCGAGCGGGTTGCGACGCTGCCGCTGATCGCCGAGCCGGGCACCAAGTGGAGCTATTCGATCAGCCTCGACCTGCTGCCCGCGATCATCGAGGCGGCGGCAGGAATGCCCTATGAGCAATTCTTGCAGACGCGATTGCTCGGGCCGCTCAAGATGAGCTCGACCTATTGGACGGTGCCGCAGTCGGAAATCGGGCGGTTCGCGACCAACTATGCCTGGGCGGGCGAGAATCGCATTCCGTTCGATCCGGCCAGGAGCTCGGCCTGGCTGACACCGCCCTCCTTTCCTTATGGCGGAGCGGGGCTGGTAATGTCGGCACGCGACTATGACCGCTTCCTGCACATGCTGGCCAATGGCGGCGCGGTCGATGGCGTCCGCGTGATGAAGCCTGAGACTGTGCGACTCGCCATGTCGAACCTGTTGCCCGCCGGCGTGACTTATGGAGGCGCGCCGAGCGGAAGCGGCGGGGCGATGGGTCCAAAAATGGGCTATGGCGCGGGCGGATCGGTGCAGCTTGAGGATGTTCCGGGCGGCGCCGGCAAGGGCACCTATGGCTGGGGCGGCGCGGCCGGCACGGTCGCTTGGGTCGACCCGTCGAAGAAGATTCGCGGGACGGTGATGGTCAATTACTTCCCGTCGGACAAATGGCCGCTGCGGGCCGATGCGGTCAAAGCGGTCTACGCCCAAGCAGGACGCTGATGCGCCTCGAAGTCGGGTTCACTGGCGGCGTGCTCGACCGCGCCGACCGCGAACGCAATAACCCTGAGGCGCTGGCGGCGGCACTGGGCGACTGGCGCGCGCGGCTGCTGAAGCTGGGCGGACTCGACCCCGAGCTGGACGGCGAGGGGCGGCTGGTCTGGGTGAGCCTCGCCGACCTGCCCGAGGATGCCGAGCCGCTGTTCCTCGGCTATATCGACGGCAAGCCGCATTTCGCACCTCTGCGCATGGGCCAGCGGCATGGCGCGGCGCGCTCGCCCGCCTTGTTCGCGATGCTCGGATTGATGCCGCCCGATCAGGCGAGCCTCTATGCCTGCGCGCGCAGCCTGGTCGACTGGCATCAGCGCCACGGTTTTTGCGCGGCATGTGGCAGCGCCACCGAGCTCTTTCGCGCGGGTTGGGCGCGGCGGTGCTCCGGTTGTGGCGCGGAGCATTTCCCGCGCACCGATCCGGTGGTGATCATGCTGGCGGAATATGACGGGCGCGCACTGCTTGGGCGGCAGGCGGCATGGCCGGCCGGGCGCTACTCCGCGCTCGCCGGGTTCGTCGAGGTCGGCGAATCGATCGAGGAGGCCGTGGCGCGGGAGACGCTCGAAGAAGCAGGCGTGCACGTGACGGACGTACGCTACGTCGCCAGCCAGCCCTGGCCGTTCGCTTCCTCGTTGATGATCGCCTGCATCGCGCGTGCCGAAGACGACACGCTATCGCTCGATACGACCGAGATCGAGGATGCGATGTGGGTGACCCGCGACGAGGTGCGCGCGGCGCTGGCGGGCGATTCGGAGGCGCGGTTCATCGCCCCGCCGCGCTACGCGATCGCCCACAGCCTGCTCAGCGCATGGGTGGCGGAAGACTAGCCCGACGTTTCGACCAGCTCGATCGTTTCCGAGTCGCCGAACGCAAAATAGGGGATCGCTGCGGCATATCCCGCCAGACCGATCGTCACGAGCAGCGTGACGACGATGCCGATCATGCGCCCGGGGAACCAGCCGTCCATCCCGAAGGCGTGGAGGATGCGCCCGGCAACGAACAGCGCGGCGACCGCCCACAGCCAGGTCTCGGTCCCGACCGCCAGTTCGATCAGTGCGATCAGGATCAACACGAACGGCGCGTGCTCGACGAAATTGAGCTGGGCGCGCATCCGCGCGGTCAGCCGGGTGCTGCCCCCGTCACCGACTAGGATCTTTTCAGCGCGGCGCACCTGCCCGACCCGAAAGGTGAGCCAGGAATTGAGTAGCGCGCAGGCCGCAGCGGCGGCCAGCGTGACGGGCAGGATGATGGCTTCCATTTACTCTTCCCCCTTTGAAACACTGTGGCTGCCACGGCGCGCACCGCCTTGCAACTTGAACGGAAATCGGTATAGGCGCTCGCTCGCTTTGCGACTGGCCCAGGGCTGTCCGGCGAGTGCCGGACCCCGGTGCTTGCCCGTTCGCCGCCATGGGCGTATCGCGATCCAGGTTTTAAGACGACAGTTCAAGAAGGTTTGCCGAAATGGCCGTCCCCAAGAGAAAAACTTCGCCCAGCCGCCGCGGCATGCGCCGGTCGCACGACGCGCTGAAGGTTGCGGCCTTTCAGGAATGCCCGAATTGCGGCGAGCTGAAGCGCCCGCACGTGCTGTGCGGCGCCTGTGGCCACTATAACGGCCGCGAGATCGTTTCGGTCGAGGGCTGAGCCCGATTAAAGGGGGCCGTCGGTCATGACCTCAAGCGCACGAATCGCCGTCGATGCGATGGGCGGCGATGAGGGGCTGGCGGTCATGCTTGCCGGAGTCGCGCGCGCGCGACGCCGCTTCGATGGCATGCGCTTTCTGCTCGTCGGCGACGAAGCCGCGATTCGCGAGGGGCTAAAGGCCCATCCCAACCTCACCGCTGCGTCCGAAATCGTGCACGCGCCTGAGGTGGTGACCGCCGACGACAAGCCGAGCCAAGCCATTCGCCGCGCCAAGACGACGTCGATGGGCATCGCGATCGACTTGGTGAAGCGCGGCGAGGCCGCTGCTGCGGTTTCCTCCGGCAATACCGGCGCGCTAATGGCGATGGCGAAGCTGTCGCTGCGGACCATGCCGGGAATCGACCGGCCGGCGCTTGCCGCGCGGATGCCGACGCTGGGCGATAATGATGTCGTCATGCTCGACCTGGGCGCGAATACCGAGGTCGATACCCGCAACCTCATCCAGTTTGCCGTGATGGGCGCCGCCTATGCGCGCACTGTGCTCGACCTCGAATCGCCGCGCGTCGCGCTGCTCAATATCGGCACCGAAGAGCAAAAGGGTACCGACATCATCCGCGACGCTGCGCAGCAATTGCGCGCCGCGACCCATCTGCCGCTCCGCTTTACCGGATTTGTCGAGGGCAATGCGATGTCGCGCGGCAATGTCGATGTGATCGTGTGCGACGGCTTTTCGGGCAATATCGCACTCAAGACGGTCGAGGGCACCGCGCGCTTCGTCGCCGATCTGCTGCGCCGCGCCTTTTCCAGCTCGATCCGCTCGAAGATCGGCTTCCTGATTTCCAAGCCAGCCACCGAATTGCTGCGCCATCATCTCGACCCCAATAATCACAATGGCGCGGTCTTCCTCGGCCTGAACGGCATTGTCGTGAAGAGCCATGGCAGCGCCAATGAGATCGGGGTGGACACCGCGATCGGCGTCGCCGCCAAGATGATACGCGACGATCTGACCCGCCGCATCGCCGAGGATCTCGGCAATTTCGAGGCCCAGGCAGCATGACTGACTTAAGCGCCGTCGCAACCATGCGGCGTGCAGTGATCACCGGGACCGGATCGGCGCTGCCGCGCCGCCGCGTTGCCAATGCCGAGCTGGCCGAGCAGATCGACACGTCCGACGAATGGATCGTCGAACGCACCGGCATTCGTTTTCGCTATATTGCCGGCGATGACGAAACCACTGCGACGCTTGCGACCGATGCAGCGCGGGCGGCTCTGGCGGCGGCCGGGATCGATGCGCAGGCGGTCGACCTGATCGTACTGGCGACGGCGACGCCCGACCAGACCTTCCCCGCCAGCGCAACCCGCGTTCAGGCGGCGCTGGGCATCGACGATTGCGTAGCGTTCGACGTGGCAGCGGTCTGCTCGGGCTTTCTCTATGCGGTGCAGGTCGCGGACAGCATGATCCGGGCGGGCAGCGCGAATCGCGCGCTGGTGATCGGGGCGGAAACGTTCAGCCGGATTCTCGACTGGGAAGATCGCACCACCTGTGTCCTGTTCGGCGACGGTGCCGGCGCGATCGTGATGGAAGCACAGGAGACTGCGGTCGACGGCGGGCGCGGGGTATTGGCCACCAAGCTGCATGCCGATGGGCGGCACAATCAGCTGCTCTATGTCGATGGCGGCCCGTCGACCACCGGGACCGTGGGCAAGCTGCGCATGAAGGGCAAGGAAGTGTTCCGCCACGCGGTGGTCAATCTCGCCGCAGTGATGAATGAGGGTCTGGCGGCGGCGGGACTCGCGGCGGAGGATGTCGACTGGGTCGTGCCGCATCAGGCGAACGCCCGCATCCTTGACGCCACCGCCAAGAAGCTGGGCCTTGCACCCGAAAAGGTCGTGGTGACGGTCGATCAGCACGCCAACACGTCCGCCGCTTCGGTGCCGCTGGCGCTCGACACGGCAGTACGCGACGGGCGGATCAAGCCGGGCGACCTGCTGGTGCTCGAGGCGATGGGCGGCGGCTTTACCTGGGGCGCGGCGGTCGTTCGCTTTTGAAAGGCCGGCGATCACGCCCGCTACGGTAATACTACGGTATCGTAACGTGGGCGCAACGATGGTTGCACCGGTCCCTCAATGTGTTACGGTAACAAGACGGGGCAGGAGGGTTAAGGAATGGCAACCGCCGCGACGTTGACCAGGGCCGATCTCGCCGACGCGCTGCACCGCGACGTTGGCCTGTCGCGTGCCGACGCCGCTCGACTGGTCGAACAGATTCTCGGCCATATGTGCGAGGCGCTCGCCAATGGCGAGAATGTCAAGATTTCGGGCTTCGGCAGCTTCGTGCTGCGCGACAAGGGTGAGCGGGTCGGGCGCAATCCCAAAACCGGGGTCGAAGTGCCAATCGCACCGCGCCGAGTATTGACTTTCCGGGCCAGCCAGATGCTGCGCGACCGGATCGTCAACGGGGGATGACATGGCAGCCGGTCCGGAAAAGGGCCCCGAGGCCTTCCGGACGATCGGCGAGCTTGCGCAGGAAATCGGTCGCCCTCAGCATATCCTGAGATATTGGGAAACGCGATTTTCTCAGCTGCGCCCGCTGCAGCGGGCGGGCGGGCGACGCTATTATCGGCCCGACGATGTTGCGCTGGTGCGTCGTATCGATGCGCTGCTCAGCCGCGAGGGCTATTCGATCCGGGGCGTCCAGCGGCTGCTCGACGCGGAGCGCAGCGCACGGTGCGGGCGGACCGACTCGCTCCGCGCCCTGCGCGATTCGCTCCATGGGGCGCTGAGCGAGGACGGTTGATCAGCGCTCCGGCCCCAGCGCGGGGTCAAGGTCGCGCGGGCGCACGAACCGGGCCAGGGTTCCGGTATTGGACCGGATCGCGGTCCAGTCGCTTGTGTCAAAGGTGATCACCGCCAAGGCGGCAGTCGGGAATTTCTCCTCAACCGAATCGCGCAGCGCGTCGCCGGCACGGTCGGGGACAAGCATCAGGATCAGATCCTCCAGACCCGGATTATGACCGATCAGCAATGCGCTGTCGGCTCCTTCGGGCAATTCGTGGATCACGTCGAGCAAGGTCGAGGCCGAAGCGAGATAGATGCGACGGTCCCATGCCGGGGCGAGCGCGCTGCCAAAACCGGTCTCAACCTGCTCCACCGTCTCGACGATTCGCACTGCGGGCGAGGCGACGACATGGTCGAAGGTCAGCCCTTCGCCGCGCATGTGCCGGCCGACGGTCACTGCCGCGCGCTGCCCGCGGGCGTTGAGCGGTCGGTCGAAATCGCGCGCGACGGCATCGTCCCAGCTCGACTTGGCATGGCGCAGCACCGTCAACGTCTTCATCGGTCCTCCCGATCGGCGGTTTCCTGCGCCTTCTGCCCGAGCGATGCGACGGAGGAAAGACGCTGTACCCGTTCCACTGCCGCATCGAGCGTGAGCCGCACTACGGGTGTGCCGGGCGGGAAGGCGTCGAGGAGGCGCGAGGGCGTGGCGGCGGAAAGCAGTACGAACGCGCCCGAATCGTCGGCACGGCGGATCAGTCGTCCGAATGCCTGCGCGAGCCGCGCGCGGACGATGCGGTCGTCATAAGCGCTGCCGCCGCCGGCCAGTCGGCGCGCGGCGTGCAACACGCTCGGCTTGGGCCAGGGCACGCCCTCCATCACCACCAGCCGCAGCGAGTTGCCGGGGACATCGACCCCGTCGCGCAAAGCGTCGGTGCCGATCAGGGAAGCGCGCGGATCGTCGCGGAAGATGTCGACCAGCGTGCCGGTATCGATCGGATCGACATGCTGGGCGTAGAGCGGCAGCCCCTCACGCGCGAGCCGATCGGCGATGCGGGTATGAACCGCGCGCAGCCGCCGGATCGCGGTAAAGAGACCCAGCGTGCCGCCCTGTGCCGCAACGATCAGCCTGGCATAGGCGGCGGCGAGCGCGCCCATGTCGCCGCGCTTGATATCGGTGACGATCAGCACTTCGGCCTGGCGCGGATAGTCGAAGGGCGAGGCGGCTTCGAACTGCTGGGCGGGGTGCGTGAGGTGCTGGGCGCCGCTGCGCTGTACGGCAACGTCCCAGTCCCCGCCCGCGCGCAAGGTCGCGGAGGTGACGAGCGCGCCGTGCGCCGGCTTCAGCACCGTTTCGGCGAACGGCCTGGTTGGGTCGAGCCAGCGGCGGTGAATACCGATATCGATCTCCCGCCCTTCGATGCGTTCGACGGCGAGCCAGTCGACAAAGTCGGCAGTGGCGGGGCCGCCGATGCGCGCAACGAGCGATAGCCAGGCGGCGACAGTTTCCGCGCGCCACCCCAGCGAGGCGATCGCGCCCTCGATCCGGGCGCGCGCTTGCCCGTCCATCCAGTCAGGGGCCTCGTCGAGCACCGCCTCCAGCCGCCGCCCGAGCGCCATCATCGGACGCAACAGCGATTCGAGCGCGGCGACGGCGGGCGGAATCGCGTCGATCAGCGGGGCGTCGGGCTCGGCCAGCTCGGTCTCGATGCCATAACCGGCCTCGCCCGGGCCAGCGGTGTCGCGGGCGTAGACGAGGCCGCGCACAGCGCCGAGAAGCTGCTCGATCGCGCCGAACGGCTGCCCCTCGGCCAGGCGTTGAAGCCAGCCGTCGGACGGCAGCGCGCGGGCGGCGTCCACCGCGTCACTGATCGCGCGCGCGCCGGCATCGTCATAGCTGGCCACGTCCGAAAGGCGTGCCGCAAGCCCCCGCCGCCGTCCGCGCGAATTGCCCTCAGGGCCGGTGATCCAGCGGCGCAGCTCGATCGTCTCCTGCCCCGACAGCGCGACGCCGAACATCGCATCGGCGGCGTCAAACAGATGGTGGCCCTCGTCAAAGACATAGCGGGTCGGTCGGGTGGTGGCTTCGCGACCGCGCGCGGCGTTGACCATCACCAGCGCATGATTGGCGATGACGATATCGGCGTCCGCGCTCGCCCGCGCCGCGCGCTCGATGAAGCATTTGCGGTAATGCGGGCAGCCGGCATAGACGCACTCGCCGCGCCGGTCGGTCAGCGCGGTCGATCCGTTGCGGCGGAACAGCACCGGGAGCCAGCCGGGCAGGTCGCCGCCGATCATGTCGCCATCGGCGGTATAGGCAGCCCAGCGCGCGACCAATTGGGCAAGGATCGCCGCGCGACCCGCAAACCCGCCCTGCAGCGCGTCCTCCAGATTGAGCAGGCAAAGATAGTTCTCGCGCCCCTTGCGCGTGACGATGCGGCGTTTGCGCTCTTCGGGGTCGGCAAACAGCCGCTCGCCTTCATGCCCGAGCTGCCGTTGCAGCGCCTTGGTAAAGGTGGAGATCCACACCACGCCATCGGCCTGTTGCGCCCAGAGCGAGGCGGGGGCGAGATAGCCCAGTGTCTTGCCGATCCCCGTCCCGGCCTCAGCCAGCACGAGATTGGGCGAATCGCGCATTGTGCGTGGTGCGAAGGCGCTCGCGACGGCTTCGGCATAAAGGCGCTGGCCTGCGCGCACCTCCGCACCCGATCCCGTCAGCGCCGCGAGCCGATCGCGCACCGCGTCGGGGTCCAGCGTCACGGTGCGCGGTGGCGTGCGCGGCGCAGCTTCGCTCCACTCGGGCAAGCGCGAGAATAGCCAGCGTTCGGCCTTCTCGGGACGCGACAGGCGCTGCGAAAGCGCCGGAGCCCAGCTCCAGCGCAGTTTGGTCAGCGACTGGGCGGCGTGCCATGCGCCCTCCCGCTCCGGCCAGTCGGTTTCGGCAAGGGCGAGCATCGCGCTGGCAGCGTCGCGCAGGAACGGGGCGACCGCTGCATCGTCGACGGGCTCGGCGATGCCCAGCATGCGCGCCATGCCGCGTGGGGTCGGCACCATGAACCGCGCTGGGCGCAGAAAAGCGAACAACTCGAGCAGATCGAGCCCGGAGAGATCGGGATAGCCCAGGCGCTGTGCCGTCAATGGCGCATTGAGCAGGATGACCGGTGTGTCGGCGGCGATCCGCACCGCCTCCCCCCGCCCGACACTGCGCGTGCTGTCAGCGGTTGCGATCCAGATACCGCCATGGCTGGCGTGGAGCGCAGGATAGGGGAGCGGATTCACCAACTGCCTCGCGTCATCGCGTAACGCGAGGCCGAGCCCGGATCACGCGTCGGGGGTGGAGCCGCCCGGCTGATTGCTATGAATGACATGAACCTGCACCGGCTCATCGACATGGGTCGCCGCAGTCACCAGGCCCCAGATCCACGCGCCCAACATCATCGGGCCGCCGATGATCACGCCGATCACCGTGATGGCGAAGGCGAGCCCGACGAAATAGATGATCAGTTGCGCGATGCCCGCGCCCGTCTTGCCGATGACCAGGCTGCCAACGCCCGGAATGAAGAAATTGAGAATGATTGCGACAGCTTTCACCGGTCGTCCCCCCGTTGATCAAGGGCATCAGCCTAAGCAGGTTCTTCGCAACGGGCAATCGGCAGCAAATCACCGCACATTGTAGCGCAGCCGGCCGATGAAGCGCGACATGCTGAAGCGATGGTCGGAGCGCGCGGCGAGTTTTGCCTTGGCCTTTTCGAACTGCATGATGTTTTCGATCCGGCGTGACAGAAAGGCGCGCGTTTCGGCCTGGTCGTCGCTTTCATCGTTCAGGAACACAGCGATCGTCGCGGCGTAGATGCCGGCAAGCATCGCGCGCTTGGTATAGTGGTTGTAATCGGTCGCAGTATCGCCGGCGAGCCGCCACATCGTGTCGGCCGAGCGCCAGCCGAGCCGGCTCGCGCGCGGTGCATTCTGCGGCATGGCGAGGATCGCGACTGCGCGGCGCAGCGCTTCGCGATCGGGGGCAAGGATGTCGAGCCGCGCCTCGACCAGCGCTGTGATCTTTGCGCGGATCTTCATCGATGCGAGCGTTTCCGGCGGCAGGCGACGCGCCATCTCGCGGTCGACATGGGCGAACCACAGATCGATCATCTCTACCGGCTTGGCGGAAATGGCGAGGCGGGCCACATCGCGGTCAGCACCGATCGCATCGGCGGCGGCAGCGATGGCCGCCGCACTCCACCCGTCGAACGCGGCATTGGGGGCGAGATGCGGCGCCAGCGCGTCGCGCAGCTCGTCCAGCGTCATATCGGCAACCTGAGTCATGTTCACGTTTTAGCCTCTGCCTCGCTCGACGCAACCTGTCCCGGAGGGCTTTTGCCGCGACGGACCAGCACCAGCGCCACCGCGACCAGCGCCGCGCCGATAAAATCGGGTACGCCCAGCCGTTCGTCATAGACGATCCACCCGACCGTCCCGGCGACGACCGGCTGAGTCAGCAAGGCGATGCCGACGACCAGCGGCGAAAGATGGCCGAGCGCGTAGATCAGCAGCCCCTGTCCGATGACCTGGCTGGCGAGCGCGAGGCCGATCAGCACGCTCCAGTTTCCAGGCCAGATCCGCTCCCCCAGCACCCATGCAAAAACCAGCAATGGCAGCGTCCCGAACAAGCTCGACCAGGCCAATGCGGGCAAGGGCGCCATGGCGGTGCGGGCGCGGGCCATCAGGATAAAATAGACCGTATAGAGCGCGCCCGCGAGCAGACACAGCAGGTCACCGAACAGGTTCTGCGGCGACAATTCGTACGAACGACCGAGCAGCAGCCCGGCACCGATCGCGGCAAGCGCGAGCGCCAGACCCTGTTGCCGGGTCGGCCAGGCCCGCGCCACGAGAAATCCCCAGATCGGGTACATCAAGGTCGCCGAATTGCCGAACAGGGTGGAGTTGGCCAGCGTGGTGTGCAGGATGCCGATGTGCCAGGAGGCCAGGTCGGCGGCGAAGGCAACGCCCGACAACAGCAGGACGCCCCACAGGCCGCGTGTTCCATGCGTTGGCTTGCCGCGACTCATCAGGATGATCGCAAACAGGAACGGGACACCCAGCGTGAGCCGCCAGAAGCCCGCCGCCACCGGTCCGACATCGGCGGCGCGCACGAACCACGGGCCGAAAGCGAGCGCGAGATTGCCAAGAAGCAGCGCGGCGAAGGGCAACGCAGCGCTGCTTGTTACAGATGCAACTTTTCTTGGCGGGGCGGACTCGTGCATGGCGTCCTTAGCGCCCTATCTGTTGCAACATGCAACTTGTTTGGAGGGAAATTCGACGATGCCCGATTTGTTCGATCCGCTGACGCTGGGCGCGATCCAGGCGCCGAATCGCATCCTGATGGCGCCGCTGACGCGCGGACGCGCCGGGCGCGACGGCGTGCCGACCGCGATCATGGCGGACTATTATGCTCAGCGCGCATCGGCGGGTCTGATCATTTCCGAGGCGACCGGGATCAGCCGTCAGGGTCTGGGCTGGCCGTTCGCGCCGGGGCTGTGGACCGAAGCACAGGCCGAGGGCTGGAAGCCGGTGACGGACGCGGTGCACGCCGCAGGCGGGCGGATCGTCGCACAGCTGTGGCACATGGGACGACAGGTCCACAGCTCGGTGATCGGGGAGCAGCCGGTCTCGGCGTCAGCGACGCAGACCCAGGGCCATGTCCACACCTATGAGGGTCGCCAGCCTTATGAGCAGGCGCGCGCTCGACATCGCGGAAATCCCCGGCATCCTCGACGATTATGCCCGCGCGTCGGAACACGCGCTCAAGGCCGGGTTCGATGGTGTGCAGATCCATGCTGCCAATGGCTATCTGATCGACCAGTTCCTGCGCGACGGCGCGAATCTGCGGACCGATAGCTATGGCGGGAGCGTCGAGAATCGCATCCGGCTGCTGAGCCAAGTCGCCGAACGCGTCGTCGCGGTCGCGGGTGCCGACCGCACCGGGGTGCGGCTGTCGCCCAATGGCGCGAGCCAGGGGGTCGATGATAGCGACCCGCATGCGCTGTTCCTGCCCGCCGCCAAGCGCCTGTCGGAGCTGGGCATCGCGTTCCTCGAGCTGCGTGAGCCCGGGCCGGAGGGGACGTTCGGTCGCACCGACGTGCCGAAGCTCAGCCCCGCAATCCGCACGGTGTTCGATGGGCCGCTGGTGGTCAATTCGGACTATGTGACCCGCGAACAGGCGCAGGTCGCGCTCGACAGCGGGGTTGCAGACGCGGTGAGCTTTGGCCGCACCTTCCTTGCCAATCCGGACCTGCCCGCACGGCTGCGCACAGGGGCACCGCTGAATGAGGGCAATATGGCAACCTGGTACAGCCAGGGGCCGGAGGGGTATATCGATTACCCCGCGCTGGCGGCGCAGGACGCCTGACCGGACGGAGCCGGGGACCAGCGCTGAGCGTCAGCGATGCGTCCCCGCCCGGAGCCATTCGCCCTCGTCCCGGCGGACCGGCTAGAGCCGGGCAGGTTCGAACGCGTTGATACCGCGATGCACCGCCGCCTCGATCTCCTCACGCGGCATCCCCGGGGGGAGCGGATCGCCATAGCGGAAGGTGACCAGGCCGGGGCGCTTGGGCCCTTTGCGCGGCCAGACCTTCCCCGTTTCGCACGCGACCGGGATCACCGGCAGCCCGATGGCACGGTAGAGACCGGCAAAGCCCGACCGCAACGGCGGCGTTTCACCCGGCGGAGTGCGGGTGCCCTCGGGAAAGATCACCACCGACCGTCCCTCTGCCACCGCCGCACGCGCTTCCTTCATCATCGCACGGAGCGCCTTGGCCGATCCCGCACGGTCGATGACGATGACGCCATAGCGGCGCGCGACCCAGCCCCATACCGGGATGCGCGCCAGTTCCTGCTTCATCACGATTGCAGGCCCGTCGAGCATCGCTGCCATCGCGAGCGTTTCATACATCGCCTGATGCTTGACCGCGTAGAGCGCAGGCCCTTCGGCGCGACTTCCCGCGACCGCGACGCGTATGCCGAGAATCTGGTGCGCGAGCAGCAGACCCAGCCCGGCCCATGCCATCGAATAGCTGCGGATCCGCTGTGTCCCGAACAGCGCCACGATCGGCGCGGCGAGCACGATCGGCACCGACAGGCCGTAAAAGATAATCGCGAAGATCAGCGTGCGGATACGGTCAGCCATTGCCGATCCCGAAGAGCAAAGCGAAACGCCGGACCAGATATTTGTGATATTCGCGCAGCAGCATCGACCAGCTCGCCGTAGTCCGCACGCCGTCACCGCGAATCTCGACATCGGGGCCGAGCGCGTTGGCGAGTTCCAGCTTCGCGCGCGGAACATGCCAGTCGGCAGTAACCAGCCTAACCGACTTGTAGCCGTGTTTTGCCACCCATGCGGCGGTCTCATCGGCGTTGGAGCGCGTGTCGACCGCTTCATGCCCCAGATCGATGCAGCAGCGGAACAGCCGCGGCGAGGTCCGATATTCGACCGCCAGCTCGATCGGGCGGACCGTCGGATCGGTACCGGTGATCAGCATCCGCTTGGCCGATTTCGCCTGAAGCAGGGTGATCCCGCGATCGATCCGACCCGGCCCGCCAGTCGGAACCACGATGGCATCGGTCCGAACCCCGGGGTCGAGCGGTTTGCCGAGCGACAGCATGAACAGGCCAAAGCCAAGCGCCCAGGCCAGTACCAGCAGCAGCGGAATGCGCCAGATCACAGCGTGCGCCCCAGCGTGCGTAGCACCGCGACGCGTGCCGCGCCCATCGCGAGCAACGCAAAGACAAGGGGCACCAGCGCGAGCAGCACCCAATCGGCATCGGCGAGCGCGATGCTGCCCAGCAGTTCCGAGCCCAGCTCTGCCGTCTGCCGCCCGAGCAGCCACACCGCGCCCAGCGCCGCCGCCGTACCGATCACCCCGCCGAGCAGCGTGTCCAGCGCGATCCGCCGCTGGAACAGGCGCGCGACCTGGGTGTCGGTGGAGCCCAGCATGTGCAGCACCGCGATCGTGTCGCGATGCGTGTCGAGCCCCGCGCGCGCGGCGAGCAACACCACTGCGGCTGTCGCCGTCGCCATCAACAGCACCAGCCCCGCCGCAGCCCAGGTCAATGTCGCAATAAAGCCCGCCACGGGCGACAGCCATTGCGCATGCTGATCCACCCGCGCCGCGGGCGATACCGCAAGCGCGGTCTGGCGCACCCGCGCGATCAACGCTGGATCGCCGCTCGTCAGATCGACATCGATCATCGCCGGCATCGGCAGTTCGGCATCCAGCCCGGCATCGCCCAGCCACGGGCGCAGCAGTTCGGCCAGCCGGGCGCGGTCAACCTCGACCACCTGTTTCACGCCGGGGATCGCGCGCACGCGTTCGACCAGCATGCGGGCGCTGGCGTCGCGGCGCGCTGCGTCCGCCTCGACCAGCTGGACCGTCAGCCGCCCGGCAAGCTGGCGGTCGAGCGAACGCCCGGCCCCGGCCATGCCAAAGCCCAGCGCCCCGGCGAGCACGGTCAGGAACAGCATGATCGCCATGATCCACACCATTGCACGCGTGCGCTGGCCATCGTCGAGCCAGCGATGATGCGGGCGCGCGCGCCCGATCCGCATCACGTGGTCCCCCGATCAGGCGGAAAGCGCAGCGCTCCGGTCGGGTCGAGCAGCCGCCCCTTCTCGATCCGCATCATCCGCGCATTGGGAATGCGGTTGAGCAAATGAAAGTCGTGCGTCGCGACCACGACCGTGGTGCCGAGCCGGTTGAGCGAGTCGAAGAGATGCAACAGCCGCTCGGCCATGTCGGGATCGACGTTGCCGGTTGGTTCGTCCGCGACGAGCATTTCGGGCCGGGTGATGACGGCGCGGGCGATGGCGATGCGCTGCTGCTCCCCGCCCGACAGCGTCGGCGGCTTCGCTGTGCCACGGTCGGTCAGCCCGACCCAGGCCAGCATTTCGCGCACCGGCGCCTCGATCTCTCCCTCCGGCATCCCCGCAACGCGCAGCGGGAGCGCGATATTGTCATAGGCCGAGAGATGCGGGAGCAGGCGGAAGTCCTGAAACACCACGCCGATGCGGCGGCGGAACCCCGGCAGGCGGCGACGCGGCAGCGCGCCGGCATCCTCGCCGAACAGCCGCACCACGCCGCGCGTCGGTCGCTGGGCGAGGTAGAGCAATTTGAGCAGCGAGGTCTTGCCCGCGCCCGATGCGCCGGTCAGGAAGTAAAATGCGCCCGCGCTGAGCGTGAAACTGACGTCGCTCAGCGTTTCAGCCCCGGTGCCATAGCGCAGGCCGACATTCTCAAACTGAACGATATTGGCCATGTGCCGGCGTCGGCCGCTCCTGATCCTTCTGCCCTTGAGCCAGCCATCGCACAGCCAACCCGCCCGCTCAAGCGCAGCGGCACCGCCGCGACTCGGGCCTTGCCATTCGCGCGCGGCAGGTGTTTAGATTCGGGACCGGCCTTTCCCGTTTTGGTTAGCCAAGGCCGCCTAGCAACACGTGCCGCCATGATCCTTGAATGTCCCGATTGCCGAACACGCTATCTGGTTCCCGACACCGCCATCGGTGCGGAGGGACGCACGGTTCGCTGCGCCAGTTGCAAGCATAGCTGGTTCCAGACCCCTCTGGCCACGGCGGGCAGCGCGGCTCCGACCCCGGCTCCCGATCTGGTGCGCGCCGATGCCTATTCGCAGCCGACCGAGGACAAGCCGCGCGACTATGATCCGTTCGCGCACGAGCCGCCGTTCAAGCCGCGCCGCAATCCCGAGAAGCGCTGGACTGCGGCGGCCGCGATCGCCGGCTTGTCCATGACGCTGGGCGCGGTTGCGATCATCTGGACCGGCGCGCCCGGTCTTGCCGCGCAGCTGGGCCTCCCGATCGGCGCGGCGCAGACCCCGCTGATCTTCACCGCCCAGTCGGTCGAGCGCAAGCCGCGCCTGAATGGCGGCGAGCTGTTCGTCGTCAGCGGACAGGTGATGAACCCGACCAAGGAGACGCAGCGCGTCCCCAACATCCTGGCCGAGCTGCGCGACGCGAACAATTCGATCGTCTATAGCTGGACCATCACCCCGGACCCGCGCACCTTGCCTGCCGGGGGCAGCCTCGACTTCAACAGCGGCAAGCTTGACGTGCCGCAGACCGGCAAGACGATTCAGTTCAGCTTTTCCGGCGAAGGCGGCGAATAACCCACCATAAACGGCCACCGTTGAGCAAGGCGGCGGCGATCATCCCGCTGCCCGAGGCCCAGACCAGCCCCATCGGACCCCAGCCATGCTGGACGGTCCACAGGCCGATCGCGCCGGTGAGCAGGAAGAAGGCTAGGATGCCGTTGAGGCCGGCCACGACCTGATCGCCGAGCGAGCGCAGCGCGTAGACGAACACCACCTGCAGCCCGTCGAACAGGATAAACGGTGCCCACATCGCCAGCATCAGCGCGGCGAGCGTTGCGACCTCCGCCGAAGCGGGGAAGCCCGATACGATCAGGGCGGGCGTAAAGGTCAGCGGCAGCGCGAGCAGGCCGAGGATCAGCGCGGCGAGAATCGCGGCGATGCCGGTGCGTGGTCCTGCCTGTGCCGGAACCCCCTCCCCCACCGCGTTGCCCGCGCGAACACCTGCGGCCGAACCGAGGCCGAGCGCGAAGGCGAAGGTGACGTTGTGGACCGAGAAGACGATCTGGAACGCGTGCGTCGTCGCCTCCCCCAACTGGGTCGACAGCGCGATCAGGATCGAGAATCCCGCCAGCTCGAGCCCCGACGCGACCGCCGGGACGGTGCCGAACGCCAAGAGCCGGCGGACACCGCGCCACATCTCCGGCGTGCCAAGATCACTCCAGTCGCGCACGCCGCGCTCCTTCGCGCGGGGGAGGGTGAGCGCGGCGGCGGTCATGGCGATCGCGCCGACGATGGTGGCGATGACCGTCGCGCTGGCCGCGCCGACCGCGCCGAATTGCGGCAGGCCGAACTGGCCGGTGGCGAGGATCCAGGCGAGCACCGCGTTGAGCGGCAGGATCGAGAGGTTGACCGCCATCACCCGGCGCGGGCGGCTGACGCCTTCGAGGAAGAAGCTCGCCGCGACGATGATCAGCTGAAACGGATAGGCGAGCGCCATGGTCTGGACGACCCGCGCCGCTTCGGGCGCGATACCGGGATCGACGCCGACACCCTGGAGCATCGGGAGCGCGAAGACGAACAGCAGCGCGCCGCTGATCAGGCCGAGGATACCGCCGAGTACGAGGCCCTGCCGCAGCACCGCGCCGGTGGCGGGCAGGTCCTTGGCCCCGTCGGCGCGGGACGAGAAGACCAGCACTCCGGTGAGCCAGCCCAATGCCACGACGATGCCGATGAAGGTCAGGGTGCGACTGGCCCCCAAGGCCGCGACCTCGTGGGTACTGACGAGGCCGACGACGATCACGTCGGTGACGTGGAGGATCGTCCAGTTGAGGCCGGTCAGCACCACCGGCCAGGCCAGCGCGAGGATGCGACGAATCTCTGCGCGGGTTTCGGGGGTCAGCGTCATGGGGCGGTCGCCTTAGCCGCAGAGTGGCGCGGACAAAAGGGAGGTTGCATGCCCCCCGGGGCTTTGCTAGGGGCCGCTGCCTTACCCGCCTCCGGTCTCATCCGGTGTGCGAAATCCGTGCGGCCATGGCGGAATTGGTAGACGCGCAACGTTGAGGTCGTTGTGGGCGAAAGCCCGTGGAAGTTCGAGTCTTCTTGGCCGCACCATTTCACTAAAAATTCAAGCGAACCAACCCCTTACGGGGAAATGGCGCGCCACATCCGCAGCGCGCCCATCCATCCGTCAGAACGGCACGTCGTCGTCGAGATCGTCGGGGAAGCCGCCGCCCGCAGCGCCGCCGCTGGCCGCGCCACCGCGCGCACCGCCGCCGAAGCCGCCACCCGCATTGCCGCCGCCATAGCCACCGCCGCCGCGATTGCTCGACTGACCCGCGAACGCGTCATCGCCACCGCCCCAGTCATCGCCGCCACGGCTGCCGCCGCCGCCAGCGCCACCGCCCTGCGCGCCGCCGGGTCCGTCGAGCATCACCAGCTTGGCGTCGAAGCCCTGCAGCACGATTTCGGTCGAATAGCGGTCCTGGCCCTGCTGGTCCTGCCATTTGCGGGTCTGAAGCTGGCCCTCAAGATAGACTTTCGAGCCCTTGCGCAGATAGCGTTCGGCGACGTTGGCGAGTCCCTCGGAGAACAGCTTGACCGTGTGCCATTCGGTGCGCTCCTTCTTCTCGCCGCTGTTGCGGTCCTTCCACGATTCGGAGGTGGCGACGCGCAGTTCGACCACCTTGCCGCCGTTGGAAAAGGAGCGGCTTTCGGGATCGCGCCCGAGATTGCCGACCAGGATGACCTTATTGACGCTGCCCGCCATATTCACTCCGCTTGTAAATCGATATCGAGGGACGAATGGCCGATATCCTTAACCTCAACAAGGCGCGAAAGGCACGCGCGAAGGCGCAGGCCACCGCAAAGGCTGTGGAGAACCGCGCCAAGTTCGGACGCACCAAGGCGCAGAAAGCGGCGGACGAAGCCGAGCGCGCCCGGATTTCCGAAAATCTGGACGGCGCGCGGCGGGAGTGAGGTTCGACTTTGGCTTGGCCATGGTCAGGGTATAGCAGAATGAGAACATGTAGGAAACATGTTCGATATTATCGTTCCATATGAGTGCTTTACCGGGTGGGCGCGAAAGGCTGGGTGGGCCGAATCGGGCGGAGCGGCGGATTTGGTAAAGCGAACATGTCGCGGGTTTACGCGCCATCGATCCGATTTGAGGTGTCGCCTTTTCTGAGGCGCAAGTTGCGGATCAAGCGCTTCTGCTGCGAAGACGATAGGTCACTGACAACTTAACGCTCTGGTGCACGAGCATTTTGCCCATGGTTCTGCCGCGCTACCCACTCGACGATGGCAACAACCAAACCGAACCCGACAATAACAATGGTCCACCAGACTGAGGGCCACATCATGGTGCGTCCACCGCTGCCATCCCCGAAACTAATACCCGCAAACACCAGCATTCCAAAGATATAGCTGGCGAGATTGATCGCAAAGGCCAGCCGCAGATCGGCAAGCTTCTTGTCTGTCTTTGCTTTTACATGCGCCTCCGCTTTTATCGTCGCATCGTCGGTTAGTGCCGCGACATCCACGGAAAATGCGGCAGCGAGCGCCATTAAGGTTTCGTTGGACGCCGTCTCGCCATTCTCGATACGCTGGACAGTCCTCACACCGACACCCGCCACGGCGGCAAGATGTTCTTGTGACCAATGACGCTCTTCGCGCCAGCGTCTGATTTTTTCGGCGTTCGGGGTGAGTGGCATCACATTCTCCTGCATCGCTGTGGTTGGTTCACCGCCAAAGCTAGCAGGCGCATATTCGCCGACAACGCCGTGAACCCGCCAGCGAACCGCCAGCACGCCGCCAAGCAACCTACATTCGTCCAACGAATGTCCGCAATATGGTCACCCGTAGCGGGAGCTGAGTGGCTGAGGCTGCCCTGCTTGAGCCGTTGAAGCGTTTCGAAGCCCCCTAAAGCCCCAGCGCCTTGGCACCCCAATAGGTCAGCCCCGCCGCCACATAGGCCGCCGCGAACAGATAGACGATCATCACGATCGGCCATTTCCAGCCATTGGTCTCACGCCGGGCGACGGCGATGGTCGAGAGGCATTGCGGGGCGAAGACGAACCAGGCGAGGAAGGCGAGCGCGGTCGGGAGCGGCCAGCCCTGTGCCAGTTTTTCGCCGAGCGCGGCTGCGCCGGTTTCTTCGTCCGGGGCGTCGATCGCGTAGACGGTCTGGAGCGCGGAGACCGCGACTTCGCGCGCGGCCATGGCGGGGATCACCGCGAGGCTCATTTCATGGTTGAAGCCGATTGGGGCGAGGACGACTTCGAGGCCCGATGCGATGCGACCGGCGACCGAATATTCGCTCTGCTTCACCCCTTCGGGTGCGACCGGATAGGAGGCGAGCAGCCACAAGGCGACGGTGACGCCGAGGATGATCGTGCCCGCGCGGCGCAGGAAGACATAGGCGCGCTGCCACAGGCCGATCAGCAGGTCGCGGAGCGAGGGGAGCTGGTAGCGCGGCATTTCCATCATGAAGCCGCCGCTCTTGCCGCGGGTTGCGGTCAGGCGCAGCACGAAGGCGGCGAGGATCGCGCCGACAATGCCGAAGACATAGAGGCCGAACAGCACCAGCCCCTGAAGCCCGATGCCCGGGCCGACGTCGCGCGCGGGGATGAACGCGCCGATGATCAGCATATAGACCGGCAGCCGCGCCGAGCAGGTCATCAGCGGGGCGATGAGGATCGTGGTCAGCCGCTCCTTGGGATCGTCGATCGAGCGCGCGGCCATGATGCCGGGGATCGCGCAGGCGAAGGACGAGAGCAACGGGATGAAGGCGCGGCCCGACAGGCCGACCAGCGACATCAGCCGATCCATGAGGAATGCGGCGCGAACCATATAGCCGGTCGCTTCGAGCAGCAGGATGAAGAAGAACAGGATCAGGATCTGGGGCAGGAACACCACCACCGATCCGACGCCGGCGATAATCCCCTGAACGATCAGGTCGCCGAAGAACCCGCTGGGGAGATTGGCCTGGGCCTGTGCGCCAAGCCATTCCTGTGCGCCCTCGATCCAGCCGATCGGGGCCTCCGACCAGCTATAGACCGCCTGGAACATCACGAAGAACATGGCGAACAGGATCAGCCAGCCCGCGACCGGATGGAGGACGACGTTATCGACCGCGCGGGTGAAGGCGCGGCTGCGCGGTTGATCGGTGATGGCGAGCGCGGCGATGCGGCGGGCGTCGCGCTGAAAATAGGTGATGTCGGATTCGGGGGCTTCGGGGGCGGCGGGGCGGCTCGCTTGAAGCACGCCGCCGAGCGCAGCGCGGAGTTCGTCGAGGCCGCGCTTGCGCACCGCGACGGTGGTGACAACCGGGACGCCGAGCTCCGCCGACAGCGCGTCGGCGTCGATCGTGATGCCGTCGCGCGTCGCCATGTCGATCATGTTGAGCGCGACCACCATCGGGCGACCGAGCTGGCGCAGCTGAAGCACGAAGCGGAGGTGATTTTCGAGGTTGGAGGCGTCGGCGACGACGATCAGCGCGTCGGGGAGGCGTTCGCCCGCCTGTTTGCCGAGCACGACGTCGCGGGTGACGGCTTCGTCGGGGCTGGACGGATCGAGGCTGTAGGTGCCGGGCAGGTCGACCAGTTCGACCGGGCGACCGTCGTTGAGCGCGAGGCGGCCCGAATGGCGCTCGACCGTCACGCCGGGATAGTTGCCGACCTTTTGCCGTGCGCCGGTGAGCGCGTTGAACAGGGCGGTCTTGCCGGCATTGGGGTTGCCGACCAGGGCGACGAGCGGTTGCGCGTTCATGCCGCGGGTGCCTTCAAGTGGATCGCCTGGACGATGTGGCGGCGCAGCGCGACGGTCATGCGCCCGATGCGCACCGCGGCGGGGCCACCGAACCAGCCGACCGGGCGGATCAGTTCGACCTCGACCCCTTCGTCCAGCCCGAATTCGCGCAGGCGGCGCACTTCGTGCGGGGCGAGCGCGGACCAGTCGATCGTGGCGACGGTGGCAGGGAGGTTGCGCGGCGCACGCGCGAGGGAGTCGGTCATGTTGCGAGCGATTATCAAGAGCGGTGGGGAAATGCCAGCGGAATGCGAATCATTCCTCCCCCAGCTTGCTGGGGGAGGTGGCAGCGCGCAGCGATGACGGAGGGGCGGCCGCGCAGACGGCCGGGGGCAGCTCGGCAAAATTCCGCCCTCTTCGGGGCGGCCCCTCCACCACCGGCTTCGCCGGCGGTCCCCCTCCCCTGAGCGAGCTCAGGGGAGGAATTGCGTGGGTTGCAAATCGGCGCGCCTTCGCGCACCCGCAGGCTTTGCCTTCAGATAGACAGACACACATGACCGACACCGCTCTCCGTGACGCCGCCCTCACCTCAAAGGCATGGCCCTATGAAGAGGCGCGCAAGCTGCTCAAGCGCTATCCCGACGGGAAGCCGGGTGGTGCGCCGGTGCTGTTCGAGACCGGCTATGGCCCGTCGGGGCTGCCGCATATCGGCACGTTCAATGAAGTGCTGCGCACGACGATGGTGCGGCGCGCGTTCGAGACGCTGTCCGACCAGCCCACGCGGCTGATCGCGTTCAGCGACGATATGGATGGCCTGCGCAAGGTGCCGGACAATGTGCCCAATGGCGAGATGCTGGCGCAATATATCGGCCATCCGCTGACCAAGGTGCCCGACCCGTTCGGCAAGTTCGAGAGCTTCGCGGCGCATAACAATGCGATGCTGCGCGACTTTCTCGACCGGTTCGGGTTCGACTATGAGTTCGCGTCGTCCACCGACTATTATGGGTCGGGCAAGTTCGACGATGCGCTGCGACTGGTGCTGCGCAACTATCAGGGCATCATGGACGTGATGCTGCCGACGCTGCGTGCGGAGCGGCAGGCGACCTACTCGCCGGTGCTGCCGATCAGCCCCAAGACGGGGATCGTGCTGCAGGTGCCGATCGAGGTGCTCGACCCCGAAACGGGCATGATCGCGTTCACCGACAGCAGCGATGGCAAGGGGGGCGAGCGGATCGAGCAGAGCATCTTTGGCGGCAAGTCGAAGCTGCAGTGGAAGGCCGACTGGGCGATGCGCTGGGTCGCGCTCGGCGTCGATTACGAGATGGCGGGCAAGGATTTGATCGATTCGGTGACGCAATCGGGCAAGATCGCGCGCGTGCTGGGTGCCCGCCCGCCCGAGGGGTTCAATTACGAGCTGTTCCTCGATGCCAAGGGCGAGAAGATCAGCAAGACCAAGGGCAATGGCCTGTCGATCGAGCAATGGCTGAGCTATGGCCCGGACGAGAGCCTCGCCTTCTACATCTATCGCGAGCCGAAAAAGGCCAAGGCGCTGCACCTGGGCCTGATCCCGCGCGCGGTGGACGATTATTGGCAGTTCCGCGCCGCCTATGCCGACCAGCCGGTCGAACAGCGGCTCGGGAACCCGGTCCACCATATCCATAACGGCCCGCCGCCGGAGGGGACGTTGCCGGTCACGTTCGGGCTGTTGCTCAACCTGGTCGGCGTGATGCGCGAGGCGACCAAGGAGCAGGTCTGGGGCTATCTCGCCAATTATCTGCCGGGAGCGTCAGCGGCGGAATGGCCCGAGCTGGATGCGCTGATCGGCTATGCGATCGCCTATGTCCGCGATGTGGCGGAGAAGCCGGTGCGGCGGGCGCCCGAGGGGGTCGAGGTCGAAGCGTTGCAGGATCTGGACCAGATGCTGGCCGGGGCGGGCGCGGATGCGTCGGCGGAGGATCTGCAGAACATCGTCTATGAGATCGGCAAGGCGCGGTTTGGCAAGGAAGCGCTGCGTGACTGGTTCAAGGCGCTGTATGAGACGTTACTGGGCAGCTCGCAGGGGCCGCGCATGGGCAGCTTTATCGCGCTGTATGGCGTGGAGAATAGCCGGAAGCTGATCGCCGAGGCGCTGGCGAAGGGCTGACCGGTTATCCTCCCCCGCAAGGGGGAGGTGCCGCTGAAAGCGGCGGAGGGGGAGGACGGCTTCGTCCTCACCGCTCTAGCGGATACCCTTCCTCCCCCTCCGTCACGCTGCGCGTGCCACCTCCCCCTGGCGGGGGAGGATGACTATTCGGCCTCCTCCGGCGCGAGCCAGCGCAGGCGGGCGGTGCCGTTGCCGTTGCCGGTGACGCGGGCGTCCACGCCGGCTTGCGTGAGGGCGTCGACCACGGTCTGCGCGCCATTCCCCGACACGCCGAGCGGGAGCTTGATCCGCTGTGCGGCCCAGATCGCGGTGGCGAGCGGTTCGGCGTCGGGCTTGTCGTCCGCGACCGCGATGTCGGGGAGGGCGGCGACGGGGGGAACCAGCGTGACGGTCCAGCCCTGCACGCCAGCCGCAACGCGGGTTTCGAGTGCGCGATAGGCGGCGAGGTTCGCGCCGGGCAGCGGGGCGGCGTTGACCACCGCGCGGCGATTGTCGCGATCGAGCAGCACCGCGTCGGGCTTGACCCCGGCGATCAGCGCGAGCTGTTCCTGTGCGCGCGCGGCGAGGCGGTTGGCGGCACTGGCGCTGGAGGCCTGCGCGGCGGCGACCTGTGCGGCTTCGGCCTGGGCACCGGTGCCGACGCGGATCTGTTCGAGCTCGACCGCGACCGGGCGGCCGACGAGTTGCGCGAGCACGCCGGCGGCGCGGCGCTCGACATCGTCCTGTACCCGGGGCGTCAGGACGGTGGCGGTGACGCGGACCGGGTCGCTCTCATAATCGATCTCCACCTGGCTCAAGCGTGCCGCGCCGGCAAACTCGCCGCTGATCACGTCGCGGATCTGGCGCGAGGTGTTCGCCTCCCAGCCGAGCTGGACCAGCACCAAGCCCAAGGGGATCGCGAAGGCGGCGAGCGCCACGGTGACGACGATCGTCTGCAGCATCGTATGCTGGGGGGAGAGGTGCGAGCCGAAGCCGTAGAGCCGCGCGACGACGGCGGCGGCGACCGCGATGGTGATGAGGTTGGTCAGGAACAGCAGCAGCGAACCCGCGAATACCGTCCAGTTCCAGGTGGCAAGGCCAAAGCCGACCACTGCGATCGGCGGCATCAGCGCGGTGGCGATGGCGACGCCGACCACCGTCCCCGCCCTGCCCCGGATCATCGCATAAGCGCCGGCCAGCGCCGAGAAGAGCGCGACGAGCAGGTCGAACAGATTGGGTCGGGTGCGCGCGGCGATCTCTGCCGTGACGTTCTGGATCGGCGACACCAGCACCAGCAATGCGGTGAACAGGACCGCGATCAGCACGCCGAGCGCGACGGCAATGGCGGCGGTGCGGATCTCGTTCCAGTCGAAGGTGGCGAGGCCGAAGCCCAAGCCGATGATCGGCCCCATCAGCGGCGAGATCAGCATCGCGCCGATCACCACCGCCGGCGAGGACAACAGCAGGCCGAGCACAGCGATGCCCGCCGACATCAGCGTCATGAAGGCATAGCGGCCGGTAAACCCGGCATCCTCGCGCACCTTTTCGACGACATCGACATGATCGACCGTGGCGATCACCCGCGTGCGCCACCAGGCGACGAGCGGATTGTCGGGCTTCAACAAGGCGATGCTCATTGGGTGGGCTGTAAGGGGTTTGCCCCGGGGGTTCCAGCCGTTAGGCAGGGGACGAACCGCAATCACAGGGAAAGCTCATGGCCGCGCGGAACGACCAGGCAGGACAATCGATGCTGCGCACCTTTCTGAAGAGCGAGGCAGCCGGCGGCATCATCCTGATGGCCGCCGCGGCGCTGGCGATGCTCGTCGCCAATCTGCCGGGACTTTCCGAAGCCTATTTCCACCTGCTCCATCTGGACACCGGGCCGGTGATCAGTCCGAAATACGGTTCGATGACGGTGCATCTGTGGATCAACGATGCGCTGATGGCGATCTTCTTCCTGTTCGTGGGGCTTGAGATCAAGCGCGAGTTTATCGACGGGCAGCTCGCCACCTGGGAGCATCGCCGCCTGCCGATCGTCGCCGCCGCCGCCGGAATGATAGGACCGGCGGTCGTCTATCTGTTCATCACCGGTTGGAGCGGGCCGCTGGTCAATGGCTGGGCAATTCCGGCGGCGACCGACATCGCCTTTGCGATCGGCGTGCTGGCGCTGCTTGGCAGCCGCGCACCGGCGTCGCTCAAGTTGTTCCTGACCACGGTTGCGATCGTCGATGACATGGGCGCGGTGGCGATCATCGCGATTGCCTATACCGCCGAGCTGTCGACGCTGTACCTCGCGCTCGGCGCTCTGGTGATGGCGGTGATGTATGTGTTGAACCGCAGCGGGGTGAAGAAACTGACGCCCTATCTGCTGCTCGGCGCGGCACTCTGGTATTTCGTGTTCATGTCCGGTGTCCATGCGACGATCGCGGGCGTGCTGACCGCGATGATGGTGCCGATCACGACCAGCCCGGGTGCGTGCGACGATGCCGAATCGCCGCTGCACAAGCTGGAGCATGCGCTCGCGCCATGGGTCGCCTATGCGATCGTTCCGGTGTTTGGCTTTGCCAATGCCGGCGTTAGCCTGGCGGGGATGAGCCCGGCGATCCTGCTCGAGCCACTGCCGCTGGGCATTGCGGCGGGCCTGTTCATCGGCAAGCAGCTCGGCATTTTCGGGAGCATCTGGCTGGCGGCGAAGCTGCGCTTTGCCGCGCCGCCGGGCGGGGCGACCTGGCTGCAGCTCTATGCCGTCGCGATGCTGTGCGGCATCGGCTTTACGATGAGCCTGTTCATCGGCGGCCTTGCCTTCCCCGGCAATGAATTGCTGGTCGATGAGGTGAAGATCGGCGTGCTGACCGGGTCGATCCTGTCGGCGGTGATCGGCTACACCATCCTGCGGTTCGCGCCACGCTGGCGTGAAGGCGGCAAGGGCGACGCCGATCTGGTCGGTTGATGCGCTGCTTTTACGACCCCGGCCAGCTGGCGCATGCCCCGGCGCGCGAGCTGCATAATGGCGCGTTCGTCCCCTATGCCGAAACGCCCGCGCGCGCGGCGGCGATTGCCGCGACGCTGGGGGCGACCGAGCTGCCGCAGGATCGGGGCGAGGCAGCGATCCGGGCGGTGCATGATACCGGTTATATCGACTTCCTGAAGACTGCGCCTGCGCGCTGGGCGGAGGCGGGGCGGCCGGGCGATGTCATGGGCTATATCTGGCCGACGGTGCGCAAACGCGCGCTAAACCTGGAGCGGATCGATGCGCTGGCGGGGCAGTATAGCATCGACGCATCGACCCCGCTGACCGCCGACACCTGGGACGCCAGCTATCGCAGCGTGCAGTGTGCGCTGGCGGCGACACATGCCGTGCTGGACGGCGAGCGGGCGGCGTTCGCGCTGTCGCGACCGCCGGGGCATCATGCGGGCGCGGATTATCTGGGCGGATATTGCTACCTCAACCATGTCGCGGTGGCGGCGCAGGCGGCGCGTGATGCGGGGGTCGGGCGGGTCGCGATCTTCGACATCGACTATCATCACGGCAACGGGACGCAGGATATCTTTTGGGAGCGCGGGGACGTGTTCTTTGCGTCGATCCATGCCGATCCGGCGACGGACTTTCCGTTCTATTGGGGCCATGCCGATGAGGTCGGCGAGGGCGACGGCGCGGGGGCGACGCTCAACCTGCCGCTGCCGCGCGGGACGGCGATTGATGCGTTTCGGCGGGCGCAGGAGCGGGCGTTGACGGCGATTGCGGCATCGGGCGCGGAGTTTCTGCTGGTCAGTTTTGGCGCGGACACGTTCGTCGGCGATCCGATTTCGCAGTTCGCATTGGAGACCGCCGACTATGCCGTGCTGGGGCGTGACATTGCCGCCGCCGGGCTGCCCACCGCGATCGTGATGGAGGGCGGCTATGCGATCGACGCGCTGGGGGCGAATGTTGCCAGCTTTTTGAGCGGGTTTTGAGGCGGCGAAATTTTTTTCGTGGGGCGTGGAACCAATCGCGATTTTGGGCCGTTGTTGTCCGGCTTGATCGAGAGAAAGAGCATTTAGACGACCCGAACCCATGTGGAACGGATCGTCCAGGGAGCCCCGCCGCAGCGATGCGACGGGGCTTACTTGTTTCTGGCGAGGCTGACTGCCTCACTTCAGGCCGACGTGCTCGCTCCCCTCCGTCATGCCAAGCATGCCACCTCCTCCTGGCGGCGGAGGATTTTGACTGTCGTACCTACCCTCCCGTCGTCACCCCGGACTTGTTCCGGGGTCCACCGGGAGGCGGGGCGCGAAGCGAGAGGCTCCAGCGTCGGGAGCGAGGCACAGTGGACCCCGGAACAAGTCCGGGGTGACGATTGGGTTGTGGCGTCCGGGCTCCGGGCAAACGAAAAGCGCCGCCGACCTTTCGGCCAGCGGCGCCTTCCTGCATTCTATCCGATCCGCTTACAGCTTCTCGGTCAGCTCCGGGACGATCTTGAACAGGTCGCCGACCAGGCCGATGTCCGCGACCTGGAAGATCGGGGCGTCTTCGTCCTTGTTGATCGCGATGATCGTCTTGCTGTCCTTCATGCCGGCAAGGTGCTGGATCGCGCCCGAGATGCCGATCGCGACATAGACTTCCGGGGCGACGATCTTGCCGGTCTGGCCGACCTGATAGTCGTTGGGGGCATAGCCCGCGTCGACCGCAGCGCGGCTGGCACCGACCGCGGCGCCGAGCTTGTCGGCGAGCGGATCGATCATCGCGTGGAACTGTTCGCCCGAGCCGAGCGCACGACCGCCCGAGACGATGATCTTGGCGCTGGTCAGTTCGGGGCGTTCGCTCTTGGCGATTTCCGCGCCGACAAAGCTCGACAGGCCCTTGTCGCCGGTGCCCGAAACGGTTTCGACCGAAGCACTGCCGCCCTCGGCCGCTGCCTTGTCGAAGGCGGTGCCGCGCACGGTGAGCACCTTCTTCGCGTCCGACGAGGTGACGGTGGCGATGGCGTTGCCAGCATAGATCGGGCGGGTGAACTGGTCGCCCTCGATTCCCACGACTTCGCTGATCTGCATCACGTCGAGCAAAGCGGCGACGCGCGGCGCGATATTCTTGCCGGTGGTGGTGGCGGGCGCGACGAAGGCGTCATAGCCCGACATCAGATCGGCAACGAGCGGCGCGACATTTTCGGCGAGCGCATTGGCATAGGCCGCGTCATCGGCGAGCAGCACCTTGCTGACGCCCGCGATCTTTGCGGCGGCGTCGGCGGCAGCCTGTGCGCCCGAGCCCGCGACCAGCGCGACGACGTCGCCCAGCTTGCCCGCAGCGGTGACGGCGGCGAGCGTTGCGTCCTTTACCGACGCATTGTCATGTTCGACCCAGACCAGAACGGTCATCTCATGTTCCTCTCAATCCGTTTGGGCTGAGCCTGTCGAAGCCCCGCCCCTGTCCTTGATGGCACGCATCGCCCTTCGACAAGCTCAGGGCAAACGGAGTTTGGTTCTAGTTCGCGACGCCGAGCGCTTTCAGCTTGCCGACAAGCTCATCCACATCCGCAACCTTGACGCCGGCGGTGCGCTTGGCCGGCTCTTCGACCTTCACCACCGACAGGCGCGGCGTCACGTCGACGCCGTAGTCCGCCGGGGTCTTGGCGGCGAGCGGCTTGCTCTTTGCCTTCATGATGTTGGGCAGCGAGGCGTAGCGCGGTTCGTTGAGGCGAAGATCGGTGGTGACGATCGCCGGGATATTGAGCTTCACGGTTTCGAGGCCGCCATCGACTTCGCGGGTCACGTCGACCTTGTCGCCCGACACTTCGACCTTGCTGGCGAAGGTGCCCTGGCCCCAGCCGAGCAGTGCGCCGAGCATCTGGCCGGTCTGGTTGTTGTCGTCGTCGATCGCCTGCTTGCCGAGGATGATCAGGCGGGGCTGTTCCTCTTCGGCGACCTTGGCGAGCAGCTTGGCGACGCCGAGCGGCTCGACCGGGCCTTCGGTAGTGATCAGGATGGCGCGGTCGGCGCCCATCGCCAGCGCGGTGCGCAGCGTTTCCTGCGCCTTTTGCTCGCCGATCGAGACCACGACGATCTCGGTCGCCACGCCCTTTTCCTTCAGGCGAATCGCTTCTTCGACCGCGATCTCGTCGAACGGGTTCATGCTCATCTTGACGTTGGCAAGATCAACGCCCGTTCCGTCCGCCTTCACGCGGGGCTTTACGTTATAGTCAAGCACACGCTTGACCGGCACCAGCACTTTCATCGCGTCCTCCGCTCCAATCGCGTCGTTTTAAAGCTTCGAGTCTGTCTGTCCCTAGAAGGGTTTTTGCCGTTTTCGCAAGTCCGGTATGGAATCATCCGATTGCCGTAGCGTCATTGCGCAAACGAAAAAGGGGTCCGACGCAGATGACGCGCCAGACCCCCTTTCAATGGGTGTTCAGGGGGCCGCGATCAAGCAGCCGACTGGACCTCCGCCACAATCTTCTTCGCCGCGTCGCCCAGGTCGTTGGCAGGGACGATGGCGAGGCCCGAATTGGCGAGGATTTCCTTGCCCTGCTCGACATTGGTGCCTTCGAGGCGGACGACCAGCGGAACCGACAGGTTCACTTCCTTCGCCGCGGCGACGATGCCCTCGGCGATGATGTCGCACTTCATGATGCCGCCAAAGATGTTGACGAGGATGCCCTTCACCGCAGGATCGGCGAGGATGATCTTGAACGCCGCCGTCACCTTTTCCTTGTTCGCGCCGCCGCCGACGTCGAGGAAGTTGGCCGGGAACATGCCGTTGAGTTTGATGATGTCCATCGTCGCCATGGCCAGGCCCGCGCCGTTGACCATGCAGCCGATGTCGCCGTCGAGCTTGATGTAGGCGAGGTCGTATTTCGACGCTTCGAGCTCAGCGGGATCTTCCTCGGTCTCGTCGCGCAGTTCCATCAGGTCCTTGTGGCGGAACATGGCGTTGCCGTCGAAGCCGACCTTGGCGTCGAGGACGAGGAGATTGCCCTGCTCGGTCAGCGCGAGCGGGTTGATTTCGATCTGCTCGGCATCGGTGGCGAGGAACGCGGCGTAGAGCGCCGACGCGACCTTGGCCGCCTGCTTCGCCTGGTCGCCGGTTAGGCCGAGCGCGGCGGCGACGGTGCGGCCGTGATGCGGCATGAAGCCGGTCGCGGGATCGACCGAGAAGCTCTGGATCTTTTCAGGGGTCGAATGCGCGACCTCTTCGATGTCCATGCCGCCTTCGGTCGAGACGACGAAGGCGACGCGGCTGGTGGCGCGATCGACGAGGAGCGCGAGGTAGAATTCCTTGGCGATGTCGGCGCCGTCGGTGACGTAGAGGCGGTTGACCTGCTTGCCAGCGTCGCCGGTCTGGATCGTCACCAGCGTGTTGCCGAGCATGTCCTTGGCGTGCGATTCGACTTCATCGAGGCTGAAGGCGAGGCGGACGCCGCCCTTGGCTTCGGGGGCGAGCTCCTTGAACTTGCCCTTGCCGCGGCCGCCGGCGTGGATCTGCGACTTCACGACATAGAGCGGTCCGGGAAGCTTCTTGGCAGCCTCGACCGCCTCTTCGACGGTGAAGGCGGCATGGCCGGCAGCGATCGGCGCGCCGTACTTCGCCAGCAGTTCCTTGGCCTGATATTCATGGATATTCATGGGATCGCCCTTTGCGTTGCAGCAAATTTCGCGCCGCTTAAGCACAGGGGCGCGGCGGAATCAAATCTCTTGACATCGGCATTGCGACGCATTTGCAATAAACGCTGCGTTAGCTGCGAAACGAGCGGGTTAGCGCGCCTCTTTGGCGAGGCCGGTGGCGCATAATCCGCCCGAGCTGGTGGCGACCGCGAGGATTTCGGGATCGCCGAGCGCGCGGACGCGGCGCAGGAAGCGGTCGAGCGACTCGGCTTCGCGCGCCTTGGGCAGGTCGGCGATGCGCATCAGCTGGGCAAGGCTCAACCGATCGACCATGCGTTCGGCCATGCACGCGGCGAGCGGTTTGGGCAGGCCGGCATTGGTGAGGCCCGTGCGCAGCTTCGCTTCGGGCACCGCACAGGCGGAAAGTGCGGTCAGGGCCGCAATCAGGGGAAACACGCGTCTCGCATCGAACATACAGGCTCGCTATATCGCCCGCATGAGTCCCGCAATCGGCATCGCGCTGTTCCTGCTCACCGTCGCCCTGATGGAGGGCTTTGCCTATGTCGCGCATCGCTGGCTGATGCACGGGCCGGGCTGGTTCCTGCATAAAAGCCACCATTCGCCGCGCACGGGGAATTGGGAGCTGAACGACCTCTATGCCGTGATCTTTGCGGTGCCGTCGTTCGTGCTGCTGCTCGGTGGCGTGCATCTGGGGTGGTGGCAGGGCACTGCGTGGATCGGCGCGGGGATCGCGGCCTATGGCGCGATCTATTTCGGGTTCCACGACATCATCGTGCACAAGCGATTGAACACCCGCTACATCCCCAAGTCGGAGTATATGAAGCGGATCATTCAGGCGCACCGATTGCATCACGTGGTCGAGACCAAGCATGGCACGGTCAGCTTCGGATTTCTCTATGCCCCGCCGCCCGAGAAGCTGAAGGCGCAGCTCAAGGCGCGCGGCAATGCCGGGGTGCGTGAACCGGTCGGCCGGTTCTGATTTCAGACCCGATCTTTTACGCGATCGCGGTTCCGGCGGTCGTGCTGCTGGGGCTGTCCAAGGGCGGGTTTGCGGGGGCGGGTTCGCTGTCGTTGCCGGTGATCGCCTTTGTCATCGATCCGGTGCGCGCGGCGGCAATCCTGTTGCCGATCCTGATCGTGCAGGACGTGGTCGGCATCTGGGCGTTCCGGCGGACGGTCGATTATTTCGTGCTGGGGTGGACGCTGGCCGGGGCCATCGTCGGCATCGCGCTGGGCTATTGGTTTGCGGCGAGCGTGTCGGCGGACGTCGTGCTCGCGATGGTCGGGGTGATTTCGGTCCTGTTCGGCGCACACCGGCTGTGGAAGGACCGGCTGGGCGCGGGAGCGGCGTCGACCTCGCCGGGGTGGGTCGGGTCGTTGTTCGGGATCGCGTCGGGCTTTACCAGCCAGATCGCCCATGCCGGGGCACCGCCCTGGCAGCTGTGGGTGATGCCGCGGCAGCTGGCGCCCGCCTATCTGGTCGGCACCACGGCGGTGTTCTTCGGCGCGGTCAACTGGATCAAGGTCCCCGCCTATCTGGCGCTGGGGCAGTTTACGCGCGAGAATCTGGGGACCAGTGCGGTGTTGATGCCGGTGGCGATTGGATCGACCTTTGCCGGGGTGTGGCTGGTACGGCGGGTGTCGCCGGAGCGATTCTATACCGCGATCTACTGGCTGATGATCGGGGTCGGCGCGGTGTTGGTGGCGAAGGCGGTGGTGTGAACTTGCCTAGGGGTTGGCGCCCATATGTTCGCGACCTGCTAGAACGCCCTTGAGGTCCGCATAGGCCTGCCGCCAAGCGGGATCCGTCTTGAACAGGATCAAGTGCGTTGCCGTCGCCCGCTCTTCCTCTGAGATGTCACTCATCTCGGGACTATCTTCGCACCATCGCAAGCGTTTCAACCGCGCCAGCAAGGCGCCGGTGGGCATGGATTCCAACTCTTCACGCGGGAGGGGTGACAACGCGCGTTGGAGGCCACGCCCCTTCTTCATCGAAGCCTCCGCCTGCCCGATCGCGTTAGTCGAACAAACTCGATACCGAGCTTTCGTCCGCAATCCGGCGGATCGCTTCGGCAAGCAGCGGGGCGATGGTCAAATGGCGGACGCGCTGCGACTGATCGACGACATTGTGGTTGCCGATCGAATCGGTGATGACCAGCTCGCGCAGTGCCGAACCGTCGACGCGCGCGACGGCGCCGCCCGACAGCACGCCATGCGTACAATAGGCGACGACATCCTCGGCTCCGGCTGCCTTGAGCGCGGCGGCGGCGTTGCACAAAGTGCCGGCCGAATCGACGATGTCATCGATCAGCACGCAGAAGCGGCCCTCGACCTCGCCGATGATGTTCATCACTTCGGATTCGCCGGCCTTTTCACGGCGCTTGTCAACGATCGCGAGCGGGGCGTTGTCGAGTCGCTTGGCGAGCGCGCGGGCGCGGACCACGCCGCCGACGTCGGGCGAGACGACCATCAGATTCTTGTCCGAGAACCGCGCCTTGATATCCTCGCTCATCACCGGGGCGGCGAAGAGATTGTCGGTCGGGATGTCGAAAAACCCCTGGATCTGCCCGGCATGCAAATCGACCGACAGGACGCGGTTGGCGCCGGCGGTGGTGATGAGGTTGGCGACCAGCTTGGCCGAGATCGGGGTGCGCGGGCCGGGTTTGCGATCCTGGCGGGCATAGCCGAAATAGGGGAGCACGGCGGTGATCCGCTTGGCCGATGCGCGGCGCAGCGCATCGATCATGATCAGCAATTCCATGAGGTTGTCGTTCGCCGGATAGGCGGTCGACTGGAGCACGAACACGTCCTCGCCACGGACATTTTCGAGGATTTCGACGAAAATTTCTTCATCGGCGAAGCGGCGCACATTGGCCTTGGTCAGCGGAAGCTCGAGATAGGAGGCGATCGCCTGGGCGAGCGGCAGGTTCGAATTGCCAGCCATGAGTTTCATAATGCGCGTCGCTCCCAAGCGAATGTCATCGAATTGTCTCTCCCTTAGGCACGTGGATCGCTCGCGAAAAGGGGGCGTTTAGGGTAGCGTGCCAGCGCGACGGCGTCCCGCGTGGGCACAGGCGAGTCAGGACAGCATTGCTGTCCCATCTCGACAGGTGCGTTGAAACAATATAATCGGGCGCTGAAATAAATGTCCGCGCGCCGCAGGGCGACCCGGACGGCCTTTAGCTGCTGGAGAGTGCATGGCGGACGTCCCGCGCAACCTGCCCCCGCTGAGCCTGCATGTGCCGGAGCCCAAGTTCCGGCCGGGCGATGCGGTCGATTTCGCCGCGGTCGATGTGCCGCCCGCCGGTGCCCAGCCCCGTCCGGACACCGCCGCCGATCCGGCGAGCTTCCACGACCTGTCCTATACGCTGATCCGTGTGCTCGACGATGAGGGCCGCGCGGTCGGCCCGTGGGATCCGCGACTCGACCCCGACACGCTGCGCACGATGCTGCGCGACATGGCACTGGTCCGCGCGTTCGATGAGCGCATGTTCCGCGCACAGCGGCAGGGCAAGACCAGTTTCTACATGAAGTGCACCGGCGAAGAGGCGGTGGCGATTGCTGCCACCCATGCGCTGAGCCGCGACGACATGTGCTTCCCCAGCTATCGCCAGCAGGGCATCCTGATCGCGCGCGGATACAGCCTGGTTCAGATGATGAATCAGATCTATTCGAACAGCGGCGACAATCTGCAGGGCAAGCAGCTGCCGATCATGTATTCGTCGAAGGACGACGGGTTCTTCTCGATCAGCGGCAACCTCGCCACGCAATATCCGCAGGCCGTGGGCTGGGCGATGGCGAGCGCGGCCAAGGGTGATACGCGGATTGCCGCGACCTGGTGCGGCGAGGGTTCGACGGCGGAGGGCGACTTCCACTCGGCGATGACCTTTGCCACCGTCTACAAGGCGCCGGTCATCCTCAACGTCGTCAACAACCAATGGGCGATTTCGAGCTTTTCGGGCTTTGCCGGGGCTGAGGCGACGACCTTTGCCGCGCGGGCGATCGGCTATGGCATGGCGGGCCTGCGGGTCGACGGCAATGACGCGCTGGCGGTTTATGCCGCGACGCAATGGGCGGCGGAGCGCGCGCGGACCAATCAGGGGCCGACGCTGATCGAGCATTTCACCTATCGCGCCGAGGGCCATTCGACCTCCGACGATCCGACGCAATATCGCAGCGCGGGCGAGCCCGGCGCATGGCCGCTGGGCGATCCGATCGCGCGGCTGAAGGCGCATCTGATCGGCTTGGGCGAATGGGACGAGGAGCGCCACGCGGCGATGGACCGCGAGGTCGCCGAACTGGTCAAGGCATCGCAGAAGGAAGCCGAGAAGAACGGCATCCTGGGCCATGGCCTGCACCAGCCGCTCGATTCGCTGTTCGACGGGGTGTTCGAGGAAATGCCCTGGCATCTGCGCGAGCAGCGCCAGCAGATGATCGACGAGGAAGTGGCGAGCGGACGGCCATGGGCGAGGAAGGCATGAGCGACGTGATCGAAACCTCAGCCAGCGCCGAGACCGGTGAGACCGTGCGCATGAACATGATCCAGGCGATCAACTCCGCGATGGCGGTGATGATGGAGCGCGATCCGAACGTGATCGTGATGGGCGAGGATGTCGGCTATTTCGGCGGCGTGTTCCGCGCGACGGCGGGCCTGCAGGAGAAGTTCGGCAAGACCCGCGTGTTCGACACGCCGATCACCGAATGCGGCATTATCGGCGTGGCGATCGGCATGGGCGCATACGGCCTGCGCCCGGTGCCGGAGATTCAGTTCGCCGACTATATCTACCCCGCGCTCGACCAGCTGGTGAGCGAGGCGGCGCGGTTGCGCTATCGCTCGGCGGGGCAGTTCACCGCGCCGCTGACGGTGCGCTCGCCCTTCGGCGGCGGCATTTTCGGCGGGCAGACGCACAGCCAGAGCCCTGAGGGCATCTTTACCCATGTGTCGGGCGTGAAGACGGTGATCCCGTCGACGCCGTACGACGCCAAGGGGCTGTTGATTGCGTCGATCGAGGACAATGACCCGGTCATCTTCTTCGAGCCCAAGCGCATCTATAACGGCCCGTTCAACGGCCATTGGGATCGCCCGGCAGAAAACTGGTCGAAGCATCCCGGCGGCGCGGTGCCCGAGGGCTATTACCGGATCGAGCTGGGCAAGGCGGCGATCGTGCGGCCGGGCACTGCGCTGACCGTGCTGGCCTATGGCACGATGGTGCATGTCGCAAAGGCGACGGTCGAGGAAATGGGGATCGACGCCGAGATCATCGATCTGCGCACGCTGGTTCCGCTCGACATCGAGACGATCGAGGAGTCGGTCAAGAAGACCGGCCGCTGCATGGTGGTGCATGAGGCAACGCGCACCGGCGGGTTCGGCGCGGAGCTGTCGGCGCTGGTGCAGGAGCGGTGTTTCTATCACCTCGAGGCGCCGGTCGAGCGCGTCACCGGGTTCGACACGCCCTATCCGCATAGCCTTGAATGGGCTTATTTCCCCGGGCCGGTCCGTATCGGACAGGCGCTCAAGAAACTCCTGAAGGACTGATCGGCATGGCGCGCTTTACGTTTCGTCTTCCGGACATCGGCGAAGGCATCGCCGAGGCCGAGATCGTCGCCTGGCACGTCAAGGTGGGCGACCGGATCGAGGAGGATCAGCAGGTCGCCGACATGATGACCGACAAGGCGACCGTCGAGATGGAATCGCCGGTGTCGGGCGTGGTGGTCGAGCTGGCCGGTGAAGTCGGCGATCAGGTCGCGATCGGCGCGTCGCTGATGGTCGTGGAGACCGACGAGGCGGTGGCGGAAGAAGCTGCGGCGGAACCGGCTCCGGTTGTCGAGGCGGTCGAGGAACAGGTCGAGGCGGAGACGCCGGGCGTGCCGGAGGTGGTCGACGAAAAGCCCTCTCCCCTTCAGGGGAGAGGGTTGGGAGAGGGGGACTCTCCTCAAGCGCCGTCGCCCGCGGACATCCCCCTCTCCCCGGCCCTCTCCCCTGAAGGGGAGAGGGAGAGCAGGCCCGTCCTCGCCTCCCCCGCCGTGCGCGCGCGCGCCAAGGATCTCGGCGTCGACCTGGCCGAGGTGAAGCATGACGGCCAGCATATCCGCCATTCCGATCTCGACGCCTATCTGCGCTATGGCAGCGGACAGGGCTATCATGCGCCGCATGCCAGCCGCGCGCGGGAGGATGAGGCGGTCAAGGTGATCGGGATGCGTCGCCGCATCGCCGAGAATATGGCGGCAGCGAAGCGCGCGATTCCGCATTTCACCTATGTCGACGAGATCGACATAACCGCGCTCGAGGCGATGCGCGCGGACCTGAACGCCAATCGCGCATCGCGGCCCAAGCTGACGATGCTGCCGTTCCTGATCGTCGCGATCTGCCGCACCCTGCCCGACTTCCCGATGCTCAACGCGCGCTATGACGATGAGGGCGGCGTGGTGACGCGGCACGGGCGCGTGCACATGGGCATGGCGACGCAGACCGACGCGGGGCTGACCGTTCCGGTGATCCGCGATGCGCAGGACATGAATGTGTGGCAGCTGGCGAGCGAGATCGGGCGCCTCGCCGAAGCGGCGCGCACCGGCAAGATCAAGTCGGAAGAGCTGCAGGGCGGGACGATCACGATCACCTCGCTTGGCCCGCTTGGCGGTATCGCGACGACGCCGGTGATCAACCGGCCGGAGGTGGCGATTATCGGCCCGAACAAGATCGTCGAGCGCCCGGTGTTTGTCGGCGACGAGATCGTCCGCGCCAAGCTGATGAACCTGTCGATCAGCTGCGACCACCGCGTCGTCGATGGCTGGGACGCGGCGAGCTATGTTCAGGCGCTGCGCAAGCTGCTCGAGACGCCGGTGTTGTTGTTCGCGGATTGAAATTGATCCTCCCCCGCAAGGGGGAGGTGGCGCCGAAGGCGACGGAGGGGGAGGACAGCGATGTCCTCCCCTTTTGCCGTCGTGCTTCCGCCCCCTCCGTCACGCTTTGCGTGCCACCTCCCCCTGGCGGGGGAGGATTAGCTTTCCACCCAGTCCTTGCGCAGGGTGCGGACCGCGAAGAGCATCAGCACGGCGGCGATGACGTAGAAGGACAGCGCCGCGACCGCCGAATAGCGCAGCGCTTCGTTGCCATAGCTCGCGGTCATCGCGTCCGACATCGCGCCCATCGCCCATGAGCCCGCGCCAAGGCCGATCAGATTGTTGATCAGCAGGAAGCTGGCGCTCGCGGTCGCGCGCATCTGCGGGGGCACGAGGTTCTGGATCGCCGTCGTCACCGGGCCGAGCCACAGGATGTTGAGGCCGTTCGGGATCAGGAACAGGAACCACGCCAGCGTCACATTGTCGGTCAGGAACCCGCCGGCGAACAGCGGAACGCAGATCAGCCACGCGATCGCCGGAAGCTTGGCATAGGCGCCGCGGTCGCTGTGCCCCAGCCGGTCGGCGAGCACGCCGCCCATGAACACGCCGATCGTGCCGCCGACGAGCAGGATCGAACCGAAGAAATAGCTGGTCGTCGACAGGTCGAAGCCGAAGCTGCGCACGAAGAAGGTCGGCGCCCAGAACGCGAGGCCGTAGCCGCACATCGAGCTGAACCCGGCGCCGATCGCCATCAGCCAGAAGCTGGGCTTCTTCGCGAGGATACCGAACACCTGCCCGATCGGCGCGCGTGCAGCGGCGGTGGTCGCCACGGGGCGCGGTGGTTCCTTGACGATCATGCGGAAGAAGGGGGCGATGACGACGCCGGCCAGACCGACGACGATGAACGCCCAGCGCCAGTCGACGGTCGCCGCGATCCACGCGCCGAGCAATGTGCCCGAGGCGAGACCAATCGGGATGCCGAGCGAGTAGATGGCGAGCGCGCGGGCGCGCTGATGCTGGGGGAAATAATCGGCGATGATCGCATAGGAGGGCGCGACGCCGCCCGCCTCGCCCACGCCGACGCCAAGGCGGTAGAGGAACAGGGTCCAGAAGCTGGTTGCAAGGCCGCACAAGGCGGTGAAGCCGCTCCACACGGTGAGCGAGATCGTCACCACCCAGGTGCGGCTGGTGCGGTCGGCGAGCAGCGCGAGCGGTACGCCGAGCGTCGAATAGAGAAAGGCAAAGGCGATGCCGCCGAGTGCGCCGAGCTGGGTATCACTCAGCCCCAGATCCGCCTTGATCGGCACGGCGAGGATGCCGAGGATCTGTCGGTCGAGGAAGTTGAAGGTATAGACCAGCAGCAGCATCGCCAGCACGACCGCGCGATAGCCGGGCGTGCCATGGCCCTGTGCAGCCGGTGCCGCCCCGTTGGTGGCGCTCATACCCTCTCCCTCAAAAAAATGGGCCGGACGCCCCCTTTCGACGCCCGGCCCGATCAGTCTGGCAAACTCAAACCACGAAAGCGATCAGAACTTGATCTCGAACGTGCCGGTCACGGTGCGCGGCGGGCCGTAATAGCCGATGATCGAATTGCCGAAGAGCGCGCCAGGGAAGTTGTAGCCGCCGACGCGATAGCGGGCGTCGGTCAGGTTGCGCGCCGCGACGCCGAGGCGATAGCGGCCGTCACCCGAGGTCCAGTTGAGCGAGGCATCGACCAGCGCATAGCCATCCTGATCCAGCGCCGGGGTCGCCAGCTCGAACATCTGGGTGTCGCTGCGCAGCGAAACCGAAGGGGTGAAGGCGAGCACGCCACCCGCGACGTCGTTCGACCAGGTGAACGATGCGTTGGCGGTCCATTCCGGCGTGTTCTGGAACGCGCGCTGGTCCGACACATCGACCGGGGTGGTGCCACCGCCGATGAACGTGAAGAACTCCTTGTAATCGGCATTGGTGTAGCCGACCACGACGCTGGCCTGGAAGTGGCGCGACGGGACCATGCGGGTTTCCAGCTCGAAACCATAGATCTCGCCCTTGCCGGCGTTATCGACGAAGCTGGCGATACCACCCGCGAGCGAGGGCACCTGGATCGTGACCTGCTGATCCTTGTAGTTGGAGAAGAAGCCGGCGGCGTTGATGAACAGGGTGCGGTCGAGGAACGCGCCCTTCAGGCCCAGTTCGTAGCTGTCGATCGTTTCGGGCTCATAGCCGTTGACGGTGGTCGGCGTCAGGATCGCGTCGCCGCGCATATCGAACCCGCCCGACTTATAGCCCTTGCCGTAGCTGGCATAGAGGTTGAGGTCGGCGTTGGGCTGATAGCTGAGGCTGATGCGCGGGGTCAGCTTTTCGAAATCGCGGCTGTTGGTATAGTCCGAGCGGATCAGGCCGGGGACCGCGGCGGCGTTGCCGAAGCGCGGCGAGCGGATGCCGGTATAGTTGCGGCGGAACACCGTGCCGGTCTTTTCATCGCGGGTGTAGCGCAGGCCCGCCGAGATCTTGAACGTATCGGTCAGGTCGAAGCTGAAGTCGCCGAATGCGGCATAGCTTTTGGTGAACACCTCACCCGCAGTCAGCGTGGTGGTGTTGAGGCCGCCCAGCACGGTGTCGAACGCGCCGCTGGCGCGGCCGTTGAGGTAATAGAGGCCGAACACGCCCTGCAGCCGCTCGCCTTCATACAGCAGCTGAAGTTCCTGGGTGAACTGACGGTCCGAATATTCGGCGGGAACATCGAGCGTCGGCAGGCTGGTGTTGTCGAAATCGATCACCGTGTCGGTGTTGCCGTCGCGCCACGCGGTGATCGTCTTGAAGGTCAGCGCATCCGACAGGCCGATTTCGCCGGTGACCGACAGGCCGCGCGTTTCCACACGGTTGTCGTCGCCGATCCCCGCGCGGGTATCATAGACGCTGGCGGTCGGCGCGTAGATGGGATCGACCCCATTGGGCAGCAGGCGGGTGCCGTGGCGCGGGTTCGACCGGTCGAGCACGCGGTCGCCCGCGACGCGGACGAAGATGGTGTCGGTCGGGGTGAATTCGGCCGACAGGCGGGTGGCGAACACGTCCTTGTTGTAGTGCTCGGCCCCGGTGGTGAGGTTGGTGCCGAAGCCATCGCGCCAGTACTGCGCGACCGCCGCACCCAGCGACAGCGTGTCGCCTACGGGCACCACGACCTGACCCACCAGATCGATCTGGTTGTACGAGCCGTAGCTGCCGCGGAACGAGGCCTTGAAGTCATCGCCCAGACGACGGGTGACATACTTGACCGCGCCGCCGATGGTGTTGCGGCCATAGAGCGTGCCCTGCGGCCCGCGCAGCACTTCGACCCGCTCGACGTCGAAAATGTCGAGCACCGCGCCCTGGGGCCGTGCGACATAGACATCGTCGATATACAGCGCGACGCCGGGTTCGAAGCCCCACAGCGGATCCTGCTGACCCACGCCGCGGCTGAACGCGATCAGGGTCGAGTTCGACCCGCGCGCGATCTGCAGCGTCAGGTTCGGGGTCTTGTCCTGCAGCGCGGTGATGTCCGCCGCACCGCTCTTGACCAGCGAATCACCCGAGACGACCGACATCGAGATCGGCACGTCGATCAGGCTTTCCTCACGACGGCGCGCGGTGACGACGATTTCGCCGCTGTCCTGCGTTTCGGCGGCTTCGTCGGCGGGCGCTTCCTGCGCCATGGCAGGGACCGAGGCGAGCGCGCTCAATGCGGCGCCGGCGGTCAGAATCGTGCGGACAGACGGATAGAGACGCTTCATGCTTTCCTCCCCAAAAGCGGCCGGCGACTCCCGGCCTTGTCAGTGGTTGAAGATGCCTATAGTGAAACCTGAACCGGGTTTCAACTTCGGGATGAAGGAGGGGAAAAATGACGCAAGAACGTGGCAAGTCCGCCACACTGCCCCCTGCTTTGCATCTGGGCGACAGCGCCGCGAGCGAGGGCAAGGAACCGCGCACCGCACGCGGCCGCCGCACGCTGCGCACGATCCTCGACGCGGCTGCGGCCGAGTTTGGCGAGAAGGGATTCCATGACGGGTCGGTGAGCGGCATCACGCGGCGCGCGGGCGTGGCGCTGGGCAGTTTCTACACCTATTTCGATTCGAAGGACGCGGTGTTCCGCGCGTTGGTGCGCGACATGAGCGATCAGGTGCGCGAACATGTCGCCCCCGCGATCCGCGCCGCGCCAGAGCAGATCGCCGCCGAGCGCGCGGGCCTTGAAACCTTCATCGGCTTTGTCCGCAAGCACAAGGAAATCTACCGCATCATCGACGAGGCCGAGTTCGTCGATCCCGAGAGCTTCCGGTTGCACTATCAGACTACCGCCGAGCGCATCGAGAAGCGGCTGAAGGCGGCGGCGGAACGCGGCGAGGTGCGCGCCGACGTGTCCGAGGTTCACGCCTGGGCGATCATGGGGATGAACGTGTTCCTGGGCCTGCGCTATGGCGTGTGGAGCGAGGATGCCGAAGCGGCCGAGGTCGCGGATACCGTGGCGGAGATGCTGGCGCGGGGGTTGGGGGTTCGGTAACTTCTCTATCCTCCCCCGCCAGGGGGAGGTGGCACGCGCAGCGTGACGGAGGGGGAGGACGGCGATGCGGCTAGAGGGATCGGAGCAAGCCCGCCGCAATGCAAAACGCCTGCGCTGGACCATGACGCCGCCGGAAATCGCTCTCTGGCTTGCACTGCGCGTGAACGCCGCAGGCTTGCGGTTTCGCAAGCAGCATGGAGCCGGGCCGTATGTCCTCGACTTCTATTGCGCGCCGGCCCGGTTGGCGATCGAAGTCGATGGTGAAGCCCATGAGCGGGGCGACCGACCCGAGCGCGACGCAGCGCGCGATGCCTGGCTGTTGGAGCAGGGCGTTCAGACGCTTCGCTATCCCGCAGCTGAGGTTTTAGGGAATTTGGATGGCGTAGTGCAGCAGATCATCGCGGTCGCCGTGGAACGAGCCGCAAGCAACAAAGTGCGTCGCCGTCCTCCCCCTCCGTCGCCTTCGGCGCCACCTCCCCCTGGCGGGGGAGGATAGTAAGGGCCGGATGCGCACTCGTTGCGTTTTCAGGCTCCCAACGGCACATCTGCGCCATGAACTATTTTGAGCTTGCCGCTGGGAACGAAGAATACGCCGTTCCGCAAGAATGCGACCTGACATGGAGCTTCGGAGCGCCGCTCCCAACTTTGGTTCAATGGGAGTTTGGCACGCGTCTTTTCTTCTATCTGAGGGGTGATCGCGATGAGGTCGGCTCGATTGCTTTCGAACGATGCCTCGCCGTTAGATTCGAGACGCCCGGTGAAGTAGGGCATCGTTTGGAGGGCAAGGGTTGGGAACCTTACACCTTTCTTCGTGTGATCGACTCCGAATGGCTAAGGCGAAAAGTCGGCACAAATTCCGGCCTCACCCACTATGTTTTGCCATTCCACGACACGACGTTCGAATGCTTGGCAGCTTCGTTTCACACTGCCCGTTATGACGGCTCAATCAGCGATGCGGTTAGCATGATGATGGAGGAAAATTGGTAGTAGCCCTCCACATTCCGGCTCGATCTAACCCGCCTCCGCTATCCACTTCGCCGCCGTCTCGCCGTCCCAGTCCATGTCGCCCGACACGCGCCAGACTTCCTTGCCCTGCGCGTCGTAGAGGATCGTCGTCGGCAGGTTGACGCCATAGCCGGTCGAGAATTTGACGTCGGGGTCGAGATAGGGCTGGAGCGCGGCGAATTTCGCCTTGTCGAAGAAGGGCGTGACCTTGGCCGCGCCGTCGAGGTCCTGGCTGATTACCAGCACTTGCAGCCTGTCCTTTTCGCGCACCGCGAGCCGGTCGAGCGTCGGCATTTCGCGCACGCATGGCGCGCACCAGGTGGCCCAAAGGTTGACCAGCAGCGGCTTGCCGCGGAACGCTGCCAGCGTCACCGGCTTGCCAGCGGGATCGAGGAAGCCGTAGTCGGGCGCGGCCTCACCCTGCTTGCTGCGGTCGACCGTGCCGACGCGTTCGGGTTCGTCGGACCCATTGCCGACCGCAGCCGTGCTTTCGTCGGCGACAGTTGCGGTTGCTTGCGGCTGCGGTTGCTTGCCACTATCGCAGCCGGCAATTCCAAGGCCCAGTATAAGGAGAAGCGCGATCGTCGAGCGCAAGGGAAGCTCCAATTCCATGTGGGGCGGGCGCTTCGCCGAAGGCCCGTCGTCGGTGATGCGTGAGATTAACGCATCGATCCCGTTCGACAAGCGAATGTGGCGCCAGGATATCGCCGGATCGAAGGCGCATGTCGCCATGCTGGGGCAGCAGGGCATCGTCTCGGCTGAGGACGCCGCGACGATCTCGGCCGGGCTGGATCAGGTCGCCGCCGATTACGAGCGCGACGGGGTGCCGGAGGATCTGGCGCTCGAAGACATTCATATGCTGACCGAATCGCGGCTGGCCGAGAAGATCGGACCGGTCGCCGGGCGGCTGCATACCGCGCGCAGCCGCAACGATCAGGTCGCGACCGATTTCCGCCTGTGGGTGCGCGACGCGACCGATCAGGTGCTCGCCGCGCTCGACGCGCTGCAGGGCGCGCTGCTGGCGCGGGCGCAGGAGCATGCCGACAGCGTGATGCCGGGCTTTACGCACCTTCAGAGCGCGCAGCCGGTGACGCTGGGGCATCATCTGATGGCCTACTTCGAGATGGTCGGGCGCGATGTGTCGCGGTTTTCCGATAATCGCGGGCGCGGCAATCTGTGCCCGCTGGGATCGGCGGCGCTGGCGGGAACCGGCTTTCCGCTGGATCGCGAGATGACGGCGGCGGCGCTGGGCTTCGACGGGCCGACGCGCAACTCGCTCGATGCCGTGAGCGACCGCGACTTCGCGCTCGATTATCTGATGGCGGCGGCGCAATGCTCGCTGCACCTTTCGCGGCTCGCCGAAGAGTTCGTGATCTGGGCGAGCCAGCCGTTCGGCTTCGTCAAGCTGAGCGACCAATGGTCGACCGGCAGCTCGATCATGCCGCAGAAGCGCAACCCCGATGCGGCCGAGCTGGTGCGCGGGCATAGCGGGCGGATCGTCGGGTGCCTGACCGCGCTGATGATCACGATGAAGGGTCTGCCGCTCGCCTATTCGAAGGACATGCAGGACGACAAGCCGCCGGTGTTCGAGGCGCATGACCTGCTCGCGCTGTCTATCGCGGCGATGACCGGGATGGTCGAGAGCGCCGAGTTCCGGACAGACCGCATGCGCGGCCTCGCCGAAAGCGGCTTTGCCACCGCCACTGACCTGGCCGACTGGCTGGTGCGTGAGGGCGGCATCCCGTTCCGTGAGGCGCACCACATCACCGGCCGCGCGGTCGCGGCGGCGGAGGCGAGGGGCGTACGGCTCGACCAGCTGGAACTGGCGGAACTGCAGGCGATTGACGGGCGTATCGACGACCGCGTCTTTGGCGTATTGACGGTCGATGCTTCGGTCGCGAGCCGGATGAGTTTTGGTGGCACGGCCCCGGCGCGGGTGCGTGCGGCGATTGCGGCGGCGCGTGCCGCAAGAGGAGAATGACGATGCGAACCCTGGTGGTCTTCACGGCGCTTCTGCTGGCCGCATGCGGCAATCGGGGCGACCTGAAACCGGCTGCCGGGGAGTCGCTGCCGCCCAAACCCTTTGGGGCGGTGGCCACGCCGGCACCGGCAGACCTGACGAAGGCGCCGCCCCAGACGCGACCGACCCGCAGCGACGAAGTGCTGCGCAGCTCAGAAGAACGGCGCAGCGACGAGTTCGACCTGCCGCCGCAGTAAGAAGATCATCATGGACCATTTCAATCGCAAGAACGGCGTGCTGCACGCCGAGGACGTCGCCATTCCCGCCATCGCCGCGGAAGTGGGCACGCCCTTTTACGTCTATTCGACCGCGACGCTGGAGCGGCATGCGCAGGTGCTGAAGGCCGCGCTCGCCGATCTGCCGCGCGTGCACATCGCGTTTGCGATCAAGGCCAATCCGAACCTTGCGGTGCTCGGCGTGCTCGCCAAGCAGGGCTATGGCGCGGACGTCGTTTCCGGTGGCGAGCTGAAGCGCGCGCTGGCGGCGGGAATGAAGCCCGAGGACATCGTGTTTTCGGGCGTCGGCAAGACGCGCGGCGAGCTGCAGCTGGGGCTGGACGAGGGGATCGGCCAGTTCAACCTGGAGCTGGAGGAGGAAGGCGAAGTGCTCGCCGACCTCGCGCATGCTCAGGGCAAGACTGCCCCGGCGGTGCTGCGCGTGAACCCCGATGTCGATGCCGGCACGCACGCCAAGATTTCGACCGGCAAGGCGGAGAACAAGTTCGGCGTCGCGATCGACCGCGCGCCTGCGATCTTCGACCGGCTGGCTAAGCGGCCGGGCATGAATTTGCGCGGCGTGGCGATCCATATCGGCAGCCAGTTGAAGACGCTCGCCCCGCTGGAAGCGGCGTACAAGCGTGTCGGCGAGCTGGTCGCGCAGCTGCGTGCGGCGGGACACGAGATTACCCATGTCGATCTCGGCGGTGGGCTTGGCGTTCCCTATGAGCCCGATGACAAGGTTTCGACCGCCGAGGAATTCGGTGCGATGGTCAAGCGCGTCACCGCCGATTGGGATGTAACGCTGATGTTCGAGCCGGGCCGCTTCATTTGCGGCAATGCCGGGCTGCTCGTCACCGAGGTGATCTGGGTCAAGCCGGCGAGCATCAACCCCTATGTCATCGTCGATGCGGCGATGAACGACCTTGCCCGCCCGGCGCTGTACGACGCCTATCATGCGTTCGAGGCGGTCGAACCCAATGGCGAGAAGTTCGTCGCCAATATCGCAGGACCAGTGTGCGAGACCGGCGATACGTTCGCGATGGGGCGTGAGATCGATCTGGTGAAGTCCGGCGATCTGGGCGTGTTCCGCACCGCCGGCGCGTACGGCGCGACGATGGCGTCGACGTATAACAGCCGCGCGCTGGTGCCCGAGGTTCTGGTGTCGGGCGACAAGTTCGCGATCGTCGCAGACCGGATCCAGCCCGAGTCGATCATGGGGGCCGAACGCGTCCCCGAGTGGGTGCGGTGAAACGCTCCGGCCTGCCCGTCTTTGTGCGGTTGGACGGGCGGCCGGCGATATTGGTGGGCGACGGCGCGATGGCGGAGGCTAAGCGCCGCCTGCTCGAGCGCGCGGGCGCGGTGATCGTCGGCGAGGAGGCGCAGGCGCACATCGCGCTGGTTGCATGCGAGGATCCCGAGCCGGTGGTGGCGCGGCTCAAGGCACGCGGGCTGCTGGTTAATGTCGCCGACCGGCCCGATCTGTGCGACTTCACTTTGCCCGCGATCGTCGAGCGCGATCCGGTGACGATCGCGATCGGCACCGGGGGCGCGTCGGCGGGCCTCGCGGCGGCGTTGCGGCAGCGGATCGAGCCGCTGGTTCCGGCTGGCCTTGGCGCGTTCGCCGATGCGCTGGCGGCGGCGCGTGGGGCGATGCGTGCGCGCTGGCCCGATGGCGGGGAGCGGCGGCGGGCGCTGGGTGCTGCGTTGAGCGGGCCGCTCGATCCATTGCAGGCACAGGATGGCGAGGCGGTCGCGCGCTGGATCGCCGGGTCCGATGCACCGGGCGACCGGATCGAGACGATCGTGCTGACCTCCCCCGATCCCGACGACCTGACGCTGCGGCAAGCGCGCTGGCTGGCGCAGGCGGATCGCGTGACGCATCGCGCCGATGTGCCCGCCGCGATCCTCGACCGCGCACGCGCCGATGCCGATCGCCTGCTCTGCGATGCGCCGCCTGAGGGCTTGCCCGGGCTGACCGTCGATGTTTCAACCGCACGATGAGCGGATTTGCCTATCGCGTGACGGCGCAGGCCGTGGAGGAGATCGCCCCGCGCGACGCCTTGGCGTGTGCGGCGGAGTTCGTGTGGATCCACCTTACCTCACGCGATGAAGAAGTGCAGTCGTGGCTGCGCGATCATGCGGCGCTCGACCATTTCACCATCGACGCGCTGACCGCGCTGGAGACGCGCCCGCGGTGCGAGCAGATCAATGGTGCCGCCGTGCTCAATATGCGCGGCATGACCCACGAAGCGATGGTCAGCAGCGATCCGCTCGCCTCGATCCGACTGCGTGCCGATGGCGAACGGGTCATCTCGGTCACGCGCCTGCCGCTTGACGCGCTGGATGCGGCGCGCAGGGCAATGGAATCCGGGCAGATCCGGGATGCGGGGGACCTGATCGCGACGCTGGCGACCGCGATCACCGAGCAGCTCGATCCGCAGGTTGCGCAGCTTGGCGATTCGCTCGACGATTGCGAGGAGCAGCTCGATCCGCGCGCCGCGTTCGACCTGCGTCGCACGGTCAGCCGCGTGCGGCGGCAGGCGATCGGCTATCGCCGCTTCCTCTATCCGCAGCGCACCGCGCTGGAGAAGCTCGCCGGATTGGCCGTGACCTGGCTGAGCGACGAGGATCGGCTGCACATCAACGCCGCCGCCGACCGCGCGGCACGCATGGCCGAGGAGCTGGAGAGCATCCGCGAGCGCGCGGCGCTGATCCATGAAGCGCTGACCGATCTGCGTGCTGAAGTGATCGATCAGCGCTCGCTGCTGATCGCGGTGGCGGCGATGATCTTTCTGCCGCTGACCTTCATCACCGGGCTGTTCGGGATGAATGTCGATGGGATTCCCTATGCCCGGCATCCCGAATCATTCTGGGTGATTACCGGCTTCAGCCTGGCGGTGGCGGCCGGGGTCGCGCTGTATTTCGTCCGGCGGCACTGGTTCCGTTAGAATTGGAGTCAGCTGAATCGCGGCACCGGCCCGCAGCCGTTTCAGCGATGCAGAAACAAACGCTAAACCGGGACGACGCGGCCCCCCGGCGCGTCGATCGATCCTTGCAGCCGCGCATAATCGGCTCGGGTAACGGCGAGTTCGCAACGCGTCTCGCCCAGTTCGATCGCGCGCGCGGCGATCCGCGCGTCGAGTGAGGCGACGGTGCGCTTGAGCTCGGCGATCCGGCCTGCGCGCTCCAGCGTGCGTTCGATCCGCGCCTGAAGCACACCGAAATCAAAGGGCTTGGCGAGATGGTCGTCGGCTCCCGCCGCCAGCGCTTCGACCGCACCGCGCGTGTCGGTGAGCGCAGTGATCATGATCACCGGCAAATCGGCGGTGTCGGGAGCGGTGCGAATTTCGGTGAGCGCTTCCAGCCCCGACATGCCCGGCATCACCATGTCGAGCAGGACCAGGTCGAAACCGCGCCCGGACAGCAGGTCCAGCGCCTCACGACCGCTTTGCGCCAGCACGACCATATAGCCCATCGCGCCGAGCCGCCCGCCAATGACATGCAGACTGGTCCGGCTGTCATCGACGACCAGGATCGTGCGCGTGGCGCGTCGGCGTGATTCGCCGGTCGGGGTGGTGCCATTCACCATGGCCCCGTCTTATCTCGCGAGCGTCACGATCCTGTTAACGTTGCGCTGGGCGGCGGCACCGGCGAACCAAAGAAGCCTCTCAGCGGCGCAGGAACCACATGATCTGGTCGACCATCATGCGCAGCTGGGCATCGGCATCGCCGAGCGGGTCGCCAGGCGCGCCCATGTTGATCGCGACGCCGAGTGGGGTCGGCCATCCGCGCAACGCGTGGACCACGGTACGCAGCGCCGCCATGGTCGACACCGCCGCCTGCCACCCGCCGGCCGTCGCGACCATGCCGACCGGCATCCGGTCGAAATAGACACGGTCGTCACCGCGCAGCAGCTCGACATGGTCGAGCGCATTCTTGACCAGCCCCGACAGCGTGCCGTGATAGCCCGGCGAGCCGATCACCAGCGCGTCGGCGCTGCGCAGCACCGCGACGAAATCGGCAATTTTGCCGTCCGGCACCGGATCGCACAGCTCATAGGGCGGGAAGTTGATCGCCTCACCCGTCAGCAAGGTGGTGCGCGCGCCAGCGTCTTCCGCAATCGCCAGGCACCGCGCCAGCACGCGCCCGGTGCTCGATTCGGGGCGCGAGGTTCCGCCCAGGGCGACGATGTGCGGCTTGCTCATGGCGCGGGGCTAGCGGAAACCGGTGGGATGAGCCACCCTGAACGCGCGGGACGGAAAAGGAGGACGGGGTGCAGACCAAGGGACCGCTGGCGGGCGTGCGCATCGTCGAGATCGACGCGATCGGGCCGGTTCCGTTCGCCGCGATGCTGCTCGGCGATCTGGGAGCGGACGTGGTCCGCATCGTCCAGCCTGATGCGAGCGCGAGCCATGTCGTCCCCAGCCTGTATCGCGGGCGGCGCGAGCTGGAGCTGGATTTCCGGCACCCGGCGTCGATCAACGAGCTGCGCGACCTGATCGACCGCGCCGATGGCTTGATCGAGGGGATGCCGCCGCGCTCGATCGAGGCGCTGGGGATCGGGCCGGACGCGTGCCGGATGCGCAACCCGCGCCTGGTCTATGGCCGGGCGAGCATCTGGGGGCAGGACGGGCCGATGGCCGAACGTCCGGGCAGCGATATCAATGTGCTGGCACTGACCGGCGCGCTGCACGCGATCGGCACGCCCGACCAGCCGGTGGTGCCGCTGACCCTGCTGGGCGACCATGCCGGGTGCGGGCTGTTTCTGGCGCTGGGCATGGTCAGCGCGATCCTGGGCGCACAGGCGAGCGGCGAGGGGCGGATCGTCGATGCGGCGGCGGTCGACGGGGTGGGCACGCTGATGGCGTTGACCCAAAGTCTGGCGAGCAGCGGGCGCTGGCTCGACCGGCGCGAGGCCAATCTGGTCGATGGCGGCGCGCCCTTTTACCGCACCTATCGCTGCGCCGATGAGCGGCATGTCGCGGTCGGTGCGATCGAGCCGTCGGCCTTTGCCGACCTGTGCGCGGTACTGGGGCTGGAAGCGTCGAAAATCCCGCAATTCGACCGTGCCGGCTGGCCGCACATGGCGCGTGAGTTCGCGCGGCGCTTTGCCAGCCGGACGCGCGACGAATGGATCGCGCGCTTTCCCGATGGCGCGGCCTGCGTCACCCCGGTGCTGAGCCTGAGCGAGGCCGCGCGGCACCCGCATGCGCTCGCCCGCCGTCCCTTGGCGAGCGGCCCGGCGGGTGGCCCGACCGCGCCGCAATTCACCCCGCGCGCCGCGCCGGTGGGACCGGCGGTGGTGACGAGCGTGGGCGAGATGCTGGGGCGGTGGGTGGATTGAGGCATACACAATCCTCCCCCGCAAGGGGGAGGATTTATAGGGTGACCTACGCCGCGCGCGCGGCGCTCCAGGCGCCGGCGATTTCCTCGAGGTCGTCGGCGACCGCGCGGAACGGCGCGGGGTCGGTGCCGATGCTGGCCTGAACGATCTGGTTGCGCAGGCCATGGTAGAGCGTTGCCAGCGTGCGCGACACGTCGCCGCCACGCTCGAAATCGAGGCCCCCTTCCAGCGCGAACAGGATCGCGGTGGCGCGGGCGATCCGCTCGCTCTTGACCGGGAACTGCCGCTTCTCGGTCGCAAAGGCGGCGGAGCGGAGCGCGGCGATGCACTCCTTGTACATCAGCGCGATCAGCTGGTGCGGATCGGCGGCCGCAGTCCGTCCGACCGCATCGATGTTACGATAGGTGGCGGCGGCGTCGGTGGAGAGGCGGATCGGGCGGGTCATCGCATCAATCCTGCTTGTTCCAGGCTTCGACCTGCGATTCGAGGAAGCTCATCGTCGATTTATAGACCGCGACCTTGGCGTCCATGCTGGCGAACTGGCGGGTCATGCGGGTGCGGGTGTCCTCGATCTTGGTCAGAATGTCCGCCTTGTCGTCGTCGAGATCGGCCTTGGCGCGGGTATAGCCCGCCTCGCTCGCACCCAGCCCGCGCGTGGTGCTGGCCGCCGCCGTGGCGATGGCGTTGAGCGCCCCGGCGACGCCATTGCCGGTGGCATTGGTGCCGACCGGTTCGGCGAACAGCCGCTCGACCGCTTCGGGATAGTCCACCAGCGCGCGGCTGAGCGCGGAGGTATCGACGCTGAGCGTCCCGTTGCGTTCGGTGCGGATACCGATCTGCGCCAGCGTGGTCGGCTCACCCGCTGCGCCGGTTGCGATCTGTGCGATGGTGATCTGCTGCAGCTCGCGTTTCACCGCCTTCGCCGCCGCATCGCCACGCAGCGCGCCGCCGATCGGATCGAGATCCTTGTTCAGCGCCGAAAAGACCTCGTTATAGGTCGCGACGAAGTCCTGCGCCGCCTGGAGCAGTGCGCTGGTCGGTGCGCTCTTGCCGATCGACACGATCGTGCCGGGCTGGGCCGAGGACAGGTCGAGCCGCACGCCGGGGACCAGATCGGAAATGCTGTTGCCGTCGCGGCGCAGCGCGATGCCATCGACCGCGACAATCGCGTCGGATGCGGCGCTGCCGATCGTCGTCCCGCTCGCGCCGATACCGACATTGAGCGCGGCAAGGCCGGTTTGTCCGGGGGTTTCGGTCGCGGTGAGGGTGAAGGCGCGCGCCTCCCCGCTTGCGCCCTTGACCACCAGTCGCGCGCCGCCGCTGTCGGTCACGACCGATGCGGAGACGCCCGCCTTGGCCGCGTTGATCGCGGAAGCGATGCCGTCGAGGCTGCTGTTATCCGGGCCGATGGTGATGGCGACCGGGGCAGCGGTTCCCGGGGTGAAGCCGGTCATCGCGCCGTCGGCTACAGTCGCGGTGCCGAAGGTCAGCGTCAGCGTCCCCTGCCCGATTGCGGCGGTGCGGTCGGTGACGGGGGCGCTGGCGGCGCTCTGTGGCGCGGCGAGCTGGCGCACCTCGACCTTGGTATTGAGCGTCGCGAGATTGGCGCCGGCGAGGCGGGTGACGCCGAGAATGCTGGGGTGCGAGCTGGTCGGTTGAGTCGCCAGCGTTCCGCCGCGCGTCAGGCTGGCGAGCGCGGACGCAAAGCCGGTGATGTTGCTCTTGTGCGTCGCTGCAGCGGTGATCTGCGCGGTCAGCGTCTCTTCGCGTTTGGTGAGCGCGGCGTTCTTCAGCTCGAACTGCGCGTCGACCAGGCCCTGGACGAGCGCGGTCGTGTCGATGCCCGACCCCGTGCCGATCGTTTTCGCAATCGATTCAATGGCCATGGCCGTGATCCCCCATGCCTCGATAAACGGCTATCATCATGCGGGCTTAAGGCCGGTTTGACGGCCTTCCTCATCGAACAGCGCGGTTTCCGGCACCTTGATCGTCGGCATCGCGGCTCCAGCGCGCTTGTCGAGGCCGAACACGAACGCCAGCACCGTCGCGACCGCGAGATAGAGGTCGTCGCGAATCTCCTGATTCTCGCGGCTGGTGAAGTAGAGCGCGCGGGCGAGCGGGGGCAGTTCGAGGCGCGGGACCGCCAGTTCGTCGGCCAGCTCGCGGATGGCGAGGGCAATCTCGCCGCGCCCCTTGGCGACCACCACCGGCACCTGATCCTTGCCCTGATCGTAGCGCAAGGCGACCGAGAAGTGCGTCGGGTTGGTCAGCACGACATGCGCGGTGGCGACGCTCTTGCGCAGCCCGCCCTTGGCGATTTCGCGCTGGCGCTGGCGACGATGGCTCTTGGCCTCGGGCGACCCTTCGGTCTCCTTATATTCGTCCTTCACTTCCTGAACGCTCATCTTGAGCCGCTGCATGTGGCGGAAAATCTGGATCGGCAGGTCGACGCCCGCGATCAGCAGCAATCCGCCAGCCATGACGATGACGAGCGTCGCGAAGGTGTCCCCGAGCGACTTTACCGCCGTGCCGAGGTCGGACGAGACCAGCCCCATCGTCATCCCCGCCGACCCCCAGAGCAGCCACGCGCCCATGCCGCCGAGCAGCACCACCTTGAGCAACGACTTGCCGAGTTCGATCCAGCCGGTCGGGCCGAAGATGCGCTTGAGGCCCGAGCCGGGATTGATGCGGTTGCCCTTGGGCGCCATCAGCTTGCCGTTGAAGCGTAGCGACCCCAGCGCCGCCTGGCTCAGCACCGCGCCGCCCAGCGTGATGGCGAGCAGCGCGCCGAGCGACGGCGCGAGCTTCCACCCGGCGATGGCAAGCGGCTTCCAGGGCTGAAAGCTCTCGATATCGGCGCGACCGAAGCTGAAGCTGGCCGCCATCACTTCGCGGATCGCGGAGAGCAATTGCGGCCCCATCAGGATCATCCAGCCACAGCCGAGCAGCATGATCAGCGCCGCGCCGAACTCGCGCGATTTGAGCAGGTCGCCATCGTCGAGCGCTTTTTGTTTGCGCTTGGGTGTTGGTGCTTGTGTCTTTTCGCCAGCCGTCTCCGCCATCAGCCGGGCCCTCCCAGCACCAGCGTCTGCGCGGCATCGAGCGCCTCACGCACGATGACGAGCATGTAATCGCCCATGGCGGGCATGCCGACGAGCAGGGCGAGGACGCCCATGGCGAGGCTGGCGGGAATGCCGATCGCGAACAGGTTGAGTGCAGGGGCAGAGCGCGAGATCATGCCGACCACGATGTTGAGGCACAGCAGCAGGAACCCCACCGGAAGCGCAAGCAGCAGCCCGGCGAGGAAGGCATAGCCGCCGAACAGCACGATGTTCATGAGCTTGCCCGGCGCGAGCCAGGCACCGCCGGGGGGCAGCAGCTCGTAGGAGCGCACGATCAGCTCGACCAGTACGAGATGGCCGTCGACCGCGAGGAACAGCAAGGTGAGCAGCACGGTCAGGAACTGGCCGAGCGCGGGGGTCGACTGGCCGGTCTGGGGGTTGATCGCGGTGGCGAAGGACAGGCCCATCGACACGCCGATCACCTCGCTCGCCACGAGTGGCGCGGCAAAGGCGATCTGAAGGATGAAGCCGAGCGCGAGGCCGACCAGCGCCTCTGCCGCGACGGCGAGGATCGTGGTCAGCACGAACACCTCGCCCGGCACCGCGATCGGCGCGGCGTGCATCGACAGGATCGAGACGGCGGCGGTCAGCAGGATGCGGACGTTGAGCGGCACCGCGACGGCGCCGAACACCGGCGCGGCCATGAACGCCGCGCCGACGCGCACCATCGTGAACAGCAGCGCCCAGAGCTGCGGCTCGATCGCGAGGCCGAAGCCGAGCATGTCAGTTCAACGAACCGGCTTTGGGATTATGAGTCGTCATCCCCGCGAAAGCGGGGAATGGGCAGGTCTGCCATGCGCCCCGCGCATGGCTAAGATTGCCGGGGGCAATCTTACCTGCCCATCTCCCGGACCATCCCCGCTCGCACCGCCAGAGCATGTTGCTCGTGTCGGAGATGGGCCCCCGCTTTCGCGGGGGTGACGGAAGGAAGAGCGGTGTCGGAATCACTTCACCAGATCCGGAATGCGTTCGAAGATCGCCGTGGTGAAATCGCCGAGCAGGGTCATGATCATGCCGCCGAAGATCACCAGGCTGACCCCGACGATCGCGAGCTTTGGCACGAAGGTCAGCGTCTGTTCCTGGATCGACGTCGCCGCCTGAATCATGCCGAGGATCAGGCCGGACAGGAGCGCCGGGATCAGGATCGGGGCCGAGGCGAGCGCGAGGATCCACATCGCTTCGCGCGCCACGGAGAGGAAATAGTCTGCGTCCATCTTTAATCCTTTGCGGCACCGGCCCGCTCCCCCACCCGGCCACCCAGGCAAGCTACCCTATGGGTGGCCGGGTGGGGGAGCGGGCCGGTGCCGTGGCTACCCACTGAAGCTTGAAGCGAGGCTGCCCATCGTCAGCGCCCAGCCATCGACCAGCACGAACAGCAGCAATTTGAACGGCATCGAGATGATCGTCGGCGACATCATCATCATGCCAAGGCTCATCAGCACGGTGGCGACGATCAGGTCGATGACGATGAAGGGCAGGAAGATCAGGAAACCGATCTGGAACGCGGTCTTGAGTTCGCTGGTGACGAAGGCCGGCAGCAGGATCGAGAAGGGCGTGTCCTGCGGATTGGCGATCGGCCCCGCCTTGGCGATGCCGGCGAACATGGTGATGTCCTTCACCCGCGTCTGCTTGAGCATGAAGGCGTGGAGGGGCTTGCCCGCTTCCTCGATCATCTGCGTCGCGCCGATGCGCCCTTCGGCATAGGGTTGGATCGCGGTGCGGTTCATCTGTTCGATCGTCGGCGCCATGATGAAGAAGGACAGGAACAGCGACAGGCCGACCAGCACCTGATTGGGCGGGGTCTGTTGCAGCCCCAGCGCCTGCCGCAGGATCGCCAGCACGATGATGATCCGCGTGAAGCTGGTCATCATCAGCAGGATGCCCGGCAGCACCGTGAGCAGGCCCATGATGATGAGCACTTGCAGCGACAGGCTGAGCGGCGCGTCGCCGCCGCCCAGATCGCCGAGCGCGCGGTCGATCGCGTCGCCGGCCCCGGGGGTCGCAGCTGCAGTCGGTGCGGCGACGGGCGCTGCGGCGGCCGCTTCCTGCGCGAACGCCGGAGCGACTGCGAACAGCGCGAGCGCGAGCGCGCCGAGCAGCAGGGCGATGTGGCGCAGCATCGGGCTCATCCGTCGATCCGGTCGATCAGGGTGACGCCGTTACGGCTGACCGAAACGAGCAGGCGCTTGCCCTCGACCTCCAGCACCGCGATGCGGGTCCCGGTCGAGACCATCATCGTCTCACGCACCTTGAGCATCCGGTCGCCCTGATTGCCGGGCAGACGCGCCTCGAGCTTGCGCCAGAGATAGAGGCAGCCGATCAGCAGGCCGCAGACGAGCGGCAGCAGCACGACCAGCTTGAGGATGTAGGACCACATCATGGTCGATCAGCCCCGCTTTTCGGGCGCGACCAGCTCGGTCATGCGCACGCCGAACTTGTCGCCAACGGTGACCACCTCGCCCCGTCCGATCAGCGTGCCGTTGACGAACACGTCGAGCAGTTCGTCGGCCTCGCGGTCGAGTTCGATCACGCTGGTTTCGGCGAGCGCAAGCAGTTCGCGCAGCGTCAGCGTGGTCGACCCGATCTCGACGGTCAGCTTGACCCCGACATCCTGGAGCAGGTGGAAATTGGCGGCGGCCGCGGTCTCGGCGGCGAAGCTGCCGGTCATGTCGTTCATCGTGCGTCCTCGAGCTCAGGGGTGTCGAAACGGGTCAGGCGGATGGCGGCGCGGCCATTGGCGGTGCCGACGGTGCCGCATCCGATGCGGCGCGGGCCGACCATCACCGGCACATCGGGGCCGAAGCTGATCGGAATGACGTCGCCGGGCTTGAGCGCCATCAGCGTCGAAGCGGGTACGATCGGCTCGGCCAGCACCGAGCGGACCGGCAGGCGCACGCCGAGCGCGGCGCGGGTCAGGCAATTGCGCCAGTGCGGCTCGACCTCAGGCTCGCCACCGATCACCTTGGCGGTGAGCGCGGGGCTCCAGGGTTTGAGCGCGCTGACGGGGTAGAGAATGTCGATCCAATGCGGCTTTCCCCCGCCCTGCGCGATGCCGATGCGGGTGACGACCATCGCATCGCCGCCGTCAATCTCTGGCGCGACCGATAAGGGCGTCGGCGCGGGGACGAATGCGAAGTCGATATCGGCGAGCAGCTCCCATGCCGGACGCAGCTGCGCGGCGATGCTGTCGGCGATGCGGCGGAGCAGGGTTTCGGCCGATCCGGTGAAGTCGGCGGGCATCGGCTGGGGCGCTTCGCCATCGCCGCCAAAGAAGCGGTCGAGCATTTCATAGGCGAGCTTGCCGTCGATCAGGATGAAGGCGCGACCGCGGCCCGGCGTCATTGCCAGCGGCAGCCAGGCGGTGAGGCCATTGGGCCGCTCCGCGCGGTAATCGGCGTGGCGCTGCACCGCCAGCGGCTCGGCCCAGACGCGCAGCCCTTCGCCGAGCAGCGGTTCGAACACGGGCTTGAGCGATTTGGCGAGGCGCGCGGTCAGGTGCTGGACGCCGTGCAGGTCGCCGAACGGGTTGAGGTTGGCGGCCCCGAGCGCCGGTGCGTGTTCGGCACCGGCGCGCGAACGCTCGCGCCGTTCGGGCGCGCTTCCCTGAAGGGTCATATCTGAAGGGCCGTTAACCATGCCCGTTCACTGAACGATGAAATTGGTAAAATAGACGTTAGCAATCCCGCCAAATCCCTCTTTTTCCTTCAGGACGCCGTTGATTGCGGCGGCGAGGCGCTTTTGCAGGCGGGTTTTGCCGTCGGCGGTGAAGACATCGTCCTCCGCCGTTTCGCCGAGCGCGAGCAGAATCGCCGAGCGCACGGCGAGTTCATGCGTCTTCAAATTCTCGACGACGCGATTGTCATAAGGGGTCGAGACGGCGATGCCGACCTGAACGAAATGGACGCTTTCGCGCAAATTGGAGGTGAACTCTTTCTCCAGCGCGTAATAGTTGGACGCGTATTTGTCGCCGCCCTCGCCCTTTGGCGTCGGCTTGCCCGTGCTCTCGCCGCCCTCTTCGCCTTCCTTGCCAGCCGACGCACGCACTTCCTCGCTCTTGGGGACGAGGCGCGGCGTGTCGGCGTCGGCGCTCTCGCCCTGCGCACCGCCGCCGAGCAGGCCGGAATTGGCGGCATAGAGTCCGCCCCCGACCCCGCCGCCGATCAGCACGACCAGGCCGGTACCGATCATCAGCCATTTCATCATGCCGCCCTTCTTCTTGGCGGGTGCGGCGGTTGCTTGGGTATCGCTCATCTCAAATCCCCCTCAGGATGGTTCAGGCAACCCGCGCGTCGGACGCGGTCCCGGTGTCCGCACGCGCCGATGCCGGGCGGGCGGGTGTGGATTGTTGTTGCTGCTGCTGCGGCTGGCCGCGCGCGTCGGTCCCGCCGCCATCGACGCTCGACTGGCCGAGCTTCAGCCCGCGCGCTTCGGCGAGTTCGGCCAGGCGCGGGGCGGCGTCAGCGAGCAGCTGGCGAGTCGCGGGATTTTCGGCGGTGAAGTGCACCTGAAGCCGATCGCCGTCGCGGCGGATCGAGATATCGACCGCGCCGAGATTCTCGGGCGCGAGGCGGATGCGCGTGTCCGCCGCCTCGACGCCATCACGCAGCGCGGCGATCCGTTCGATCATCTTGCCGGTCCAGTCGTCGCGGCTGAGGTCGAGCGGGGCCTGATCGGCCGGTGCGGTCGCCTGTACGGTGGTACGCTGGACGTCGAGCGACCGCAGCAGCTGGATCTCCGGGCTGGCGGGATCGGCCGGCGTGGCGGTGTCGAGCAGCTCGACCAGCGGCGCGGCGAGCGCGGCGGCGAAGACCTGTGCGGCGGGTGCGGCTTGCACGACCGGCGGCGGCACCGGAGCGGCTGTCATCGGGGCGGCTGTGATGGCGGCGGGCGTGCGGATCTCGGGCGCCGCGGCGGTGGCGCGGTCGGCCCGCACCTCCGCCGCGGCGACCCCGCCCCCGACGCCCGGCTCGGCCTGGGCCGGAACCGGATCGCGCCAGGTGCGAAGCGGGGTGGAAACTGGGGTTGCCGCAGGAGCGGCAGGGGCGGGTGCGAGCGACGCGGCAAACGCGTCGCCGTCTGCGGCATCACCTGGGAGCGGCGCGGCCTCGCCCAGATCGGCTGGCAGCGCGGCGGCCTCGACCGGATCGGCAATCGGCCCGTCGCTATGCGCGCTGGGCGTGCCAACCGCGACGCGTGCGGGCAGCGGGGTTTCGAGCGGCAACAGGGCCATGCCCTCGGGCATCCATGCCAGCAGCGCTTCATCCTCGTCGGTGTCGCCTTCCGCCACGCCATTGCCGGAGACCGGCAAATCCTTGCCGGTGCAGGCAACCGGCTTGCCGGTCGTCGGTGCGATGCCGGGCATCACGCAGTCGAGCGCAAGCTTGAGATCGAAGCCTGCGGGCCCGGCGGCAGGCGCGGCGCGCGGCACAAATCCCGGCGGGGACAGCGTAAGTGCGGTCGAGGCGAGCAGGTCGGTCACGTCGGGCGAAACTCCTTCGCCCGGCAATCAGCAAGGATCGTGCCGTTTTCGTGGGATCGCCGGCATATCCTCCAGCGCGCGCATTGCGCGGCGGGCAGCATTGGCTTCGGCGCGCTCGATCAGCTTCTCGATCGCGCTCTGGTCGCGCTTGGCTTCCTGCGTCGCGCTGCGGGCGTGGTCGAGCCCGCGCTGTGCATCTGCAACGCGGCGCTCGGCCGCGAAGGCGGACTGGTGGAGCCGTTCGCGATAATGCGCGGCGGCGATCAGGCTGGTGGCGCTGCCGGGAAGCGGGGCTGGCGCGGGGGCGACGCCCTGCGCCAGCGATTCGATGCGCGCTCGCAGCGCCTGTTCGGCGGCGACCTTCTCGCGCGCCGCCACCTCGCTCGCGCGCACCATGTCGAGCTGGAGTGTGCGGACGCGGTGCAGGCGGCCGAGCTTTTTGGCGTGTTTATCCATCCCCGAACACGCCGACCAGTTCGGTCACGGCTTCGTCGAGGCTGACCGTTTCGTCATAGGGCTGGCGGATATAGTCGAGCACGGTGTCGTGGCAGGCGATTGCCGCGTCGATCTGAGCGTCCGCGCCGGCGCGATAGGCACCCATCAGCACGAGATCGCGATTCTCCTCATAGGTGGCGAGGTGACGGCGCAGCACGCGCGCGGCGGCGACGTGCTTCTTGTCGGCGATATCGGTCATCACGCGGCTGACCGATGGCCCCAAGTCGATCGCGGGATAGACGCCGCGTTCAGCGAGCGCACGGCTGAGCACGATATGGCCGTCGAGGATCGAGCGGGCGCTGTCCACGACCGGATCATTGCCGTCGTCACCATCGGCGAGCACGGTGTAGATTGCGGTGATCGACCCGCCGGTATGGACGTCGGTCCCGGCGCGTTCGATCAGGCTGGGCAGCATCGCGATGGCGCTGGGCGGATAGCCGCGCGCGCTGGCGGGTTCGCCGAGCGCCAGGCCGATCTCACGCCCCGCATGCGCGACGCGGGTGAGCGAATCCATGATCAGCAGCACCTTCTTGCCCTCGTTGCGAAAGGCTTCGGCGATGGCGGTGGCACGCAGCGCGCCGCGAATGCGGAGCACCGGCGAGTGGTTGGCGGGGACCGCGACGACCACGGAGCGCGCGCGCGCCGCGCCCGCGACCTTGGTCTCGAGAAAGTCGGACACTTCGCGTGAGCGCTCGCCGATTAGGCCGATGACGATGACATCGGCCTTCGCCGCACGGACCATCATGCCGAGCAGCACCGATTTGCCGACGCCCGATCCCGCCATGATGCCGACGCGCTGGCCCTGACCGATCGTCAGCAGGCCGTTGATCGCGCGCACCCCGACATCCATCGGTTGAAGCACGCGGCCGCGGTCGAGTGGCGACTGGATCTTGCCCGCGAGCGGCCATTTGCCTGCGCCGCGAATCGGACCAAGCCCGTCGATCGGCTTGCCTGCGCCATCGACGACGCGACCGAGCATCGCCGCGCCGACCTCCGCCTCGCCCGGCGGGCCGACGGGACGCACCGGGGCGTTGGGGAGCAAGGCGGCGGGCCCGCCGAGGTTCATCAGCAAGGTCTTGCCGCCGCGAAAACCGATCACTTCGGCTTCGACGCGATGCTCGCCGGTCCCGATCGCGCAGACCGTGCCCACGGGGAGCGAGAGGCCGACCGCCTCCATCAGCAATCCGTCATAGGAGGACAGGCGGCCCGACACCTTGGGCTGTGGCCGGAATCCACCACCGGCAAGGCCGTCGAGATAGGCGACGCTGAAATCGTTGAACATGCGCCCTCAGATCGCGGGAGGAATCGGCACGCGGTCGATCGCCTGCGCCAGCTGGTCGAGCCACAGGTCGGGCCCATCCTCGACGATGGTCGAGGCGCTTTCGATGACGAAGGCGCCGCGCTTGAGCTGGGGGTCGCCCACGGGGAAGACGGTCTTGGGCAGATGATCCTGCACCAGGGCGACGTCGTCGGGATGGAGTCGCAGGATCGCCGATTCGGCGCTGTCGGCGAGCAGATCGGTCGCCGCCTCGATCCGGGCGGCGAGGATGTCGGGGGCAATCCCCGCCTCACCGATCATTTGCGTGACGAGATGCAGCACGGTCTGGCGCAGATGGCCCGCCATGCGGGCGCGATCGAAATGTGCGCCGCGGGCCAGCGCTTCGCTGACCTGCGCGAGCAAGGCGGCCTGTTGCGCGGCGGACGCATCAGCCTCGGCGCGCCCATCGGCGAGCCCCTCGGCATAGCCGGCGGCGCGCGCGGCGGCGACCGGATCAACGAAGGGCGCTGGCTCAGCCGCCTTGTCCGCCTCGAACATGTCCCAGCCCTGGGTCGGCTTATGGCCCGGTGCATCGGGCGCGAAGTGGCGCGGGGTTGCGGGCGGACGGGGCGCGATGGCGCGCGCGGCAAACGCGTCGGGCGGGGCGAAGGCGCGCTTGAGTGCGTCGGCGATCCCGTCGCTGCGCGCGGCAAGGCCGGGGACGAAATTAGACATAGTCGTCGTCTCCGCCGCCGCCCGGCATGGTGATCGTGCCGTCCTTCACCAGCTGGCGCGCAATCGCGATCATCGCCTTTTGCGCGTCGAGCACCTCGGCCATCTTCATCGGGCCGCGCGCTTCGAGTTCGTCGCGGATCGTGTCGGCCGCGCGGCTCGACATGCAGGCGAGGAACCGGGTGCGCGCCGCCTCGTCCACGCCCTTGAGGCTGCGGACCAGGATATCGCTGTCGATGTTGCGCAGCAGCGTGCCCATATTCTTGTCGTCGAGTTCGAGCAGATTGTCGAAGACGAACATCGCCTCCTCGATCGCGCGGGCGATCTCGCGGTCGATCTTGGCGAGCTTGGGCATCACCTTCTGTTCGGTGATCTTGCGCGCGGAGGACATGATCTTCGCGGCCTCGCGCGCGCCGCCCATCTGGACGCCCGCGACACGCTTGGGCTGGCCGGCATGGCGTTCGAGCACCTGGGTCAGCGTCGCGATTGCATCCGGGGTGACCGGCCCCAAGCGCGCGACGCGGCGCAGCACTTGCGGCTGGGTCGCCTCGGGCAGCATTTCCAGCACCTGCGCCGCAACCGCGGGGTCGAGATGCGCCAGCAGCACGGCGGCAATCTGGGGATGCTCATCCTCCAGCATGCCGGCAATCTCGGTCGCATCCATCCAGGCGAGCGCGGCGATCGATTCGGCTGGCTCGGGCGGCAGGATGCTGGCGAGCACTGCGCCCGCCCGCTCCGGCCCCAATGCGCGGGTAACGACGGTTTCCAGCTTGGGCCGCGGATCGAACTGGATCGCGCTGCGCTCCTGCGCGCGGCCGGTGAAATCGTCGAGGACCTGCGCCATTTCCCATTCGCTGACGTCAGCGACGGCCATCATCGCGGCGCCGAGCTGACGCACTTCATCGGGATCGAGCTTTTGCAGGATCGCGGCGGCCTCTTCATCGCCGACGACCATCATCAGCACGGCGGCGCGCTCGACCCCGGTAAAGTGACGCGGCGCGTTCATCTCACTGGGCCTCCGTGCGGATCATGTCGCGGACCGCGAGCGCGGCGCGCGCCGGATTTTCGCGGGTAAAGTCGCGCACCAGCCCGACCCGGTCGCCGAGCGACAGGCCCGAACCCGCGAGCATCTCCGGGCTGACCGGCGTTGGCAGCTGCACGCCATCGGCGGCACCCATCGGCGCACCGGCCGGACGCGTATCGTCGCGGCGGCGCATCAGCGCACGGGCCAGCGGGCGCACGCCAAGCAGCAGGACCAGCAGCGCGATCACCAAAGCGGTGACGTTGCGTGCAACCATCGCGAACCACGGCGTTTCGTAGAAGGGGACACCCTGTGCCTCGGCATTGGCATTGGTGCTGAACTTGCGGCTGACCACGGTGACCTGATCCTGGCGCTCGGCCTTGTAGCCGACGGTCGCCTTGACCAGCTCGTCGATCTGCCGGATTTCGACCTGGCCGCGCGGCTTGCCCGGCTCTTCGCGCAGCAGCACTGCGACCGACAGTCGCTTGATGTTGCCGGGCATGTTCCGGGTGACGGAGACTTCACGGCCATTGCTGTAGCTGCGGGTGAAGCTGTCGCTCTGCTTCATCCCCGGCGCGGCGGCGGGGGGCGCGGGCTGGCCAGCCTCAGCCGGAGCCCCGGGCGTCGGCGTCGCGACCGTGCTGGGCGGCGGCGGCACGTTGGACAGCGCGCCGGGAATACCGCCGGGTGCACCCGCACCGTCGCGCGGCGCGCCGGTCCAGTTACCCTGTTCGGCGCGCACCACAGTGCCGTCCTTGTCATAGCTTTCGCGGGTCGCCTGGCTTTCGTCCAGATCGACCTCGGCCTGAACCTCGGCGCTGAAATTGCCGGCACCGAGCAACGGGGTGAGCAGGGTCACGAGCTGCTGCCGCACCTTGGCCTCAACCCGGTTCTGGATATCGATGCGTGCGTCGCCGGCGCTGGTCTCCTGCCCCGATTTGCTCAGCAGCGCGCCCATCTGATCGACGATGGTGACGGCATCGGGCTTCATCCCCGGCACCGAAGAGGCGACGAGGTTGACGATCGAGCGGACCTGCGCTTCGGACAGGCTGCGGCCGGGCTGAAGCTTGACGATCACCGATGCGCTCGGCTCGGCCTTGTCGCGCACGAACACGCTGGCTTCGGGGGTAGCAAGGTGCACGCGCGCCTCGGCCACCGTATCGATCGCACCGATCGAGCGGGCGAGTTCGGTTTCGCGCGCCTGGCGCAACCGTTCCCCCTCGACCGCGCGGCTTGCGCCCATCGGCATCGTGTCGAGCAGCGCATAGCCGCCCGGTGCCGCCTTGGGCAGATCCTGCCCGGCGAGCAGCATCCGCGCCTTGTGATAATCGTCTTCGCCGACGGTGATCGATCCCGATCCGTCGATGCCATTGGCGATGCTGGCAGCGTCGAGCGCCTGCGCGACCGCCGCCTTGTCGCTTTCGGGCAGGTTCGCGAACAACACCCGCTGCGGCGGGGTCGACAGCATCATCCAGGCGAGCGCTGCAGCGCCGATCAGGCCGAGCATGAAGATCAGCGGCAGGCTGCGCTTGACCGCGGGCTGAGCGAACAGGTCGCCCATCTGCTTGAGGGGGTTAGCCGTGCCGCCGCTAGTGGCAGGGACAGGGGCGTCGGTGGTAGCGATGGCGTTGCTCATGATCAGACCGGCATGCTCATGATGTCACGATAGGCGGTCAGCAGTTTGTTCCTGACCTGTAGCGTCGCTTCGAACCCGACCGACGCCTCCTGACGGGCGAGCATCACCTTGGCGATGTCGACCGTTTCGCCGCGTTCATAGGCGGCGGACAATTCGCTGGCGCGGGCCTGTGCGCCGTTCACCTTGCCGACCGCCTGCTCCATCGTGTCGATGAAGCTGGACGGGCCGGCGGGCTGGCCGAGCGGCGCGCCGCCCGAAACGGATGCGCCGCTGGTCGCGCGCTGCAGCGCTTCGTTGCGCTCGAGAATCTGGGCGCGCAGCTGCATCACCCGGTCGACGCCACCCGCGCCGCCAATTCCGCTCACGCTCATGCGCTAATCCTCCGGACAAGGTCTTCGCCCTGCTCGCGCGCCTTGGCGAGGCGGTAGCGCAGCGTGCGTTCGGAAATGCCAAGCCGCTTGGCCGTTTCGATCCGGCTGCCGCCGCATGCCGCCAGCGTCTCGCGGATCGCCGCGAATTCGCTGAGCTGGACGATGTTGCTGAGCTGGCCGGGTTCGGCCTGGACCGGCGCCGCCACCATCGCGGGACGATCGAAAATCAGGTGATCGGGCGTGATCGCATCGCCCATGCACAGCAACAGCGCCCGCTGGATGACATTCTCGAGCTCGCGGACATTGCCGGGCCAGTCATGTGCCTGCAGCACCGCCAGCGCCTCACGCGTCACCCAGGGCAGCCGCGCACGGCCAGCACTGTGACGCAGGACCATCGCCGCCGCCAGCGCGGCGACATCGCCGGGACGTGCGGCCAGTTGCTTGGTCGACAGCGGGAACACCGACAGGCGGTAGTAAAGGTCGGCGCGGAAGCGGCCTTCCAGCACCTCGGTCTGAAGGTCGCGGTTGGCACAGGCGATGACGCGCACGTCGATCTTTTCGGCCGCGGTCGCGCCGATCGGCACCACTTCGCGCTCCTGCAGCGCGCGCAGCAGCTTGGCCTGAAGCGCGAGCGGCATTTCGGCGACTTCGTCGAGGAGCAGCGTGCCGCCATTGGCCGCGCGGAAAAAGCCTTCGCCCGAAGCATTCGCCCCGGTGAACGCGCCCTTTTGGTGCCCGAACAGCAGCGCTTCGAGCATGGTTTCGGGCAGCGCCGCGCAATTGACCGCGATGAACGGGCCGTCGCGGCGGGTGGAGCCATTATGGATCGCTTTGGCCAGCACTTCCTTGCCGGTGCCGGTCGGGCCATTGATCAGCACGGTGATGTCGGCAACCGCGACGCGTTCGGCGAGCGCATAGAGCGCCAGGCTTTCGGGATCGGCGGCGACGGGTGCATGCGCGCCACGCAACATCGCGCTGGCAAAGCCGGTTGCGACGGCGTTGTCATCGGCACCGAACGACAGGCGTGCGGGATTGCCGTCATGGAACGGGATCGCCGCGACCGGCCCCTCGGCCAGCACCAGGGTGCGGGCGGAGACCGGGGGCGCTTCGCCCTCGATGATCATGAACAGGTCGCCGGACATCGGCTTCACCTTGTCGGCGGCACCGATCGTGAACCCTTGCGAGCGCAGCGCCGAAACCAGCGCATAATGCTGGCGAAGGACTGCGGCCGACGGAAAGATGGTCTGCATTCGAACCCCCTGTTGAACGGGGGAATGCGGGATTGGTGGTAAACGCCGAGTAAACCAATTCAAAAAAACAGCGATTTTCGGCTCCAGTTAGCCGCGCGTGCCTCTACGCGCGCGCGAGACCGACGAAAAACTGCGCAGAAAACTGCTTAATCCGCCGCCCACCCTGCCGTTCACCCCATTGGCGGCTCGGGCTCTCTCGCATTCAGGGGGGAACGGGAGACGCCGGATTGAACGGAGACGAAACATGACTGTTATCGGAACGAACATCGCGAGCCTGCGGGCCGCGAATGCGTCCAAGATGGCGTCGACCTCGCTGCAGAGCGCGATGGAGCGCCTGTCGACCGGCAAGCGCATCAACAGCGCCAAGGACGATGCAGCCGGTCTCGCCATTGCGAGCCGCATGACCAGCCAGATCAAATCGATGACCGTGTCCATCCGCAATGCGAACGACGGCATCAGCCTCGCGCAGACCGCGGAAGGTGCACTGAGCGAAGTCACCAACATGCTTCAGCGCATGAAGGAACTGGCGACCCAGGCATCGTCGGGCACCTATTCGGACGACGACCGCAAGAACATGCAGACGGAAGTCACCGAACTGGCGGGCCAGGTCAACGACATCCTGAAGAACACCAAGTTCAACAATGTCCAGCTGTTCGCAACGGACGCCGACATCACCAAGACCATCCAGGTCGGATCGAGCGCGGACCAGACGGTTTCGCTCAAGATCACCAAGCTCGACCTGTCGTCAATCACCGGCCAGACCATTGCGGCTCCGGTCGAAGCGGTCGAAGGCGGCGAGGGTGAAGGCGAAGGCGAAACGACCTACTCGCTTCAGACGCTGGGTTCCGGCGACGATCGTATTGGCACCGAATATACGGTGTCGGCAGACGACGCCGCCAATGGCGCAACCTTTACGATGGCCGAGGGCCGTGAGGTCCAGCTCAAGGTCGGCGACAAGATCTCCGACGGCGCGGGCGGCACCAAGACCATCGCCGATGGCGATACCGAGCTGGATAGCCTCTACACCGTCACCGCCGACGACATCGCCGACGGCGCCGAGATCAGCGCATTCACATCGCCTGCTGAGAATGATGTGATCAAGCTCGCCGAAGGCGACAAGGTCTGGGCCGCCGACGCCGTTGAAGAAGCGGGTGAGGCCGAGGAAGCGACTGGCGAGCTCGAAACGCTGGGTTCGGGCGACGATCGTATTGGCACCGAATATACGGTGTCGGCAGACGACGCCGCCAATGGCGCAACCTTTACGATGGCCGAGGGCCGTGAGGTCCAGCTCAAGGTCGGCGACAAGATCTCCGACGGCGCGGGCGGCACCAAGACCATCGCCGATGGCGATACCGAGCTTGACAGCCTTTACACCGTCACCGCCGACGATATCGCCGACGGCGCCGAGATCAGCGCATTCACATCGCCTGCTGAAGGCGATGTGATCAAGCTGGCCGAAGGCGACAAGGTGTGGGTCGCGGCGGAAGCCGGTGAAGGCGAAGGCGAAGGCGAGGGTGAAGGAGAAGGCGGCGAAGCCACCGTACTTCAGATCGGCACCCGCAGCGACGCTTCGACCGCGCTCAAGACGATCGACGACGCGCTCGACGCGGTGGCATCGACCCGGGCCAGCCTGGGCGCCGCGCAGAGCCGCCTGGAATCGGTGGTCAACAACCTGACGACCAATTCGACCAACCTGACCGAAGCGCGCAGCCGCATCGAAGACGCCGATTTCTCGGCCGAAACGACGGCGCTCGCCAAGGCGCAGATCCTGAGCCAGGCATCGACCGCGATGCTCGCCCAGGCCAACCAGTCGCAGCAGAACGTTCTTTCGCTGCTTCGCTAAGCGTGTGCCGGTCGGGGCGTCACCCCCCTGACAGGCGCCACGGCCGGTCACCCTTCCCTGTTGGAAGGGCATGCGAGGAAGCCCCGGTGGTCGAAAGGCCGCCGGGGTTTTTCTTTGTTTGCTTGCCGCGCGTTGCGCGGGGCGGCACCGGCCCGCTCCCCCACGGGGTCCCCGCAAAGTAATACTTTGCGGGGCTACCCGCACCCGGCCACCCATAGAATACTGGCGCAGGGTGTCCGGGTGGGGGAGCGGGCTGGTGCCGAAGGGTTGCCCCTACTCGCCCGGTTTGCCGCCGGGGGTCCAGTCGGGGCGATAGTCGCCATCGGCGAGCCAGCGGACCGGGCCGATCAGCGACTGGACCGCGCGGGCCATGAACGGGATGTCGAGATTGGCGATCGTATCCTGCGGCGAGTGATAGGTCGGGGTCACCGCCCAGCCCGAAATCGTGTGCGCCACCACCCCGCGCAGAGCGAGCTGGTAGTTATCCGACCGCGCAAAGAAGTTCTGCTCCGGATAGGGATCCTTCGCCACCAGCGCGCCGCGCTCGACCAGCGCCGGGCCGAGCGTCGAGCGTTCGAACCCGGTCATCATCATCGTGCCGGCGGGCAGTTTGGGATCCTGCGCCCCGATCATCTCGAAGGCGAGGTTGGCGACGATGTCGCCAAGCGGCACCGGCGGCGCGGCGGCGAAGGCGCGCGATCCGAACCCGCCCATCTCCTCCGCGCCGAACGCCGCAAACAGGATGCCGCGCTTGTGCCGCTTGCCGCTGCTCAACGCATGGGCGAGTTCGAGCACGGCGGCGACGCCCGAGGCATCGTCGTTCGCGCCATACATCACCGTCCCGTCGGGCTGGACGCCGAGATGGTCGACATGCGCGGCGAGCAGGATCACCCCGGCCTTGGGATCGGTGCCGGGCAGATAGCCGATCGCGTTGGTCGTCTCGACCTCCTCGCGGATCAGGTTCAGCTTCATCTCGACCGGTTTGCCCGCCGCCTTCGCCGCCTTGTCGAACGCTGCGGCGGGCAGAACGATGACCGACAGGCTGTCCTTGGGCGGCTGTCCCGCCAGATAGGAAGTCAGGCGCGGCTGCTTGCCGATCATGTCCCACAATTTCGCCGTCGCCTCGCTCGCGCGCAGCACAAGCAGCTTGGTCCCCTTGCCCCGGGTCGCGCGGATCGCCGCCGAGGGGGAGATGTTCGCGCTGGCCATAAACAGCACCTCGCCGGCCGGGATCGCCGCTGGATCGTCGCCGGCATAGACCGCCGCATTGCCCGCCGCGCGATCCGCGCCGCCCAGGATCAGCGTGGCCCCCTTCACTGCCTTGCCTGCGACAATGACCGTCGGTTCACCGTCGAGACGCGGGCGGATGACCTTCACCTTCTGCACATAAGAGTCCGCGCCCGGCGCAGGCTGCAGCCCATAGCCCTGAAAGCGCGCCGCGACATAGGCGGCGGCAATCGCCTCGTCGCGCGTCGCGCTGCCGCGTCCCTGCAGCTCCGGCCCGGCGAGGAAGCGGACATGCGCCGAAATCCATTCGGGCTTCACGGCCCAATCGGTCGCCGGCGCGGCGCTGGTGACCGGCGCGGGCGCGGCGGTCTGGGCGATAGCGGGCGTGGCGAGCGCGGTGCTGAGCAATGCGGCGGCGAAGATACGCTTCATGAAAAACCCCCTGATTGGACCTGCGCGACCCTAACGGGGACAGCGCGCAGGGCAAGGCGTCAGGCTTCCGGTCGGGTCCACAGCCAGCCGCCGATCACCACCGCCGCGCCGATCGGGATCAGTGGCCAGGGCATGGCGGTGAATGCGAGGGTCAGCGCGATGCTGATGGCGAAGGCGATGGTCGCGGCAATCTTGCCGCTCCGGCTGACCGCGCCGTTCACGCGCCAGCGCGTGATGTGCGGGCCAAAGCGCGGATGCTCAAGCAAGCGGCGTTCGAGCGCGGGCGAGCTGCGCGCAAAGCAATAGGCCGCCATGATCACGAACACGGTCGTCGGCATCACCGGCAGCACCGCCCCGATCACCGCGAGGCCAAGGCACAGGAACCCGGCGATCAGATAGAGATGACGACGCACCCCGCTTGCGTAGCACGGCAGTCGCGACTGTCTCGCAAAAAGAAAGCGGGCGCGCTGCGCCTCTGATCCTCCCCCGCCGGGGGGAGGTGGCGCCGAAGGCGTCGGAGGGGGAGGACGGCTGTTCGCTTGAGCCTCTTGCCGGCGTGCTTCCTCCCCCTCCGTCAGCTGCGCCGACACCTCCCCCTTGCGGGGGAGGATTAGGGGTTACCCCAACCGCCGCATCAGCCCCTTCTTCAGCCGGTCGTGCGCGCTCTTCTTGATCTGACAGATCCGCGCGGCGCCGACCCCGAGCACCTGGCCGATCTCCTCGAGGTTCAATTCCTCGACATAATAGAGCTGGATCACCAGCTGCTCCTTTTCGGGCAGCTCGGCGATCGCTTCGATCAGCGCCTCGCGCTGGTCGGCATCGGCAAGCTGGTCGAACGCGTCGGGTTCGTCGGACATGAACCACGGGCCTTCGTCCGAATAGACATCGTCGATCGAATCAAACCGCACGGCTTCGGCGCTGGCATAGTCGCTGCGCAGCTTCTCCACCGTAACGCCCAGTTTCGAGGCGACCGCCGCCTCGTCGGGCCGCGCGCCATCGGCGGCGAGCGCGGTGACCGCATCCTGATAGGCGCGGCGGCGCTTCATCGCGCCGCGCGTGATCGTCGCCTGGCGCCGCAGCTCGTCGATCATCGCGCCGCGCACGCGGGTGTGGAGATACTGGTCGAAGCTGACGAGGCCGCGATCCTCGAAACTGCCCGCCGCCTCGACCAAGGCGACCAGCCCGATCTGGACCAGATCCTCGACATCGATCAGCGTGCTCATCGACCCATGGACATGCCAAGCAAGGCGGCGGACCAGCGGCATATGCTTGCGCACCAGCGCGTCCATGTCGCGCCGCGTGTCGCCACGGCGATCATAGGTCAGCGCGAATTCGTTCGGGGCGGGCTGATAGGTCATGCGGCAAGTGCCTCCGGTGCGCCGATCACGGCGACGACCTCGACCGACTTGTCCTCGGGCACTTCAAAGAAGCTCATCACCGGGGTGTCGGGCAGGACGGTGCGGACGAGTTTGCGGATTGCGATGCGGATGGTTGGCTGGACGACCAAGGCGAACGGCTTGGCCTCGGCGACGAGCGGCTGGGCGGCGCGTTGCAGCGCGTCGACGATGCGGCGGCCAAGGTCTGGCTCGATCGTGTGGCGCTTGGCCGGATCGGACCGGATCGCCTGACCCAGCAGCGCTTCGAGCTGCCCCTCCAGCGTCATCACGCGCAGCGGTTCGCGAACCCCGCACAGCCGCTGGATGATCAGCGGCCCAAGTTCGGGGCGGATCAGCTCGATAATCTCGTCGGCGTCGGCGGAGCGCTGTGCAGCGAGCGCGATCGCGGCGGCAATGCGGCGGAATTCCTTGAGCGGGATATTCTCCGCCAGCAGCCCGCGCAGCACCTGTGTCAGCGTCGTGATCGACAGCGGGTTGGGCGAGAGCGACGCGACCAGCTGCGCCGCGCGCTCGCGCAGTCCGTCGAGCAGCGCCTGCACCTCGTCCGGGCCGAGCAGGTCGGCGGCATTCTGGATCAGCGCCTGGTTGAGGTGCGTCGCCATCACCGTGCCGGGATCGACCACCAGCCAGCCCTGACCCGTAGCGGCATCGGCGTCGGCGGGCGATATCCACATCGCATCAAGGCCGAAGGTCGGGTCCTTGGCGCGCTTGCCCGGCAGGGTGCCGACCGCCTGGCCGGTGTCGAGCGCCAGCATTTCGTCTGGCGAGACGCTGTCCTCCCCGATCACCACGCCGCCGACGACGATGCGATAGGCATAGGGCGCCATGTTGATGTCGTCGCGCACCCGCACCTGTGGCACGACGAAGCCGAGTTCCTTCGACAGCTGGCGCCGCACGCCGGTGATCCGGCCCATCAGCGCGCCGCCACGGCGTTCGTCGACCAGCGGGACCAGGCCATAGCCGATGTCGATCATCACCTGCATATTGTCGGTGACTTCGTCCCAGCCGATCCGCGAGGGGTCGACCGGCTCGGCCGCCTCGACGATGGCGGGGGGCGGCGGCAGCTTGCTCGCGCGCCACATCTTCCACGCCATATAGCCTGACCCAGCGGCAGCGGGCAGGATGATGAAGGCGGGCATGCCGGGGAGGAAGGCGAGCAGCCCGGTGATCACCGCGACCGGAGTCCAGGTGCGGTGGCTGGCAAACTGGCTGCCGATCTGACCGGTCAGGTCCTGATCCTTGTTCGCCGACACGCGCGTCACGATCGCGGCGGCCGCGATCGAGAGCAGCAGCGCCGGGATCTGCGCGACCAGCGCGTCGCCGATCGCGAGAAGCACATAGGTCTGCGCCGCCTCACCCAGTGTCAGGCCATGGCTGACCGGACCCAGGATCAGGCCGCCGATGATGTTGATGAACAGGATCAGCAGGCCGGCGACCGCGTCGCCCTTCACGAACTTGGACGAACCGTCCATCGCGCCGTAGAAATCGGCTTCGGTCGATACCTCGATCCGGCGCGCCTTGGCTTCGTCGGGGGTGATCAGGCCGGCATTGAGGTCGGCGTCGATCGCCATCTGCTTGCCGGGCAAGGCGTCGAGGGTGAAGCGCGCCGACACTTCCGACACGCGACCCGCACCCTTGGTCACCACGATCATGTTGATGATGATCAGGATCGCGAACACGAACAGGCCGACGACATAATCGCCGCCGATCATGAACGTCCCGAACGCCTCGATCACATGGCCGGCCGCCGCCTCACCCTCATGCCCGTGACCCAGCACGACGCGGGTCGAAGCGACGTTGAGGCCGAGGCGAAACAGCGTCGCGAAGAGCAGCACGGTCGGGAAGGCGGAAAAATCGAGCGGCTTTTGCGCGTTCAGCGCCACCATCAGCACGGCAAGGCTGATGATGATGTTCATGATGAAAAAGACGTCCAGCAGGAAGGTCGGCACCGGCACGACCATCATGCCCACGAGCACGAGGATAGCGACCGGCAAAGCAAAGCTGCGCAGGCCGGGGAGGATGCCGCCCTTGAGAGTCAGTGCGTTCATCGCGGATCAGGCCCCCATCTGCGCGAGCATGAGATAGGCCAGGCGCGCCGTTTCCGGCGTCGGGCGCAGCGGATTGACGGTCGGCAGCGCCGATGCCTTGAGCCGTCCTGCATTCTCCAGCCGGTCGAGCGTGGTCAGCCAGCCGCGATCCTGCCCGACCGCGTCATTGCCCAGCACCACTTCGACATCCTCGCCGAGCGAAGCGACGAGCGTCTGGAAGCGGGCGTCGAGGCTGCCCGATGCAGCGCCGGTCGCTCCGACTGCGGCGGCACCGCGATCGAGCTTGCCGGCGAAGCGCTCATAAATCTGGCCGAGCGAACGCTGCGAACCGTCGGCGGCATAGAAGATGTTGCGGTTGGCGCGCGCGGCGGCGGGAAACAGGTTCGCCGCGCCGCGTGTCGGGTCGGCGTCCATTGCGCGCAGGAACTTGCGCGCGCCGCCAAGGCCCAGGAAATGCGCCATGTACAGGTCGGTCCCGGTCGCCTCGCGCCCCAGCGATGCTTCCAGTGCATCCTTGTTGTCACTGGCATGTTCGGCCGCCATCAGCGACGCGGCCTGCGGATCGTTGCGCAGCGACAGGATCGCCTGACGCGTTGCCGGATCGGACACGGTGAAGCGGCCATTGGCGGTCTGGCGGATGCTGTCCGCCGCCCAGCCCAGGCCATGCTTCTCGCCATGATCCTTGACCACGCCGAGCCAGCTTTGTTCGATGAACTGATAGAGGCCGGTGGCGCTGGAGGTGCGCGCGCGCGCATCGGCACGCATGCCGCTTTCGACCTGCGCCTGGCCGAGCAGATAGTTGAAGTCGATGCCGGTCTTCTGGCTCGCCGTCGCGATCGCCGTGGTGACGTGCGTTCTGGCTCCGATCGAAGGTACGGTCATAGGCCTTGCTTCTCATCCCCTGGGGTCTGGGTGAGATCAGCAAAAGGCGTGCCAGTTTTGTTTGGGAGGCGGCACCGCGTCAGCGATGCCTAATCAACCATAACCACCGGCAACTGCCGACCGGTAAGACGGCAAATCATTGCCGGTCAGTGCCGTCAGCCGCCGCCGCACATTGGCGGCCATCAGGTTGACATAGATGCGGCAGCTTTCGTTCAGCCGATGCGCTTCCTCGGCCAGCGCCTTGAGCTCGCCCGACAGCGCGGGATCGTCGTCATTGGCGGCCCCCACCGCCTCGATCCCGATCAGTTTGTCGCGCGTCGCGCGTTCGAGCGCGGCGACATCGTTGGCCTTCAGCGCGGCGATCTCGGCGTGCAGCGCCTCGATCACGCGGATCAGGGCGTCATGCCTGGTCATTCGGGTTCCACTGCAACTTGAGCGCGAGCAGCCGGTCGGCGATCGTCGAGGGGACCAGCGGGAAATTGCCGTCGGCAATCGCCTTCTTGATCCGCGCGACGCGCTCGGCATCGACTGGAGCGCTGGCCGCAGCTGATTGGGTCAGCGATGCGGCGGCGCTGGTAGTGGCGGCCTGCGTTGCACCCTCCACCGACCGCACGGGCGCGGCAGCGGCAACCGGCGTGAGCCGGGGGGCGAGTGATGCAGGCTTGAAGCCGACTGGATCCACCATGTCTGCGACCCTTTTTCTGCGGACATACGCAAAAACGACGCTTTGACGGGGAGCTTTAGGAAAAAATGCAGGGGCGGCGAATTTTTCTTCCGGGAGCCGGGAAGAACAATCCTCCCCCGCCAGGGGGAGGTGGCGCCGAAGGCGACGGAGGGGGAGGAAGCACGACGGCAAGAGGCTCAAGGACGAAGCCGTCCTCCCCCTCCGTCACGCTGCGCGTGCCACCTCCCCCTGGCGGGGGAGGATTGGCTGGTTCAATCCCCGAAACCGGGCAGGCGCGCACGGCCGGGGCTGAGCGCGATGGCCGCGACCGGCGGGCGCTTGTCGTCGGTCTTGACCAGCACGCGCGCACCGACCGCCGCATCGCCCATCGCCAGCCCTTCACGCGTGATCGAGAAGCCGGCAGCACCCGCCTCCAGCATCACCGGATCGCCGCGGCGGATGATCAGTTCGGGCTTTGCCGCGACCGGCGATGGTGCCGCAGCAGTCGGAGCCGCCTTGGGCAACGCGTTTATCGCGACGAACACGCGCCATTGCTGCGGCCCCTGACAGCGGATCACCACCGCATCCTCGGCCGGCGAGCGCCAGCTGAGCTGCGGCGCATCGCACGCGGCGAGCTTGAGGCGCTTGTCCACCGCTGCGCGCGCCCCGCCCTCTGCCCCGATCGGGGCACCGGCGAAGCGTTCGACCAGCTGGTCGAGCGCCTCGGTCGACTGGAAGGCGGCCGAGGGGCCGGACAGGGCGATCAGGAGTGCGATCATTGGGACTCTCCAGCTTCTGATGGGGGATCGCCGGCAAAGCCGACGGACAGGGTCACGGCACGGCGCTGGCCGGGCGCGACGCGAAGGATGAGGCGCGACGGTGCAACCGCGCCTTGTGCAACCAAGGCAGCGGCGACCGCGCGGGCGCGGTCGGCGGCGAGGATGGCGGCGCTGCCGGTGCGCGGATCGACATCGTCGGTAAGCGCGGTCGATCCAGTGATGGTGATGACCGTTCGGCCATCGCGGGCGGCATCGCGGGCCCAGGCGATGGTCGCGCTCAGGTCAGCCTCAGCGCTACCGGGCGCATAGCCCTCGACCCGCGCCCGTGCGACCGCCATCGGATCGACGGGTGCCGGGGCTTCGGTGCCAAAGCCGCTGCGCAACCCGGCGAGCAGCTTGCTGCGATCCGCCTCACGATGTGCTTGCAGCAGGACGAAGAAGCCGATCAGCAGCAGTGCCAGATCGGCAAGCGTGATCAGCCACGCTGACCGCGCCGGCGCGATGTCGTCCCAGCTATCCGGGGTCAGCGCTGCGCTCATGCCGCCATCTCGCGTTTGCGCGCACGTTCGAGCGTGGCGAGGCGTGCCAGTGGCGCTGCAAGCCGCAGCCGTTCGGTGGCCTCGACTCGCGCAAGGCGCTTCAAGCGCGCAACGATCGGCATGGCGACCAGATTGGCGAGCAGCGCGCCATAGAGCGTGGCGAGCAGCGCCACCGCCATCGCCGCGCCGATCCGGTCGGGATTGTCCATCGCCGCGAACATGCGGACCAGGCCCAGGATCGTGCCGATCAGGCCCATGGCCGGCGCGGCCTCGGCCACCCCGCTCCACAGTTCGATCACCGCGCGGTGCCGCTCGGCACGCATTGCGGCGCGGTCGCGGACGATCGCCTCGATCTCCGACTGGCTCGCGCCATCCACGGCGGCGGCGACCGCCGCCGCCATTTCGGGATCGTCGATCACCGACCGGTCAAGCGCGATCAGCCCATGGCGCCGCGCGATCTTCTCGAGCGACCCGGCCTGCGCGATCAGCGGCGCGGCATCGAACGGGCGGCGGGCAAGCGTCTTGAGCGCGATCAGCCCGCGCCCGACATCGACCAGCCGATGACGCAGCAGCACGCTGGCCGCTGTCCCGCCCAGCACGATGGCGAGCGCCAGCGGGTCGAGCAGCACGGATGCGTCGAGCGGGGCCAGCGCGGCAAGTTCGGCGGGTGCGGCACTATTCATGCGCGAGAGCTTTGCAAGCACCGGGCCAATTCACGCGCGGGCAGGGAAACTCCGGGAAGGGCATGCGCGACCGGCAAAAACGGCAAATCCGCTGCCGCCACCCGGCAAATCCTTGCCGCCCCTACCCGTCAAAGCGGCAAATGCGACGATTCCGGCCCGCCCCCCGGAAATTGGCACGCCCATTGCTAGGAACCGTCCGAACATTGGCATGAGGACCGTTCATATGGGCAGCAACAGTCTCTTCGGGGTGCACGGCGCGGCGCTTCAGGTGCGTTCGCAGCGCATGGGCGTGCTCGCGTCGAACATCGCGAACGCCTCGACCCCCGGCTACAAGGCGAAGGATATCGACTTTCGCGCGGCGCTGAACGCGATCGAGACCCCGGGTATGGCGGGGGCCGATCCGATCAGCGGTGCGACCAAGTACCGCGTGCCGCTGCAGTCCAGCCTCGATGGCAACACGGTCGAGCTCGCGACGGAACAGACCGCCTTTGCCGAGAATGCCGTCGCCTATCAGACGACGCTCGCCTTCCTCAACGGCCGCATCGACACGCTCAAGCGCGCGCTGAAGGGAGAATAAGAATGTCCGACCAGCCGCTTTCCATCTTCCAGGTCGCGGGCCGCGCCATGTCGGCGCAGCTCGTGCGGATGAACACCACCGCCTCCAACCTCGCCAATGTCGGCCAGGTCGCGTCCAATCCGGGCGAGGCCTATCGCTCGATGAAGCCCGTCTTCCGCACGCATTTCGATGCGGCGAGCGGGATGGCGACGGTCGATGTCGAAAGCGTCGTCGCAGCGGGCGAAGCGCCGACCAAGCGCTACGACCCCGGCAACCCGATGGCCGATGCCGAAGGCAATGTCTGGGAAAGCGCGGTCGATGAGACCCGCGAGCTGGTCGACATGATGGAGACCGCCCGCACCTATCAAAACAATGTCGAAGTGATGCAGACGGCCAAGACGCTGATCACCCAGACGCTCAACCTGGGACGCAGCTGATGACCGCTTTCGACACGACGCTGAGCAACCTTGGCATCGCCCGTACCGGCACGACCAATCAGGCGAGCACCAATTCGCTGGGTTCGTCGGAAATGGACCAGGCCGACTTTCTGACGCTGATGACCGCGCAGATGAAGAATCAGGACCCGTTCGATCCGGTCGACAACACCCAGATGGTGGCGCAGATGGCGCAATTCTCGTCGCTGGCCGGGATCAGCGAGATGAACACGACGCTGCAGGCGATCGCCGCCAAACTCGGCGGGACCAGCACCACCGACATGGTCGCATGGGTCGGCCGTACCGTGCTGACCGAGGGCAATGTCGCCTATCCGCGCACCGACGGCTCGCTAGGCGGGATGATCGAACTCGGTGCGGAAGCCGCCGAGGTCAATGTCGTGATCGAGGGGCCGAACGGCGAGATCCTCAAGAGCGTTGCGCTTGGCGCCGCGCCGGCCGGCCGCACGGAATTTGAATGGGACGGCACCACTGACACCGGCGAACCGGCCGGCGATGGCCCCTTCACCATCCGTGTCGCCGCACGCGATGCCAATGGCGCTGCCGTTACCGCCAAGTCGCTCGTCTGGGCCCCCGTGACCTCGGTCGCGATGGGCAGCGACGGCAACCCCGTCCTTACCCTGCCTGGCATCGGCCAGGTGTCCACCACCGCGATCCGCCAGATCGGCTGAGTCCACACAGGAGCCTATTCGATGTCCTTCTACACCTCGCTCTCGGGTCTTCAGGCGGCGCAGACCGACATGTCGACCATCAGCCACAATCTGTCGAACGTCTCGACCAACGGCTTCAAAAAGAGCCGCACCGAATTTGCCGACGTCATCGCGTCGAGCGTGTCGCTCAACCCCAACCAGATGATCGGGTCGGGCACGGTGGTAAAAGCGATCCGCCAGCAATTCGGCCAGGGCGGGATGCAGCAATCGGCGTCCAGCCTCGACATCGCGGTCGCCGGCGACGGCTTCTTCGCGGTCAAGCCGAGCCTGGATGCGGCGGGCGTCAACTTCACCCGCAACGGCAGCTTCCTGGTCGACAGCAACCGCTATGTCACCGATTCGCAGGGCGGCTATCTTCAGGTCTATCCGGTCGACGGATCGGGCGCGGTGGTCGCCACCGGCCTGGGTTCGACCGTGAACCTGCGCCTGCCGCAGACCAGCGGCGTGCCCGAAGCGACCGAGAATGTCGCGCTGTCGCTCAACCTGTCGGCCTATTCGTCGGTCCCGTCGGAAGCGTCGCGGTTCAGCGAGGATACGCCCTATGCGTTCGATCGCTTCGATCCGGGCACCTACAACAACTCGACCCAGACCACGATCTACGACGCCAGCGGCAATCCGCTGACGATGACCAGCTATTTCGTGCGCGAGACGACCGAAGCGCCGTCGACCTGGTCGGTCTATACGTTCGTCGGCGACAAGCAGCTCGGCACCGATGCAGCCAATCCGCAGCCGGTGACGCTGACCTTCGACGCCAACGGTGCGCTCACCAGCCCGAGCGCGCCGACCCAGTTCGCGCCCTTTACCGTCGGATCGAGCACGACCGAGCAGAGCATCGCGCTCGACTTCGGCGGCGCGACCACGCAACTCGGGGCACCGTTCAGCGTCGATAGCCGCAGCCAGGATGGCAAGGCAGTCGGCCAGCTCGACGGCGTGACGGTGGGCGAGGACGGCATCGTCCGCGCCAGCTTCTCCAACGGCGACAGCCTGGCGCTGGGCAAGGTGGCGCTCGCCAACTTCTCCAACCCCTCGGGCCTGCGTCAGCTCGGCAACTCGACCTGGGCCGCGACCGGCCTGTCGGGCGAACCGCGGCTGGGCGAGCCGGGCGTCAACGGCTTCGGGGGCCTGATGTCGGGCGCGATCGAGCGCTCGAACGTCGATATTACCGAGGAACTGGTCGGCCTGATCGCGGCGCAGCGGAACTTCCAGGCGAACGCCAAGGCGCTCGATACCGCGAGCCAGATCTCGCAGACCATCTTCAACATCCGCAGCTGATTTCAGCGATTTAGGAGGCATTCGCGATGGATAGACTCGTCTACACCGCCCTGTCCGGCCTTAAGGGCCAGATGCAGGCGCAGGCGACGATCGCGAACAACATCGCGAACGCCTCGACCATCGGCTACCGCGCCGACCGCGTCAATTTCGAGCGCCTGCTGGTGCAGGGCGACGGCCATGACAGCCGCCAGCCCAGCGTCGAGACGGTGGTCGATATGGATCGGCGCGCCGGCGCGATCACCCAGACCGGTCGCGGTCTGGACATCGCGATCACCGGCGAAGCCTGGCTTGCAGTGCAGGCCGCCGATGGCAGCGAAGCCTATACCCGGCGCGGCGATTTGCGCGTTGCGCCGAGTGGCGTCTTGGAAACCGGCGACGGTTTCCCGGTGATGGGGTCGGGGGGCCCCATCACCGTGCCGCCCCACGACAAGATCATGATCGCTTCCGATGGCTCGCTGTCGATCGTGCCTCCGGGCGCCGATCCGACCCAGCCGCCGCAGGTAATCGACCAGATCAAGCTGGTCAGCGATGCCGGAAGCACCACCGTCAAGGGACTGGACAATCTGCTCCATGTCCGCGGCGGCGGCGCGCTGCCGCAGGATCTGGATGCGACGGTGATGTCCGGCGCGCTCGAAGGATCGAACGTCAACCTCACCCAGGCGCTGGTCGACATGATCGAAAACCAGCGCAGTTACGAGGTGCAGGCGAACCTGCTGCGCGAAGCCAAGTCGATGGACGAGAGCGCCGCATCGCTGATGCGCGTCAGCTAAGAATTTTCAGGAAGGATTAGACCCATGGGTTCCGCAGCAATGCACATCGCGCGCACCGGGCTTGACGCTCAGGACATGCGCATGCGGGTGATCTCGAACAACCTCGCGAACGTCAACACCACCGGGTACAAGCGCGATCGGGCGAGCTTCGAGGCCTTGGCCTATCAGGTCGTCACCGCTCCGGGCGCAGCGAGCACTGCCGAGACCAAATATGCCACCGGTACCAATCTTGGCACCGGCGTGCGCATTCAGGGGACGGCCCGGATCGACACCCAGGGTGCAATGCAGACCACCGGCAACGCGCTCGACATGGCGCTCGACGGCAATGGCTATTTCCAGGTGCAGATGCCCGGCGGCCAGCTCGGCTATACCCGCGCCGGCAATTTCGCGCGCTCGCCCGAGGGCATGCTGGTGACCAGCGAGGGCTATCAGGTGATGCCCGGCATCACGGTTCCCGATGGCGCAACCTCGATCACCGTCGGCAGCGATGGCACGGTCAGCGCGACCATTTCGGGCCAGACCGAGGCGAGCCAGATCGGCCAGATCCAGATCGCCGCCTTCCCCAACAGCGCGGGGTTGCAGGCGATCGGCGACAATTACCTCGTCGAAACCGCGGCGAGCGGTGCGGTCAACCTTGGCATCGCCGGGCAGGATGGGCGCGGCAATATCCGTCAGGGCATGCTCGAAGGGTCGAACGTCAATGTCGTCGAGGAACTGGTCGACATGATCGAGACCCAGCGCGCGTACGAGGTCAATTCCAAGATGATCTCCGCGAGCGACGAGATGCTCCAGTACATCAACCAGAATGTCTGAGGGCCATATGATGCGCACTTTGTCCGCCCTCGCCGCCCTCACCGCCTGCGCCTTCGTCGTGCAGCCGGTCGACGCGAAGCTGTTCGGCAAGAAGAAGCCGGCGGAGGATTTCACCGTTACCCTGCCGACGCCGACGCCCGCGCCGCCCGCAGCCAATGGATCGATCTTTCAGGTCAGCGAAGGCTATGCCGCACTCCACGAAGGCACGCGCGCACGCCGCGTCGGCGATCCGGTGACGATCGTGCTGGTCGAGCGCACCAGCGCGTCCAAATCGGCCAGCACCGATCTCGACAGCGGCGGCGGCTTTTCACTGACGCCGCCGACCACGGGTGCGCTCAACCTGTTCAACCAGAGCGATGCCAGCATCAGCGGCAAGCGCGGGTTCAAGGGCACCGGGGCCGCCGACCAGTCCAACGCGCTGTCGGGCGAGATCAGCGTGACCGTCGCCGCCGTGCTGCCCAACGGCACGATGCTGGTGCAGGGGCAGAAGCGCGTGACGCTCAACCGCGGCGACGAGTTCGTGCAGATCAAAGGCATCATCCGCCCGACCGATATCGATGCGAACAACCGCATCGCGTCGACCCGCGTCGCCGATGCCCGCATCGCCTATACCGGCAAGGGCGATGTCGCCCGCGCCGCCCGGCAGGGGTGGTTCAGCCGCTTCTTCCAGGCCATCAGCCCGTTCTGAGGATAGCATCAATGATCCGCTTCCTGCTCGCCCTGCTCGCCACTCTGATCCTCGCCCAGCCCGTCGCGGCGGAGCGGATCAAGGATCTTGGCAATTTTCAGGGCATCCGCACCAACCAGCTGACCGGATACGGCATCGTCGTCGGTCTGCCGGGTACGGGCGACGACAATCTGGAATATACCGTCCAGTCGATGAAGGGGGTCACCGCCCGCTTCGGCCTCTCGCTGCCGGCCGGGGTCAACCCGGCGCTCAAGAACGCCGCCGTCGTGCTGGTGACCGCCGAGCTGCCCGCCTTTGCCAAGCCGGGGCAGAAACTCGACATCACCGTATCGTCGATGGGCAAGGCCAAGTCGCTGCGCGGCGGCACATTGGTGCTGACCCCGATGCTGGGTGCGGACGGACAGATCTATGCGATGGCGCAGGGCAACCTCGCCGTCGGCGGGCTGGGCGCCGAGGGCGCGGACGGATCGAAGATCGTCGTCAACATCCCTTCGTCGGGGCGCATCCCGGAGGGGGCGACAGTCGAGCGCGCGGTCGAAACCGGCTTCGCCACTGCGCCGACGCTGACCTACAACCTCGCGCGGGCGGACTTCACCACGGCGCAGCGCGTCGCCGACGCGATCAACGGCCGTTTCGGCTTCGGCACCGCGCGCGCGATCGACGCGGTATCGGTCGCCGTCACCGCGCCGCAGGGCGCCGATGTCCGCGCGCAAATCATGAGCGAGATCGAGAATCTCAACGTCGAATCCGCCGAGGCCGCGGCCAAGGTAATCGTTAACGCGCGCACCGGCACCGTGGTCATCAATTCGGCCGTGCGGGTCAGCCCCGCCGCGGTAACGCATGGTAAACTTACCGTTCGTATTGATGAATCCCAGCGCGTCGTTCAGCCGCTGCCGTTCAGCCAGGGCGAGACCCGGGTGGAGCAGCAGAGCGGCGTCGGCGTCGAGGAGGAGAAGCGACCGATGTTCCTGATGGATCCGGGTCCCAAGCTGGCCGATGTGGTCAAGGCCGTAAACGCGATCGGCGCATCGCCGGCCGATCTGGTCGCGATCCTGGAGGCATTGAAGCAGGCCGGCGCGCTGAAAGCGGAGCTGATCGTCCTGTGACCCAGCCTGTCGCCCCTGCATCGCTGAAGCTCACGGGCAGTGTCTCGACGGACACCGCGCGTCTGGGAACGCGCGACAATCTCGACCAGGCGGGCGAGAAGTTCGAGGCGATCTTCACCAAGATGATGCTGGGCGCGATGCGCAAGGCGAAGCTGGCCGACAGCCTGTTCGAAAGCCAGGCGCTCGACCAGTTCCGCGACATGCAGGACCAGAAGCTGGCCGAGAATATGGCCGCGCACACGCCGATGGGAATCGGCAAGGCGATGACCGAATTCCTGGCGAAAGCGGGCAGCGTTACCGGGACCCCGGTCGCTGACAGAGACAAGGCCGGAATCGACAGGGGCAGCACGCCATGACCGACATGCTCTCGATCGGCGCGAGCGGTGTGCGCGCCTACCAGACCGCGCTGACCACGACGTCGGAGAATATCGCGAACGCCGGGACCGCCGGCTATTCGCGGCGCGTCGCATCGACGCGTGAGGTAGCGGCACCGGGCGATGCCTCGGGCCGCACGCTTAACGGCCTCGGCGTCACCGTCAGCGGCGTAACCCGCACCGGCAGCGACCTGCGCAACGCCGAGGTGCGCGCCGCCGGGTCCGACCTGGCGCGCAGCGAGGCGGGGATCGTCTGGCTCGACCGGATCGAGAGCGCGCTGACCGGCAACAAGCTCGATGAGCGGATGACCGCGTTCTTCAACGCCGCGACCGCACTCGCCGCCGATCCATCGGCCAGCGCACCGCGCGCGACCTTCCTTCAGGCGGCAGCGACGCTGGCGCACAGCTTTACCGCGACCGCATCCGCGATCGAGGGTGCGACCGCCGATCTCGACGGCACCGCCGATGCTGCAGTCGTCGAACTGAACACGCTCAGCGCCGGCCTGGCCAAGGTCAATGCTTCGCTCGGCCGCACCGCGCAGGGAAGCAGCGCCCAGGCCGCGTTGCTCGACGAGCGCGACCGGATGCTCGATTCGATGGCGGCGCTGACCGATGTCTCTGCGAGCTTCGACGCTGCGGGCCGCGCCACGGTACGCGCCGGCGGCGGCGGGCCGTTGCTGGTGCAGGCCGATCAGGCGGCCATCGCCACTTATGCGCGCAGCCAAGGCGCCGTGTCCTTTGCCGTCTATGGCATCGAGGGGTCGCAGGCGCTGGCACCCACCGGCGGCGCACTGGCGGGAGTCGCCGAGGGTGCGGCCCGCCTTGCCGATGCCAAGGCCGCCCTCGACACGCTCGCCACCGATTTCGCCGCTGGCGTCAACGCGGTGCAGGCGGGGGGCGAGGACTTAAACGGCACCGCCGGTGCTGCGATGTTCACCGCCACCGGCGCGCGCGATTTCCAGCTGGTCCTGACCGACCCGCGCGGAATCGCCGCTGCAGCTCCGGGCGGCGGCGAGCGCGACAATGGCAACCTTGCTGCGCTTGCCACGCTGCGTCGCGACGAGGGCTTTGAAAGCCAGGTGACCACGCTGACCACCGGCAATGCCAGCGCGCTTGCGGGCCGCCGCGCGATTGCGGAAGTCCAGTCGACGATCCGCAGCAATGCGGTCGCGGCACGCGATTCGGTGACCGGCGTCAATGTCGACGAGGAAGCGGTCGATCTGATCCGCTTCCAGCAAGCCTATCAGGCGTCGAGCCGGGTGATCCAGGTCGCCCGCGAAACGCTCCAGACCCTCTTCGACATCCGGTGATCCCCATGCGCGTGACGACCAGCCAGAGCTTCGATCGCCCCTCGCTGCTGATGGCGAACCTGACAAGCCAGGCCGACAAGCTGCAGACGCAGGTGGCGACGGGCAAGAAAATCCTCGCCCCGTCGGACAGCGCGTCGGGCTGGCAGCAGCTATCGGGCCTCAAGCGCGCCGCGTCGGACGACGACGCCTATGGCACCAATATCAAGTCGGCCCAGGCACTGCTCGCCGCGACCGATACCGCGCTCGATCAGGTCGAAACCCAGCTGCAGCGCGCCCGCGCGCTCGCGGTGCAGGCGAACAGCGACACGGTGAATGCCGAGGGGCGCGCGGCGATCAAGGTTGAGGTCGAGGCGATTCTCGACGACCTGATCGGCGTCGCCAACAGCACGGACACGCGCGGCCAGCCTTTGTTCGGCGGCACGTCGGGCGATGCAGCCTTTACCGTGCAGGAGGACGGCAGCGTCGTCTGGACCGGAGGCGGCGACGTCGCGGCGATCCCGATTGGCGAGGGCGAAGCGATCGCCGCGACCACCAGCGGCGCGCGCGCGTTCGGGGGCATCGCGGGGTCCAGCGGGACCACCGACATGTTCCAGATCCTTTCCGCCTTCGCCGCGGCGCTCGGGCCGGACGGAGCGGAGGGCGGCGTCGGGACCGCGATGAGCGACCTCGACGCCGCCCTCGACCATCTCGGCGCAACCCGCGCCTCGGTCGGCGCGCGCGCCTTCCGCCTCGACCTCGAGGCTGAGCGGCTGGGCGAGGCCGAGATCACGCGTGAGGCAGCGCGCACGGGAATCGAGGACGCCGACACGGCGGATTCGATCGCGCAGCTGCAAAAGACGCTGACCATTCTTCAAGCGACGCAGGCGAGCTTTACCAAGCTCACCAGCCTGTCCTTGTTCGATTATCTGCGCTGAACCCCTCAAGTTCAGGGTGAATCGGTCGTTAGACATCATTGAATAGGCCGCCCGTTCCGGTGGCTCCGGTGACTTCGGGGGAAGATCGCACTCATGTTTCCAGCAATCGGCTTCGTCGTCCTGATCGCGATGGTGTTCGGCGGCTTCGCGCTGACCGGCGGCGCGCTCGAGCCCGTGCTGCACGCACTTCCGCACGAAATGCTGATCATCGGCGGTGCCGCGGTCGGCGCGCTGATCATCGGCAATTCGGGGCGTGAGCTGAAAGCGCTGGGCGGCGGTTTCGTGAAGGTGCTCAAGGGCCCGAAATACAAGAAGCAGGATTATCTCGACGCGATCTTCCTGGTCAGCAAGCTCATGAAGCTGCTGCGCATCGACGGCCCGATCGCGCTGGAACCACATGTCGAGGATCCCAAATCCTCGGCGATCTTCGCCGAATATCCCCGCCTGCTCGCCGACCACGCGCTGACCAGCCTGATCGCCGACACGCTGCGCCTCGTCGTCGTCTCGTCCGGCACGCTCGACGTGCATGCGGTCGAAGAGGTGATGGATAACGCGATCAAGACCCACCACCATGAGGTCGCCGAACCGCAGCACGCGCTCCAGAACCTTGCCGACGCGCTGCCCGCGCTCGGGATCGTCGCGGCGGTGCTGGGCGTGGTCAAGACGATGGGATCGATCGACAAGCCGCCGAACATCCTGGGCGGGATGATCGGATCGGCGCTGGTCGGCACGTTTCTGGGCGTGTTGCTGGCCTATGGTCTGGTCGGCCCGCTCGCCGGGCGGCTGAAGCAGATCATCGACGCTGATGCGGCGATCTATCACACGGTCAAGCAGATCATCATCGCCTCGCTCCACGGCCATCCGCAGCCTTTGGTCATCGAAGCCGCGCGCAGCGGTATCGCGCACCATAACCAGCCCGGCTTCGCCGAAGTGTTCGACGGTTTGCGCGGGCGCTGATGATGGGTTTCGGCACCAGCCCGCTCCCCCACCCGGCCACCCACACGGTACTCTCGATGGGTGGCCGGGTGGGGGAGCGGGCTGGTGCCGTTTCGCGCCGTGAGGCGCGCGAACGATGACCGCCCGGGCACCTCACGCGGCCAAGCAGCCGCCCAAGATCATCGTCAAGAAGATCTACGTCGAGGGCGGCGGGGGTCATCATGGCGGCGCGTGGAAGGTCGCCTATGCCGATTTCGTGACGGCGATGATGGCGTTTTTCCTGCTGATGTGGCTGCTCGGCGCGACCAATGAAAAGCAGCGCAAGGCGCTTGCCGATTATTTCGCCCCGACACTGATCGAGTTCAAACAGAATAGCGCCGGCTCCAACGGACTGTTCGGCGGCGACGCGATCCAGGGCAAGGACAATTACCCGACCAACGGCAAGCAGACCGGCACCCGGTCGATGACCATCCCGGCCGGCGCAACCGGCGGCGACCGCGTCGGCACGGGCGAGAAGGGCAGCCTCAAGAACAAGGAGGCGATGGACAACGCCGACCGCAAGGCCTTTGCCAAGATGAAGAGCGAGATCGAGCGCAAGATGAAGGCCAATGGCCTCACGCGCCTCGGCAAGCAGGTCCGGTTCGTGCCGACGCGCGAGGGGATGCGCATCGACCTGATGGACGATGCCGATTATTCGATGTTCGCGCTTGGCACGACCAGTTTCGTGCCCGATGCGGCGGAGCTGGTGAAGCTGGTCGCGCAGTCGATCGCGGATTCGGACAATCCGCTGATGATCCGCGGCCATACCGACAGCCTGCGCTATGGCGACCCGACCAATATGAACAACTGGATGCTATCGAGCGCGCGGTCGGAAGAGACCCGCCGCCGGCTGGTCGCAGCGGGCGTGCCGGAGTCACGCTTCGAACGGATCGAAGGCGTCGCCGACCGCGAACCGATGATCGCCGCCAACCCCGCCGACCCGCGCAACCGCCGCGTCGCGATCACCCTGCTCTATCGCAAGAGCAAGCTGGATAAGTGAACTGGTTCAGCTGCGCTGAAGTGCGGCGCCGGCCCGCTCCCCCACCCGGCCACCCATAGAATACACTGTCGTTGGGTGGCCGGGTGGGGGAGCGGGCCGGCGCCGCGCGCGTCGCGTCAGCGACGCCAAAGACGCCTTAGAAAAACAGCTTCCGCACGCTGATCCGCACCGTGCGCCCGACGGGATCGAGCAGTGTCGGCTGATAGCTGTACGGCGTCCCGCCCGTCGCGTCGGTCACCTTCAGCCGGTTGTCGAAGACATTATCGACCGACAGCACCACCCGCGTACCCGCCAGCCAGCGATTGTCGCGCACAAATTTAAACTGTGGGCCAAGATTGGCGAACAGCCGCAGCCCGACCGTCGCGAAATCGTCGAACCGCAACTGGCCCGTCCCGGTCGTACCGCCATCGACTCGCGTCGCGCTCTGCCAGTCGGCATTCACGCGCAGCCCGATGCCATCGCGCACCACGCCCGCGCGCACCTCGACCTGATGGCGCGGCGACCCGCCCCGGCTACCCGTCGCCGATCCGTCGAGCAGGTCGAGCGCGGGAAGCCCGTCGCGAATCTCGATACGATCGGTCAGCGCCACGGTGTGGAACACGCCGAACTGAAGCCGCCCGCCGCCGCCCGCTCCTCCAGGACCGCCACCGAAGCCGCCAAAGCCACCGCCGCCCGGCCCGCGCCCGCCGCCACCGCCACCGCCGAAGCGCGGACCGCCGCCACCCGGACCAGCGCCCGGAGCGCCCTCACCACGCGGCGGACGTGCACCCTCAGGCGGTGTCTGCGGCGCAGCGTCGCCGGGTTGACCCGGTTGCGGCTGGCCCTGCTGCGCCTGACGCGCCGCCATCATCGCCTCGCGCCGGGCACGGAACTCTTCCGCAGCCTTGCGCGCCAGCGGTGAGGCGATCGGCGCGGAAAAGTTGATGCCCCAGCGGATCTGCTCGCGCTCGCTGCGCGCGAAATTGATCGGACGATTGTCGATCCGGATCAGGCGACCGCTGCCGTCGCGCACGAAACGATCGGGAAACGCCGCTTCGATCTCGGCCGTCGCGGTCGGGAAGGACGCGATCGGGTCCCGAACGATGCTCTTGGTATAATCGACGTTGAAGCTCAGATCGATCTTCTGGACCGGCTGATAGTTCAGCCCCAGCTTCATCACGCTGCGATTGTCCGCCGACAGGCCGGGATTCCCGCCGTCCAGCCGTGTAATATCGACCGTCTCCCCGCGCACGAAGTCGAACACGCGCACATTGGGCGTCGCAACCACCGGGTTGCCGAGCTGCTGCGCCGAGGGCGCGCCCTCTTCCTCGGTGAAGGAGGCGAGCATGCGCAGCCCGTCGACCGGAGACCAGTTGGCGCCATAGCCATAGGTGAGCAGCGTGCCGAAGTCCGACAGCTGTTCGACCTCCGCATTGGCATTGAGCGAAAAGTTGCCGAGCGGGCTCAGCACGTCCTTGTTGCGGCTGGCGATGGGCAGGTCGATATTCGCCCGCGCGCTGCCGCTGGTGCGGCCGATATCGGTCGCGACATATTGCCCGGCACGCCGCGATTGCGCGTCGAGGTCGCTGGTCCGACCGGACAGGCGCAGGCTGGTATTGATCGCACCAGCGGGCAGATCGGCGATCGGGCCGTTGACCAGACCGTCGATCGATCCGACATTCGATACCGACTGCGCCCAATCGGTCAGGCCAGTGTCGCGATCGGTGAGCGTACGGCTTTCAATCCGGTCCCAATTGCCGGTCAGCGACCAGCGCCATTTGGTCGAGATGTCGCCATTGAACGACACGCCGCCCTGGAGCGTGTTGGTCGCGTTGCTCCGCTCGAGCGGATCGGTGCCTCCGGTCGGGAGGCCCAGCAGCGAATCGCTCCAATTCTGCTCCATCCGCAGATTCGCGGTGGCAACGGTCTTGCCGATGTTGCGGCTGAGCACGGCGTTCAGCGTCAAACTCTGCGTTTCGGGGCGCAGCGAGCGGAACTGCGTGTCCTGGCGCGGGAACAGCGGATCCTGAACGATGTCGCGTTCGCTCTCCAGCAAGGTCGAATCGCGCTCATATTCCAGGTCGAGGTTGATACGGCCATTGGGGTTGAGGCGAAGCATGCTCAACTCGACATCCTGCCCGGCGGTCCCGCCACCGGTCGCAGCGCTGCCATCGAGTTCGACCGTGAACGAGCGGAAGCGACGCCGCAGCACGATGTTCACGACGCGCTGGTCGGCGCGATAGCCGAGCTTGAGCGCGGCCTCTTCCGGCAGAATATCGATCCGCTCGATCGCTTCGGGCGGAATGTCGCGGATCTCGCCAAAGCCGGAGATGCGCCGCCCGCTGAGCAGCAGCACCGGCGCACCGCCGCCGCGCCCGCGCCCGCTGCGCGTCTGCGGCTCCAGCTCGGTCAGCAGTTCGGCGAGCGATCCGACGCCATAGGCGCGGATATCGGCGGGGTTGAGCACCAGCTCCGGCTTCACGTCACCCGGGACCGATCCGCGCGGGGCGCTGCCGGTGATGACCACTTCCTCGACCTCGTCGCCCATTGCACCGCCCGGCGCGCCGGGCTCCTGCTCCGGCTCGGCCTGCTGCGGCGTGGTCGAGGGGGAAGCCGGTTCCGTCTGGGCAGCAGCCACCGCCACGGGTGAGGCCGTTGTCATCAACGCTGCCGTGATCCACGCCGCTTGCCGCATCCACTTACTCCAGAACCGAAAAAACCGACCGGACGATATCCGGCAGCGGCGCACTAGCCGTGCTTTGTCGCAAAATTGTGCCACTGCGAAGGCGAAGTTGGAGTCGAATTCAGCTGCGCTGAATGGCGGCACCGGCCCGCTGCCAAACGCTAATCGAAACGCGCCTTGGCAATATGCGAAATGCGGCAGGCCAGGTCCGCCTCGCCGCTGGCCACGATCCAGGCCTCACCCGCATCGACGATACCGGTGGAGAACACCACTGGCGTGGGCAGATAGCGGCGGTCGGCGATCGCCGCGGTCAGCGCGGGCCGCTCTTCCAGCAGCGGCACCCCGTCCTCCTGCCGCAGCACGACCGTGGGGTCGTCGCGATCCAGCAGCGCCCAGAAGGTGCGATAGGCCCCGATTGCAGCGCGCTGCTCGACCCCGTGATACAGCATCAGCCATCCTTGTGGGGTCAGCACCGGCGGCGTCCCCCCACCCATGCGCCGGTTGGTGCTGGTCCCGCGGCGCGCGCGTAGCCCGGGCGTATCGAGCGGCTTCCAGTGCAGCGCATCGGGCGACTGGGCGAGCTGGATCGCCGGTCCGCCGATATAGGGGCTGTCGGGCGGCGGCGCGAACCACGCTTCGCCGAGCGGGCGGGTCAGCGCCATGAACTTGCCGCCGACCTTCCCCTCGAACAGGCACATGTCCTTGTTCTGGTGATCGAGCACGATCCCTTCACAACGATAATCGAGGCCGTTCACCGAGCGATAGAGCGCGGTGCATTGCCGCTCGTCCGACACGGCGCAGACCGTCATGTACCAGGCACCGCCGATCAGGCTGATCCGCGCATCTTCAACCCCCAGCGCCATGAACGACGCCGACGGCTCGATCGCCTTGTCGTAATGCACCTTCACCACGCTGCGCCCGTCGCCCGCAATTTCGACCGGCAACAACCAGGACAGCGAGGTCAGCCCGGACAGGGGCGGCGCGCTGCCGCGCAGGCGAAAGGTGCGCGGATCGTCCATCTCCAGGCCATCGAGCGGATAGGAATCGAGCACATAGCCGTCGGGCGTCCAGCGGATTGCGCGGGCGTGGCCGTCGACCACCGGCTGCGTGATCGCCTCCGCCACGCGCACCATCAGCAGCAGATTGCCGCCGGGCAGCCGGGTCAGGCCAGGGTTGAACGCGCCCAGGACATAGGTGTCCGCGTCGAGCGACCGGCGCAGCGGCGAGCGCGACAGGTCGACATCGTCCGGCGTGAAGATCAGCGTGTCGTCGATCATGCCTGCGCCCCTTTATTACCCCGCCCAGCGCCTAGCGCGCAGCGCCTCACTCGGTTCCCGGCATATCTTGCATGCGGGCATGGTGGCGGATCACCTCATCGATGATGAAGCGCAGGAATTTCTCCGAAAATTCCGGATCGAGATCGGCTTCGGCGGCGAGTTCGCGCAACCGGGCGATCTGGCGCTCCTCGCGCATCGGGTCGGCGGGGGGCAGGTTGGTCTCCGCCTTGAACCGGCCGACCGCTTGGGTGATCTGGAACCGCTCGGCGAGCAGGAACACCAATGCCGCATCAATGCGATCAATGCTCTGGCGATAGCGCTGCAGCGTCTCGTCGGTCATGATTCTCGCCCCTCGACTTGTGGCACCGGCCCGGTCCCGCGCCTTCTTGCCGCGCTTTCGGCCCCACGCAACCCCCAGCCACTTGCCTTTAGGGCAAGTTGCCGCCATCGCGTCGCCATGAGCGCGACCATCCATCGCATCGGCCGCAGTGCCGCCCCCTCGCTCGAGCCGATGATCGCGCTGGTTGCGGGTGACATGAACCATGTCAATGCGGTCATCCTCGACCGCATGCAGTCGCAGATCCCGCTGATTCCCGAACTCGCCGGCCATCTGATCGCGGGCGGCGGCAAGCGGATGCGTCCGATGCTGACGCTGGCGAGTGCGCGGCTGCTCGACTATCCGGGCAACCGGCATCACCGGCTCGCCGCTGCGGTCGAATTCATCCACACCGCGACCTTGCTCCACGACGATGTCGTCGATGGCAGCGATATGCGCCGCGGCAAGCGCACCGCCAACCTCATCTGGGGCAATCCGGCCAGCGTGCTGGTCGGCGACTTCCTGTTCAGCCGCAGCTTCGAACTGATGGTCGAGGATGGCAGCCTCAAGGTGCTCAAGATCCTGTCCAACGCCAGCGCGGTGATTGCGGAAGGTGAGGTCAATCAGCTCACCGCCGCGCGCCGGGTCGAGCTGGACGAAGGCCGCTATCTCGACATTATCGGCGCCAAAACCGCCGCCTTGTTCGCCGCCGCGTGCCGCATTGCGGCGGTCGTGGCGGAGCGCAGCGAGGCGGACGAAGCCGCGCTCGACGCCTATGGCCGCAATCTCGGCATCGCGTTCCAGCTGGTCGACGACGCGATCGATTATGTTTCCGACGCGGGCACGATGGGCAAGGACGCGGGCGACGATTTCCGTGAGGGCAAGATGACGCTGCCCGTCATCCTCGCCTATGCGCGCGGCAATGACGAAGAGCGCGCCTTCTGGCGGGAAGCGGTGTTGGGTCGCCGCAATGACGATGCGGATTTCGCCTATGCGGTCGAGCTGGTCCGCGCGAGCCGCGCGGTCGATGACACGCTCGCCCGTGCGCGCCATTACGGCCAGCGCGCAATCGACGCGATCGGCAGCTTTCCCGCCAGCGCGGCCAAGGAAGCGATGATCGAAGCGGTCGAGTTCGCGGTGGCGCGGGCGTATTGAATGCCAGCGTCCGTCATCCCCGCGAAAGCGGGGACCCATCTCCCGGACTGTCCAACCACTCACCAGCTCGGTGCGCCGATAGCGTAGGAGATGGGCCGCCGCTTTCGCGGGGGTGACGACGGGGGACGTCGCGGTTTGCGCCCCTTACTCCTCGACCGGCTCGTCCGCGTCGTCATCGACGCCGAGCGCGTCCTCCTCGTCCGTATCCAGCGCTTCGCCGATCGCATCGGCGATCAGGTCGAGCTGTTCGAAGCTCGCCGTCAGCTCGATCGTCTCGCCATCCTCATCCTCGAAATTGAGCAGATAATCGCCCTTGCCGTCCGCCGCGACCGTGAAGCTCGAAACCGTGCGTGCCATACCGTGTCTCCTTTTCCATCCGCCGCAACGCGCGCCGCGCGATCCGGTGCCATCGCGGCTTCAAGCATCGCGTCGAATTGCGTAGGGCGGGGCGGTGAGCGACCTGCCGATCCATGCCGTCCTGCCCGATTTGCTCGCCGCGCTGCGCGATGGCAGCAACGCCGTGCTCGTCGCGCCACCGGGTGCGGGCAAGACCACGGCGGTCGCCCCGGCGCTGCTGAACGAGCCCTGGTGCAGCGGCGAAATCCTGCTGCTGTCCCCCCGCCGCCTGGCTGCGCGCGCCGCCGCCGAGCGCATGGCAGCGCTGGCGGGGGAGAAGGTCGGCGCGACCTTTGGCTATGCCACGCGGATGGATACGCGGCGGTCGGCAGCGACGCGGGTGACGGTCGTGACCGAGGGGATTTTCGTCAACCGCATCCAGGCCGATCCCGAACTGGCCGGGGTCAGCGCGGTGCTGTTCGACGAGGTGCATGAACGCAGCCTCGACAGCGATTTCGGATTGGCGCTGGCGCTGGATGCGCAGGGGGCGCTGCGGCCCGACCTGCGGATCGTGGCGATGTCGGCGACGCTCGACGGTGCCCGGTTTTCCAAGTTGATGGATGGCGCGCCGGTGATCGAGAGCGAGGGGCGTAGCTATCCGCTCGAGCTGCGCCATCTCGGCCGCTCCGCCGAAGCGCGGATCGACGAGCCTGTCGTCGCCGCGATCCGTCAGGCGCTGCGCGAGGCGGAGGGCGGCATCCTCGCCTTCCTGCCCGGCGTGGCCGAGATCGAGCGCACCGCCGAACGGCTGGGCGATGTTCCCGGCACGGTGACCCACAAGCTGCACGGCAGCCTCGACCCCGGTGCTCAGCGCGCGGCCATTGCCCCCGATCCGCACGGGCGGCGCAAGATCGTGCTGGCGACGTCGATCGCCGAAACCTCGCTCACGCTCGACGGCATCCGGGTGGTGGTGGATTCGGGCCTGGCGCGCCGCCCGCGTTATGACCGCGCGGCGGGGATGACGCGGCTCGTCACCGAACGCGCGAGCCAGGCTTCGGCGACGCAGCGTGCGGGCCGCGCCGCGCGGCAGGGGCCGGGGGTCGCGTACCGGCTGTGGGAGGCGGCGGCGACCGCGGGCTTGCCGCCCTATGACCCGCCCGAGATTCTCGAGGCCGATCTGTCGGCGCTGACGCTCGACTGCGCGTTATGGGGCGTTGCGGACCCGCGCGAGCTGCGCTGGCTCGATCCGCCGCCCGCGGCTGCGGTGGCTGAGGCGCGGGCGCGGCTGACCACGCTGGAAGCGCTCGACGCCGATGGCCGCCCGACCGCGCATGGCAAGGCAATTGCCGCGCTGCCGCTCCCTCCCCGGCTCGGCCATATGCTGGTCCGCGCGGGCGAGATGGGCATGGCGACGACTGCCGCGCAGGTCGCCGTGCTGCTTGGCGAGCGCGGGCTGGGGGGCAATGACGTCGACCTTGAGTCGCGGATGCGCCGCTGGCGGAGCGAACGCGGCCAGCGCGCCGAGGCGGCCTGGAAGCTGGCCGAGCGCTGGACGAAGCTCGCTCCGGCAGCGCCCGCCAGCACTGCGCCCGGCGCCGAACAGGTCGCCCTGTGCATTGCCCTCGCCTTCCCCGACCGCATCGCGCGCCGCCGTGACGCGTCGGGCGAGACCTGGGCATCGGCGGGAGGACGCGGGTTCAGGCTCGATCCGACCACATCGCTCGCCCGCCACGAATGGCTCGCGGTCGCCGAGACCCAGGGGATGGCCGCAGGCGCGCGGATTCTCTCCGCCGCCCCGCTCGACGCGGCGCAGATCGACAGCCTGTTCGCCGACCGGATTGAAACGCGCCGCCATGTCCGCTTCGACCCCGCGACCGGCCGGGTCGAGGCGATGCGCGAGCGGCGGCTGGGCGCGATCCGCCTGTCCTCCGGTCCCGACAGCGCCGCCGATCCGGATGAGATCGCCGCCGCCTTGCTGGAAGGGGTGCGCGCGCATGGCCTCGCGCTGCTGCCTTGGTCCGATACCGCACAGGCGCTACGCTCCCGCGCGGCCTATGCCGGTCTCGACGCGCTGTCGGACGCCGCGCTGATCGCCGATCTCGACGACTGGCTGCCCCCATCGCTCGCAGGCAGGCGCCGGCTCGATGCGGTATCGGGCGAAGGGCTGACCCACGCGCTGCAGAACCGGATCGGCTGGGACGGGCAGAAGACGCTCGACCGCCTCGCCCCGGCGCGGCTGGAGACCCCCGCCGGATCGAGTCATGCGATCGACTATGCCGCAGAGGGCGGTCCGACGGTCGAGGTGCGGGTGCAGGCGCTGTTCGGCCTCGCCGCGCATCCGATGCTGGGGGACGGGACGCCGCTCGTCCTCTCGCTCACCTCCCCCGCCGGGCGACCGATCCAGACGACGCGCGACCTTCCGGGCTTCTGGAAGGGCAGCTGGGCCGATGTCGCCAAGGAAATGCGCGGCCGCTACCCCCGCCACCCCTGGCCCGACGATCCTGCGGCGGCCAATGCCACGTTGCGGACGAAAAATGCAGATGCAAGGCGGCGCGGATCGGGATAAAGGGGCAGCCATGTCGACAGCACGCATCTATCAGCGCCCGAAGAACGCCATGCAGTCGGGCCGCGCCCGCACCGATCGCTGGGTGCTCGAATTCGAATCGAATGAGAAGCAGCGCCCCGACCCGCTGACCGGCTGGGCCGGATCGGGCGACACCCGCGCGCAGCTGCGGCTGAACTTCCCGACGCTGGAAGCGGCCAAGGACTATGCCGCGCGCGAAGGGATCCACGTCCATGTCGTCCCCGCGCCGGTGAAGACGCTCAAGCTTCAGGCTTACGCCGACAATTTCCGGTAAGCTGCGCCTGCTTTTCTCGTCGTCCCGGCATTGAGCCGGGACAGGGCTTCTTCTTCGTCGCTCAAAGCAACTCAGCCCCGGGTCAAGCCCGGGGCGACGATGGGTTGAGCAAGTCTGCGCCCAGCGCCAGCAACAATTTGACGTCGATCGCCATTCCGTGCGCACGGCAATCGGCGACATAAGCGGAGACATCCGCCAGCTTCACGCGGTGGACGATGATGTCCTCCCCCTCCACCCCGCCGCCTTCGCCCACGCGCGTCAGCCCGTGCGCGCGGACCAGCGTGAAACTCTCACTGACCATGCCGGGCGAGGAGAAGAACTCGCCGAGCGATTCGATCCGCTCAGCGCGATAGCCGGTCTCCTCCTCCAGCTCGCGCGCGGCGGCGATCTCATCCGCCTCATCGTCGCCACCGTCGCCGATCAAGCCCGCAGGCAGCTCGAGGCAGCGGCGGCCGAGCGGCACGCGATATTGCTCGACCAGCAGCAGATGCCCGTCGTCATCGACCGCGACGATCACCGCCGCACGGATGCCCCGCGCGCGCGCCACATATTCCCAGCAGCCCTGGCGCTTGGCGGTGATGAACTTGCCCTGCCAGACGGTCTCGACCGGCGCGTCGCTGTCGGGAAAGCTCACAGCTCGATCAGCCGATCGGGCAGCTCGTTCGTATCGGTCGCCGTCTTGGGGAAATGCGTCGTCAGCACCGCGCCGATCCGCGTCACCGCGTCGGCCATGCCGCCGGCCGGATCGCCTGTGCGCACCTTGTCGACCAGCGCGACCATCGCCTCGCCCCACACGCCGTCCTCGACCTTGGCCAGAATCGCTTCATCGGCGATGATCTCGGCGCGATGCTCGGCCAGGCTGACATAGAGCAGCACGCCGACGCGTTCCGCGGTGCGTTTCTCGGCGCTCGCCTTGAAGAACTGCACCGCGCGCCGCCGCGCCCGCCGTCCGCGCACCGCGCCGGGGATCAGCACGCCGCGCCCCGGCAGCGCCTCAAACCCGAAGCGGACGGCGAGGAAGATCACCGCCTGCACCACCACGAGCAGCGCGAGCTGAAGATGCCGCTCCGCCTCGCCCCAGCCGCCGGTGAACAACGCCAGCTTGGCGTCGAGCAGGTCGGGGAAGAAGGCGAACAGCCCCAAAGCCGCGAGCATCGCCGCGCCGGCATAATAGAGCGAGACGTCATGATAATGATCGGACCAGTCGGTGACGATCGTCACGATCTCGCTGTCCGTACCGCGCTCGGCCGCTGCCACCGCCGCAGTGACGCGCGCATGTTCCTCAGCTGTAAACCGCCGTGCCATCACCATCCCCCCGATGCGCCGCCGCCACCGAACCCGCCGCCACCGCCGGAGAAGCCCCCGCCGCCGCCAAAGCCGCCGCCGCCTCCACCCCAGGAGCCGCCACCGCCGCCCCAGGACGAACCACCGCCGCCGCCGCCCCAGCCGGGGCCCCAGATCACCACCGGCGCACTGCCACGGCGATATTTCTTGCCGCGCGCCGCGCCGATGATGATCGGCAACACGACCATCAGCAGGATCACTATCCAGAAGATCAGCACGAATACCCCGGCGCCGTCCTTCTTGCGCGACTTGCCGCTGTCGATCAGCTGCTTGGCGCGCGCCTCGGCGGCTTCGAGCGGGAGTTTCAACTGTTCGTTGATCGCGGCGGCACCCGCCATGATCCCGCCGGGCATGTCCTTGTCCTTGAAGCGCGGGATGATCGTGTCGCGGATGATCATCCCCGACAGCGCGTCGGTCATGATCGGCTCAAGGCCATAGCCGACCTCGATCCGCACCTTCCGCTCATTGGGCGCGACCAGCAGGATGATGCCGTTATCAGCGTCCTTCTGTCCGATCTGCCACTCGCGGCCAAGCTTGTAGCCGAAATCCTCGATCGGATAGCCCTGAAGGTCAGGCACGGTGGCGACCACCAGCTGTCGCCCGGTCGCCTTCTCGGTCGCCTCCGACATGGCGGACAGCTCCGCCTCCTGCGCTGGGCTCAGCAGGTCGGCGCTATCGACCACCCGCCCGGTGAGCTTGGGAAAAGTCTGCGCCGACGCCGCCTGCCCCGCAAAGGCAGCGAGCAGCAGCGCGAGAACCAGATGCACGAACCTCATGGCGTTGCTCCCGGTACGTTGATTTCACGGATGATCGCAGCACTTCCGGCCAGGATCGCTCCGGGCATGTTCCCCGAACGGATACGCGGAATGATGGTGTCGGTGATAATCGCCTTCGCCTCCTCGTCGCGCAGCACACCTTCCAGGCCGTAGCCGACTTCGATGCGCACCTGCCGTTCGGTCGGCGCGACGATCAGCATCACGCCGTCGTCGACGTCGAACCGGCCAATCTTCCAAGTGCGGCCCAGCTCCAACCCGACATCCTCGATCCTGCGGCCGTTCAGCGTCGGCAAGGTAACGACGACGAACTGACTGCGCGTCTGCTGCTCGGTCGTCAGGAGCGCCTGCTCGAGCAGCGCTTCCTTGTCGCGCGGCAACAGATCGGCGTTATCGACCACCCGGCCCGTCAGCGCGGGCACGGTCGGCGATGATTCTGCCGTCGGCCCGGACCCTGCCGTCCCGCACCCTGCAAGGAGCAGGAGCGGCAGGAAGCGGTGCATGGTCAGTTGCTGTTCCCGAAATCCACCTTCGGCGCGGTGTCGGCGCCCGGGGTGGTTGCTTGGAACGGGGCCATCGGCTTGGCGCCGTAGAAGATCTTGGCGCCGATCGCGTCGGGGAAGGTGCGGATGGTGGTGTTATAGCTCTGCACCGCCTCGTTATAATCGCGGCGGGAGATGCCGATGCGGTTCTCCGTTCCTTCCAGCTGGGTCATCAGCGTGGCGTAATTGGCCTGACTGCGCAGTTCCGGATATGCCTCCTGCAGCCGCTGGAGCGACAGGGTCACCCCGGCCTGCACGCGGTCATAGGCGGCGAGCTTGGCGGGATCGGTCAGGTCGGCATCGCTGACGCGCACCTGCGTCGCGGCTGCGCGCGCCTGCGTCACTTCAACCAGAACCGCCTTTTCCTGCGCACCGGCGGCCTTCACCGTCTGAACAAGGTTGGGAATCAAATCGGCGCGGCGCTGATACTGATTCTGCACCTCCGCCCATTTCGCCTTCGCATTTTCCTCGGCGGTCGGAACGCTGTTGAGCCCGCAGGCAGACAGCATGGCCGCTGCAACCAGCGCGGCAACCAGACGAAGCTTCATCGCGATGAGTCCCTCATAGTGTGTCGCATCCATACGACACCGCAAATCTAGGGACCGGCTGCCCGCTACGCAATGGAAACCGGAAATTTGCCCCGCGTGCCCGCCTTCGATAGCGTTTATCGGCAATCACAAGGGAGAGCGTATGCTCAAGGAATTCCGGACCTTCATCGCCCGCGGCAACGTGCTCGACCTCGCCGTCGGGGTCATCATCGGCGCGGCGTTCGGGACGATCACCAAATCGCTGACCGACGATATCATCATGCCGGTGGTCGGCTGGATTTTCGGCGGGTTCGATTTCTCGAGCTATTTTATCCGGCTGGGCGAAATTCCCGCGAGCTATACCGGCTCTCCGTCGGATTATGCCGCGCTGAAGGCCGCCGGCGTGCCGCTGTTCGGCTTTGGCCAGTTCATCACCGTGGCGATCAATTTCCTGATCCTGGCCTTCATCGTCTTCCTGCTGGTGCGCTCGGTCAACAAGCTGCTGGCGCGGATGGAAAAGGAAAAGGCCGAGGGCACAGCCGAACCTGCGGCCGATCCGGCCGACGTGGTGCTGCTGCGCGAAATCCGCGACGAGTTGAAGAAGCGCAACAGCGCTTAAGCTGCGACGAGGTCCTCGGCGGTGGCATCCGCAAGCGATGTGCCGTCGAGGATCCGCGCCGTTTCATCGCGCACCCGCGCCATCGCGTGGCGGATGGCGCAGCTCGCCTCGTCCTTGCAATCGAGGCAGGGGCGATATGCAGTGCGGCTGACGCACGGAACCAGCGCCAGCGGCCCTTCGATGACGCGGATGATTTCACCCAGCGAGATCAGGTGATTGGCGCGCGCCAGGCGATAGCCGCCCATCTTGCCGCGCGTCGACAGGATGAAGCCGGCTTCGCGCAGGTCGGCAAGGATCAATTCGAGGAACTTGCGCGGTACATTGGCTTCGGCGGCGATGCGCGTCATCGGCGTCGGTGCCCCTTCCCGGGGCTGCTTGGCCAGAAACAACATGGCGCGCAGGGCATAACGAGAGCGCTGAGTAAGCATGGCACGTTCTTTGCGCGCGGTTTATGGCGATGGGAAGGCCAAATCCCATCGTTCTTGTTAGATTTCGGCACCGAAACCCGCTCTTTTCAATCGGAGTGCGGCTTCCTATATCGGTCAGGCCGGGTTCGCCCGGCTATGACGATAAATTGTGGCGTGCAATAGACGCAGCGGACCCGGGGGCAGTACCCGGCGGCTCCACCATAAGGTGGTGTACTTGGACACCGTTTCTGACGGGGCCGAACCAGGATCGACGTGTGTTGAAAAGCGTTTCTTTCGTTCGGAATGGGACCACCGTGACGGCCCATACTCACAAGTGCCAACGATAACGAAGCACTCGCTATTGCGGCCTAACCCCAAGTCCTAACGGATTAAGGTTAGACTAAAATGCGCGGTTGGACCGCACCGGGCAACAGAAGCGGATTCCAGCGGTACGGGGGGCACCGGGCAACAGAAGCCCCCCACTATTTCCCCTTCGCCAAGCGCTCTTCCTCGACACTGAATGCCGAGCGCCCCTTGCTCACCGGCGGGGTGGCGGTCGCGAAAAAGGCGACGCCCTTGCCCGCCGCGCGGTCGATCCATAGCCCCGAGCGCAGGCCATAAGCCTCCCCCGCATGGCCGATCCGCGTGCGGCCATCGCCGAACAGATGATCGTCGCAACCCTGCCGCTGGGTCGGCAGCGTCGTCACCGCCAGCCCATATTGGCAGTAGAAGCCGCCGCTCGTGTCGCCATTGGTACCGTCGAAGCGCCAGGCGACCCGCTCCAGCTCGGCGATCGACGCGGGCTTCAGGAAGCTCCCGTCATTGCGGATCAGCATCGCCCCAATCACCGCCAGGTCGCGCATCGACGCGCGCAGCCCGCCCTGCGGCGAAAACAGCGCGCCATTCTCACCCAGCCGATATCCGGCAAGGTCGCAGCCTTGCTTGGCGATCACCGGGCAATCGGGCCGCTTGCCCTTGAGATCGTCCAGTGCGGCCTCACCGCTCGCGCGATACAGCACGACGTGCCGCGCAATCTTCGCATCCGAACAGGTCGACCAGTTGAAACAGGCATCGAGCCTGAGCGGCGCGAGCACGTGGCGCTGCATCAGCTTGTCGAACCGCTCGCCGCCCGCCTTCTCCATCACGCTCGCAATCACCGGAAAGGCGACGTTGGAATAGCGGAAGTGGCTGCCCGGCGCGTGCTGCGTGTCCCATAAGGCGGGGCGCGCAATGACATCGGCAAGCGAAGCGCCCAGTGGCACGCGATACTCGTCCGGATCGATCAGCCCGGACTGGTGCGACAGCAAATGGCGCAGCGTTACGGGCGCATCGGGAAAGGCCGGGTTGCGCACGCGCCAGCCCAGCACCTCCGACACGTCACGGTCGAGGTCGAGCTGCCCCGCCTCGACCATCCGCATCACGCCGAGCGCCACCACCAGCTTAGAGATGCTGGCGATCCGCACCGGATCGTCGGCGGTGACGCGGCGGCCGGTGGCGCGATCCGCCAAGCCGCTGGCGCGCGCCGCCGTCACGCCCTTGGCATCGAACGCGACCCGCACCTCGGCCGGGCCGGTGGTCACGCAACCCGCCAGCGTCGCTGCCGCGACCAGCGCGGCCGCGCGCGCGATCATGCCTTCTTGCTCGCGATGTAGCGGTCGACCTCTTCCCCCAGCACATTGAGCGGCACCGCGCCATTGGCCAGCACCACCTCATGGAAATCGCGGATGTCGAACCGGTCGCCCAGCGCGGTCTCCGCCTTCTTGCGCAACTCCGCGATCTTGAGCTGGCCGATCATATAGCTCGTCGCCTGCCCCGGATTGTTGATGTAGCGGTTGACCTCACGCTCGATATCCGCCGCCGAAATAGACGAGTTTCCCTTGAAATAATCGATCGCCTGTTCGCGGCTCCACTTCTTCGCGTGCAGCCCGGTATCGGTCACCAGCCGGATCGCGCGCCACATCTGGAGCGAGAGCATGCCGAATTCCGAATAGGGATCGGCATAGCCTCCCATCTCCTTCGCCAGCCGCTCGGTATAGAGGCCCCACCCCTCGCTATAGACGCTGTAGCCGCCGAAGCGGCGGAACTTGGGCAGCCCCTCCAGCTCCATCGCGCGCGCGATCTGGAAATGATGCCCCGGTGCGCCCTCATGTACCGCGATCCCCTCCAGCTGAATCTTCTGCACCTGATCCATATTGGCGAGGTTGACGTAGTAGATGCCCGGGCGCGACCCATCGGGCGCAGGGCGGTTGTAAAAGGCGACCGACGCCGTCCCCTCGCGCCATTTCTCGACCGCGCGCACCTCCAGCTTGGCCTTGGGCAGGCGGTGGAACCAGCGCGGGGCGACGTCCATCATCCTGGCGACCACTGCGCGCGCTTCGGTCAGATAGGTTTCGCGACCGGCATCGGTGTCGGGATATTTGAACTTCGGATCGGTGCGGATCGCGTCGAAGAAACTTTCGAGGCTGCCGGTATAGCCGACGCGCGTCTTGACCGCCTCCATCTCGCGGCGGATCGCGGCGACCTGATCGAGGCCGATCTGGTGGATCTGGTCGGCGGTCAGATCGGTCGTCGTGCTCTGCGCCAGCCGGTTGGCATAAAAGGCCGCACCATTGGGCAGGCTCCACGCACCGTCATTGCCCTTCGCCTTGGGCTCGATCTCGTCGAGCACCGCGAACAGCGTGTCGAAGCCACGCTTGAACGGCCCGGTCAGCGCCTTCTCGGCATCCGCGATCAGCGCCATCTTCTCCGCATCGGCAATGTCGAGCGCGCCGACCTTCTTGCGGAAATCGGCGAGCAAGGTGCTGTCCGCGCCGGGGGCGAACGGCGCACCGATGATCACCTTGCGCGCATCCTCACGCGCCGGCTTGAACACCATCTTGGGCGGCACGATGCCCTTCTTTGCCTGATCGCGCATCGTCGCCGCGACCTCGCGCATCACGCGCTCGACCTCCCCGATCCGCGCGATATAGGCGCGAGCATCGGCGACGCTGTCGACGCGGTGGTTGTTGATCAGGAATACGGGGATATGCCCCGCCGGGCTGCCATTGGTCGACACCGGAAAGCCATAGTCGCGAAACGTGTACGCCGCGCGCGACCGCTCGACCTGGGTTTCGAACAGGCGATAGCTCAGCCGCGCCTGTGGCCCGAGCTTGGCCGGATCGAACTGCGCGCGCATCTGCTTCAGCGTCGCCTCGGCCATCGCCATCCGCTTCGCGCCCGCTGCACGGGTATAGTCGTCGAGCTTGTCGTAATTGGTCTTGAGGCCCAGCGCGGTCTGGCTCTCCGGGCTCAGCGCGACATTGGCATCGAACGCAGCGTCGAGAAACGCGTTGAGCCGGGCGTCCTCCGCCCGGGTATCGGCGGTGAGGGTGGCCGCCTGTGGCGCGGCATTTGCAACCAGCGCGGGGGCGGCGGCGCCAGCGAGCAGGAGCGGAAGGGCAAGACGCAAGGTCACAGGCAAAATCCTGAGCGTGAGGAACGGGATGCCCCACGCTATCGCCTGTTGTCGGACCGGGCAAACGGTGCGCCAAGAAAAAGGGCCCCGGTTTCCCGGAGCCCTCTTCATTGTCGCAATCGCTAGGGCGATCAGTCGTCGCTGCCGCCGGTCAGGAATGCAGGCAGGCCGATATTCTCGCCGCCCTCATCCTTCGATTCCGAACGCGCCGGGCGATCGTTGCGGTCACCACGGTCGCGGCGCGGGCCACGATCGCGGTCGCCACCACGGCCGCCTTCACGACGACGATCGCCGCCGCGGCCGCCTTCGCGCTCACCACGCTCGCCGCGCTCACGCGGTTCGCGCGCCGGACGGGTGTCTTCCAGCTCTTCACCGGTCTCCTGATCGACAACGCGCATCGACAGGCGCACCTTGCCGCGCTGGTCGATCTCGAGCACCTTGACCTTGACCTCCTGGCCTTCGCTCAGGACGTCGCTGACCTTCTCGACGCGCTCGTTCTTGATCTCGGACACATGGACGAGACCGTCCTTGCCGCCCATGAAGTTCACGAACGCCCCGAAATCAACGAGGTTGACGACCTTGCCGTTATAGACCTTGCCGACCTCGGCCTCTTCGACGATGCCCTTGATCCAGTTCATCGCGGCTTCGATCTGGCTGACGTCGGACGAGCTGACCTTGATCACACCCTCGTCGTCGATGTCGACCTTGGCGCCGGTGGTCGCGACGATCTCGCGGATCACCTTGCCGCCGGTGCCGATGACGTCGCGGATCTTCGACTTGTCGATCTGCATCGTCTCGATACGCGGAGCATGCGCCGACAGCTCGGTGCGGGTTTCGCCCAGCGCCTTGGCCATTTCGCCCAGGATGTGCGCGCGGCCTTCCTTGGCCTGCGCCAGCGCGACGCGCATGATCTCGTCGGTGATGCCGGCGACCTTGATGTCCATCTGCATCGTGGTGATGCCTTCGGACGTGCCGGCAACCTTGAAGTCCATGTCGCCGAGGTGATCCTCGTCACCCAGAATGTCGGACAGGATCGCGAAATCCTTGCCTTCCAGGATCAGGCCCATGGCGATGCCCGACACCGGGCGCTTGAGCGGAACGCCCGCGTCCATCATCGAGAGCGAACCGCCGCACACCGTCGCCATCGACGACGAGCCGTTCGACTCGGTGATGTCCGACAGAACGCGGATCGTGTAGGGGAACTCGTCCTTGCTCGGCAGCACCGGGTGCAGCGCGCGCCATGCCAGCTTGCCATGGCCGACTTCGCGACGGCCCGGCGCGCCGAAGCGGCCGACTTCACCGACCGAATAGGGCGGGAAGTTATAGTGGAGCATGAAGTTCGAGTAGGACAGGCCGTCCAGCCCGTCGATCATCTGCTCGGCGTCCTTGGTGCCGAGCGTGGTGGTGCAGATCGACTGCGTCTCGCCACGCGTGAACAGCGCCGAACCATGCGCGCGGGGCAGGAAATGCACCATCGCTTCGATCGGACGGATCTGGGTGGTCGAGCGACCGTCGATGCGGGTGCCGTCCTTGAGGATGGCGCCGCGGACGATCTCCGCCTCCAGCTTCTTGACCAGCTTCATCGCGGCCATCTGATCCTGCGGGGTGGCGTCGGAGAACGCTTCCTTCGCCTTGGCGCGCGCCGCGTTCAGCAGGTCCGAACGCTTGGACTTGTCGGTCACCTTATAGGCGGCGGCGATGTCCTTGCCGATCAGCTTCTTGAGCTTGTCCTTGGCGGCCGAGAGATCAGCCTGCTCGGCCATTTCCCACGGATCCTTCGCGGCCTGCTCGGCCAGGTCGATGATCGCGTTGACGGCCTGCTTGCATGCCTTGTGCGCGAACTGGACGGCGCCCAGCATGACCTCTTCCGACAGCTCCTTGGCTTCGGATTCGACCATCATCACGGCGTTGCCGGTGGCCGCGACGACCAGGTCGAGATCACCCTCGGCAACCTGCTCGTTGGTCGGGTTGAGGACATAGTCGCCATCGACATAGCCGACGCGCGCTGCGCCGATCGGGCCCATGAACGGCACGCCCGAAATGGTGAGGGCTGCCGAAGCGGCGACCATCGCCAGGATGTCCGGCTCATTCTCGCCGTCGTACGAAAGGACCTGACAGATCACGTTGATTTCGTTGTAGAACCCTTCCGGGAACAACGGGCGGATCGGGCGGTCGATCAGGCGGCTGGTCAGCGTTTCCTTTTCGGTCGCGCCGCGCTCACGCTTGAAGAAGCCACCGGGAATACGGCCGGCAGCCGAGAATTTTTCCTGATAGTGCACGGTGAGCGGGAAGAAATCCTGCCCTTCCTTCACCGACTTGGCGGCGGTGACGGCGCACAGCACCACGGTTTCGCCGAGCGTCGCCATCACGGCGCCATCGGCCTGACGGGCAACCTGCCCGGTTTCGAGTGTCAGGGTTTGTCCGCCCCACTCGATCGATACGGTCTTCTTGTCGAACATCTGATTTCCTTTGGACCGGGCGCCCAATGCGCCCGGGGCCTGTGTGCAAGCTGTCCGGCTTGCGCGGTGCGGGGTGACGTCACCCCTGGTGCGGGTCGGTGGCCGAATTGCCGGTGACCCAGGATCCGGGCACATGCCCGAAATGGCAAAAAGGCGACCCGAAGGCCGCCTTTCCGGTTACTTGCGAAGCCCGAGCTTCGCGATGAGGGCGGTGTAGCGATCCCCGTCCGTCTTGCGGAGGTAGTCGAGGAGGCTGCGGCGCTTGTTGACCATCATCAGCAGGCCGCGACGCGAATGGTTGTCCTTCGCATGGCCCTTGAAATGCTCGGTCAGGTTGACGATGCGCTCGGTCAGGATCGCAATCTGGACTTCGGGGCTGCCCGTGTCGCCTTCGTTGCGGCCATGTTCCTTGGTCAGTTCAGCCTTGCGCTCGGTCGTGATCGTCATGAATTTCGTCTTCCTTCGACATCATTCTACAGGTTGAAGCCGCGCACGACGCGGACGTTTCCGTCCGAAACCTCGACCAGCGCGACCGGCGTTTCGCCGTCCAGCGCAAAATATTGGCCATCATTCGCGGCAATCCCGGTCAGCACCTTCCCCTGACGGAGCGCCCCTGCCTGACCGGGTTCGAGGAGTAGAGCCGGGATGTCGTCCAGCCCCGCCCTCAGCGGCAGGAGGCAGTGTTCAAGGGTGCGGCCCTTAGCGGATTGCGCCAGTTTGTCCAGCGATATCGCGGATTCGAGGGAGAATGGCCCCGCCTTTACCCGCCGCAGCATCGTGACATGGCCCACGCTGCCAAGCGCCAGCGCGATATCGCGCGCCAGGCTCCGGATATAGGTGCCCTTCGACACATGTGCCGTCAGCGTCGCCGATTCGCCGTCGGTCTCGCCCAGCGTCAGCGCATGGATCGTCACCGCGCGGGTCGCCAGCGTCACCGCCTCGCCCTTGCGCGCCAGGTCATAGGCGCGCTCGCCATCGACCTTGAGCGCCGAATAGGCGGGCGGAACCTGATCGATCGGCCCGGTGAAGCGCGGCAGGATCGCCGCGATCTCCGGGCGCGTCGGACGCACTTCCGATTCCGCGATCGCCTTCCCTTCAAGGTCGAGCGTGTCGGTCTCGACCCCGAACCGGATGGTGAAGTCATAGACCTTGTCGCTGTCGAGCATCCGCCCGGCGAGCTTGGTCGCCTCCCCCACCGCGATCGGCAGCACGCCGGTCGCCAGCGGGTCGAGCGTGCCGCCATGCCCGACCTTGGGCAGGTCGCGCAGCTTTGGCCCATAACCACAGTCACGCAGTGCGCGCTTGACCGCGCTCACCCCCTGGGTCGAGCCCAGCCCCAGCGGCTTGTCGAGAATGATCCAGCCATGCATGGTGAACGCGCCTAGACCGTGAGGTTCACAAGTCCCAGCACGAATCGCGTGATTGCGTTGATCATCGGTGCGGCGATCCACTCGCCGATCCGGGCATGCGGGTCGAGCAGCGGAATCGCCACGACGGTGGCAATCACCGCCAGCACCACCAACCGCCCGGCCCGACGCAGCTTCTGGCGCAGCGGGACCGGAAGCAGCGCGCTGAGCGCCCGCCCCAAGTCGAACGGCGGGACCGGCAGCAGGTGAAAGCTGGTCATGCAGGCATTGGCGAGGATGAAGTTGAACAGGTTGGTCGTGACCAGCCACGCGACCCCATGTTCGGGCATTGTACCGCCCGATGCGGCGACCAGCGCGCCCAACGCCATCGCGCCGGTCAGTGCTGCGGCAAAGCTCGCCATCGGGCCGGCAAGCGCGCTCAGCAACCGCCGCCGCCGCGCCAGCGCATCCTCGCCCAGCGCGAAGGGACGATAACGCGGCCAACCGAGCACCGGCGCGCCCGCCAGCGCCAGCGCGATCGGCACGATGACCGTGCCAACCGGATCGACCGCGCGCAGGAAACGCGGCAGGCGACTGGGTGCCGGCGGGGGTGCGTCGGGCTCAGCCGGCAGCCAGCTGGCCACGATCCGCTGAGCGGCATCATGCAGCAGCACCGCCGCAATCGCGGGTATCGCCCACACCGCCAGCGATTCGACAATCGGCTGCATCCTTCCCCCCGGCGCACACCGTGGCGGAAGGCCGTGCCGGACTCTACCGATTCGTGCGCATCGGCAGTCGCGTAACGGGACGGACGGCGCTCATTCCGCCCCCGCCAGCGCCTCGGTGAAATGCCGCCGACACAGCGCAACATAGCGGTCATTCCCGCCAATCTCGGTCTGCGCGCCATCGGCCACCGCGCGCCCCGCACCATCGACGCGCAGGTTCATCGTCGCCTTGCGCCCGCAGCGGCACACCGACTTGATTTCGACCAGCGCGTCGGCAAGCGCCAGCAGCCGGGCCGATCCAGGGAACAGGCTCCCCCGAAAATCGGTGCGCAAGCCATAGGCCAGCACCGGAATCCCCAGCACATCGGCGACGGCGGCAAGCTGATCGACCTGCGCCGCGCTCAGAAACTGCGCCTCGTCGACCAGCACGCAATGCACCGGCCCATGATCCATCTCACGCTCGACATGCAGGCGCAGATCGGTGTCGGCGGCAAAGCCGGTTGCCGGCATGTCCAGCCCGATCCGCGACGCGATCCGCCCCGTCCCCGCGCGGTCATCAAGCGCGGCGGTGAACAACAAGGTCCGCATGCCGCGCTCGCGATAGTTGAAATCGGCCTGCAGCAGCGTGGTCGATTTCCCCGCATTCATCGAGGCGTAGTAGAAATAGAGCTTGGCCATCGCGCGACCCTAACGCCACCGTGGTAAAACGCGATCAGCTTTCGTCGTCGGCACCTTCGCCCAGATCCTGCGCGACCTTGGGATCACGCAGCAGCCGTTCGATATGGCTGCCCTCGTCGAAGCTCTCGTCCGCCAGGAATTTGAGTTTCGCGGCATATTTGAGCTTCACCCGCGCCGCGACCTCGCGCTGGAGAAACGCGGTGTTGGTGCGCAGCGCCTTGATCACCGCTTCCTCGTCCTTGCCGAGCAGCGGTTTCACGAAGACGGTGGCGTGGCGCAGGTCGGGCGACATGCGCACTTCGGTGACGCTGACCATGTGTTTGGACAACAGGTCATCATGAACCTCCCCGCGCGCGAGGATGTCGGACAGGATATGGCGCACCTGCTCGCCCACGCGCAGCAGGCGGACGGAGCGGGTTTCGGGGGTTTCGTTGTGGCGCATAGGTCTGGCGCTCCCTTCGGTCGCTTGTGGCGGCGCCGGCCCGCTCCCCCACCCGGCCACCCAACGGCAGTATCATATGGGTGGCCGGGTGGGGGAGCGGGCCGGCGCCGCCCTCGTCGCGCAAGCGACGAACTAAATCACAGCGTCCGTTCGCGCAGCTCGACCTCGAAGGTTTCGAGATAGTCGCCCGGCTTGATGTCGGTGAAGTTCTGGCTGAACGTCACACCGCATTCCAGGCCCGCGCGGACTTCGGCAACATCGTCCTTGAAGCGGCGCAGCGATGCGATCTCGCCCTGGTAGATGATGACGTCGTCGCGCGTGATGCGGGCCTTGAGTGCCTTGCGGATCGCACCATCGACCACCAGCAGACCGGCGGCCTTGCCATGCTTGCCCGCCGAGAACACCTCGCGGATTTCGGCACGGCCGACCACGGTCTCGAACGCTTCCGGACCCAGCTGCCCGGCCATGCCGGCGCGGATCTCGTCGGTGAGTTCGTAGATCACGTCATAATATTTGAACGCGACCTTGTGACGATCGGCGATCTCGCGCGCCTTGGCGTTCGGGCGAACGTTGAAGCCGATAATCGGCGCGCCCGAGGCTGCGGCTGCGTTCACGTCGCTTTCGGTGATACCGCCAACGCCGGCATGCAGCACGCGCGCCTTGATGTCGTCGGTGCTGATCTTGTTGATCGCCGCGACGATCGCCTCGACCGTGCCCTGGGTATCCGCCTTGACCACCAGCGGGTATTCCATCGCCTGCTTTTCCTTGAGCGCGCTGAACATGCTCTCAAGGCTGGCCGGGGCGTTGGTCGTACGCTTCTGCTGGATCACGCTGGCGCGATAGGCGGCGACCTCACGGGCGCGCGCTTCGTTCTCGACCACCTGGAGCAGGTCGCCGGCCATCGGCACGCCCGACAGGCCGAGAATCTCGACCGGCATCGACGGACCGGCTTCCTTCATCTGCCGCCCCTTGTCGTCGATCAGCGCACGGACCTTGCCGCTTTCCGCGCCCACCACGAACACGTCGCCGACCTTGAGCGTGCCGCGCGTGACGAGGATCGTCGCGACCGGGCCGCGCCCCTTGTCGAGCTTCGCCTCGACCACATTGCCCTCGGCAGCGCGGTCGGGATTGGCCTTCAATTCCATCAGTTCGGCCTGAAGCTGGATCTTCTCGATCAGATCGTCGAGGCCGGTCTTCTCCTTTGCCGAAACCTCGACATCCTGAGTGTCGCCGCCCATCGCTTCGACTTGGATGTCATGCTCGAGCAGGCGCTCGCGCACGCGTTGGGCATTGGCTTCCGGCTTGTCGATCTTGTTGATCGCGACGATCATCGGGACGCCCGCCGCCTTGGTATGGTTGATCGCCTCGATCGTCTGGGGCATCAGCCCGTCATCGGCAGCGACCACCAGCACGACGATGTCGGTGACGTTCGCACCGCGTGCGCGCATCTCCGAAAATGCCTCGTGACCGGGCGTGTCGAGGAAGGTGACCTTGGACTTGTCCTTCAGCGTGACCTGATACGCACCGATATGCTGGGTGATGCCGCCAGCCTCGCCACGCACCACATCGGTGCCGCGCAGCGCGTCGAGCAGGCTGGTCTTGCCATGGTCGACATGGCCCATGATCGTCACCACCGGCGGACGCGGCTTGAGCGCATCCTCGACATCGGCGTCGGTGTCGAGCACCAGATCGATATCGCTGTCGCTGACACGGACGATGTTGTGGCCGAATTCGGTCACCAGCAGTTCGGCGGTATCCTGATCGATGGTCTGGGTCAGGGTGACGGGCATGCCCATCTTGAACAGCGCCTTCACCAGATCCGCACCCTTTTCGGCCATGCGGTTGGCGAGTTCGGCAACGGTGATCGTTTCCGGCACCTTGACGTCACGGATCTGCTTGGCCTGCGGCTCACGCGGGCCGGTGTGGCGGCGTTCCTTGTCGCGCGCACGCTTCAGCGCGGCGAGGCTGCGCGCACGCGCACCATCGTCGCCACCCAGTGCACGGTTGACGGTCAGCTTGCCGCCGCGACGCTCGTCGCCCTTGCGATCGCGCTGCTGCGGACGCTGCGGCTCCGGCGCGCGGGCCGGGGCGCGGTTCGGGCCGAGATTGGTCGAGCGCGGCGCCGCAGCGGCACCGCCGGTGCTCGCTGGAGTGGCGGCGGGCGCGGCGGCGGCGGGTGCAGCCGGTTCGGGCTTGGCCGGCGCGGGACGCGGAATTTCAGGACGCTGCACCGGGGTGAAACGGCGCGGAGCCGGACGGGTAGGGTCGAGCTGAAGCGCGATCGGCTCGGGCGCTGCAGGCGCAGGCGCAGGCGCAGGAGCAGGTGCCACAGGCTCCGGCTTGGCCTCGGCGACCGGCTCGGGCTTTGCCTCGACCTTCGGCGCGGCGGCGGCTTCCGCCTCGGCGCGCGCCTTTTCCTCGATGCGGCGCTGCTCCGCTTCCGCAGCCTCGGCGCGCTCGCGCTCCTCGCGACGGCGCGCTTCCTCGAGCGCCTGCATGCGCTGTTCGTCGGCTTCACGCAGCATGCGGGCCTGACGCTCCTGCGCGGTCTCGCCCGCCGGAGCGGCCGGACGCGGCGCGGGAGCCGGCGGCGGAGGCGGCGCAGCAACCGGTGCGGGCGGCGGTGCAGCGTCTTCGGTCGCGGCCCCGCTCTGCGGGCCGAGCATGCGGCGGCGCTTCACTTCGACCACGACGGTGTTCGAGCGTCCGTGGCTGAAGCTCTGCTTCACCTTGCCGGTCTCGACCGTGCGCTTCAGCCCCAACGGCTGGCGCATTCCGAGTTTCGGCTTGTCGTTTTCGGTATCGCTCAAGTGTCTTTTCCTGCTTTTCTTCGTCGTTCGTTCGGATCGCCGCAAGGCCCGATGCGCCTTGCGAGCGGGTTTCGCAAGGCTATGGGGCCGGGTCGGGTCCGATAAAATGGAGCAGACGGTCGAGTGCGTCGCGCACCCGCCCCGCCGCTCGTGGGTCGGTCAGGCCTGCATGTACCACATTTTCGCGGCCAAGCGCCAAGGACAATATGGTGCGGGGGAACGGCAATGTGAACCCCGTGTCGCCCGACCCCTCCCGGTCGGTGCCAACGCGCAGCGCCTGGTCGAGTTTGCGCGAGCCGTCGGACCCGGCATCGGCGGCATGCAGCAGCAGGTGCAGCTTGCCCATCCGCCCGGCCTTCTCGATCCGCTCGCCGCCGATGACGACATAGCCGGCCTTGGCCTCCAGCCCGAGCCGATCGAGGAACGCCCGCTCGAGCTGTGCGACGATGCGCGCGCCGAGGTCGTCGGGAATATTGAGGTCGCTCGTCTTGAACGCCCGCGACAGCGCGCCGCGCAGCTGCTTGCCACTCGCCTCCAGCGTCGCGCGATCGACGCCGATCCATGCCCCGCGGCCCGGCGCCTTGGCGCGGACATCGGGCAGCACATCGCCGTCGGGCGAAACGGCAAGCCGGATCAGCCCGTCGCGAGGCTGTCCCTCGCGCGAGAGGATACAGGTGCGGATGGGACCCCCATCCGCACGCTGACCGTCCGTCAGTTCAACCGGGCGCTCATTGTTCGGAGTCCGCAACAGCGTCCTCCCCACCGGCCGAAGCCGTCTCTTCTGCGTCCGCCGCAACCGGCTCGTCTTCGAACCAATGGGCACGGGCGGCCATGATGATCTCGTTGCCCTGCTCGTCGGTCAGACCGTACTCGCCGAGCACGCCGCCCTTGTCCTGCTCGCGCACCGGCGCTGCCGGGCCATCGCCGCGGCGACGCGGTTCGGCGCGCTTCTTGGCGACCAGCTCGTCGGTGGCAAGATCGGCGAGGTCGTCGAGCGTCTTGATCCCGGCCTTGCCCAGCGTAACCAGCATCGCTTCGGTCAGATACGGCATGGTCGCCAGATCGTCCTCGACGCCCAGCGCGCGGCGGGCTTCGCGGTTCGCTTCCTCGCGCCGCTCCAGCGCCTCGGCGGCGCGGCTCTGCAGCTCGCTCGCCAGATCGTCGTCGAACCCTTCGATGCTCGCCAGCTCGTCGATCTCGACATAGGCGACTTCCTCGAGCTGGCTGAAGCCTTCGGCGACCAGCAGCTGGGCGAGCGTCTCGTCGACGTCGAGCTCGTTCTGGAACATCTCGCTGTTGGCGACGAATTCCTGCTGGCGCTTCTCGCTCGAATCGGTCTCCGTCAGGATGTCGATCGCCTTGCCGGTCAGCTGGCTGGCGAGGCGGACATTCTGGCCGCGACGACCGATCGCGAGGCTCAGCTGATCGTCGGGAACGACGACTTCGATGCGGTCATCCTCTTCGTCGATGACGACGCGCGCGACATTGGCCGGCTGCAGCGCGTTGACGACGAAGGTGGCCGTATCCGGCGACCAGGGGATGATGTCGATCTTCTCGCCCTGCATTTCCTGCACGACGGCCTGCACGCGGCTGCCCTTCATGCCGACGCACGCGCCGACCGGGTCGATGCTGCTGTCATGGCTGATCACGCCGATCTTGGCGCGCGAACCCGGGTCGCGGGCGGCGGCCTTGATCTCGATGATCCCGTCATAGATTTCGGGCACTTCCTGCGCGAACAGCTTCTTCATGAAGTCGGGATGCGCGCGGCTGAGGAAAATCTGCGGCCCGCGCGTTTCGCGCACGACCTTCAGGATCAGGCTGCGCACGCGGTCGCCGACGCGGACGACTTCGCGCGGGATCTGTGCGTCGCGGCGGATCACGCCCTCGGCGCGACCCAGATCGACCACGACATGGCCGAACTCGACGCGCTTGACGACGCCGGTGATGATCTCACCCTGGCGGTCCTTGAATTCTTCGTACTGGCGCTCGCGCTCGGCGTCGCGGACCTTCTGGAAGATGATCTGCTTGGACGCCTGCGCCTGAATGCGGCCGAATTCGATCGGGGGCAGCGGATCGACGATGAAGTCGCCGACCTTGGCGTCCTTCTGGATCTTCTGCGCGCCCTTCAGGTCGACCTGCTTGAAATAGTCGTCGACCGCCTCGACCACCTCGACCACGCGCCACAGGCGCAGGTCGCCGGTGACGGGATCGAGCTTCGCGCGAATGTCATTCTCGGCGCCATAGCGGTTCTTGGCGGCACGCTCGATCGCGTCTTCCATCGCCTCGATGACGATCGCCTTGTCGATCATCTTCTCGCTCGCCACCGAATTGGCGATGGCGATCAGCTCGGCCTTGTTGGCGGAAATGGCGGTGGCCATCAGTCCTGTTCCTCTGCTTCGAATTCGTCGGCGCCCTCGGCAGAGAGCGGTTTGGTTGCGGCGATCAGCCGGTTGGTAATCACGAGCTTCGCGTCCTCGATGGTCGCAAAGGCGATATGGTGGGTGAATCCGTGCCCGTCGGTGATCGCGATCACGTCGCCCTCCAGGCCGGCAAGGTCGCCCTTGAACTGTTTGCGCCCGTCGATCTTTTCCGCGAGCGTGATGCGGGCCTCATGCCCCTGCCAATCCGCGAAATCCTTGAGCCGGGTCAGCGGCCGGTCGATGCCGGGCGAGCTGACTTCCAGCCGATACGCCTCAGGGATCGGATCGCGGCCGGCCTCTTCGAGCTCATCGAGCCGATCGGAAATGCGGCGCGACAGATCGGCGCAATCGTCGATGTTGAGCTGGCGCGTGTCGGGCCGCTCGGCCATCACCTGCAGCGTGCGGTCGCCCTCGCCGCCGAACAGCTTGACGCGCACCAGGTCGAAGCCGAGCGCACGCGCCTCGGGCTCGATAATTGCGGTCAGGACTGCCAGATCGGCCAACGCTAAAAACTCCAAATACACCGGAAACACCCCGTCGCCGCCGGACCCGCTGGGACCGACCTCGCCAAGTTTCCAATGTCGAGAACGGCTTCCCTATAGGCGTATGGCGCGCAAACGGCAAGCTGTTCGAATCTGCATCTCTCGACCCCTTTTCGCGCGCCGTTTCGCGTGCAACATCCACGCATTCCGCGCGTTGCGTGCACAACTTCTGGGAGGATTTGATGCGCCTGTTACCGATTGCCGCCGTTCCGTTCGTCCTGATCGCCTGCACCAGCGCGCAACCCGGCAACAGCCAGGAAGCGGCAACCGCATCCACCGGCCTGCCCTTCACCGTCACGCCGGTGGCCGATTTCGACGCGCCATGGTCGATGACCTTCCTGCCCGACGGGCGGATGCTGGTGACGGAAAAGGTCGGCAAGCTGATTCTGGTCAGCGCAGACGGCACGACCAAGACCGAAGTGGCGGGCGTACCTGCGGTCGACAGCGCCGGACAGGGCGCGCTCAAGGACATCGTGCTTGCGCCCGATTATGCCAAAAGCAGCCAAGTCTATTTCAGCTTCTCTGAATCAGGACAGGGCGGCAAGGGCGTTGTCCTCGCCCGCGCGGTACTGACCGATGGCACCGCCCCTTCGCTGACCAAGGTCGAGCGACTGTTCCAGGCCAGCCCCTATGTCGAGGGCAGTGGCCATTATTCGGGACGTATCGCCTTTGCCCCAGACGGCAAGCATGTGTTCTTCGCCAATGGCGAGCGCCAGAAGTTCGACCCGGCCCAGGACCCCAAGTCCACGCTCGGCAAGATGCTGCGCCTCACGCTGGACGGCAAGCCGGCCGGCGATCCCGGCCTGACCGCCAAGGGGTTCCACCCCGCCGTCTGGTCCTATGGCCACCGCAACCTGCTCGGCATCGCCTTCGACCGCGCCGGCAATCTGTGGGAGCAGGAAATGGGGCCAAAGGGCGGCGACGAGGTCAATCTGGTCCTGCCCGGTCGCAATTATGGCTATCCGATCGTCTCGGACGGCGACCATTATGACGGTCGGCCCATCCCCGACCACAGCACCCGCCCCGAGTTCGAGGCCCCCAAGGTGTCGTGGAATCCGGCCATCTCACCGGGCGGGCTGATCGTCTATTCGGGCAAGATGTTCCCGCAATGGAAGGGCGATCTGTTCATCGGCGGCCTGTCGAGCCAGGCGCTGGTCCGCGTCGACGTCACCGGCACCAGCGCCGCCAAGGGCGACCAATGGTCAATGGGCGCGCGCATCCGTGAGGTCGAGGAAGGCCCCGACGGCGCAATCTGGCTGCTCGAGGATGGCGGGCGCGGATCTGAAGGGCGCCTGCTCAAACTGACGCGGAAATAAGGAAATTCATCCGGGCCGCCGCCACCGGGCGGTCCGGATCGTCCTGCCAGGCGAACGCCTCGACATTGGCGACGCGGTTGCCCAGCCGGCTGACCTTGCCCTGCGCGCGCGTCACCTTTTCGCGACCGCCGCGCATGAAATCGACCGTGACGTTGACCGGCTTGATCCGCGCGCCTGCGCGATCCTCCCCCGCCAGTGCGTGGCGCAGCGCCGCGACCGCCGCCATTTCGAGCAGGCCGGACAGCGCACCGCCATGAACGAATCCGGGGCGCCCCAGCACCCCGCTGCCGAACGGCATGTCCAGGATCGGCGGGCCATCGCCGCGCTCAATCGTGATGCCGAGCAATTCGGCATAGGGCGGCAGCGCAAAGCTCATGCCGCGCCCTCCATGAACATGAACGTGCCCGCGACATGCGCGACCGGATCGTCGGGGTCGCCGTCATGCGCCACCCCGCGCACAAAGCCGACCGAGCGGGTCACGCGATAGCATTCACCGCGCCCGATCACCTCGCGCCCCGCCACCGCCGGCCGCAGATAATCGACGCGCAGGTCGAGTGTTGCATGCGGCAGGAACCCGCCGCGCTTCATCCACACCGCGACGCTCGTCGCCATGTCGAGCAGGGTGATGATCGGCCCCGACGCCAGCACCCCGCGCTCGACATCGCCGATCAGCTTCGGATCGAACGGCAAGGCCAGCTCGCACCAGTCGGGGCCATGCGCGCGGTACCGGATGCCCAGCGCATCGCCATGCCCGCCCACCCGGGCGGTGAAAAAGCGTTGGGGGTCAAAAGGGATCGGCACCGCACTCATGGCGGTCGCGCTAGCGGGCATGGCGACGCACGGCAAGCCGGGGGCAGCCGCAACATAAAGTCGAATTAACTCAGCCGTCACGACGTCCCCGCCTAGCCTGTCCGCATCATCGACAAGGGGGAACGACCATGCTGACTCTCACACTGTCCGACATCGCCACGCTGGGCACCCAGGTTGCAATGCACGGCGCGATCCGCGCTTCGGAGATCGCCGGCGACGAGATTTTCGAGATGATGGTCGCGATCGTCATCATCGTTTACGACACTGCGGCTTGACCAGCTTCGCCCCGGCGGTGCCGGACGCGCGCGCACACTCGACCGCCGCCAATGCCGCCTTTGCCGACGCCGTGCGCGACCGCGTCGCTGCCCGGTTCGACGGGCTCAGCGATGCGGATGCCGTTTTGGAGCAGGCGCGCCTACTGCTCGCGGACAGCGATTGGGTCGCCGGGCTGATCGCTCCGCTGGTCGACGCCCTGCGCGCCGATCCATGGTTCGATCCGGCGCTGCGCATGACCCGCGACGCGCTGCGCACCGCCGTGGTGCTCGCCGACCTGCCCGGCGTCACGCTGACCGCCAGCGTGACCTCGGCAGCATCACTCGCCCGGCTCGATCCACCAGCGACAGTCGTGCTGTCAGGTCGGCGCGCGCTGACGCTGTATGTCCGGGGCGGGCAGGCGCAGCTGCGCCGATGGCAGCTGGCAGAGGCGGGGCCGCGCCGCTGCGTCGAGATCGCCCCCCTGCAGCTGGCCGATGGCGACCTGATCGAACTGGACGGACGGCGCGAGGGTCGGCTGATCGTCGCTGCAACTCGCGATGTCGTCGCCGTCACCGCAACCGCCAAGCCGGGTGCCGACCCGCTTCTCCACGAATTCGCCATCGCCGATGGCAGGCCCGTCCGCAGCGCGACCGCCGACGACCGCGCCTCCCGCGCCGAACTATTGCTCGCCCTGCTGCGTGCCAGCGGGCGGAGCGATGCCGCTGACAGCTTCGACGCCATGACCCGCGATCCCGCCTTTCACCTGCGCTGGGCGGCGATGCGCGAATGGCTGATGCTCGATGCGCGCACGGCGCGGCCCCGACTGGCCGAAATGGCAGGCATGGATCCCGATGCAGGCGTACGCGCCGCCGCGACACAGACGCTCGACCGACTCGACGCCCGGATCGCCGCCGCATGACTCGCATGATTGACCCCGGCATCGGCGGCGCGATCACCCTCGACGAACTGGTCGAGGCGCTGGAGACCACCCCCTTCGACCCGCATGACGAAGACAGCTTTGCCGCGCTCGGCCCGCTGCTCGCGCGGCTGGGGCGCAACCGGGATTTCCTCGCCGACCGCGCCATCGCCGAGCTCAAGACGCGCTGCGCCGGGCAAAGCGCCGCCAACAGCTATGGCGCGCAGGTGTTCCTGCTGCGCCCACCCACTGGCCGATTCGTGCTGCGTGCCAATTTCTGGCCCTCCGCCAGTGACGGGATCGTCCAGGCGAGCGGCACCGCGCCCTTCGTCTATGGCATGGCGCACGACCATAATTTCCCGTTCCTGACCTATGGCTATCTCGGCCCCGGTTATTGGAGCGATTATTGGGAGCGCGATCCCGCGTCCCCGCACGAACCGATGCGCTTCACCGGCCGGCGCCGGATCGCGCCGGGGCAGCTGATGCTCTACCGCATGTGCCGTGACGTCCACGCACAGCTGCCACCCGATGCCTTTTCGGTCACGCTCAACATCCTTGGCAGCCATCCTTCGCATCGCTGGATCGACCAGCATCGCTTCGACCCTGCGACCGGCGAGATTGCGGAGGTGCTGACCACCGCACCGTCCGAAGGGCTGGCGACGATCGCCGCGCATCTGGGCGGCGGCAACGGGCTCGACCTGATCGACCATCTCGCGCGACGCCACCCGCACCCGCGCATGCGGGCGACCGCGCTTGCAGCGCTCGCAGCAGCGCGTCCCGATTGCCCGCAGGCGCTGGAGCTGATCGCCCGCGCCGCGCCTGGTCACCCCGCTTTGGACCCATCTGCGGCAGACAGGCCGACGCAAAACTGCGCAAATCCGCCGGGTGGGCCCGGTGATTCTGTCCGAAGTCGAGATACCGCGGCTTGACGCGGCCATTCGCGCACGCGGCTATGCGCTGGAGATCGGCGAGGCGGCGCGCGATCCGGCACCGCATGTCGTGGCGATCCTATGTCGCTGGCGAACCGGCCAGGCCCTCGCCGGCGGATCGGTGCCGCGCATTGCCCTGACCATCAACCGCGCCACCCTGATCGCCGCGCTCGATGCCGGGGCATGCGACGCCGTCGCAGTGCCGGTCGATCCCGAAGAGTTGGCGGCGCGCGTCGACGCCCGGGTGCGCCGTCACGCCGCCAGCCCGGTCATCGTCGGCCCGCTGACGCTCGATCCCGTCGCGCGCACCGCGACCCGGTCGGGCACCATGATCGCGCTGGTGCCGCGCGAATATGCGCTGCTGCGCTACCTGGCCGAGCGGCCGGGGCAGTTCGTGTCGCGCGGTGAGTTGCTTGAACAGGTGTGGAAGCTGCGCTTCGATCCCGGCACCAATGTCGTCGCGGTGCATGTCTCCAACCTGCGCGCCAAGCTCGACCGCCCCTTTCCCACCGCGATGATCGAAGGTCGCAAGGGGCTGGGCTATCGCCTCGTGGCGAGTTAACGTGCGCGTAAAGCAAGATCGAGCGGAGAGGATCATGACCGAACAGCGCGTGACCATTCATATCGCCAACGGCATCGCCGATGTCCGGCTGGCGCGCCCCGACAAGATGAACGCGCTCGACCCGGCGATGTTCGCGGGAATCGCCGACGCGATCGACCAGCTCGCCGCCACGCCCGGCCTGCGCGCGGTGGTGCTGTCAGGCGAGGGGAAGGCCTTTTGCGCCGGGCTCGACATGGCCAGCATGGCTGGCGGCGGCACCGGCCTCGACATCCATGCGCGCAGCCATGGCGAGGCAAACCTGTTCCAGCAGGTTGCTTGGGGCTGGCGTACCCTGCCCGTGCCGGTCATCGCCGCCGTCCATGGCATAGCGTTCGGTGGCGGGTTCCAGATCATGTCAGGTGCGGACATCCGCATCATGGCGCCGGGCACGCGCTGTTCGATCATGGAGATGAAGTGGGGAATCGTCCCCGACATGGCCGGATTCGCGCTGTGGCGGACGACGGTGCGCGACGATGTGCTGCGCGAGCTGACCTACACCGCGCGGGAGTTCGATGCGCAGGAGGCGGCGGCGCTCGGCTTCGTCACCCATCTTTCCGAGGCGCCCTATGCCGCCGCGATGGATATTGCCGCCGCCGTTGCCGCGCGCAATCCAGACGCGATCCGCGCGGCCAAGCGGCTCGCCAACCTGTCCGCTGACGCCAGCGCCGGGCCGATTTTGGCCGCGGAGAGCGCCGAGCAGGCCAAGCTGCTGCGTTCGCCCAACCAGATGGAGGCGGTGATGGCGAACATGCAGAAGCGCGCGCCGAGTTTCACCGACTGACTCTTCCAACCGACCGCCTCTCGCGATAAAGGGTGACCATACCCGATATACGAATGAGAGGATGTCCATGCGCGAAGCCGCGATCGTCTCCACCGCCCGCACGGCCATTGGCAAGGCCTATCGCGGCGCGTTCAACGCGACCGAGGCACCGGTCCTCGCCGCCCATGTGATGAACGCGGCGGTAACACGCGCCGGGATCGACCCGGCGCGGATCGACGACATCTTCTGGGGCGTCGGCAATCAATGGGGGACGCAAGGGGCCAATGCCGGGCGCATGGCGGTGTTCGCCGCCGGGCTGCCACAGAGCGTCCCCGCCTTCACGCTCGACCGCAAATGCGGCTCCGGCCTTACCGCACTGGCGCTGGCGGCACGTTCGATCATCGCGGGCGATATCGATGTCGCGCTGTCCGGCGGCATGGAATCGATCAGCCTGACCGTGAACAAGGACGCGCCGCGCTTCGCCAACCAGTCGGTGCTCGCCAACGAACCGCATGCCTATATGGCGATGATCGAAACCGCCGAAATCGTCGCCGAACGCTATGGCATCAGCCGGGAGGCGCAGGATGCCTATGCCGCGCAGAGCCAGCAGCGCGCCGAGGCCGGGCTGGCAAAGGGCGCGTTCGCCGAGGAGATTGTGCCGATCACGGTCGAAAAGGCGCTGTTCGACAACGAAGGCACCCGCACCGGCACCGAGACCGTCACCGTGACTCAGGACGAAGGCATCCGCCCCGGCACCACCGTCGAAGCACTCGCTGGCCTCAAGACCGTGTGGAAGGGCGGGCAGGTCATCGAGCAGGGCCAACACATCACCGCCGGCAATGCCAGCCAGCTGTCCGACGGTGCTGCCGCGCAGATCGTGATGGACCGCGCCACCGCACAGGCGGAGGGCCGGGAGATCCTCGGCATCTATCGCGGCTTTCAGGCGGCAGGCTGCGGCCCCGACGAGATGGGCATCGGTCCCATCTTCGCGATCCCCAAATTGCTCGACCGCGCCGGGCTGTCGGTCGACGATATCGGCCTGTGGGAACTCAACGAGGCGTTTGCCAGCCAGTGCCTTTATTGCCGCGACCATCTCGGCATCGATCCCGAGCGGTATAACGTCAATGGCGGCGCGATCGCGATCGGCCACCCGTTCGGCATGACCGGTGCGCGGCTGGTCGGTCACGCGCTGATCGAAGGCCGCAAGCGTGGCGTGCGCTGGGTCGTGGTGTCGATGTGCACCGCCGGCGGCATGGGCGCGGCGGGGCTGTTCGAGATTCCCTGACCCCTTCGACATCGGCGAAACGCTTCGCTAGACGGCCTGCATGTTGCTCCGTCTTGGTACCCGCGGTTCGCCGCTCGCGCTTGTTCAGGCCAATATGGTGCGCGATGCGCTGCTCGCCGCGCATGGCTGGGGTCCAGCGGCGGTCGAAATCGTGCCGATCCGCACCACCGGCGACCGCGTGCAGGATCGCCCGCTTGCTGAAATCGGCGGCAAGGCGCTGTGGACCAAGGAACTCGACCGCGCGCTGCTGGACGGCACGATCGACCTTGCCGTGCACTCGATGAAGGATGTCGAGACGATCCGCCCGGACACGATCACGGTCGCCGCGATGCTGCCGCGCGCCGATGTGCGCGACCGGCTGATCGGGGCCGAGTCGCTCGACGCGCTGCCGCACGGTGCGCGGATCGGGACCAGCTCGCCGCGCCGCGCCGCGCAGCTGCGCCGCCTGCGCCCCGACCTGGCCATCGTGCCCCTGCGCGGCAATGTCGATACGCGCCGCGCCAAGGTTGCGGCGGGAGAGGCCGATGCCACCCTGCTCGCCGCCGCCGGGCTCGACCGGCTGGGCTATGGCGATATCGGCGTGGCGATCGACACCGATCACTTGCTCCCCGCCCCGTCGCAGGGCGCGGTCGGGATCGAGGTGCGCGCCGACGATTCGGCGACCCGCATCCATGTCGGGGCCATCGGCGACGCGCTGACCGAACGCTGTGTCTGGGCCGAGCGCGCCTTGCTCGCCGCGATCAGCGGAGACTGCCACTCTCCGATCGCGGCACTGGCGACGGTCGCGCCCGACGGCCTGCGCCTGCGCGCCGAAATCCTGAGCGCGGATGGGTCGGAGCATGTCCGGATCGACCGCAGCGGCCTAGCCGGGACTGCGGAGGAGGCGGCGGACCACGCACGCGCGCTGCTGTCCGGCGCCTCGCCACAGCTGCGCCGCCTGTTCGGCCATTGACCCGCCCGATTGTAATCCTGCGCCCGGCACCGGGCGGATCGGCCACTGCTGAGCGCGTTCGCGCCGCCGGCCTCGACCCGATCCTGCTGCCGCTGTTCGCGGTCGCCCCGCTCGACTGGACCCCACCCGATCCTGCCGCGTTCGACGCGCTGCTGCTGACCAGCGCCAACGCCGCGCGGCACGCCGGGGCGGGGCTGGAGCGGATCGCCCGGCTCCCCGTGCTGGCGGTCGGTCCCGAAACCGCCGACGCCGCGACGCAGGCGGGTCTGTGCGTCATCGAATGCGGCACTCATGGCGTCGCCGCATTGCTGGCACGCCAGGCGTGGAGTCAGCGCCTGTTGTGGCTGGCGGGGCGTGACCGGATGGCCGTGAACCACCCGGCGGTGCGCATGACCATCGCCGTCTATGCCAATGACGCAATCGGCTGGACCCCGGAGCAGGCCGCGCAGCTGCCGGGGACCGTCGCGATGGTCCATTCCGCGCGCGCGACGCGCCAACTCGCCGCACAGCTCGACACGCACCGGATCCCCCGCGCCTCCGTCCGTATCGCCGCGATCAGCGCGCGCGCCGCCGACGCCGACGGGCGCGGCTGGGACAGCGTCGCCGTCGCCGCCAAGCCAAGCGATGCCGCTTTGATCGCCGCGGCACAGCGGCTGGCGATTGACCCCTGAGCGCATCGGGAGAATAAGCAGGTCATGACCCCCGACGCTCCGGTTCCCACCGCCCCTGCGCGCGGCAATCCATTGATGACGATTGGCGCGGTGCTGATCGCATTCATTGCCGGCCTGGCGGTGATGGCGGTCGTGTTCCGCGCCAGCGACTGGTGGGGGCAGCCCGAGGCTGCGCCCGCCCCACTCGTCCAGCCCCCAATCTCCGCCGCGCCCGTCACCGCGCCGGGCATGGATGTCGCTACGCTCGCTGCACGCGAACAGGCGCTTGCCGCGCGGCTGGAGGCACTCGATTCGCGGTTGCGCGCCGCCGATGCCGATGCGCGGGTAGCGGCAAGCTATGCCGGGCGGGCCGAGGCGATGATGCTGGTGTTCGGGGCGCGCCGCGCGCTGGAGCGCGGACAGGGTCTCGGAATGATCGAGGGTGAGTTGCGCCGCCGCCTGGGCGGGGCCGAACCCGATGCCGTCGCCGCCGTCATTTCCGCCTCCGGCGAGCCCATCACGCTGGAGGATCTGCGCGTCGCGTTCGACCAGATCGCCCCGCGCCTGTCGACCTCGCAGCCCGACGATGGCTGGCTGAACGCGATCCAGCGCGAACTATCGACGCTCGTCATCATCCGCAAACAGGACGCGCCCAGCCCGCATCCGCGCGAGCGGCTGGCCCGCGCGCGCCGCCTGCTGGGACAGGGCCATGTCGAGGCGGCATTGGCCGAAGTCTCGCGCCTGCCCGGCGCGCAGGGTGCCGAAAGCTGGATGGCGGCGGCGGGCCGCTACATCGAGACGCGGCGCGCGCTCGACACGCTCGAAAATGCGGCAATTGCGGGGAAGGCCGAGCCGGTCTCCGGCGCGCGCACCCCGACCCCGGCAGCACCGACCGCGCCGGCACAAGATATTCAGGGAGAGTAAGATGGCCGAGATGGGCCGGTTCGACTGGCAGGATCCGTTCGCGCTCGACGCACAGCTGACCGATGAAGAACGCATGGTCCGCGACGCGGCGCGTGCCTATGCGCAGGAACAGCTGCTCCCGCGGGTCACCCGCGCATTCCTCGACGAAAATTTCGACCGCGAAATCATGTCGGAAATGGGCCAGCTCGGCCTGCTCGGCCCGACCATCCCCGAAACCTATGGCGGCGCGGGGCTTGGCTATGTCGCCTATGGCCTGGTCGCGCGCGAGGTCGAGGCGGTCGATTCGGGCTATCGCAGCGCGATGAGCGTGCAGTCGAGCCTCGTGATGCACCCGATCCACGCTTACGGCACCGAGGAGCAGAAGCGCAAATACCTGCCCAAGCTCGCCAGCGGCGAATGGGTCGGCTGTTTCGGCCTGACCGAACCCGATGCGGGCAGCGATCCGGCCGGCATGCGCACCCGCGCCGAAAAGATCGACGGCGGCTACCGCCTGACCGGTGCGAAGATGTGGATCACCAATTCGCCGATCGCCGATGTCTTCGTGGTCTGGGCCAAGAGCGACGAACATGGCGGCGGAATCAAGGGCTTCGTCCTCGAAAAGGGGATGAAGGGGCTTTCGGCACCCAAGATCGAGGGCAAGCTGAGCTTGCGCGCGTCGATCACCGGCGAGATCGTGATGGACGGGGTCGAAGTCGGCGAAGACGCGCTGCTGCCCGAGGTTCAGGGGCTCAAGGGCCCGTTCGGCTGCCTAAACCGCGCGCGTTATGGCATCGCCTGGGGCACGATGGGCGCGGCCGAAGCGTGCATGCAGGCCGCCCGCCAGTACACGCTCGACCGCCATCAATTCGGCCGCCCGCTCGCCGCAACCCAGCTGGTGCAGCTGAAGCTGGCGAACATGGAAACCGAGATCGCACTCGGCCTTCAGGCAGCACTGCGCGCAGGGCGGATGTTCGACGAGGGCACGCTGTCGCCCGAAGCGATCAGCATCATCAAGCGCAACAATTGCGGCAAGGCGCTCGATATCGCCCGCGTCGCGCGCGACATGCATGGCGGCAACGGCATTTCCGCCGAGTTCCACGTGATGCGCCATGCGATCAACCTCGAAACGGTCAACACCTATGAGGGCACTCACGACGTCCACGGCCTGATCCTCGGCCGCGCGATCACCGGGATTGCCGCGTTCTGATGGGGCCGGATCGGCAACCGACGCTTGTCGGCGAACTCGTCACCATCCGACCGCTCGTCGCTGCGGATTGGGACGCCCTGTTCGCCGTCGCCTCCGACCCGTTGATCTGGGAACTCCACCCGGCCAACGACCGCTGGCAGGAACCGGTGTTCCGCAAATTCTTCGACGACGCGCTCGCCTGCGGCGGCGGCCTCGCGATCCTCGACAAGGCAACCGGCGCGGTGATCGGGTCGAGCCGCTATGACTGCTGGGTCCCTGAGGAAGACGAGATCGAGATCGGCTGGACCTTCATCGCGCGGAGCCATTGGGGCGGCACCTATAACCGTGAGATCAAGCGGCTGATGCTCGGCCATATCCACCGCTTCGTGCACCGCGTGGTATTCATCGTCGGGCGCAACAATCTGCGCTCGCGCGGTGCAATGGCGAAGATCGGTGGGCGGCTGATTCCGGGCCGCACCCATCGCGGCGGTGGACAGGTCCTGCCCGACAATGTCGTGTACGAGATTTGCCGCGCATGAAGCCGCTCGCCGGGGTCAAGGTGGTCGAACTCGCCCGCATCCTCGCCGGGCCATGGTGCGGGCAACTGCTCGCCGATCTGGGGGCCGAAGTGATCAAGGTCGAGCGCCCCGGCGCGGGCGACGACACGCGCCACTGGGGTCCGCCCTTCTTGCACGACGCCGATGGCGTGAGCCGCGACGCCGCCTATTACCATTCGGCGAACCGTGGGAAGACCACCCGCTTCATCGACATCGCAACGCCCGAAGGTCAGGCTGAAGTCCGCGCGCTGGTCGCCGACGCCGATGTCGTGATCGAAAATTACAAGGTCGGCGGGCTCGTCAAATACGGCCTCGATCATGCCAGCCTTAGCGCGCTGTACCCGCGCCTGATCACCTGCTCCATCACCGGCTTCGGCCAGACCGGACCTTATGCCCACCGCGCCGGCTATGATTTCATCATCCAGGGGATGGGCGGCATCATGTCGCTGACCGGCGAGCCCGATGGCGCGCCGCAAAAGGCGGGGATCGCCTGTGCCGACATCTTTACTGGAGTCTATTCCGCCGTCGCGATCCTCGCGGCGCTGCGTCAGCGCGATGCGACGGGTAAGGGCGCGCACATCGACATGGCGCTGCTCGATACCCAGGTCGCGGTGCTCGCCAATCAGGCGCTGAACTGGATGGCCAACCCGGCGAAGGTGCCGCACCGGATGGGCAACGGCCATGCCAACCTCGCCCCCTATCAGGCGTTTACGGCGAGCGACGGCGACCTGATCATCGCGGTGGGCAATGATTCGCAGTTCCGCAAGCTGTGCAGCGTGCTGGGCCTCACCCTTGCCGACGATCCCGATTTCGCGACCAACCCGGCACGCGTGCGCAACCGCGCCCGCCTGATCGCGCCGATCCAGGCGGCGGTGGCGGGCTGGACCAAACAGGCGCTGTCCGACGCGCTCGAGGCACAAGGTGTCCCCGCCGGGCCGATCAACACCGTGGACGAGGTGTTCGCCGACCCGCAGGTGATCGCACGCGGCATGCAGATCGCGCCAGAAGGCCTGCCCGGCGTCGCCAGCCCGATCGTGATCGACGGCCAGCGCATGGTCTCCGACCGCGCCAGCCCCGCGCGGCCCGTGGAGCACTAGGCTGCCTCCGCTGGACATCGCGGTGGCAGGATGCGGCACCGCCGGGCTTGCCGCCGCCTTGCTGCTCCACCGCGTCGGCCATCGCGTCACCTTGTTCGAACGCTTCGGCACGCCCCGCCCGCTCGGCTCGGGCTTGCTGATCCAGCCGACCGGTCAGGCCGTGTTGCGCGCATTGGGGCTAGAGGCCGAATTGCTAGCGCGCGGCGCGCCGGTCACGCGGCTGATCGGTCATGCCGGCGATCGCTGTGTTCTCGACGTGCGCTACGCCGCACTCAGGCGCAGCGGCGTCGGCATCGGCGTCCACCGCGCGACCCTGTTCGCGATCCTCCACGATGCCGTGCTGGCGGAAGGTATCGGAATCGAAGCCGGACGGGCGATCGCGGCGTGCGCGGACAGTCGGCTGCACTTCGCCGATGGTACGCAGACAGCGCGCTTCGACCTGATCGTCGACGCAATGGGCAGCCGCTCCCCGCTCGTCCCGGCGACGCCCCCGCTGGCGTTCGGCGCGCTCTGGGCCGATCTCGACTGGGCGGGCGACTTCATCCCCGATGCGCTGCAGCAGCGCTATCGCCGCGCCAGCGTCATGGCCGGCGTGCTGCCGATCGGAACCCCGCGCCACGCGACGGGTCCACGTGCCGCCTTGTTCTGGTCGCTGCGCGGCGATCGCCTCGCGAACTGGCGCGCGGCGGGTCTCCCACGGTGGAAAGAGCAGGTGCTGGAATTATGGCCCGCCACCGCGCCCCTGCTCGACCAGATCACCGATTCCGACCAGCTGACCTTCGCCAGCTACGCGCATCGCACCTTGCGCCATCCGGTCGAGCCGGGCCTGATCCATCTCGGCGATTCCTGGCATTCGACCAGCCCGCAACTGGGGCAGGGCGCGAACATGGCGCTGCTCGACGCCTATGCCCTCGCCCTCGGCCTGCGCCGCGCGCGCACGCTATCCGAAGCGCTCGCCGAAACCATCCGCCTGCGCCGCGATCAGATTCAGCTCTATCAGCTGCTCAGCCGGTTGCTGACCCCGGTCTATCAGTCCGATGGCGCAGCGATACCGTGGCTGCGCGACCGGGTGATGGGGCCGGTGTCGAAGCTGTGGCCGTTTACCGTGGTCCAGGCGGCGCTGGTCAGCGGAGCGGTGGGTCACCCGCTCGCCCGCCTTGGACTCGACTTCTGATCCAGTCGCGCAGCGCGCCCGTCCGCGCCTCGGTCTGCGCCGCGAACAGCCACGCTACGGCAACCGCCAGCACCAGGATCGCCACCACCGCCAGCGCCGCCTCCCCACCGGGCGCCAGCCGCGTGTCCCCGACGATCCACCCCGCCGCCAGCGCCATCAGCGGGAAATGGATGGCGTAGAGCGAGAAGCTCGCCTGCGCGCCATAGCTGGCCAGCGGGTGCAGTGCGGCGAGGCGCGGCGGGTCGCTGCGCAGCAGGGTGAACAGGAACAGCGCGAAGCTGGCGGCCTCGATCGGATCCTCGACCCCGAAATCGCCCGTGCGCCCCCACAGCAACGCGGCGAGGCACAGCAGTCCGGCCGCAACCGGCGTCCAGCGCGCCAGGCGCAGGTCCGGCCAGCGCCGCTCCGCTCCAAGCAACGCCGCGCCGCACAGCCAGCTGAGGAAGCCGAGCGCAATCTCCGGATTGACGAACGCGATCCCCAAACTCGCCAGCGCGATGCCCGGTCGCCGATAGCGCAGCGCCAGCCACAGCGCCGGAAACCACAGATAATACCAGAATTCGAACGCCAGGCTCCACAACGGCCCATTGCTGCCAAAGGGCGGGACGATCAGATGCTGGAGAAACATCAGATTGCCGACCAGCGCGCCCCACGTCATCGACTGCGACAGGTCCTGGCTGAACACCCACGCACCGGTCAGCCCGTAATACGTGGGCAGTTCCAGCACATGATAACCGATCCAGTCGAGCAGCCCGCCCAGCAGCAGCGCCGGGACCAGCACGATCCCCAGCCGCGCGACCCGGTCGATGAGATACGCGTCCCAGCGCCAGCCACGCTCGGCCCGCGCCGAAACGCTGCGCGCGATCCAGTATCCGCTGAGCACGAAGAACAGGATCACCGCCGAATGCGCAAAGCCGGCAAAAAAATAGCCCGCGCGCACCAGCAGCGACGCGGTCGGCCGGTAGTCCTCGACCAGCAGCCCCCACAAATGTCCAAACGCGACCGTCACCGCGAGCACGGCGCGCATCGCATCCATATGGAACCACGCTGCGGGAGGCGCAGCCTGCGCGCCGGTCGCGGTCAGCCGCGCACCCGTGTCGCCAATGCCTGCGCCCCGGCGGGCGCGCGCACCTTGCCGCCATGGATCAGGAAGACGAATGTCTCGCGCGGCGTCGCGGGCGGATCGCGATCCTCGATATAGGGCAGGCCCGCTGGCCGTCCGCCCGACGCCCAGCATCTCGCCACCTCCGCCCAGCGGTCCAGCTCGGGCTCGGGATAGCAAAGCGGGTTATCGTCCTCCCCCGACTCAAGCCGCGCATAGACGAAATCGCCGGTCACGTCGGCAATCGCGGGGTATTCGGGCGAGTGCGCATAGACAATCGCAACGCCCGCTTCGCGGCACATCGTCACAAACTCCGGCACCGCAAAACTTTCATGCCGCACCTGCACCGCATGGCGCAGCGTCACTCCGTCGTGAGACGCAGGAAGCAGCTTCAGGAAGGCACCGAAATCCGCCGCGTCGAACTTCTTGGTCGCCATGAACTGCCACAGGATCGGGCCGAGCTTGTCGCCCAGCTCGATGATGCCCTGTCCCACGAATTTGGCGATCGACTCACCCGCGTCGCCCAGCACTTTGCGGTTGGTGCAATAGCGCGACGCCTTGACCGCAAACACGAACCCCTCGGGCACGCTCGCCGCCCATCCGGCAAAGGTCGCGGGCTTGAACCCCGAATAATAGGTGCCGTTGATCTCGATCGCGCCCAGCTGGCGGCTGGCAAACTCCAGCTCCTTCTTCTGCGTGAGACCTTCAGGGTAAAAGGTCCCGCGCCACGGTTCGAAGGTCCACCCGCCAATGCCGGTGCGAATAGGAGCGTGCGTCATGCCGCGTGCTTAGCGCGCCGCCGCCCGCCTCACATCACGAAATACGCGTCCAGGTCTGCGATTTGCAGATGAAGCCGAGCACACAGCCCTTGCCGATCATCGCATTGCCCTCGATCCGCATCTGGCCGCTGAAGGTGCGGTTCATGTCGGGCACGAACACCCGGCCCTTATATTTGCCCGGCTCAACCTGACGGAATTCGCGAAACAGGTTCGCGCCGACCAGCTTCTCCGTGCCGCCCTTGCGCGCATCGGCCTTGGCCTTCTCGCTCGCCCAGATCACGGTGCCGCACACGCGCTCGCCGCCACACGGCGTGATGCGGATATGCACGCTGTTGCTCGGGTTGCGCCATTCGCTCGATACGAGCTGCTTGACGCCATTGCCGGCGGCACTCGCGCCGCCCAGCGGCGCGGCCAGCATCGCCAGCCCGGCCACCGCCATCATCCATGCCCGCGGACGCGCCGTGCGCCGCACCGGTCCCTCGATCGTCATGGTCTAAACTCCAATCATCCATACAGGCCGCGCCTGACGCGGCTGAAATCCTGTTTGAACAGATAATTAGGTACGTGACCCGGCACGAAAAGGGCCGGAAGGAGGCAATTTGCGAAACGGCGCGTTCGCGAACACCCATGTGCCACATATCGAAAGGGGCGCAGTTGCTGCGCGGCAACTGGAGCAGGTGAAGGGATTCGAACCACGCCCGCAGCGCTATTGCGCGGAGGGCCAGCAAAATACTCGAGGGTTCTGACGGGCCCGATCTGACGAAGATCCACGCTATCACAGCGCGGCGACTGGAGCGGGCGAAGGGATTCGAACCCTCGACCCCAACCTTGGCAAGGTTGTGCTCTACCCCTGAGCTACGCCCGCTCTCTGGCGCCATATGTGCCCGCTCGGGAAGCCGAGGGGGCGGGGCAAGGTGGCGGCCTCTAGCAGCGGGTTCCGGGGGCTGCAAGGGGGAAGTTGCAGGATTCGCGATTCCGGCTCAGGGGGTTGGCCCTGAGCCCACGAACGCCCAAATAGGGGCGTACCGCATTGCTCGAACGACAAGGGATTCGCCGTGGCCACGCTTGGACTTTCCGCCGCCGACAAGGACGCCGTCGAGGCATTTCGTCGCGACATCGTCGAACCGTCGATGACGAAGCTCGTCATCCTCGATTTCTGGGCGGAATGGTGCGGCCCGTGCAAGGCGCTGGGACCGGTGCTGGACAAGGTCGCCGCCGACTATGCCGACAAGGGCGTGATGCTGGCCAAGATCGATGTCGATGCGAATCAGTTCATCGCCGCGCAGTTCCAGGTGCGGTCGATCCCGACCGTCTATGCGATGTTCCAGGGCCAGCCGATCGCCGACCTGACCAATGCGCGCACCGAGGGACAGCTCAAGGCGATGCTCGACCAGATCCTGCGCCAGATCCCGGTCGAAAGCGACGCCGCGGTGCAGGCCGCCGAGCTCGAACCGCTGCTGGCGATGGGCGAAGAGGTGCTGGCGGGCGGTGAGACCGAACGCGCGCTGTCGATTTTCGAACAGATCGCCGAAATCGCGCCGGACAGTGCACAGGCCGTCGCCGGCCGCGTCCGCGCGCTGACTGCGCTGGCCCGGCTTGACGAAGCCGCCGCCGTGCTCGCCGCCCTGCCCGAGGAGGCCGCCAAGCTGCCCGAGGTCGAGCGCGCCCGCGCCGCGCTGAGCCTGGCGCAGGAGGCGCCCGCTGCCGCCGGTGACGATGAACTCGGCGCGCTGCGCGCCAAGGCCGCAAGCGGCGACATGGAGGCGCGCTACGACCTTGCCGGCGCGCTGATGGGCAGCGACCGTCAGAGCGCCGCGGACACGCTGCTCGCGCTGATCGCCGAGGATAGGGAATGGAACGACGGCGCCGCACGCGCGCGCCTGCTCAAGCTGTTCGAAGCGGTCGGGCTTGAAGACCCCTGGGTCTCGGCGCAGCGCCGCAAGCTCTCCGCGATCCTGTTCGGATGACCGCATTGGCGACCGGCACGCGCCTCTCGATCTTCCCGCTCCCCGGGGCGCTGCTGTTCCCCGGCATGCATTTGCCGCTGCATATTTTCGAGCCGCGTTACCGGGCGATGGTCAATGACAGCCTCGCCCGCGACCGGCGCATCGCGATGATTCAGCCCAAAGGGGGTGGCGAGAAACCGCCCTTGTTCGAGATCGGCTGTGTCGGCCGCATCGCCGATGTCGAGGCGATGGAGGATGGCCGGTACAATGTCGTGCTGGAAGGGCTGTCGCGCTTCCGCATTCTGCGCGAGCTGGAGGTAACGACGCTGTTCCGCCAGGTCGAGGCCGAGCTGATCGCCGACCCGGTCGATGAAACCCTCTCAATGGGCGCGCGCGCCGCGCTCGAACTCGAATCGCGCCGCTTCGCCGAGACTCAGGGCTATGCGGTCGACTGGGAAGCGGTCGCGCGGCTCGACGATCAGAACCTCGTCAACGGCATCGCCCAGATCGCCCCCTTCGACCCCGCCGCGAAACAGGCACTGCTCGAAGCCGACACGATCGCCGACCGCGCCGAGCTGATTATCCAGCTCATGCAGTTTTTCGGGCGGCATGAGGGGGAAGAGGGGACGTTGCAGTAGACCGCCCCCCTCTCGTCGTCCCGGGCTTGACCCGGGACGGGGCTTTTGAAGTCTGGCTGAAGCCTACCTGCGTGGTCCGTAGCCGTACTGAAACCATTGCTTGGAAAGCGAGAGGCGCTCCGCATTTTCACGCTGCCATCGTGCCAAACAAAGCAGGCCGCCATTCCCGGCGTTTGGCTCCGGGTCACCGGCATAAAACATCCGCGTAAAGTCTGCGCGGACCTCCAATCTCAGCTCTTCGATGCCACATTTGCGGGCCGCTTTCACCGCCAGAGCGATGCTGTCAAAAGGTCCTTCCGCTAGAGGGGCGGGCGGCGAGTTACCCACCGAAATTGCCGCTATTCCGAGCAGCAGCACAATTGCACCGCCGCGCCGCACATCTCGCGACGCCACCTAAGCCATCTCCCCATGCAACAACCGCGGCACCTTGCCCGATTCGCCGCGGGCTTCGGCCATGAACCAGTTTTTGAGCGTCGGCACCTTGTCCACTGCCGACAACCCAAACCGCCGCGCCGCGTTCGCCGCGCCGCCGGGAAGCCCGAACAGATGCGTCAGCGCGTCGGTGGCAATGCTGACCATCATCGTGTCGAGGCTGCGCCAGCGTTCGTAGCGGGTCAGCAACGCGGGATCGCCCATGTCGAGCCCCAGCCGTTTCCCCTCGACCAGCACCTCGACCAACGCGGCAACATCGCGAAAGCCGACATTGACCCCCTGCCCCGCAATCGGGTGGATGCCATGCGCCGCGTCGCCGACCAGCGCCAGCCGCTCCGCCGTGATCTTCGCAGCATGGTGGAAGCCGAGCGGATAGCTGAAGCGCGGCCCCAGCGGCCCGAGCTTGCCGAGGAACCCGCCCATCTTCTTGTCCGCCTCGGCAAGGAAGCCGCGTTCGGACAGCTTCATCATCCCCGCCTCTTCGCTGCGCTTCACCGACCAGACGATTGCCGAGCGATGCCCGTTGGCGTCATCACGCAGCGGCAGGATCGCGAACGGACCCTGCGGATAGAAAATCTCGAACGCGGTGTTCTCGTGGCTATGCTCGTGATGCAGCGAGGTCACGATCGCCGCATGGTCATAATTCCAGCGCGCCACCCGCAACAGCGCCGCGTCGCGCGTCGGCGAGGCGCGCCCCTCCGCCCCGATCAGCAATTGCGCGCGCACCGTCGCGCCCGAATCGAGCGTCGCGGTGACGCCAGTTGCATCACGCGCGACCGACAGCGCGCGGGTCTTCATCCGCACATCGGCCAGCGGCGCGCGTTGTGCCGCCGCCATCAGCGCACGGCGCAGGTCGCGATTCTCGAACATCGTGCCGAGCGCGCCCTCGCCCTCCTGCGGGTCGAAATCGAGCTTGCCGGGCTTGAGGCCATCCGACACGCGGATGCTCTCGATCGGGCACCCCTTGCCCGCCAGATCGTCGGCCAACCCGATCGCCTCCAGCATCCGCAACGGCGCGGCGGCGATGGCGGATGCGCGCCCGTCATGGCTGGCGGCGAGGATCGCGTCCGGGTCCGCGGTGTCGATCACGATGCTGGAGATGCCATGCGCGTCGAGCGCCACGGCAAGCGCGCTCCCGACCAGTCCGCCGCCGAGAATGAGAAGGTCTGCCTGGGTCATATCCCGCAGTTAGGCGCTCGCTCGCCTTGACGCCAGAGTCCACAAGGGGGATGATTAGAACGATTATCGAACACGGGTGGGAATGATGGCGAGCCGGGCGCAGCCGATGCTGTGGCGTGACACGATGCGGGCAGGAGCACGACGGAGCGGGGCATTGATCGGCGCCATCGCGCTGTTCGCGCTGACGCTGGCCGCCGTGCTCGCGATCGGGACCTATAATGGCGAGGATCCCTCGCTCAATACGGCGGCCGGCGGCCCCGCACGCAACCTGCTGGGTCAGCCGGGCGCCTGGCTCGCCGACCTGTTGCTCGCGATCGGTGGCCTGCCGATCGTGCTGCTCGCGCCCGTAGGGATCATCATCGGCCTGCGGCTGTGGCGCGGCGAGGGGGCGGGGAACTGGCGGCGCATGCTGCTGGGCGCACTCGGCGGCGTTGCCCTCATGGGCGCGGCGCTCGCCTCGATCTCCAGCGTGGCGGTGATGGAGCTGCCCGGCGGATGGGGTGGGCTGTTCGGCCTCGCCGTCATCAGCGCGGTACGCGGGCTGCTGGGGCTGAGCGGTGACGCCACCGTCACGCTTTGGGGCGTGCGCGCGGTCGGGCTGGCCCTCGGCATCGGCGGCGTAATCCTGTGGGCGCGCAGCGTGCAGTTCGATTTCCGCCAGCATATCCGCCTGCCGCGCAAGCCCCAGCGCGAGGCGGTTGGCGCGCTGCCGTTCGACACCGACATCGACGATGCCGACGACGTCTTCACCCCCGCCGCACCGCGCCCGCGCAAAGTGGCGTTGCCCGACGAACGCCCCGGCCCGGTCATCGCCGACCGCACGCCGGCCCCTGCTCCGCCCAAGGCCAAGCCGGTCCAGGCGACCCTGGATTTCAAGGGCACCTACCAGCTCCCCCCGCTCAAACTGCTCAAGGAGCCGACCAGGAGCGGGACCGCAGCGATCGACAAGGCGGCGCTCGAGCGCAATGCCCGCCTGCTCGAATCGGTGCTCGATGATTTCCATGTGAAGGGCCAGATCGTCGAAGTCCGCCCCGGCCCGGTGGTGACGATGTACGAGCTGGAGCCCGCATCGGGCATCAAGGCCAGCCGCGTCGTCCAGCTCGCCGACGATATCGCGCGCAACATGTCCGCGGTCTCCGCCCGCGTCGCGACGATCCCCGGCCGCAGCGTCATCGGCATCGAACTGCCCAATGTGAAGCGCGAAACCGTGTCGCTCCACGAACTGATCGGCAGCGAGACGTTCGAGGATCTGGGCGCGCAGCTCCCGATCGTGCTCGGCAAGAATATCGCGGGCGATCCGGTCATCGCCGATCTCGCCCCCATGCCCCACCTGCTCGTCGCCGGCACCACCGGATCGGGCAAGTCGGTCGGCCTCAACTGCATGATCCTCTCGCTGCTTTACCGGCTCACCCCGGACCAGTGCCGCATGATCATGATCGATCCCAAGATGCTGGAACTCAGCATGTACAAGGACATCCCCCACCTGCTCGCCGACGTCGTCACCGACCCGCCCAAGGCGGTGCGCGCGCTCAAATGGGCGGTCGAGCAGATGGAGGAACGCTATCGCATGATGGCGTCGGTCAATGTCCGCTCGCTCGGGTCGTTCAACGACAAGGTGCGTCAGGCGCTCGCCAAGGGGCAAAAGCTCGGCCGCAAGGTCCAGGTCGGCTACGACCCCGAAACGCGCAAGCCGCTGTACGAGGAAGAAACGCTCGACCTCAACCCGCTGCCACAGATCGTGATCATCGTCGACGAACTCGCCGACCTGATGATGACCGCGGGCAAGGAAGTCGAATTCCTGATCCAGCGCCTGGCGCAAAAGGCGCGCGCCGCCGGCATCCACCTGATCATGGCGACTCAGCGCCCCTCGGTCGACGTCATCACCGGCGTGATCAAGGCGAACCTGCCGACCCGCATCAGCTTCCACGTCACGTCGAAGATCGATTCGCGCACTATTCTCGGCGAACAGGGCGCCGAACAGCTGCTGGGCAAGGGCGACATGCTCTACATGCCCGGCGGCAAACAGATCGCCCGCGTCCACGGCCCGTTCGTGAGCGACGAAGAGGTGATGGCGGTCGCCGATCACTGGCGCTCGCAAGGCGCACCCGATTACATCTCCGCCGTCACCGAAGAGCCGGAGGGCGGAGAATTCGCCCTCGACGGCGCCCCGACCGGCGAGGATTCGCCGGAAGAACAGCTCTACCGCCGCGCGGTGCAGCTGGTCGCGGAGAGCCAGAAGGCATCGACGTCATGGCTCCAGCGCCAGCTGCGCGTCGGCTACAACAGCGCCGCGCGGCTGGTCGAACGGATGGAAAAGGACGGATTAGTTTCGCGCCCCGACCATGTCGGCCGGCGCGAGGTGCTGATGGATCAGGACGGGCGGCCGCTCTAGATTCGGGCCCGAAGGGCCAAGCATCTCGCGCCGCTCAGCGGCCGCCGATCGCTGGCCCCCTAACCCTCGATATCGAACAACCCGATCAGCCAGTCGTGGAACAGCTTCACCGGGCGCTGCTCCAGCGCGCGCGGGCGGCACACGAACCAGTAGCTGTACGGACTCTTGACGCTCGGTTCCCCGAACAGCGTCCCGATGCGCGGATCGTCGGGATCGATGCGATGCGAATCGAGCATGAAGGCGATCCCCACCCCCTGCGCCGCCGCCTCCAGCAGCAACGATCCCGAATCGAACAGGTCGATCGATACCGGCTCCAGGTCGGGCAGGCCCAAAGCCGTGCGCCAGATCTCGAAACTGTCGGCCATGTCGCGATGCGCCAGAATCGAATAGCCCGCCAGTTCCTCAGGCCGCCCGATCGCCTCTGGCCCATGCGCCAGCCGCCGCGCCGCCACCGGGCGGATGCGGTTGCGGTCGAGTCGGCGCCCGTACAAGGTCGGCTCGATATCGCGCGCCAGCACGATCGCCGCGTCCAGCCCGTCGCCCAGCCGCGACATGCCATGCCCGCCGGTATCGATATCGAGATGAAGCTGCGGATGCACCGCACGCAACGATGTGAGGTAGGGCAACAGCCGCTGGCTCGCGAACAGCGACGGCGTTCCCAGGCGCAGCCGCAGCACCTCGGTCCCGCTGTTCATGCTCTCAATGGCGTCGCTCATCGTGTCGAGCGCCGGCGCGATCAGGCCGAGCAACCGCTCGCCCTCCGCATTCAGCTTCATCGCCTGATGCCGCCGCTCGAACAATTGCTTGCCGATGAATCGCTCCAGCGCCTGCACGCGACGGCTCAGCGCGGGCGAAGACAGCGCCAGTTCCTCCGACGCGGCCTTCACCGATCCCAGCCGTGCGACCTGGACAAACGCCTCGATGGCGGTGAGGGGCGGCAGCCTGCGCATCGCTTATATTTCTGTGGTGCAGCGTAGCATATTGCAACTCATTCCCGCAGGTGTCGGAAGCATGACACCTTTGTCATCGGCAGTAATCCGCGAATGTTACAGATTGCAGAATCTGCAATCGCAACGAACGCTCTTCGCACTTGCACAAAAACTCGCCGCACTGCACATAGGACGTGCCTTTCAGGCATCCTCTCCTAAACCTTCCAAAGGGCTGGTCTTCGGACCGGCCCATTTTTTTTTGCGCGTTTTGCGTTGGCAAGGGTCCGGCACCGGCCCGCTCCCCCACCCGGCGACCCATAGCATGCTAGCGCTGGGTGGCCGCGTGGCGGATCGGCCCGCTGCCGTCTCACCCTAACTCTAGCCGACACGGAACCGGCTGCCTATCTGCGCGTCACCCCCCGACGGGCGAAAGGAGAGCCGATGGCCGATACCGAATCAGACACGCGCAAGCTGCAGGTCGCCAATTCACGGCCGGAGGACAGCGGCCGCGGCCTAGCGCATCTTCCGCGGGCGATGATGGACGCGCTCGGCGTGCAACAGGGTGACGTGGTCGAGATCATCGGCAAGCGCACCACCCCGGCGCGCGCCGTCTATCCCTATCCCGAAGATGAAGGGCTGGAGCTGCTGCGCATCGACGGGCTTCAGCGCGCCAATGCCGGAGTCGGATCGGGCGATTTCGTCGAGGTGCGCAAGGCCGAGTCGCGCCCCGCGACTCGCGTGATCTTTGCCCCCGCCCGCCGCGACTTGCGACTCGAAGGGTCGGGCGATGCACTCCGCCGCACCTTCCTTGGCCGTCCGCTGTGCCAGGGCGACACCATTTCGACCGTCGGGCAACAGCGCGTGTCGGACATGCCGCCCAACGTGCTCCAGCATCTGCGCGCACCCGCCTATGCGCTGCAGGAGATTCGCCTGACTGTGGTCTCCGCCGTCCCGCGCGGTATCGTCCATATCGATGCCGAGACCGAGATCGAGCTGCGCAACGAGTTCGAGGAAGCACGCGAACTGCGCCGCGCCGACGTGACCTATGACGATATCGGCGGCATGGCCGCGACGATCGACCAGCTGCGCGAAATGGTCGAACTGCCGCTGCGCTATCCCGAACTGTTCCAGCGCCTCGGCGTCGATCCGCCCAAGGGTGTGCTGCTCCATGGGCCGCCCGGCACCGGCAAGACCCGCCTTGCCCGCGCCGTCGCCAACGAATCGGACGCGCAATTCTTCCTGATCAACGGTCCCGAAATCATGGGGTCGGCCTATGGCGAATCGGAAAAGCGGCTGCGTGACGTGTTCGAGGAGGCGGCGAAAAACGCCCCCTCGATCGTGTTCATCGACGAGATCGATTCGATTGCGCCCAAGCGCGGCCAGGTGTCGGGCGAGGCCGAAAAGCGCCTCGTCGCCCAGCTGCTGACGCTGATGGACGGGCTGGAGGCGCGCGCCAACATCGTCGTCATCGCCGCGACCAACCGGCCCGAGGCGATCGATGAGGCGCTGCGTCGCCCCGGCCGCTTCGACCGCGAGATCATCGTCGGCGTCCCCGACGAGCGCGGTCGCCGCGAGATCCTCGGCATCCACACCCGCGGCATGCCGATCGAGGAGCGCGTCGATCTCGACGAGCTCGCCCGCACCACCTTCGGCTTTGTCGGCGCGGACATCGCGGCGCTCGCGCGTGAAGCAGCGATCGAGGCGGTGCGCCGGATCATGCCGCGCCTCAACCTCAGCGACAAAACCGTGCCCGCCGACGTCCTCGAAACCCTCGCCGTCACCCGCGAGGATTTCGTTGAGGCATTGAAGCGCGTCCAGCCGAGCGCGATGCGCGAGGTGATGGTGCAAAAGCCGAACATTAAATGGGAGGATGTCGGCGGCCTCGACGATGCGCAGATGCGGTTGAAGGAGGGCGTCGAGTTGCCGATGCGCGATCCCGATGCGTTCCGTCGCCTCGGCATCCGTCCGGCCAAGGGCTTCCTGCTCTATGGCCCGCCCGGTACCGGCAAGACCTTGCTCGCCAAGGCAGTCGCGCGCGAGGCGGAGGCGAATTTCATCGCCACCAAGTCGAGCGACCTCCTGTCCAAATGGTATGGTGAGAGCGAGCAGCAGATCGCCCGCCTGTTCGCGCGCGCACGCCAAGTCGCGCCCTGCGTCATCTTCATCGACGAACTCGATTCGCTCGTCCCCGCGCGCGGATCAGGGATGGGCGAGCCGCAGGTGACCGAGCGCGTGGTCAACACCATCCTTGCCGAGATGGACGGGCTGGAGGAGCTACAGTCGGTCGTGGTGATCGGCGCGACCAACCGGCCGAACCTGATCGACCCCGCGCTGATGCGTCCCGGCCGACTCGACGAGCTGATCTATGTCGGTGTGCCCGACGCCCCCGGGCGCGAACGCATCCTCAAGATCCAGACTCAGAAGATGCCGCTTGCCGACGATGTCGATCTCGCTGCGGTCGCCGCCCGCACCGTACGCTTCACCGGCGCGGACCTGGAGGACGTCGCCCGGCGCGCCGGCCTTGCCGCGCTGCGCGAACGGCCACCCGCGACGCAGGTAACGATGGCGCATTTCGAAACGGCGCTGGCCGATTCGCGCGCCACCGTCACGCCGGAGATGGAGCAGGAATATGCGCAGATCGTCTCGAAGATGAAGCAGGACGCGGTGTCGCTGAACCCGATCGGCTTTATCGCTCCGGGGATGCTGCAGGGGCGGACTCGCTCGTCCGAAGACTGAACCAGCCATAGACGACCAGCACTGCCAGGGCGGCGGCCGCGACCAGATAGGGGAGCGGCCGCCATCCACCATACAGTGCAACGCCGATCGACGGGCCAAGGATGAACGCCGCGCCGTTGATCGACGTGACCTTCCCCGCGACCGACCCCTGCGCGCCCTGTGGCACGGCCAGCGACGATCCCGCCGTGAAACCGGGGCGCGAAAAGCCGAACCCCATCGTCGTCAGCGCATAGGCCGTAGCGATGCCGTACAGCGAGGTCGCGGTACCGGTGGCAAGGCACCCGACCGCGCTCAAACTCAATCCGATCAGCATCAACTGGCGCGGGTTGAGCCCCAGTAGCGGGATGATCCCCCATTGCACCAACAGCGCCGACCCCGCGCCCATCATGAGCACCAGCCCCGTCGCCTCGATCGCCTCCAGCGGCGCGACCCCCAGCCGGTCGATGATCAGGAACCCGATCACCTGCCCCGCCATGGCCTGGGCATGGCCCAGCACAAGGCCACAGATCATCCAGGCGCGGACACGCGGGTCGAGAAATCCGATCGGCTCGGCCGCTGCGGCCGTTGCCGCGGTCACGCTCGCTCCGCTCGCCTGCCCACCGATCGACGGATAGCTCGACGCCGCGCCATGGCTGATGCTCTCATCGACATTGCGCGGGAGCAGCCGGGCGACCGCGAACAGCATCGCCAGCGCGACCCCGCTGAAGATCAGGGCCGGCCCGGCCAGCCCGATCGTCGGCCCGCCCCGCCACAAATCGCCCAGCACCAGATAGGGCGCAATCGCCGGACCCAGGATCGTCCCGAGCCCGAACGCCGAGCCAAGCAGGGTCAGCGCCTTGGTTCGCTCGTCCCGACTGGTGCGCGACGCGACGATCGCCTGAATCGCGGGCGGCGCCGCCGATCCGAACCCGCCATAGAGCATCCGCGCGGCGACAAAGAAGGCAAAGGCGGTCACCGGCGCGATCCAGCCATTGATCCCGGCCGCTAGGAACAGGCCGCAGAAGAACAAGGACGCGGTCAGCCCGACCTGGCCCAGCAACACCATCTTGCGCCGCCCATAGCGATCCGACCGATTGGCCCAGAAGGGCGCGACCAGCGTCCACAGCAACGCCGACACCGAAAATGCCGCCGCCACCGCGCTGTCGGGCACGCCGAGCGAGCGCCCAAGCGCTGGCAGCACCGATTGCAGCGCGGTATTGCCGGCCGCGATCACGAACATGACGGCAAACAGGATCGCGAAGGTGCGGTCGATCCGCGGCGATGTCATGCCCGGCTCCAGCGATAGCCGCGTTCGACCCGGGTCACCTCCAGCGTATACCAGTCATACCAGCGCGCCCGGCCCATCTCGCGGATGCGGGCATGTTCGGGATGATCGCGCCACGCGATCGCGCTGGCGTCATCGGTCCAATAGCTGATGGTGATGCCCAGACCCTGTGCATCGCGGACGCTGTCGACCCCGGCATAGCCCGGCTGCACCGCTGCCAGCTCCGCCATCGCGGTGGCGGCGGCGCCATATTCCGCCTCTTCCGCGCCCGTCCGCTGCGAGACGAAGATCACGGCGATCTGCCCTGTGCGCGGATTTTCCATGGGTTTCAGGATGAAACGTTTCCCGCCGTGGCGCAACCGCTGCGACAGGATCGACGTTAATGCGCCATGTCGATGATGACAGGACCGTTGCAACTGTCCTACAGAAGCGCGACACCGACTTGAGGAATGTTGATGACCGGTTCGACCACGATTGCCCGCTCGAAGCGCAAGGCTTCGCGCCCGCTCTCGCCCCAGGCGCTGTTTCTTCAGGGGTTTTTCAAGCACCCGGTGATGGTCGGATCGATCATCCCCTCCTCGGGCAAGCTGATCCGCAAGATGCTGGGCCCGGTCGACTGGGATAACTGCAAGGTCTTTGTCGAATATGGCCCGGGTGTCGGCACCTTCTGCCGCGCCGTGCTCGAGCGGCTCGGCCCGAACGCCAAATATATCGCGATCGACACCAATGCCGATTTCGTCGCCTATCTGCGCCGCACCATTGTCGATCCGCGCTTTTCGGCGATCCATGGCTCGGCAGCGGAGGTGAATGCGATCGTCGCGGACCATGGCGAACCCCATGCCGACTATGTTCTGTCAGGCCTCCCCTTCTCGACCCTGCCCGCTGGCGTCGGGGAAGAGATCGCCGCCGCGACGCATCAGGTGCTGCGCCCCGGCGGCCAGTTTCTGGTCTATCAGTTCAATCCGAACGTCCGCAATTTCCTGACCCCCCATTTCCCGCGTATCGACCATGCGATGGAATGGTGGAACGTGCCGCCCGCGCAGCTATGGTGGGCGTGGAAGGATGCGCCGGCCGATTGACCCGTTAGAGCTTGGTTCGGCAAAGCTGAAACGGGTGGGGGAGCGGGCCGGTGCCAGGATTCAGCGCCGCTCAATCCAACGCCAATTGACGGAGGCCGTTGCGCACCACACATCTGCGCACATGGATCAGCTCAACCTGTCTGAATCGGAATGGCGTCAGCGCCTGACCCCCGAACAATATCATGTGCTCCGCGAAGCCGGGACCGAACGCGCCTTTTCGGGCGCGCTTTCGGATAACAAGGCGGACGGCATCTATCGCTGCTCAGGATGTCACCTCGATCTGTTCGACAGCGACGACAAATATGATTCGGGATCGGGATGGCCCAGCTTCACCCGCCCCGTCGCGGCCGATCGCATCAGCGAGCATCGCGACTCCAGCCACGGCATGACGCGGATCGAGGTGCGCTGCGCGCGTTGTGACGGGCATCAGGGCCATGTCTTCCCTGACGGCCCGCCGCCGACCGGGCTGCGCTATTGCATCAATTCGGTGGCGCTTGAATTTCGGCCCAGAGCGATATCGGGCGACGCATGATTCGCTTGTGACAGCACCGGTTCACCCGTAAATCGTCACACAGCGTCCCATGGCCATCCGTAAACCAATGCTCTCGCCCAAGGCGCGCCGCATCCTCCTCTGGGTGGGGGGCGGCATTGCGTTGACCGCGCTGGCCGCGTTCATCGCGCTGCTGATCGCCGTCTATACCGCCAAGTCGTCGCTGCCGAGCTATGAGGAGCTGAAATCCTCACCCAATGGCCAGATGATCCGCGTCCATGCCGCCGATGGCACGGTGATCGTCTCGCTGGGGCCAAGCTATGGCGAGTGGATCGAATATGACAAGATTCCAGAGCCGATGCGCGACGCAATGGTGGCGATCGAGGATCGCCGCTTCCGCTCGCACTGGGGCGTCGATCCGGTCGCGCTCGCCCGCATCACCAAATTCGCGATCGACAATCGCGGCACTGGGCGACGGCTGCAGGGCGCGTCGACGATCACGCAACAGGTCGCGCGCACCATCTTCCTGTCGAACAAATACGATGTCGGGCGCAAATTCCGCGAGATGATCCTGGCGCTCGCGCTGGAGCGGAAATTCACCAAGGACCAGATCCTCGAACTCTATCTCAACAAGGTGTATTTCGGCGGCGGCGCCTATGGCATCGACGCCGCCTCGCGCACCTTTTTCGGCCATCCCGCGACCAATTTGACGCTGTCCGAAGCGGCGGTGATCGCGGGCCTGGTCAAGGCGCCGTCACGCTATTCGCCCACCGCCGATGCCCAGGCGGCCGTCGGCCGCGCCAGCGTGGTGCTCGACGTCATGGTCGAAACTGGCGCGCTGACCGCTGCTGAAGCCGCCGCCGCCAGCCCGGCGCAGGTCAAGCTCGCCGCCGCGCCCAAGCAGAACAGCGTGCGCTATTTCACCGACTGGGCACTGCCCCAGCTCGAAGTGCTGATCGACGAAACCGTCGCCCCGCTCGACGTGTGGACCACGATCGACCTCAAGATGCAGAATGCCGCGACCCAGGCGATTCAGGCGAACACGCCCAAGGGGGCACAGGGCGCGCTGATCAGTCTCGACCGCGACGGCGCGGTGCGCGCGATGGTCGGCGGGCGCGATTATGTCTCGTCGATCTATAACCGCGCGACCCAGGCGACGCGCCAGCCGGGCTCAGCCTTCAAGCTGTTCGTCTACCTCGCCGCGCTGGAGGCGGGCCACAAGGTCGAGGACCGCGTGGTCGACGAGCCCGTCACGATCAATGGCTGGAGCCCCCGCAACAATAGCGGGCGGTTCAGCGGTGAAATGACGCTGCGCTCGGCTTTTGCCTATTCGATCAACACCGTTGCGGCAAAGCTGGGGCAGGAAACCGGCTTCGGCACCGTCGCCGACATGGCGCGACGCTTTGGCGTCACGACGCCGATCAATACTCAGCCGGCGATGGTGCTCGGCACTTCCAATGTCCGGCTGATCGACATGACCCGCGCCTTTGCCTCGGTCGGGCAAAAGGGCGTGGCGGTGACCCCCTATGCGATCACCCGGGTCACCGCGAATGGCGCGGTGATCTACCAGCATGAGGTCGATACCTCGCGCGTCCTCGTCGCCCCCTATGTCGCGGCGCAGATGACCGACCTGCTCCAGACCGCGGTCAACACCGGCACCGGCCGCGCGGCCCAGATCGGGCGCCCGGTCGCGGGCAAGACCGGCACGACCACGTCGAACAAGGATGGCTGGTTCCTCGGCTTCTCCTCCGGCCTCACCACTGGCGTGTGGATGGGCCGCGACGATGCCAAGCGCGTCGGCGGACTGCAGGGCGGCACAGCACCTGCCCGCGCCTTCGCCAATTTCATGCGCGTCGCGGTCGCCAACCGTCCGGTCGAAGAGTTCGAGACGGCGGTAACGCTGCCCGAATGGCAGATGGAGCCCGATCAGGAGGCGTGGGGCGAAGCCGATAATGGCGTGTTCGTCGATCAGGACGGCAATCCGGTCGCGCGTGACGAGGAACCGATCGAGGGCGAGCCCGCGCCGGGCGATGAAGGCGGGATCAGCCAGGACTGGCTCGACCGCATGACCGGCCGTGATGCCCCGCGCGATCCGCAACCGGCACCGCGCCGCGACCCGGCCGACCGCCCCCCGCCACAGCAGCAAGCGCCGCAGCGCGAACCGCTACGCGCGCCTCAGGACGACCGTCCGAACGAGTGAAGCCGCATCGCGTTGGCGCGCAGCCACGCGCGTTCCGGCTTCGGATCGCGCCCGTAAAGGCTACGCACCAACGCGTGGAACGCCGGGCTGTGATTCATATGGGTGCGGTGCGCCACTTCATGCGCCACCGTCGCCCGCCGCACCGCTGGCGGGGCCAGGATTAGCCGCCAATTATAGCGGATCACCCCTGACGACGCACAGCTGCCCCAGCGGCCCTTGGCGTCGCCAATCGCAACCTTGCTGACCCGCACGCCCGACAGCGCGGCATATTCACCCGTGTCCGCGCTCAACGTCTCCAGCGCCCGCTTGCGCAACCACAGCTCGATCCGCCGCTCATACCCCTCACGCGGCCCGCCCGCGATGATTTGACCGTCATCGAGCAGCGGGGTGCGCGGAAATCCGCTGTCCCAGCCGAGCCCGACGTCTTCGCCGAGATAAAGGATCGTCTCCCCCGGTGCGAACGGCGTCGGCGCAGCGCGGTTGGCGAGCGCGCGCGCGATCCAGTCCTGCTGTCCCTGCGCCCAGCGCAACGCTGGCCCGGTCGGCGCGCGCGGCGGTAGGGTCAGCCGCACCGCGCCGGTCGCCTGATCGACCGACAGCCGCATCGTCCGCGCGCGTGGGTGGCGGACGATCTGGATCTCGTGGCTCACAGGATACGGTCGACCATATGATGTTCGAGGTCGCCGGCGACATCTTCCGAAACCGTCCAGCCCCGAGTCGATTCACCCGCCTCATGCACCGTCTCGCGGCTCCCGCTGATCAGATAATGCCAATCGGGCAGCGGCTCGCCCGCCGCGCGCAGGCGATAGGCGCAGGTGACCGGCAGCCAGGGGATGTCGTCGACATTCCCGGCATTCAGCCGCACGCATTCGGCGACATAGGCATGACGGTGCCGATAATCGCTGCACCGCCCTTGGTCGCGGTCGAGCAAGCGGCACGCGACGTTGGTCGCATAGATTTCGCCGCTATCGGCATCCTCCACCTTGTGCAGGCAGCATTTGCCGCAGCCGTCGCACAGCGCCTCCCACTGCGCGCGGTCGAGCCGGGCGAGCGGCAATTCCCAAAAGCGGGTCAGCCGATCCACCGCGTGATTTCCGCAACGATCGCGTCGGGGCTCTGCTCCTGCGGCAACAGCGCGATCGGCTCGCCATTCGGCCCCATCAGATAGGCCTGACGCCCATGATCCATCAGATAGCCAGTCGGCGTCTCGCGCTTGGCATAGGGGACGCGATAGACTTTCGCCGCCGCATCGACCTGCGCCGCGCTGCCGGTCAGGCCGACCATGCGCGGGTGGAAGGCAGCAGTGAATTCCTTGACCACCGCAGGCGTATCGCGCGCCGGGTCGATCGACACGAACACGGGCACAATCTTCGCCGCCAGCTCGGGATTCTGCTGGTCGAGCCGCTTCATCGCGCCGCCGATATTCTGCACATCGACCGGACACACATCGGGGCAGAAGGTGTAGCCGAAATACATGATGCGGTATTTGCCCGCGAAATCCTTCTCGGTAACGGTCTTGCCATCGCCATTGACCAGCGTGAACGGTCCCCCGATCGACGCGCCCGCGAGCGGGGCATCGGCAATCGACTTGGTCGCCGGAGCGCCTCCGCCACAGGCGGCCAACACCAGAAGGGCGGGAAGGGCGAAGAAAGATATCCTGTTCATGACAAGGCGACCCATGATCTGATAGGGGGTGTTAGGCAAGGCTTGCAGTTGTTCAGGGGTGTATTCCGACCATGTTGACCGTTCCGTCCCGGCTCGTACTCGCCGCGGCGCTGCTGAGCGTAGCGCTTCCGGCCGGCGCCCAGCGCTTTTCCGAAAGCTACAACTTCCTCAAGGCGGTGCGCGAGCAGGATGGCAACAAGGTCACCGAATTTCTCAACGCCCCCGGCCAGACCATCGTCAATGCCAAGGATGACAAGGGCGAGGCGGCGATCCACATCATCACCAAGCGACGCGACATGACCTATCTGCGCTTCGTCCTCGCGCGCGGCGGCAACGTCAATCTGCAGGATGGCGACGGCAACACCGCGATGATGCTGGCTGTCATGGCCGACTGGCCCGAAGGCGTGCGCGAGCTCATCACGCGCAGGGGCAATGTCAATCTCGCCAATAATGGCGGCGAAACCCCGCTGATCCGTGCAGTCCAGCGCCGCGATGGCGAGTTGGTCCAGCTGTTGCTGACCAATGGTGCCGACCCCGACATGGTCGACCGGCTCGCCGGGCTCAGCGCGCGCGATTACGCTGCCCGCGACACGCGTGCGCCCGCCATCGCCGAAGCACTCAAGAACGCGCCCAAGGTCAAGAAGCGCACGGTTTCCGGCCCGAGCTTCTAGGGACCAAATCCTCCCCCGCCAGGGGGAGGTGGCGGCCCGGACTTGATCCGGGCCGACGGAGGGGGAGGACGGCTATGTCCTCTCGACCGTGGTGCTTCCTCCCCCTCCGTCAGCTGGGCTGACACCTCCCCCTTGCGGGAGAGGATTGTTGACTCACCCCTCCCGCCCCCAAGCTATCCCGTCCGCATCGGGATCGGTCAGCGTGATCACCCGCCGCGCGGCGCGGCGGGCAAAGGCGAGCGTGCATTTGCGCCGCGTCGCACTGGGCAGGGGATGGGTCCGCGCCTCACGCACGATCGCCGCGTCATAGCGGTCAGCGACGATCACCCCGGCACGCTCGGGCAGGAAGTCGGGCCGCTCCAATGGGGCCAGGTCGAACCCCGCCGGCACCGCCCAGAAATAACGGTCGCAATGCGCCAGATAGTCGGTCCATTTGCCGTCGCCGATCAGATCGGCCCGCGATACCTTGACCTCGACGATCACGATCTCGCCACGCAGGTTGAGCGCCATCAGGTCGGCGCGGCGGCCATCGCCCAGCGGCACCTCCGCCATCGCCACGCAATCATGCCGCAACAGCATGCGGCACACACCGCGCGTCACATCGGCGGCAATCAGCGGCGCGGTCGCCGCATCGGTATCGTCAGCCACGGAAAAGGCCGGTGAGGGGTTCGAAACCATCTCCGGCCTTTAGAACATTTGACGAACGAACGGAAGCCCGCCCGCTGGGTTCAACGATAGAAGATGTGATTGCCGACGCTGCCGACCCGCGCGCGGCGCCAGCCGGGCGAGACATAGCGGGCGTGAAAGAACAGCGCGTCGGACACGCGGCTGTCCCAGGCATCGTCCCGCGCGACCTGTGCCACCGCAAGCGCGGTCTTCCATGCGCGGGCGCTGGCCGGCGGCTGCGGCAGGCGGCCGCCACGCACGAACGAAAACTGCCCGCGCTGGGTCAGCACGCCGCACACCGATGTCGGGAAACGCCCCGACTTTGCGCGATTGAGGATGACCTCGGCGACCGCGAGCTGGCCCTCCAGCGGTTCGCCCTTCGATTCGTAATAGACGCCGATCGCCAGGCAGTTGAGCTCGGCATCGGCGGCAATCGCGTCCTGCGCGGCGACCGCTGCGGCCAGCGTCGCATAGGTTGCGGATTCGGATTCGGAGTCCGGGGTGATGGCGGCATCGTCGGCGTCGAGCGCGGCGAGCGATTCGCCCATCGTGGGAACCTGTTCGGCTGCGGCTTCGTTAATTGCCTGAACCGGGGTCTTTTCGGCCTCTCCGGCTACGCCTGGGGCCGTTGCACCGATGCCTGCGGCAAAGGTGAGGGTCGTGGCCGCGATGATCGCAGCCCGGAACGAGAAGGTCATTCAACTTCGATACTGTGCGGTTGGTGCGCGATCGGGTCTCACAAGGTGCAGATGCACGGACCGATCGGGCTTGCCCCCCGACTGCGTAACCACCGGCCTCTGACCCCGACGGCACAACGCTATTAAAATGTCGCGCGCCTCTGCCGCCGATGTTGCAGCGCGTCAACCACCGATAATCGTTTCAGCGGCGAACCGTTCTGCCGCTGCGATATCCAGTTCGATCACCCATAGATCCGGGTCGCGGCTGCGGCGGCGCTGCCAGTAATCGGTGACCGCGCCGGCATCCTCGAATGCAGAAGGCCCACTGGACAGCAGCGCCGACAGCCCGTCAGGCCCGATCCCGCGCTCGAAAAAGCGCGGATTCCCGCCACGTTCCAGCGCCAGGATCAGGATCGCACCCGCTTCCGCATGGCCCTTGGCCAGCACCATCGCGCTGCCGCCCGCGCCATTGACGCGGCGGATCAGCGCGTTGGCAACCAGTCCGCTGGCGAGCCGCGCACTCACGACGTTGCGCGATAACCGGGCAATCCGGCCAGCGCGATGCGCGATTTCATGAAGGTGCCGGTCCCGCGCGCCGCCTCTTCGCCCGATGCGTCGATCAGCCGCGCCTCGGCGACGAACACCCGCCGCTGGCCGCTGACCCAGCGCCCTTCCGCAGTCACCGGCCCCGGCCCCAATGGCCTGGTGAACAGCAGGTTGAACGCGGTGGTCAGCAGAAACCGGTCGGTCACCAGGCTGTTCGCGGCGTAGAAGGCGGCATCGTCGAGCATCTTGAAATAGCTCGTCCCATGCGCCGCGCCGCCAGCATGGAAATGGCGTTGATCGATGGTGAAGTGAATCCGCGCCACGCCCGCTTGCGGGATTTCCAGCCGCGATTCGAACAGCTGGTTGATCGGCGCGGCGGCATAGAGCGATTCGAGCGCGCGGTGGTGCGCCACCGCGCCGACCGCGGGGGTCGGGTCAGGCAGCGGCGTCACGCGCTTCGGTCCCCGCCAGCAGCGCATAGATGGCGTCGGCCGAGCCAGCCCCGCGCAGCTTCGCGGTGAACCCGCGATCGCGCAGCCGCCGCGACACCCGCGCCAGCGCCTTCAGATGTTCCGCACCCGCGGTGGCGGGCGACAGCAGCATGAACACCAGGTCCACGGGACTATCGTCCACCGCCCCGAAATCCACCGGCTTGTCCAGCCGCATCATCACCCCGCGCACCGCATCCAGCCCCTCGATCCGGCCATGCGGGATCGCGATCCCGCCACCAAAGCCGGTGGTGCCGAGCTTTTCGCGGGCGGCCAGTTGTCCGGCGACGATGGTCGCGTCGAGGCCATAGACCCGCGCCGCAACATCGGCGAGCAGCGCGAAGAGCTTCTTCGTGCTGCTCGCCGCCACGCCCGAGACCACCGCCTCGGGCGTCACCAGATCATTCAGATCATGCATCGTGCTGGATCAGGCTGCCCGGTTGGGTTCGACCCAGCCGATCGTGCCATCGGTACGGCGATACACCATGTTGTAGGTGCCGGTGCCGATATTCTTGAACAACAGCGCATTGGTATTGCGCAGGTCAAGCATCATCACCGCATCCGACACGCTGGCGTCCGGCACATCGACGCGCGTTTCCGCGATGATCGCGGGCGCATCGGCGACCTCTTCCTCTTCCTCGACCTGGAATACGGTGTAGCCCGCATCGAAATCGGCCAGCATCGCCTGCTGCTGACCATTGTTGCGGTCCTTCAAGCGGCGCATGTAACGGCGCAGCTGCTTTTCGATCTTGTCGGCCGCGCCGTCGAACGCGAGGTGCGCCTCGGACGGTGCCGAATGCGCGCCCTTGAGCACCAGCCCCTGCATCACATGCGCGACGATGTCGCAGGTAAAGCCATGGTCATGCGGACCCTTGCCGAACGTCACCTGCGCCGAAATGGCGCGGGCGAAATACTTTTCGGCGATACCCTGCAGCCGGTCGTCCACGTGCTGGCGCAGTGCTTCGCCCGTGTCTACCTGATGACCAGAAACGCGGATATCCATATCGTCCTCCGTCTTAACAAGAGGAGCACCTAGGAATGGGGGGCGACAGCGTCAACCGGACGCCGATGCTCCCCAGACAGGGTCCTCGAACCCGGCCATAAACGCCGAATGGCGTGCCAGTTCCTCTGCGCTCGGCGTAAAAATGCGCGCCGGGCGTATATTGCTCTTAGCCGAAGCGACGGTGATCCGGTCGGGCCCGGTAGATTCACCCACCGCCAGCCCCAGCGCGATCTGCCGCCCCCCGGTCAGTTCGATGAACACCTGCGCCAGCAATTGCGCGTCGAGCAATGCGCCGTGCAGCTCGCGCGCCGACAGGTCGACGCCATAGCGCACGCACAGCGCATCGAGCGTGTGCTTGGCACCAGGATGCTTGGTCCGCGCGATCTGCAGCGTGTCGACGATGCGGTCGACGGTCAGAATCGCGCGACCGCACGCCTTCAGCTCACCGTTCATGAACCCCAGGTCGAACATCGCATTGTGCGCGATCAGCGGACAATCGCCCAGAAACTCGATCAGTTCGTCGCAAATCTCGTGAAAGCGCGGCTTGTCGGCCAGGAACGCCTCCGACAGCCCATGCACCGCGAACGCCTCGACCGGCATGTCGCGGTCGGGGTTCACATAACGGTGGAAATGCCGGCCGGTCGGCACGCGGTTGATCAGCTCGACACAGCCAATCTCCACCAGCCGGTGCCCGGCGCTGTAGCTCAGGCCGGTTGTTTCGGTGTCGAACACGATTTCGCGCATGCCCGTCTTATCCGCCCGTTTGGCCCGTGAGGCAAGCGATGACCGCCGCAACTTCGGCACGCGTCGCGTCTTTCGTCGTGCCGGTATCGATTACGAAATCGGCGCGCGCGCGCTTCTCCGCATCGGGCATCTGCCGCGCCAGGATCGACTCGAATCGCTCGACCGTCATCCCCGGTCGCACCAGCACGCGCGCACGCTGCACCTCCGCCGGGGCGGATACCACGACGATCTTGTCCACCTGCCGCCACCCCCCGGCCTCGAACAGCAACGGCACGTCGAGCAGCACCAGGGGCTTGTCGGCATTGGCCTTCAGAAATTCATTGCGCGCATGCGCGACGGCCGGGTGAACGATGCCCTCCAGCCGTTTGAACGCTTCCGGGTTCCCGAACACCGCCTCGCCCAGCAAAGTCCGGTCGACCCCCAGCTCGGTCGTCGTATCGGGAAATTCCGCTTCGATCTGCGCCACCAGCGCACCGCCCGGCCCCTGCAGCCGGTGCACCTCGGCATCGGCATCGAACACCGGCACCCCCGCCTCGGCGAACATCGCCGCGACGGTGGACTTGCCCATGCCGATCGAACCAGTGAGGCCGAGGACGAGGCTCATTTCAACAGCAACGCACGCAATTCCGCATCATGCTCGCGCGGTGCCGGTTTGCCAAAGAACAGCTCGAACGCCAGCGCCGCCTGCCCGATCAGCATCTCCAGCCCGTCAACCGTCTCCAGCCCGCGCGCCCGCGCCGCCGCCAGCAACTCGGTCTCCAGCGGCGCGTAAACCGCGTCATAGACCAGCGCGTCCTCAGGCAGGTTGGACAGGTCGAGGTCGAGCGGCGGATGCCCGACCATCCCCAGCGAACTCGCATTGACCAGCAGCGCCACCGGCGGGATCGGCGCGTCGAGCGGCACCACATCGCCCTTCAGGCCGAACGTCGCCAGCAAGCCCATCGCCTTGAGCGGTGACCGGTTGAGGATCGTCACCCGCTCCACGCCCGCCCGCGCCAGCGCAAACAGGATCGCCCGCGCCGCGCCGCCAGCGCCGACCACCGCCACCGGCGCACCCTCCAGGTCGAACTCGGCAATCGGCGCATAGAATCCCGCCGCATCGGTATTGGTCCCGATCAGCGCCCCGTCAGCCCCGCGAAACACCGTGTTGATCGCACCAATCGAGTCGCGCACCCTGCCCGGATCGGGCACATGGTCGAGCGCCGCCACCTTATGCGGCGCAGTGATGTTGCACCCGCGCCAGTCCGGATCGTCGCGCCGCGCGGCGAAGAAGTCGCCCAGCCCCTCGGGCGTCACCAGCGTCTTTTCATAGCGCGCATCGATGCCGAGCTTGTCGATCCAGAAGCCATGAATCAGCGGCGATTTGGACTGTGCAATCGGGTCGCCGATCACTTCGGCATGGGGAGTGGTCATGACGTCAATTGGCCTCTGGTCCGCAGATAATCGAGGATGTTGAGCAACGGCATCCCCAGGATCGTGTAATGGCTGCCCTCGATCCGGCTGAACAGCTGCACCCCCGGCCCCTCGACCCGGTAGCAGCCGACACAGCCCGAAATGGCCGGCCATTCTGCATCGAGATACGCGGCGATGAACTGGTCGGACAGCGGCCGCACCCACAGCCGCGCGCGATCGACATGCCGCCACACCGCGCGGCCATTCTCCGCGATCACAGCCGCGCTGTAGAGATCATGGCGCTTGCCCGACAACAGCTTGAGATGCCGCTCGGCGTCCGCCCGATCGACCGGCTTGTCGAGCAGCGTCCCGTCCTCGATCGCCACGACCGAATCCCCGCCCAGTACCAAGGTGCCCGGCACCCGCTGGCTGATCTTGATCGCCTTCATCTCGGCCAGCGCATCGGCCAAGTCGCGCGGCGCGACTTCGCCAAGGCTCGCCTTGACCGCTTCCTCGTCGACATGTGCGGGCAGCGCCTCATGCGCCACCCCGGCGGCGGTCAGCATCGCGCGCCGCGACGCGCTGGTCGATGCCAGCACGATCATTGCCGCGCCGCCGCGGTCGCACGTTCATTGGCCATGGTGATGATCGCCGCCGCCGTTTCCTCGATCGATCGCCGCGTCACGTCGATCACCGGCCAGCCATTGTCGGCGAACATGCGCCGGGCATAGGCGACCTCCTTCTGCACCGCTTCCTGTTCGACATAACTGGTCTCGTCCTGCTGGTTGAGCGCAAGCAGCCGGTTGCGCCGCACCTGGATCAGCCGCTCGGGACTGGTGGTCAGCCCGACCACCATCGGATTTTTGAGGGAAAAGAGCAGGTCGGGCGGCGGCGATTGCGGGACGATCGGGATGTTGGCGACCTTCAGCCCGCGATTGGCGAGGTAGATCGATGTCGGGGTCTTCGACGTGCGCGATACCCCGGCCAGCACGATATCGGCCTCCTCCCAATTCTCCCAATTCACCCCATCATCATGCGCGATGGTGAACTGGATCGCGTCCACGCGCGCGAAATAGGCGGCATCGAGCATATGCTGCCGCCCCGGCCGCGCCTTCATCTCCTGTCCCAACAGGTTGGACAGCGCGTGGTTGACCGGATCGAGCGGCGCCACGGCGGGAAGACCGATCGCGCGGCACCGCGTCTCCAGCTGGCGGCGGATCTCCGGGTTCACCAGGGTGAAGATCACCAGCCCAGGATTCTGCGCGATCTCCGCCAGAATGCGCTCGAGATGCGTTTCGCTCCGCACCATCGGCCAGAAATGGCGCAGCACCTCGACATCGTCGAACTGCGCCAGCGCGGCCTTGGCGATATTCTCCAGCGTCTCGCCGGTGGAATCCGACAGGAGATGAAGGTGCAATTTCACCTGAAAATGGCCCTTCTGGACAGTTCTGTGGAAAACATGGGGGAAATCGCTAGCGCAACCCGCCGGACCCGCCAAGCGGTGGAGTCCATCCACGCTCCGGGTCATTCATCCACAGCCGGCTCCACAGCGCGGCGATCCTGCGCACAGCCTGTGGATAATGTGGACGGTTGAATCGAATCGCCGCGGAATCGCGTGAGTCAGCGCGGTCAATCTGTTGGCAGAATGGGCACGAACGCCTAAGCCCCAGCATCCACGCGCCAACTAACATCTACAGTCTGTTAGAATCTTATTTCTTTCTTTTGTTGAGAGACGAGCGGTCCGGTGACTCCCAAAAATCTACTCCAAGTGCTGTCAGGGGAACGCGTCGATGCGCCCCCCATGTGGCTCATGCGTCAGGCCGGCCGCTATCTGCCCGAATATCGCGCACTCCGGGCGGAAAAGGGCGGCTTTCTCGAGCTGGTCAACGACAGCGATGCCGCGGCCGAGGTCACGCTCCAGCCGATCCGTCGCTTCGGATTCGACGGCGCGATCCTGTTTTCCGACATCCTCGTCGTCCCCCACGCGCTCGGTCAGGATCTGTGGTTCGAAGCCGGAGAGGGGCCACGTCTGGCTCCCAAGCTAGTCGATCATGCGCTGGAAAGCCTTACAGCGGCCCCACAGCGGCTCGACCCAGTCTATGGCACCGTGACCCGCGTCGCCGCCGCTTTGCCGCCTGAGGTGACGTTTCTGGGCTTTGCAGGAAGTCCCTGGACCAACGCGACGTACATGGTCGCCGGGCAGGGCAGCCGCGACCAGAGCGAAACGCGCCGCATGGCCTATGCCGATCCGGGGGCGTTTCAGGCGATCATCGACGCCATCGTCGCCATGTCGATCGACTATCTCGCCAAGCAGATCGAGGCGGGGGTCGAGGCGGTGCAGCTGTTCGACAGCTGGGCCGGATCGCTCAGCCCAGCGCAATTCGAACGCTGGGTCATCGCCCCAAACGCCGCGATCGTCGCAGGGCTGCGCGAGCGCTGCCCGCAGGCCAGGATCATCGGCTTCCCCAAGGGCGCCGGTGGCAAGCTCGCCGCTTATGCCCGCGAAACCGGGGTCGACGCGATCGGCCTTGATGAAACCGTCGATCCCGCCTGGGCGCACCGCGAACTCCCCGCCGGCATGCCGGTGCAGGGCAATCTCGACCCGCTCGCGCTGATCGCGGGCGGGGAGGAGCTTAAGGCAGCGGCGACCCGCGTGGTTGATGCCCTGCGCGACCGCCCCCATATCTTCAACCTGGGCCACGGCATTCAACAGGACACGCCGATTGCGCATGTCGAACAGCTGATCGGGATCGTTCGGGGGACAGCAGCAGCATGACCGGATTTCTGAGCTTCGCTTGGCTGTGGGTGAAGGCCGCGCATGTCATCTTCGTGATCTTCTGGATGGCCGGCTTGTTCATCCTGCCGCGCTATCTGGTCCATCATCAGGAATCGCTCGGCGATCCGGTGCAGGCCAAGGCATGGGCGGAGCGCGAGGCAAAGCTGCGCCGCGTGATCCTCACCCCCTCGCTGGTGATCGTGTGGGTCCTCGGCCTTGCGCTCGCGATCAATCTCGGCCTGTTCGAGGGCGGCGCTGGCCTCGGCTGGCTCCACGCCAAGCTGCTGCTCGTCGTGCTGCTCTCGGGCTATCATGGCTGGGCGGTCAGCTATTCCAAAAAGCTGACGGCGGGTCAGGGGCCGCTGACCTCGAAACAGCTGCGGATCGCCAATGAAATCCCCGCGATCTTCGTCGCGCTGATCGTCATCCTCGCGGTGGTGCGTCCGTTCTGACGGCTGCAACATGCTTGTAATGTTGGATTTTATTTGTTGTTCTCGAACGGCATCGTTGGATGCCGCTCTTTGACCGTTTAAATCCTGTCATCCGATGATGCGTCGACGGTGTCATGCTGGCGCAAAGCTGTCGCATCGCGGTTGCGAAGCGGCCGGTTGCAGTCGTGTCACAATCTCGCCGGTGGTGACTCGATGTCGCCTATGTGTCGCGTCGCTGTCGGCTCCCCGTTCCAAACCGGTCGCGAACCCGCCCAGTTCGCCGCAAACCCGCGTGTTTCTGTCAGTCTGTCAGCCTCGTGCCCGTCTGATGGCTTGACTTGCCACAGGGCGAATCCTAATCCGCTGAGGTCGCGTCGTCGTTCCGGCGGCGTCCCGGCATCCCTCCCTTTTTCCTCAAGCCATCGCAATCCGCGCGTCCAAACGCCCGAAAACCTTGTAGCGATCGCCAGACGGACTTCTCCCATGCACTTAAAAGATTTGAAGAAAACCGCGCCCGCCGAGCTGGTGTCGATGGCCGAGGAACTCGGTGTCGAAAGCGCGTCGACGCTGCGCAAGCAGGATTTGATGTTCGCCATCCTCAAGGCTCAGGCCGAAAATGGCGAACTGATCATGGGGGAGGGCACGATCGAGGTGCTCCAGGACGGCTTCGGCTTCCTGCGCAGCCCCCAGTCCAACTATCTTGCCGGCCCCGACGACATCTATGTCTCGCCCAATCAGGTCCGCAAATTCGGCCTGCGCACCGGTGATACGGTCGAAGGCGAAATCCGCGCGCCCAAGGATGGCGAGCGCTATTTCGCCCTGACCAAGCTGGTCAGCGTCAATTTCGACGACCCCGACGTTGTCCGCCATCGCGTCAATTTCGACAACCTCACGCCGCTTTATCCCGACAGCAAGCTGACGCTCGACCCAGCCGATCCGACGCAAAAGGACAAGTCGGCGCGCGTCATTGACATCGTCTCGCCACAGGGCAAGGGCCAGCGCACGCTGATCGTCGCGCCGCCGCGCGTCGGCAAGACGGTCATGCTGCAGAACATCGCCAAGGCGATCACCGACAACCATCCCGAGGTGTTCCTGCTCGTCCTGCTGATCGACGAGCGGCCCGAGGAAGTCACCGACATGCAGCGCAGCGTGAAGGGTGAGGTGGTCAGCTCGACCTTCGACGAACCCGCCACGCGCCACGTCCAGGTCGCCGAAATGGTGATCGAAAAGGCCAAGCGCCTGGTCGAGCACAAAAAGGATGTCGTCATCCTGCTCGACTCGATCACCCGCCTCGGCCGCGCCTACAACACCGTGGTCCCGAGTTCGGGCAAGGTGCTGACCGGCGGTGTCGACGCCAATGCGCTGCAGCGTCCGAAGCGTTTCTTCGGCGCCGCGCGCAATATCGAGGAGGGCGGCTCGCTCTCGATCATCGCCACCGCGCTGATCGACACGGGCAGCCGCATGGACGAAGTGATTTTCGAAGAGTTCAAGGGTACCGGCAACTCCGAAATCGTCCTCGACCGAAAGGTTGCGGACAAGCGCATCTTCCCGGCGCTCGACGTCGGCAAGAGCGGCACGCGCAAGGAAGAGCTGCTGCTCGACAAGGCGACGCTCTCGAAAATGTGGGTGCTCCGCCGCATCCTCATGCAGATGGGCACGACCGATGCGATGGAGTTCCTGCTCGACAAGATGAAGGATTCGAAGACGAACGAAGACTTTTTCGACAGCATGAATCAGTAAGCTATTATTTTGGCTTTGAAATTTCACGGCGGTGCAGTCTTTACGGACTGCGCCGCCGGTTTGTTCGGTGCGAACGAAACACTTTACCCGGCATCGCGTTGATGCCCGTCGGGCTTGACCCGGCTCGGGTGAACCGCTTTGTCGGCACTTCAAGGTAAACAGGGAAATCCATGCAGGAAATTTGGGGCCATATCGTCGCCGACTTCGCTGGCCTGTTCTCGGGCAGCGGGTCCGCCTGGCTGGCATTCGGCCAGGTCATTCTGATCGACATCGTCCTGGCGGGCGACAATGCGATCGTCATCGGTGCGCTTGCTGCGGGTCTGCCTGCAGATCAGCGCAAGAAGGTCATCCTGATCGGTATCATCGCCGCGCTGGTGCTGCGCATCGGCTTTGCGCTGGTCGTCACGCAACTGCTGCAGGTCATCGGCCTGGTCTTTGCCGGCGGCGTGCTGCTGCTGTGGGTCGCGTGGAAAATGTGGCGCGAGATCGGCCATGGCGGCGAAAGCGCCGGCTCGCCCGAGATCGAGGGTGACGAGCATTCGGGCGTGAAGCCGGCCAAGAGCTTCGCCAGCGCTGCTTGGGCCGTTGCAGTCGCCGACGTGTCGATGAGCCTCGACAACGTCCTCGCGGTTGCGGGTGCGGCGCGCGACCATCCGGGCATCCTGATGGTCGGCCTGGTCATCGCGGTCGCACTGATGGGCGTCGCGGCGAACATCATCGCCAAATATATCGAACGCTATCGCTGGATCGCGTGGATCGGTCTGCTCGTGATCGTCTATGTCGCGGGTTCGATGATCTACACCGGGATCACCGATCAGGAAGTCGGTCTGCTCCAGCTGTTCCGCTAAGCAGCTGATACAAAAGAAAATGGGGCGGCATCCACGGGGATGCCGCCCCATTTTTGTCAGCCGATATGCTCGGCGAAAAACGCTTCGGTTCGGCTGTCCGCCAGCTGCGCCGCCGCATCGGACCGACGCTTGCCCATCTCGGTCGCAAAGCCATGGTCTTCGCCCGGATAGTCATGGAGCGTCACCTTGGGGTGATCGTCCAGACCTTCATGCATCGCTTGCTGCGTCACGGCGGGGACAAATCCATCCTCACCAGCAATGTGCAGCATCAGCGGATTGGCGATGGCGTGCTTTTCGCCCAGCAGCCCGTCGACGCCCACCGCATAATAGCCGACACTGGCATCGCTATCGGTGCGCGCGGCGGTCATGAAGGCGAGGCGACCGCCCAGGCAATAGCCGGTGACCCCGACCTTACCACCGCTGGCGTCGCGCGCCGCGCGGATCGTCGCTTCGATATCGGCGACGCCCTTGTCTTGATCGAACTTGCCCATCCAGTCGAGCGCCTGCTTGAACTCCGCCTCGACATCGGGATCGAGGTCGATGCCCGGCTCAAGCCGCCAGAACAGGTCCGGGGCCAGCGCGACATAGCCGAGCGACGCGAAATGATCGCACTTGCGGCGAATCCCTTCATTCACGCCAAAGATTTCCTGAATGACGACGATCGCGCCGCGCGGGGTCCCCTCGGGGTCGGCGCGATAGGCGGCGAAGCTGCCGCTCCCGTCGATCGCGCTAATTTCGATAGTCGCCATGAAACTCTCCTTGTTCAGCGGTGACGCTGCTCGTGGTCGAGCAGCCATATTTTGGTCGCCGGGCCGTGCCCCGCGGAATAACTCCCCAGCGCGCCGCCGGCTGCGGTTACCCTGTGACACGGAATGATGACGGGAAGGGGATTGCGCGCGCACAGCTGCCCGATCGCACGCGGCCCCGACTGGAGCCGCCGTGCGAGTTCGCCATAGCTTGCGGTTTCGCCATAGCGCAGCGCGATCAGTCCGTCGCGCAACTCCCGTCCGCGTGGCGACGCAAGCGGGGGGAGCGGAAGGTCGAACTCTTTGAGATCGCCCGCAAAATAAGCCAGCAGTTGTTCCGCCGCAGCGCGGACCGGTGCTGTTGAACCGATTGCGGGCGGGCCGTCCGCTCCGATGACGACCCGCGAAACCGTTGTTTCGCCACCCTCGACCCGCATGAGGCCGATGGGCGTTGCGATCAGGGCATGGTCGCGCGCATACATGGGCGGAGCGTAGGGCAGGGGATGCTTCGGGCTCAAGTGGAGAAGACGGTATGAAGATCAATGTCGAGGTCGACTGCACCCCTGAAGAGGCGCGCCGCGCGATGGGCCTGCCCGATTTCACCCCGGTCCATGACCGCTACATTCAGATGATGCTCGACTCGATCGATAAGGGCGGGGTCAATCCCGAGATGCTCGACAACATGATGAAGAGCTGGACCCCGATGGGCGAGGCCGGAATGAACTTCTGGCGCGGCATGTTCGATATGGGCAAGCGTAGCGGCGGCGAGTGAGCGATACGATCTTTGCGCTGTCGAGCGGGGCATTGCCCGCCGGCATCGCGGTTATCCGCATTTCGGGGCCACAGGCATTCGCGGCCGTCACTACGCTGGCGGGCGAGCTCCCGGCACCGCGTCGCGCATCGCTGCGGACCCTCCGCCATGACGGCGAAGCGCTCGACCGCGCGCTGGTCCTTGTCTTTCCCGGCCCCGCGACCGCGACTGGCGAGGATCTTGCCGAACTCCACCTGCACGGTGGCCGCGCCGTGGTGCGCGCGGTCGAGGCAGCGCTAGCCACGATCCCGGGGTTGCGCGGTGCCGAGCCAGGCGAGTTCACCCGCCGCGCGCTTGAGCATGGTCGGATTGATCTCACCGAGGCGGAGGGGTTGGGCGACCTGCTCACCGCCGAGACCGAAATGCAACGCCGCACCGCGCTGCGTGCTGCCGAAGGAAGTGTCCGGTCGCGGATCGAGCAATGGGCCACGCGCACGCTTCGGCTCTCGGCGCTGGTCGAGGCGATGCTCGATCATGGCGACGAGGATGATGTGGCGGGGGAGGGGGATGTCCTTGCTACTGTGCAGCGCGACGCGGCCGCGCTTGCGGCTGAGATCGAGGCCGTAAGCGCGCAGCCACCGGTTGAACGCATTCGTGACGGCATCCGCATCGTGCTGGCGGGACAACCCAATGCCGGCAAATCGACCCTGCTAAACGCGCTGGCTGGGCGCGAAGCCGCGATCGTCTCGCCGCTGGCGGGAACGACGCGCGACCGGATCGAGGTCCCGGTGATGCGCGACGGCATCGCCTATCTGCTCACCGACACCGCCGGCTTCCACGCAGCGCCTGCGGATATCGTCGAGGAGATCGGCATCGCCCGCGCGCGGTCCGCGATCGAAAGTGCTGACCTCGTCCTATGGCTCGATGATGCGCCACTAACTGGTGAGTGGGCGGAAGTACCGCATCTGCTCATCCACCCGCGCGCAGACGCAGCAGGCCGGGAGGGTGGAGCCACAGACCGTCTTTCCGTGTCTGCAGAGACGGGGCAGGGGGTTGAGGCGCTCTGGAACGCCGTCGCAGAGCTCTCCACCGCGTTGCTTCCTCCTTCGGATAGCGTCGCACTTAACCTCCGCCAGCGTGCGCTCGCAGAGCAGGCCGCAATAGCGTTGCGCGCTGCCGCGGCTCACGACGAACTGCTGCTTGTCGCCGAGGAACTGCGCGCATCGCTGCGGGCTTTCCATCGCATCACTGGCGCGGCGGATGTCGAGGCGATGCTCGACGCATTGTTTGGGCGGTTCTGTATCGGCAAGTGAGTGTTCCACGTGGAACGCTTTTGACCTGACCCCCGCGCGGGGCTATGCGAGCGGACATGCAAAGTTTCGACGTGATCGTGATCGGCGGCGGCCATGCCGGTACCGAAGCCGCAGCTGCGGCTGCGCGCTGCGGTGCGCGAACCGCGCTCGTCACCTTCGATCCCGCAATGATCGGCGCGATGTCGTGCAACCCGGCGATCGGCGGGCTCGGCAAGGGGCATCTGGTGCGCGAGGTCGATGCGCTCGACGGCCTGATCGCCCGCGCCGCCGACACTGCCGCAATCCACTACCGTCTGCTCAACCGGTCGAAGGGGCCGGCGGTGCAGGGACCACGCGTCCAGGCCGACCGCATCCGCTACGCCGCCGCGATCCAGACGATGCTCGCTGCCCAGCAGGGGTTGGAGATTGTTGAAGGGGAGGCGGTTGCCCTCCGCATTGAGCGTGGCCGCATCGCGGGCGTCGAGCTTTCCGACGGAAGCACGCTGGGCGCCAGCGCCATCATCCTCGCCAGCGGCACCTTCCTCGGCGGCCGCATCTTCCGTGGCGAAGAGCGCGAGGCCGGTGGCAGGGTAGGGGAGCGCGCCGCGACCGCATTGGGCGTTCAGCTGCGTGACTGTGGCCTCCCGATCACCCGTCTCAAGACCGGCACGCCACCCCGGCTCGACGGTCGCACCATCGACTGGGGCGCCCTCGACGAGCAGCCCAGCGACGCCGATGATTGGCGCATGTCACCACTGACGACCGACCCGCGCCTGCCCCAGCTCGGCTGCGCAATCACCCGCACCACGCTTGAGACCCATGAGATCATCCGTGGCGGTCTCGACCGCTCACCCCTGTTTAGCGGTGCGATCGAAGCTGGCGGCCCACGCTACTGCCCCTCGATCGAGGACAAGATCTTCCGCTTCGGCGACCGCGACGGGCATCAGGTCTTTCTCGAGCCGGAAGGCTTGGCAACCCATCTCGTCTATCCCAACGGCCTCTCGACCTCGTTGCCCACGGACGTGCAGGCGGCAATGATCGCCTCGATACCCGGGCTCGCCCGCGCACAGATCGTCACCCCCGGCTATGCGGTCGAGTATGACCATATCGACCCCCGCGCACTCTCGCACCAACTGGAATGTCGCGACCTGCCCGGCCTCTATTGCGCAGGCCAGATCAACGGCACCACCGGCTATGAAGAGGCCGCCGCACAGGGCCTCGTCGCCGGCATCAATGCCGCCGCCGCCGTGCTGGGCCGCGCGCCGACCCTGTTCCCGCGCGAACTCAGCTATATCGGCGTGATGATCGACGACCTCACGCTGCAGGGCGTGACAGAGCCCTATCGCATGCTCACCGCTCGCGCCGAACATCGCCTCTATCTCCGCGCCGACAATGCCCAGACTCGCCTCGCCCCGCTGGGTGAGGCGGCGCAGTGCCTTGGCACCGACCGCCGCGCGTTCATCGCCCGGCGGGCCGAAGCGCGTGCGCGCCTCGATGCACGGTTTGCGGACACCCGGACCGCCCATGCGCTCGGTCAGGCTGGCGCACCGGTGGCGCAAGACGGCGCGCGTCGCAGTGCGTTCGAGTGGCTCCGCTTCCCGGCGGTGACGCTCGAGCATCTCGATATCGATACCGAAGGTGCCGATCCCGCAATATTGGCCGAGCTGATCGAAGATGCACGCTACGCACCCTATCTGGAGCGGCAGGCACAGGAAACCGCCGCGATGCGTCGTGCGGACGGAACGCGGATTCCCCCCGCGCTCGATTATGCCTCGGTTCCGGGGCTATCCAATGAGATGGTCGAACGGCTCGGCACCGCACGCCCCGACACGATCGGCGACGCCGCGCGCGTTCGCGGGATCACGCCAGCGGCATTGACCGCCATCCTCCTGCATGTGAAGCGGGCTGCATGACCGAAGATGAAGCCCGCAAATGGGTTCGCAACCGTTACGATGTTCCACGTGAAACACGGCTGGCCGCATTCGTCGACCTCCTGCGAGACGAAGCAACGCGTCAGAATCTGGTCTCTCCATCCACGCTCGACGAAATTTGGGCACGCCATGTGGTCGATTCGGCGCAATTGCTCGACCATGTCGATATCGATGGCACATGGCTCGACATCGGAAGTGGCGCAGGCCTGCCCGGTATCGTCCTCGCAATCCTGCGCGACTCCCCGGTGGAGCTGGTCGAGCCTCGCAAGCTGCGCACGGGTTTCCTCCAGCATTGCGTCGATACACTGGGCCTGTCCAACGTGGCCGTCCACACGGCGAAGGTCGAGCGGACTACGGGCCGCGCGGCCGTCATCACCGCGCGGGCGGTCGGCTCGCTCGACACCCTGTTCCGCATCGCGCGCCACCGCGCCGATCGATCCACAATCTGGGTGCTGCCCAAGGGCCGCAATGCGCAATCGGAGGTGGAAGATGCGCAGCTATGGTGGCAAGGTTCGTTCCACGTGGAACCGAGCGTGACCGCAGCGGATTCGCTCATCATCGTCGCCAAAGAGGTGCGCCCCAGATGATCTGCATCGCCATTGCGAATCAGAAGGGCGGCGTGGGCAAGACCACGACCGCGATCAATGTCGGGACGGCGCTTGCCGCGACGGGCATGCGGGTGTTGCTGCTCGATCTCGATCCCCAGGGTAATTGCTCCACCGGACTCGGCATCGGCCGCGCCGACCGTGAGCGCTCGACCTATGACCTGCTGATCGGTGAAACCAGTCTGGAGGATGTCTCGGTTCCCACCCGCGTTCCCGGCCTCGATATCGTGCCCGCCACCGTCGACCTGTCGGGCGCGGAGATCGAGCTGATCGAATTTGAGGCCCGCACCCACCGCCTGGCAACTGCGATCGAGCGGAGCGCGGAGCGCTGGGACGTGGTGCTGATGGACTGTCCGCCGTCGCTCGGTTTGCTGACCATCAATGCGATGGTCGCGTCCGACGCGCTGCTCGTGCCGTTGCAATGCGAATTCTTTGCGCTCGAGGGACTGAGCCAGCTGCTCAACACGGTTGAGCGGATCCGCGGGCGCTTCAATCCGGGCCTGTCGATCCTTGGCGTTGTGCTGACCATGTACGACCGCCGTAACCGCCTGACTGACCAGGTCTCTGACGATGTCCGCGCGGTGCTGGGCAAGGTGGTGTTCGACACCGTGATTCCGCGCAACGTCCGCCTTTCCGAAGCACCCAGCCACGGCCTGCCCGCGCTGATCTATGATTATCGCTGCGCCGGGTCGGAAGCCTATATCGCCCTTGCGCGCGAAGTGATCGAGCGCCTGCCCAAGCTGAAGAAGGCCGCATGACCGAAGAGACACCCCAAGAGGCTGCTACGCCCGCTGCCGCCGCACTCAGCACCCGCAAGACCCGCCCCGGCCTCGGCCGCGGCCTCAGCGCCTTGCTCGGAGATGCCGAGCGCGAGGAGCCGGTGCGCCCCGGCACCGAACCGTCGATGGGCGTGCGCATGCTCCCGGTCAGTTCGCTTGCCCCGCACCCCGAGCAGCCACGCCGCCATTTCGATGAGGATGCGCTGGAAGAGCTCGCCAAGTCGATTGCGATGCGCGGGCTGATTCAGCCGATCCTGGTGCGGCCGCATGGCAAGGACTATCAGATCGTCGCCGGCGAACGCCGCTGGCGCGCGGCACAGCGGGCGCGGTTGCACGAGGTGCCGGTGATCGTCCGCGACCTGGACGAAGCGCAGACGCTCGAAATCGCGATCGTCGAAAATATTCAGCGCGAAGATCTGAACGCGATCGAAGAGGCTGAGGCCTATGCCAAGCTGATCGGCGATTTCGGCCATAGCCAGGAGGCGCTGGCCAAGATCGTCCACAAATCGCGCAGCCACATCGCCAACCTGATCCGCCTGCTCGACCTGCCCGCCACCGTCCGCCAGCGCGTGGTCGAGGGCGGGCTGACCATGGGCCATGCCCGCGCCCTGATCGGCGCGCCCGACCCGGAAAAGCTCGCAAAGATCGTCGTCGAACGCGACCTGTCGGTCCGCGAAACCGAAAAGCTTGCCCGCGACGCCAAGCCCCGCGCACCTGGCAAGAGCGGCGACAAGGCTGGCGGCGGCAGCAACGCCGACATCGCCGCACTGGAGCGCCAGCTGGGCGATGTGCTGGGCCTCAACGTCAAGATCAGCTTCGGGGAAAAGGGCGGGGCGCTGACTCTGGCCTATTCGACGCTCGATCAGCTGGACATGATCTGCCAGCGCCTGACGGGCGAGAAAATCTAGTTAAATCAACGTGTTTGGACCATAGGAATGAACGGTTCTTCTTCTTAGCCCCTCCCGCTTGCGGGGGGGTTGGGGAGGGTCTTCTTCTTGTTCCTTCCGGGCCCGCGGCACGGCCTTCGAAAAGAAGAAGACCGTGACCCAACTCTATCCCCCGAAAGCGGGAGAGGAGTTAGAACAGCACGCCTTCGTTCGGCTGTTTGCCCCGAATTGGCCTAACCTGAGTGGGAGGCCCACCAACGCCGCCCCAACCCCCTCGTCACCCCGGCCCTGTGCCGGGGTCCACCGGGACACAAGCCCAAAGCTTGAATTTCAAGCCGCCAGGCGCGAGGACGAGTGGCCCCCGGAACAAGTCCGGGGTTACGAACAGATAGCGCCGACTTGCTGCCTGCGCGATCCGCAGCCAGATAGTCAGCGTGAAAATAGAAGGCCTTACTCCCGCAGCCTTGCGGGCGCTACCGAGCGACGAGCTCGATGCTCTGCTCGCATTCGGGCAACCAATCACCTTCCGCATCGGATCGGCAACCGTGCTTGCCGAGTTCAACAAGGATGATGATTGCCTCACCGTCAATCTCGCGCACATTGACGGTGGCGGGGAGGGCGTGCTTGTATCGCTATGGAAGCTCGTGACTGCGTTCGCGAAGGACCGTGGCTATCGTAGCGTGTTGTGGATTGTCCATGCGCTCACCTGTGCGAACCCAAACCCACGCCTCCAGAAGTTTTTGCGTGAACGCGGGTTTGCGGAAACGCACAGCGAACGGCACGGTCGGGTCTTGAGTCGTCTGGAGCCGATTCAACAGCCCTGATCTGGCCCTCACCCCCGCGCCGCACCACGCGCCAGCACCGCCAGCTCATGATCCGCCAGCACTTGGCCCGCATTGCCGCCGCCGCGCGTCATCGCGCGTTCCGCCTCGCGCGCGCGTTCCACGGCGCGCGCCAGCATCGGGCTGTTCCAGCGTTGCAGCGCGCGGATCGTCGCGGCCTCTTCCTTGAAGAACACGCGGTGCTTCTTGACCACCTCGGTCGGGCTCAGCCCATGATCGATATCGGCGCGCATCTCGGCCAGCGCCATCAGGCGGCGGACCAGCCCGCGCAGCAGCGGAATCGTCGACACCCCCGCCGCGTCGAGCCGCGCCAGCTCCACGCCGATCTCCGCCGGGCGACCGCCCACCACGGCCTCGATCGCGCCCGACATCTCGGCCTCGCCCAGATCCGCGCCAATCGCATCCAGCGCCTCGATTCCGGCCTCACGCGGTCGATCGGGTGCGGCGTCGAGGAACAGCGACAATTTCTCGATCTCGCGCGCCAATACGGCGCGGTCGCCGCCCGACATGGCGGCCAGCCGGTCCGCCGTGCCACCGACCAGCCGCAACCCATGTTCGCGCGCAATTCCGGTCGCCAGCTGCCCGGCGGTGCGCGCGTCGGGCACGTAACAGGCATGGACCATCACATTGGGCGCAGCGAGCGCGAGCTTGAGCAGCCGCCCGGTGCCCTTGAGGCCGCCGCCGACCGCAACTACCGGATTGCCGGTCGTCTCCGCCTCGATCAGCATCCGCACCGCGTCGGTGCCGCCATCGTCGATGCCCGAAACGCGGATGTAGCGCGCCCCGCCGAACAGCGACAGCGAGGCCGCCTCGCCCGCGAGCAGCCCGGCATCGTCCTTCAGCGCATTGCCCTCGATATCGATGCGCTCGGCATCGGGGCCCATCGCCCGGCCGAGCCGTGCGGCGAGGTCGTTGGCACCCGCTTCATCGGGGCCGTAGAGCAGGAACAGGCGGATATCGGGGCCGGGCTTGTCCAGCCGCGCGCGAATTTGCGCTTCGCTGGCCTTCACGTCGCTTTCGCGTTCATTGGGGCTTGGCGCTGCGCGCGTAGCGGGCGAGCCGCGCGACGATCTGGTCGGCGACGATGCCCGACAGCCGCTCCAGCGCGCTGCGCTCGGCCGCGATCGTCGCATATTCCGATCCTGCGACATCGATGCCCGCGTCCGACCCGGCGGTCGCGTCGAGCACCGTCTGCCCGGTCGCCAGGTCGATCAACTGATAGCGCGCACGCAACGTCCGCCGCTCGCGCGTCACCACGTCATCGCTGCGCACGCCCAGACCCTCGATCCGGTCGTCCAGCTTGATTTCCAGCCGATAGGTGGGCGTGCCGCTGCGCGTCGCCTCGATCCGGTCGCGCACCGCGTTGGAGACGAGCCACCCCGCCTCGCCCTGAATCGGCGCAACCTCGACCCCCGACAGCATCGTCTGCACCGGGCCACCGACGCCGCCGCCATAGAGCGGACGCAGCCCGCAGCCCGACAGCGTGGTGCTCGCCGCGACCAGCGCGATCAGGAGTGCTGCGCGCTTCATGCGACGATGTTCACCAGACGGTCGGGCACGACGATCACCTTTCGCGGGGTAGCGCCGTCCAGAATGCGCTGCACATTGGCGTTTGCCAAGGCCATGGCTTCCAGATCGGCCTTGTCCGCGCCCTTGGCCGCGGTGACCGTGTCGCGCAGCTTGCCATTGACCTGGATCGCGATCGTCACCTCGTCATCGACCAGCAGGGCCGGGTCGACCGCCGGCCACTCGGCATCGGCGATCAGGCCGTCATTACCCATCGCGGCCCAGGCTTCCTCCGCCAGATGCGGCACCATCGGCGCGGCAATCAGGATCGCGGTGCGGATCGCGTTGGCGCGCGACGCGCTCGGCGCGGCCTTTTCGATCGCGTTGACCAGGCCGTACAGCTTGGCCACCGCCTTGTTGAACTGCAGCCCCTCGATATCCGCGGCAACCCCGGCGATGGTCTGGTGCAGCACACGGTCGAGGCTCTTGTCCTCGCCCTCCCATGCCTGCAGCCCGTCGAACAGACGCCACAAGCGCTGGACGAAGCGCCAGGCGCCCTCGATTCCGTTCTCGGTCCACTCCAGATCGCGCTCGGGCGGCGAATCCGACAGCACGAACCAGCGCACCGCGTCCGCGCCGTACTGGTCCACGATCGGTTCGGGATCGACCGTGTTCTTCTTGGACTTGGACATCTTCTCGATGCGGCCGACGGTGACGGGGCCACCGCCCTCGACCTCGACCAGCGCGTCGTTGCTGCGTACCACCTCACCCGGCGACAGCCAGCGGCCATCGGCGGACTTGTAGGTTTCATGCGTCACCATGCCCTGGGTGAACAGCCCCTCGAATGGCTCGGCGATGTCGATCATCCCGATCCGCTTGAGCGCGCGCGTCCAGAAGCGGGCATAGAGCAAATGCAGGATCGCATGCTCGACCCCGCCGATATATTGATTCACCGGCAGCCACTGCTCGGCCACCGCGCGGTCGAACGGCTTGTCGCCCGGCTGGCTGGCGAAGCGGATGAAGTACCAGCTCGAATCGACGAAGGTATCGAGCGTATCGGTCTCGCGCCGCGCCGGCTTGCCGCATTGCGGGCAATCGACATGCTTCCAGGTCGGATGGCGATCGAGCGGGTTGCCGGGGATGTCGAAGCTGACATCTTCGGGCAGCACGACGGGCAGCTGCTTCTTGGGCACCGGCACCGCGCCGCAAATCTCGCAATGCACGATCGGGATCGGCGTGCCCCAGTAACGCTGGCGCGACACGCCCCAATCGCGCAGCCGCCAGACGGTCGTTCCCTTGCCCCAGCCTTCGGATTCGGCGCGGCGGATCACCTCACGCTTCGCGTCGGCGACATCCATGCCATTCAGGAAGTGAGAGTTGACGAGCGTGCCGGGGCCGGTGAAGCTTTCATCCTCGACATATTCGCTTTGGGTTTTTTCGCCATCTGAGACGACGCGCCGGATCGGCAGGCCGTATTTGGTCGCAAATTCGAAATCGCGCTGGTCATGCGCCGGCACCCCGAACACCGCGCCGGTGCCATAGTCCATCAGCACGAAATTGGCGATATAGACCGGCAATTCCCAAGTGGAATCAAAGGGATGCGCCGCGCGGATACCGGTGTCGAAGCCCAATTTCTCCTGCGTCTCGATCTCCGCCGCAGTGGTCCCGCCGAGCTTACACTGTGCGACGAACTCGGCGACCGCCGAATCCTTGGCGGCAAGCGCCTGCGCGATCGGATGGTCCGCCGCAATCGCCACGAAACTCGACCCGAAAATCGTGTCGGGCCGCGTGGTGAACACCTCTACTTCGTTGAAATCGCTGGACGAAATCTTGAAGCGGAACTGCATCCCCTGTGACTTGCCGATCCAGTTTTCCTGCATCAGCCGGACCTTGTCGGGCCATTTGTCGAGCGTTTCGAGGCCATCGAGCAGCTCGTCGGCAAAGTCGGTGATCTTGAGGAACCACTGGTTGAGCTTCTTCTTCTCGACCAGCGCGCCCGAGCGCCAGCCGCGCCCGTCGATCACCTGCTCATTGGCGAGCACGGTCATGTCGACCGGGTCCCAGTTGACCGTCGATTCCTTGCGGTAAACCAATCCGTTAGCGAAGAGATCGAGGAACAGCGCCTGTTCGTGGCCGTAATAATCCGGCTCGCATGTCGCCAGTTCGCGACCCCAGTCAATGGCAAGGCCAAGGCGCTTCAGCTGCGCGCGCATCGTCGCGATATTGTCGCGCGTCCAGCCGCCGGGATGGACCTTCTTTTCCATCGCGGCATTCTCGGCCGGCATGCCGAATGCGTCCCACCCCATCGGGTGGAGCACTTCCATGCCCTTCATCCGCCGATAGCGCGTCAGGACGTCGCCCATCGTATAGTTGCGGACATGCCCCATATGGATGCGCCCCGACGGATAGGGAAACATCTCAAGCACATAGGATTTGGGCTTGGGCGAATGATCGTCCGCGGCGAAGGTGCGGCGTTCTTCCCAGACCTTCTGCCACGCGGAATCGGCGTTCAGCGCGTTGAACCGCGACACATGTCTTTCCTTGTCTTCAGTCGGTCGGGCAAACGGCCCGCCGGATCAATTCCCGGTAATCGCGGCGCGCCGCAGATCGCGGGCCTTGGTCAGGATGATGTCTTCCAGCTTCTGCACCGTCGCTGCTTCCACCGGCGCATCGACCCACTGACCACCGCGATTCTGCTGGCGCTGGACGCTGACGCGCAGCGCGTCGGCGCGCAGATCCTGGTCGAGGATTGCCACGGTGATCTTGATCCGCTCGGTCGAGAGGTTGGGGTTCACATGCCAGTCGGTCACGATCACACCGCCGTTCGAATCGGTCTGCGCGATCGGCGCGAACGACACGGTGTCGAGCGCCGCCCGCCACAGATAGGCGTTGACGCCGATCGTCGTGACCTTCGACGCGGCAAGATCGGCGCGCGGGCGATCGCCACCACCGCCACACGCGGCGAGGGTGAGGGCAACGCTGCCCAGGATCGCGGTGCGCAACTGGCGGTTCATCGGCATCATCCTATGGGAAATCTCATCGGCTCGGTGTGCATCTATAGATGTTGGCGCGCGCGCCGCAAGCGCAAGCCGATGCGGCCCATGCTGTGCGTCTAGAGCAACACCTGCGCCAAAATCGGATTCGGCCTGTGGAACATCACAATCGAATCATGGTAGAGCACAATGCGAATAAGGGGTTTCAATGCGTACTCGTCGGATCATTGCGGGATTGGGACTGGGGGCGCTGGGCGTCGCCGGGCTCGTTGCCGCGCCGGCGTTGCTCGCGCAGACCGGGACACCGCAGCGCGTTGCGCCTGCGCGGGCGACCCCGATTGCGGGAATCGGAACCTTCACGCCGGCATCGGCCGACCCGCGCCTTGCAGCAGCGCTGGCGCGCAGTGGCCTGTCGGGCAGTGGCTTTCGCTTCACGCCCGCCGACACGCGCGGGATCAGCAATCGCAGCGTGACCGTCGCGGTTCGCGCCCGCACCACCCGGCCGTCGGCTGCGATCGCTGATCGCGGCGCGGCTGCCCCGGCTTCGGTGACGTTGCAGCCGATCGCCTATAATCTGGGCGTTTCGGTGGGCTGGAAGCGCTTTGCGATCTCAGGCGATCTTGCGAAACTCGATCTGGCGGGGCAGCCGGGCAGCAACCAGAAGATGGATCTGGGCCTCAGCTACACCGGCAAGCGCGCGTCGGGGCGGATCAAGGCGACCAGCGAGAAGCCGGCCGAGCGTGGTCCGCGCCTGCTGACGGTCGATCCCAATTATTCGATCGATGTCGGCGGCGCCTATTCGATCACCCGTAATCTCGATGTGACTGCGGGCGTGCGGTACAACAGCGAGAAGGATCGCTTGCCGCAGCTGAAGGATGACCGCCGCGACAGCCAGGCGGTCTATGTCGGAACGGCCATCCGCTTCTGACCGGTGATGTCGGGCTAGGCCCAGGCATCGATCCCCGCCCATCCATGCGCGCCGAGCGGGCTGAGCGCGCGCCAGCGGCGCTCATTCATCCCGCCGAGCGCGATCACTGGCAGCTTGAGCCCGCGAATCATCAAGCCAAATCGCGCCGGACCCAGCGCCGATGCGCCGGGATGCGAGCGCGTGGGGTAAACCGGCGATACGAACAACAGCGCAGCACCGGCCCGCGCTGCCGCAATCGCCTCGACCCGCGAATGCACCGGCGCGGTCAGCGCGGCACGGCTCCGACCATGGCGCAGCATGGGTCCGCGCGCGACCGGGGGCCCCGCCACGACCAGCATCAGCCGCTTGCGTCGCGCACGCCTGCGCACCCGTTCAAACAGCGCCTGTCGCGCCTGGGGCGGGGTCGCATAATGGCGGAAGATGATCCCCGATCCGCGCGGCAGCGCTTCGATCGCTGCCCATAGCGCGTCGCCCAAGCGCTCGTCCGTCATCAGCCAGCGGCGCGGCAAAGCGGAGGGGTGGGGGTGGCGGCGCGACATCGCGCCACCTATAGCGCGGCATATGTCTGCCGAAACCGCTTCGTCTCGCCTTTCCGATATCAACGCCCGCCTTGCCCGCGCCGCCGCGACGGCGGGGCGCCGTGCGGATGCGGTCACGCTGATTGCCGTGTCCAAGACGCATGACGCCGCCGCGATCCAGCCGCTTATCGATGCGGGGCAGCGTGTGTTCGGCGAAAATCGCGTGCAGGAGGCGGCGGCCAAATGGCCCGCGCTCAAGGCCGCGACCCCGGACATCCGCCTGCATCTGGTCGGCCAGCTTCAGTCGAACAAGGCGGCGGACGCGGTGGCGCTGTTCGATGCGATCCATTCGGTCGACCGCCCGTCGCTGGTCGCCGCGCTCGCCAAAGCGATGGGGGAGAGTGGCAAACGCCCCGATTGTTTCATCCAGGTCAATATCGGCGACGAACCGCAAAAGGGCGGCGTCGCGGTCGCAGACCTGTTTGCGTTGCTGGCAGAGGCACAAGCAGCGGGCCTGCCGATCGCCGGGCTGATGGCGGTGCCGCCGGTCGGCGTCGATTCGGCACCCTATTTCGCGCTGCTCGCCAAGCTGGCGCGTGAGGCGGGGCTGGCGGGGCTCAGCATCGGCATGTCGGACGATTTCGAGGTCGCGGTGACGATCGGCGCGACCCATGTCCGCGTCGGCACCGCGTTGTTCGGAGCACGCGCATGAGCCTGTCGGTCCGGTTCGACGCGCTGATCTTCGACTTTGACGGCGTCCTGCTCGAGAGCGAATTCGAGGGCAACCGGCACATCGCGGACTATCTGACCGCGATCGGTCACCCGACCAGCCCGGAAGAGTCGATGGCGAACTTCATGGGCCTTGCCGGGCGCGAGTTCATCGAAGCGATCGAGAGCTGGATCGGGCGTTCCCTGCCCGAGGACTTCCACGATGCGCGCGAGGCGGAGAATCGCCGTGCGCTGGCCGAGGGCGTTGCCGAGGTCGCCGGGGCGATCACCTTCGTCCGCGCGCTGCCCGACGATCTGCCACGCGCCATCGCTTCGTCGAGCAACAGCCACTGGATCGGAACGCATCTCGACCATCTTGGCATCCGCGACGCGTTTGACGGACGAATCTTCAGCGGCCGCGAGCATGTCGCGCGGGGCAAGCCCGCGCCGGATATCTATCTCCACGCCGCCGCACAGCTGGGCGTGAGCATCGAACGCTGCGCGATTATCGAGGATTCGCCGGTGGGGGCGACCGGGGCGGTGGCGTCAGGCGCGCATGTGATCGGCCTATGCGCCGGCAATCATTGCGGTCCGGACCATGGTGCCCGACTGCGCGCCATTGGTGTCCACGACATCGCGCACGACTTCACCGAAGTCGCGCGGTTGCTGGCTTAAGCCGTCCCGCCGACGGTCAGTCCGTCGAGCAACAGCGTCGGCTGACCCACGCCGGCTGGCACCGACTGCCCACCCTTGCCGCACATGCCGATGCCCTCATCGAGCGCGAAATCATTGCCGATCCCGATAACCCGGGTCAGGCTGGTCGGCCCGTCGCCGATCAAGGTCGCCCCCTTGATCGGGGCGCCCAACTTGCCGTTCTCGATCTTGTAGGCTTCGGTGCAGCTGAACACGAACTTGCCCGACACGATGTCGACCTGACCGCCGCCAAAGCTCTTGGCGAAAATGCCCTTCTTGACTCGGCTCAGCAGTTCGGCGGGATCGTCCTTGCCCCCGCGCATAAAGGTGTTGGTCATGCGCGGCATCGGGGCGTGCTGGAACGATTCGCGTCGCCCATTGCCGGTCGGTTCGACGCCCATCAGCCGCGCGTTCATGCGATCCTGCATATAGCCGCGCAGGATACCGTCCTCGATCAGCACCGTTTCGCGCGTCGGCGTGCCCTCATCGTCGATCGACAGCGATCCGCGGCGGTCGGTGATCGACCCGTCATCGACCACGGTGACGCCGGGCGCGGCAACGCGCTCGCCGATGCGACCGGAAAATGCGCTGGTCCCCTTGCGGTTGAAATCGCCCTCAAGGCCATGGCCGATCGCCTCGTGCAGCAGGATGCCGGGCCAGCCGGGGCCGAGCAGCACGGTCATTTCGCCCGCCGGCGCATCGACCGCGTCAAGATTGACCAGCGCCTGTGCGAGTGCCTCGTCGATCGCGCGATTCCACGTCTCGGGCTGCATCAGCCGGTCATAGAGCGCGCGGCCGCCGGTGCCGAAGCTGCCCGTCTCACGCCGCCCGTTGGATTCGACCACGATGCTTACGTTGAGGCGCACCAGCGGGCGGATGTCGGAGGCGATAAAGCCGTCGGGACGGACGATCTCGACCACGCTCCATGATCCGAGCAGGCTGACCGAAACCTGCACCACGCGCGGGTCGCGGGCGCGGGCGGCGGCGTCGATCGTCTGGCACAGATTCACCTTGTCGGCGAAGGGGACCAGATCGAGCGGGTCGGCGTCGGTGTAGAGGTGGCGGTTGGTGCCGACCGGGGCCGCGGCCTTGGGGCCGGTTGCCGGATCGATCAGCGCCATCGTCTCGCCCGCGCGGCGGATCGCGGCGTCGCTGATCTCATTGGCATGGGCAAAAGCGGTGGTCTCGCCGCTCACCGCGCGCAGGCCGAAGCCCGAATCGGTGTTGTACGACGCGGTCTTGAGCCGCCCGTCGTCGAAGCCGAACGCCTCTGTCTTGCGATATTGCAGATAGAGCTCGCCATCCTCGGCCCTGGCGAGGATCGATGCGGTCAGGCGCTGGGCGGCGTCGGCATCGAAGCCGTCGCGGTAGAGGAAACCTCGGGGATCGCTGTACATCCCCGAAATATAGAGTGCTTAAACGCTCGCGCCAGACGCGATGTCGGGCAAATCGCTCTGGTCGGCGCCATCGGCGGGGCCCCCGATCAGCACGAAGCGGCGGTCGCAATAGCCGCAATCGACATAGCCATGCTCGTCGATCTGCAAAAACACGCGCGGATGACCGAGCGCGGCGGGGATACCCGCATGCGCGCCGTCACAGGCGACGCGGGCGGTGGTGACGCGGGTGACTTCGGGCGGCGCGATCATGGGAGTGCGGTTAGCAAAGCGCGGGCGCGCGAGCAATCTCGGCGTGCAGCGACGCTCACATTGTCCCGGTGGCGCGCTCGAACTCGTCCGCACAGCGTTCGGCGAGCTTGGCCGCGCCCGCTACGCCGCCCGCTTGCATCGACTCCGCCACCGCCTCCATCGCCGGGCCAAGCATGGCGGCACCGCTGCGTCCGACGATCTTGCCGAGGAAGAAGCTCATCGTCATGTCGAGTCCCGACTTGTCGGTAGCCGACGCAGTTTCGCCCAGCATTGTCATCGCGAACACGCATTTTGCGTCGGCCTGATCGGCAGGCGTCGGTGTGGCCTGAAGCATTGCGAGCGCGAGTGCGTATGTGATGAGCACCGGTGTTCCTCCCCTGATGGCGGCTCAGCCTGTGCCGTGCGTCTGGTCTTGGCAACGTCTTTCGCTTGCCAATCGCCCCATACCGTCCCACTTCCCCGGCATGAGCGACGCGGCGATCGAGATCGACGGCCTTTCCAAGGTCTATTCTGGCGGCAAGCAGGCGCTGGACGGGGTGAGCTTTACCGTGCCGCGCGGGCAGATTTTCGGGCTGCTGGGGCCGAACGGCGCGGGCAAGTCGACGCTGATCAACATTCTGGCAGGCCTCGTCAACAAGACCGGCGGCACGGCGCGCATCTGGGGGTTCGACATCGACGCCAGCCCGCGCAACGCCAAGCGCGCGATCGGGATCGTCAATCAGGAGATCATGTTCGACCCGTTCTTCACACCGGTCGAAACGCTGGAGATCCAGGCTGGTCTATATGGCGTACCCAAGGCGGAGCGGCGGTCGATGGAGCTGCTGCGCGCGGTGCATCTGGAGGACAAGGCGCGTGCCTATTCGCGGACGCTGTCGGGCGGCATGAAGCGGCGGTTGATGGTGGCGAAGGCGATGGTGCATTCACCGCCCGTGCTGGTGCTCGACGAGCCGACCGCAGGCGTCGATATCGAGTTGCGCCAGCAGCTCTGGGCCTATGTCCGTACGCTCAATGAGCAGGGCGTGACGGTGGTGCTGACCACCCATTATCTGGAGGAGGCCGAGCAGCTGTGCGATCGCATCGCGATCATCAACCATGGCAAGCTCATCGCGAATGAGCCGACCCGCGAGCTGGTTGGCAAGACTCAGGAAAAGGCGGTCGAGGTCGTGGTCGATCGCGACATCATCGACCTCCCCGCCAATGGCTGTTTCCAGAAGATCGAGGCGAAGGGCGAGCGGACGCTGGTGATCACCTATCGCAAGGACCGTGCGAATGCCGGCGAAGTACTGGGTGCGGTGCAGGCGGCGGGGTTCGGCATCGTCGATGTCAGCACGCGCGAGGCAGACCTTGAAGACGTGTTCCTGAGTCTCACCCGCGCCGCGAACGCGGCCTGATCCACTCGCAGACGATAGGGGGGGCGCTGAGACCCTAACGCCGGTAGCGCGCGAAGAAGCGCCACATCGCGTCATTGTCTGCGGTCCAGACGTGACCGCCGCCGCGCAGGATATGGGCGGTAACTTCGGCCTGCGCGCGGCATTGGGTGTGGAGGCGTTCGTAGAGATTGGCAGCGAGGTCGCGGCGCAGCGGGCCGGCGGTGCAGCCGTTGAGTGCGGCCCAGCGCGCTTCGGCGGCCTCCATCGTGTACTGCCAATAGCCCGCGCCGCCGCCCTGCACCGGGTTGGTGCCATCGGCATCGCCCGCAAAGGCGATCACCGGTATCGGGTTCTTGGGCGTGCAGGTGGCGGGGTCGGGGCGGGTCTTGTCGCTCGCCAGCGGGTTGCCCGCGCGCAGGCCCACGACCGGGGCGATCGCGGCGAAGCGGTCGGACGCGACGCAGCCCAGCCATGACGTCATCCGTCCGCCGCCTGACAGGCCGGTGGCATAGACGCGCTTGGTGTTGGCGCAGCCGCTGGCGGCCAGCCAGTCGATCGCGGTCTTGAGAAACATCACGTCATCGGCATCGCCCGGCCCCGGCACCTTGCCAGTGACGGTCGGAACGCCGGGGATGTTCCAGACAAAGCCACGCTCGACCGGAATGCCGGCATCGGGTGCGGCGACGAGGAAGCCGTGGCGGTCGCTGCTCCCCTCCAGCTTCGATTGCGCGAGGATCGCCGCGCCGTCGCCGCCGCTGCCGTGCAGCGCGAAGACGAGCGGGAGGCGGCCTGGTTTGGCATTCGCCGGGACATGGAGGAGCAGGCTGCGTCCGGTATCGCCAACCGTCACGCGCGCCGTGGTGCCGGCGGCGACGGGACAGCCCGGGGCGGCGAATGTGGGCACAGTCGCGGCGAACAGGGCAGCGGCGGCGGCGAGGATCAGGCGCAAACTTGGTCTCCAGACTGGGTGGCCCAGTTTCCCGAACGCTGGTCACCCCGGCCTTGTGCCGAGGTCCACGGTGCCGCGCGTCCGGGACTGGAGCCTCTTGTCCCACGCTTGCCGCGCGGTGGACCCCGGCACAAGGCCGGGGTGACAATAAGGGGTGGGGGCGCGGCGAAGTTCCGCGCGGTTTGATTTCCCCGCGCTTTGTCGCATAGCGGCTCCCCGCCATCGGTGCGCGAAGGAACGAGATTGGCCCACGACCCCCATCAGTGCGACGTCCTCATCATCGGCTCGGGTGCCGCCGGACTTACCGCTGCGCTCAATCTCGCCGAGCGGTTCCGCGTCACGGTGCTGGCCAAAGGCGGGTTGGACGAGGGATCGACCGCCTGGGCACAGGGCGGGATCGCCGCCGTACTCGAACCCGGCGACACCTTTGAGGCGCATATCGAGGATACAATGGTCGCGGGCGCGGGGCTCAACGACCGCGCGACGGTGGAGATGGTCGTCGAGAATGCCCCCGCCGCGATCAACCGGCTGGTCGAGCTGGGCGTGCCGTTCAACATGGACGGCAATGCGCTGCATTTGACGCGTGAGGGCGGGCATAGCGCGCGGCGCATCGTCCATGTCGATGACGCCACCGGCTGGGCGGTGCAGGTCGCGCTGATCCGCGCAGCGCAGGCGCATCCCAATATCACCCTCGTCCCCGACATGGTCGCGATCGATCTTGCCACCAGTCGCCACGAGCTGCGCTACTCGGGCGCGGGCAAGGTGTGGGGCGTCTATGCCGTCAATCGCGCGACCGGTCGGGTCGAATTGTTCACCGCCAACGCCACCGTGTTGGCGACCGGCGGGGCGGGGCGCACCTACCTTTTCTCGACCGCGCCCAAGGGGGCGACGGGGGACGGGATCGCGATGGCGTGGCGCGCAGGATGCCGCATCTCGAACATGGAGATGATGCAGTTCCACCCCACCTGCCTCTATCACCTTGACGTCAAGAATTTCCTGATCACCGAAGCGGTGCGTGGCGAGGGCGGGCGGCTGATCAACCCGCAGACCGGCAAGCGCTTCATGGCGGATTATGATCCCGAGCGGATGGAGCTGGCGCCGCGTGACGTGGTGGCGCGCGCGATCGACGCGGAGATCAAGCGCGACGGCCTTGATTACGTCCATCTCGACATCAGCCATATGCCGCCGGAGTTCGTGAAGGGGCATTTCCCCAACATCTACGACAAGCTGATTGGCCTTGGCATCGACATGACCAGTGGCCCGATCCCGGTTGTGCCGGCCCAGCATTATACGTGCGGAGGGATCGTCATCGACCTGGACGGGCGCACCGACCTGCCCGGCCTCTATGCCGCAGGCGAGTGCAGCGAGAGCGGTCTGCATGGCGCGAACCGGCTCGCCAGCAACTCGCTGCTCGAATGTTTCGTGTTCGGCGAGGCGGCGGCGCGGCATATCGCGGCGAACTGGGAGGATCTGCCCCCGCCACCGCCGATCCGGCCATGGGACGAAAGCCGCGTCACCGATTCGGATGAAGAGGTGGTGATCAAGCAGAACTGGACCGAAATCCGCCGCTTCATGTGGAACTATGTCGGCATCGTGCGCACCACCAAGCGGCTGGAACGCGCGGCACATCGCATCAAGATGCTGAACGAGGAAGTCGCCGACTATTACGGCCATTTCCGCGTGACGCCCGACCTGATCGAGCTGCGCAACCTGTTGCAATCGGCCGAGCTGATCGTGCGATCGGCGCTGCACCGGCGCGAAAGCCGGGGGCTGCATTACACGCTGGATTTCCCGGATACGGACAAAATGGCGCAGGACACCGTATTGGTCCCGTGAATTTTTGGCTGAATCTTCACGCTTTGCCGTCATAATCCGCGCATTCGTCGCAGATGCCACCATATGCTCTTGGCCATGGTGCCGCGACGCAGCATGATCGCTTTGGGCAAGGGGCGTGATTATCGTGTTGGGGATGCAGGAGTTTACGATTCTTCAGCGGGCAATGACATTGGCGGGCCTTGCGCCTGTGCTGCTGATCGGCGCGGGGGTGCATCGCGATGACCTTCCCAAGGATCTGACCCCGGCCAGCTATCGCGTGTCGATGCCGATCCCGGATGCGCCCAAGCCGCTGCCCGTCTTTCCCGCTCCTGCGGCGCTGACCGCGTCGGTCGACGCACTGGCGCGCGACTTTGGCGGCGTTGTGGGCATTTCGGTCCGCAGCCTCGAATGGGGCTGGCAGGTTGACGCCAATGGCGATCGCCGCATGCCACAGCAGAGCGTGAGCAAATTGTGGGTCGCGATGACCGTGCTCGACGCCCGCGACAAGGGCAAGCTGACGCTCGACGATCCGGTCGAATTGCGGCGCGAGCATCTGACCCTGTTCCACCAGCCGATCGCGACCCTGGTGGTTCGCGACGGTGTGTATCGCACCACGGTGCGCGAATTGCTGCTGCGCGCGATGCAGCAGAGCGACAATACCGCCAATGACCGGTTGCTGACCTTGGCCGGCGGGCCGCAGGCAGTGCGGGCATTCATCGCCGAACGCGGCCTTGGTGAGATTCGCTTCGGTCCGGGCGAGCGGTTGTTGCAGGCCGGGACGGCGGGTCTGCGCTGGGATCAGCGTTATTCGATGGCCGGCGAGTTTCAGCGCGCGCGGGCGGCGCTGCCCCCGACAGTGCGGCGCGCGGCATTCGATTCTTATGTCGCCGATCCGGTCGATGGCGCGGCACCCTCGGCAATCGCGCTGGCATTGGCGCGGCTCAAGGCGGGCGAGCTGCTCTCGGCCTCTTCGACCAGTTTCCTCACCAATGTCATGTCGGGCACCCGCACCGGCAAGGCGCGGCTGCGTGCCGCGGTGCCGGTGGGCTGGACGCTGGCGCACAAGACCGGCACCGGCCAGGACCTGGGTGGTCGCACTGCAGGCTTCAACGACATCGGCATCCTGACCGCGCCCGACGGCAAGGCCTATTCGGTCGCGGTGATGATCGGCGACACCCCGCGCCCGGTGCGCGAACGTCAGCAGTTGATGCAGGCGGTGGTTGCGAGCGTGGTTGCCAATCACCGCTGACCGGTTCGACCGCATGCGCCGGGAGGCGCGGTGGCGTGTGCTTCGCTAACGCGGGGCCATGACCGACGCGCTGACCATGATCGACTGGACTGCCATCGAAGCCGCGCTCGACGCGGAAGGCTGGGCGGTGCTCCCGGGTCTGCTGACTCCCAAAGATTGCGCCGCGCTGGTCGCTGGGTACGACAACGACACCCGGTTTCGCTCGACTATCACCATGGCGCGGCACGGGTTTGGCCGGGGCGAGTACCGCTATTTCGCCTATCCGCTGCCGCGTCAGGTCGCCGCGCTGCGGTCGGGCCTTTATCGACAGCTCGCGCCCATTGCGAACCGCTGGTACGCGCGGATGGCAACCGACCGGCGCTTTCCGCCGACGCACGATGCATTTCTCGACCAATGCCATGCCGCAGGGCAACGACGGCCAACGCCGCTGCTGCTGCGCTACGGCCTGGGCGACTATAATTGTCTCCATCAGGACCTTTATGGCGACCATTTCTTCCCGCTGCAGGTCGCCGTGCTGCTGTCCCAGCCGGGCGCGGAGTTCAGCGGTGGCGAGCTCGTCCTGACCGAACAGCGCCCGCGGATGCAATCGCGCGCGGCCGTCGTGCCCTTGATGCAGGGCGATGCGGTCATTTTCGCCGTCAGCCAGCGCCCCGTGCAGGGGAGCCGGGGCAGCTACCGCGTCACGATGCGCCATGGCGTCAGCAAGATCAGCGAAGGTCGGCGTCACACATTGGGCATTATCTTTCACGACGCGCATTAGGGCCGGGCCAGCAACGCCGAGCGCGCCGGTGCCGCACGTCACTCGGCCGTTCCGAAACCCCGCCGGCACTTACCTAAAAGAGTTTGTCCGTCCGGCAGCATGGGTTATCCCCGCGCCATGCCCCATCTCTACCTTGTCGACGGCTCGAGCTTCATCTTCCGCGCCTATCATGTGCTGCCCAAGCTGACCAACAAACATGGCGAGCCGGCGGGGGCGGTCTATGGCTATGTGTCGATGCTGTGGAAGCTGGCGAGCGAGCTGCACAAGGCGGAAGGGCCTACGCATCTGGCGGTGATCCTCGACAAGAGCGAGCAGACATTCCGCAACGAACTCTACGACCAGTATAAGGCGCATCGCCCGCCCGCACCGGAAGACTTAAAGCCGCAATTCCCGATGATCCGCGACGCGACGCGCGCCTTCAGCCTGCCGTGCATCGAGGAATTGGGCTGGGAGGCGGATGATCTGATCGCCAGCTATTCCAAGGCGGCGCTGGCGCAGGGGTGGCAGGTGACGATTGTCAGTTCCGACAAGGATCTAATGCAGCTGCTGACAGAACCGGGCATCGACATGCTCGATACGATGAAGGACCGGCGCATGGGGCCGGAGGCGGTGGTCGAGAAGTTCGGGGTCGGGCCGGACAAATTGGGCGAGGTGCTGGCGCTGATGGGCGACAGCGTCGACAATGTGCCGGGCGTGCCTGGCGTTGGCCCCAAGACCGCCGCCAAGCTGATCCTGGAGCATGGCGATGTCGAGGCGGTACTGGCCGCCGCGCCGACGATGAAGCCGGGCAAGCTGCGCGATAACCTGATCGAACATGCCGATATGGCGCGGCTGTCGCGCAAGCTGGTCGCGCTGGCCGAGGACGTGCCGCTGCCCGAACCGCTCGACGATTTCGTGCTCGACGGGATTCCCGATGCGCCGCTGCGCGCGTTTCTGGAGCATCACGGGTTCAAGACCTTGCTCGCGCGGTTGGGCAGCGAGGCGAGTTCGGTCGCTGATGCGCCGGTCGAGACGCAGGAAGTGCCGGGGCTGGAGCCGGATCCCCCATGCGATCACGATGGCTATGAAACGGTGGTGGATGAGGCGGCGCTCGACCGCTGGATCACCGTGGCGCGGCATCAGGGCTGGGTCGCGATCGATACCGAGACGACCGGGACCGATGCGACGCGTGCCGAGCTGGTCGGGGTAAGCCTGGCGCTGCACCCCAATCTCGCCTGCTATATCCCCATCGGCCATGGCGGGACCGACATGTTCGCGGAAAAGCCGGTGCAGCTCGACCGGGCGACGGTGCTGGCGAAGCTCAAGCCGCTGCTGGAGGATCCGGCGGTGCTCAAGATCGGGCATAACCTCAAATATGACCTGATCATCCTGGCGCGGCTGGGGATTCAGGTCGCGCCGTTCGACGACACGATCGTGATGAGCTTCGACCTCGATGCCGGGCTGCACGGCCATGGCATGGACGAGCTGGCGGCGACGCATCTGGCGCACAGCTGTATCGCGTACAAGGACGTGACCGGGAGCGGCAAGAAGCAGATCGGCTTTGCCGAGGTCGATCTGAAGGCCGCGACCCGCTATGCCGCCGAGGACGCCGATGTAACGTTGCGGCTGTGGCGGCGGTTGAAACCGCGGCTGGCCTATGAGGGCGCGACGCGGGTTTATGAGATGGTGGACCGACCGCTGGTGCGGGTGATCGCCGACATGGAATTGGCGGGCATCAAGGTCGATGCCGGGGTGCTGGCACGGCTGTCGGACGAGTTTTCGAAGCAGATTGCCCGGCTGGAAGAAGAGATTCACGCCATTGCCGGGTTCAAGTTCACTATCGGCAGCCCGAAGCAGCTGGGTGACGTGCTGTTCGACAAGATGGGGATCAAGGGCGGGCGCAAGGGCAAGTCGGGCGTCTATTCGACCGACGTCAACGAGCTCGAGCGGATTGCGGCGGACAAGGATTCGCCGGGGCGGGAGATGGTGCTGAAGGTGCTCGACTGGCGCCAGCTGTCGAAGCTCAAATCCACCTATACCGACGCGTTGCAGGCGCAGATCAACCCTGCGACGGGCCGCGTGCATACCAGCTACTCGCTGACCGGCGCGCAGACCGGGCGGCTGTCATCGACCGATCCCAACCTCCAGAACATCCCGATCCGTACCGAAGTCGGTCGGCAAATCCGCGACGCTTTTGTGGCGGAGCCGGGCAATGTCATCCTGTCGGCCGACTATTCGCAGATCGAACTGCGCCTTGCCGCGCATATCGCCGACGTTCCCGCACTGCGCGAGGCGTTCGAACAGGGCGAGGACATTCACAATCGCACCGCGATGGAGCTGTTCGGCGAGGTCAATCGCGACACGCGGGGGCGGGCCAAGACGATCAACTTCGCGATCCTTTATGGCATCAGCCGCTGGGGGCTGGCCGGGCGGCTCGACGTGACGCCGGACGAGGCGCAGGGGATGATCGACCGCTATTTTCAGAGCTTCCCCGGGATCAGCCGCTACATCGCCGACACGCTGAACGAGGCGAAGGCGCGCGGCTACACCACGACCCTGTTCGGGCGGAAGACGCACTTCACCCGGATCAACGCGCCCAATCAGAATGAGCGCGCCGGCAGCGAGCGCGCCGCGATCAACGCGCCGATCCAGGGGACCAGTGCCGACATCATCAAGCGCGCGATGGCGCGGATGGGTCCGGCGTTGCTGGACGCGGGCCTGTCCAATGTCCGCATGCTGCTGCAGGTGCATGACGAACTGGTGTTCGAACTGCCCGAGGGCGATGTCGACGCGGCATCGGCGGTGATCCGCCGCGTGATGGAGACTGCGGCGGAGCCCGCGATCACGCTGACCGTGCCGCTGGGCGTCGAAATCGGCACCGGCCCCAGCTGGGGCGCGGCGCATTGACCGCAGCGGGGGCCAGCCTTGCGCCGCTGATCGACCTGTATATCCCGCTGCTGCTGGGCGCGGGCGTGCTGATCCTGATGGTCGCATGGGTCCCGCTGCTGCTGGAAAAGGCGCCGCTGTCGCTGCCGATCCTGTGTGTCGGGGTCGGCGCGCTGGTGTTTTCGTTCGATCGTTTCGCGCCCTTTGCGCTGCACCCGATCGAGAGCCCATTTCTGGTCGAGAAGGCGGCGGAGCTGATCGTCATCGTCTCGCTGATGGGGGCGGGACTGAAGATCGATCGCGCGCTGAACTGGGCCAATTGGCGGTTGTGCGTGCGCCTGCTTGCGATCGCGATGCCGCTGACCATCCTCGCATTGACCTTTGCCGGACAGGCGTTGCTCGGCGTTGGCGTGGCGACCGCGCTGCTGCTCGCCGCGTCGCTCGCCCCGACCGATCCAGTGCTCGCATCGGATGTCCAGATCGATGAGCCGGAATCCGCGAGCGATGACGAGGCGCGGTTCGCGCTGACCTCCGAAGCCGGACTCAACGACGCGCTAGCGTTTCCGTTCGTGCATCTTGCCATCGCCGTCGCGGCGGGCGGCTGGGCCGTTTCCAACCTGGCATCCTGGGCGCTGGACGCAGTGGTCATCCGCCTCGCCGTTGGCCTCGCGCTCGGCTGGGCCGGGGGCTGGGCGCTGGGCAAGATCATCTATCGCCTGCCTGCCGACACCAAATTGTCGCGCACCGGTGATGGCTTTGTCGCGCTGGGTGCCACGCTGGCGATCTATGCCGTGACCGAGCTGGCGCATGGCTATGGCTTTCTGGCGGTGTTCGTCGCCGGGCTGATGCTGCGGCGCGCGGCCGGGAGCAGCGATTTCAATGCGCGGATGCATGATTTTGCCGACGAGACCGAACGGCTGCTGATGATGGCGCTGCTCGTCATGTTCGGTGGCATGCTGACTGCTGGCGGATTGTTCGCGATGATCGGCTGGGCGGAGCTCGGCTTTGCGCTGGTCGCGATCTTCATCGTGCGACCGCTGGCGGGCTGGATCGCGCTGGCCGGGTGCCGCCTTGCGCCGTTCGAACGGCCGGTGATCGCCTTCTTCGGCATTCGCGGGCTGGGATCGGTCTTTTATTTCGCTTACGGGATCAACCATGGCCAGTTCGAGGAGCCGGTGCGCCTGTGGGGCGCGCTTGGCGTCGTGATCCTGATTTCGATCCTGCTGCACGGGACGACCGCGACCCCGGCAATGCGTCTGCTCGAGCGCGGTCGGGCGCGCGCGACGTGAAGCAGAATGACGATATGAGCGCGCTCGCCAAGGGCGGGCGGACCAATATCTTCGGCTTTTTCCTGCGGCTGCTCGCGCGCCTGCCATTTCTGTTCATCGCCGGGCGGCTCTATGGCGCGGAGACGGTGGGGCGGTTCGCGTTGGCGGTCGTGGTCGTCGAACTGGCCGCGTTGCTCGCCACATTGGGGCTAAAGCGCGGGCTGGCCCAGGCGCTGGCATCGACCGACCGGCCGCATGCCCATGTCGTGTGGGACGGCATGGTGGTGGCGTTCGTCGTTTCGATGCTGGCGAGCGCGCTGCTGTTCGTCTTTCCCGAACTCATGTTCCCCAACAGCGGCACCACCGGACTCGACCGCTATCTCGCCGTGATCGTGTTCGCGATTGCCTGGTCGGATGTCAGCCTTGCCGCGCTCGCCTATCGCCACAATGTGAAGGCGACCGTGACCGCGCGCGCGATTGTCGAGCCGTGGACGATCAGCATTGCCGCGTGGGCATTATACTATGTTTCGGCGCGTGACGGGCTGATCATCGCCTATGTCCTGTCGATGGCGGCGGCGCTGATCGCCAGCCTGATCCCGTTCATTCGCAGCTATGGCCTGCCCCATGGCTGGTCGCCGCGGGTGACGCCGCTGCTCCAGCTTGCCCGGCGCAACATGCCGCTCGCCGGGGCGGACGCAATCGAATGGGGGTCGCGCAATATCGACCGCTTCATTCTCGGCCTGTTGTTCCCACCGGCAATCGTCGGCATCTATTATATGGCCCAGCAGGTCTCCTCGATCCCGCAAAAGCTCAAGACCAGCTTCGATCCGGTGCTGGGGCCGGTGATCGCGCGCAATCTGGCAGCGGGCAACCGCGCGGCAATTGCGGCGCAGGTGCGGCAGGTCGGCTTCTGGATCATCGCGCTACAGGCGGTGCTGCTGTTGATGGGCGGCATCCCGGCCGAAGGGGTGATGGGCGTGGTCGGGCCGCAATTCGTGGTCGGTGCCGTGGCCCTGTGCTTTCTGCTTGCCGCTGAGGTCGTCGCCACGCCCGGCGCAGTTGCCGAAGCTGGCCTTGTCTATATGGCGCGGCACCGCAATCTGATGGTGTCGATGCTCTTGCTCGGATTCCAGGCGGCGTTGAGCTTTGCGCTGGTGTTCCAGATGCGCGCAATGGGGCTCGACGTACATGTCCAGGCGGCGGGGCCGGCGGTGGCGCTGGTGCTGACACTGGCGCTGGGATCGACGATCAAGTGCTGGATGCTCGCCCGGCTGACCGGCGCTGCAGTGTTCAGCCTGCGTCCCGGTTTCGTCGCGGCGATCGTGATCGCCGGTGCGGTCGGCTGGGCCTTCACGCGGCTGCCGCCATCCTTGGAATGGCTGGAGCTTTCGGTCGGGATTCCAGCGATCTTCATCGCCTATTTCGCCGTGATCGGGAAATGGGCGTTCGGCCCGGAAGACCGCGCGCTGTTCAAGAAGATGCCGAAGAGCGAGCCGACATTGCCTGATGAGAAGGTTTGAGGGCGGTACCGGCCCGCTCCGCCAGCCGGGCACCCAACGCCAGTGTATTCTATGGGTGGCCGGGTGGGGGAGCGGGCCGGTACCGCATCCGCGTCAGCGGATCACATCAATGCCGGAAGTGGCGCATCCCGGTAAAGACCATCGCTAGCCCTGCTTCATCAGCCGCCGCGATCACTTCATCGTCGCGGATCGATCCGCCGGGCTGGATCACGGCGGTCGCGCCCGCCTCGACCGCCGCGAGCAGTCCGTCAGCGAAGGGAAAAAAGGCGTCCGACGCGACCGCGCTGCCAATCGTGCGCGGCTCCGCCCAGCCGGCCTTTTCGGCGGCGTCCTTGGCCTTCCACGCGGCGATGCGCGCGGATTCAAGGCGGTTCATCTGGCCTGCACCGACGCCCGCAGTGCTGCCGTCCTTGGCATAGACGATCGCGTTCGACTTGACGTGCTTGGCAACGGTCCAGGCGAACAGGCAATCGGCCAGTTCCTGACCGGTCGGCGCGCGCTGAGTCACGACCTTCAAAGCGTCCTGCGTCACGCGACCGCTGTCGCGCGACTGGACCAGCGCGCCGCCGGCAATGGTCTTGAGCATCAGGCCGGGGCGGGCGGGGTCGGGCAGATCGCCGCAGATCAGCAGGCGCAGGTTCTTCTTGGCGGCAAAGATCGCCTTGGCTTCTTCGCTTGCGCCCGGCGCAACGACGACTTCGGTGAAGATGTCGGTGATCGCCTTCGCCGTGTCGGCATCGAGCGGGCGGTTCAATGCGATGATCCCGCCGAACGCGGAGACCGAATCGCAGGCGAGCGCCGCCTTGTATGCATCGACCAGCGTGTCGGCGGTTGCGACGCCGCACGGGTTGGCGTGCTTGACGATGACCACGGTCGGCGGGCCGTCGCGGAACTCGCTGACCAGCTCGAGCGCGGCGTCGGCGTCGTTATAGTTATTGTAGCTCAGCTCCTTGCCCTGCAGCTGCTGCGCCTGGGCGATGCCCGGCGTGGCGGGGCCCGCGGGAAGGTAGAGCGCGGCGGACTGGTGCGGGTTCTCGCCATAGCGAAGCTCCTCGCCGCGCTTGAACACCAAAGGCAGCGTTTCGGGGAAACGCTCGCCCTGATCGGCGAAGGCGAACCAGCTGGCGATGGTCGAATCATATTGCGCAGTCAGTGCATAGGCCTTGGCGGCGAAGCGCTTGCGGTCTTCCAGCGTGGTTTCGCCAGCTGCAACCACGGCATAGTCGGCGGGATCGGTGACGATCGCGACAAAGGCGTGGTTCTTGGCGGCCGAGCGGACCATCGACGGGCCGCCGATGTCGATATTCTCGATGATCTCGTCGCGGCTCGCGCCCTTTGCGACGGTCTGTGCGAAGGGGTAGAGGTTGACGACGACCAGATCGATCATGCCGATCGCATGTTCGCCGGCAGAGGCCATGTGCCCTTCATCGTCGCGCACGGCGAGCAGCCCGCCATGCACCACCGGGTGCAGCGTCTTGACGCGGCCGTCCATCATCTCGGGGAAGCCGGTGAGGTCGGAGATGTCGCGCACCTCAAGTCCCGCGTCGCGCAGCACCTTTGACGTGCCGCCGGTCGAGACGAGTTCGACCCCCTTGGCGGCGAGCGCCTGACCGAGTTCGACGATCCCGGTCTTGTCCGAAACCGAGAGAAGGGCGCGACGGATGGTGATGCTGGTCATGGCCGGGCGCTTTAGCCTGCCAAGCTTGCGCTGCAAGCCCCGAGTTGCGGCAGCAGTCCGCTGTCCAGCCGTGCTACCGCGCGCGGTGGAACAGCCAGGAGACGCTGGACCCACCGGTCAGCGCTTCGCCGGACAGGGCCAGTTGCAGCGTTTCCCGGGGGATGCCCTTTGCGTCGATCCACACGCTGTCCTCGACCGCCAATCCCGCGCCGCGCGCGCGAAACTGCCAGACCGCGCCGGACCGGGTGCGCAGCAAGGCGCCCGAGCCATCGGCGGTGGGCGTGGCTTCGACCGCCGGGTGAAGGTGGAAGCGGACGGTGAAGGGCACCGCGCTGCGCTTTCCTCCCCGCGCCGTCGCCGGAAGCAGGCTGTCTTCGCCGCGCACATCGCGTCCGTCGGTGCCGAGCGCGATGGTGCGGCGGTGGATCACGCCGTGGCGGCGGGCATAGCCGTCATGGCTCGCCTCGATCCGGCTGGCCGTATCGCTCTCGTTGCGGCTGAGCTCCATCTCGACCACGCCGCGGCCCAGCGTGCCGTCGGGGTGGATCGCGGTGGAGTTGCTGTCGCGTACGACCAAAGTGGAATGGGCGGCGGTGGTGCGCAGCCCCTCGGTCAATGCGGCGGGGAGGCGCAGGTCGGCACCGCGCGCGCCGCCACAGCTCACCACGATCCGCTCGGCACCGTCAGAGAATTCAAAGGCAAGCGTCGAGGCGCAGCCGCCCGCCATCACCCGCGCAATCGGCGGCGGGGCGGCGTCCATGATCAGCACCGTCCCCTGCTGGGCGAGCCGCTGATAGCCCCATTCATGCGCCTGACGCAGTGGCCGGACGCGCGCGCCCGTCGCCGCAACCGTCTGTTCGATCACGTCGCCCGATATGGGAATCCCGCCCTGCCAGCTCGCCAGCCCGCCATCGCCATGGCTGACGCCGAGCAGCGCCGAGACCATGCGGTCGATTGCGTTGGTGACAAAGCCGGGGGCGTCGAGCCGGCGCGCGGCATAGGTTTCGCGCAGCAGTGTCAGCAGCTGGATCGCGTCGAGCAACGCAGCGGGCGAGCGGCCGGTGATGCCGCCGTCGCGGCTGACTGCTCCGGTGATCGCGCGCGACAGGCCGGCCTCGCCGAATGAGCGGCGCGGGTCGCCTCCGGGAATCATCAGTCCGGCGGTCAGCACGCCGCACCAGGCGGCGATGCGCGGCGCGCCGGTCGGCGCACGATCCGCAGCGCGGTCGAGGTGGCGGGCGCCGCGGGCGAGGGCGTGGAGCACTTGCGAACGATAGACGAGGTCGGTGCTCGACAGGATCAGCGGCGCGTGCGCGGTCCAATATTGCAGGCGGCGACCCCACAAGTCGGCGCGCCAGGCGGGATCGGCAACCTTGCCGGCATGTGCCGCCAGCCAGCCGCGCATCAACGCTTCGGCGATCGGCGCGGCCTGTTGCCGGGTCGCGACGGTGGACAGGTCGCGCAGCCAGGCAAAGCTGTGCAGATGCTCGCCAAAGGCGGTGGACCAGCCGGGCCGGGCGAACTCAAGCGCGGTGACGTCATGGCTTTCGCCGCGAAACATCAGCTTGCCGTCGAGCAGCGCATTGCCGCGCGCCGGGTCGCCCATAAACGGGTCGTCGGTCACCGCGATCAGCTTGAGCGGATGTCGCCCTTTGAGGCGCAGTGAATGGATTGGTGTGCGCCAGCTCAAGCGGAACAGCTTTTCGGAAATGCGGTCGGCGAGCGACAGGCCACGGTCGCCGCCGATCCGGATGAGCCGCTTGCCCTGCTCGATCCCGTCGCTGGCCGCCCCGTCGGCGGGCTCATCGCCGCCAATGCTCACCCCGCCCGCAACGCGGCGATGTTGTCGGCATAGGCCGAAGGGCCGCCCTTGAACGCGGCGGTGCCTGCGACCAGCGCATCGGCTCCGGCGGCAATCACCCGTGCGGCGTTCGTGCGATCGACCCCGCCATCGACCTCCAGGTCGATCGACCGGCCGCTGGTGTCGATCCTCGCGCGCAGTGCTGAAATCTTGGCGAGCTGACTCTCGATGAACTTCTGCCCGCCAAACCCCGGGTTGACGCTCATCACCAGGATCAGGTCAATCTGGTCCATGACATGATCGACAACATCGACCGGCGTCGCCGGGTTGAGCACGACCCCGGCGCGCTTGCCTAAGCCCTTGATCGTCTGGAGCGTGCGGTGCAGGTGCGGGCCGCTTTCGGGATGGACCGACAGGCAATCGGCACCGGCTTCCGCAAATGCCTCCAGCATCGGATCGACCGGGGCGATCATCAGATGGACGTCGAACGGCTTGGCGCTGTGCGGGCGCAGCGCCTTGATGACGGCGGGGCCGATCGTGATGTTGGGGACGAAGTGACCGTCCATCACGTCGATATGGATCCAGTCGGCCCCAGCCGCGTCGATCGCGCGCACTTCCTCGCCCAATTTGGCGAAATCGGCGGACAGGATGGACGGGGCGATGCGGACCGGGTTCATGACCTTCCCTTTATCACCTCAACTCTAGGCGGCAACTCGCATGAGGCGCACCATGAAAAACCCGTCCAGCCCGCCTTGTTCCGCGAGCATGCCGGGCAGGGTGCGTAGCCAGCCACGCGGGTGCGCGACAACGCCTTCAGGTAGTTCATCGGGCAGGACCGGGTCGATCGCGAAACCGGGATGGTCGGCCAGGAAGCGCTCGATCTGCTGCTCACCCTCTTCGGGCTCGAGCGAGCAGGTGGCGTAGACCATCAACCCGCCGGGGCGGACCCAGCGCGCCGCGCGCGGCAGGAGTTGCGCCTGAAGCTCGGCCATCTCCGCGATCAGGCGCGGGCGGACGCGGTGGAGCACATCGGGGTGGCGGCGGAAGATGCCGGTCGCGCTGCACGGCGCGTCGAGCAGCACGGCGTCGGCTTCGAACCCCGGTTCCCATTTTAGCAGATCGGCGGCGATGACGGTCGCCGACAGGCCGGTGCGCTCCAGATTCTCGTGAAGTCGCGCCAGACGACTTTCCGAGGCGTCGACAGCGGTAACGTCCCATCCGGCGGCAGCGAGCTGAAGCGTCTTGCCTCCGGGAGCGGCGCACAGGTCGAGCGCGCGGCCCGATCCGCCGCCAATCAGCCGCGCGGGGAGCGAGGCGGCGATATCCTGCACCCACCACTCGCCCTCGGCAAAGCCGTCATGCTCGACGATGCTGGTGCCCGCGGCGACCCGGACATGGCCGGGAAGCAGGCTCTCGCCCTCGGCGGACGCTCCGCCGCGCAATGTCAGGTCGAGCGGTGGCGGAGCGGCGATTGCGGCGCACGCCGTGTCGGCTACGCGCTCGCCCCAATTACCGGCGATCCGGGCATAGACGTCACCCGGCAGCGCGGGCGGGTCGGTCAGGACCGCGTTCTGGCGCATCAGCGTGCCGAATACGCCATGGACCAGCTTGCGCGGGCCGCCATCGACTAGGGGCAGCGCGGTCGAGATCGCGGCGTGCGGCGGGGTGCCGAGCCGCAGCGCCTGAACCAGCGCGATGCGCAGCACGAAGCGCGCCTTGGCGTCATCGGGCAGGCGGTTCCGCGTGGCGCTGTCGATCAGGTCGTCGAGATCGGTGAGGCGGCGCAGCACTTCGGCCGAGATGGCGTGCGCGAGACCGCGATCGGACGGAGCAAGCCCCTGGGTCGAGGCGTCGAGCGCCTGTTCGATGGCGAGGCCGCGACGCAGCACTGCGTCGAGCAGGCGCAGCGCGGCACGGCGGGCGGGGGTGCCGGGGGGATCGGCGGGACGGGGCGGGGGGCGATGACCGGTAGGGCGGGGCATCACCGCCCCCTACGCCGAAACGCGCGCCGGTTCACCCCCAAAGCATCATACGCGCCGGTTCGGATCAAGCGCGCTGCTGCGGCGCGGGGCCGCGCGGACACCCAGCGCGGACGGGCGGTTGGCGGGTGCAGGGGCAGCGAACACGTCGAGCGGCGCGCTCTGGCCCATCGTGACTGCCAGTTCCTCCAGCGCCGCGATGCGGTTGCCGGTGTCGGGGTGGGTGGAAAACAGGCTGTCGCCGCCAAGGGCCAGGCCGGGGACGATATAGAGCTGAGACGCCGCCGGATTGCGCTGCGCCACCGGGTTGGGGACCGCCGCCGCGCCATGGGCGAGCTTGGCGAGCGCCGAGGCGAGCGCGCGGGGGTTGCCCGAAATCTCCGCGCCGCCCTTGTCTGCGCCATATTCGCGGGTGCGGCTGATCGCCATCTGCACGATCATCGCGGCAAAGGGCGCGACGATCACGGCGAGGATCGTCGCCAGCATCGCGCCGCGATTGTCCCCGTCGCCGCCGCGAAAGAACAGGCCGAAATTGGCGAGCATTGAGATCGCACCCGCGATCGTCGCGACCATCGTCATGATCAGTGTGTCACGGTTGCGCACATGCGCCAGCTCATGCGCCATGACCCCGGCGATCTCGTCGCGATTGAGGATGTTGAGCAGGCCCGTCGTCGCCGCGACCGCCGCATTCTCCGGATTGCGGCCGGTGGCGAAGGCATTGGGGTGCGGCGAATCGATGACATAGACCTTGGGCATCGGCAGCTGCGCGCGCTGGGCCAGTCCGGCGACAAGGTTGTAGAATTCCGGCGCCGATGCGGCATCTACCTGTCGCGCGCCGTGCATGCTCAGCACGATCTTGTCGGCGTTCCAGTAGGTGAACAGGTTCATCCCCACCGCGACCACCAGCGCGATGACCATGCCGCCACGCCCGCCAATGGTGAAGCCCAAAGCCATGAACAGCGCGGTCAGCGCCGCCAGCAACATCGTCGTCTTGAAGCCGTTCACTTGGATTCGATCCTTTCACACCCCAATGTGGGAAATGCCATGTCCCGCTTCAATCGAGGAACCATCATGGGCAAGCGCCCCGATCATGTGAAGCCGCCCGCTTATCTGTCCAAGAGCCCGCCGCTGCCGCGACCGGAGGCGGGCAAGAAGGCCCAGAGCGATCCGCTCGGCAATGATCCCACCCGCTATGGCGACTGGGAGCTGAAGGGCATCGCGATCGATTTCTGAACCGTAGCCGGAACGAAATCCGCGCGCGGCGCGTCCTGCGGCGATGACCGCGCCTTCCCGCACCCTGATCGTTCGCATCGCCATCGGCATCGCCGTGGTGCTCGCGTTGCTGCTCCTGCTGCTCGCGATGCTGCCCTGGGGGGCGTTCAAGGGGCGGGCGGAACGGGCATTGTCGGTGCAGATCGGCGCGCCGGTGACGATCGGTGCGATCGAGCGGCGCTCATTCTTTTCGTTCAATCCGCTGCTCGACATTCGTGACCTGCGCATCGCCCAGCCGGACTGGGCGGGGACGGGCGAGATGGTGCGGGTCGAGCGCGTGACCGTGCGCCTGCCGGTGCTACCGATCCTCACCGGCCGCTTTGCCCCTGAACCGGTCGAGGCCGCCAATGGCCGCCTGACGCTGATCCGCGCAAAGGACGGGCGCAAGAATTGGGAGCGCGAATCGGAGCGACGCAGCGGTGGCGGCAGCGGGCTCGAGACGCTGGCGGTCAGCAATTTGATTCTCGACTATCGCGATGCGAAGAAGGACCGCCGCCTCGCGGTGCGCATCGATTCCGACCCGCGCGGCTTTCGGGCGTCGGGAACCGGCGCACTGGCGGATGAACCGGTCAGCATCGAAGTGCGCGGTGCTGCGATTGCCGGGCGTGTCCGCTGGCCGTTCCGCGCGCGGCTGGCCGGGCCGCGCACGCGGATCGCGGTGCAGGGCGCGATGGCGGCGCCGTTCAACACACGCGACATGGCATTCGACATTGCAGCACAGGGCGCCGATCTGCTCGATGTAGACAGGGTGATCGAGGCGGGCCTGTTCGGGACACAGCCGGTGGCGCTGGTCGGACGGGTATCGCGCAAGGGCGATCAGTGGCAGGTCGAGCGGCTGACCGGGACGATCGGCGAGTCGCGTTTAACGAGCGCTACGGCCAGCATCGACAAGAGCGAGCCGGGTCGCACGCGGATCGATGGCGATGTCGCACTTGCGGCGTTCCGTTTCGATGATCTCGCAAATGATCGCGGTCTTGCCGTTGCCGCCGCGCGGCGCGCGCGGCTGGGCGACCGGCTGATCCCGGCGACGCAGATCGACCTCAAGAGCGTGAGCGATGTCGATGGCGCGCTGCGCGTGCGCGTCGGGCGCATCATCGGCGCGCCTGGCCTTCGCGCGGCGCGGGCGACGCTGGCGCTGGACGATGCGCGGCTGACCGTCGATCCGTTCATGATGGACATGACGCCGGGCCGACTGGCCGGCCGCATCGTAATCGACCAGCGCGGCGGCAAGTCCGTCCCGACCCTTGATCTCGACCTGACGTTGCGGGGCAGCCGGATTGCGGCGCTGGCGGGGGATGGTGTACTTGACGCGCCGCTGCGGGGGCGCGTGCGGCTGACCGGGCCGGGGGATACGATCCGCAGCGCGGTGGGACGATCGACCGGCAACGTCGCGCTGATCGGCGGCACCGGGCGCATCCCCGCGAACATCGCCTCCTATCTCGGCCTTGATGTCGGGCGTGGGGCGCTGGTCGATGGGGATAAGGTGGCGACGCTGCGCTGCATGATTTTGCGGCTTGAGGTGAAGAATGGCACCGGGCGAATGTCACCGTTCCTGATCGACACTTCGCGCAGCCAGTCGCGCTTTGCCGGGACAGTCGACCTGTCGGATGAGCGGCTGTCGCTCGCCATGACCGGATCGCCCAAGAAGGAGAGCCTGTTGCGCCTGACCAAGCCGGTGCCGGTTTCGGGCACGATCAAGGAACCGGTAATGCGCCTTCCCGACGGCGCAAAGCCGAATGTCGGCGGGGTGCTGAAACTACTGGGCGATGCGATCGGCGGCGATCGCCCGCCGCTGGCGACCGATGCCGACTGCAAAGGTCTGGCGGCGCAGGCGTTACGCTAAAGCGCGTCGCGGATCTTCAGGACGGTGTTCCAGTTGCGCGCGGTGGTGACGGGATCGCGCGTCGCCTTGCCCAGCGGAGCATGCAGGGTCGACCGCCCCTGACCTTCCCGGAAATCGATATAGAGTTCGCGGTCGAGCGCCCGCGCGCGCTCGGGGCCGTCATGGACCGCCATCAGCGCATCGACGGCGGCGGCATCGACCGGCTTGCGATGGAAGGTGACGACGAGGAAGCTGGGCCGATCGGTCGCTGCATCGGGGAAGGGGTTGGCGGCGACGACTGCGTCCATCGCTTCGGGCGTGCGCACGAAGATTTCGGACTTTAGGCCGGTCGCCCGGGCCAGCGCGTCGTGGATCTGCGCCTCGAGCCGTTCGGCGGGCGCATCTGGGGCGGTGAAGACGACATTGCCCGACGCGAGCAGGGTCTTGACGTCCGTGAAGCCCATCCCTTCGATCACTGCCCTGAGTTCCGCCGATTTGAGCTGTCGCTTGCCGAGGTTGATCCCCCGCAGCATTGCCGCCCATCTCATGCGGTTTCGCCGCGCGGCGGGCGGGCGAGCAGCGCGTCGACCACGGTGCGCACCGGCGTTCCCTCCAACAGCGCGCAGACGGCCTCGGTCACTGGCATCTCGACCCCAGCGGCACGCGCCGCTTCACGCAGCACCGGCGCGGTCGCAGCACCTTCGGCGACGGTGCGGCGGTCGGCGAGCAGGTCGGCCGCCGCCTTTCCTTGACCCAAGCCCAGGCCGAGCGAAAAGTTGCGCGAATTGGGCGAGGAACAGGTGAGAACCAGGTCGCCTAGGCCCGACAGTCCCGCCAGCGTCTCCGGCCGCCCGCCGCGCGCCACGCCAAAGCGGGTCATCTCGGCAAAGCCGCGTGCGATTAGCGCCGCGCGGGCGTTGAGGCCAAGCCCCGCGCCCTCGACCACCCCGCATGCGATGGCGAGGACATTCTTGACCGCGCCACCAATCTCAGCGCCGGTGACGTCGGACGAACCATAAGTGCGGAAAGTCGGCCCGCCGAGCCGCTCGGCCAGTGCGTTGCGCAGCGCGTCATCCTCGCACGCCAGCGTGACGGCGGTCGGCAGCCCCTTGGCCACTTCATGCGCGAAGGTCGGGCCGGACAGCACTGCGACCGGCGCGTCGGGATGGAGTTCGCGGGCGATTTCGGCCACCAGCTTTTCCGTCCCCGCCTCGATCCCTTTGGCGCACAGCACCAGCGGGCGATTGTCGGCAGGAAGCTGAGACAGGACCGAACGCAGGAACTGCGCCGGGACGACCACCAGCAACGCGTCGCAATCCGATAGCGCCGTGAGGTCGCTGGTCGCGCGGATCGACGGGGCGAGCGGGATGCCGGGGAGGAACAGCGCGTTCTCATGCGCCGCGTTGATCGACGCCACGACGTCATCCTCGCGCGCCCACAGCGTCACTGGCTGGTCGTTACGTGCCGCGACCTGAGCGAGCGCCGTGCCCCATGCGCCGCCACCGAGTACGCCGATCTTCATGCCTTCACTCCCGCGCCGCGCACCTTTTCTGCATCCGGGTCGAGCGGCCAGCGCGGGCGCGCGGGCACGTCGAGCGGATCACTGAAGCCGGCGACGAAGCGCTCCGCCCCGGCCCAGGCGATCATGGCCGCATTGTCGGTGCAGAGCCAGAGCGGCGGCGCGACGAAGTGCAGGCCATGGTCCGCTGCGAGCGTCGTCAACGCCGCGCGAACGGCAGTGTTGGCAGCGACCCCGCCCGCGACGACGAGGGCGGTGGCCTGAGGCGCCTTGGTCAGCGCAATGCGGGTGCGATCGACCAGGCAATCGACAACCGCCTGCTGGAACGATGCGGCGAGATCCTCGGGCGCGAACTTCCCGACCTTGCGCGCGACATCGCTCTTGAGGCCCGCGAAGGAGAAATGCGGCTCGCCCGATCCGACCAGCGGGCGGGGCAGCGGCACCGCGCGCGGGTCGCCGCGCAGCGCCGCCGCCTCGACCGCAGGGCCGCCGGGGAAGCCGAGGCCGAGCAATTTCGCGGTCTTGTCGAACGCCTCCCCTGCGGCATCGTCGATCGTGGTGGCGAGGCGGCGATAGGCACCGACTCCCTCGACCAGCAGCAATTGGCAATGGCCGCCCGATACGAGCAGTAGCAGATAGGGGAAGGCCAGATCGGGGTCGGAAAGGCGCGGGGACAGCGCATGTCCTTCCAGATGGTTGACCGCGACCAGCGGCTTGCCTGCGGCGTGCGCCAGCGCCTTGCCGGTGACGAGGCCGACCATCACCCCGCCGATCAGGCCCGGCCCGGCAGTGGCGGCGACGGCATCGACATCGGCGAGGGTGACGCCCGCTTCCTCGAACGCGGCGGCGATCAGCGGTTCGAGAGCCTCGACATGCGCGCGTGCGGCGATTTCGGGAACGACGCCGCCGAACGGGCGATGCGCCTCATCCTGTCGCGCGAGGCGGTGGGACAGGATGCGGCGGTCGCCCGTTACCAGCGCGGCGGCGGTTTCGTCACAACTCGATTCGAGGCCGAGGATCAACATCGCGCCGATCTAGGGATTCATCCTCCGCTTGTCGAAGCCTGCGCGAGTGTGGCTGCGACCTTTGCCTCCGACTCGCCATGGAGCGCCCAGAAATCGCGCACCGGGTCGCCTGCCAGCAGCCCCTGAAGCACCGCAAGATGCGAATGCCAGCCGCCGCCGAAATTGGCCATCGGCGCGGGACCGGTGATGCCGCTGTGGGTGAGAACGAGGCGGGTCTTATCAGTCCCTTCGGCGAACAATTCGAACCGGGCGGTGCCCTCCTTGCCATTGTCCCAGCTGATCGCGAAGACGTGCGGCGGATCATATTCCACCACCCGCTCGCGCCCGACCGCGCCTTTCCATTTGGCGTATTTTTCGGGGTACGGCACGTCGTCCGCCGACAGATTGTCATGGTCGAACACCAGTTGGACCTCCTCGCCCGCCCGGGCATCGGTGCCGCCGGCGAACCATTTCCGGCGCAGATCGGCTTCGACCAGGTAGCGCCACACCGTCGTCGGCGGCGCGTCGAGAATACGCTCGATGCGCAATGTGTCGGGGGCGAGGATTTCCAGTGCGGGCATGTTGGGCCTCCGTCAGGCGAGGTTGAGTTGCCACGACACGTCGAAACGGTCGTTGATCCAGGCGAAATTGCTGCTCCAGCCATAATTGCCGGGCGGCATCAGCACACCGCCGCCCTCCGAGAGTGTCGCGAACAGTCGGTCGAACGTCGCGGCGTCGTCGCAATCGAGGAACAAGGACCAGGAGGGCGTGAAGTCGAAGCCGTGGGTGATGAAGCTGTCATGGATCATCACCGGTTGCCCGGCGATGACTGCATGAGCGCGGATGATCGTGCCCTCGGGGCCGGGACCGTCCGGGCCGAAGCGTTCGACCGTATCGATGCGGCTGTCGGGAACATGCTCGATGTAAAAGTCGAGCGCGGCCTGCGCCTTGCCGTGCTGGAACATCAGGAATGGGGTGGCCTTGGTCATTCGCTGTCTCCCTTTGATTCGCGCAACAGCGCTTCGAGCCCGTCGAGCCGCGTGTTCCAGAACGCCGCCCATTGCTGGAGCCACTGGTTCGCTTCGGCGAGCGGGGCGGGGTTTAGCGCGCAGCGGTGCGTGCGCCCGTCGCGGCGGCGGGTGACGAGGCCGGCGCGTTCGAGCACTTGCACGTGCTTCGACGCCCCGGCGAGGGTCATCGCATAGGGCTGGGCCAGTTCGCCGATGCTCTTCTCCCCCTGTGCGAGGGTGGCGAGCATCCCACGCCGCGTGGGATCGGCGAGCGCGTGGAAGGTCATGTCGAGTCGTTCAACCATTTGGTTGAGCTACTCGCGGCCCCTCTGATTGTCAACCGATCGGTTTAGCTTTGTGCGAGCGCGCGGTCCGACACGAACGGGTTGGTCTTGCGCTCCTGACCGAAGCTGCTCGGCTGGCCATGGCCGGGGACGAAGACGGTGTCGTCACCGAGAGGCCATAGCTTGGTGGTGATCGCGTCGAGCAGATCCTGATGATTGCCCATCGGGAAATCGGTGCGGCCGATCGACCCCTGAAAGATCACGTCGCCGACGATGGCGAGCTTCGACGGTGCATGGTGGAACACGACATGGCCCGGCGTGTGGCCGGGGCAGTGATAGACATCGAGGGTCAGTTCGCCAACCGTGACCGTGTCGCCATCGACCAGCCAGCGATCGGGCTCGAACGGCTTGCCGTCGATGCCATAGTTGCGGCCGTCATCGTCGAGTCGGCTGATCCAGAAGCGGTCGGCCTCGTGCGGCCCCTCGATCGGCACGCCGAGTTCGGCGGCAAGCTTCCCCGCCTGACCGCAATGGTCGATATGGCCATGCGTGATCAGCAATTTTTCGATGGTGACGCCATGCTGCTGCGCCGCCGCCTTCAGCCGGTCGAGGTCGCCGCCGGGATCGGTGAGCGCGCCCCGCATGGTGCGGGTGCACCACAGCAGCGTCGAGTTCTGCTGAAGCGGGGTGACGGGCACGATGGCGGCGCGCAGCGGGGGCGTGGACATGGCCCGGAGATAGGCGGCGCGCAGGCAAGCGGCAACAGAGGCTTGCGGGCGGACGTTTAGCGCTTCATGGCCAATGCGATGCTTGTCCAGACACCGTTTGTGCTGCTCGACGATGCCCGACCGGGTGGTGCGGAAGCGCGCCTTTACACCGCGCCGGTGCGGGTGATCGCTGCGCACAGCGCGGACGAGGTCGCCCCGGCGCTGGCCGCGCTCGACGCGGCGCGGGCGGAGGGGCTGCATGCGGCGGGGTATATCGCCTATGAGGCCGGACATGCGCTGGAACCGCGGCTGGCCGGGCTGAGTCGGACTAATGCGGATGCGCCGTTGTTGTGGTTCGGGCTGTTCGAGACGGTCGAGCAGCTAGCGCCCGACGCGATTGCCGCGCGGCTTCCCGATCCGGCGGGCGCATGGGTCGGGCGGCCAGCGCCGCGGATCAGTCGCAGCGACTATGACGCCGCCTTTGCCCGCGTGCATGACTGGATCGAGGCGGGGGACATCTATCAGGCCAATTTGACCTTTCGCGCGGCAGTGCGCGTCGCGGGCGATCCGCTCGCCGTCTATGCCGCGATCCGCTCGCGCGCGGCGGCGGGCTATGGCGGGATTGTGTGGACCGGCAGCGACTGGCTGCTGTCCTTTTCGCCCGAACTGTTCTTCGCGCTCCGCCAGGGCGAATTGATCGCGCGGCCGATGAAGGGCACCACCCCACGCGGTGCGACCCCCGAAGCGGACGAAGCGGCGCGGACGGAACTGGCAAAGGACGACAAGCAGCGCGCCGAAAACCTGATGATCGTCGACCTGATGCGCAACGACCTGACCCGCATCGCCGCACCGGGCAGCGTGTCGGTGCCGGAACTGTTCAAGGTCGAAACCTACCCGACGCTGCACACCATGGTGTCAACCATCGCCGCGAAGCTAGCGCCCGGGATTGGGCCGGGGCAGGCGCTGGCGGCGATCTTTCCATGCGGATCGGTCACCGGCGCGCCGAAAATCCGGGCGATGGAGGTGATCGCGGCGGTCGAGCCCGATGCGCGCGGCACCTATACCGGCTCGATCGGGCGGATCGACCCGGATGGCGATGCCGCGTTCAACGTGGCGATCCGCACACTGCACCTGAAACACGGTGCCGACACGGCGACGATCGGCCTGGGGTCGGGCGTAGTCGCTGATTCGCGCGCTGGCGAGGAATGGGACGAGTGCCTGGCCAAGGGCGCATTCCTGACCCGTGGCCAGCGGCGGTTCGACTTGATCGAGACGATGGCGTTCGATCCGGTTGGTGGCATCGCGCTGCTCGAACGGCACCTGGCACGCATGCGCGCGAGCGCCGAGGCGGTCGGGATTCGCTTCGACCGGCACGGGGTGCGCAACGAGCTGCAGGCGGCGACCTTCCGTCTGCGCCATCCGGCCAAGGTGCGGCTGTTGCTGTCGCCGGAGGGGCGGATCACGATCGGGACCGCGCCGATGCCGGAGGCTCCGACCGATCCGGTAACGGTCGCGCTGGCCCGCCGCCAAGTTGCGCCGCGCGACTTTCGCCTTGGCCACAAGACGACCGACCGTCGGCCGTGGCCGCGCGTCGCCGGGGCGTGGGAGACGGTCTATGTCGATGCTGATGGCTATCTGACCGAGGGCAGCTTCACGTCGCTCTTCGTGCCCCGCGCCGACGGGGTGCTACAGACCCCGCCGCTTAGCCATGGCATCCTTCCCGGCGTGCTGCGCGCCGAGCTGATCGCCAGCGGCCGCGCGGTCGAGGCGGAGCTGCGGCCCGCGGATCTGCGCGACGGATTCCAGCTCGGCAATGCGGTGCGCGGGCTGGTTTCCGCTGTTACGGTTGCGGAAGAGGAACCAGCCGACCTATAGGGCGCGCGATTTCCTTCCCAGAGAGGCGTTCCCCCATGCAGACCTCCGCCGCGCTCAACCGCATCCAGCCTTCCGCCACGCTCGCGATGACGAGCCGTGTGTTCGAGCTGAAGCGTGCCGGCGTCGATGTGATCGGCCTTGGCGCGGGCGAACCCGATTTCGACACGCCCGATTTCGTCAAAGAGGCCGCGATCGAGGCGATCCGCCGCGGCGCGACGAAGTACACCAATGTCGACGGCACGCCCGAACTGAAGGCCGCGATCGTCGCCAAATATGCCCGCGACAACGGCCTGACCTATGCCGAGAACCAGATCAGCGTGAATTCGGGCGGCAAGCACACGCTGTTCAACGCGTTCTGCGCCACGATCGACGCGGGCGACGAGGTGGTGATTCCGGCGCCCTATTGGGTCAGCTACCCCGATGTGGTCGAATTTGCGGGCGGCAAGCCGGTGTTCGTCGCCGCCGGTGCCGACCAGAACTACAAGGTCAAGCCCGAGCAGCTTGAGGCGGCGATCACCGCAAAGACCAAATGGGTCGTGCTCAACTCCCCGTCCAACCCGACCGGCGCGGCCTATAGCGCGGCCGAGCTGAAGGCGCTGGGCGAGGTGCTGGAGCGGCACCCGCATGTCCTGATCTATGCCGACGATATGTACGAGCATATCCTGTATGACGGTTTCGAATTTGCGACGATCGCACAGGTGTGTCCGTCACTGTTCGACCGAACGCTGACTGCGAACGGCGTGTCGAAGGCCTATGCCATGACCGGCTGGCGCATTGGTTACGCGGGCGGTCCGCAATGGCTGATCAAGGCGATGGGCAAGCTGCAGTCGCAATCGACCAGCAACCCGTGCAGCGTGTCGCAGGCCGCATCGGTCGCGGCGCTCAATGGCGATCAGTCGTTCCTGGCCGAACGCAACGCCGCGTTCCAGACGCGTCGCGATCTGGTGGTGTCGATGTTGAACCAGATCAACGGCATGACCTGTCCGCGGCCTGAGGGTGCATTCTACGTCTATCCCGAATTCAGCGCGTTGATCGGCAAGACGACGCCCAGGGGGTTGGTGATCGACAGCGACGAGACGATGGTCGGCTATCTGCTCGACGATGCGCGGGTTGCGGCGGTGCATGGTGCGGCGTTCGGCCTCTCCCCCGCGCTGCGCATCAGCTATGCGACGAGCGAGGCGCTGCTCACCGAGGCGTGCGGACGAATTCAGGAAGCATGCGCCGCTTTGCGGTAGAGTCGGTTCAGCTTCGCACAATTCAAGCCGCAATCTTTTTTCACCGAAGGCTGAAACCTTTTGCGCGGATTTCCCGAATATGAACGGGAAGACCAGCGCAGGTTCAGCACGCGAAAGTTAGTCTTTGCTTGGAATCGGAGGTGGCGCCCCCATCTCCGCGCCACGCAACAAGGATCAAGATGATGACTGCGGCTCTCAAATCGCCGTTCCTCCGCCGTTTCCTGACCGGCTTTTCGCTCGGTGTGGTCGGCATGATCGCGCTACACGCCGATCAGGTGTTGGCGGCACCGCTTTTCTGATGTTGCGCGCGGCCGCTCTTGGCCTCGCAGGCCTTGGCGCTATCGCCTTTGCCAACGTGGCGGGGCTGGTTCCGCCGGTTCTTGCGGTGGGCGGCGAAAAGGCCGTTTCGATCCCCGCCTCTACCACCGATGTCGCGCCCGCGCCGGGCGATCAGGTCGCCGTGCTGGCCGGCGGCTGCTTCTGGGGCATGGAGGCGGTGTTCGAGGGGGTAAAGGGCGTCAAGTCCGTGGTCAGCGGCTATGCGGGCGGCACCCGCGCGACCGCAACCTACGCCCAGGTTTCGACCGAGCGCACGCGCCATGCCGAGGCGATCCGCATCGTCTATGACCCGCGTGTGGTGAGCTATGCGACGCTGCTCCGCATCTATTTTTCGGTCGCGCACGACCCGACCCAGTTGAACCGTCAGGGACCGGATACCGGCCCCAGCTATCGTTCGGCGATTTTCCCGCAAAATGCAGGGCAGGCCCGCGTGGCGCGCGCCTATATCGAACAACTCGGCCGCAGCGGCGCGTATGACGCGCGCATCGTCACCCGGATCGAAAGCGGCGCCTTTTTCGAGGCGGAGGCCGAGCATCAGGACTTTGCCCGCCGCAACCCGAACCATGGCTATATCGTCCGCTGGGACAAGCCCAAGGTGGCGGCATTCCGCGCGGCGTATCCAAGCCTCGCGCGCTAGAGACCCAGTTCCGCCAGCTTTCCCGCCAGTTCCGGAGGCATTGACGCCATGTCGCCGCTGCCCAGATCGACCGGGGCGTCGCTGCCCTCCAGATAGCGCCAGCCCTGATGTGCACGCTTGGGCTGCGGCACGACCTGCACCAGCGCCGGATCGAGCAGGATCGCGCAGCGACCACCCTCGGCTTCGCCAAAGCCCAGGATCGGCGAGCGGGCGACAAGCTGGTGCTTGAGAATCCAGAACAGCGATCCCTCTCCTGCAATCTCCTCATGCCGCTTGGGCAGATAGCGGGTGGTCAGCGCAACCGGACCGGTCACGCCGCGCAGCGTGAGGCGTTCGCGCAGATGCTCGAAACTCGCGGCGCCGAATGCGACTTTGGTCAGATGGAGGGGCATCGCGGCGATCTGGGGGCCGCGCGCCCTCCGGTCAAGCTACCAGCCGACCAGTCCCGACGCGACGGCAAGGCCGAGAAAGGCGAGGAAGCCCATCGAATCGGTGACCATCGTCACGAACACCGATGAGGCGACCGCCGGATCCTGATCCATGCGGTCGAATGCGACCGGAACCAGCACCCCGGCGAGACCCGCGACGAGGATGTTGATGACGATCGCCGCCGCGATCACGCCGCCCAGCGCGGGGTTGGAGAAGACCAGCCCGGCGCCCAGCCCCAGCAGCACCGCGATCGTCCCGCCGTTGAGCAACGCGACCTTGATCTCGCGCTTGACCATCCGCACCGTGTTCGACTGGGTCAGCTGATTGGTGGCGATTGCGCGCACGATCACCGCCATCGTCTGCGTCCCGGCATTGCCGCCGATCGATGCGACGATCGGCATCAGGATCGCGAGCGCGACCATCTGTTCGATCGCGCCGCCGAACACTGCAATGATCGATGATGCCACCAGTGCCGTGAACAGATTGGCGATCAGCCAGCGGACGCGCGCGATATAGGTGTCGCGGATCGGTTCGTTGATGTCGCCATCGCCCGCGCCCGACAGCAGCAGCGCGTCCTCGCCCGCTTCCTCGGAAATGATGTGGACGATATCGTCCACCGTGATGACACCGACCAGCCGCCCGGAATCGTCGGTCACGGCGGCGGAGATCAGGGCGTATTTCTGGAAGATCAGCGCGACTTCCTCCTGATCCATGTCGACCGGGATCAGCGTCTGTTCGCGCTTCATCACATCGGCCATCGACACCGATCGCGGGGTGCGCAGGACCCATGACAAGGCGCAGGTGCCGACCGGGTGATGCGCGGGATCGACGACGAAGATTTCCCAGAAATCGGTCGCCAGTTCCTCTTCGCCGCGCAAATAATCGAGCACGTCGCCGACCGTCCAATGCTCGGGCACCGCGATCAGCTCGCGCTGCATCAGGCGGCCGGCGGATTCCTCGGGGTAGGACAGCGCCTCTTCGATCGCGGCGCGATCATCGGGGTCGAGCGCGCGGAGGACGGCGCGCTGGTCCTCCTCCTCCATGTCCTCGATGATCGCGACGGCGTCGTCGGTGTCGAGCTCGGCGGCGATGTCGGCGACTTCGTGCGGCTCGAGCGCCTCGATCAGCGCCTCGCGCACCCAATCGTTCATCTCGGCGAGCACGTCGCCGTCGATCAGGCCGGCGATTGCCGCGGCGAGTGCCTGGCGTTGGTCGGTCGGTGTCAGCTCGACCAGGTCGGCGATGTCGGCGGGGTGAAGCGGCTCCACCCGTTCGCGCACCGCCTCGACCTCGCCTGCTTCGACCAGGTCGAGGACGGTCCGCACGAAGTCGGGCGAGAGGCTGTCCTGCGCGTCGTGCGTCGACTCGGCGGTGCCGGTCGCGGTTTCGGTCTCGTCGTTCATCGAGCCTCCTCCGACTGCGCTGCCTGCCCCCCTCTAACGCGCTCGAATCGTGCTGCCAATCCGCCGTCTCGATGGCGCGATTTGCAACCCGCCCCGTCGCGCCCTAGGGGGGACCCAGATTGTTTCCCTTCTGGAGTATCCGTTTCGATGTCCGATCTTCCGACGCGCCTTATCATGACGCTCGACGCCGGCGACGTTCATATCCAGCTGCGCCCCGACCTGGCGCCCAAGCATGTCGAGCGGATCGTCAAGCTGGCCGATAGCGGCTTCTATGACGGCGTCGTGTTCCACCGCGTCATCGACGGCTTCATGGCTCAGGGCGGCGATCCGACCGGAACCGGCATGAGCGGGTCGAAGGAGCCTAACCTTCCCGCCGAGTTCAGCCGCGAGCCGCATGTGCGCGGCGCCTGCTCGATGGCGCGCACCAACGATCCGAACAGTGCCAATTCGCAGTTCTTCATCTGCCTCGACGATGCAACCTTCCTCGACGGCCAGTACACCGTATGGGGCATGGTGACCGAGGGCATGGAGCATGTCGACGCGCTGCCCAAGGGTGAGCCGCCGCGTGAGCCGGGCAAGATCGTCAAGGCACGCAGCGAAGCGTAGTTTTTTCGGGTCACGCCGAAGCGGTGCCGCCACCGCACCTGAGCGTTCAGACCAAGTTCAACGCGGAACCGGCAGGGGCGGGACATGTTTGGCAATTCCATGATGTTTCGCTCCTTCGCGGCTGTGGCCGCAATCACCCTCCCGCTCGCCGTGCCCGCCGCCGCGCAGCAGGGCACGCTCGCACAGGTGCAACAGCATCTGCGCGCCACCCAGACGATGACGGCCGCGTTCAGCCAGACCGACCGGTCCGGCAAGACGCTGAACGGCACGATGACGCTCAAGAAGCCGGGCAAGATCCGGTTTCAGTATGAAAAGGGCGTGCCGCTGCTGATCGTCGCCGATGGCAGTTCTTTGTGGTTCATCGACTATTCGGTGCGACAGGTGCAGCGCTGGCCGGTGAAGGATTCGCCGCTCGGCATCCTGATGAACCCGGACGGCAATGTCGCGCGCTATGCCAAGGTGGTTCCGACCGGCAATCCGAATGTCGTCAGCGTCGAAGCGCATGACCCCAAGCGCCCCGAATATGGCCGCATCACCATGGTGTTCGCGCGCAATGCGTCGGCCCCCGGCGGGCTGATGCTTCAGGGCTGGGTCGCGCTGGATTCGCAGAACAACCGCACCACCGTCCGCCTGTCGAGCCAGCGTTTCAATGCGCCGGTCAGCGACGGATCGTTCCGCTGGAACGACCCGCGGAAAACCGGCGGACGCCGCTGACATTCGCGTTCATGTTGGTGACAGCTTTGAGTCGCTAAACCGGATCTTGCGGACGGGGCCTCGGGATTTTTCCCCCTGTTGCCTGAGGCACATCCCGTCCCGCCTGCGTGACGAACGCCAGGTCGGCCCTCGCTCCATGCCCCCGGAGCGGGGGCCTTTTGGTTTGTGTGTGCGCCGCTGTCGCGGCGGTGCGGCACCAGCCCGCTCCCCCACCCGGCCACCCATAGAATACTGGCGTAGGGCGCCCGGCTGGCGGAGCGGGCTGGCGCCGCACGCTCAACCTTGGGCTGGCATCGGCGCAGGATCGCCCCTAGATCACCCGCGATGAAGATCGCCTCCTGGAACATCAACTCCGTCCGATTCCGCATGGAGATCGTCGAGCGCTTTCTGCGTGAGGAAGCGCCGGACGTGCTGTGCCTTCAGGAAACCAAGGTGATCGATGGCGATTTCCCGCATGGCCCCCTGCGCGCGTTGGGGTACGAGCATATCGTCATCCACGGCCAGCGCATGCACCACGGCGTCGCGATCGTCAGCAAGGTGCCATTGGTCGAGGACGACCGGCTCGACTGGCAGGCGAATGGCGAGGCGCGGCACGTGGGCGTGCGGCTGCCCAATGGCGTGCGGCTCGAGAATGTCTATGTCCCGGCCGGCGGCGACATTCCCGACCGCGAGAAGAACCCCAAATTCGGACAGAAGCTCGATTTCGTCGAGCGGATGACGCGCTGGTCGGAGGGGCTGGGCAGCCTGCCGGTCATCGTGACCGGCGATTTCAACATCGCCCCGCTCGAATGCGATGTGTGGAGCCACAAACAGCTGCTCGACGTGGTCAGCCACACGCCGATCGAGGTCGAGGCGCTAGGGCGGCTGCAGGCGGCGAATGACTGGGTCGATCTTGGCCGCCGCTTCATTCCTGCGCCCGAGCGCTGCTTCACCTGGTGGAGCTACCGCGCGAAGGACTGGGCGGCGTCGGACCGCGGGCGGCGGCTCGACCATATGTGGGCCAGCAGCGAAGTCGCGGCACAGGCGACCGCGCATCGCGTGTGCGAACCGTGCCGCGGCTGGCTCAAGCCGTCGGACCATGTCCCGATCGTCACCGAGTTCGCCTTTTGAGCGCCCCCGCGCCCGATCCCCGCGCAGCGGCTCGCGCGGTCGACGCGATGCGACGCGGTTGGCCATTTGCGATCCGCGGGGCCAGCGGCGCGCTATCGCTGCTCGCCGTCGAGACCGCTGACGCTGCGCGGCTCGCCGAGTTCGATCCCGGCATGGCCGCACCGTTGCTGATTACCTCGGGCCGCGCGGTGACGCTGAAGCTTGCCAATCAGGCCGCCGCCGCCGTTCCGGATTCGCCGGTGATGATCGCGCGCCGCCCCTGGCTCGATTTCGACGCTGCGGTCGCGCTGTCGGATCCGCAGCTGGATCTGCGCGTCCCTCTGAAAGGGCCATATCGCGCGGTCCCCGCAATGGCACCCGAGGCGGCGGCGGCGGCGCTGCGGCTGGCGCGGATTGCCGGTTTGCTCCCGGCCTTTTTCGTGCGGGGGGAGGAACTGGGTTACCGGATCGACGCGGCGATCACGCCGGCTGATATCCAGGCGCATGAAGATCCTGCGCGCTTGCGGCTGGTGACACGCGCCCGACTCCCCGTGGTTGGCGCGGAAAATGCCGAGATCGTGGCATTTCGTAGCCCGGAGTCCCCGGACGAGCATATCGCGCTGTTGATCGGTCAACCCGACGGCACTCCGCCGCTGGTGCGGCTGCACAGCGAATGCCTGACCGGCGATGTGCTGGGCAGCCTGAAATGCGATTGCGGACCACAGCTGCACGCCGCGATTCGTGCGATTGCGGATAACGGCTGGGGCATCCTGCTCTATCTGCGCCAGGAGGGGCGGGGGATCGGGCTGATCAACAAGCTGCGCGCCTATGCCCTGCAGGATCAGGGATTCGATACGGTCGACGCCAATACCCGATTGGGTTTTGCGGTGGATGCGCGCGATTTTGGCGTGGCGGCGCGGATGCTGACCCAATTGGGGCAGACGCAGGTGCGTCTGCTCACCAATAACCCCGCCAAGGTCGCCGGACTTGAGGCCGCCGGGGTGACCGTGGCGGAACGGGTCGCACATCACCTCCCGCCCAATCCGCACAATGCCGCCTATCTCGCGACCAAGCGTGACCGCACGGGGCACCAGCTTTAGTTCGGCCAGTCCGCGGTTAGCGCGTCGAAGCACTGTTGCTACCGCCACCTCTGTTGAGCCCGCCCGTGCACATAGCGGCGCAGACGACAGCATTGCCTATTGTGTGAGCACAGCACCTTGTCGCCTAAAAATTAGGCAGTGTTTCGCATCTGCACAATTTTTTACCTTTCGGTAACGATCCGGCGGAGCTGAATCCCCGGAATCCAGCCTTTTCCGACTCTGGCACGACCTTTGCTGAATGCTTCCCCGGGTCAAATGCGAAAAGGGGGCGGAATGAAACTCGTCATCGCCATCATCAAGCCGTTCAAGCTCGATGACGTCCGGGAGGCGCTCACGGAGTTGGGCGTCGCGGGCATGACCGTGACCGAGGTTAAGGGGTTCGGACGGCAAAAGGGCCAGACCGAAATCTACCGCGGCGCGGAATACAGCACCAACATGGTGCCCAAGCTCAAAATCGAAGTGGTCTGTGCCAGCGACCTGGCGGGCCGGGTGGTCGAGGCAATTCAGGCTGCGGCGAACACCGGCGCGATCGGGGACGGCAAGATCTTCGTGCTCGACGTCGGTCAGGCCGTGCGCATCCGCACCGGCGAAACCGACCAGACCGCGCTGTAACAAGGGGGTATCGATGAAAACTGCACTCAAACTGGCTGCAGGCGCGGGAGCCGCGCTGTTCGCGGCATTGCCCGCCTGGGCCCAGGACGCGGCCGCGGCCGCGCCCGCCGCACCCTTCACGCCCACGGCCGAGATGGTCAACAAGGGCGATGTCGCGTGGATGATCGTTGCCACAGCATTGGTGCTGATGATGTCGGTGCCTGCTCTGGCGCTGTTCTACGGCGGCCTGGTCCGCACCAAGAACATGCTGTCGGTGCTGATGCAGGTGCTGACGATCGTCTGCGTCGCCGCGCTGGTCTGGTTCGCCTGGGGCTATTCGATGGCCTTCACCAATGGCGGCGACCTCAACAAATATGTCGGCGGCTTCTCCAAGGTGTTCCTTGCGGGCGTCGATCCGACGACGTTCGCCGCGACCTTCTCGAACGGGGTCTACCTCCCCGAACTGGTGTTCGTAATGTTCCAGATGACCTTTGCCTGCATCACGCCGGCGCTGATCGTCGGTGCATTCGCGGAGCGCGTGAAGTTCACCCCGCTGATCCTCTTCGTGGTCGCGTGGCTGACGCTCGCCTATTTCCCGATCGCACATCAGGTCTGGTACTGGGCTGGCCCGGACTTCCTGCACGCTGCGCCGGATGACACCGGTCTGCTGTGGAGCTGGGGCGCGCTCGACTTCGCGGGCGGCACCGTGGTTCACATCAATGCGGGCATTGCCGGCCTGATCGGCTGCATCGTGATCGGCCCGCGTATCGGCTACAAGAGCGAACCGATGCCTCCGCACAATCTGGTGATGACCATGATCGGCGCGTCGCTGCTGTGGATCGGCTGGTTCGGGTTCAATGCCGGCTCGGGTCTTGAAGCCAACGCGTTCGGTGCGCTTGCCTTCGTCAACACCTTCGTCGCCACTGCGGCTGCAGGCGTGGCCTGGGCAGTGATCGAGCAGATCGTGCACAAGAAGCCGTCGCTGCTCGGCGCAGCATCGGGTGTCGTCGCCGGTCTGGTCGCGATCACCCCGGCGGCGGGCTTCTCCCACCCCGGCACTGCGATCATCCTGGGCGCAGTCGCCTCGCTGGTCTGCTTCTTCTTCGTCACCACGGTGAAGAACGCGCTGAAGTATGACGACACGCTCGACGTCTTCGGCATCCACGCGGTCGGCGGCATCATCGGTGCGATCGGCACCGGCATCGTCGCCGACCCGGCGCTGGGCGGTCAGGGCTGGATCGACTATACCGCTCCGGTCGCTACTGCAGGTGCGTATGACATGGCTGCCCAGGTCATCACGCAGCTCAAGGCAGTTGGCTGGACCATCGCATGGAGCGGCGTCGTCAGCGCGGTGCTGTTCCTCGCGCTCAAGTACACGATCGGCCTGCGCCCGAAGGCGGAAGTCGAGGTCGAGGGTCTCGATCTCAACGCCCATGGCGAACGCGCCTACAACTACTGACGAAATCGGGCCGCACCCCTTGTGGTGCGGCCCCACAGGGGTTCCTCCTGCGGACGACTGGGCCGGTGCGAAAGCGCCGGCCCGTTTTTTTATGCGAGGTCCGCCTTCACGAAATCGGCGCAACGCTCGCCGATCATGACACTTGGCGCATTGGTATTGCCGCCGATCAGGCGCGGCATGATCGAGGCGTCGGCGACATACAGCCCCTCGACCCCGCGCACGCGCAGCTGCGGATCGCACACTGCGGCATCGTCGGGCCCCATCCGCGCCGTACCGACCGGGTGATAGATGGTGTCGGCGCGCGCGCGGATCAGCCGCTCCAGCGTCGCATCGTCGTCGAACGGGTAGCGGTCCTTGCCCGCGAACGTGGCGAGCGGCTCCTGCTCCAGAATCCGGTACATCATGTGCGTGCCCTTGATGAGCAGCTCCAGGTCGCGCGGGTCGGACAGGAATTGCGGATCGATCAGCGGCGCGGCGCGCGGATCGGGCGACTTCAGGCGCACCGTCCCCCGGCTTTCGGGACGCAGGACACAGGCATGGCAGCTGAACCCATGCGCCTTCACCTTCGCGCGGCCATGATCCTCGACAATCGCGATCAGGAAATGGAGCTGGATGTCGGGCACCTCCAGCGCGGGATCGCTTTTCAGGAACGCGCCGCCCTCGGCATAGGGTGATGTCATCATGCCGCTGCGGCTGCGGAACCAGCGCCACATGCCGCCGAGCCCCGCCAGCGATCCGCGCATCGATCGGCCGAGAAAGTCGTAACCCGGGGTTTCGAACGCGGCGACATAATCGAGATGGTCCTGCAAATTGCCGCCCACCTCGGGCCGGTCGATGCGGACCTGAAGCCCCATTTCCTTGAGATGCGCGGCCGGGCCGATGCCCGACAGCATCAGCGTCTGGGGTGTGCCGAACACGCCGCCCGCCATCACCACGGCGCGGCGCGCGCGGATCATCCTGGTCTGGCCGCCGCGCGAGTAGGCGACGCCCCACACGCGGCCCTCCTCGAACAGCACGCGCTCGACCGTCGCGTCGCAGATGATTTCGAGGTTCGCGCGTTCCTTCAGATAGCCGCGCGCCGCAGTCCAGCGTTCGCCATCCTTTTGCGTCACCTGATAGACGCCGATCCCCTCCTGCCGCGCGCCGTTGAAATCGTCGTTGCGCGGGATCTGCAGCGCGGCACCCGCCTCGATGAACGCGCGCGTGCCGGGGTGGACGAAGGTCTGGTCGCTGACATGCAGCGGGCCGTCGGCGCCGTGGAAATCGTCCGCGCCGTGTTCGTTGGCCTCGCTGCGCCTGAACACGGGCAGGACATCGTCCCAGCCCCAACCGGGACAGCCGAGCCGCGCCCAATTGTCATAGTCCCACGGCACCCCGCGGATGTAGAGCATCGCATTGATCGCGCTCGATCCGCCCAAGCCCCGTCCGCGCGGCTGGTATCCGCGACGGCCGTCAAGGCCCGGCTGTGGCACCGTTTCATAGGCGTAGTTGGTTGCGGGCGTTTGCATCGCGATGCCGCCGGGCATCAATGTACGGAAACTGGTATTCCGCCCGCCCGCCTCCAGAACGGCGACGCTGTATTTGCCGTCTTCGCTCAGCCGGCCTGCTGCGGCGCTGCCTCCGGATCCGGCGCCGATGACGACGATGTCGGCCTCTTCCATTGATTCCCCGCCTTTTCCCGCGCCTCCCAGCGCGCCTTGATCGTCTCGGATGTATCGCGACTACCGTCATGGCTCCAGCCGGGCGGTGCGATCATGTACATGAGGCGCGCGTGCCAGCTCGGGGCAGCCCACACGTCCTGCGCTATCCCCCACCATTCGTGGAACGCCGCGCGGATCAGGTTGAAGTCGGGCAGGTTCTTGACGATGCCATAGCGCGGCCGGTCGTCATCGCGCTCCGCCTCGAACGTCCCGAACATGCGGTCCCAGATGATGAACACGCCGGCATAATTCTTGTCGAGATAGCGCGGGTTGGTCGCGTGGTGGACGCGGTGGTGCGACGGGGTGTTCATCACCGCCTCGAACCAGCGCGGCATGCGCCCGATCGCCTCGGTATGGATCCAGAATTGGTAGACGAGGTTCAGGCCCGCGACGAAGAACACCATCGCGGGCGGAAAGCCGATCAGGAACAGCGGCAGGCGGAAGATGAAGCCCAGACTGAAGAATCCGGTCCAGGTCTGCCGCAGCGCGGTCGACAGATTATAATGCTGGCTGCTGTGGTGGATGACATGGCTCGCCCAGAACCAGCGGACGCGATGCGCCGAGCGGTGGAAGACATAATAGGCCAGATCGTCCAGCACGAAGGCGAGGAGGAACCAATACCAGGCATAGCCGATGTCGAAGAGGCGGAACTGGTGGACCCACACTGCCATGGCGAACACAAAGCCGCCCGCCAGCACGCCCGCGATCGTGCTGCCGAACCCCAGCATCAGCGAGGTCAATGTGTCGCGCGGGCAATAGCGGCTGCGATCCTTCAGCCGCGCGACCAGCATCTCCGCCAGCACGAGCAGGACGAAGGCCGGGACGGCTAGGTCGACCGGGTTCGGCAGGTTGGGCATCCACGCTCCTTACACGAGTGTAAATAAGCGCGTCTTCCCAACCTTGGCAATGGTTAGGTTAGGGTCTCGGCAAAGGCGCGTGCCGCCTCGCCATCGGCGACGGTGATGCGGAGCACGGTGCCGGGCTGCAGCTCCAGCGCGAGTTTGGTGCCGTCAGCCTCGGGATGCTCCATGACGACGCGTGCGGACTTGAACCGGGTCGCGCGATACCGCGCGCCGAGCGGTTCGATCACCACAACATCGCCGGGGCCGCCCGCCACTGCCGCGCGCCCACCATCGGCGGCGACGATGCCCAGCCTGCCCTCGAACCCCGACACCAGTGCTTCGGCCAGCCGGATGGCGTCGTCGCCGTCAGCGAGCCGCTGGCTGCCGCCCAGCCCGAGCATCCGCGCAACCCCGGCCAGCGCCAGCACGGCGGCAAGCGACCCGGCGGCCAGCCACCAGTTCATCGGATCAGGCCTTGCCCGCCAGCGTGTCGAGCATCGGACGCAGGCCGGTGAGGTCATATCCCGCCTGCGCCGCCTTGGTCGCCAGCGTCTCGGGATCGGTGCCCCGGCTGGCTTCGGCGAGCGCCCAGAGGTTGGTCGAGCGCGTGCCCGATCGGCAATAGGCGAAGACCGGACCGCCCGCGCCATCGATCGCGGCGCGCATTGCCTCGACCTGCGGCATCGAGAAGCCGGCATGGGTCACGGGAATCGCGAAATAGGACAGGCCCAGCGTCTGCGCAGCCGCGCGGATCGCGTCGCCCGATGGCTGGCCGGGCTCTTCCTCGTCGGGGCGGTTGTTGACGATCGCCTTGAAGCCCGCGCGCGCCAGTTCGGTCACGTCGGCCGGGGTAATCTGGGCGGAGACGGAGATGGTCTCGTCGATCGTGCGCATTCAGTCGGCCTCGCGGATCACGTTCAGGAAGGCATCGCCATAATCCGCCAGCTTGCGCGCGCCAATGCCCGGAATGCGCGACAGGTCGGCGAGTGTCGCGGGACGCGCCGCCGCCATCTCGCGCAGCACTGAATCGTGGAAGATGACATAGGGCGGCACTGCGGCGGCCTGCGCCAGCGTGCGGCGCTTGTCGCGCAGTGCCTCGAACAGCGGATCACCGACTGGATTGGGCGCTCCGGTGGTGGCACCCCGGCGGCGGCGCTCGCGCTTGGGCGGGACGACCAGATCGAGCGTCGCCTCGCCCTTGAGGATCGGGCGGGCTCCAGGGCCGAACTCCAGCCCGCCATGGGGATTGGTGCGCAGCGCATCGCGCAGCAGCAGCGCGCGGCCGACCGGCTTGATCAGCGCTGCCTCATCCCCCTCGATAATCCCCCAGACCGACAGCGCCTCATGCCCGTTCATCAGGCTGCGCTCGCTCGACTGGCCGGTCAGCACTTGCTCGATATAGGTCGCACCGAAACTCTGACCGGTGCGGAATACGGCGGAGAGATATTTCTGCGCGGTCACGCTGGCGTCGATCGCCTTGGGGGCCTCGAGGCAATTGTCGCAATTGCCGCAGGTCGCGGGCGGCTCTTCGCCGAAATGGCGGAGCAGGATCGCGCGGCGGCATCCGGCGGTCTCGACCAATGCGCCCAGTGCGTTGAGCCGCGCGCGTTCGCCCGGCTGACGCTCGGGCTCGACCTCGGTCATTCGCTGGCGCGCGCGGGCGAAATCATCGGCACCCCAATAGAGCTGGGCAAGCGCCGGGTCGCCGTCGCGCCCCGCGCGACCGGTCTCCTGATAATAGGCCTCGATCGACTTGGGCAGGCCGGCATGAACGACGAAGCGGACATCGGGCTTGTCGATCCCCATGCCGAACGCGACCGTGGCGACGATCACCATATCCTCGCTCGACACGAACGCGGCCTGGTTGCGGCGGCGCACGGCGGGGTCGAGCCCGGCGTGATAGGGCAGGGTCGGGCGCCCGGTCGCGGCGAGCTTTTCCGCCAGCTGCTCCACCGCCTTGCGCGTCTGGGCATAAACGATGCCGGGACCGGACTGGGCGGCGATGAAATCGGCGACCTGGCGCGGCACATTGTCGCGCGGGGCGATGTTGTAGCGGATATTGGGCCGGTCGAACCCCGCAACGATCAGCCCGTCTTCGGCGATGCCAAGCTGGTTCAGAATGTCGGCGCGGGTGTGTGCGTCGGCGGTGGCGGTCAGCGCGAGCCGGGGGACGTCGGGAAACGCGTCCATCAACGGGCGGAGCAGGCGGTAATCGGGTCGGAAGTCGTGACCCCATTCGCTCACGCAATGCGCCTCATCGATCGCGAACAAGGCGAGCGGGGCCGAGCGGAGCAGGTCACGGAAGCTGCTGTTCGATGCGCGTTCGGGTGCGACGTAGAGCAGGTCGAGTGCGCCGTTGCGGAAGCGCTCGATCGTCTCGGCGCGGTTCTCGTCGACGCTGGTCAGCGTGGCGGCGCGGATGCCGACGGCCTCTGCGGCGCGCAACTGATCGTGCATCAGCGCGATCAACGGGGAGATGACGACGCAGGTCCCGTCGAGCATCGTTGCGGGCAGCTGATAGGTCAGCGATTTACCCGCGCCGGTCGGCATCACCGCAAGCGTGCGCTGTCTGGCCAGCACGCGATCGACCACGTGGCGCTGGACCCCGCGGAACTCGGGAAAGCCGAAAACGGTGTGTAATACGTCTTGGGGATTCAGTGGGCGCGGGTCACTCATGCGGCGCGGATATAGCCAGTCTCCACCAGAAATGCGCGCAATCCTGTCGGGTAATCGGGATATTCGACCAGCTGACCCGCGGGGCAGTCGCCATCCTCGCTACGCTCGACCTTGCACCGGTCGGGCCAGATCGCGGGGTCCTTGCGATATTCGGCGAGGATCACCGGCCACACAGCGTCGAGCGTGCCGAGCCGCGCAGCGGCGGCGGCCCAGGCGGCGCACGCGCCGTTGGGGTACGCCTCGCCGATGCACGCCTTGCGTGCGCTGGTGGCGGCCTTCTCGAAGATCCTGGAAAAGCGCGGTTCGGCCGACACATCGCGCACCGCGCCGTCAGTGACATTCAGCACCTTGGGCGGCGCAACACTCGCGGCATAGCTTTCAAAGGCATAGAGAAAGCGATCATCGCTCAGCACGAAATCGCGCGTGCCGTCGCCATCCACATCCTTGGGCCAGCCAATCTCCGCCCCGTCATAGCCGCCCAGTTCGGCGACCTTGAGTGTGTCCCCCACGGGCGTGACGACGCGCATCCGCTGACAGCAATGCATGCCCCCGGTATAGTCCTGAAAGAACGCGACCGCCGAGCCGTCCTTCGACAAGCGGCCGAGCATCAGGATGTTCTGCATCGCCGACCCGTCGAGCCGGACGCTCGCCCCATCGGCGCGCGTGATCGTCAGCACCGGATCGACATCGCCGTCTTCGCATTCTTCGCCCAGCGGTGCGCATTGGACGCGATCGAACACGGCGGTGAGGTCACCGAAGCGATAGACCTTGCGGCCTTCGCCCATCGTCCATTCGATCTTCTGTCCGTCGCTGACCGGCTTTCCGGGATCTGCGGCAGCGCCGAGCATCAAAGCCGCCGCGATCAGGCTGAACAGGCGTAACATCGGGCGATTGTCCTCCACTGCCGGATCGCTACCATCGCCCCTGATGGACGGCAACCGGGAGGCGGGTGATGGATTCTGACGCGATTCACGACAATGGGGAGCGGCACCAGTTCGAACTGACCGTGGACGGCCATCTGGCGCGCGCCGAATATATTATCGATGGCGACGTCATCACCTTCACCCACACCATCGTCCCGCCGGCACTGGAGGGGCGGGGCATCGCGAGCCGACTGATCCGCCACGCCCTGGCCGAGGCGCGGGCGCGGGGCCTGCGGGTCGTGCCGCAATGCCCGTTTGTCGCCGCCTATATCCGCAAGCACCCCGAATGGGCGGACCTGCTGGTCGAACCGCTGGACTAAATCCGGCAGGGCTCGCCGTTGTTCAGCACGTGGGTGCAGAGCTGCGCCTGCGCGCTGTCGTCGGCATCGAGCGCGGCGACCGCGACCCAGCCTTCGCTGCGCCAATGCGCGGCGGTGTGGGCATCGGTCCCGAACGGCAGGAACAACCGCCGCCGCTCCGCCGGGGCGAGCCCCGCGTCGAGCAGCGGATCGGCGTAGAGCGAGAAGCCGACCGCTGGTTCCTCACCCTGCGCACCCAGCACCGAATAGCTGCCCCCGCGCCCGATCTCGCCGCGCACGCCGCGCGCGAACAGCGAGAAGCCGATCCAGCTCTGATATTCAAAGCCATGCCGCTCGGTCGGGTCGAGCGTCAGCGCGGCCTTGCCCGCCACCGCCTGTGCGACCGCCTCCAGACCGTCGAGTCTGCTGGTCAGCGCACCGCCGGTATCGTGTGCGCGCAGCCGGGCGATTGCCGCATCGAACGGCCCCGCCGCCTCGATCAGCGGGAGGAAGGCCTGGTCGATTGCCGCCACCGCCGCCGCGTCCTTGGCGTCGAGCGCCGCGCGCAAGCCGGACAGCTGTTCGGCTGCCATGGTCGGTGCGAGCTGCTCGACCAGATCGGGCAGGGTGAAGTCGATCGCCAGCCCCGGCACGCCCGCAGCCTCGAGCGCCGCGACCGCAACGGTCACGATCTCGCGCACCGCGGCGATGCTGTCGCGCCCGATCAGTTCGCAGCCGATCTGGCGCATCGCGCGCTCGGGGCGCAGCTCGCTCGCGCGCAGCTTGAGCACCGGTCCGGCATAGGACAGGCGGACGGGACGTGGGTGGTGCGCCATGCGCGTCGCGGCAATGCGACCGACCTGTGCGGTAATGTCGGGACGAATCGCCAGCGTGCGGCGCGACACGGGATCGGTAAAGCGCACCGCATCCTTGCCGCTCGCCGCCTTCAGCCGTTGGCCGAGCGACTCCTCGAACTCGGCAAGCGGGGGATCGACTCGCTCATAGCCATGCAGTCGCGCGACATCGAGCACGCGCGATTCGAGCGCCGCCGCCGCGTCGGCAAGCGGGGGCAGGCGGTCGTGGAATCCTTCGGGAAGTAGTCCGTTCATCATCAAACCTCGTCACCCCGGCCTCGTGCCGGGGTCCACTCAACCTCAAGTCCAACTGTAGAGGCTCGTGCGTCGCGCTTGCCGCACAGTGGACCCCGGAACAAGTCCGGGGTGACGATTATGGTTTTCAGAACTTCAGCGCCATCGCGGTCCGGACGCCGGGCAGCGCGCGGACGCTGGCGACCAGCTCAGGCGTCACCGCTTCGTCGACCGACAGCAGCAGCACCGCTTCGCCACCGGCATCGCGGCGGCCAAGGTGGAAGGTGCCGATGTTGACGCCGGCATCGCCCAGCGCGGTACCGATGCGGCCGATGAAGCCGGGCGCGTCCTCGTTCACCACATAGAGCATGTGGCCCGCGAGATCGGCCTCGACCTTGATCCCGAACAGTTCGACCAGCCGCGGCTCGCGGTTGTTGAACAGCGTGCCGGCGACCGACCGCTCGCCCGCATCGGTCTTGACCGCGACGCGGATCAGCGTGTGGTAATCGCCTTCCTTCTCAGTCTTGACCTCACGCACCTCGATCCCGCGCTCCTTGGCGAGGAAGGGGGCGTTGACCATGTTGACCGTGTCGGTCTGGGTGCGCAGGAACCCGGCGAGCACCGCGCTGACGATCGGCTTCTGGTTGACCTCGGTCGCCGCGCCCTCGCTGTGCACCGACACGCGCGGGATATCGCCATGGGTGAGCTGGCCGACCAGGCTGCCGAGCTTTTCGGCGAGCGCCATATACGGCTTCACCCGCGGCGCTTCCTCGGCGGTCAGGCTGGGGACGTTGAGCGCATTGGTGACGCCGCCATTGACCAGATAATCCGCCATCTGTTCGGCAACCTGGATCGCGACATTGACCTGTGCCTCGCTGGTCGATGCACCCAGATGCGGGGTAGCGACGAAGTTGGGGGTACCGAACAGCGCATGTTCCTTGGCCGGTTCGGTGACGAACACGTCGAGCGCTGCGCCCGCGATATGGCCGCTGTCGAGCAGTTCCTTGACCGCCGCCTCGTCGACCAGTCCGCCGCGCGCGCAGTTGATGATGCGCACGCCCTTCTTGGTCTTGAGCAAATTGTCGCGGCTCAGGATGTTGCGCGTCTGGTCGGTCAGCGGCGTGTGGAGCGTGATGAAGTCGGCGCGGGCGAGTAGGCCATCCAGCTCGACCTTTTCAACGCCGAGCTCGACCGCGCGTTCGGGCGAGAGGAACGGGTCGAACGCGATGACCTTCATCTTCAGGCCAAGCGCGCGGTCGGCGACGATCGACCCGATATTGCCCGCACCGATCAGGCCGAGCGTCTTGCCGGTCACCTCGACGCCCATGAAGCCGTTCTTCGGCCACAGGCCCGCCTGGGTCTGGGCATTCGCTTCGGGCAGCTGGCGCGCGAGCGCGAACATAAGGGCAATGGCGTGTTCGGCGGTGGTGATCGAATTGCCGAACGGGGTGTTCATCACCACCACGCCCTTGGACGAGGCATAGGGGATGTCGACATTGTCGACGCCGATGCCGGCGCGGCCGATGACCTTCAGGTTCGTCGCGGCGTCGATGATCTCCTTGGTCGCCTTGGTCGAGCTGCGGATGGCGAGGCCGTCATACTCGCCGATGATCGCCTTCAGCTCTTCGGGCGTCTTGCCGGTGATCTCGTCCACCTCGACCCCGCGCTCGCGGAAGATCTGGGCGGCCTTGGGGTCCATTTTGTCGCTGATGAGTACCTTGGGCATGGAATGTCTCCGTCGCCCCGGCGAAGGCCGGGGCCGATAAGTTTGGGAGTGCAACAGGGCGGCCCCGGCCTGCGCCGGGGCGACGATTAGCCAGCCTTGGCGGTGGCGTAGGCCCAGTCGAGCCAGGGACCGAGCGCTGCGATATCGGCGGTGTCTACCGTCGCGCCGCACCAGATGCGCAGACCCGCCGGGGCATCGCGATAACCGGCGACGTCATAAGCGGCGTGTTCGGCCTCGAGCAGCGACGCGAACTTCTTGATGAAGGCTTCGTCGGCACCATCGACGGTCAGGCACACGCTGGTGGTCGAACGAATCGACTCGTCCGCAGCGAGATTTCCAAGCCAGTCGCGCTCCGCGACCAGCGTCTGCAACGCCGCCGCATTGGCGTCGCTGCGCGCGATCAGGCCGTCGAGCCCGCCGAGGCCCTTGGCCCATTCGAGCGCGAAGATCGCGTCCTCGACCGCCAGCATCGACGGCGTGTTGATCGTCTCGCCCTTGAACACGCCTTCGGCCAGCTTGCCCTTGGCCACCAGGCGGAACACCTTGGGCAACGGCCATGCGGGGGTGTAGGTTTCGAGGCGTTCGACGGCGCGCGGGCCGAGGATCAGGACGCCATGGCCGCCTTCGCCGCCCAGCACCTTCTGCCAGCTGAAGGTTGCGACATCGATCTTGTCCCACGGCAGGTCGTACGCGAACACCGCGCTGGTCGAATCGGCAAAGGTCAGGCCTTCGCGATCGTCGGGGATCCAGTCGCCATTGGGCACGCGCACGCCGCTGGTGGTGCCGTTCCAGGTGAACAGCACATCGGTCGACCAGTCGATCGCAGCGAGATCGGGCAGCTGGCCATAATCGGCGCGGACGATCGTCGGGTCGAGCTTGAGCTGCTTGGCTGCGTCGGTGACCCAGCCTTCGCCGAAGCTTTCCCAGGCGAGCGTGGTCACGCCGCGCGCGCCGAGCATCGTCCACATCGCCATTTCGAACGCGCCGGTGTCGGAACCGGGGACGATGCCGATGCGATGCGTGTCGGGCAGGCGCAGCATCTCACGCATCAGGTCGATGCAATATTGCAGGCGGGTCTTGCCCAGCTTCGAGCGGTGCGAGCGTCCCAGGACCTCGGTCGCGAGCTTCGATGCGTCCCAGCCCGGAGGCTTGGCGCAGGGACCCGAAGAGAAATGGGGGCGTGCCGGCCGGGTGGCGGGCTTGGCAATGGACGCAATTGTGGCGTCGGGGGCAGTCAAATCAGTCATGTCAGTCTCTCCTCGCAGAGAGCACGCGCGGCGTTGGGACCGCGTGGCCCGTCGGCGGCCCTAACGACGAGGGGCGGTAAGTCAAGCGAATCAAGGTAACCGACGATACCGCCCGCCGCGTGTCGGACGATCTGGACTTCGCATAGGTGCAGCCTAATATCCTGCAAACAGGGGGCTTCATGGATGAATTTCGAGATCCGACGGCCGTCGGCAAGGCCGCGCGCGCGGTCCTTATCTGCTGGCTTGTCGCGTCGGCAATCTTTTGCGGCTCGGCGATCTATTCGATCGTCGGGATCTCCGCCTATCAGAGCGGGTCATCCTCCCCGCTCGCGGATTTGGAGACGGTCGACCTCGTGTCGATGATTTCGGGCGGCATCTATTCCCTCGCCTATCTTGTCTGTGTGGTCGTGATCGGGCGCTGGATCTACCGCGTGAACAAGAATGCGTGGCAGTTCAGCGATGCGATGACGGTGTCGCCGGGATGGAGCATCGGCGCTTTCTTCATCCCGATTCTCAACCTGTTTCGCCCGTTCAGCGGCGTGCGGGAAACGTGGCAGGCAAGCCATGCACCGGCTGATGCGGACGCTGTGCCGGTGCCCGCCATCATGCGCCTGTGGTGGGCTGGCTGGCTGATCGCCGGGATGTTCGGTCAGCTCTCCTTTCGCCTGGGCCTGCGCGCCGAGACGCTTGAGGATTTCGTCGAAGTTGCGTGGGTGGATATCGCAGGCACTCCGTTTGACTTCATCGCAGGCCTCTCGCTGCTCTGGATCATTCGCCGACTGACCGAGACGCAAAGCCATTTGCGCGATCACGAGGTGTTCGAATAATCCCGGGTTAACCAGAATGGGTTAGAGAGGATATGGCATGCGTATCCTCCTGAGCCTGTGCCTGCCCTTTGCCCTAGCCGGATGCCTGTTCGGCGGCGGCGAGGAGCGTGCGCCGTCGCGCGCGCCGGTGCGCCCAGATCCGCGCGGGCCGGTGACGCTCGACCTGCCGACCAGCCGCGAGACGCAGCAATGCTATGCCGACCTGTCTCGCGAACAGGTGCGGTTCAGTCCCCTGCCCGACCGGGATTATGGCGGCGGATGCCAGGTGATTGGCGCGGTGCAGCTGATCGATGTCGGCATTCCCGTGTCGGGGCTGAAGGCGATGCGTTGCCCGCTCGCGCGCACGTTTATCGGCTGGATGCGGCACGCTGCGGTTCCGGCGGCGCGTGAGATATTGGGCGGGGAACTGGTGCGGGTCGAAACCTATGGCACCTATGCCTGCCGCGGCATCGTCGGCGGCAGCGCGGCGTCGTCGCTCAAGGTGTCCGAACATGGGCTGGGCAATGCGGTGGACGTCGCCGCGTTCGTGCTGCGCGACGGGCGCAAGATCAGCGTGCTGGGCGACTGGAACGGCGGGACTGCGGAGGAGCGTCAATTTCTGCGGGTGGTGCATCGTTCGGCCTGCCGCCGCTTCACCACGGTGCTGGGCCCGGAATATAACAGCGCGCACGCCAACCATTTCCATTTCGACATGGGTGGCAAGCGCTTCTGCCGTTAATGGCGCGGGGTGGTTTGCCTTGCCGCCGAAACCCGCTAATCCCGCGCCAATGACAGACAAGAAAGTGCCGTCGCGCGTCTTTGCCCGCGCGAGCCAGGATGCGGAGACCGCGCGAACCGCCGTCTCTACCCCCCAGACCGAACACCCGGCCTATGCCCTTGCCTTTCAGGACATGGAGTTCCTGTTGCGGGAAGATCTGCGCCCGGTGCGGTTCCAGCTGGAGCTGCTCAAGCCCAGCGTGCTGATGGACGAGGCGAAGATCGCGTCGCTGTTCGTCATCTATGGCTCGGCGCGGATCCCTGAGCCTGCCAAGGCGCAGGCGTTGCTCGACTTGGCCACCGACGACCAGTCGCGCCGGATTGCCGAGCGGCTGATCGAAAAGTCGAAATATTATGACGTCGCGCGCGAACTGGCCGCACTCGCCAGCTGTTATCCGCTCGATGAAAACGGCGATCGCCACTTCGTCGTTACCTCGGGCGGTGGCCCGTCGATCATGGAAGCGGCGAATCGCGGGGCGGCGGAGAAGGGCTGCGAATCGGTCGGCCTCAACATCGTGCTGCCGCATGAGCAGGCACCGAATGAATATGTGACCCCGTCGCTCAGCTTCCAGTTCCACTATTTCGCGCTGCGCAAGATGCACTTCCTGCTGCGCGCGCGCGCGGTGGCGGTGTTCCCCGGCGGGTTCGGCACGTTTGACGAATCGTTCGAGCTGCTGACTCTGATCCAGACCGGCAAGATCGCGCCGATCCCGGTGCTGTTCTACGGCAAGGATTTCTGGACCCGCGTGGTCAATTTCGAGGCGCTGGTGGAAGAGGGCGTGATCAGCCCGCGCGACCTCAACTTGTTCCACTTCTGCGAAACGGCGGAAGAGGGCTGGGAAATCGTCCAGAAATTCTGGGAAGAGCGGACGGCATAAGAAAAAGGGCGGCCCAACGGACCGCCCTTTTTTGTTCACACCGTCAGTTGCGGTGGATCATTCCTTCTTCGCGGCTTCCTCTGCAGCAGCCGGATCGACCGACGGGGCGCCCGATGCCGGGGTGCCGGCATTGCCCATTTCGGTCGGGATGATCGCATTCTCGGTCGCCGCTTCGCCACCCTCGGCCGGAGCCGCTTCGGGTGCCGGGAGCGGCAGGTTCGAACCCTGCGCGTTCAGATAGGCGATGAGGTTGGCGCGCTCCTGCGGATCGGACAGGCCGGCAAAGGTCATCTTGGTGCCCGGGGCATATTTGCGGGGGGACGCGAGCCACGCATCCATCGCCGCAAAGTCCCAATTGCCCGGGACGGCCTTGAGCGCATCCGAATAGGCAAAGCCGGCGACATGGCCATGTGCCTTGCCCATCGACGCCCACAGGTTCGGGCCCACGCCATTGGCACCGCCCTGGGTGATCGAATGGCATGCGGCGCACTTGGCGAACGAAGCCTGGCCCTTGGCGACATCGGCCTTGGCCAGGCGGTTGGCGATCGGCTCGACCGCGGCGGCTCCTCCTTCACCCTCGGCACCATCGGCGCTTTCGACCGGATAGCCTTCCTTTTCGGGCTTTCCGCTGTGGTAAATCATGCCGCTGGCGATCGAGAGGCCGAGGGCAGAGGCACAGCCGAACAGGACCCAGCCTGCGATCGTGTTCATGCGATTGTCCATGTGCGCCCGTTCTGCCCCGTGTTGATCTTGGCCGGGTTCTTTAGTCGGCCCTTTTGCGCACCGCAACCCGGGCTTGCCGCAAGTTGATCGCGCCGTTACGCGCGCGCCGATGGACAATTTCGCCGCCCCCGCCCGCCCGATCGTCGAACGCATGACGCAGGCCGCCCTGGCCGAGCCCAAGCGCGCGGTCGCGTTTCAGGGCGCGCCGGGCGCAAATTCGCACATGGCGGCGCTGGAGGCGTTCCCGACCGGGCTGCCGATGCCGTGCTTCAGCTTCGAGGATGCGATCGACGCGGTGCGCGACGGGCGCGCCGATTGCGCGATGATTCCGATCGAAAATTCACTGCACGGGCGCGTTGCCGACATTCATTTCCTGCTGCCCGAATCGGGGCTGGTGATCATCGGCGAGCATTTCCTGCCGATCCGCTACGCGCTGATGGGACTGGGCGCGCGCGCCGGAGTCCGCCAGGCGATGAGCCACCCGCAGGCGCTGGGCCAGTGCCGCCACTGGCTGAAGGCGCAGGGTATCGCGCCGCTTTCCTATCCCGACACCGCCGGTGCAGCGGCGGTCGTGGCGGAGATGGGCGATCCGCAGGTCGCTGCGCTCGCGCCGCCGGGGGCTGCGCCGCTCTATGGTCTGACAGTGTTCGACAGCGACGTTGCCGACGCCGACCATAACATGACCCGCTTCGTGATGCTCGCGCGCAATGCGCCGCCGCTGCGCGATCATGGGCCCTACATGACCACCTTCGTGTTTGAGGTGAAGAACATCCCCGCCGCGCTCTACAAGGCGCTGGGCGGCTTCGCGACCAATGGCGTCAACATGACCAAGCTGGAAAGCTATCAGCGCGGCGGCAGCTTCGCGGCGACCGAATTCTATTGCGATATCGTCGGTCGCCCCGGCGATGCGCCGGTCGACCGCGCGCTGGAGGAACTCAAGTTCCACACCAAGTCGATGCGGGTGCTCGGCACCTATCCTCAGGCGCGGGCGCGACCGGAGTAACTCACCGCTCGCGCGTCGCCATGAACTTCACCTTGGAATAGCGCTCAGCGATATAGCCGATTTCCCACGCCGATTTGGCGAGGAAGACCGGGTTGCCGTCGCGGTCCTTGGCCATGGCGGTGCGGTTGAGGTCCATGAATTCCTTCAAATCCGCTGCCTCACCGCCGACCCAGCGCGCGGTATCGAACGGCGCGGGTTCGAGCACCGCGCCAACCTTGTACTCGGCATCGAGGCGGCTGAGCAGCACTTCGAGCTGAAGCTGCCCAACCACGCCGATGATCCAGTTCGACCCGATTTCGGGATAGAACACCTGGATCACGCCCTCTTCGGACAGGTCGTCGAGCGCCTTGCGCAATTGCTTGGTCTTGGTCGGATCCTTCAGCACCACGCGACGCAGGATTTCCGGCGCGAAATTGGGCAGGCCGGTGAAGCGCACCGCCGCCTTCTCGCTCAGTGTATCGCCGACGCGCAGCGTGCCGTGATTGGGGATGCCGATGATGTCGCCGGGGAACGCCTCGTCCGCCAATTCGCGCTGCTGGGCAAAGAACATGATCGGCGAATGGATCGCGATCGGCTTGCCATGGCCGCTCGGCGTCAGCTTCATGCCGCGCTTGAACGTCCCCGACACCAGCCGCATGAACGCGATGCGGTCGCGGTGATTGGGGTCCATGTTCGCCTGAACCTTGAACACGAAGCCGGTGACTTCGGGATTGTCCGGCGCGACCGGGGCGGGTTCGGCGGGCAGGGCGTGCGGCGGCGGCGCGTGGCGCGCGATCGCGTCGATCAGCGAATCGACCCCGAATTCCTTGAGCGCGGAGCCAAAATAGACCGGGGTCAGGTCGCCATTGCGATAGGCGTCGCCGTCGAAGGTCGCATAGCCCGCCAATCCCAGCTCCGCCTCTTCGCGGACCTTGGCGAGCGTCTGCGCCGAGATCAGCGAATCGAGCTGCGGATCGTCGAGCCCGCTGGTCTGCACGACCTTGCCCTGAAATTCGCGGCTGTCGCCCTCGGGCAGCAGCAGGCGATGGTCGACCAGATCGTAGATGCCTTCGAACTGCCCGCCCATGCCGACCGGCCAGGTCATCGGCGCGACATCGAGCGCGAGCAGGTCGGCGATCTCGTCAAGAATCTCGAACATCTCGCGGCCTTCGCGATCGACCTTGTTGACGAAGGTGATGATCGGCACGTTGCGCAACCGGCACACTTCGAACAGCTTGCGCGTCTGGCTCTCGATGCCTTTGGCCGCGTCGATCACCATCACGGCGGAATCGACCGCGGTCAGCGTACGATAGGTGTCTTCCGAAAAGTCTTCGTGGCCCGGCGTGTCGAGCAGGTTGAAGGTGATGCCGTCGCGCTCGAACGTCATCACCGAGCTGGTGACCGAAATGCCGCGCTGCTGCTCGATCTTCATCCAGTCCGATCGCGCGCGCCGCGCCTGGCCACGCGCCTTGACCTCTCCGGCAAGATGGATCGCGCCACCGAACAGCAACAGCTTTTCGGTCAGCGTGGTCTTGCCGGCGTCAGGGTGAGAGATGATCGCAAAGGTGCGGCGATCGGGAATCGAATTGTCGGGCATCGCGGCCCTCTAGCGGCAAGTGCGCCGCGAATCCAACGTTACGCCCGGCGCTTGCGCGATTTGCGCCGCTCGCGCTCCAGCAGCACGATCCGCTCGAAACACGCCATGACCTGATCGCGCGGGTGGCGGCGCTCGATCCGGCGCAGGCGGAAATGGACGTGCGCCATCTTCTGATAATAGCGCGTGAAGACGGTGTTGATCGCCGCTGCCGCAGCAGCGCTCACCACTGGTGCGGCGCGCGCGGCGAGCGTCTGGCCCATCGTTCGCCCCATCCGCGGTACCACCGCGCCGATCACGCCGGAGATCGACTGGTGGCTAAGCGCGATGCGTCCGGCCCACAGCCCAGTATCGGTCGCGTCATCGTCGCTGAGCGGGCCGCCAAGGCCAAACACCGCGATACACTGGGCGCGCACATCGGGATCGTCGATATCCTCGCCATAATAGGCTGCGATCTGCTGGATCGATCGCAGGATCAGTGTGGTGGTGACGGCCAGGTCGGCCAGCGTCGTGCCGACCCCGCCCAGACCGCCGAGTGCGCCCGTGAACCCGGCGGCGAAGCGGTGAAACCCCTCGCTGTTCTTCACCGGCCGCGTGTCGCCAGCGGCACGGCGGTTCGCCTTGTTGGTGCGGAAGGCGAAGGCATAGCTCTGGCGCAGCGCCAGATCGAGCATCCCCTGCAGCTTGGCTTCCCAATCGTCGGGCAGCCACTCGATGATCGAATCCGCCTGTTTCCCCGCCTGTTTAGCGAGATTCATCAGCACGCTTCCCGCATCTTCATGATATTCGGCAATGGCGAGCAGTTCGACGAGGTCGTCCTCGCCGAACGCTGCGCATGTATTGCCGGGATCGATCGACTCCACCCGCATGTCCCCCCGGCAGACAGGCTATTGGTTAACGCCGCGATGGCAAGGGGGGTGGCGGGGGTGATCCCGTCACGGGACGCTTTCTATCCTTCGCGGTGGACCGCGAACCCGGCAAAATCCTGGTTTACCGGCATCAGCTCCAGCCGGTTGATGTTGAGATGCGGCGGCAGCGTCGCGACCCACAACAGCGTCTCGGCGATGTCCTCCGCCGTCATCGGGTTCACCCCGGCGTACAGGCGGTCCGACGCTTGCCTGTCGCCGCCGGTGCGCACGGTCATGAACTCGGTCTCGACCATGCCCGGCTCGATCGAGGTGACGCGCACACCGGTGCCATGCAGATCGGCACGCAGCGCGAGGCTGAAATGGTTCACGAACGCCTTGGTCCCGGCATAGACATTGCCCGCCGGATAGACATAGCTGCCCGCGACCGAGCCGAGATTGATGATCGCGCCCCTGCGTTCGATCAGCATCGGCAGCAGCTTGTGCGTGATCGACATCATCGCGGTGACGTTGGTGTCGACCATCGTCTTCCAGTTATCGAGATCGGCCTGCTGCGCCTTCTCGAGGCCGCGGGCGAGCCCGGCATTGTTGATGAGCAGGTCGATCCCGGCAAACGGTTCGGCCAGTGACGCGAGCGCCGCATCGCGCGCGGCTTCGTCGCGAATGTCGAATTCGAGCGTGTGGACGCTGTCGCTTTTGAGCGCGGCCAGCCGGTCGGCGCGGCGACCGGTGGCGACGACGTGCCAGCCCGAATCGGCAAAGGCATGCACCGCCGCCTCGCCGATCCCTGCAGTCGCGCCGGTGATGAGTACGGTAGGCATGATCGGGGTCCTTCTCGAGTTAGCCGCGCAGACTCGCGCCCAGCTTTGCCGCCGCCGCGACGACCTTGTCCGCGACTGCCTTGATCTCTGCGTCGGTGAAGCTCTTGTCACCGGGTTGCAGCGTGACTTCGATCGCCAAGCTCTTCTTGCCCTCCTCGACGCCGGCGCCGGTGAACAGGTCGAACAGCCGCGCATCGGTGATCACCGCCTTGTCCGCACCCTTGACCGCGCGGACGAGATCGCCCGCCGCCAGCGTGCTCGGCACGATGAACGCGAAGTCGCGCGTCACTGCCTGCAACGCCGGGGGCGTGTAGGCCGGGCGTGCGAAGCCAGTCGCGCGCTTGGCGGGGATGGCGTCGAGGAAGATCTCGACCGCGGCGACCGGGCCGTCGAGGTCGAATTTCTTGGTCAGGCTCGGGTGGAGCATACCGAACGCGGCGAGCACGGTCTTCGGGCCCAGCCGCAGCGTCGCCGACTGGCCGGGATGCCAGGCCGCGCCCGCTTCGCCCATGACCTGAAGGTTGCCGACTGGCGCTCCGGCGGCTTCGAGCAACGCCAGCGCTTCACCCTTGGCGTCGAACGCGCCGAAGGGCTGGGCCCTGCCGTTCGCCCAGCCGCGCGGGCTGCGGTCGCCCGCGAGCAGGACGGTGAGGGTCAGCTTCTCACCATCGGCCTGATACCGGCGGCCAAGTTCGAACAGCCGCACACTCGTCGCACCGCGCTTCACATTGCGCGCCGCCGCCATCATCAGGCCCGGCAGCAGCGAGGGGCGCATGACCTTCAGGTCCTCGCTGATCGGATTGGCGAGCGTCCACGCGCCGCCGCCGACCGCTGCGGCCTCGCTCTCGGAGATGAAGCTCCACGTCACCGCCTCGTTGAGGCCGCGTGCGGCGGCGGTGCGGCGGATGCGGCGCTCCAATTTCTGTTCGGGCGTCGCGGTCGGCTTGGCGACGCCGGGCGCGCGGGGCAGGGGGGTGGAGGGGACCTTGTCGATCCCCTCGATCCGGATCACTTCCTCAACCAGATCGGCGGGGCCATCGATGTCACGCCGCCAGCTCGGCGCGGTGACGCGGAAGCCGTCGCAGGCGTCGTCCAGCTCGCACGGGTCGCCATTGGCATCGAGCGGCTGGACGGTGAAGCCAAGCGATTCGAGGATGTCGCGCTGCCGACTCGCCGGGATCGCCAGCCCGCCCAGCGTCTCGGCCAGCGTCGGGTCATAGCCGGTGGTGAAGCCGACGCGCGGAATGCTGCCCGCGCGGGTCACGTCGCTTGCCTTGCCGCCGCACAGCGCCAGCACCAGCCGTGTGGCGATCGCCAGTCCGTCGTCGAGAAACTCGGGATCCACCCCGCGCTCGAAGCGGGTGCGCGCGTCGCTGGTCAGCAGCAGCTTCTGCCCGGTGCGGGCGATATGTTCGGGATCGAAATAGGCGCATTCGATCAACACGTCGGTCGTGGTGTCGCTGCACCCCGAATGTTCGCCGCCCATGATGCCGCCAATATCGTGCACCGCCGCATCATCGGCGATCACTGTCATGGTCGTGTCGAGCGTGTAGCTCTTGCCGTTGAGCGCAAGCACCTGTTCGCCTGCCTGCGCCCTGCGCGCGACCAGGCCGCCGTTGAGCGTCGCGAGATCATAGACATGGAGCGGGCGCCCCAGTCCGAACATCACGAAGTTGGTGATGTCGACCAGCGCCGAGATCGGCTTCTGCCCCACCGCCTTCAGGCGACGCTGCAACCACTCGGGCGACGGCCCGTTCTTCACGCCGCGCACGATCTGGCCATAAAAGGCCGGGCAGCCCTCGCTATCGTCGGTCCGCACGTCCGGTCCGGCACCTTCCGCCAAGATTGCGGGAAGCCCCGACACCACCGCGTCGAGTGGCTTGAGCGTGCCAAGGCCTGCTGCGGCAAGGTCGCGGGCAATGCCGCGCACGCCCATGCAATCCTGACGGTTCGGGGTGATCGATACGTCGATCACCGGATCGTCCAGCCCGGCATAGTCGGGGAAGGGCGTGCCGACGGGCGCATTCTCGGGCAGTTCGATGATGCCGTCATGGTCATCGCCCAGCTCCAGCTCGCGGCTGGAGCACATCATGCCGTTCGATTCGACCCCGCGCACGGCGGCGACTTTCAGCACCATGCCATTGGCGGGCACGGTCGCGCCGGGCAGGCCGAGCACGCCGACCAGCCCTGCGCGGGCATTGGGCGCGCCGCACACGATCTGCAGCGGTTCGCCGTTGTTGACCTCGGGGCCGGCATCGACGGTCAGCACCTGCAGCTTGTCCGCCTGCGGATGGCGCTCGGCGGTCAGCACGCGCGCAACCTTGAACGCCGCCAGCGCGGCGCCCGGGTTTTCGACGCCCTCGACCTCGTGCCCGATGCGGTTCAGGCAATCGAGGATCGCGGTCAGATCGGCATCGGTGTCGAGATGCTCCTTGAGCCAGCCATAAGTGAACTTCATGCCCCGACTCCCCCCGACAGCGTGGGCACGTCGAGCGCCGAGAAGCCGTAATGCTTCAACCAGCGCAGATCGCCGTCGAAGAATGCGCGCAAATCATCCATCCCATATTTGAGCATCGCCAGCCGATCGACCCCGGTGCCAAAGGCAAAACCCTGCCACTCATCGGGATCCAAACCGCACGATTCGATCACGCGGCGATGGACCATGCCGCTGCCCAGCACCTCCATCCATCCGCCGCCCTCGGCATCGCCGGACCCGCCGATCACGCGTTTGCCATTGATCCACGTGAAACCAACATCGACCTCCGCGCTCGGCTCGGTGAACGGGAAATAGCTCGGGCGCAGCCGCAGCACGATGTCGTCACGCTCGAAATAGGCCTTGAGGAAGGTCTCCAGCGTCCATTTGAGGTGGCCGAGCGTGATCCCCTTGTCGATCACCAGCCCTTCGATCTGGTGGAACATCGGCGTGTGGGTCGCGTCGCTGTCGCTGCGATAGACGCGGCCCGGCGCGATGATGCGGATCGGCGGCTGTTGCGACGTCATCGTGCGGATCTGCACGGGGCTGGTGTGGGTGCGCAGCACCATCGGCCGCTCATGCTCACCCGCGAGATAGAAGGTGTCGTGCATCGCGCGAGCGGGATGCGTTTCGGGAATGTTGAGCGCGGTGAAATTGTGCCAGTCGTCCTCGATCTCCGGCCCGGTCGCGACGGCAAAGCCCATATCGGCGAAGATTTCCGCCAGCTCGTCCATCACCTGGCTGATCGGATGGACGGTGCCTGCGGGTACGCCATCGACAGGCAGGGTCATGTCGAGCGTCTCGCTCGCCAGCTTGGCTTCGAGCGCCGCGCCCTCCAGCGCCGCCTTGCGCGCCGCAATCGCTTCGGTCACCGCCTCGCGCAGGCCGTGGATGCGCGGGCCGGTCTCCTGCCGCTCCTCGGGCGACATGCCGCCCAGCGTCTTGAGCAGCCCGGTCACGGCACCCTGCTTGCCCAGCGCATGGACGCGCACCGCCTCCAGCGCATCGACGCCGGTGGCCGCATCGATTGCAGCGAGAAGGTCGGCCTTCAATTGGTCGAGATCGGTGTTCACTTGTTCACTCCGTCATTCCCGCGCAGGCGGGAATCCATTCGCGCATCGTCCAGTGGCTCGAAGCCCAGCGCGATGGCAAGGTCAAGCCATTCGGGATTTGATCGCTCGATCAGGTTCAGTTTCCAGTCGCGATTCCACTTCTTGATCCGCTTTTCGCGGATGATCGCGGGCTCCATCTCCTGATGGATTTCGTACCAGACGAGCTTCAGCGCATGATGCTCACCCGCGAACCCTTTGGTGATGCCCTCGCGATGTTGGTAGAGCCGGCCGAGTAAGTCCGAGGTGACTCCGGTATAGACCGTGCCCGCGCGCCCGCTCGCGAGAATGTACACGCACGGTTGTTTGGCCATCCGCATGTTCCCCAAACGTCATCCCCGCGCAGGCGGGGATCCATTCTGGCTACCCTATCGCAAGAACCGCGCCTTCAGCGCCAATGGATTCCCGCCTGCGCGGGAATGACGATGAAGGCGATCGAACGGCTCAGCCTCACGTCCGCCCACCCAGCAGAGCGACGCCGAACGCGATGAACACGCCGCCGGTCACGCGGTTGAACAGGCGCTGGCGGTTGGCCGGCGCGAGCCAAGCGGCGAGCGAACGTCCTCCCAGCGCGTACATGCTGAACCAGAATGCCTCGATCACCGCGAAGCTGGCGATCAGGATGGCGAGCTGGGGCGCGAACGGCGCGTTGGTGTTGATGAACTGCGGAAACAGCGCGGCGGCAAAGATGATCAGCTTGGGATTGGAGAAGCCAGTGCCAAGCCCCGCGCCGAACATCGCGACCAGCGAGGGCGGGGCGGGCTTCTCCGCGTCCGGGTCGTTGCTCGCGACTGGCGCACGCCATGCCTTGATCCCCAGCCACACCAGATAGCCGACCCCGGCATAGCGCAGGGCATCGAACAGCATCGGCGACGCCTTGAGCAACGCCCCAAGGCCCGCCGCCGACGCAAGCAGGCAGACCATATTGGCCGTCATCAGCCCCAGCATCGACGCGACCGAGCGGCGCGCGCCGTGATGGATGCTCTGCACCATGACGTGGAGCATGTTCGGCCCCGGCGTCGCGGAGATCAGGAACACGGCGGTGACATAAAGCCACCAGGTCTGGAGCGTCATCTCGCGATGCCTTCCTGGTCAAGAAAAAGGGCGCCGGTGGAAGGTCCACCGGCGCCCCATTTCGGTCGCTACAGGTCGCCTCAGGCGGCCTGGGGCAGAGCCGCCTTCGCCTGCGCGATGATGGCGGTAAACGCATCACCCTCGTGCATTGCGATGTCGGCCAGGACCTTCCGGTCCAGTTCGATGCCGGCGAGCTTGAGGCCATGCATGAACTGCGAATAGGTCAGGCCTTCGGCGCGGACGCCGGCGTTGATGCGCTGGATCCACAGGGCGCGGAAGCTGCGCTTCTTAACCTTGCGGTCGCGATAGGCGTACTGGCCGGCCTTTTCGACGGCCTGGCGTGCGATGCGGATGGTGTTCTTGCGACGGCCATAATAGCCCTTCGCCTGATCCAAAATCCGCTTGTGCTTCGCCTTGGTGGTTACACCACGTTTGACACGTGCCATGGTCTATCTCTCCTTACAGGCCGTACGGCGCCCAGAGGCGCACGTGACCGGCATCAGCTTCGGACAGGACCGACGTGCCGCGGTTGGTGCGAATATATTTCGCGTTATGGCTGCTCAGGCGGTGACGCTTGCCGGCGACGCCGTGCTTCACCTTGCCCGTTGCGGTGAATTTGAAGCGCTTCTTCACACCGCTCTTGGTCTTCATCTTGGGCATTTTCGTCTCCTTTTACGCGCGACGAATTCTCGAACAGCCACGGCAGCCCTTGTTAGCCGGGTCGTTCCTGAATCGCGGAAAGGCGGGCCGATAGTCGGTTTGAGTCGGTTTTGCAACTGCCTGAGGTGCTTAGCGTGCGGCCAGCTGCAAGATCCAATCGCGCTGAGCCTCTGTGTCCGGCACGCGGGTGCCGCGCGCAAGCGAGATATGTTCAATGGCGACCGCAGGTGCGAGACCCCGCCGAACCAGCAGGGCCGCAGCGACGATGGCCGAACGCCCAATGCCGGCGCGGCAATGAACTGCTAGTGGTGCGCTGTCGCTTGATAGCTCTTGGATAAACGCGTCGAAGGCTCGGGAATCGCTCGGAAGTCCACGATCGGCGATCGGGAGCGACAGAAATCGAATGCCGGCTGTTGCGCAAAATATGGGTTCGTCCTCCAGGCCCAGCTCGTCGATCTCATGACGCTCCAGCAGACTGACGACCGTAACGATTCCGGCGCTGCGCCAATGGGCGATTTCATCCTCGAGCCAGTCGCCCGCACGCGGTCGCGCCATGATCGCCAGACGCGGCTGGGTCGAGTCGATCCAGTAGATGTCCGAAGCCATTCGCGCCCTTTCAATGTCCCCGGCAGGTAAGTGCCTCGACAATTTCCTCGATTCGCGCCGCGCCACGCCTCCCGATCCTTCAACGACGCCCGAACATGCGTTCGGCCACCACGGCGACGCCCGCCCCGGCACCGTAGGCAAGGAAATCCTTCCAATCGAATCCGGTGCCCAGCAGCGTGCGCGCGAGTGGACTGTCGCGCCAGCCGAGCAGGTCGAGAATGCCGATCCATTGGCCCAGTTCGACCAGCGCCGCGACCGCAAATGCCGCCGCCGCTGCAGGAACCACCCCGATGCGCGTTGCTGCGCGCAGCCCGCAATAGACCAGCAGTACCGCAAGCGTGTCGCCCAGATGCGGCCGCACGAACCGGTCGCGAACATAGAGCGCGATCGCGACCTCGATCGCGAACAGCATCACCGCCGCCAGCGCATAGCCGCGGTGCAGGCGCAGCATCTCAATGCCCCCGGCAGGCCAGCGCTTCGACGATTTCCTCGATTCGCGCCGGATCGCCCGCTGCGATCACCTCGCCAGTGCTGCCCGCATGCAGCGGATCGCCCTGCCAGTCGCACATGCGACCGCCCGCGCCCTCGACCACCGGCACCAGCGCGGCGAAATCGTGCAGCTTGAGCCCCGCCTCGATCACCAGATCCAGATGGCCCGATGCGACCAGGCCGTAATTATAGCAGTCGCCGCCCAGCACCGTGCTCATCACCGCCGCATCGACATGTTCAAATGCGTGGAGCTGGCCGTCGGTGAACAGGGCGGGGGAGGTGGTGGCGAGCAGTGCCTGTGAAAGCTCGCGGCACGTCCGCGCCTGCGCCGGCTTGCCGTTGAACAGCGTCTGTCGTCCGGTCACGCCCAGCCAGCGTTCGCTGATGATCGGCTGGTCGATGATCCCCAGCACTGGCCAGCCATCCTCCAGCAGCGCGATCAGCGTGCCGAAGATCGGCCGCCCGACGATGAAGCTGCGCGTCCCGTCGATGGGATCGAGCACCCAGGTCCGCCCGCTTGATCCGGCGCGCTCTTCCTCTTCTTCGCCGATGATGCCGTCCATCGGGCGTTCGGCGACGATCAGCCGCCGCATTGCCGCCTCCGCCGCCTTGTCGGCGAGCGTGACGGGCGACGCATCGTCCTTGGTCTCAAGGCCATATTCGGCGCGGAAATAGGGGCGGATCGCCGCGCCCGCCGCATCGGCAAGGCGCTGGGTGAGATCGATATCGGCTTGATTGACTGGCATTCGCCCCGACTAGCGGGGCGCAGCGCAGAATAGAAGGCCGGTCAGAACGGCAACCAGCGACGTTTTTCGCTAAACTTCATATATCCGACATTGGCGCCCGCGCGCCATCCGACGCCCAGCCGCACCGGGATCAGCACCACATCGCCGCGACGCAGATAGGTGGCGGAAAAGCCGCCGACGAAATAGAGTCGGCCCTCGCCGGCCGGGAAGCGCTTGTACAGCTCCTGGCTGTCGTAAAGATTGTAGACCAGCACGAACACCTTGTTGGCGTCGCCGCCGATGTCGAAGCCGACCGACGGCCCGGTCCAATAGACGTCGCGCTCGCCCTCGACCGCATGGATCATCTTGCCCGATCCATAGCGCAGCCCGACCACCACCGCGCCCGATCCTTCGGAGCCGGCGATATAGGCGTTGGGCTCACCTTGATCCTTCAGGATATCCTCGATCAGCGCGGCTAGGCCTGTGGCACCCTTGCCGAACACGTCTTCGGCCGCAGAGACCAGCCGGACGCGGTCGAAGGTCACCGGCGCTTCGGGCTTGCTCAGGCCACCCGCCTGCGCGCTTTCCTGGGCCGGAGCCTGGCCAGCGGGACGCGTCGGCTGCTGCTCATCGGCGGGCGGCGCTTCATAAGGTGCCCCGGGGTCGACCTGCTCGTCTTGTGGTGCGGGCTGTGCCGGAATGGCGGTTTGCGGCCGGTCGAGATCGGCGTCGATGGCGGTATCGGGATCGACCTTCTGGATACTCTGCGCCTGAACCGGCATCATCGTCAGCGCGGGCACGACAAGCGCCATTCCGATCCACCGCATCAACCGTCGCATATAATCCCTCCGCAGCCTCGCACTTATGCCGAGCGATGGCAGTGCGGCAATGAACCGGCGATGACCCGAGTCGATTTCGCGCCCAGCCGCCGCAAATCCGCCCATTGATCGCCGCCGCGACGCTCGCTATAGCCCCGCTCGCTACGAGCATCCGGAGACGTGGGTGAGTGGCTGAAACCAACGCTTTGCTAAAGCGTCGTACGGGGAACCGTACCGAGGGTTCGAATCCCTCCGTCTCCGCCACTCCTGTCGCCTGCCCGGTTCGCCGGGGCGGCCGTCGCGGTGCTGAATGGGCTTTGGTCCGGATTGGGCTCCCGCGCGAGTCGCGCACGGCGACGGCCGGTTGAACACGTGGCATTCCGAGCAGCGCTGTCGCACTTGCAGGCGCGGCGGGAAATTGCTGGTTGCGAACGCCTACAGCGATGCCCAAAAGTGCAGGGCTGGATTGGCGCGGGGAGTCGCGGTGCGCATCGGTCGTTTTACTGTCGAGCCGAGCGGGCCGCTGTTCGTGGTTGCGGGGCCATGCGTCATCGAAAGTGCGGATCATGCGCTGGGCGTGGCAGAGGCGCTGGCGGCGATCGGCGCGCGTGTGCAACTCCCGGTCATCTTCAAGAGCAGTTTCGACAAGGCCAATCGTACAGCAGGCGCCAGTCCGCGCGGACCGGGCCTGGATGAAGGGCTGGCGGTGCTGGCGCGGGTTCAGCGCGAAATCGGGCTGCCGGTGCTGACCGACGTGCATGAGACTGGGCAGGTCGCGGCAGTGGCGGAAGTGGCCGATGTCATCCAGATCCCGGCCTTTTTGTCGCGCCAGACCGATCTGCTCCGCGCCGCCGGCGCGACCGGGCGGGTGGTCAACATCAAGAAAGGCCAGTTCATGGCGGCGGACGATATGGTCCATGCTGCGGCCAAGGTCGGCGATGCGCTGCCCCCCGGCTGCGTGGCCAGCGACCATGTCATCCTGACCGAACGCGGAACCAGCTTTGGCTATCACGACCTGATCGTCGACATGCGCAGCCTGGGAAAAATGCGCGCGACCGGGTTGCCGACCTTGTTCGATGCATCGCATTCGGTGCAGAGCCCGGGCGGTGCGAACGGGCGGTCGGGCGGAGCGCGCGAATGGATCCCGCTGCTGTCGCGCGCGGCCGCTGCGGCGGGGATTTCGGGGCTTTTTATCGAAACCCATCCCGATCCGGCCAATGCCTGGTCGGACAGCGCGACGGTGTGGCCGCTCGACCGGCTTGAACCGCTGCTGGCGGATGTCGCGCATATCCATGACCTGGTGCGCGCGACCGGGATGTCGGATGGCTAGCCTCGCGCGCGACATGCTCGACGAAACGGTTGCGGAGCCGGTCAACGCATCTGACCAGTGCGTCGTCATCCCCCGCGCCGCGCGTCATTACCTGTTCCTGCAGGGCCTTCCCGGTCCGTTTTTTCGGCGCCTGGGCGAGGCGTTGCGTGCGGACGGGGCGCGCGTCTCGCGGATCAATTTCAACGGCGGCGACGTGCTCGACTGGCCCGGACGTGACGCCTTCGCCTATCGTGGCACGCCCGCCGACTGGCCGACCTGGCTCGATCGCTTTGTCCGCGACCGGGGAGTGACCGACATCATCGTGTTCGGGGATCTGCGCCCGGTGCACCGCGCCGCGCGGGTGCTCGCCGACCGGCGCGGCCTGCGCTTTACGACGTTCGAGGAGGGGTATCTGCGCCCCAATCACGTGACCCTTGAACGCGGCGGGGTGAATGGCCATTCGTCCTTCCCGCGCGGTCTCCATGCGCTGCGCCTGATCGCGGCGCGGGCTGGCGATCTCGCCGATGAGGTTCAGGTCGCCAGTTCCTTCCGGCGGCGCGCCAGCCAGTCGGCGTTCTATTACGCCGCGACTCAGGCCGCGGCACCGTTCTTCGCCCATTACCGCACGCATCGTCATGCATCCCCGATCCGGGAGGGTCTGGCGTGGTTGCGGCGTTATGTGCGGCGCAGGCGCGAGCGGCGGGCGAGCCAGGCTGCGGTCGCGGAACTGGCGGGGCGGCGCTTCTTTCTGTTCCCGCTGCAGCTGGAGGGGGACGCGCAGATCCGTGTCCATTCGCGGTTCGACACGATGCGCGACGCGGTGGTGGAGGTGCTGGCGGCATTCCGCGATGCGCCGGAAGACGTGGCGCTGCTGGTCAAACAGCATCCGCTGGACCCCGATGTGGACAATTGGCGTGGCTTCGTCACCGATCGGGCGGCACAGCTCGGCCTGGGCGACCGCGTCGTATTCATCGAACGCTTTGACCTGACACCGTTGCTCAAGGTCGCGCACGGCGTGGTCACGGTGAACAGCAGTGTTGGCCCGCTCGCGTTGGCAGCCGGGGTGCCGGTGAAGACATTGGGCACCGCCATCTATGACGTTGCGGGCGTCACGGCGGACGTGCCGCTCGACCGCTTCTGGCACGCCCCGCCGCCGGTCGATGCCGAGGCGTTCGACATATTCTGTCGCGCGTTGCGGGCGAAATGCCTGGTCAATGGCGGCTTCCACGGAGAGGAAGCGCTCGACCTGCTTGTCCGCAACGCCGTAGCCCGGTTGCGCGACCGGTGAACGCGCGGGTCGCCCTCGACCACGCTGCAACCGACTGCACCGCGCTGGCGGGGCGGAGCGTGACGCTGGAGATCACCCGGCTCCTCATTCGCGCGCACCATGCGGCCCCGACCGGAATCGACCGGGTCGAGCTGGCCTATGCGCGCGCGCTGCTGGCAAGCCGCGACCGGGTGGCCCGGTTCGAGGCGTGGCTGCCATGGCTGGGCCGGGTCGGCTTTTCGCGTGCGGCGCTGATGCGCCTGGTCGCGGCGCTGGAGCAGCGCTGGGAAATGGGGGAGGAGGCGGGCATCGGCGCCATCGCGACGGCCTGGTCAGGCGTGCGCCCGCTGCCCCGCGTCGCCGCTGCCGGCGTGCGGCTGATCGTGTCGCACCAGCATCTCGACCGGCTCGACCGGCGCAACCTGCGCGACGGCGAGCGGCTGTGCGTCTATCTGCACGATGCGATTCCGGCCGACTTTCCCGAATATGCACGGGCTGGCGGTGCCGAACGGCATCGGCGGCGGCTGCGCAATGCAGCGCGCTTTGCCGATGCGATCCTCGTCAATTCGCACGCGACCGCGCGCGCCGTCGAACCCTATCTCGTCGATGCCGGACATCGGCCCGCGTTGATGGTGGCGCCGCTGGGGATCGAGCCGCGCTTTGTGCATGGCAAGGCCGGGGCCGACCCTGCGCAACCCTATTTCCTGTGCCTCGGCACGATCGAACCGCGCAAGAACCACCTGCTATTGCTTCAGATCTGGCGCGCGATGGCGGAACGGTCGCCGGGCGACACGCCCAGGCTGATCCTCGCCGGGCGGCGCGGGTGGGAAAATGAAAATGTCGTCGACCTGCTCGACCGCTGCCCCGCGCTGCACGGTCATGTCGTTGAAGCGGGCGCGGTCGGGGACCGCGCGCTTGGCGCGCTGATCGCCGGCGCGCGCGCGGTGCTGATGCCCAGCTTTGCCGAGGGGTTCGGCCTGCCGGTGGCCGAGGCGCTGGCGGCGGGGGTGCCGGTGATCGCGAGCGACATCGCCGTGCTGCGCGAGACCGGGGGCGATGTGCCCGATTATTTCGACCCGCTCGACGGTCCGGGCTGGACGCGGGCGATCCAGGACCATGCGCGCACGGATTCGCCGATGCGCGCGGCGCAGCTCGCGCGGATGCGGAGCTGGACGGCGCCACGCTGGGACACGCATTTCGCGCAGGTCCTGCCATTTCTGGACGCGCTGTGAGCATTGTGTCGTTCCGCGCTGCCCTCAGGGTACAGGGCAATGTCATCGGCGCACTGATTCTGCGCGAGCTGCACACGCGCTTCGGGCGGGCCAATATCGGCTATCTGTGGTTGTTCGCCGAGCCGATGCTGCTCGCGGTGGCAGTGGCGCTGCTCCACACCAACCACGATCTGCCGATCGCCGGGGGCATCCGCCCGATCCCGTTCGCCATCGCCGGCTATGGGCTGTTCATCATGTTCCGCTCGGTCGTGTCGCGCGCCGAAACGGTGATCGAGGCCAACCGCCCGCTGCTGCATCATCGGCCGGTAACGATTCCCGACATGCTGATCGCGCGGATGGTGCTGGAGGCGGTCAGCACCATCGTCATGCTGATCGTTCTGCTCGGCGGGGCATGGGCGCTGGGCCTTGCCGATCCGCTGGCACGGCCCGAGGCGTTTGCGGGGGCGGTGGCGCTGATGTGCTGGTTTGCCTTCGGCCTGTCGATGCTGGTTACCGCAGCTTCGCACCAGTCGCCGGTGGTCGGACGGCTCGTGCACCCGCTGCTTTATCTGTCGATGCCGCTCTCGGGCGCGTTTTTCGCGTTGTCCTGGTTTCCACAGGGGGTGCGCGACCTGCTCGTCTGGGTGCCGACGGTGCACATCTTCGAACTGCTCAAGGTCGGCCAGTTCGAGGCGTTTGAGTCGCGCTGGATCGACCTGCCCTATGTCGTCGGCTGGTGCGGCGCGCTGACCTTGCTCGGACTGCTCGGCCTCAAGCATTTGCGCGCGCGCATCGAACTCTCCTGATAAGCGGAACATCATGGTGCTCACCGACACGTCCGACCCAGTCGCGCAAGACGCTATCAAGGAACGCTCGACCTCGCTGTTCGACCGGGCACGGGCGCATCCGTTCATCCTGTTGGTGATCGTGCCGACGGTGATCGCGGCGCTGTATCTGTTCCTCATCGCCAGCGCGCAATATCGCTCGGAGGCGCAGTTCGTGGTGCGCGGGCTTGAGGCCCAGGCTGCCCCGGGAAGCGGGGTCGGGCAATTGCTCGGCCTCTCCGCGAACCTGTCGCCGGGGCAGCAGGAGGCGCAGAGCATTCGCGAATATCTGCGCTCGCACGATGCGATCCGCGCGCTGCGCCGGGAGGGGGTGGACCTTGTCGCCATCTATCGCCGTCCCGGCACCGATCCGCTGTCGCGGCTGTGGAGCCCGGTGCCGCGTGCCGAGACGCTGCTCGATTTCTACCGCGACCATGTCGATATCATCTATGATCCCGACGACAATATCACCCGCCTGTCGGTGCGCGCGTTCGACCCCGCCGATGCACGGCGCGTCGCCCGCGCGCTGCTTGCGCTGGGGGAAAAGCGGGTCAACGCCTATAATGCGCGGCTGTTCGACGCCTCGCTGCGCGTCGCGTCGGGCGAATCGCAGCGGGCGCAGGACGAGCTGGAGTCGATCCAGCGTCAGCTTGGCGGCTTTCGTGAGCGTGAGCGCGACCTCGATCCCGCCGCGACCGGCGCGGGCGGCGCGCGGCTGATCGAGGAGCAACAGGCGCGGCTCGACCGTGCTGCCGCCGTGCTCGCCGATATGCGCGGCAAGCTCAGCCCGAACAGCCCGCAAGTGCGCGCGATGGCGGCACAGGTCGCCGCCGCATCGGCCGCGCTCGACGCCGCGCGTGCGCGCCAGACCGGTCGGCCCGAGGCGGTGGCGGGGCGGCTCGGTGAATATGAGGAGCTGCGGCTGCAGCAGGAGTTCGCCGGCAAACGCTATGAGGCGGCCCGGGCCCGGCTCGAACAGGCGCGCACGCGTGCAGCGAACGAGCAGCTGTTCATCGTCGCGGTGGTCGAACCCAATCTTCCCGAAAAGCCGGCTTTGCCCAGGCCCTTCCGCACGACGTTGCTGATCCTGATCGGCCTGAGCGTTGCCTATGGCATTGGCTGGATGCTGATCGCCGGAGTGCGCGAGCATCGGAGTTGATGGGACGGGCGCGGCGCTAGAAATGCTGCTCCAGTGCGCCCTCGATCGTGTCGTAAAATGTCAGCCGCCCGTCGCTCAACGTCGCGCCGCTGGTGCAATAGGCGCGCAGCGTGTGCGGGTCGTGGGACACCATCACGAGCGTCCCGCGCTCGCGCCGCTCCAGCAATGCGGCGTGGCAGCGCGCGCGGAAACGCTCGTCCCCGGCGGCGGTGATCTCGTCGACCAGATAACAGTCGAAATCGACCGCGAGCGACGCGGCAAAGGCCAGCCGCGCGTTCATCCCCGCCGAATAGGTGCGGATCGGCATGTCGAGATAGCTGCCAAGCTCCGCAAACTCCTCGACAAAGGCGAGCACCGCGTCGACCGGCCGGCCATAGACGCGCGCGATGAAGCGGACATTGTCGGCGCCGGTCAGGCTGCTCTGGAAACTGCTGGCATAGCCGAGTGGCCAGGACACCGACATTTGACGCTCGACCCGGCCCGAACTCGGCCGCTCGACCCCGGCAATCAGGCGCAGCAGCGTCGACTTGCCCGCGCCATTATGACCGCAAATGCCCAGCGCCTCGCCCCGCCCGATCGTGAAGCTCGCTTCGTCGAGCACGCGATGCTGCCCGCGCCGCGTCCGATAGGTCTTGCTGACGCGGTCGAAGCGAATCATCGCGGGATGATAGGCAAAGTGGCAGCCGGAGCACAGGGGTGACCGCGCAAGTCCCGCGAATCGCGGTCGATTGCCGCGCGGTCCGGTGGCGCGAAGGGACGGGCGTCGCGCGCTATCGCGCCGGGCTTGGCACTGCGCTCGCGCGGTTGCCGGTTGCGGTCGAGCCGATCGGCGACGGCGGCGACGCGGCGGCGCGCGCGGGCTGGCGCGATCTGCCGCGCATCGTCCACGGGCGACCAACTGCCACGCGTGCCGGAGCAGGCTGGCTGGTCCCCGACCTCTATCGCCTCGCCCAGCGCCGCTTCACCGCCACCGGGGCGCTGACGCGGCTGATCCTCCCCGATCCTCCGGCGATCGTCCACTGGTCGCATCCGCTGCCGATCCAGGTCGTCGGGGCGGCGAATTTCTACGCCGTCCACGATCTGATCCCGCTGACCGATCCCGCGCTGACCGGCATCCGCGCCGGACGCCAGCGCCGGTTGCTCGATCGGCTGGCAGAGGTTGCGGCGCAGTTTGTCACCGTCTCCGAAACCACAGCGACTGACCTGCGCAAGCTGATCCCACAAGCGCGGGATCGGGTCACCTGCTCCTATCAGGCAGTCGATCCGGGACCGGGCCGCGCGGTGCCACCCGGTCTCGCGCCCGGTGCCTATCTGCTGACGATCGGCCGGGTCGAATCGCGCAAGAATGTCGAGGTGTTGCTGCGCGCCCATCGCCGCGCCGACACCGGGCTGCCGCTGGTCATTGCCGGGCCGGACGGGCATTGGCGCGATGCCGCAGAGCGTCGGCGGGTCGAAGCGCTGATGACCGCGCCGGACGTGATCCGGATCGGCTGGCAGGACGATGCCACCATCGCCGCGCTAATCGCCAATGCCCGCGCGCTGCTGATGCCCTCGCTGGCCGAGGGGTTCGGGCTGCCGGTGGTCGAGGCGATGGCGCTTGGCGTTCCCGCGCTGGCAAGCGCCGGCAGCGCGGCGGCGGAGATTGCGGGCGACGCCGCGCTGCTGGTCGATCCGCATGACCCGACGGCGCTCGCCGCGGCCGTGCAGCGCATTGCAACCGACGCCGACCTGCGCGCCAGGCTGGTCGCGGCGGGTCGTCAGCGTGCCGCCGACTTCACCCCCGAACGCTTCGCCGCGCGGCTGGCGGCGCTTTACGAACGCTTGTGGTGAGTTATGAGAGCCTTGGGGGCGGGTTCATCATGCGCGTACTGATCGACGGCTTTAATCTCGCGCTGCCGCAGGGCACCGGGGTGGCGACCTATGGCTATCAGCTTGCCGGGGCGATCAAGGGCATGGGCCTGCCGGTGGGTGGCCTGTACGGCCTGCGCGCACCGTTCAATCCGAAGCTGCGCGACATCATGTTCTACGAGTCGCTGGGCCGTGAGCACCAGACCCGCACCCCCCGCCACTTGTCACCCAACTGGGTTCGGGAGATGACCCTGATGCTGCGCGATCGCCGTGCGCGCGCCATCTCGCAGGACGGTCGCGTGCTCGCCCGCCAGTTTGCCCATCGCCTGCCCGAATTCGATGCCGGGCTGTACACCGCCCCGGACATTTTCGACCTCGCTGGCCGCAATTTCGCGCGGCTCGGGCTGTTCTCCAACGTTTGCCTGCCCGAGCCGGCCGATGTGATGCACTGGACCTATCCGCTGCCGCTCAAGCTGCGCGGTGCGGCCAATCTGTACACGATGCACGACTTGGTCCCGCTCAAGCTGCCCTATGCCAGCGCCGACCGGAAACGTTATTATTACAAGCTGATGCGCGCCGTTGCCCGCCGCGCCGACCGCATCGTCACCGTGTCGGAATCGAGCCGCCGCGACATCATCGAATTCTTCCCATTCGCCGAGCGCAAGATCGTCAACACCTATCAGGCGGTACGCGTCCCCGACGCGGTGCTGCAGGAAAGCGACGATGATGTCGCCGCCGCAATCCGCAGTATCTTCAACCTGCCGTTCCGCGGATATTTCCTCTTCTATGGTGCGATCGAGCCCAAGAAGAACGTCAACCGCCTGATCGAGGCGTATCTGGCGCTCGCGACCAGGACCCCGCTGGTGATCGTCGGGCGGCGCAGCTGGGGAGCGGATGCGGAGCTGCGGCTGCTCCAGCGCGATGAAATCCAGCCGCTCAAGGCGACGTTCAAGAATATCCGTCGGATCGATTATCTGCCCCGTGCGCTGCTGATGCGGTTGATCCGTGGGGCAAAGGCGGTGACCTTTCCGTCCATCTATGAGGGATTCGGTCTGCCGGTGCTGGAGTCGATGATGCTGGGGACGCCTGTCCTGACCTCGAATGTGAGCGCGCTGCCCGAAGTTGGGGGCGATGCGGTGCTGTATGTCGATCCCTATGACCCGCAGTCCATCCGCGCGGGGCTGGCGCGACTCGACAACGATGCCGAATTGCGCGCGACGCTCAGCGCCGCCGGACGGGTACAGGCGGAGCGGTTTTCGCAGGCGCGCTACCAGGAGCGGCTGGGTCGACTTTATGACGACCTGGCGCAGCAGCGCGCCATCGCGCGTTTCGCCGCCGCACGCGGACCGGATCATGCCCATGCGTAACCGCGTTTTCGCGCTCCTCCCGCTGCTCCTCGCGGCATCGGCTTGCGCGACGCTACCCACCGGCGCACCAACCGCCTCGCAGGTCGTGGGACCGGCGGCGACCGCGGGCATTGCGGTGATCGACATTGTCGATACGCCCATGCCGCCCCAGGCCGCATCGCTGTCCAAGCCCGCCTGGCCCATCGCCGACGCCCCGCCCTGGACCGGCGAGATCGCGGTGGGCGACGTGCTGACCGTCACGGTCTTCGAGGTCGGCTACGCGCTATTCGCTCCGTCAGGCGATCCCGGCGTGCGCGAGGGCGCGCCGCCTGCGGCGGGCGCACGGACGTTGCCGCGCATGGAGGTGGGTGAATCAGGCGCGGTAACCATCCCCTATATCGGCGCGGTGCGGGTGGCCGGCCGCTCCAGCGCGGCGGTGGGGGAAGAGATTCGCCAGAAACTGCGCGGCCTGTCGCAACAGGCGCAGGTTGTGGTCGCGGTCGATCGCGGCCCGGGGCGCAGCGTCGTCACGAGCGGCGATGTGCGCAACCCCGGGCGTCAGCCGTTGACGCTGGCGGGGGAGCGGCTGCTGGACCTGATCGCGCAGGCGGGCGGCCCGGCCAATCGCCCGGCCGACACCCGCGTCCGGCTGGTGCGTGGCGAACAGGCGGCGGAAATCCGGCTCGATCAGCTGCGGGTCGACAGCCCCGCCAATGTCCGGCTCGCACCCGGCGATCATGTCCAGTTGATCCGCAGCGTACGCTCGCTGACCGTGCTCGGCTCGGCGCGCAACGTGGCGGAGCTGGCATTCGACAGCGATACGCTGACCCTGGCCGAGGCGATTGCGCGCTCGGGCGGACTGGCCGACGACCGTGCCGATGCTACGGGGGTGTTCGTGTTCCGGTACGAGGCGGGAGCCGATGGCGCGCCGAAACCGGTGATCTACCGCCTCAACCTGCTCGACCCGCGCAGCTATTTCCTCTCGCAACGGTTCGAGATGCGCGAAAAGGATGTGCTGCTGGTCGCCAATGCCCGCTCGGTGCAGTTCGGCAAGCTGGTGCAGTTGCTCAATACGCTGGTCACGCCCGCGATCACCGTCGACCTGCTGACGCGATGAGCGCGGTGGCGCGGCCCGATGAGCTCGCCTGCCTGATCGGGATCGCGCCGTGGAAGCGGCGGCGGATCGCTACGATGCTGCGCAATGCGCACGGCCCGGCCTTTGCCAGTGACCCCGCCCGCGCAGTCGCGATGGCGCGTGCGCGGGGCGGCGCGATCGGCTGCTGGGCGACGCGGACCCCGCCGGGGCTTGAGCGCGCGGCGCGCGATGCCGGTGTCCCCTTATGGTGGATCGAGGACGGCTTTCTGCGCTCGGCCGGGCTGGGCGCGGCGCTGGTCCAGCCCTGTTCGCTGACCCTCGACAGCCGCCGCCCACATTACGACCCGAGCGGCCCGAGCGATCTTGAGGAGCTGCTTCAGACCGCCGAATTCGACGCGGGGATGGTGGCGCGGGCAAAGGCGCTGATCGCGCTGCTATGTTCGGCGCGCCTCACCAAATATAATCTTGCCGGCGCGGCGCTGGCGTTGCCACCCGGGCGGCGGATCGTCCTGGTGGCGGGTCAGGTCGAATCGGATCAATCGGTGCTGCTCGGCAATGCCGGCGTAACCGGCATGCTCGATCTGCTGGCCCGCGTCCGCGCGGAGGAGCCCGACGCCTTTCTGATTTACAAGCCGCACCCCGATATCGTGTCGGGGCTGCGCGCAGGTGGGATCGACGAAGCCGCGGCGCGGGCGTTCGCCGATCTGGTCGCGCCGCACGCCAGTCTGACCGACCTGCTCGATCGCGTGGATGCGGTGCATGTGCTGACGTCGCTCACCGGGTTTGAGGCGCTGCTGCGCGGGCGGGAGGTGGTGGTCCACGGCCAGCCCTTCTATGCCGGCTGGGGCCTCACGCAGGACCGCGCGCCCGTCGCGCGGCGCACGCGGCGACGCACCCTTGCCGAACTGGTCGCGGCGGCGCTGATCGTCTATCCGCGCTATGCCAGTGCGCGCAGCGGCGAGCGGTGCAGTGTCGAGGCGCTGGCGGAGGAGCTGGCGGCGGGGGCGAACGCGTCGGGCCCGTCGGCGGCACGCGTCATGATCGGGCGTCTGGCGGGATGGTTCGGCGCGCGCCGCGCGGCGACCGGGGGATGATGGGAACAGGATGAACGCGACACCGATCTACGATATCTGGCGGCTGCTCCAGCATCCCCGCACCTTCAACGAGGCGGAGATCCGCGCGCTGTGTCGCACCGCTTATTGCGGCGACCATATTGCGCTGGCGCGGGTGCTCGGGCGCTACAAGATGTTCGTCGACACCCGCGACATCGGCATCAGCAGCCATCTGATGCTCGACGGATTCTGGGAAATGTGGGTGACCGAGGCGATGCTGCGCAGCGTCCGCCGCGGGTCGACCGTGATCGATGTCGGGGCCAATCTTGGCTATTATTCGCTGCTGCTCGCCGACCTGACCGGGGCGGAAGGGCGGGTGCTGGCGTTCGAGCCCAATCCGGCGCTGGCGACCCGCGCTGAGCGCAGCATCGAGATGAACGGCTTTGCGCCCTTTGCCAGATTGCACGACTGCGCCCTGGGCAGCGAAGAGGGATATGTGACGCTGGAAGTCATGCCGCACCAGCCCGGCGGCGGGCGGGTCCATGCCGAAACCGGCGACGGGATGTCCAACGCGGTCCCGCTGCGGCGGCTCGACAGCTTTCCCGAAGCGCTCGACGCCGAGTTCATCAAGATCGACGTGGAAGGGTTCGAGCAACAGGTGTGGCGCGGGATGACCGGCATCCTTGCCGGTGGTCAGCCGCTCACCATCTTCATGGAATTCACCGTGTTGCGCTACCCCGACCCGCGCGGGTTCCTTGAGGAGATCATCGGCGAAGGCTTCAGCCTCGAGATCATCGACTATGTCGCCGGGATTCAGCCGATCACGATCGACGCAATCTTCGCCCAGCCGCACCATATCGACCATATGCTGTGTTTCCGGCGATGAACCGCGCGCGACAGGCCCTGTTCATCGGGCCACGGCCAGGGTGCCGGGGATGATCGCCTTATCGGGAGTAGCGGCATGTCGTGGATCGTCTGGCTGGCCATGTCGGTGACCGGTGCCGGGACGCCGCTGTCGCTGTCGTGCACCGTTTCCGGGGCAGCGGCGGCCGGGCTGGACCCGCAGGTGATGTGCACGCGCTTTGCCGAAAAGCTGTCGGCTGCCACTGGGCTTCGCTACGCGCTGGTTCCGGTCGGGCAGCGGTCGGGCGACGGCATGACGGTCGCGCTCCGCGTCGTTCGGCCCGATACCCTCGCGGCGGATGTCACGGTGATCGAGCGCGGACGTACGCGATCGGTTGAAACCCGCATGATTTCATCGTCCGACCGGCCTTTGGGGCTTGACTCTATCGGCTTGCTGGCGCGGGATGTCGCGCGGGCGGCGGCGCTATCGGACTGAAGTGCTGTTCTGGATTTGCACCGCCTTTTCAAGGATGTCCGATCGGACGGCATCCGGTGAGGGAGGCAGCGTGTGTTCGGAATCTCGACAAGGCTTGATGGCGTCACCGACGGCAATTTCGCCGGCTTTTCACGCATCGTCGACGGGTTCGGCGGCGGCGTGCAGCTCGACGGGTCGATCGGCACCGCGCTGGTCCAGCACGCGGAAGTCACCTCGTGCATGTGCGAAGCCTGTGCCAAGGCGCGACTGGACGATGACGACCTGCTCCCGGTCGAGGTGGCGAGCGACGCGCCCGGCAATACCGGTTCGACCGATGCGGTGGTGTTCGGCGGTTCGGTCGCGGGGGCGATCGACACTGGAAGCGACCAAGACTGGTATCGGGTCACCCTGACCGCCGGTCAGACCTACACCTTCTGGACCAACGGTGCGCAGGATCCAACCGACACGCTGCTCAGGTTGCGCGATTCGAGCGGCGGCGTAATCGTCACCAATGACGATGGCGGGCAGGACGTGTTGTCGCACATCACCTTCACCGCGACCACGACCGGTACCTATTTCGTCGATGTCAGCGGGTTCAGCAGCAGCGTGACCGGCTCGTACAGCCTGTTTGCCAGCAGCGGCCTGTGGAACCCGGCCGACACGGTGGTCGACAACCGGACCACCACCGCCACCGTTACATTTGGTGGATCGACCACGGTGAACCTCAACGGCCTGGGTGACCATGACTGGTATGGAGTCACGTTGACGGCCGGAACGCGGTATGTGTTCGAGACGTCGGGTAGCGGTACGGTCGACACGTTGCTGATGCTGCGCGACGCCAACGGCAACGCGATCGGCGAGAATGACGACGGCGGTGCGGGCACCTATTCGCGGCTCGTCTTCACCCCGACCACAAGCGGCACCTATTATATCGATGTCGGCACGTGGCGCGAATCGGACCAGGGCAGCTTTACGCTGAGCTTTGGCGAAGCGCCGCCGCTCACGCTGTGGACCAACGACCAGATCGCGAACCAGCTCACGACGCTCTACTGGACCACGCCGCACCATTTCGACGTGGCGCCGGGCGGCACGCTGACGGTCGACATCAGCGCGCTGACGGCCGCCGGCCAGACGCTGGCGCGCGCGGCCCTGCAATTGTGGACCGACTTTACCGGGATCAACTTCGCCGAGCAGACCGGCAATGCGCAGATCACGTTCGACGACGATGAGGAAGGTGCGTTCGCGAACGCGTCGTTCAACGGCGCCGGCGTCACCTCGAGCGCCAACGTCAATGTCGGTACGGGCTGGCTGACCACCTACGGCACGTCGCTTAACAGCTATTCGTTCCAGACCTATGTCCATGAGATCGGCCACGCGCTCGGCTTGGGCCATGGCGGCAATTACAACAGCTCGGCCGACTATGCGACCGATGCGGGCTATCTCAACGACGCGTGGATCACGACGGTCATGTCGTATTTCGACGCGCTCGAGAACGGCTATTTCGCCGGGCTCGGCTATACCCGACAGTTCACGCTGTCGCCGATGGCGGCCGATGCGATCGCGGTTGCCAATATGTATGGCACGGTGACGACGACCCGGACCGGCGACACGACCTATGGCTATAACAGCACTGCCGGTCGCGACATCTACAACGCCTCGCTCTTCCCCAATGTCGCCTACACGATCATCGACAATGGCGGGATCGATACGCTCGACTATTCGGGCAACAGCACCAATCAGCTGATCAACCTGCGCGAAGAGGCGTTTTCGAACATCGGCACCGGTCGCGGCAATGTCGTGATCGCGCGCGGCACGGTGATCGAAAATGCGATCGGCGGCAGCGGCAATGATTTCATGATCGGCAATGCGGCCGACAACATCCTCAACGGGGGTGCGGGCGCGGACGGCCTGCACGGCGATCGCGGCAACGATACCTATTATGTCGACCGCCAGGACGACATCGTGTTCGAATTCGACGGAGAGGGGACCGACACCGTCATCTCTACCAGCAACTATTATCTGTGGCAGCATGTCGAGAACCTGACCCTGGCCGAAGGGGCGGGGAATATTTTCGGCGTGGGCAACGAGCTTGCGAATACGATCCTGGGCAATAGCGGCTCTAACCTGCTGATCGCCGGCGCGGGCGACGACATTGTGCGCGGCGGCAGCGGTGCGGACTCGCTGTTCGGCGAAGGCGGTGCGGACCAGCTGTTCGGCGATGCCGGGATCGACTATCTCGTCGGCGGGATTGGCAACGACACGCTCGACGGCGGGACCGAAGCTGATGCGCTCTATGGCGAGGATGGCGACGACACGCTGATCGGCGGGTCGGGGTTCTTCACTGATATCCTCGTCGGCGGCGCGGGCAACGACATCCTGCGCGGCGACAGCGGCCTTGGCGATTATGACCGGATGGATGGCGGGTCGGGCGACGACAGCTATTATGTGGACACCCCGGACGATCTGACGATCGAAGCCGTGGGCGGTGGCACCGACACCGTCTACGCCACGATCAGCGGCGCGGGCTATACGCTCAATGCCAATGTCGAAAACCTCGTGCTGCGCGGCGATACGCCGTTCGGGGTGGGCAACGCCCTCGACAACCGCATCACCGGCAGCTCCAGTGCGAACTGGCTGCTGGGGGGTGCGGGCAACGACATTCTCAACGGCGGTGGCGGCAATGACGTGCTGTTCGGGGAAGCGGGGGCGGATATCTTCGTGTTCACCCAGGGCACCGGCGGTGACGTGATCGCCGATTTCGTGACCGGGACGGATCGCATCGATCTCAGTGCCTATGGCCTGACCTGGCAGACGGTGATCAACTCGATGCACGAGAATGATGGCAGCACCGCGATCGACCTTGGCAATGGCGATTTCATCGTCATCAACGGTGTCACGCGTGCAGCGCTGTCGCAGAGCGATTTCATCCTCGCGGCAGGTGCCGAACCCCAGATCACGGGCGTCGCCGATGTTCAGGACAAGCTGGTCGATTTCGATCTGTCCGTGGCGCGGGGCGGTGGCATCAGTGCGTGGGAACAGCCCCATCTGGGCTGGTATCTGGTCGCCTGACATCCAGCGGCGGCGGCAAGCTTCACGTCTGCATCCGCCATTGCGCACTTAACCATTGGGGCCGTTCGATGTTCGCGTATATCTTGCCCCTGTCGGCGGGCCTGCCCGGTGCGTGAACGCGCTGCGTCGCTGGTCGACGGCGATCTGCGCGCGACCGCACATCGCCTGTTGCGTGCCGAGCAGCGTGCGCTCGCCTTGCTCGATGACAGCATCGATGAGACGGTGATTGCGGCTGCGGCCGATATCGCTGCCTGTCGCGGCCGCGTGCTGACCAGCGGGATCGGCAAATCGGCCATCGTCGCGCGCAAGCTTGCCGCCACGCTCTGTTCGCTCGACGCCCCCGCGCAGTTCCTCCACGCCGGCGACGCCCTGCACGGCGATCTCGGCGCGATCCGGGGCGAGGATGTCGTGGTGGCGTTCAGCGCATCGGGGGCGAGCCGCGAACTTGTACGGGTGGTCGAACATGCCCGCCATCTCGGCGCCGAGACCGTCGCGATCACGGCATCCAGCCACGCGCCGCTCGCCCTGATCAGCGATCACGTGCTGCTGATCCCACAGTGCGACGAAGGCGGCGGTGACTATGCCGCGCCGATGGCGTCGACAATCGTGTCGATGGCGATGGGCGATGTGCTCGCATTGCTGGTGGCACAGCTCCGCGGGCATCGACGCAGCGACATGCGCGCGCTGCATCCCGCCGGGGATCTCGGGCGCAGGTTGCGCCCGCTGGCCCAGATCATGGTCGGCGGCGACCGTCTGCCATTGGTACCGGCATCGGCCATCGGCATCGACGTGGTGGGTGAGATAACCGCCAAGGGGCTGGGCATTGTCGGCGTCACCGATGCGGCTGGGCAGTTGATCGGTGCGATCAGCGATGGCGATATCCGGCGTCACGCGATGGATGTCGCGACGCTCACCGCCCGCGATTTGATGACGCCCGATCCCGTGACGATCGATGCAGCCGCCGATATTTCTCAGGCGCTCGACCTGATGCGCATGCACCGCATTTCGACTCTGTTCGTGGTCGACGCGGCGCGCGCGACCGGCCTGGTGCATATTCAGGACCTGCTGCGTGCCGGCATCCTCTGACGCGCCGCCGCCGCGCGTGCTGGTGGTGGTGCCCGCGCGCTACGCCTCCCAGCGTTTCCCGGGCAAGCCGCTTGCCCCGCTCCGGGGCGGCGATGGCGTGATCAAGCCGCTGGTGCAGTGGAGCTGGGAAGCGGCGATGGCCGTGCGGGATCGTGCGGAGATCGTCGTTGCCACGGACGATGCGCGCATCGCCGATACGGTGCGGGGCTTTGGCGGCGCGGTCGCGATGACGGCGCCTGACCTGCGCAACGGGACGGAGCGCTGCGCCGCAGTCCTCGATCAGCGCGATGAAGACCCCGATTTGGTGATCAACCTGCAGGGCGATTCGCCGCTTGTGCCGCGCGCCGCGCTCGATGCGCTGATCGACGCCTGGGTCGCTGCGCCGATGCCGGTGTTGACCCCGTGGATTGCGTGCGATGGCACGCTGGGCGCGCTGCTGATCGCCGATCATCAGGCGGGTCGGGTCGGTGGCACCACCGTGGTGGCGGATCGCTCCGGCCAGGCGCTCTATTTCTCGAAACGCCCCATTCCCTATGGGCCGGGGGAGGGGCTGAAGCTTCATCTCGGCCTCTATGCCTATACGCCGGACGCGCTGCGCAATTATGCCGCGCTACCCCCCGGGGCGCTCGAAATGGCTGAGGGGCTGGAGCAGTTGCGCTTCCTGGAACATGGCGTCCCGGTCAAGCTGGTCGAGATCGCGCGCCCGGAGCATGGCTTTTGGGAGGTCAATAATCCCGAGGATGTGGCGCTGGTCGAACGCACCCTGGCGGCGCGATCGTGACGAACGCTTTCCCCCGGCACCATAACGCTGTATTTGCTCGGGTCATTCCGGGGAATGGCGTGGCGAAATGATGGATCTGCGAAGCCGCCTCGGCGAATCCGAATTGCGCGATGCGCTGCGGCGCGTGCGCGGCGGCCTGTGGGGCATCGTTGCGCTGAGCGCGATGGTCAACATCCTCATGCTGACCGGATCGATCTATCTGATGCTGGTCTATGACCGGGTGCTGCCGGGGCAGCACCAGGCGACGCTGATCAGTCTGTTCCTGATGGTGATCGTCGCCTTCGCCTTTTACGGCGCGTTCGACGTGATGCGCTCACGGATGCTCGCCGATGTCGCCGCCTCGCTCGACAACAGCCTGGTCGGGCGGGTGCAGCAGATCGAAGGGCGCGTGGCGCTCGAACGCCCCGATGCAAAGGAACTGGTCAGCCCGACCCGCGATCTCGACCAGCTGCGCAGTTTCATCGCGAGCGCCGGGCCGCCCGCGCTGATCGACCTGCCCTGGATGATCTTCTTCCTGCTGGTGCTGACCCTGGTGCATTATTGGCTCGGCGTCGTGACGCTGGTCGGGATGATCGTGCTGGCGGGCCTGACCGTCGCGGCGGAGCGGATCAACGCGCGCCATCTTGCCGCAGTGAACGAGGCCGGGGCGCGGCGCCGCAGCCTGGGCGACCGACGCTGGCGCCATGCCGAGCTGATCGCGAGCCTGGGGATGCGCCAGCGGATGGTGGCGCAGTGGCACACTGCGCACACGACGATGCTGCGCGAGCAAGCGGCGCTCACCGACGCGACCTCGACCCTCACCGGCGTCAGCAAGGTGCTGCGCATGCTCCTGCAGTCGGCGGTGCTGACCGTCGGCGCGGTGCTGGTCATCGATGGCAAGGCGACGGCGGGGATCATCTTTGCCAGCGCGATCCTGGCCGGGCGTGCGCTTGCGCCGGTCGATGCGGCGATCGCCAATTGGCGGGGCTTTGTCGGCGCGCGGCAAAGCTGGTCGCGCCTGTCGAACCTGTTGCGCCAGCTGCCTGCCCCGACCCAGGCGCGCACGAATCTGCCCCCGCCCGCCCAGACACTGTCGGTCGAACATCTGACGCTCACCCCGCCCGCTGCGACGCGCACCACGGTCAGCGACGCGAGCTTCCGGCTACAGGCGGGGCAGGCAGTCGGCATTCTCGGGCCCAGCGGTTCGGGCAAGTCATCGCTGGTGCGCGGCGTGATCGGCGCGTGGAAGCCGGCGCGCGGCTGTGTGCGACTCGACGGCGCGACGATCGATCAATGGGATGCCGATCAGCTCGGCGCGCATATCGGCTATCTCCCGCAGTCGGTCGAGCTGTTTGCCGGGACCATTGCGCAGAATATCGCCCGGTTCGAACCCGACGCCCCCGCCGATCTGGTCTTCGCTGCGGCGCGCGCGGCGGGGGTACATGACCTTATCCTGCAGCTGCCCGATGGCTATGACCTGGAGGTGGGCGAGGATGGCGGCCAGCTGTCCGCCGGGCAGCGCCAGCGCATCGCGCTCGCCCGCGCGCTCTATCGCGACCCGTTTCTGGTCGTGCTGGACGAGCCCAATTCGAACCTCGACCATGAAGGTGAGACAGCGCTGATCCGCGCGGTACAGCAGGTGCGCGAACGCGGCGGTATCGTGCTGATGGTCGCGCATCGCCCCGCGATCCTTGCCGCGGTCGATCTCGCGCTGTTTATCCGCGGCGGTGCGGTGCAGGCATTCGGTCCGCGCGACGAGGTGCTGGCCAAGGTGATCCGCCCCCGCGGCGCGCCCGAGACGGCCAATGTCGCGGTCCTTCCGCAGCGCGGCGGATCGGCATGAACGCGCACAGCCCGGTCGACGATGATGCGGCCTATGAACTTGCCGATCCCGGTGCCGCCGACGCGCGCCTCCAGCGCCGCACCCGCCGCGCCTTTGCGCTGATCGGATTTCTCGTATTCGGCCTGTTCGGCCTGTCCGCGATCCTGCAGGTCGGCGGCGCGGTGATCGGGATGGGCGAGGTGGTGGTCGATTCCAGCGTGCGCGTGGTCAGCCACCCCAATGGTGGCGTCCTACGCGAAGTACTGGTCCGCAACGGCGATCGCGTGCGCCAGGGGCAGCTGCTGGTTCGGCTCGATACCACGGTCACCCAGGTCGGATCGCAATCGGCGTCGCAGGGGCTGGAACAGCTGCTGATCCGCCGCGCCCGGCTCGAGGCGGAGCGCGATGGCACCGCGAGCCTGCGGCTGCCGCCCGAGCTTTCCGGGACCGGCGACGCGCGCGTGCGTGAATTGATCGCGCGCGAACAGGGCCTGTTGGCGCTGCGCCGCGCCGAACTGTCGGGTACGCTCGACCTGCTGCGCCAGCGAATCGAGCAGCTCGACAGCGAGATCGCCGGTTACCGCGTCCAGATCGCCGCCGCCGATCGCCAGCTGGTGCTGATCGAGCCCGAGCTGGAGGGACTGCGCCGGCTGCACGAGAAGCAGCTGGTGACGATCAACCGGCTCAACAGCGCCGAGCGCGCCGCCGTCCAGCTGGAGGGGAGCCGCGCGGCGCTGCAATCGAACATCGCCCAGGCACGCGCCCGCATCGCCGAAACGCGCGAGCAGATCCTGAACGTCACCAAGAATATGCGCAGCGAGGCGGCGACCCAACTCGCCGACGTCGTCGCGCAGATCAACGAACAGCAGCTGCGCGTCGCCACCGCCGCCGATGCCTTTGCGCGCAGCGATGTGCGCGCACCGCAATCGGGCACGGTCGACAAGATCGCCTATACTACCACCGGCAGCGCGGTTCCCGCCGCCCAGCCGATCCTTCAGATCGTCCCGGACCGCGATACGCTGGTGATCGAAGCCCGCATTCGCCCGCAGGATGTCGACCAGGTGCGCATCGGCCAGGATGCGCGCATCGTCTTTTCCGGCCTCGATCGTCAGGCGACGCCCGATATTCCGGGCAAGCTGATCTTCGTGTCGCCTGAGTTGACGCGCGACGATGCCACGCGTCAGGCCTTTTACCGCATCCGCGTGCGCGTCGATGCAGCGACATTGGCGCGCCAGCCCCAGATCGCGCTCAAGGCCGGGATGCCGGCCGAGGTGTTCGTGTCCACCGGCAGCCGCTCGATCCTGTCCTACATCACCAAACCGCTGCTCGATCAGGTCCGCTACGCGCTGCGTGAGGGGTGAGGGCGGCGATGACGCGCCGGCGTTGCGTTTCCGACTCGCAAACGTCATCGCGCGCTGGCATCCGGTGACCATGCGAAGCCTGCTCCTTCTTGCCGCTGCCACGATGGCGTCGCCCGCCGCAGCGCAGCTGCGCGCCGTGCCGACTCAGCCCGAATCGGAAGCGGCGGCGCTGCGCGGGGTCGAGGTGATCCTGATCAACGAAGGTGCCGCCCCGGTCGCTGCGGAAGGGCCGCGCACGATCGAGGTGACCGCCGCCGACGGCACGCGCCTGATCCTTGAGCGCCTGCCCGCTCCGACCGCGACGATCGCTCCCGGCAGCTTTGCCAAGGCGCGCTATGTTCCGACCGGCTATGCCGCCCGTCCGGTGACCAAGCCACTGCCGGGTGCGCCGCTCCCTTCCGGGGTCGGCGCGCCCTGGACCGCTGATGCACCTGCCGCCGCCCCGCGCAGCGCCGGGGCGGGCGAGCATGAGGCCCCGACATCTTCCGGCACACGATCTGGCTTTCTCGACCGGTTCACGCCGCACGAACCCGTCTATGGCGCATTCGGCCTGGGCGATTCGGGCGGCAAGCTGCAGGTCAGCTTCGCGTTCCAACCGATCGGTGGCGACGGCGCGTTCAGCCATTTGCGCTTCGCCTATACTCAGACGATGTTCTGGCGGCTCGATCTTCCGTCCGGGCCATTTGCCCACACCACCTATTCGCCCGAGGTTTATGTCGAGCGGGCGATCGATCCGAGCGCGACGATCGGGCTTGGCTGGCGACATGATTCAAATGGCGAGGGGCCGGCGACCTCGATCGATTCGAACCGCATCTTCCTGCGCGCGACCAAGACCTTCGATCTGGGCGACAGCTGGCGTGCGGAGGTGACCCCCCAGGCCTGGGTCTATGTCGGCAAACAGGGGGTGGCCCCCGATCTCGACCGTTATTGGGGCAATGGCGCGCTCGGCCTTGCGCTCGTCAAGCCGGACAGCCTCAAGCTGGCGCTGACCGTTCGCGGCAGTCCTGACAGCGGGCGCGGCGCGGCTGAGCTGTTCGCCTCCTACCCGCTCGCCCGGCTGCACGGCGATCTTGGCTTCTATCTCTTCGCGCAAGGCTTTACAGGCTATGGCGAAGCACTGGACGATCATCGCCGCCGCGATACCCATGCCCGGATCGGGATAGCGCTGACGCGGTAGGTCGCCCGGCGACCGTTAGGAGAGACATTATGCGCCTTAAGCTTGCTCTTGCCGCCCTGATGCTGCCGCTGACCATGCCGGCGAGCGCCGCGCTGGCTCCGGGGGCAAAGGCGCCCAATTTCACGGCCAAGGGCGCGATTGCAGGGCGCGATTTCACCGTGAACCTCGCTACCCAGCTGAAAAAGGGGCCGGTGGTCCTGTATTTCTTCCCCGCCGCGTTCACGCCGGGGTGCAGCGCCGAGGCGGCGGCATTCGCTGCGGCGGTCGACGATTTCAAGAAAGCGGGCGCCGTGGTGATCGGCATGTCGGCCGATCCTGTGGATAAGTTGCGCGATTTCTCGGCCAAGGACTGTGCCGGAAAGTTCGCGGTCGCCAGTGCCAGCCCGGAAGTCATTCGCGGATACGACGTTGCGTTGGACCGCCAGATCGGGGGCCGCGACGCGACCAACCGCACCAGCTACGTCATCGCGCCCAACGGCAAGATTATCTACGCGCACAGCGACCGCAGCCCGGCGGATCACGTGCGCAACACGCTCGCCGCCGTGCGCGACTGGCGTGCCGCCCAGAAGCGCTGATTCGTTACGGCGTGGCCCGTTTCACCGGATATTAGCAGTTTCCGGATTAGGTCCGGTGGCGACGGAGCAGCGCGCAATGGGTGGGCGCTTTGGTAAGGCGGAGGACAGGTTGGTGAGGCTGGCGAGGGCGTCACGTACGGACGAGGCCGGGGATGCGGCGCGTCAGTTGTACGAGCGCATCGGCACCTTCCTGTTCGACCAGCGGCTCGAACCCATCCCGGCCAATTTCGCCTTTGCCTGGCATTTGCTGCACGATCCCGACGGCGCGCTCGCCAAAGCGGTTGAACATCTGACCGAGGGTGGCGTCCGGCTGACTCAGCGCGACATCGAAGCGCTTGGCTGCGAACCGCCGGCCAATGCTGCAAAGGCGCGTGAGAAGGTCGACGGCCTCGTCGCCAAGACACAGATGCAGGTCGAGGGCTTTCAGGACATGGTCCAGGCGATGCGCGCCGAGACCGCCGGCTTCGGTCGCGATCTTGCCGCCAGCGCCGATGCGATCCGCCGGTCAGGCGACGGGCCGACCGGCGTCGCGCTCGAAGAAGTGTCGCGCATTACCGGGGCGATGCTCGAGCGCGTCCATCGCGCCGAATCGCAGCTGGAAAGCGCAACGCGGGAAGCGAGCGAACTGCGCAGCGCGCTTGAAGAGGCACGCGACAATGCGCGCCGCGACGCCCTTACCGAATTGCCCAACCGACGGGCGTTCGAGGAGGCGTTCAGTGCGCAGCAGGCGTCCGGCGCGCGGCTGTGCATTGCGGTGTGCGACGTCGATCACTTCAAATCGGTCAACGACCGGTTCGGGCACTCGGTCGGGGATCGCGTGCTGCGCACCATCGCCCAGGGGCTGAGCGAAGTCTGTGTCGGCCATCTCGTCGCGCGGCATGGCGGCGAGGAGTTCGCGATCCTGTTTTCCGGCATCGGCATCGCCAAGGCGCGCGACATCATGGAGCATGCGCGGTCCATGGTGGCATCGAAGCGCTATCGGCTTCGCGAATCCGATCTGCCGATCGGTGAGATCACCTTCTCTGCGGGCCTTACCCGCGTGCATATCGGCGAATCGCTCGCCGACAGCTTCTCGCGTGCCGACGCCAAGCTGTACGAAGCCAAACATGCCGGGCGTAACCGCATTATTGGCGGCTGAACGTTGGTAAAATGCGCCATGCCAACTGGCGATATTTCCCACATTCCCTCGCAATAAAATTGCAAGTCCAGCTAAATCAATCGTTTAGCGAAACTGGCACGGTCTCTGCAATCCTTCTGGCATCCCCGGCGGAATGATCCTCCGGGAAGCAAAAGAGGGAAAACACATCATGGCACTCCGTTTCGAAAGCTTCGCCCGCTCCGCCGTCGCTCTGGTCGGCGCTGCTGCCTTCACCCTGATGATGGTCGCCAACACCGTCAGCCTCGGCCCGGTCGCCTGACCCGCCGCAATCTCACAGGGAGTAGATAAAATGGTTCGTCAGCTTCTCGTCGCGCTCGTGTCGATCGGTCTCACCGCCGCCATGGTCGCCACCACCATCGCACCCCAGTCGGCAGGCTTCATCGCCTGACCGGCGGGGTGCGCCCCCGCTTCACGCGGGCCGCGCATCCTCTGCCTGTGCGGGCTCGCCGTCCCCGCGCCTGATGAAGCTGATCCGCCCCTCGGGCTCCAGGATCGCCCAGGCGACATCGCGGACGGACACAATCCCCGCCAGCCGCATCTCCGATTCCAGCTCGCGCCGCGTTAGCCGGTCGCGCTTCATATTCGCTTCGATCAACGCCCCGTCGCGGATCAGCACACGCGGCTCGCCCTCGATCGCCCGCTCGGCGCGCGGCCAGCGATAGCTGACCCAGCCGAGCACGGTCGCCCAGAACGCAAAGGTCGCGATCGCCAGCGTCGCGCTGGTCAGGCTGAAATCATTATGCGTGACCCCCTGCTGGATCAGGTCACCCAGCACCACCAGCATCACCAGCTCGAACGGCGTCATCTGTCCCAGCTCGCGCTTGCCCATCAGGCGCAGCAGCCCGAACAGAAGCGCGAACATCACGCTGGCGCGGATCACGATATCCATCAGGGCAGCACCGTGATGGTAAGCGGCAACGCCGCCAGTTCGCGCTCGCCATCCAGCACCGCGACTGTGCCCTCGGTCCCCGCGAACAGCGGCGGGTTGATCTGGCCATCGATCTTGACGGTCAGCGTCTCGCCCGATTTGAGCGGGCCATAATCGAAGCGGAATGCCCCGTCCTTGAACGACTCTTCGCTGGGAGCGGGCAGCATCGTGTTGATCGTCATGTCGCGCCACAGCCCGGCATCGACCGCGATCACCGCTTTTGCGATTGGCGCGCGCGCCGTGACGCGGATCTGCGTTTCGAAGAACATGCCATTGCGGATCACGCGCGGGGTGCGGACCTCGAGTTGGGCAGCTTCACCCGTGGCGATCACCGGACGCGCTTTTCCGCCGCCAAACGCGCCGAGCAACGCGGCGAGCATGATCGCAGCCAGCAGCAGGACCACGATCCAGCGCCGCCAGCCTCCGCTGCGCGGCTCGGCATGTGCGGGGTCGATCCCGTCGGGATAGGTCAACTGGGCCATCGCGCAGCTGAAACGAGCGCCGACGGCACTGGTTGCCGGAACTCTCCTTCGCCGCTCCGGTTGATACGCGGGACGGGGGTCAGATGGAGCGTACGCATGACCGACACCGCCGAAATGATCCACGAAGACGCGCTGCCGGGCGAAGAGCGGACGCTCGACCCCAAGCCGCAATGGCAGCCGCGCTACCCCGGTTCTGGCCGCCTCGATGGCAAGGTCGCGCTGATCACCGGCGCCGATAGCGGCATCGGTCGCGCCGTCGCCGCCCTGTTTGCCCGCGAAGGCGCCGACATCGCCATCCTCTATCTGCTCGAAGACGCGGATGCCGAGGAAACTAAACGCATTGTCGAGTCGGAAGGTCGCCGTGCGATCCTGATCAAGGCCGATGTCGGGTCAAAGAAGATGTGCGATCGCGCGGTCGCGCAGACAATCGACGCCTTCGGACGGCTCGATGTCCTCATCAACAATGCCGGCGAACAGCATCCCGACAAGGACATTCGGGACATTACCGAAGAGCAATTGCTCCGCACGTTCCAGACCAACATCTTCGGCATGTTCTACCTGGTACAGGCCGCGCTTCCACACCTGAAATCAGGCGCAGCGATCATCAATTGTACATCCGTGACCATGTATCAGGGCTCGGCCGAGCTGCTCGATTATTCGAGCACCAAGGGCGCGATCACCGCCTTTACCCGCTCGCTTTCGGAAAATCTGATCGAGAAGGGGATCCGCGTGAACGCGGTCGCGCCCGGCCCGATCTGGACCCCGCTCAACCCCTGTGGCGGTGCCTCGCCGGAAAAGCTCAAAACCTTCGGCGAAGACACACCGATGGGGCGCCCCGGCCAGCCCAATGAAGTCGCTCCGGCCTTCCTGTTCCTCGCCTGCGACGATGCGAGCTACATGTCGGGACAGGTGCTGCATCCCAATGGCGGGATCATCGTCAACGGCTGACACAAGCGGCTGATTGACCAAGATCGCATGGCGGCGCATCTGGGCCGCCATGCGCTTCTTCTCCGACAATGCCGCCCCCGCCTGTCCCGAGGTGATCGCGGCGCTCTCCGCCGCCAACGTCCAGGACACCGCCTATGACGGCGACCGCTGGAGCGCGGCGCTCGACGCGCGGTTCTCGGAGTTGTTCGAGACTGAGGTGGCGGTGCTGTGGGTACCGACCGGCACCGCCGCCAATTGCCTCGCGCTCGCCTCGCTCTGCCCGCCCTATGGCGGCGTGGTGTGTCACCGCGAGGCGCATATCCAGATGGACGAGGGCGGGGCGCCCGAATTCTACACGCACGGTGCCAAGCTCATGCTGGCCGAGGGGCCAGGCGCAAAGCTGACCCCCGACGCGATCCGTGCCGTGCTCGACGCGGTGAAGCCGGGCGTACACTGGGTCCAGCCGCATGCGATCTCGATCACCAACGCCACCGAATATGGGCTCGCCTATGCCCCGGCCGAGGTGGCCGCGATCGGCGATCTTGCGCGCAGCCGCAATCTGGCCCTCCATATGGACGGCGCGCGCTTCGCCAATGCGCTGGTGCATCATGGCTGCGACCCGGCGGATGTGACATGGCGCGCCGGCGTCGATGCGCTGAGCTTCGGCTTCATCAAGAATGGCGGCATGGGCGCGGAGGCTTTGGTGTTCTTCCGCCCCGACCTCGCCGAAACCTGCAAGATGCGCCGCAAGCGTGCCGGACACCTCCAGTCCAAGGGCCGCTATCTCGCGGCACAGCTGATCGCAATGCTCGACGATGATGTCTGGCTGCGCAACGCCCGCGCCGCCAATGCGGGGGCGGCGTTGCTGGGGCAGGCCGCGCCGCATCGGTTGGTGCACCCGGTCGAATCCAACGCCGTGTTCGTGCGGCTGACTGCGGACGAGGCCGCATCGCTGCGCGCGCAGGGCTTTGACTTTTACGACTGGGGCGTGGGCGAGGCGCGCTTCGTCGTCGCCTGGGATCAGGACGCGGCCGCGGTCGCTCCGCTCGCCGCGGCGCTCGCCGCGCTGTGAGCGAGGGCGCGCCAGCGGCCCCCCGGCCCAATTCGACAAAGCTCGCGGTGCTGATCCCGTTCGGCATCGTCACGCTGATCTGGGGATCGACCTGGCTGGTGATCACCGGTCAGCTGGGGGTGGTGCCGCCGACCTGGTCGGTCACCTATCGCTTTCTGGTCGGCGGAATCGCGATGCTCGCCTGGGCGGCGTGGTCGCGCCAGCCGTTATGGCTCGACGCGCGCGGCATGGGGTTCGCGGCGTTGCTCGGGCTGATGCAGTTCGTCCTCAACTTCAACTTCGTCTATCGCGCGGAGATGCACGTCACCTCCGGCCTTGTGGCCGTGGTATTTGCCCTGCTGCTCGTGCCAAACGCGATCCTGTCGCGCATCTTCCTGGGCCAGCGGATGGGGCGGCAGCTGCTGGTCGGGTCGGTCGTGGCGATGGCGGGCGTGGCGTTGCTGTTCGTGCATGAGATCCGCCGCGACCCCCTGGCGAGCGGCGAGGTCTATTACGGAATCGGCGTCACCCTGCTCGGCGTCATGTGCGCGTCCGTTGCCAATGTCATGCAGGCGACCGAGAGATCGAAACGTTATCCGATGGCGACCATGATCGCCTGGGCGATGCTGCTCGGCGCGATGATGGACGGTGCGTTCGCCTGGATCACCGCCGGCCCGCCGGTATTCGAATGGACCGCGACCTATATCGCCGGGGTCCTGTATCTCGGCATTGTCGCGTCGGCAGTGGCCTTCCCGCTCTACTTCGGCATCATTCGCGTGATCGGCCCGGCCAAGGCGGCCTATTCCAGCGTGCTGATCCCGGTGATCGCGATGCTGCTTTCGACGGTGTTTGAAGGCTATCGCTGGTCGCTGCTGGCCGGGGCGGGCGCGGCGCTGGCGGGCATCGGACTCATCGTCGCGCTCAAGGCGCGCAGGCCCGCGCGATAATCGGGAAAACGCGGCCGCCAGTTCAGCACGCGCCGCGCCTTTCCGTTCGCGACCCGGCGGTTCTCGGCATAAAAGGCGCGCGCTTGCGGGGACAGCTCCGCCTCGGCGAGCGGGACCAGCGGCGGGACGGGGTGCCCGAGCAACCGGCATCCGAACGCGATCACGTCGGACTGCGGCGCGGGTTCGTCGTCCGCGAGGTTGTATGCACCGGCAGGCGCATCGAACCCGGCAATGACCCCGGCGGCAAGGTCGGTCACATGGATGCGGCTGAATATCTGTCCCGGCACGTCGATCCGCCGCGCCTCACCCGCCAGTATCCGGTCGAGCGGCGAGCGGCCAGGGCCGTAGATACCGGGCAGGCGGAACACCCGCGCGCCCAGATCCAGCCACGCCGCATCCGCCGCCGTGCGCGCGGTGCGTCGCCCGGTGCCGGTGGGTGCGCTCTCATCCACCCACGCGCCCTGCGCATCGCCATAGACCCCGGTCGAAGACAAATAGCCGAGCCACGCGGCGCTCTCGGCGAGCTCCGCGCCATAGGTCGCCAACACCGGATCGGCCTCGCCCGGCGGGACGGAGGAGAGGATATGCGTCGCCTGCGCAATCTCGAACCGCACCCGGTCGTGATCGTCGAAGGGCAGGTTGCCCACGCTGCCCGTTGCCATGACGCGCGCAGCGGGCAGCGCGGCGGCGATATGCCGCGCGCTGTACCCAAGGCCGAAAATGAGGAGGCGCATATCCTTGTGCCGTCATTCCCGCGAAAGCGGGAACCCATCTCCTGACCGTTGCGCACGCGGCACGGATCGGAGATGGGGCCCCGCTTTCGCGGGGGTGACGGAGAAACGGAGCAACGGCGTCAGACGACCCTCACTTCGCGCCATATCCGTTGTACAAGGTCCCGAAGAAATCGCCCTTCTTCCACGCCGGGCGCGCATCAGCATCGGCGATTTCGCGCGCGATTGCATAGTTGGCCTCGATGAAGCGGACGCCCTGATCCCACAGGATTTCAGGATTGGTGATCTCGTCCGATGCGCGGTGATAGCGGGTCGACAGGAAACGGTCGAATGCCTCGCGGCCCACGCCGGCCATGCCCGGCCACAGGAATACAGACGGAATGCCCTGCTGGACGAAGCGATAATGGTCGGAGCGGACGAAAAACCCCTGTTCCGGCATCGGATCGGTGCCGACACCGACGCCCACTGTCGCGGTTGCGCGCGCAACGATCTCGCCCAGCGTCGAGCGCGCCGCGCCGAATGCGATCATGTCTTCGAACTTGTAGGTGATGACCGGCATGTCGAGATTGACGTTCGCGACGATCTTGTCCTTCGGCACGGTCGGGTTGTGCGCGAAGTAATCGGCGCCGATCAGGCCCTTTTCCTCTGCGGTGACGGCAAGGAACATGACCGACCGGCGCGGCGGTTTGCCCGAATCGCGAAAGCGCTTGGCCTCCTCGATCAGTGAGGCGATGCCCATCGCATTGTCCATCGCGCCGTTATAGATGGTGTCGCCCTTCGCATCCGGGCGTCCGACGCCGACATGGTCGAGATGCGCGGTCAGCACGACCACCTCGTCCTTCAGCGCGGGGTCGCTGCCCGGAATGATCCCGGCGACGTTGCTGCTCATCACCATCTTGCGCTCGGTCTTGAGCGCGACGGCGAGCGTGACGCGCGTCGCAAAGGATTTGAGCACGGGCTTGCCGTCCGCAACGGCCTTGGTCGCCGCTGCCCAGCCCTTGTCATCGCCGAACAGCTTGGCCGCGCCCGCCGTGCTCAGCGACGCGATGGTCGGCGTGCCCCTGGCGGTAAGATGGCCATTGCCCTGCGCATCCGCCCAGGTCATCCGCCACTCGTCCCAATAATCCACGATTTGCGCGAACGGGCGACGCGATCCTGGCGTCTCGATCAGGATCACGCCCGCCGCACCCTTCTTGGCCGCGATCGCCGCCTTGTTGGCGTTGCTGCCGAAATGCGCGCGCTCCTCGCCGTCGAAGCTTCCGGGAGCGCCGCCAAAGATCGCGACGATCTTGCCCTTCACATCGACGCCCTTGTAATCGTCGCGCTTATATTGCGGCGCGACAATGCCATAGCCGGCGAACACCACGCCGGCATCGATCAGCGTGCTCAGCTTCTCGGGGTCGCCGCCGGGAATATAATCCTTGCCGAACTCCAGCGTCACCGGTGTACCGCCGCGCGTGACCGTCAGCGTGCCCTTGTCCGCCGGGCGAAAGCTCAGCAGCGGAACGGCCTGGAGATAGCTGCCGTTATCGCCCGCCGGACGCAGACCCGCGGCATAATATTGCGAAGCCACATATTGCGCGGCGATGTCATATTCGGGCGATCCCGCGTCGCGGCCCTTCATCGCGTCTGATGCCAGGAACATGACATGCGCCTTCATCGCCGCCTCGGCCGGCGGCAGCGGCGCATTGACGCGGGCATTGTCCTCGGCACGCGTGTCGGCGGGTGCCTTGGCGTCCTGCGCCATCACGGCGGGGGAAAGGGTAATCAGCGAAAAGGCGATCGTCGAACGCAGCAGGCGGGACTTGAACAAGGCTATCAACTTTCGTTTGAACCAACGACGGGGTGAGGCGTAGCATTCCGGCGATACACCGCAATCGAATTTCTTCGCGTGCCGCATTGCGCGCCCGCGCGTAAAGGCCAGAACATGATCGACGCTCTCGACGCAACGCCCACCTTGCAACCCCGTGTGATCCGCCGCGCGGACTATGCCCAGCCCGACTGGCTGGTCCCGGACATCGCCCTCGATTTCGACCTGGCGCCCGGCGGCACCCGCGTTCGCGCGCGCCTGTCGGTGACGCGGAACGGCGCGCATGCTCGTCCGCTGCGGCTCGACGGCGACGGGCTAAGCCCGCTCGCGGTGCGGATCGATGGCGTTGAGGCGAGCGGATGGCGGATGGACGGCCCCGCGCTCGTGGTCGACCTGCCCGGCGACGCGCATGTGATCGAGACCGAGGTCGAGATCGTCCCCGACCGCAACAGCCAGCTGATGGGCCTCTACGCCTCGGGCGGCAATCTGTGCACGCAATGCGAGGCGGAGGGGTTCCGTCGCATCACCTTCTTCCCCGACCGCCCCGACGTGCTGTCGCGCTATCGCGTGAAGATGACCGCCGACAAGGCGCGCTACCCGGTCCTGCTCGCCAATGGCGATCCGGTGGCAGCAGGCGATAGTGCAGACGGCAAGCATTGGGCCGAGTGGCACGACCCCTTCCCCAAGCCCTGCTATCTGTTCGCGCTGGTTGCGGGCAACCTCGCCGCCAATCGCGCGACCTTCACCACCGCCAGCGGGCGCACGGTTCAGCTCGCCATCTGGGTGCGGGAGAAGGATCTGGCGAAGACCGATCACGCGCTCCACGCGCTCAAGCTCAGCATGGCGTGGGACGAACGCGTCTATGGCCGCGAATATGACCTCGACGTCTTCAACATCGTCGCGGTGGACGATTTCAACTTCGGCGCGATGGAGAATAAGGGGCTGAACATCTTCAACAGCCGCTACATCCTCGCCGACCCCGATACCGCGACCGATTACGACTATGACGCCGTCGCTGCGGTCGTCGCGCACGAATATTTCCACAACTGGTCGGGCAACCGCGTCACCTGTCGCGACTGGTTCCAGCTTTCCTTGAAGGAAGGCTTCACCGTCTATCGCGATCAGCAGTTCAGCGCGGATCAGGGCAGCGCCGCGGTCAAGCGGATCGAGGATGTCCGGGGCCTGCGCGCCGCGCAATTCCCGGAGGATGCAGGGCCCTTGGCGCACCCGGTCCGCCCGGACGACTATATCGAGATCAGCAACTTCTACACCGCGACCATCTATAACAAGGGGGCCGAGGTGATCCGCATGATCGCCACGATCCTCGGGCCCCAGAAATTCCGCGCGGGCAGCGACCTCTATTTCGACCGGTTCGACGGCACGGCGGCGACGTGCGAGGATTTTGTCGTGTGCATGGAGGAAGCGAGCGGCGTCGATCTGACCCAGTTTCGCCTCTGGTATTCGCAGGCCGGCACCCCGCGTGTCTCGGCTAGCCTTGAGCATGAAGCGGACGGCGCGCGCGCCACGCTGACGCTGCGCCAGAGCGTGCCGCCGACCCCGGGTCAGCCGGTCAAGGCGCCGATGTTGCTCCCGCTGCGCATCAAATTGTTCGGCAGCGACAGCGCCGCCCCGCTCGCCGACGAACGGCTGGTCCTGCTCGACGGAGCCGAGACGCAGATCAGCTTCGACAGCGTACCCGAGCGCCCGGTACTGTCGGTCAACCGCGGCTTTTCTGCACCCGTAATCGTCGACACCAATCGCAGCGCCGCCGATCTCGCCTTTCTCTCGGCGCATGACGACGATCCCTTCGCCCGGTATGAGGCGATGCAGCAGCTGATGCTCGACACGCTCGTCGGCGCGGTGACCAAGGGGCATGTCGATCATGGTCCGGTGATCGCGGCGGTGGCAAATACGCTCGCCGATCCGACGCTTGACCCGGCCTTCGTGGCCGAGGCAGTGCTGCTCCCGTCCGACAGCTTCATCGGCGATCAGCTGGCGGTGGTCGATCCCGAGCTGATCTTCCAGAAGCGCGAGGCGCTGCGCCGCGACCTTGGCCGCGCGCTCGAACCGCAATGGCGCAGCCTATATGAGGGCGTCCGCGCCAACCGCTTCGAATATTCCCCGGCGGGGAAGGGCGCGCGGCGGATCAAGTCGGTCGCGCTCGGCTATATCAACGCCAGCGGCGCGACGGACGGACCCGAGCTGGCGTTCGCGCAGTTCGAGGCGGCGGACAATATGACCGACCGGCAGGGCGGCCTGATGGCACTCGCCAACCTGTCGTCCGAAGCGGCCGATCCGCGGCGCGTCGCGGCGCTCGACATTTTCTACCAACGCTATCGCGACAACAGCCTCGTGCTCGACAAATGGTTCCAGACCCGGGCGCTGTCGTCCCGGCCCGATACGCTGGCGGCGGTGCAGGAACTGGCGCAGCATCCCGACTTCACCCTCGCCAACCCCAATCGCGCGCGCGCTCTGGTGGGTGCGTTCGCGGTCAATCAGCGCGCGTTCCACGGCGTCGATGGCGGCGGCTATCGCTTCGTCGCCGATCAACTGATCGCACTGGACAAGCTGAACCCGCAGACTGCGGCGAAGCTGGTCCCCCCGCTCGGCCGCTGGCGCCGGTTCGACGCGGCGCGCGCCGCAAAGATGCGCGCGGAGCTGGAGCGCATCCTTGCCCAGCCGGGGCTGAGCAAGGACATGACGGAGCAGGTGAGCAAGAGCCTGGAGGGCTGACGCCCACCTGCCAATTTACCAGGTGCGGCTGGTGATCGTAGTGTTGCCGAGGAACGCCTGGATGTCGCTGGTCACCAGCTTCTTGCCGTTGTTACCCATATTCGTGTCGTCGTTGCACGTGTTGCCGTCGATCGCGATATCGGGGTCATAGGCGATGCTGACCTCGGCGGTGCCGGCGAATTCGAATGTGTCGAATGGGTCGTTCAGTACCGGGGTGGTGTGGCGCAGCATCACCGCGCTGCGCGCGGCGGGCGACCGGAGCGGGAAACTGCGGGTGTAGACCGCACCGGTATTGCCGTTGCGCAGTGTCAGCGTCACGGTCTGCTGGCGCGGACCCGACCGCCAGGTGTCGGGGCCGAGGTTGACGACTTCGATGATCGCCTGGATGCGGCGCTTGTTACCACCGACCTTGGTCAGCGTGAGCGAGCGCACCGCCGGATCGACCTTGCAGGCGACCGGGACGCGCGGGGTGGGCAGTGCGGTCGGCGTGGCGCGGATCGCGGGCTTGTAAGGCCGCTGACCCGTGGGCAGGCTTTGACCGGGCTGTTGCGCGACGGCGACGGTTCCGGCGAGCAGCGCGACGGCGCTGGCGGCAAGGATCATGGACGAACGATGCATGGCTATTCCCTCCTCTGGTTGAGCAAGCCGGGAACGCCACTGGGCCTGACAGGATTAGCTTGTATCGGTGTCGAAATGAACCCTGTCTGGCCCGATCCGAAAGCTGTGGTTCAGCCTGCCATCACGTTCCGCCCGCGCGCTACGGTCGCGCTATGCCCGATCCGCGCGGTCTTGCTGGGTGTCAGGACCGTGTCGACGAACATCCAGTCGTTGCGGACGCTGTCGGGCGTGACGGTCACGGCCATGTAGCCGCGGTTCGACGTGTCGCACCATTTGAGCTCGGGATTGGTCTCGACCAGCGACCGCGCGACCAGCTTGGGATCGACCTTGATCGAACCTTCGTATCCCGGCGAACTGACCGACTGGCCGGCGAACTCGACGCCGGCGGGCTTGCCGTCCTGCGCCAGGTCATAGGCCCAGGCATTGTGGCTGTCCCCGGCCAGCACGACCAGGTTCGCGCCCATCGCCTGCGACGAGGACAGGAAGCGTGCACGCGCGGCGGGATAGCCGCCCCAATTGTCGAAATTCATCGGAAGGCCAGCGGCGGCCAGCGCCGCACCCGCCTGCACATAGCGCTTGGCCCGCTCCGGTGCGTCGGGGGCGAGCCATTCGCCGGCCTGACGCGGGGTCATGGTCTTGCCCATGATCGTGCCGAAGCCGACCATCTGCCAGCGTGTCCCGGCCTTGACCGATCGCGTCATTTCGGCGGCGAGCCAGGCTTCCTGTTCCCAGCCCATCATCGTCATCGCCTTGTCCTGCCACGGACCGTCGCGGAAAGCGGCGATGGCGGCGGCGGAATCGGGTGCCATGAACAATGCGGCGGCTTCGCGCGGCTTGGTGCGACCGATGATCCGGGTTTCGGTGCGGAACAATGTCGCCAGCGATCCGATGGCATAGGTTTTCCACGGCTCGTCCGACACCGGCATCCATTCGCGCCACGCCTGGAAGGCGGCAGCCTTGCGGATGCTCCAGTCGCCTTCGTTCGCCTGGTGGTTCTGCGCGCCGCCCTCCCAGCTGTCATTGGTCGATTCATGATCGTCCCACTGCACGATCATCGGCTTGGCGGCATGCAGCGCGGCCAGGTCCGGGTCGGCGCGATAGCTGGCATAGCGCAGGCGATAGTCGGCGAGGTGGATGATCTCGCCATCGGGCAACGGCCAGCGGCCACCGACGGCACCCGATGCGGGCGCATAACCGCCCTTCTGATATTCATAGATATAGTCGCCGAGATGGACGGCGAGGTCGATGTCGTCGCGCGCCGCGGCATGGCCATAGGCGTTGAAATAGCCATAAGGCAGGTTGGAGCAGGAAAACACCGCGATCCCGAACCGCGCCGCGCTGCCCAGCGGCAGCGTCTTGGTCCGACCGACGGGGGAAAAGCTGCCATCGGGCGCGACGAAGCGGTAGAAATAGCGCGTTCCGGGCTGGAGGCCGGTCACCGTGATCTTAGTCGTCCAGTCGCGCCACGGGCCGGTGATCGCTTCGCCGCCCGCCACGACCTTGGCGAAGTCCGCGCTCGCAGAAACCTCTACTCGCAGCTTCGCGGAGTCGCCCTTGGCGACATAGCGCGTCCACAACAGCATCGACGTCGCCGACGGCTCTCCGCTCGCGACATTGTGGGTGAAGCCGTCGACGATCCAGTTGGGCCCCTGCGCGGCAAAGCCGGGGATCGCATAGGCGCCGAGGCCCAGCGTGCCGGTGAGGATCAGCGAGCGGCGGTCGATGCGAAATGTCATGGCGGTCTCCCTAGGATGTTCGCCCCTTGGCGCGCGTGCATGTCCGGTTCGTGACAGTTCATGTTCCCCGGTCTAGACCCGACCCACCTGATCGTATCCGGAGTGACCCTATGCGCCGACTCGCGCTCGCCGCCCTGCTTCTCGCAACGACCGCCTGTGGCGGCACGCCGGAGGGCAACCAGAGTGTTACGCAGGACGAAAGCTATGACCTTGCCGCGCAAAAGGCGAAGCTCGCGGTCATCCAGATGCAGACCGACACCAGCTTTCTCACCGCTGAGGAGCGGCAGGTGGTCAATCTGCTGATCCAGGCGTCGAACGTCATGTCCGACATCTATCGCGCTCAGCGCGATGCCAACTGGCGCGAAACCCGTGCGGCGGTCGCCAAGGAAGGCGATGCGCTCAAGCTGGAGATGGTCGACCGTTATTTCGGGCCATGGGACGAACTGGCCGACAAGCGCGCGTTCTGGGGCAGCGGGTCGATGCCCGAAGGCGCAGGCTTCTACCCGACCGATCTGACGCGTGAGGCGTTCGACGCCTATCTCGCGGCCAATCCGGGGGAGAAGGCGGCGCTGACCAGCCCCTACACCGTCGTGGTGCGCGACGGCGCGAAACTCAAGGCGATCCCCTATTCGGTCGCCTACAAGCCCGAGCTGACCAAGGCGGCGAGACTGCTCAACGAAGCTGCGGCGATCACCACCAACCCCAGCCTCAAGAAATTCCTGTCGCTGCGCGCCAAGGCGTTCCTGACCGACGATTATTACGAGTCGGAACTGGCGTGGATGGACCTCAAGGACACCCCGATCGAAGTCGCGATCGGGCCGTACGAGGTCTATACCGACCGGCTCCACGGCCAGAAGACCGCGTTCGAAAGCTTCGTGACGCTCAAGGACCCCAAGGAGTCCGCCGCGCTCGACAAGTACAAGCGCTATCTGCGCGACATGGAGGCGAACCTTCCGGTTGAGGAGGGGCTGAAGAACTTCCAGCGCGGCTTCGAATCGCCGATCGCGGTGGCGGAACAGATTCGCGGCGGCGGCGACAATGTCCCCGGGGTCCAGACCATCGCCTTCAACCTGCCCAATGACGAGCGCGTGCGTGAGGCGAAGGGCGCGAAGAAGGTGATCCTGTCGAACGTTCTCGGCGCGAAGTACGACCGCATCCTCGCGCCCATGGCCCCGCTGGTGCTGGTGCCCGACCAGTCGAAGCTGGTGGTGAAGAAATATATGCAGCTCGGCACGCTGTTCCACGAACTGTCGCACAGCCTAGGGCCGGGAACGATCACCGTCGCGGGCAAAAAGACGACGGTCAGCGAAGCGCTGAAGGATCAGGCATCGGCAATCGAAGAAGCCAAGGCCGATGTCATGGGCGCGTGGAACATCCTGTTCATGATGGACAAGGGCGAGATTTCTGCCGCCGAGAAGTCACAGCTGTTCGCCACCTATCTCGCCGGCACCTTCCGCTCGATGCGCTTCGGGATCGAGGAGGCGCATGGGCGCGGCGCGGCGATGCAATATGGCTATATGAAAGCGAAGGGCGCCTTTGTCTGGGACGAGAGCGCCGGGCGCTATCGCATCGACAATGCCAAGTTCGAAGCGGCGCTACGCGATCTGCTGCGCGAGATGATCGTGCTTCAGCACAATGGCGATTATGCCGGGACCAAGGCGTTCATGGCCAAGTGGGCCGTACTCGACGATCCGGCGAAGCGCGTGATCGCGTCGATGTCCGCGATTCCGGTCGATATCCGTCCGGTCTATCCGGACCGGGTATAACGCTGGGCCGCACTGCGCTTGCCAGGCGGGAGCCAGTCGGGGCAGGGCGGCGCGCTTGCCGCATGGCATAGTCAGGAAAGGGGTTCAGTGGCGGTCAGCCAGGTTTCGCGCGCGGCGACCGCGCCGGGTGGGATTCAGGGGTTCATGGGGTCGGACCGCATGGTGCTGGCGCTTCTCGCGATCCTTGCCGTCGCGGTGCGGTTCGTTACCTATGGCAATCCCGCGCTGGGCTTTGACGAGCAATTCTACCTGCTCGTTGGCGACCGCATGGTTCAGGGGGAGCTGCCCTATGTCGACATCTTCGACCGAAAGCCGATCGGCATCTTCCTGATCTATGCCGGCATCCGCTGGCTCGGTGGGGAAGGGTTCGTCCAGTACAAGCTGGTCGCCACGTTGTTCGTGATCGCGACGGCGTGGCTGATCTACCTGCTCGCGCGTCAGCGCGCCGAGCGCTGGGGCGCGGGTCTTGCCGCCGCGCTCTATATCCTGTGGCTCAACCTGATGGAGGGGGAGGGCGGGCAGACCCCGGTCTTCTACAATCTGCTGGTGATCGCCGCAGCGTGGCAGCTGTTCGCGGCGATGCGCGCGCCCGATCGGCTGGTCCCGCGTGGCGCGCTCGCGCTGCTGCTGATCGGCCTCGCGCTCCAGATCAAATATACCGTCGTGTTCGAAGGCATGTTCTTCGGCCTCGCCTTTCTATGGCTTGCCTGGCAGCAGCGCATGGTGTGGAGTCGGCTCGTCGCCTTTGCCGCCGCCATGGTCGCGCTGGCGCTGCTCCCGACCGCGCTCGTTCTCCTCTATTTCTGGGCAGTGGGGGAGGCCGAGACGTTTATCTTCGCCAATTTCCTGTCGATCTTCGGTCAGGGCAAGGGATCGATGGCGGTGCAGCTGCCCAAGCTGGCCGAGGTCAGCGCGCTGTTCCTGCCGTTGGGCGTGATCGCGTGGTTTGGCCGGGGTGCGTTGCGGACCGACTTGCTCCGCCCGGACTCGCGCATGCTTCGCCTATGGGTGGTGACCGCTGCGTTCGGTGTCCTCGTCTATTGGCGCTTCAACAGCCCGCATTACGCGATTCCCCTGCTGTTGCCCTTCTGCCTGCTGCTCGCCCCGGCGCTCGATGCGCGGCGCTGGCTCGGCACCGCGATTGCGCTGATCGTGCTGGTCGCCGGCCAGATCGTGCAGATCCACCTGATCGCGATCAAGGGCGGCAACGACGCGATGCGCGCGGTCGCAGCGGCGGCCAAGCCGAAGGATAGCTTCATCTTCGTCTATAACGGTTATCCCGGCCTCTACATGATGACCGGATCGCCGATGCCGTCGCGTTGGTCCTTCCCCGGGCATTTCAACGCGCAGGACGAGAATAATCCCCGCGCGCTCGGCGTCGATCCGCTGGTCGAGACGCGCCGGATCCTCGACGCCAGCCCTGACGCGATTGTCGATACCTTCCCGCCCTATGGCCTCGGCAATCGGGAGACGCGCGCGCTGCTGCATCGGGTCGTGACGGAGCGCTATCGACCGGTCCTGTGCGTCGCGACCCGCGACCGCACGCGCGTGATCTATCGCCTGAAGCGCGAAGCCTGGCCCGTCGATCTGAGCGCGTGTCGCCCCGACGTGTTCGCGCCCGTCACGCCCTGATGCCGCGCGGCGGCTCGGCCAGCCAGCGCGAATAAAGCTCGACCAGCGCAATCGCATGGTCGCGGTCGGATAGAACCTCGCCCGCCGCCTGTCGCGCGGCGGCGCGCAGCGTCACCGGATCCCGCGCAAACAGGCGCTGGATCGCATCGGCACAGGAGCGTGCGTCGCGCGCGCGATAGGTTTCGGCAAAGGCCGGGTCCGCGACTTCGGCACAGCCCCCTTCGTCGGGCACGATCAGCGGAAGGCCACTCGCCAGCGCCTCGCTCGCCACCAGCCCGAACGGCTCCTGATCCGATCCATGGATGAACGCGTCGGCACTGGCGAGGATGCGGCTGAACCGGTCGCGGTCATAGACCGGGCGGAACAGGCGGATATGGCGGTTGCCGCCGATCTGCCGCTCCAGCGCCTCGCTCTGCGGCCCCTGGCCCAGCAGCATCAGCCCGACCGGAACCTCCGCCCCCGCCGCCTGCACCGCGTCGATCACCAGCGGCCAGCGCTTTTCCTTGTGATGGCGCCCCAGGCCGATCAGCAAATGCCCCTCGGGCGGCAGGTCGAGCTGCGCCAGCATCGATGCGCGCAGCGCCTCGTCGCGCAGGTCGGGCGAGAAATGGTTGCGATCGATGCCGAGCGGCATGGCCGCGTCGACCTGCAATCCGCGCGCGCGGTACCGCTTGGCCAGCGCCGGGCCGTTGGTGACGAACGCGTCATATTTGCCCAGGAACTTGTCCATATAGCGGGTGTACCAGCCGAAGATCCGCTCGATCCGCTCGGGGCTGGCGACGCCCTCCAGCCAGCGGTGCGGATAGGCACCCATATTGTCGTTGTGGGCGAAAAAGATCTTCAGCGCCTCGCCCTGCCAGTCGCCGATGAACCAGGCGGGGCGCCAGGGCGAGCTGTTCTCCACGACGTCCGGCCGAATCTCGTCGAGCAGTCGGGTGACCGCGCCCGGATCGTTGAACAGCCAATAATTGCGGTCGAGGATCAGCGGCGGCGACTTGACCCAATAGATGCGCCCGCCATCCGCGCGGTCCTCGATCCGGTCCTCGTGGAACGGGGCGATGACGATCAGTTCATGGCCCAGCTCCGCCATGATCCGCACCTTGCGGTCGAGATAGGTGCGGACGCCGCCGCCGGTCGGCGAATAATATTCGTTGACGTCGACGATCCGCACAGGGGGTCAGCCCCCGCTGGGGGAAAAGCCGGACAGACCCCGCACATATTGCAGCTTGATCGTGATCGGCGTGGCGGTCGCGCCGACCGTGACGATGCCGTCGGCCAGCTTGGGCTTGCTGCGCCCCAGCTTGCGGTTGCTGGGCACACCCGCCCCGTCTTTCCAGATATTGAACTTGTTCGCCCCATCGCGGTCATGGGTCAGGAACAGCGCATAGCGGCCCGGGCGCGGCGCCCGGATGCACAGCACGATATTGCCCGACTGCGGGGTCGTGGCAAAGCTGCGGTGGAACAGCTTGCCTTCTTTCACCAGCACATGGTCGTCGCGCAGATAATCGCCCTCGACCGCCGGATAGAGTTCCAGCTTCAGTCGCCCGGTGCGATCCTTGATCCCCTGCACGTTCACGCGCAGCGCGGGCACGTTGCCGGCGGCACAGGCGGCGGCATCCTCACCGATCGCGGCCTGCGCCGACGCAGCGCTGGGCCAGGCCGATACCGCGATCAGGGCGAGCGAAACCGGGGCTGCGAGACGGACGAAGCGGGGGATGGTCATAGGTCCTTCCTAAACAAACCAAGCAGGCCGAATCCTGCGATCAGGACAGCATGGAACAGCAAAGTGAGCGCTGCCATGAACGACAGCATCTCGGTCAGCGCGTCGCCGCGTCCGATCAGCAAAATGGCAAAGCTCGCAAAGACCACGTCCTGGCTGGGGATCAGCGGCAGGCGCGACACCAGCATGCGCGCGGCCGCCAGCAGGACCCAGGTGCCAAAGCCGACACCGGGCAGCGCCACGGCCCAGGCCACGGCAATCAACAGCGAGTCGGCAAGCAGGCGCGCGACATGGATTCCGAACACCTGCCACAGCTCCTTGCGGCCGAGCGAGAAGACGCGGCGCGACAGCAACAGGAACGGCAGCGACATGCCGAGTACCACGGCGGCCGAGATCACTCCGGTTTTGAACTCCGCCGGGCTCAGCATCTCGGTCGCCAGCGGCAGCGCGATGGCGACGAGAAGCAAGGTGATCGCATTGCCCGCCAGTGCGGACAGGATCGAGACGTCCTTCACCGCGCCGAACGGTGCCGCCACCATCTTGGTCCGCTGCCGCGCCCAGGCGTAGAAATAGGCCTCGCCTGAATAGCCGAGCACGACATCGTTCGCGATCCGCTTGCGGTTCAGCGCGATCATGCCCGACCACGGGATATTCCACAGGCGGCGATAGATGATGAAGTCAAAGGTCGGTCCGACCATGTAGCGCAGGACGAAGATCAGGTAGAACAGCCAGCTGGCCGGCGCGGTGCGGGTCAGCCCTGCCAGCCCCTGGTCCAGCAGTTCATGACCGATCCCGACCACCATCAGGATCGACAGCACCGCACCCAGCCAGGTCGGCCAGCGCCGCCGGATCTTGGCGATCGGTTCGAGTTCGGCCAGTTCCGCGACGACCGGCTTGGGCGCCGCACCGGGAAGCGTATCGGTCGTCAAGGATTGCGCTCCTGGCGGTTCCACATCAGCCAATCAGGCAACCCCTGCTCGTAGCCCGTTCACAGTGCAACATGTCTCGGAAAGGTGGCCGCTATGCAAGTGGGGGCGGAATGGCCCGAGATTATGGTTTCAACGCGGGGTGATTTGGGCTTTAACAAGGCACGCTGCAAGCCCATGCCCCAACCAAATCAAACCGCCACCCATATCCTCAGCTTTGCCCAGACCCTGAAAGGGGGCGGGGTGGAGCGTGCGATGATGCGCATGGCGAACGGTTGGGCCGAGGCCGGTCGGCGCGTGACGCTGGTGATCGGCGATGCGCGCGGTGCGCTGGCACATGAGATTCCGCCCAATGTCGAGGTGCGCGAACTGGGTGACGCGCGCTATCGGGCGATGTTCGGGATTGCCGACATCGTGCGGGAGGTGCGGCCCGATGCGATCTTCTGCCCCGGCAACCATTATACGGCCGCGGCCTTTTGGCTGAAGCGCCGGTTGGGCAAGGCGTGCCCGCCGATGGCGGCACAGGTGTCCAATACGCTGATCCGCCCCGATCTGCCGCGCGCGGTGGGGCTTGGCTATGCGCTGTGGCTGCGCATGCACCCGTCCTTCCTCGACGCGGTCGTCGCCATGACCCCGGCGACGGGGGCAGAGGCGGTGCGGGAGATGCGCATCGACCCTGCGCGGGTGGTCGTCATTCCCAATCCGCCAGCCGTGCCGATCCCCGGCGCACCGCTGCCGCAGTTGCCGGAGGGGCGCTTCATCCTCGGCGTCGGGCGGCTCGCACCTCAAAAGAAATGGGAACGGCTGATCGCGGCGATACCGCGTCTTGCAGATCCAACCGTCAAGCTGCTCATCCTGGGCGAAGGTGAGGAGCGCGAACAGCTCGAACGGCTGGTCGAGCGACTCGGCCTGGCGGACCGTGTGTCGATGCCCGGCCATGCGCCCGACCCGCTGCCGGTGATCGCCCGCGCCGATGTCGTCGCGCTGACCTCCGAATTCGAAGGCGTGCCGGGCGTGGTGCGGGAGGCGCTGGCCGCTGGCACCCCGATCGTCGCCACCGATTCGAGCGTCGCGATTCATGAACTGATCAACTGCGCCTCGCGCGGATCGGTCGTGCCGCCGGGGGATCGCGCGCGGCTGGTCGGTGCGCTCAACCATTGGCTGATGCCTGGGCGGACACGGCCCGAGCCGCTGGTTGAGGACGGGCCGGAACCAATCGCGGCGTATCTCGACCTGTTCGATCGCCTCGTCGCTCAGCGTTTGAAATAGCGACCGCTGGTGCCGCTTCAGCGGAGCCGGACAAAGGCTAGCGCAGGCGGTAGCTGAACCCGATCCACAACGTGCGCGGACTGGCGCGTTCGACGACGCCGGTGCCGCTGACCCCCGTTTCGATCCGCGCATCGGTCAAATTCTCGGCCCGCGCCTTGATCGCAAAGCCCTTTGCCAGCGGTACGCGCAGAACGGCGTCGAACGTCAGCGCGTCCGCCAGCGCACGCACGTTGAGGTCGTCCTCGAACTGCGCCGCGACATAGCGCGCGGTCCCGGAAACGCTCAGCCGCTCGCCGCTATAACCGACATGCGCGGAGACTTGATGCGGCGCGGTCTGTGCCGGGCGCCGTCCGTTCAGCGGCGCCGCGCTGCCCGACGCCTCCACCCGCGCATCGGTATAGGCCCAGGACGCCCCCGCCCGCCACGGCCCGGCCTGCCAGCCCAGGTCAATCTCAACCCCGCGCGATTCGATCGCATCGAAATTCTGCCGCACGCGATAGACGCCGCCCGCCGCGACGAATCCGACGCCGGGAAACGTCCCCGGCCCGCTGCCCAGGGTCACATTGCCGATCGCATCGTCGAGCTGGCTGAGAAACCCGGTCGCGCGCAGGCTGAAGCCGGATGCGGGGGTCAAATCGACCCCGATCTCCACCCCGCGAAGCCGTTCGGGCGCAAGCTGCGGGTTGGCGGCGGTCGCATCCGCCCCGGCCCGGAACGGGCGGTACAGCTCGTTCAGCGTGGGCAGCCGCCACCCGCTATAGGCAGCGCCGCGCACGGTGATGGCGTCGCTGGCGCGCAACGCGCCCGCCAGCCGCGCGCTGCCCTCCCACCCGGCGCGATTCGGCGCGCGGCTGTCGGTCAGCGGCGCGCCACCGGCCAGCAGCGCCTCGAACAGGCGACCGTCGCGGATCGTCCAGCGGTCGGCGCGCCCGCCCGCCGTCAGCGTCAGCGCGCCGCGCTCCAGGCTCAGATCGGCGAACAGTCCGGCGGTGCTGCTCTCGCCCCCAGCCACGCGGCGGCGTGTCGGGGTGCCCGCGACAAAACTATAGAGTTCGTTCGTCCGCCCGCTGACCATGCGCAGGTCGCCGCCCGTGCGCAGCGTCCATCCGCTGCCAAGCGGGGGCTCGATCTCGATGCGCAGCCCGGTGCCGGTTGCGGGAATATGCTGGTCCAGCGTCGGGCTCGCAGCACTACGCGCCGCGTTGACGCTGGCAAAGCCGCTGGCGAAATCGCGGTGCTGCAACCAGCCGGTCGCCGCCCAGCGCCAGCGCCCGCTGCCGATCAGGCGCAAGCTGGCATCCGCCCCGCGGCTGTTGACCGGAGTAAAATCCGTCCCGCGATCGCGCTGGTCGGTGAAGGCCGACAGGTTCGCCTGCAGCTCGATCCCCACCGCAACTGGTGCCACCCCACGCAGCGCCACGCTCGCCTGTTCATAGGGTGCGGCACGATCTGCGGCACCGCGCTGCCCCTCCACGATCGGCACAAAGCCATCGCCGCGCGCATATTGCGCCGCCGCCGTCACCTCGCCGCTGCCCAGCTTCGCGCCGCCGGTCGCCACCAGATCGACCGAGTCGCGGCTGCCGTAAAATCCGGTGAGCGCCACCGGCCCCAGCGTGCGCGCATCGGCGCTGAACAGCTCGACCGTCCCGGCGAGCGCACCTGCGCCATGATAGCCGCTGCCCCCGCCGCGCGTCACCCGCACCCGCGCCAGCCGCTGCGGCAGCGTCGCGGGAAAGGGCACCCAGCCGCCGAACGGATCGGCCTGCGGCACGCCGTCCAGCAGCAGCAGCGCCCGGCTCGACGCATTGCCGCCCAACCCGCGCAGGGTAAGCCCCTGTGCGGTCGGGTGCGACGATCGCGAATCGGCGCGGCGGAACTGCGCAACGCCGGCAACATCGCGCAGCACATCCTCCAGGCGTCCGCTGGCACTGTCGGTCAGCCGTTCGCGATCGATCTCGACCGTGGCGAGCGCCGCTTCGCCCGGCGGCGCGTCCAGCCCCTGTCCGACGATCACGATCTCTTGCGCGGCAACCGGGAAGGGCAGGGCAAGGAGCAGCAGCGGGGCAGCGCCCCTCATGCCGGCTTGGCCCGCTCGGGGCTGGCGGCTGCAAATGCCTCCAGCGCGCAGGCGGCGGCGTCGGCAGCCAGCAAGGTCGGAAACGCGTCGAGCGGCGTGTCGAATCGCCGCGCATTATACATCTGCGGCACCAGCATCACGTCGGCGATCCCCGGCGCTGCCCCACCCAGAAACGGCCCGCCACTCGCTTTGGCCGCCGCCAGCGCCTCAAGCGCGGTAAAGCCTTCGACGATCCAGTGGCGATACCAATCGCCCTTCACCGCCTCATCCGCGCCGAACCGCGACTCGAGCGCGCGCAGCACGCGCAGATTGTTGAGCGGGTGGATGTCGGCCGCGATCAGCAGCGCCTGTGCCATCGCATCGGCGCGCGCGACCGGATCGGCCGGGATCAGGCGCGGCTCGGGATAGGTCGCATCCAGCCATTCGATGATCGCCAGGCTCTGCGTCAGGATGCGGCCATCGCCAATGTCCAGCGCGGGGACAAAGCCCTGCGGGTTGCGCGCTAGATGCGCGTCGCTGCGCTGCGCGCCCTCGACCAGATGCACCTCGCGCCGCTCATGCGCCACGCCCTTGAGATTGAGCGCGATGCGCACGCGATAGGCGGCACTCGACCGGAAATAATCATACAGAATCACGTCAATTCACCCTGAATCTCGGTCGCATCGTCCGCGCCATAGCCCGCTTCAATCGCCTGTTCGGACCGCCGCTCCAGCGCCACCTTGATCATCGCCACGATCGGATCGGCGAGTGCGAGGCCGAGAAAGCCGAATAGGGTGCTCATCAAAATCTGCGACGACACCGTCAGGGCCGGCGGCATGTCGACGGTGCGCTTGGCCACCAGCGGCAACAGCACATAGCCATCGAACGTCTGCACCCCCAAATAGATGGCGATCGCCCACAGCCCTTCGCTCTGCCCGGCGCTGAACCCGACGGCGACCATCAACACGCCCGATATGAACGCCCCGATATTGGGAATGAACGCAAGCATGCCGGTCAGGATGCCGAGTAGCAGCGCCATCGGCACCCCCGCGATCGACAGCAGGATCCACGTCACGAACCCTTCGAACACCATCCCCAGCAGCCGCCCGGCGAGCAGCACGCGCATCGTCCGCGCCATCCGTGCCAGCGTGATCGCGAACTGGTCACGCGACGCCATCGGCACCATCCATTGCAGCCCGCGCTCGTACAGGCGCGGCTCCATCGCCACGAACAGGCCGATGACGAGGATCAGGAAGAAGCTGCCGATCGCCCCGATTGCCCCGCCGATGAACGAGGTGAGTCGTCCGACCGATCCCAGCGCTTCCTTGGCCAGCCCGCTCAGGTCGGACGCCTGCGGCATCAGGCCAAGGCCGCTCAACCACCCGCTGATCCGCATCGCCTGCGTTTCCAGCGTGATGCGCAGCTGTTCGGCCTGTGCGACGATCTCGACGCCGGTGAGGTAGATGACGCCGCCGATGAAGGCGATTACGCCGATCACCACGATGGTCAGCGCCAGTCCGCGCGGGATCGGCACCGCGCGCCGGATCAACCGCGCCCCGCCATCCAGCATCGATGCGACCACCAACCCGGCAAAGATCAGCAGCAGCGGCTGGATCAGCAGCACCACCAGCGCGGCGGCGGCGGCGAGCGCGAACCACACCGATGCGCGGCGCAATTCGGCGCGCATGACCGGGTCGCGCATCTCGTTCGGGCCGGGTGCCTGGGTGACGGCGACGCGTTCGTCGGCGGCGCTGGCCATCGGCTTATTGCGCAGCGCTATCGGGGTGCAGCGACGTGCCCGCGCGGCCTGACCGGAACGAGCCTGCCCAGCTGAGCGGGTTCCAGCTGGCGCTGCCGTCGAGGCTGAAGGTGATGAACTCCGCCCGGCCGCCGATATTCTCCACCGGAACCGCGCCGCCCAGCCCCAGCTGCGCCTGCGACATCCGGCTGTCGGCGCTGTTGTCGCGATTGTCACCCATCAGCCAGACATGACCGGCGGGAATGCGCACGGCGGGAAAATTGTCGGCGCGCGTCGGCCCGATGTCGATCGTGTCGTAGCTTTTGCCGTTGGGCAGCGTTTCGCGCACGATCTCGACATTGCAGACCAGCTCGCCCACCGCGTTGCGCCCCAGCGCGCCGGGATAATGATCCTTGTCGCAGGTCAAATTGCCATCGACCTTGAGCGCGCGGATGCCGAGCTTCTCGCGCTGCACCTGACGTCCGTTCAGATACAGGATGCCGCCATACATCTCGACCGTGTCACCGGGCAGGCCGATCACCCGCTTGATATAGTCCGATCGCGCGTCGGTCGGGGTCAGAATGACGATGTCGCCGCGCTCGGGCAGGCTCCCGAACAACCGCCCCTGGATGAACGGCAGGATGTGGAAGGTCGGGGTGACATAGCTGTATCCATAGGGATATTTGCTCACTACCAGCCGGTCGCCGACCAGCAATGATGGCATCATCGATTCCGACGGAATATAGAATGGCTTGGCGACCAGGCTGTGAAAGCCGAGCACGGCGAGCACCAGCCAGAAGATGCCGCGCGCCTCGCCCCACCAATCGGTGCCGCTGCGCTGCTGCTCCTGCTCGCCCGTCGCCGCCAGATGTTCGGCCATTCCCGTCCCTCTACTCGCCCGCAACGGGCAGCGCCTCGATCATCACCAGCGCCTGTGCCCAGGGGTGGTCGTCGGTCAGCGTCAGATGCACCTTCACGACGTGACCCGGTGGCGTCATCGCGTCAAGCCGCGCCTTGGCACCCCCGGTCAGCGCCAGCGTCGGCGCACCCGACGGCGCGTTGACCACGCCGATATCGCGCATTAACACGCCAGACTTGAAACCGGTCCCGACCGCCTTCGAAAAAGCTTCTTTGGCAGCAAAACGTTTCGCGAGCGTTGCGGCATAGTTCATTGGCCGCCGCGCCGCCTTGCGCAGCTCGACCTCGGTAAACACGCGCTGCTCGAACCGCATCCCGAACCGGTCGAGCGAGTTCTGGATCCGCTCGATGTTGCACAGGTCCGATCCGATGCCGATGATCATAAAGCTCCCCTCCCGCTTGCGGGAGGCGCTGGGGGAGGGCCTGTCAACATGCCGCGCGCCGGGTGGAGGAGGACAGGCCCTCCCCCGACCCCTCCCGCAAGCGGGAGGGGGGAAAGGCTGCCGCTACTCACCGCGCAGCATCCATCAGGTCGCGCATCCGCTTCACCACCGGGGCGAGCCCCTCAAAGATCGCCTCGCCGATCAGGAAATGCCCGATATTCAGTTCGGCCAGCTGTGGGATCGCCGCGATCGGCACGACATTGTCGAACGTCAGGCCATGCCCGGCATGCACCTCGATCCCGTTCTTCGCCGCCAGCGCCGCGGCATCGGCGATGCGGCGCAGCTCGGCGGTCTGCGCCTCACCCTCCAGCTCGCAATAGCGGCCGGTGTGCAATTCCACGACCGGCGCGCCCAGCCGGATCGCCGCCTCGATCTGTGCCGGATCGGGCTCGATGAACAGCGACACACGGATATTCGCCCCCTTGAGTTCGCTCACCATCGGCGCGAGCACATTATGCTGCCCCGCCGCGTCCAGCCCGCCTTCGGTCGTGCGCTCCTCGCGCCGCTCGGGCACGATGCACGCGGCGTGCGGGCGATGGCGCAGCGCGATCGCCAGCATCTCGTCGGTCGCCGCCATTTCCAGGTTGAGCGGGATGGTCAGCTCCGCCGCCAGCCGCGCGATATCGTCGTCGGTGATGTGCCGCCGGTCCTCGCGCAGATGCGCCGTGATCCCGTCCGCCCCGGCCTCTGCCGCAAGCAGCGCCGCCCGCACCGGATCGGGATAGCCGCTCCCACGCGCATTGCGCACCGTGGCGACATGGTCGATGTTCACGCCAAGGCGCAGGTGCCCCATCATACGGCCGCCCGGCTGCCCGGCTTGATCGCCGGGATCGCCGCCAGCTCGGGCGGGAGCGCGTCGGCCGCATAGCTCGGCACGTCGAGGCGGATCAGCGGGAAGAAGGGGACGCCCAGATCGGCGGTGCCGTTGGAGCGATCGACTAGCGACGCGGCGGCGATCACCTCGCCCCCGGCCTCCGCAATCGCCTTCATCGCCTCACGCGATGACAGGCCGGTGGTGACGACGTCTTCCATCATCAGTACCTGCTGCCCCGGGGTCAGGCGAAAACCGCGCCGCAGCTCGAAGGTGCCGGTGGGCCGCTCGACGAACATCGCGTCGACATCGAGCGCGCGGGCGACTTCCTGTCCCGCAATCACCCCGCCCATCGCCGGGGACACGACCGCGGTGATCCGCGAACGCAGCTCGGCGGGAATCTTCGCCGCCACCGCCTGTGCCAGTCGCGCGGCGCGGCGCGGGTTCATCAGCACGCGGGCGCATTGCAGGTAACGTGGGCTGCGCAGCCCCGATGACAGGATGAAATGCCCTTCCAGCAGCGCCTCTGCCACCCGGAATTCGCCCAGCACCTCGTCTTCGGTCACGCCGTCATCCCCGCTCTTGTCGTTGGCCGAGCATCTAGGGTCCGGGCAGTCCCCCCGCAACTACGGTATCAAAAAGAGCGGCGGACAGCTTGAGGCGTGCGCGCGAGGTGCTATAGGCCAGCCTCGACGGGCGAATTGCGTCCGCGCGACCGGAAAAGCCGGCGCCCCCGTACAGGGGCCAGAAGGACAGGGGTTTATTGAGACGATGCGCATGCATGGATTGAAGGCGATCGTGCTGGCTGCGGGCCTCGCGCTCGCCGGGGGCATGGCCCAAGCACAGACCGCGCCCGCCGCGCCAGAGGCAGTGGCAGCGACTCCGGCGGAGGCACCCGCTGCGACGGCCCCCGCCGATGCGGCGGCTCCGGCTCCGGCGAAGGTCGCCGACCCCACGCTCAACCCCGACGGCACGCATAAAAATGGGCCGGTCGCCGGCATCGGCATGCCGGTCGACGGCAAGCTCGGCATTCAGCCGCAGGCGACGAAGCTGGGTGAGAGCGCGGCGGGCTTCCACAACAACATCCTGCTCCCGATCATCACCGCGATCTCGATCTTCGTGCTGTTCCTGCTGGTCTGGACCATCGTTCGCTATCGCCGCAAGGCCAACCCGGTCCCGTCGAAGACCAGCCATAACACGATGATCGAAATCATCTGGACCGCGGTGCCGGTGCTGATCCTCGCCTTCATCGCCTGGCCGTCGATCGCGCTGCTCGCCAAGCAGTTCAAGCCCGCGCCCGACAATGCCGTGACGATCAAGGCGATCGGCAATCAGTGGTACTGGTCGTACGAATATCCCGACCATGGCGGCATTTCGATCACCGCCAACATGCTCAAGGAACAGAGCGAGGTTAAGGCCGGCGAGCGCTTCCGCACCGATGTCGACGGCCCGCGCCTGCTCGCGGTCGACAATCGCATCGTCGTGCCGGTCGGCACCCCGATCCGCCTGATCGCCACCGCCAATGACGTGATCCACAGCTGGGCGGTTCCCGCCTTCTGGATCAAGATGGATGCGATCCCCGGCCGCCTCAACGAAACCAGCTTCACCGTCGACAAGCCCGGCGTCTATTTCGGCCAGTGCAGCGAGCTGTGCGGCGCGCGTCACGCGTACATGCCGATCGTGGTCGAGGCGGTGAGCCCCGAGGTCTTCGCGCAGTGGATCGCGGCCAAGGGCGGCACCATGCCGTCGGCCAACAAGCCCTCTGCCGCCACGCCGGCTCAGCCGGGTAGCGATGCCGCCGACGACACCGCGACTCCGGCGAACGGCATCGTTCCCGCTGGCAACGCCACCGTCGACGCGACCGCCGCGGGCGCGACCACCAATCAAGCCGCCACCGGCAACACGGACAATTGAGCATGACCGACGCAGCACGCGACGCGCACGCCTTTCAGGCACATGACGACCACCATCACGACGCGGATCACAAGCCCGCATTCTTTGCGCGCTGGTTCCTGTCGACCAACCACAAGGACATCGGCACGCTGTACCTGATCTTCGCGATCATCGCGGGGATCATCGGCGGTGCCATCTCGGGCGTGATGCGCCTCGAGCTGGCTGAACCCGGCATCCAGCATCTCGGCTGGATTGCGGAAATCGTCCATGGCGGTCCGCAGACCTTCGACCAATCGCTCCACTTCTGGAACGTGCTGATCACCGCCCACGGCCTGATCATGGTGTTCTTCATGGTCATGCCCGCCATGATCGGCGGCTTTGGCAACTGGTTCGTGCCGATCATGATCGGCGCGCCGGACATGGCGTTCCCGCGCATGAACAACCTGTCCTTCTGGCTGCTCGTTCCGGCATTCCTGCTGTTGCTGGCCTCGCCCTTTTTTGAGGGCGGCGCAGGCGTGGGCTGGACGGTCTATGCGCCGCTTTCGACTTATGGCGCACCCGGGCCGGCGGTCGACATGGCGATCCTGTCGCTCCATCTCGCCGGTGCCAGCTCGATCCTCGGCGCGATCAACTTCATCACCACCATCTTCAACATGCGCGCGCCGGGCATGACCCTGCATAAGATGCCGCTGTTTGTGTGGTCGGTGCTGATCACCGCCTTCCTGCTGCTGCTCGCGCTCCCGGTGCTGGCCGCCGCGATCACGATGCTGCTGACCGACCGTAACTTCGGCACCACCTTCTACGATCCCTCGGGTGGCGGCGATCCGGTGCTGTACCAGCATCTGTTCTGGTTCTTCGGTCACCCCGAAGTGTACATCATGATCCTGCCGGGCTTCGGTATCGTCAGCCAGATCGTGTCGACCTTCAGCCGCAAGCCGGTGTTTGGCTATCTCGGCATGGCCTATGCCATGGTCGCGATCGGCGTGGTCGGCTTCGTGGTGTGGGCGCACCACATGTTCACCACCGGCATGAGCGTGAACGTGAAGATGTACTTCACCGCCGCGACGATGATCATCGCGGTGCCGACCGGCATCAAAATCTTCTCGTGGATCGCGACGATGTGGGGTGGGTCGATGAGCTTCAAGACCCCGATGGTCTGGGCGATCGGCTTCATCTTCCTGTTCACCGTGGGCGGCGTCACCGGCGTCGTGCTCGCGAATGGCGGCGTCGACGATTACATGCACGACACCTATTACGTGGTCGCGCACTTCCACTATGTGCTCTCGCTGGGCGCAGTGTTCGGCCTGTTCGCGGGCTTCTACTACTGGTTCCCGAAGATGTTCGGGAAGATGTACAGCGAGTTGCTCGGCCAGCTGCACTTCTGGGTGTTCTTCGTCGGCGTGAACGTGCTGTTCTTCCCGCAGCACTTCCTGGGCCTGCAGGGCATGCCGCGCCGCTATCCGGACTATCCGGACGCCTACGCGTACTGGAACGAGATTTCGAGCTGGGGCTATGTGATCATGCTGGCGGGTATGGCGATCTTCTTCGTCAACCTGTTCTGGTCGCTCGCCGCCGGCAAGAAGGCGCCCGACAATCCCTGGGGCGAGGGCGCAACGACGCTGGAATGGACCCTGTCCAGCCCGCCGCCGTTCCACCAGTTCGAAACCCTGCCGATCATCGATGACGACAAGCATCACTGAGGTCGGCGACGGCTGAAATGCAAAACGCCTCGGAGGAAACTCCGGGGCGTTTTGTTTTTGCGGTCGTGTGTCAGACTAGTCGGTGTCTTGTTCGCGATCCCGTGCGATCCGCGCACTCTCCGCTTTCAGCGGGCGCGACACCGGGCACACCTGCTGCACATAGCCATTCAACGTGTTTGCCAGCGCGTCCGGGATCAGCCGGTAATAGACATATTGCCCGCGCTTCTCGCTGCTGATCAGTCCGGCGTTCTCGAGGATCGACAGATGCTGCGATACCGCTGGCTTCGACATGTCGAACCGCGCGGCAATTTCACCCGCGCTGAGCTCCGCCTCGGAAAGATAGGCGAGAATCTTGCGGCGCGGTGCCGACGCCAACGCTTCGAATACCTTCTGCATCGCTGACAACCTATGGGTTCCTGCGGCGATTGACAACGGCATTTAGATAATTAAGCTATTACCTAATTAATTGAGAGTCGGCCGCCATGACCGTGTTTGACGATGATCCACCGGTGCGCTCCATCGTTGAAGTGCCCGGCTGCTCTCCAGTTTCAGGCGTCGTGCGGTGGGACCCCGAGACCTCGATCTGGAACGGAGGCATGCTCGGCATCGCGCTTGTCGGGGTCCCTCTAACGGTCAGTTGGAGTGCCGTTGCCATCTTCGTCGTGCTCACGGGGGCGACGTTGCTCGCGGGACATAGCGTCGGAATGCACCGCCGATTGATTCATCGGAGTTTCGACTGCCCCCGATGGCTTGAGTTCGCGCTGGTGTATGCGGGTGTTCTGGTGGGTCTGGCCGGACCGATCGGCATGCTCCGCACGCACGACCTGCGCGATTGGGCACAGCGTCAGCCTGACTGCCATCCCTATCTGGCCCACCGCGAATCGATGCTCAAGGATGCATGGTGGCAGCTTCACTGCCGCCTCGTCCTCGATCACCCGCCCGGCTTCGATCCCGGCGCGACGGGCGAGAGTCGTGCCTATCGCTGGCTCGAACGTACTTGGCGCTGCCAACAGCTTCCGCTCGCTCTCGTGCTGTTCACAATCGGCGGGTGGGCGTGGGTGATCTGGGGCGTCTGTCTGCGAGTCAGTGTCTGTGTCAGCGGCCACTGGTTCGTCGGCCATCTTGCCCATCGCCGCGGGCCGCAAAGCTGGCTGGTGCGCGACGCCGGGGTTCAGGCGCATGATGTGCCCTGGGCGGCGATCCCGACAATGGGGGAGGCATGGCACAATAATCACCATGCGTTTCCGGGCTCGGCGCGGATTGGCATCCACCCCGGTCAGAGCGACTGGGGCTATATGTTCATCCTTCTCCTCGCGCGTCTCGGCCTCGCGTGGGACATCCGAACTCCGGCCGGCATGGTGGGACGTCGGGGCAAGCTCGAACCTGTGTTGCCGTGACCCTTCCCCCGCGCTCCAACCGCGCCTATAGCCCCCCACAAATGTCCGTCGCCAACCACGCCCTGACCATCCCCGCCGACTGGCGCGATTTCCTTGCGCTGACCAAGCCGCGCGTGATGAGCCTCGTCGTGTTCACCGGCCTGTGCGGCATGCTCGCGGCACCCGTCGCGATTCATCCGGTGATCGGCTTCACCGCGATCCTGTGCATTGCCTTGGGTGCCGGCGCGGCCGGGGCGCTCAACCAATGGTATGAGGCGGATCTCGACGCGAAGATGAAGCGGACGCAGAGCCGCCCGCTTCCCGCCGGGCGCATGGACCGCCAGTCGGCGCTCCATTTCGGCGTCGGCGTCGCGGCGCTGTCGGTCATCCTGATGGGGCTTGCGGTCAATTATGTCGCGGCCGGCATCCTGCTGCTGTCGATCCTGTTCTACGTGCTGGTCTACACCGTCTGGCTCAAGCGCCGCACGCCCCAGAATATCGTGATCGGCGGCGCGGCCGGGGCGTTTCCGCCCCTGATCGGCTGGGCCGCGGCGACTGGCGATGTCGCGCTGTTGCCCGTGCTGCTGTTTGGCCTCGTCTTCCTTTGGACCCCGCCGCATTTCTGGGCGCTCGCGCTGTTCGTGAAGACCGATTACGCCAATGCCGGCGTCCCGATGCTGCCCGTTGTGGCGGGAGAGAAGGCGACGCGGGTCCAGATCGGGCTGTACACCATTCCGATGGCGGTCGCGGCGATCGCGCCCTGGCCGCTCGGCCTGACCGGCAGCCTCTATGGCATCGTCTCGATCGCCACGACCGTTTTGTTCGGGTTGCTCGCGCTCCATGTCGCAACCCGCATGGCCACCGACAATGATGCGATGAAGCCCGAAAAGCGGCTCTTCGCCTATTCGATCTCGTATCTCTTCATCTTGTTCGGCGCGGTTGCCGCCGATAGGATCATGGCATGACCCCCGACGACCAAGAGCTGATCCAGGCCCGCCAGAAATCGCGTGCCCGCATACTCGCGATCCTGTTGTTCGCCTTCGTCATCCTCGTCTTCGCGATCAGCATCGTGAAGATTCAGGCCGGCATGCCCCTTCGCGCGCAGTGAGAGCCAGATGATCGCAGCCCTCCCCCAGGATCGGAAACTACGCACCGCAATGCTGGCGGTGCTCGGCGTTCTCTTCATGACCGGCCTCGCCTTTGCCAGCGTCCCGCTCTACCGGCTCTTCTGTCAGGTGACCGGCTTTGGCGGCACGACGATGCGCGCCGATGCCGCCCCCGGCGCGGTCGACGGCAAGATCACCGTCGCGTTCGATTCCAATGTGAGCCCGGCGCTGACCTGGAAGTTCAAGCCCGAACTCGCGTCCGACACGATCTCGATCGGCGCGCGCGACATGGCGTTCTACACCGCGACCAACACCGGCACCGTGCCGATCACCGGCACCGCGACCTACAACGTCACGCCCGAGGCCGCGGGCAAATATTTCAGCAAGATCCAGTGCTTCTGCTTCACCGAACAGACGCTCAAGCCCGGTGAGACGGTGCGCATGCCGGTGATCTATTTCGTCGATCCGAAGATCATGACCGATCCGGATACGAAGGACATTCAAAAGATCACGCTCTCCTACACATTTTACCCAGTGGATTCCGCCAAGCCCAAGGGCTAGGGAAGCCGACGAACAACGCCAGAAACGAACAGGGACGGACGATGGCAGGCGCCAAGAACCACGATTTCCACATTCTCCCGCCCAGCCCGTGGCCGATGCTCACATCGTTCGCCGCCCTGTGGCTGGCCGTCGGCGGGCTCATGTTCATGAAAATGAACTTTGAGGAAAACCCGACCGGTCTGTGGGTGATGCTCTCGGGTCTTGCCGCCCTCCTGTTCTGTATGGCGTCGTGGTGGGTCGAAGTGGTGCGCGAGGCAAAGGCCGGCGACCATACCCCCGTTGTCCAGCTCCACCTGCGCTATGGCATGATCCTGTTCATCGCGTCGGAAGTGATGTTCTTCGTCGGCTGGTTCTGGGCATGGTTCGACTTCGCGCTGTTCCCGGTCGCACTGCAGCAGGTCGCAGGCGAGCCCGCCGGGGTGGTCGAAATCGCGCAGGGTATTGCCGCGCAATTCCCGCCCAAGGGCATCGAAGTGCTCGACGCGTTCCAGCTGCCGTTGCTCAACACCTTCATCCTGCTGCTGTCGGGAACGACCATCACCTGGGCGCATCACGGCCTGATCCACAATCAGCGCGGCGGCGCGATGAAGGGTCTGTGGGGCGCGATCGGCGTGGGTGCGGATGACGTGGTCAAAAAGGGCCTGTGGCTGACGATCATCCTCGGCCTGATCTTCAGCTATATCCAATATTACGAATATGCCCATGCGCCGTTCGTGTTCGGCAAGTCGAACTATTCGTCGGCCTTCTACATGGCGACCGGGTTCCACGGCTTCCACGTCATCGTCGGCACCATCTTCCTGATGGTCTGCCTGCTGCGCACCTATCAGGGCGATTTCACCCCGCGCCAGCATTTCGGGTTCGAAGCGGCGGCGTGGTATTGGCACTTCGTCGACGTCGTGTGGCTGTTCCTCTTCGTTGCCGTCTATGTGTGGGGCGGCTGGGGCGCGCCGGTTCACGGCTGATGGACCACACCGCACCTCCGGTGACGGAGTCGGCATTCAAGGGGGCGTGTCCGCAATGCGGCGCGCCCTCTCTGTTTGCGGGCTGGGTCAAGTTTGCCGATCGCTGCCCGAAGTGCGGGCTCGACTATGCCGCCTTCAACGTCGGCGATGGCCCGGCGGCGTTCCTGACGCTGATCGTCGGCACGATCATCGTCGTCCTGTCGGTGTGGCTCGAGCTCGCGGCCGAACCGCCGTTATGGCTGCATTTGCTGATCTGGCCCCCGCTCACCCTGCTGCTGGTGATCTTCAGCCTGCGCTGGGCCAAGGGCGCGCTGCTCGCGCTCGAATATCGCAACGCCGCGCGTGAAGGGCGGCTAAAGGGCCCCGAGGCGTGAAACTGCCGCTGTTCCCCACGATATTGGTCGGCCTAGCCGTCGCGGCGATGATCGGCCTCGGCATCTGGCAGCTCGACCGGCGCGGGGAGAAAGAGGCGCTGATCTCCCGCCTCGCCGCCAACCGCGATCTGCCCGCAATGGCCTTCCCCAGCCCACCGGTCGGGGACGAACACCTGTTCCGCCGCGCCGGGCTGATGTGCCTCGAGGTCGCCGGCTGGACCGAACAGGCCGGGCGCGACGCCAGCGGCAAGAGCGGCTGGCGCCACCTCGCCGACTGCCGCACCGGGGCCGAGGGGATGAGCGTCAAGGTCGACCTGGGCGTCAGCAGCGCCCCCGGCGTGAAGCCGGCATGGAAGGGCGGCCCGGTCACCGGAACCATCACCCACGCCCCCGATTCGACGCCGCTGCTGGCATCGCTGTTCACCAAGCGCCCGCCCCGCAACCTGATGCTCGTCGCCGACGCCCCCGCGCCGGGCCTGTCGGCCAGCGCCCCGCCCGACCCGTCGAGCGTGCCGAACAACCACTTGGCCTATGCGGTGCAGTGGTTCCTGTTCGCGGGCATCGCGGTGGTGATCTATCTGCTCGCGTTGCGCCTTCGCGCGCGTCGCGCCGCATCGCCACCCGCGCCCCCGCAAAGCTAGTCTTTCTTGCCGCATGCCAGCGCGGGGGCTAGTTCCCCCGCCATGCGCTACCAGAGCACGCGCGGCACCGCGCCCGAACTCGATTTCCGTGAAGTCACCCTCGCTGGTCTTGCGAGCGACGGCGGCCTCTACATTCCCGTCGAATGGCCGCGCTTCACCGCCGACCAGATCGCCGACATGGCGGGCCTGTCGTACGTCGAGACGGCGGTGCGCGTCATGGCCCCGTTCGTCGCGGGCAGCCTGACGCAAGCCGAGCTGCGCGACCTGTGCACCCGCGCTTATGGCCGGTTCAGCCATGATGCGGTGACCCCGCTGGTCCAGCTCGACCACCGCCATTTCCTGCTGGAACTGTTCCACGGCCCCACGCTCGCGTTCAAGGATGTCGCCCTCCAGCTGCTCGGGCTGTTGTTCGAAAAGTTCCTGACCGGCACCAACCGGCACCTCACCATCGTCGGCGCGACCAGCGGCGACACTGGCTCCGCGGCGATCGACGCGGTGGCGGGGCGTGAGGGGATCGACATCTTCATGCTCCACCCCAAAGGGCGGGTGAGCGACGTCCAGCGCCGCCAGATGACCACCGTGCTCGCGCCGAACGTCCACAATATCGCGATCGAGGGCAGCTTCGACGATGGCCAGCGCCTCGTGAAGGCGATGTTCAACGACCCCGGCTTCTCGGGCCGCTTCCACGTCACCGCGGTCAATTCGATCAACTGGGCGCGGCTGATGGCGCAGGTGGTCTATTATTTCTACGCCGCCGTCCGCTTGGGTGCGCCGCAACGCGAAGTGGCGTTCAGCGTCCCCACCGGCAATTTCGGCGATGTGTTCGCAGGGTACGTCGCGGCCAAGATGGGGCTGCCGGTCGCCAAGCTGATCGTCGCGACCAACGTCAACGACATCCTCCACCGCGCATTGTCGAGCGGCGACTATTCCGCCGGCACCGTCACCCCGACCGCCGCGCCGAGCATGGACATTCAGGTCAGCTCGAACTTCGAACGCCTGTTGTTCGACCTGGCCGGGCGTGACGGCCCCGCGCTCGCGGCGCAGATGGCCGGATTCGAATCGAGCAAGGCGATGCGCCTGACCAACGCCCAGCAACAGGGCGCGGCATCGCTCTTCGCCAGCGACCGGATCGAGGCCGACGACATGTCGCGCGCCATGGCCTGGGCACATGCCCGCGCCGACGAGGTCCTCGACCCCCACACCGCCATCGGCCTCGCCGCGGCGCAGCGCGTCGCGCTCCCGCCGCACGTGCCGATCGTCACCCTCGCGACGGCCCACCCGGCCAAGTTCGACGACGCGGTCGAGCGCGCCACCGGCATCCGCCCGACCCTGCCCCCCCGCGTCGGCGACCTGTTCGACCGTGAGGAACGCTACGACGTCCTCCCCGCGACGTTCGACGCGATCACCGCTTACGTGGCGGAGCGGGCGACGCCCAAATCCTGATCCATTCCTCCCCTGAGCTTGCTCAGGGGAGGGGGACCGCTCGCGAAGCGAGTGGTGGAGGGGCGGCCGCGCAGACGGCCGTGGACAGCTCGACAAAATTCCGCCCTCTGCGGGGCGGCCCCTCCACCATGCTTCGCATGGTCCCCCTCCCCTTGCAGGGGAGGAATGGTTATGGGGCACGCCATGAACCTCATCACCCTCACCGGCGAGCCCTGGGCCGATTACGGCCTCGTCGACTCAGGCCATGGCCGCAAGCTCGAACGCTATGGCGATTACCGCTTCATCCGCCCCGAGCCGCAGGCGATGTGGGCGCCCGCGTCGCCCGACTGGGACGCGCATGGCGAATTCATGCCCGCGCCCGATGACGAGGGTGGCGGCCGCTGGGTGTTCACCAAACCCGTCCCGCGCGAAGGCTGGCCGCTCGCCTGGAACGAGGCGAAGTTTACAGCCCAAACCACCCCCTTCCGCCATCTCGGCTTCTTCCCCGACATGGCCCCGGTGTGGAGCTGGATGCGCGAACAGACCGCAGGGGTCGACGCGCCCGAGGTCATGAACCTGTTCGGCTATACCGGCGTCGGCACGCTGGCGATGGCGGCAACGGGCGCGAAACTCGTCCATATCGATGCGTCGAAGAAATCGGTCGAGGCGGCCAAGGGCAACGCCGCGCTATCGGGGATGACCGACAAGCCGGTGCGCTGGATCATCGACGACGCCGCCAAGTTCGTCGCACGCGAGGTACGCCGCGGCCGCCGTTATGACGGCATCCTGCTCGACCCGCCCAAATATGGCCGCGGCCCGACCGGCGAAGTGTGGCAACTCGAACGCGACCTCCCCGGCCTGATCGCCGATTGCCGCCAGCTGCTCGACGGTGATTCGCGCTTCCTGTTCCTCACCGTCTACGCGATTCGCATGTCGGCGCTGGCGATTGGCGAGTTGCTCAACCAGCATTTCGCCGACCTCGGCGGCAAGGTGGAATGCGGGGAGCTTGGTGTGCGGGAGGAGGCTCGGGGGCTGGTGCTCCCGACTGCGATCTTTGCGCGGTGGAGCCGGTGATTACCGGAGGCGCTTCGCCTTTGGTCCGATAGGGCGCCCAGCATATTTGCACAGCGCGTTCGCCACGTGCGTCAACTTCAACTGCGTACGGCGCGCCTTCATTGCGCGCGCGATCCGAAGCGCGCGCTCTTTGGGCAATCCCGCGGGGATCCTGACCTTGTAGTGTACGTACCCGAACCTCGGCCGTCGGTTCACCGGTTCAAGGAGCAGTCGGTTACGAGCACAGAAGCGCTTGCGAAGAGCCAGGCGGTCCTTTCTGCCGCCGATCATGCAGTTGGTTGGGATGAAATTCGCCACTTACCCCCGCCCCATCCGCATCGCCGCGCCCGCCACGAACGGGCACCCTGCCACCAGCAACAAGCTCACCGCGCCCAGCAGCTTCACCGCGCTCGGATCATTCCCCATCGCCCCCGCGCCAAAGATCAGCAGCGGCACCGCGAAGGGGAGCATCACCAGCCCCGCCACCGCGCCCGCGCCGCGCAGCCCCGCCGTCAGTGCGGCAGTCGCGACGCCCAAGGCCGCCAGCCCCGGCGTGCCGATTAGCAGGCTGAGCCCCGCCGCCAGCGCCTGTTCCAGCGACAGGTTCAGCAACCCGCTCGCCACCGCGCATGCCAGCAGCAGGGCAGGGGCAAAGCCCAGCCAATGCCCGACGATCTTCGCCGCCGCGACGCTCGCGTCATTCCAGCCGCGCACCGCAAGCTGATCGAGCACGCCGGATTCCAGATCGGGCGCCACCAGTCGCTCGACCGGCAACAGCGCCGCGAGCAGCGCCGCCGCCCAGATCACCCCGCCGCCGATCCGCGCCAGCAATTTCGGCTCCGGCCCAACCGCGAACGGAAACAACACGGCGACCAGCAGGAAAAAGGCGATCGGCAGCGTCAGGCCCCCGGCCGCCCATGCCCGGCGCAATTCCCGCGCGACCAGTGCGCCGAACCCGCTCACGCGCCACCCCCGATCACGATTTCGCCCGCGCCCTGCATCCGGATCGGCAAATGCGTCGCCACCACCGCGATCCCGCCCGCCGCACGATGCGCCGCGATCAGCCCGCCCAGCACCCCGATCGCGCCATGATCCAGGCCATTGGCGGGCTCATCGAGCAGCCAGATCGGCGCGCCGCTCGCCACCACCCGCGCAATCCCGACGCGTTTGCGCTGCCCGGTCGACAGCATGCGCACGGGTACCGGATAGAGGTGCGGCAGTCCGACCGCCTCTAGCGCCCCCGCGACCGCATCGCGCCGCCCATCCAGCCCGGCCCAGAACCGCAACGCCTCGCCAACGGGCAATTCCGGGTCCAGCCCCGCCGCCTCGGCCAGCAGCGCGCGCTCGCCGGTTACCGAAACCCGCCCCGCACTCGGCCGCAACAGCCCCGCAAGGATGCGGATCAAACTCGACTTGCCCGCGCCATTCGGCCCGGTCACCAGCAATCCGCCACCCGGCTCAAGGTTCAGATCGAGTCCCTCGAACAGCATCCGCCCGCTGCGCGCACACGCCACGCCCTCCAGCCGGACGCCGCAATCGCTCACGCGACGCTGTCTTCCAGCGCGTGCATGGCGTCGTCGCTCAGTCCGAAATGATGCCCCACCTCATGCACCACGACATGCGTGACCAGCGCCTCCAGGCTCACGCCGGTCTCGACCCATTCGGCGAGCAGCGGGACGCGGTAGAGGTGGATCGTGTCGGGCTGCGGGATTTCGCCGATCGCGAACCCCTCCTTCTCGCCCACCGGCCGCCCCGAATAGAGGCCGGTCAGCTCGAACGGATCCTCCATCCCCATCTCGCGCAACACGTCCTCGTCCGCGAAGTCCTCGACGATCAGCACGATGTCGGGCAGGTGACTGGCAAACGGCTCGGGAATCCGCGCCAGCGCCGCGCGCGCGAGCGCTTCCATCTGTTCGGCACTTGGCGCAAAGGTCTCGGTCACAGCGGTCATGGCCCCGGCTATGCCGCACTGAACTGCGGAGGGGAAGAATGGTCGAACAACTGAGCCAGGCGGAACGCGACGACGCGCTCGAAGGGCTGCCGGAATGGGATCACGACACCGGCCGCGACGCGATCACGCGCAGCTTCACCTTCGACGATTTCAGCCAGGCCTTCGCGTTCATGACGCAAGTCGCGCTGCTCGCCGAAAAGGCCGACCATCACCCCGAATGGTCGAACGTCTGGAACCGCGTCGACATCCTGCTGACCACGCATGACGCCGGCGGCCTGTCGGGCCGCGACATCGACATGGCCCGTGCGATCGACGCACTGGTAGATTAAAGCCCGACCTTAGCCGCCAACCACTGCGCCGCCTCATCCGGCGACTTCTTGTCCGCGTCCCGGTCGACCATCAAATTCGCCTCGCGCATCGCTTCGACCGGGATCTTGCCGACCAGCGGACGCAGTGCCGCCTGAAACCGCGCATCCTCCGCCCGATCCGGCGCGACCAGCAGGATCGCGTCATAGCCGGGGATCGCCCCCTTGGGATCGTCCAGCACGACCAGTTTGTCCGCCGCGATCCGCCCGTCGGAGGAAAAGGCCGGGATCACATCCGCCCGCTCGCTCGCCAGCGCGCGGTACATGAAGGTCGGCTGATAGGGCCGCGCGGACTTGAAACGCAGGCCATAGGCATCGCGCACCGCGCGCCACTCGGGCCGCTCCAGAAATTCGACATCGGTGGCCAGGTCCAGCTGCGGTGCCTGCGCCGCCAGATCGGCCAACGTCGCGATTCCGCGCCGCCGCGCGTCGTCGCCGCGCATCGCAAAGGCATAGGCATTTTCGAAGCCGAGCGACCCCAGCATGCCGACGCCATGTTCCGCCTTCACCCAGTCACCGACCCCCGCCACGATCGCCTCACGCGGCGGCACGTCGCTGCGCTTCATCTGGTTGGTCCAGATCGTGCCCGAATAATCGACATAGACATCGACATCGCCCCCCGCGAGCGCTCCGAACGCCACCGCCGACCCCAGCCCCTCGCGATATTCGACGCGATAACCCGCCGCCTCCAGCCGCTGGCCGATCAGTCGGGCCAGGATGAATTGCTCCGAAAAGCCCTTGGCGCCCACCACCACCGTCTGGCCGCCTGCCGCCGGGGCCAGCGCGAAAGCGGCGGCGCAGAGTGCTGCGAGCAGTGTCCCTGCGCTCATCCGCACCAGCATCGGCTTGCGTTCACGGATCCCGCCCTCGGCCACGCTCAGGATCAGGTCCACGCCCAGCGCCAGTGCGGCCGCGCCGATGCACCCCGCCAGCACCAGCGCCCAGTTCTGCGTCTGCAATCCGGCAAAGATCAGGTCGCCCAGGCTCGGTTGCCCCACGGTGGTCGACAGCGTCGCCGCCCCGATCGTCCAGGTTGCGGCGGTGCGGATGCCCGCCATCACCACCGGTGCGGCGATCGGCGCTTCGACCAGCCGCAATTTCTGCCATGCGGTCATGCCCACCCCGTCCGCCGCCTCGCGCAACGCCGGGTCAAGCGTCACCAGCGCCGTCGTCGCATTCCGCAGTACCGGCAAAATCGCATACAGCGTCAGCGCCAGCAAAGCAGGGAGGAAGCCGAGCGCCGGCAGCCAGTCGCCGACCAGACCGCGCAGCGCCAGCAGCACGGGGTAGAACAACGCAAGCAGCGCCAGCGACGGAATCGTCTGGATCAGGCTGGCCGCGCCGAGCACGATCCGCCCCAGCGTCGCGTTGCGCGCCGCCGCCACCGCCAGCGGCAGGCTGATCGCGATCCCCAGCGCCATCGCCGCCATCGCCAGCAGCAAATGGCTCGCCATCAATTCGGGCACGCGGCTAAAGGCGGTGCTCATGCCTTCAGCGCCTCCAGCGCATCGGCCTGGCGCATCGGCACGGCGATCAGCGCCTGCGCCTCCGGCCCGCCTTCGCCGCGCGCCAATGCCGCCGGGGTCGCATCGGCGACGATCCGCCCCGCCTGCATCACCAGCACCCGGTCGGCGAGCAACAGTGCCTCGGCCATGTCGTGCGTCACCATCACCGTGGTGAGGCCCAGCCGGTCGTGCAGCGCGCGCACCGCCCGGCCGAGCTCATCGCGCGTGACGGGATCGAGCGCACCGAACGGTTCGTCCATCAACAGGCATCCCGGCGCAGTGGCCAGCGCGCGCGCCACGCCGACGCGCTGGCGCTGCCCGCCCGACAGCTGATCGGGCATGCGCGCCGCAACATCGCCGGGCAGATCGACCAGCGTCAACAGCTCCGCGACTCGGGCGTCCGCGTCGCGCGCGCCTGCGATACGCAGCCCGATCGCGATATTTTCCGCGACAGTCATGTGTGGAAACAGCCCAATCGACTGAAATACATATCCGATTCGGCGGCGAAGCAGATGCGGTGCGTCCCGGTCGACGGCCGCGTCATCGATCGTCACCGTTCCATGGTCTGGCGCGACCAGCCGGTTTATCGTCTTGAGAAGCGTGGATTTTCCTGATCCCGACTGTCCGACCAGCGCAATGAAGCTGCCCGGCGCGATATTCAGCGACACGCGATCGAGCGCGATCGTCGCGCCAAATGCCTTGGAAACGTCGCTCAGGGCGATGGCGGGGCCGGTTTGCGCTGGCATCGGCGCGCATTGTGAGGAATGATCCACGCTAGGTCAAAAATATACAGGAGGGGACGCCATGCAGGCGATCTTCATCACCGGCGGCGGTTCGGGAATCGGGCGTGCGGTCGCGTGCTACTTTTCCGCACAGGGCTGGCGCGTCGGGCTTGCCGACATCAGCGAAGCGGGAATGGCGGAAACCGCCGCGCTGCTCGGCGATGCGCCGGTTTCGACGCACACGCTCGACGTGCGCGACCGCGCGGCCTGGGACGTCGCGCTTGCCGAGTTCGCGGCGGTCGCCGGGCGCATCGACGTCCTGTTCAACAATGCCGGGATCGGCGTCGGCGGGGTGTTCGCCGACACGCCGGTGGATGAACTGCAACGCTGCGTCGACATCAACCTGATGGGTGTGGTGTGGGGCGCGCATGCCGGGCATAAATATCTGAAGTCCAGCGGCGGCTGTTTGCTCAACACTGCCTCGGCGGCGGGCATCTATGGCACGGGCGGGGTCGCGATCTATTCGGCGACCAAGTTCGCCGTGCGCGGCTTTACCGAATCGCTCGACGCCGAATGGGTCGCCGACGGCATCCGCGTCCGCGCGCTGTTGCCCAGCTTCATCGACACCGCGATCCTCGACGGCCTGCCGGTGGGCAGCAATTCGACGATGCGCGAACGCGTGAAGGCGGCCCGGCTGGAATTCACCCCGGTGGAGGAAGCAGCGCGGCTCGCCTGGGAAGCGGTGCATGGCGACCGGCTCCACACCTTGGTCGGCAAGACCGCGCGCCGCATGTGGTTCGCATCGCGCTTCATGCGCGGGTCGATGCGCAAACAGGCGCGGGGCGGCAAATGAGAGTCCTGCTCTGCGCCACCGCCGCGCTCGCACTCACCGGCTGCGCCGGGCAGGGGCGCGCGCCCGACCCGCAGGACCGCTTCATGCAGGCGATCGCGACGCATTGCGGCAAGGCCTATGCCGGGCGCGTCGTCACCACCGACGCTGCCGATGCGGACTTCGCGGGCAAGCCGCTGGTGATGCATGTCGCCGCGTGCGAGTCCGACCGCGTGCGTATCCCCTTCCATGTCGGCGAGGATCGCTCGCGCACCTGGGTGCTCACCCGTACTGCGACCGGCGTCCGGCTGAAGCACGACCACCGGCATCAGGACGGCACCAGCGATGTCCTCACCATGTATGGCGGCGACACCGCCACGCCCGGGACGGCGGAGCGGCAGGATTTCCCGGTCGACGCCGATTCGATCGCGCTGTTCCGCGCCAATGATCGCGCCGTATCGGTCACCAATGTCTGGGCGATGGAGGTGACGCCGACGCGCTTTGCCTATGAGCTGCGCCGACCCGGCCGCCATTTCCGGGTGGAGTTCGACCTGACCAAGCCGATCGATACGCCGCCGCTGCCATGGGGCTGGAAGGACTAGGCCCGGATCGTTCCGGCCCAGGCGTAGCCGCGTAGCAGCGTCTCGAACCCGAACTCGCGCCCCTGCTCGCGGCTGACATGGCGCAGCGCCACCGGCAGCTCGCGGCGCGGGGTAACGTGGAACCGGTCGAGCCAGCCGAACAACATCCGTCGCCACCACTGCGGCATCCGCTCCTGCTGCCCGAAATCGACAATGTGCAGCACCCCGCCCGGCGCCAGCACGCGCGCGCCCTGGGCGATTGCGCCGACCCAGTCGGGGATCATCGACAGCGTATAGCTCGCAAACACCCGGTCGAATGCCGCAACGCCGAACAGCGTCTGCGGATCAAACGCCGTGGCATCGCCTTGCGCCAGCGCGATCCGGTCGGACAGCCCGGCCTTGGCCACCTTCGCGCGCGCGGTCTCCAGCATCGCTTCGGAAATGTCGACGCCATAGAAGCGCGCCTGCGGCCAGCGCCGCGCGGCAAGGATCAGGTTGCGCGCAGTGCCGCACCCGACCTCCAGCACCGCGCCTCCCGGGGGCGGCGCGAGCTCATCGATCAGCCGGTCGCGCCCGAGCAGATAATATTTGCGCGTCGCGTCATAGATGTGCCGTTGCGCTGCATAGACCGCGTCCATGCGCCGGGCATGACCGGAATCCGCTGTCACGGCTTGAGGCGGTAGAGGTGCACGCCGCCATAAATGGCGGATCGGTCGCGCGCGGTAAAGTCCAGCGACTCGGTTTCGGCATAGTCCCAGCGATCCAGGATCGCGTCGGGCACGCGCCCCGGCAACAGCGTCGGCGCGGCGGCGGTGCGGAACAGCACGCGCGCACCCGGCTTTGCGGTGCGCGTGATCGCGGTCCACAGCCGCGTCAGCTGCGCATCGGTCATCCAGTCCTGCGCGTCGAGCAGGATATAGCGGTCGAGCGACTCGTCGGGCATCGAGTCCAGATACTCGACGAAATTCTGGTGCCGCACCTCGACGCGGCTCGCGCGGTCGCGGACCATGTCGTAATTCGCCGCGCGCAGATAGGGCGGCAGCGGCGCGTCGGCACCCTCGCCATAGCCGCGCCCGAACGCCTGCCACGCGAAATAATTGTCCGACAGGTCGAAATCGCACGCCAGCTTTTCCAGCCGCCCGCGCAGCACCGCGCCGATCCCGCGCGGATCGTCGCCCGCCAGCGCCTCATATTGCGCGGGCGGGATGCCGAGGCCAAACAGCGACGCCGGCTGGTCGATCAGCCAGCGCACGAATTTCTTGTCGAACACCGGCGCCAGCCGCGTTTCAAAGATTTCGCGCTGCTCCTCCACACTCTTCGCCGCGAGCAGCTCGCGCGGGTCGATGCGATAGAGTTTGGCGAGCAGATGCGCCGCGCCGATGAACCCGCCGAGCAGGCCGCGCTTGTAAAAGCCCCCGGCAAAGCCCTTGATCCGCTGCCGCCCCGCCAGATCGCGGCCCTCCCAATAGCGCCGCGTCGCGTCATCGAGATGCGGGCGCAGCCACTCTTTATATGCCGCGACATTTTCGGGACGGTTCGCCTGCGCAAAAAACCGGTGGAATGCCGCATGATCGGGCAGATGGATCGCCGCCGCGCGCTTCAACTTATTCAGCGCGATATGTGCGGTGTTCAGATCGACCGCCGTGATCTTCGCCGGGTTCGCGGTCAGGTACGACAGGACGTTGCACCCGCCGCTCGCGATCGTGACGATATGGCAATCGGGCGTGATCGCCAGCGCCTCCATATCGACTTCCGGGTCTTCCCAGATCTGCGCATAGACCAGCCCCCGGAACGCGAAGGTAAAGGCGCGCTCCAGCAGCCCTTCCTTGCTCAGATGCTCGTGGCGGTGGACGGCATTGCGGACAGCCCCGTTACGCGGCTGGCTGGCATTCGAACCCATGCGATCGGCTCCCGGGGAAATCGGCTTCCCTGGCGGCGCGCATATGGCGGTTGCGTGTCAGCTGCGTGACGCCAGGCGTCACGCAAGCGTCATGAATCAGTCGCGGCCTCCAATATCCTCCGCCTGGCGGAGGAGGATTAGGCGGTCAGTCCCGGCAATAGCCCTCGCCCGGGGCGACGATCAGGCAATCCTTCTTGCCCGCCAGCCACTTCATCCCAGTGGCATCGCCGTCACCCGCGACCAGCTCGATCCGCGCATCGCCGCGCCGGAACACGATGCCGCGCGCGCTCGCCCGCCCGTCATACGTACCGGGTTCGGCCTGATCGAGGTTCCACGTGTTGGTGATGCGATAGCGGCCGGGTTCGGCACCCTTGGCGATCTCCAGCACCAGCCCTTCGACGCCGATCCACTTGCCGACCCATGCATCGCGCTCGGGTGCGCGTTCTGCCAGCACCTCGCGGCGCGCCTCACGCGTCACGTTTTCGGCGGCCGCCTCGGCATTGGCGATGGCGTTCTGGACCAAGGCCGCTTCCTGTGCATTGTCCAGTTTCGCGCCGCATCCGGCCAGCAATGCCGCCGCACCAACCACCATCATCACGCGCACGCGGATACTCCACTCAAGTCATGCTCCGCCAATGGTGTAGCCATTCGGTGGCGGCTGCAATAGAGAGCGGCTTCGATTCATCTCAACGCCGGAACCACTCCCCATGCGCATCGCCATCGCCTCCGATCACGCCGCGATCGATCTCAAGGCGGCGCTGGCCGAGTGGCTGCGCGATGCCGGTCACGACGTCGCCGATCTCGGCCCCGACAGCAGCGCCAGCGTCGACTATCCTGATTATGGCTACAAGCTCGCCACCGCGATTGCGGACGGCAGCGCGGAGCGCGGCATCGCCCTGTGCGGCAGCGGGATCGGCATCTCGATCGCGGTCAACCGCAACCCCGCCGCGCGCTGCGCCCTGGTGTCCGAGCCGCTCTCCGCCACCCTCGCGCGCGAACATAATGACGCCAATGTCATCGCGATGGGCGCGCGGCTGATCGGGATCGAAATGGCCAAGGCGTGCATCACCGCCTTCCTCGCCACGCAATTCGGCGGCGACCGCCACCAGCGCCGCGTCGACAAGCTTACCGCGCCGGAGATTTAATAGGGCGAAGGAATAAGCCCGAGCACCAGCGTCGTCAGGCCCAGCCCCACCGACAGCTGCACGCGCAGGCCCAGCCACCACCCGGGCGCCATCCCCGCCCGCGTCAGCGCACGGTCGACCAGCGGCGACAGCAGGATCAGCGTGCCGATCAGCATCAGCGACGGCTGCGGCCACGGATCGCCCGTCATCCACGGCACCGCACTCGCCAGCGCGATCAGCGACGGCAGCACGGCAAGTACATAGGCCCAGACCGGCGGTCGCGCGCTCCGCGCCGCCAGCCCCCACCAGGTGCCGCCCAGAAAGCTGAAGATCAGTACGGCATAGAGATAGCCACTCGCCAGCGCCGGAAAGAACCACGCCTCCGGTCCGACCAGCACCGCGCCCAGCGCGGCAAGCTGCGGCAACAGGCCGCTCAGTCCCAGCAGGCGGGCGGTGGCGGGAAGTGCGGGGGAGTCGGGATCGGCCATGACCGCTTTCAACAGCTTCTTGGGGCGGCATGCAACAATCGCATCTGGCCTAATCGCGGCCAAGCGCATAAGGGCGTGCGCGACAGGTCGCCCGCACCTGCCCGTCGGCGGCCACCAGATAAAGGATCCGCGCGATGAGCACCAATCCCCAGACGCTCGCCCAGGTTCAGCCCGACGGCTTTTTCACCCGCAATCTCGCCGATGCCGACCCGGCGGTGTTCGCCGGCGTGCGCGAAGAGCTGGAGCGCGAGCAATATCAGATCGAACTGATCGCCTCGGAAAACATCGTGTCGAAAGCGGTGCTCGAAGCGCAGGGCAGCGTGTTCACGAACAAATACGCCGAGGGTTATCCCGGCAAGCGCTATTATCAGGGCTGCCACCCGTCCGACACGGTCGAGACGCTGGCAATCGAGCGCGCCAAGCAGCTGTTCGGCTGCGGCTTCGCCAACGTCCAGCCGCATTCGGGCGCGCAGGCCAATGGCGCGGTGATGCTGGCGCTGGTCAAGCCGGGCGACACGATCCTGGGCATGAGCCTCGATGCCGGCGGCCACCTGACGCATGGTGCCAAGGCGGCGATGAGCGGCAAGTGGTTCAACGCGATCCAATATGGTGTCGATCCGGTCACGCATCTGATCGATTATGACGCGGTCGAGGCGCTGGCGCTCGAGCACAAGCCGCGCCTGATCATCGCGGGCGGCTCGGCCTATCCGCGCGTGATCGATTTCGCCCGCTTCCGCGCGATCGCGGACAAGGTCGACGCGCTGTTCATGGTCGACATGGCGCATTTCAGCGGCATCGTCGCCGCCGGCCAGCATCCCTCGCCCTTCCCGCACGCGCATGTCGCGACGACGACGACGCACAAGACGCTGCGTGGCCCGCGCGGCGGCATGATCCTCACCAATGACGAGGCGCTGGCGAAGAAGTTCAACTCGGCGGTGTTCCCCGGCATGCAGGGCGGCCCGCTGATGCACGTGATCGCGGCCAAGGCGGTGGCGTTCGGCGAAGCGCTGCAGCCCGATTACAAGGGCTATATCTCGGCGGTGGTCGAAAATGCCAAGGTGCTGGCGGCAACGCTCAAGGAACGCGGCGCGGCGGTCGTTTCGGGCGGCACCGACACCCACCTCGCGCTGATCGACCTCACCCCGCTCGGCGTCACTGGCAAGGATGCGGACGAGGCGCTGGAGCGCGCCGGCATCACCTGCAACAAGAACGGCATCCCCAACGATCCGCTGCCCCCGACCAAGACCAGCGGCATCCGCGTCGGCTCGCCCGCCGGCACCACGCGCGGCTTCGGCGTCGCCGAATTCCGGGAGATCGGCAACATGATCGCCGATGTCCTCGAAGGGCTGCGCACCAAGGGCGAAGCCGGCGACCCCGAAGTGGAAGCCGCGGTCAAGCTCCGCGTCCGCGCGCTGTGCGAACGCTTCCCGATTTACCCGGAGGCGTAAAGTTGAACGGCACCAGCCCGCTCCCCCACCCGGCCACCCACCGGAAGGGTATTCTATGGGTGGCCGGGTGGGGGAGCGGGCTGGCGCCGCGCGCCCGTGAGGGCGCCGAATAATGCGCTGCCCCTTCTGTGGCCATGAAGCTTCACAAGTAAAGGATAGCCGCCCTACAGAAGATGGGGCGGCGATCCGTCGCCGTCGCCAGTGCGAGGCGTGCGCCGCGCGCTTCACCACCTTCGAGCGGATCCAGCTGCGCGAGCTGTTCGTCCTCAAGTCGGAGGACAAGCGCGAGCCGTTCGACCGCGACAAGCTGATCCGCTCGGTCAGCCTTGCCTGTCGCAAGCGCCCGATCGACGCGACCCAGGTCGAAAAGCTCGTCTCGGGCATTCAGCGCCAGCTCGAAACCTTGGGCGAAACCGAAGTGCCGACCAAGCAGATCGGCGAGATGGTGATGGAGGGGCTCAAGCACCTCGATTCGGTCGCCTATATCCGCTTCGCCAGCGTCTATCGCGACTTCCGCGAGGCCAAGGATTTCGAGGAATTCGCCAGCAATGTGAGCGAGGTCGGCAAGCAGTGAAGCCGGTCATCGTTCTCGTCCGCCCGCAATTGGGCGAAAATATCGGCAAGGCCGCGCGCGCGATGCTCAATTTCGGGCTCACTGAAATGCGGCTGGTGACCCCGCGCGACGGCTGGCCCAATCCCTCGGCCGGCCCCGCGGCGAGCGGCGCGGACATCGTGCTCGAGAAAGCGCAGGTGTTCGAGAGCGTCGCCGAGGCCGTCGCCGATTGTCCGCACGTCTTTGCCACCACCGTGCGCAAGCGCGGCGTGACCAAGCCGGTGGTGACCCCGGTCGAGGCCGCGGCCGAAATTCATGGCGCGGTCGGCCGCTCGGCAATCCTGTTCGGCCCGGAGCGTTCGGGGCTGGAGACCGAAGATGTCGCACTCGCCCGCGCGATCCTGACGGTGCCGATCAATCCCGAATTCGGCTCGCTCAACCTGGCGCAGGCGGTAATCCTCGTCGCCTATGAATGGTCGAAGCAGCAGGGCCTCGCCCAGCCGCCGCGCACCGACCTCGATCCCCCCGCGCCACAAGCGGAGCTGGAGGGGCTGATCGGCCATGTCGATACGCTGCTGGAGGACACCGGCTATTATTTCCCCCCCGATCGCGTGCCGACGACCAAGCTGACGCTGCGCAACCTGCTGACCAAGCCGGGTTGGACCAGCCAGGAATTGCGCACCCTGCGCGGCGTGCTCTCGGCGCTTGAGGGCAAGAAGCGCAACCGCGTCTGAGTAAAGATAGCACTTGTTCAGAATGGGTTGGCGCGGCATCCTCGGACGTCAACTGGTTAGGATTCGTCATGCAGTTCCGTCTTGCTTTCGCCGCGCTGCCCGCGGCGTCCCTGCTGATCGCCGTTCCCGCCGTGGCGCAGGAAACGGCGGCGCCGACCGCCAAGCCGGTCAAGGAAAAGAAGATCTGCCGCCGCGACGATACGGTGGTCGGATCGCGTCTCGCGCCGCGCATCTGCCTGACCGCCGATCAGTGGGAAAAGCGCGAGGCCGGCGCGGCATCGTCGCGGACCATGGACAATGTCCAGCGCGTCAGCGGCGAGGAGGGCGCGCGCGACTGAACGCGCGCCGTCACCTTGACTCAGCGCGCCCGCCCCGCTAGGCGCGCGCCTTCGCAATCGGCCCTGCACTCCGGTGAAGCAGCGGCCCTGTGCGCATGCACAGGCGATACCGGAATCGCGATCAGGCCGTCTGGCCGGGTCAACGTCGTTGCAATTGTTAGGAATTTTCTATGTCGAAGCGCTCCAGCGCCAAGTACAAGCTCGATCGCCGGATGGGCGAGAATATTTGGGGTCGCCCCAAATCGCCCGTCAACAAGCGCGAATATGGCCCCGGTCAGCACGGCCAGCGCCGCAAGGGCAAGATGTCGGACTTCGGCATCCAGCTGCGCGCCAAGCAGAAGCTCAAGGGCTATTATGGCGACGTGACCGAAAAGCAGTTCAAGCGCGCCTATGAAGACGCGTCGAAGATGAAGGGCGATACCGGTCAGAACCTGATCGGCCTGCTCGAAATGCGCCTCGACATGATCGTCTATCGCGCCAAGTTCGCGCCGACGATCTTCGCCGCGCGCCAGCTGGTCAACCACGGCCACGTCAAGGTCAATGGCGAGAAGTGCAATATCGGCTCGCGCCGCATCAAGGTCGGCGAGACGGTCGAGCTGGGCAGCAAGGCGCGCGAGATGGCGCTGGTGATGGAAGCGCAGAGCCTGGCCGAGCGCGACATCCCCGATTACATCGCGCCCGACGGCGCATCGAAGATCACCTTCACCCGCGTGCCGGCACTCGACGAAGTGCCCTATCCGGTGAAGATGGAGCCGAATCTGGTCGTCGAATTCTATTCGCGCTAAGGCACCGGCTTCCGGTCGAAATGCGAAAGGGCGGTCCTGCGGGGCCGCCCTTTTCATTTGTCCCACCCGCTGCCAATAGTCGCGGCATCACATCTTTGGAGAGATGCCCCATGCGCCTTGCGCTGCTCGCCCTGCTGGGCCTTGCCGCCTGCTCGACCGCTTCCGACACCGCTGCGGTGCCCGACGTCGCGCTCCCCGCCATGCCGATGGACCTGATGAAGGAAGCGACGCAGACGCTCTCCTCCGACGCGTTCGAGGGCCGCGCCCCCGGCACGCCGGGTGAGGCCAAGACGCTCGCCTATCTCGTCGACCAGTTTCAAAAGGCGGGGCTTCAGCCCGGCAATAATGGCAGCTGGTTCCAGGACGTGCCTTTGGTCGCGATCACCGCACAGAATGTCTCGCCGCTGACCTTCACCGGCGGCACCCAGCCGATGTCGCTCAACTACGGCCCCGAATTCGTCGCCGGCACCTATCGCGTGACCCCGAACATCGCGGTCAAGGACAGCCCGGTCGTGTTCGTCGGCTACGGCATCAACGCCCCGGAAAAGGGCTGGAACGACTATGCCGGCGTGGACGTGAAGGGGAAGACCGTCGTCATCCTCGTAAACGATCCCGACTGGGAGACTGCGGGGCTTCAGGGCGAGTTCAACGGCCAGGCGATGACCTATTATGGCCGCTGGACCTACAAATATGAGGAGGCCGCACGTCAGGGTGCCGCCGCCGCGCTGATCGTCCACGATACCCAGCCCGCCGCCTATGGCTGGAACGTCGTCCAGTCGAGCTGGACCGGCGAGCAGCAGGTGGCCGACGCCGCCAACGGCCATGCCGACCAGACCGCCGCCAATGGCTGGATCCAGCTCGACAAGGCCAAGGCGCTGTTCGCCAGCGCTGGGCAGGATTTCGACAAGCTCTCCGCCGCCGCCAAGGTCAAGGGCTTCAAGGCCGTCCCGCTGGGTCAGGTCAAGGCATCGGTCAGCTTCGACAACACGATCCGCAAGCACGCGTCGAAGAATGTCATCGGCATCCTCCCCGGTGCCAAGCGGCCGGACGAATACGTCCTCTACACCGCGCATTGGGACCATCTCGGCCGCTGCCAGGCCGCACCCGATGGCGACGATATCTGCAACGGCGCAGTCGACAACGCCACCGGCACCGCCGCGCTGATCGCGATCGCCAAGGCGAACAAGGACGCCGGCGCCCCCGACCGCAGCCTCGTCTTCCTCGCCGTCACGGCCGAGGAATCGGGCCTGCTCGGCTCCAAATATTATGGCGACAACCCGGTCTATCCGCTCGCCAAGACCGTCGGCGGGGTGAACATCGACGCGATGAACCTGACGCCGCCGGCGAAGAACGTCGTCGTCGTCGGCATGGGCAAGTCGGAGCTGGACACCTATCTCAAGGCCGCGCTCGTCAAACAAAGCCGCATGGCCAATGCCGAACCGACCCCGGAAAAGGGCTTCTACTACCGCTCCGACCATTTCATGCTGGCAAAGCATGGCGTGCCGATGCTCTATTTCGACGCCGGTGACGATCTGATCGAGGGTGGCCGCGCCGCCGGTCGTGCTGCCGCTGCCGACTATGAGAAGAACAAGTACCACGGCCCGAAGGACGAGTTCGACCCCAACTGGAACTGGGCGGGCGCGGAGAAGGATCTTCAGGTCTATTACGCCGTCGGCCGCATGCTCGCGATGACCACCCAATGGCCGAACTGGGTCGAGGGCGACGAATTCCGTGCCGCCCGCGACAAATCCCGCGCAGGAGCCAAGTAACACCGTGACGACCCCGCACCTTCCCCCCGAATGGGCGCCGCACAAGGCCGTCTGGATCGGTTTCCCCAGCCATCCTGACCTCTGGGACTCGCTCGGCGCCGCCCGGGCCGAGGTCGCCGCCTTCGCCCGCGCGGTCCATGCCGGGGGGGCGGGGGAGCAGGTGCTGCTGGTCGCCGCCGATGACGAAGCCGCCGGCGCGGCATCGCTGCTCGTCGGTGACACGGCCAAGGTGGTGGTCGCCCCGTTCGGCGACATCTGGCTGCGCGACACCGGCGTCATCGTCGACAGCGCCGGGATCGGCCACGCCTTCGGTTTCAACGGCTGGGGCGGGAAATATGAATATGATGGCGACGAGGATATCGGCCGCCGCCTCGCCGCGAAGCGCCGCATCGACACGGTCGACCATGACTGGGTGCTTGAGGGCGGATCGATCGACTGGGACGGCACCGGCCTCGTCGTCACCACCGAACAATGCCTGCTCAACCGCAACCGCAACCCCGGCCTGTCCCCGGGTGAGGCGGAGCGGCGGCTGCGCGCGGATCTCGGCTTCGACCGCGTGCTGTGGCTCGGCAACGGCCTCGCCCACGATCACACCGACGGCCATGTCGACAACCTCGCCCGCTTCGTCGGCGAAAACCGGCTCGCGATTCCCGTGCCGGAGGAAAACGACCCCAACTGGCTGGTCTACGCCGACGCCAAACGCCGCGCCGAGGCGTTCGGGGTCGAAGTCGTCCCGATCCCCTCACCCGGCCGCGTGATCCAGGGGGGCGAGGTCGTCCCGGCAAGCTATATGAACTTCTACATCGGCAACGCCGCGGTGGTGGTCCCGGTCTACGGCCAGCCCAATGACCGCAAGGCGGTGGAAACGATCGGCGCGCTGTTCCCGGGCCGCGAAGCCGTAGGCTTGCGCGCGGACCATATCCTGACCGGGGGCGGCAGCTTCCACTGCATCAGCCAGCAGATTCCGAAGTAGCGGTCCGAGCCCTTCTTAAGCCCCTCCTGCTCGCGGGAGGGGTTGGGGAGGGTCTTCTTCGTCTTCGTCTTCGTCTTCGTGTCCGTGAGCCACCAGCTTGCCTCACCCCCCAACGTCAGCCCGGCCTTGAGCCGGGCCAAGGCTTCCTCTGGCAACGGCAGAAAAGAACAGCCCCGTCCCGGGTCAAGCCCGGGACGACGAGGGTAGAGGGCGGCCCTCCTCACACCCGTCACCCCGGCCCCCGTGCCGGGGTCCACCCCGCCGCCAGCGCACCGCTGACCGTCATGCCGATGCGCCCGCCGCCCCGTGGACCCCGGAACAAGTCCGGGGTGACGAAGGGAAGCCTACCCCCTAAATACCCACACATGACCCAGATCACCGTCGCCGCGCTCCAGCTCGCCTTCACCACCGACACGGCGCAGAACATCGCCAATGTCACCGACCTCGTGCGTGAGGCGGCGGGGAAGGGCGCACAAGTCGTCCTGCCCCCCGAATTGTTCGAAGGCGAATATTTCTGCCGGGTCGAGGATGAGGCGCTGTTCGCGACCGCGAAGCCGCTCGCCAGCCACCCCGCCGTCACCGCGATGCAGGCCCTCGCGGCGGAGCTGCAAATCCACATCCCCACCAGCTTCTTCGAGGCTGACGGCCCGCATTTCTACAACAGCCTCGCGATGATCGGCCCCGACGGAAAGGTCGCGGGCGTCTATCGCAAGAGCCACATTCCCGACGGCCCCGGCTATGAAGAGAAATATTATTTCCGCCCCGGCAATACCGGGTTCAAGGTGTGGGACGGCCCCGCGGACGACGCGGCGCTCGGCGTCGGCATCTGCTGGGACCAATGGTATCCCGAAACCGCGCGCACGATGATGCTCATGGGCGCGCAGTTGCTCTTCTACCCCACCGCGATCGGGTCGGAGCCCTATGACGCCGATCTCGACACCAGCCGCATGTGGCGCCGCGCGATGATCGGCCACGCCGTGTCCAACGTGGTCCCCGTGATCGCCAGCAACCGTATCGGGACCGAGGGCGACCAGCGCTTCTACGGCCACAGCTTCATCTGCGACGAATGGGGCGACATCCTCGCCGAATTCGGCGCCGAGGAAACCGGCGTGCTCACCGCGACCCTCGACCTCGACCGCGCGCGCAAGCACCGCGCCGGCATGGGCTTCTTCCGCGACCGCCGCCCAGAGCTCTACCGGCGCATGGTCGAGGACGTTTGACCCGATAATTCTCCCCCGCCAGGGGGAGGTGGCAGGCGCAGCCTGACGGAGGGGGAGGACGGCGATGTCCTATCGCCTCTTGCCGACGTGCTTCCGCCCCCTCCGCCGCCTTCGGCGCCACCTCCCCCTTGCGGGGGAGGATCGAAGGCCGAATCCGCTTTCCTACAGACCCCGATCAGGCATATCTCAACCGTCCCCTCGACCGATCGGGACAACCCTCATGCCCTTCGAGAGCAGCCTGACACCCCGCCACCCGGCGTCGCGACACTGCCGCGTCGGTGTCGCGTCGCAGGCGCAAACCGGTCGCCTCGCGGTCGCTTCGCCCCGAAACCCCATCAAAAACGTCAGCTTCGTCGGACGCTCAAACAGTCCCGCGCAGCTCCAGCGCCCGGGCAAACACCGCCTCGAACATCTCCGCCGTCAGCCGCCCGGTATTCTGGTTGTAGCGCGAGCAGTGATAGCTATCGATCAGCACCCGCCCGTCGGGCATGCGATGCTCGGCGAGATGCCCAAAGCGGCATTTGGGCAGCTTTCCGCCCAGGATCTTGACCGCGCTCTGATGCGCGATCTGCCCCAGAGCGATGAAGATCCGCGCATTGGGCAGCGCATCGACCTGCGCCTCGGCAAAGGGGCGACAGGTCCGCGCCTCCTCCGGCGTCGGCTTGTTCTCGGGCGGCAGGCACTTGACCGAATTGATGATGATCGCGCCGTTCAGCTGCAATCCGTCATCGGCGCGGCTTTCATACGTCCCGCTGGTGAACCCGAATTTGGCCAGCGTCGCGAACATCAGATCGCCCGCGAAATCGCCCGTAAAGGGCCGCCCGGTCCGGTTCGCGCCATGCTTGCCCGGGGCCAGCCCGACAATGCCCAGCCAGCCCTCCGGGTCGCCGAACGCCGGCACCGGCGCATTCCACCAGTCGGGATATTCCGCCCGCAGTTCCTGCCGCAGCGCGACGAGGCGCGGGCAGCGGGGGCAATCGCGGGGTGGCTCGGTATCGGGCAACGGACTTGGCGGGATCATCCAGCCGGGATAGGCGGGGCGGGTGAGCGCCTCAACCCACCATTATGCCATCGCGCTGGGATCGAACCGGCGCGGCCGCCATGGCTCGCCGCGCCAAGAACTGGCGGCGGCGGTCGCAGCGATCGACGGTGTGGTCGCGCAATCGCGGGCAATCGAAACCGCCCCGCTGGGCCCCTCGCGCCGCCGTTTCGCCAATGCCGCGATTCTGATCGAAAGCGCCGAATCCCCCCCGGAGCTGCTCGCCCGCCTCAAGCAGATCGAGCGCAGCTTCGGCCGTCGGCGTGGTCGCCGCTGGGACGCGCGGGTGATCGATCTCGACCTGATCCTGTGGTCGGGCGGCGCATGGAGCAGCCCCGGCCTCACCGTCCCGCACCCGCTGTTCCGCCAGCGCGATTTCGTGCTGCGCCCGCTGGCCGGCATCGTCCCCGACTGGCGCGATCCGCTCACCGGGCGCACGATCCGTCAACTCGTGGCCCGCCTGCCCGGTTGACCCGCAGCGGATCGCCGCCTAGGTGCAGCGCCTGACCCAGCATCGGGGCCCTTAGCTCAGTCGGTAGAGCAACTGACTTTTAATCAGTAGGTCGATGGTTCGAATCCATCAGGGCTCACCACCTCAAATCGGCATCATCCCCAGCCGCGCGGCCGCGGCGAAATAGCCGCGCATCGCCTCCGCCGCGCGCGTCGACAGGGTGATATGCGCGCGACGCCGGTCCCCTGGATCGGCCTCGCGTTCGAACAGCCCGGCATCGTGCATCGTCCCGATCCAGCGCAGTGCGGTGGTCGGCGGCACCGAGGCGGCGATGCACAGGCTCGATACCGACACCCGACTGTGCTCCAGCCGTGCGGCATAGAGGTCGAGCAGCATGTCCCAGGCGGGGTCGGCAAAGAGTTCGGGCGTGAAATGCTGGTCGCGCAACCGGCGAGCGCGGATCACGGCACGGACGGTGCGCGGCGCCGGATCGGGTTCGCTGCTGGGTTCGGAACGATAGCCACGCCCGGGTTCGCGCAGCTCGCGCCGCACCGGATCGGCGGCGAAGTCGGACAGCACGGCGGCGAGCCGCGCAACCTCTTCATTGAGCAGGCGCACCCGTTCCGCCTCGCGCTCCCGCGTCGCATCGTGCAGCCGCGCCCCGGGCGGGGTCACCGCCCGGACCAGCGCCGCAGCATAGTCGGCCGCCGAAGGGTTGCAGAGCAGCGTCGCACCGGCATCCATCAGCAGCGGAGCGGCGAGGTCGAGCGCCTGCGCATCGAGCAATGCGACGATCCCGCAGTCACCGTCGCGGGTCCAGTCGGCAATCCGCTCCGCGCTCGCCGCGATCCGATCGGGATCGACGCCGGTCCCGTCGATCACGATCAGATCGGCTGCGATCAGCGAGTCGAGCGCCGCATCGACTCCATCCGGCGCAACCATGCCCAGCACGCGCGCGCCGCTTGCCGTAACCGCAGCGTCATGCCGCTCCTGCGCCGCCGCCGGGGCCACGATGACAACGCGGGCGGCGTCGGCAGTAATCCCGGCAACCGGCATGGCGTCATTCATCGCAATCCCTCCGCTTTGCGCTGTAATGCGGATGTAATCGCGGGCAGTGGCGGCGCGTCAGCAAAAGGCAGCTCCGAATTCAACCGGTCTGCCGTACATTATCTCCAGAATGGACGCGCTATGGCAAGCGCGTTAGCCGAACACGTCCTCGGCATCGTTCATTTCGTCATGCAGCAACAGCTTCGCGGCGCTGGCGACGCTGCCCCCGGTGAGCGCGGCGCCCAACGCGGCGGCGACCGCGCCGCCCAGCGAAGCCAGAATCATCGCCGGTCCCAGCTGTGAATAGCTTTCCTGCTGCGCCTCCGCCGCCCGGGCGAGCGCTTCGGGATTCCCCGCCGCACTCATCAGGTCGGACATATAGCTGCCCATCGTGAAAGCGGAGACCGCGATGTTGAGGACCATGAGGATGAGCGTGATGACGAGCGCTGCGCCGAACAGCGACCAGAAATGACCACGACTCAGCGTCCACGATTCGCCGATCACGATCTGCTGCCGGTACAGCGTCAGCGGAAAGGCGAGCGAAAAACGGACGATGAAAAAGACAACGACTGCCAACAGGGCAAGAATGAACAGCAATCCCAACAACGCAGAGCCGATACCAGGATCGCCGCTGGCGGCGATGCCCACGCCGACGAGGCCGAACGCGAACGTAACAATGAGAAACAGGATCGTCCCGCCCACGGTGAAGAGGATCGCCACCCCGAACAGGCGCAGCTCGTCCATGCCGAGGCGGAGGTACGCGACGCCGCTCGCTTCAGGGCGCAATATCGCGCGCATTGCGGCGGCATAAATGACGAATCCGAATGCGGCGAAGAACAGGGCGACCAGGAAGACCGGGCCCGATGCAACGAACATGTCGGCCACATTCGGCGTCATGGCCGGAGACATCGACTGCCCAAGCAGCGGACGTATTGCGACGGCCAATGCGATATTGGCAGCCAGATAGATGCCGGCCCACACCGCGACCGCCACATACCGTTCGCGCACCAGCCCGAACGCGCCCTCCAAAATCCGCCCGACGCTCAGCATTGCTCACCCCCATGATTGCAAGGCTGATGCTGTCCCGGTCGCGCCCGGATATCAAGCGATTACGGTCGCATGAACCGGGACGCGGTCAGTCGAGCGACTTGACGATCTCCTCGACCATCTTCTTGGCATCAGCGAGCAGCATCATCGTGTTGTCCTGATAGAACACGTCGTTGTCGACGCCGGCATAGCCGACACCGCCCATGCTGCGCTTGATGAACAGCACCGTCTTGGCCTTGTTCACGTCGAACACCGGCATGCCATAGATGGGCGAGGACTTGTCGGTCTTCGCGGCCGGGTTCACCACGTCGTTTGCGCCGATGATGAAGGCGACGTCGGTCTGGGCGAACTCGCTGTTGATGTCCTCCAGCTCGAACACCTCGTCATAGGGGACGTTCGCCTCGGCGAGCAGCACGTTCATATGGCCGGGCATGCGCCCCGCGACCGGGTGGATCGCGTATTTCACGCGGACGCCATGCTCCTTGAGCTTGTCCCCCATCTCGCGCAGCACATGCTGTGCCTGCGCCACCGCCATGCCGTAGCCGGGGACGATGATGACCTGTTCGGCCTGTTGCATCAGGAACGCGGCGTCCTCGGCGCTGCCGCGCTTCCATGGGCGATCGGTCTTGGCCGCCGCAGCGCCACTGCCGCTGTCGCCGCCAAAGCCGCCTGCGATCACGCTGATGAAGCTGCGGTTCATTGCCTTGCACATGATGTAGCTGAGGATCGCGCCCGAGCTGCCGACCAGTGCGCCGGTGATGATCATCGCGGTGTTGCCGAGCGTGAAGCCCATCGCCGCCGCTGCCCAGCCCGAATAGCTGTTGAGCATCGACACCACCACCGGCATGTCCGCGCCGCCGATCGGGATGATCAGCAGGAAGCCGATGACGAAGGACAGGACCAGCACGGTCCAGAACACCCAGTCGGGCGCGCGTAGCTCGACCGTCAGGAACGCGATCAGGCCAAGGATCGCGGCGAGCGTGCCAAGGTTGATGACGTGCCGCCCCGGCAGCATGATCGGCGCGCCGCCCATATTGCCGTTGAGCTTGAGGAAGGCGATGACCGATCCGGAGAAGGTGATCGCACCGATCGCGACGCCCAGACCCAGCTCGATCCGGCTGACCGGCAGGATCAGGCCCGCATTGGGCGATCCTTCGGGAAAGACGATGCCGAACGCTTCGGGGTTGAGATAGGCGGCGACGCCGACCAGCACCGCGGCAAGGCCGACGAGGCTGTGAAAGCCCGCCACCAGCTGCGGCATGTCGGTCATCTTGATCTTGCGCGCGACGATCCAGCCGAACCCGCCGCCAATGGCGATGGCGCCGATAATCTCGGGCAAAGACGCGATCTCGTGCGTGACGAGCGTCGTCACCACCGCGATCAGCATGCCGGCCATGCCGAAGCGGTTGCCGCGACGGCTGGTCGCGGGTGAGGACAGGCCGCGCAGCGCGACGATGAAACACACGCCCGCGATCAGATAGGCGAGCGCAACCCAGGGGTTGAGCGGTGTGGCCTCGTGCATCGGCTCAGCCCTTCTTCTTGTACATGGCGAGCATCCGCTCGGTCACGGCGAACCCGCCGAAGATGTTGACGCTGGCCAGCGCCACCGCGATCAGCCCCAGCCATTTGGCGGTCGGGCTGCCTGCAGCGGCGGACGCGATCAGCGCGCCGACGATGATCACCGATGAAATCGCATTAGTGACCGCCATCAGCGGCGTGTGCAGCGCCGGCGTGACCGACCACACGACATAATAGCCGACGAAACACGCCAGCACGAAGATCGACAGGATCGAGATGAAGTCCATTTATTCGGCTCCCCCCTTTTGGGCGATGGCTTCCATCTTTTCCAAATGGCCTGACATCGTTTTGATTATGTTCGTTATGTAACGCTCGGTTTCCGGCGTGTCCGCTTCAGCGCATTCGACCAACGTGATCGAGCGGAGAAACGCTTGATCAGCTTCTGCAGTGGCGAAGTCAGTGGACAGTCGAGTTCCCGATATCTTGCTTTCCAACTTTTCGAGCCGTTGCCGGATCGGCTCGTACTTTTCCAGCAATTCTGGCTTTTCGGACATGGGACATATCGGGTCGACGCCATCAATCACTTCGCGAGCGAGATATCGAAACTCCGCTCCGGATTTGGGGTCAAAGTCGCTGGTGGCTGATCCGCACGCCGATAGTAGGACGGCGACCAGAACCGCCACCCTCACCCGAGCAACCTCGCATTCACCACCTTGCCGCCCTGCGTCAGCCGGATCGCATCGCCGATTTCCTCGTCCAGCACCGGCTTCCCCGCTTCCTTGTCCCAAAAGGCCGAGAGGAAGTTGTACAGGTTGCGCGCGAACAGGGCCGAGGCGTCGCTCGCCAGCCGCGACGATACGTTGCGGTGACCGACGATCTTGACCCCGTGCTTCTCGACCACCTCACCCGCGACCGCGCCTTCAACATTGCCGCCGGCTTCGACCGCGAGGTCGACGATGACGCTGCCCGGACGCATCGACGCGATCTGTGCGTCGCTGATCAGCCGGGGCGCGGGGCGGCCCGGGATCAGTGCGGTGGTGATGACGATGTCCTGCTTGGCGATGTGCGACGACACCAGTTCGGCCTGCGCGGCCTTGTATTCGTCGCTCATCTCGGTGGCATAGCCGCCCGAGCCTTCGCCCTCGATCCCCGCGACGTTCTCGACGAAGATCGGCTTGGCGCCGAGCGACTGGATCTGCTCCTTGGTCGCGCTGCGCACGTCGGTCGCCGATACCTGCGCGCCGAGGCGGCGGGCGGTGGCGATGGCCTGAAGCCCGGCGACGCCGACGCCCATGACGAACACCTTGGCGGCGGACACGGTGCCCGCTGCGGTCATCATCATCGGGAAGACGCGGCCATATTCGGACGCGGCGTCGAGCACCGCCTTGTACCCCGCCAGGTTCGACTGGGAGGAGAGGATGTCCATCGACTGGGCACGGGTGATGCGCGGCATGAACTCCATCGCCAGCGCCTCGATCCCGAGCGCGGCATAGGCATCGACCCGCGTACGCTCGCCGAATGGATTGAGGCCCGCAGCCAGCCAGGCGCCGGGCTTGATCCCGGCCAGCGTCGTCGGGTCGGGACCCTGCACGCCCAGCACGATGTCGGCATCGGCCAGCACTTGCGCCCGCGTGCCGATTGTCGCGCCGGCGGCTTCGAAGGTTGCATCAGATAGGAAACCGGTGTCACCCGCCCCGAGTTCGACCGCGACAGCGGCACCCAGCGAGACGAACTTCTTGACGGTTTCCGGCGTCGCGGAGACGCGCCGCTCTCCAGCGGCGGTCTCCTTGAGGACGGCGATCTTCACGTCAGGCTGCGATCAGCCAGATGACGAACGCAGCGGCGATGACGCTGACGATCGTACCAACCTTCAACAGCCGCATGAATCCGCCATAGGTCGCTTCATGTGCCTTCATGTCGCCGCTCTGGGCCATGCGTCTTCCCCTCGTAACGCTGTTATGGTTCCTGTCTTAGACAGCGGTCGCGCGCCCCTCAACCCCTGTGCGCTTTAGGCAGGCTTAAGCCCGTCTTTACCCGACCGTCTTATGCAGGGTGACCGAATTAGGGACAGCCGAGACAGGTTGGGGGATTTGAGATGACGCGCAACGGACAGCGCCAGCTGATGCTGATCGACGAAGAACCGGCCCAGCGCCGGTTGATCGCCGCGATTGCCGCGCGGCGTGGTTGGCGCACGATCTTTGCCAGCGACCATGAAACGGCGGTGGCGACATTGGGTACGCCGGACGGCATGGCGCTCGATGCGATCATCCTCGATCACTGGGCACCCGATTTCGACGCGGCTTCGCTGATCGCCGAGCTGCGCGCCAACCGACCGATGCTGCCGATCCTGCTGCTGACCGCCAATGGATCGGTCGCTGCGGCGGTCAGCGCGATGCGCGCGGGGGCGACCGATTTCCTGGTGAAGCCGCTGGCCGCGGAACGGCTGCTCGCCGCGCTCGATTGCGCGGTGGGCGCAAAGGTTGCGGGCGAGCTGCGTCCGCTGACCGAGAAGATGTCCGCGCATCTGGCGTTCGACGAGATCGTCGGGTCGGCGCCGCAATTCCGCGCTGCGCTGGCCATCGCTGCCAAGGCGGCGCGCGCGCGCGTGCCGGTGTTGATCGAGGGTGAGAGCGGGGTCGGCAAGGAAGTGGTGGCCGAGGCGATCCACGCAGCCTCGCCCCGCCACACCAAGTCGATCGTCCGCGTCAATTGCGGAGCGATCCCCGCGAACCTCGTCGAATCCGAACTGTTCGGGCACGAAAAGGGCGCTTTCACCGGCGCATTCGAACGCAAGATCGGCCGCTTTCAGGAGGCCGATGGCGGCACCATCTTCCTCGACGAGATCGGCGAGATGCCGCTGGAAGCGCAGGTCAAGCTGCTGCGCGTGGTCCAGTCGGGCGAGGTCCAGCCGATCGGCGCCCGCCACGCATCGCAGGTCGATGTCCGTGTGATCGCGGCGACCAACAAGACTTTGCTGACCGAGGTGGAGGAAGGCCGCTTCCGCGAGGACCTCTATTACCGGCTCAATGTCGTCCAGGTGACGATCCCGCCGTTGCGTGACCGCGCCGGAGACGTCGCGCCGCTCGCGCGTCATCTGCTCGCGCGGATCGCGGAACAGCCGGGGTTGCGGCCGCTGGGTATCACCGATGACGCGCTGGCGCTGCTCGGCGGCTATGACTGGCCGGGCAATGTGCGCCAGCTGCAGAATGCGTTGTTCCGCGCCGCAGTGCTGTGCGACGGCGACGCGCTGACCCGCGCCGACTTCCCGCAGATCGCGCAGCTCGCCGGGGGGCGTCCGGCAGGGAACGGGCAATCGCATGGCGGCGCGGCGCAGGGGGCGGGAGTGACCCTTTTCAAGCCCGACGGCAATCTGCGTGCACTGGAAGAGATCGAAGCGGACGTGATCCGCCTCGCCATCGGCCATTATCGCGGGCGGATGACCGAAGTGGCCCGCCGCCTCGGCATCGGCCGCTCGACGCTCTACCGCAAGCTTGGCGAGCTGGGCATCGACCAGAATGCGGCTTAGGGTTTGCGGCCAGGCAGCATCCGGCTGAGCGTGCCGTCGCGGTCGACGAACTGGTGCTTGAGCGCGCCGGCGACATGCAGCACGATCAGCGCGATCGTCAGATAGGCGGCGAGTTCATGCGCTTCACCCAGCGCTTCATGCAGGTCATGCGACTTGCCGATCGGCAGATCGAACCACGGGACCACCCCGAACAGCGCGCCGGTACCGCGTGAGCCGGATGACGAGGCCGCCCAGCCGAGCAACGGCATGACCAGCAACAGCAGATAGAAGGCTGCATGGGTGATGCGCGCGGCGGTCCGCTCCCACGACGCCAGCGACGCGGGCAATGGCGGGGCGGCATGGGTCAGCCGCCATCCGATCCGCACCAGCGTCAGCAGCAGCACGGTGATGCCGATCGACTTATGCAGCGGCATCAGGCCCCGCGCATCCTCCATCGTGAAGGCGATCACGACATTGGCGAGAAGGAGCGCGGCGATCAGCCAGTGGAGCAGGATTGCTCCGCCCGAGTAGCGCGTTGCGGACGTGTTCATGCTGGCCTCCACCGCTCAGGGCGTTTCGTCGAACCGCCGGTTGGCGCTATGCTAGTCCGATGACGAGACGATTTGAAGGACGTTCCGTACTCGTAACGGGTGCTGCATCGGGGATCGGGCTGGCTGTGGCGCAACTGCTGGCGGCGGAGGGTGCCGCGCGGCTCGTGCTGATCGACCGTGACGCGGCCGCGCTTGAAGCGGTGCGGATCGATGCGGAGACGACCCGCCTTTGCGGCGATGTCGCGGACGAGGCGCTGTGGGATAAGGTTGACCTGACCGGGCTCGACCATGCGCTGGTCAATGCCGGGGTGGCGGGTGCTGGTGCCATCACCGCGCTCGCTTTCGCCGAGTGGCGGCGCATCCTGTCGGTCAATCTAGATGGCGCGTTCCTGACGCTGCGCGCGGCGATGCGTGCAATGGCGGCCAATCCCGAACAGCGCGGGGGCAGCATCGTGCTGACCGCATCGGCGGCGGGGATCAAGGCGGAGCCCGGCGTCGCTGCCTATGGCTGTTCCAAGGCGGCGTTGCTCCACCTTGCCAAGGTCGCGGCGAAGGAAGGGGCGGCGGACGGCATCCGGGTCAACGCCATCGCGCCCGCCGGGGTCGAGACGCCGGTATGGGATGCGGTGCCGATGTTCGCGGACTGGGTAGCGCAGATCGGGCGCGATGCTGCCTTTGCCGAGCTCGCGGCGCTGGGCACGCCGCTGGGCCGTTATGCCAAGGCGGAGGAGGTGGCGGAGCAGATCGCCTTCCTGCTGGGCGAGCAGAGCGCGTTGATGACCGGGGCCACCTTGCTGGCAGACGGCGGATATACGCTGTGAGTCTGGCGAAGCGGGCGGGCGATCCCATATAATCGGGCATGCTGCGCTTCCTTGTCTTCGTCGCCGCCTTTCTTGCCCTGGCGGTATTCGCCGTGCTGCTGGTCACTGCGGGTGCGGCGGCGTTCGGTGCCTGGTTCGGCATCCGCCGGCTGCGCGCCAAGCTTGATCGCTACCGGCTGCGGCGCGGGCAGACGGCCGATGCGGGCGATCCGCTCGAAGCAGCGTGGACCCTCGCCGCCGCCGAGGCTGATTGGGCAGTAAGCCGGGTGGCGGCGGCGCGGACCAGCTGTGCGCGGTTGATCGCGATTGCCGAGAGCGATCCGCTGGCAACCGACGCGGTCGACTGGGCCAATGTGGTTCGCCGCCGCGTGCCCGATCTGGTCGCTGCCTGCATGGACGAGTGCCGCGACGCGACCCCGGTCGAGCGTCGCCGCAATCTCGACGATCTGGTCGACAGCCTCGAAAAGATCGGGGCCGAGGCTGAGCGTCGCCGCGACCGCTTTCGCGATGGACGGGTGAGCCCGTTCACGGTCCAGCGCACGTATGTCGATCAGCGCACCCGGCCCGGACCGTTGAATTGAGGGTCAGCGGGGCTGGCCGACCAGCCCGTGGTCCGTCATGCCGCGCCAGACGCGCACCGCCTGGACGGTTTCGGCAACATCGTGGACGCGCAACAGCTGGCAACCCGCCCCCGCGCCCTTGAGTGCCAGCGCGAGCGATCCGCCAAGCCGGCGTTGGACTGGCGCCTCATGATCCAGCGCGCCGATCATCCGCTTGCGGCTCGCGCCCAGCATGATCGGCAGGCCGAGCCCGTGGAACAGGGTGAGCCCGTTCATCAGCGCAAGATTGTCGGCCAGCGATTTGCCAAACCCGATGCCGGGGTCGATCAGGATGTTGCTGCGCTGGACGCCGCCAGAAACGACGGCATCGACCCGCGCCTCCAGCCAATCGAACACCTCGATCAGCGGGTCGCGATAGCCGCTGCCGCCATGCGGCGATTGCGCCGGGTCGGGCGAGTGCATCAGGATCACCGGGCACGCCGCCTTTGCCACCACGTCGATCGCGCGCGGATCATAGGCGAGCGCGGCGACGTCGTTGACAATATGCGCGCCCGCGGCGAGCGCGGCTTCCATCACCGACGCTTTGCGCGTGTCGATCGACACGGGGACGCCGGAAGCCGCGAGCCGCTCGATCACCGGGACGACACGCTTGATCTCGTCGCCTTCCCACACCGGCTCTGCACCGGGGCGGGTCGATTCGCCGCCGACATCGACAAGCGATGCGCCAGCGACGCCCATGTCGAACCCGGCCTGCGCAATCGCTTCGGCGTCGTCGCCGTGCTTCCCGCCATCGGAGAAGCTGTCGGGGGTGACGTTGAGGATGCCGGCGACCAGCGGTTGGTCCAGCCGCAGCGTCCGCTCGCCCGCGCGGATGACCGGGCGTGGCGCGGAGATGGCGGCGGCGAGGGTGCGGAGCCGTTCGGCCTGTGGGTCGGGAAGCTGGGTGAGCAGGCCGGGCAGGCGCTCGACCGGCACCAGCTGCTGCGCCACGCGGCGGCCGCCCTCGGTCGCGATCAGTTCGTAAGCCGCGAACCAGCTCAGCCCCCCGGCGAGACGCGCCACCTGGCCGTCATAGCCGATCGGGCTGTCGACCGGCGCGACGGGGCGGAGATAGAGGCGGGCAGCGGGGGAGATCGTCATGCTCCCCCTCTAGCGCGGATCAGGGCTGCGTCGCGAGCAGATAGGTCTGGCGCAGGCTGTCGATCGGCTGAAGCCGCTCGCCGCCTTCATGGTGCCAGAAGGTCCAGCCATTGCACGACGGTGCGCCCTGCAGCGTCGCGCCGACCTTGTGGATCGACCCGGCAACGCCGCAATCGGTGAGCAGCGATCCATCGGCCTTGACTACCGCGCGCCAGCGGCGCTTGGCATCGCTCAGCACGGTGCCGGGCTTGAGATAGCCGGTTTCGATCAGCGTGCCGAACGCGACGCGCGGGGCCTGGCGCGGCGCCATCATCGTGGTGACAGCGCTCTCGTCGAGCGGCAGCGCGGCGGCGATGCGCTCCTGCGCCGCTTCGACATAATTGCCTTCGCGCTCGATCCCGATCCAGTGACGGCGCAGGCGCTTGGCCACTGCGCCGGTGGTGCCGGTGCCGAAGAACGGGTCGAGGATGATGTCGCCCGGCTTGGTGCAGGCGAGCATCACGCGGTAGAGCAACGCTTCGGGTTTCTGGGTCGGGTGGACCTTGGTGCCGTTCTTCTTCAGCCGCTCCTGCCCGCCGCAGATCGGGAATTCCCAGTCGCTGCGCATCTGAAGCTCGTCGTTGAGCGTCTTCATGCTGCGATAGTTGAAGGTGTATTTCGACTTCTCGCCCATCGACGCCCAGATCAGCGTTTCGTGCGCATTGGTGAAGCGCGTGCCCTTGAAATTGGGCATCGGGTTGGCCTTGCGCCAGATGATGTCGTTGAGGATCCAGAAGCCCAGATCCTGGATAGCCGAGCCGACCTTGAAGATATTGTGGTAGCTGCCGATCACCCAGATCGTGCCATTGGGCTTGAGCACGCGGCGCGCCTCGGCCAGCCAGGCGCGGGTGAAGGCGTCATAAGCCGACAGCGAATCGAACTTGTCCCAGTCGTCGGTGACGGCGTCGACATGGCTGCCGTCGGGGCGGTTGAGGTCGCCGCCGAGCTGGAGATTATAGGGCGGATCGGCGAAGATCATGTCCACCGATGCGGCCGGAAGGGCGCGCATCGCCTCGATGCAATCCTGCTGGATGATCGAATCGAGCGGGAGCACGTCGACCCAGCTGCGGGTGCGCACCTCGACCGCTGCTTGTGTCGCCTCAGCGACCTTTTCGATGACCCCCATTAACCACTCCAAACCCCGTTGAACCGGTGAAACGCCACGAACTCAGGACTCCGTCAAGCGAACATTGGTTAACGAAAAGGCTTGGGATTCCGTTAACTTGCCGGAACATTTCGGGACTTATCCACATGTTGAGTCCGGAAGTTATCCACAGGCACTAGGTTTGGGGTGTGGCGAAAAAGACTCGGCGATGACGATTCTGGCGCATTGTCCCTGTCACAAATTTACAAATCTACAGGTCCTCAGGTGCCAATCAGCACGTCGCGACCGGTTGAGCGCGTGATTTGACCGGCAATCGTCGAAACAAGTGAATAGTCACACTCGCAATCCAAGCGAGGTGCCGCAATGACCTATCAAGACGAGATCGCCCGGGCCGCCAAGCCCATCGACGCACAACAGGGCCGCTGGGACGGCATCGATGCCGAATCGGTGGCGCGCATGCGATTGCAGAACCGGTTCCGCACCGGGCTCGACATTGCGAAGTACACGGCGGGGATCATGCGCCGCGACATGGCGGCCTATGACGCCGATCCGGCGGCCTACACTCAGTCGCTCGGCTGCTGGCACGGCTTCATCGCGCAGCAGAAGATGATCGCGATCAAGAAGCATTTCGGCAGCACCAAGCGGCGCTACCTCTACCTCTCCGGCTGGATGGTCGCGGCGCTGCGCAGCGATTTCGGGCCGCTGCCCGACCAGTCGATGCATGAAAAGACCAGCGTCCCGGCGCTGATCGAGGAGCTCTACACCTTCCTCAAACAGGCCGATGCTCGCGAGCTGGGGATGATGTTCCGCGATCTCGATGCGGCGCGGGATGCCGGCAATGAAGTCGAGGCGGCGCGGATCCAGAATGCGATCGACAATTACGAAACGCATGTCGTGCCGATCATCGCCGATATTGATGCGGGCTTCGGCAATGCCGAGGCGACCTATCTGCTCGCCAAGAAGATGATCGAGGCGGGGGCCTGCGCGCTCCAGATCGAGAATCAGGTGAGCGACGAGAAGCAGTGCGGGCATCAGGACGGCAAGGTCACGGTGCCGCATGAAGACTTCCTGGCGAAGGTCCGCGCCTGTCGCTACGCGTTTATGGAGCTGGGCGTCGATGACGGGATCATCGTCACGCGGACCGATTCGCTCGGCGCGGGGCTGACCAAGCAGATCGCTTACTCCAAGGAGCCGGGCGATCTGGGCGACCAGTATAACGCCTTCCTCGATTGCGAGGAGGTCACCGACCTGTCGGGCGTCAATGGCGATGTCGTCATCAACCGCGGCGGCAAGCTGATGAAGCCGAAGCGGCTGCCCAGCAACCTGTTCCAGTTCCGTGAGGGGACTGGGGCCGATCGCTGCGTGCTCGATTGCATCACCAGCCTGCAGCATGGCGCCGACTTGCTGTGGATCGAGACCGAAAAGCCCCATATCGAGCAGATCGCGTCGATGGTGGACCGGATCCGCGAGGTCGTTCCCAACGCCAAGCTGGTCTACAACAATTCGCCGAGCTTCAACTGGACGCTGAACTTCCGGCAACAGGTGTTCGATGCCTGGGCGGAGGCGGGTCGGGACGTTTCGGCCTATGACCGGGCCAAGCTCATGAGTGTCGACTATGACGGGACCGAGCTGGCCGACGAGGCGGACGAGAAGATCCGCACCTTCCAGAAGGATGCGGCGGCGCGGGCCGGCATCTTCCATCACCTGATCACGTTGCCGACCTATCACACCGCGGCGCTGTCGACCGACAATCTCGCCAGGGAGTATTTCGGCGAGATGGGGATGCTGGGCTACGTCAAGGGCGTGCAGCGGCAGGAGATCCGGCAGGGCATTGCCTGTGTGAAGCACCAGAACATGTCGGGCAGCGACATTGGCGATGACCACAAGGAGTATTTCGCTGGCGAGGCCGCGCTGAAGGCTGGCGGGGCCCACAACACGATGAATCAGTTCGCGGCGTAATCGCCGTCACCATTTCCTGGGGAGGAAAGGAGGCTCGTCGTTGCACTCAGGTGCGGCGGCGGGCCTTTTCCCTCATGTCAAAGAGCGTGGACCACTGGCCCGAAATTCAGTTCCGCCTGTGCCACCGGCGCGAAGCTGCGGCGGTGGTGGGGGGTGGGGCCTAGATTGCGCAGCGCTTCCTGATGGGCGCGGGCGGCGTAGCCCTTGTTGCTGGCCCAGCCATAGCCGGGGTGGAGCGCGTCCAGTTCGGCCATGATGCAGTCGCGGCGGTGTTTGGCGACGATCGAGGCGGCGGCGATCGACAGGCACAGCGCGTCGCCGCCGATCACCGGCTCGCTGGCGTGGGGCCAGTCGGGGCAGCGATTGCCGTCGACCAGGACATAGGCCGGGGGCAGGTCGAGCGCGGCGACGGCGCGGGTCATCGCTAACATCGTTGCCCACAGGATGTTGAGCCGGTCGATCTCCTCCACGCTGGCGATGCCGATGCCGATCCGGGCGCAGGATAATAGCGCTTCGCACAGCGCGGCGCGTTTTGCGGCGGTCAGCGCCTTTGAATCGTCGATGCCGTCGGGGATGCAGGCGGGGTCTAGGATGACGGCGGCGGCGACCACCGGTCCGGCGAGCGGGCCGCGACCCGCTTCGTCCACCCCCGCCACCGGACCGCGCATCGCGTGGCGCAGTTCGTAGCTCAGGTCAGGCATCGCCACCGTCCTCATCCACGACGTCGAACGGCACCATGCCGAGCGCATGGCCGACCGGGCCATGGCCTTCGCCAAGGCCGGGGGCGTTGAGGATGGCAAGGCGCACGAAGCGCACCGCCTGAATGAACGCTTCCCCGATCGCCAGGCCCGAACCGAGCCCGGTGGCGAGCGCGGCGGCGAAGGTGCAGCCGGTGCCGTGCGTGTCGGGGGTGTCGATCCGCTCCGCCTCGATCTCCATCACCAGCCGGTCCTTCGGCGCATAGAGCTGGTCAAGGATCGTCGGCCCCTCCTTGTGCCCGCCCTTTTCGGCGAGGTGGCAGCCATAGGCGAGCACCGCCTGTCGCCCGCCGAGCGCGGTGAGTTCGGGGAGGTTGGGGGTGACGACCGAGGCGATCGTCATCAGCCGTTCGAACGCGGCGATGGTTTCGGGGTCGGCGAGCACTGATCCGCTGGTGGCGATCATCACCGGATCGAACACGATCGGGCAGTCGAGCGCTTCTAGCCGGTCGGCGACGGCATGGGCGATCTCTGCCGACCCGATCATGCCGATCTTCACCGCGTCACAGCCGATGTCGGAGGTCACGGCGTCGATCTGCGCCAGGACGATCTCGACCGGGACCGGGTGGATGGCGGTGACGCCGAGCGTGTTCTGCGCGGTGATCGCGGTGATTGCGGTCGTCGCATGACCGCCGAGCATGGTGACGGTGCGGATATCGGCCTGGATCCCGGCCCCGCCGCCGGAGTCGGAGCCGGCGATGATGAGAATGCGGGGGATGCTCATGGGGCGACGGTCCGGACGATGCTGACAACAATGGGGGTGTGCACGGGTGAAGCGACTGCGAGCGGGCGGGTTCGCGCCTGCGACGCGACACAGACGCGACACCGGCGCGACATCCGGACGACAGATGCGCGACGGCGACGCGACAGGCTGACAACGGGAGGGCGACCGGTTCGTGTCGGGGAGGCGACCGTCGCTGGACAGTAACGCGACCGAGCCGCGACGCGGGCGTCAGGCCGATGGAGTCGAGGTTGGATGGTCGCGTACATTGCGGTCAAGCCATGACACAGGCGGGGGGCTGTAGGAAAGGGTGGGTCGCTATTCCTCCCCTGAGCTTGTCTCAGGGGAGGGGGACGCCGCCGGAGGCGGTGGTGGAGGGGCGGCCGCGCAGACGGCCGGGAACAGCTCGGCAAAATTCCGCCCTCTACGGGGCGGCCCCTCCGTCAGCTTCGCTGCCACCTCCCCTGCGCGGCAGGGGAGGAATTGCTCCGCCTCCTAGTTGTCGGGTCCACTCTTCCTCAGCACCACATCCGCCATGCGGTTGAGCGGGGTGTCGATGCCGTGCTTTACCCCCAGCCGCGCGATCACGCCGTTGCGGGCGTCAGCCTCGGTCGCGCGGCCGGCGAGGCGGTCGGCGTGGATCGAGTTGATCGAGTCCGCCGGGCCATTGCGATAGCCCTCGACCACCTGCTCGGTCAGGTCATCGGGGAGCGTCGCGCCCTCTGCACGACCGACCGCGATGCATTCGCGGATCAGCGCGCGCATCAGGTCGGCTGCTTCATCGTCGCGGGCGATGCCGGCCGGCTGGAGGGTGAGGGCGTTGACTGCGCCGGCGCAATTGACCGCGAGCTTGCGCCAGGCAGCCGTCAACCAGTCGTCGGTCAGCACGGTCTCGATCGGGCAGTGCGCGAACAGTGCGGCGAAGGCGCGACCGGCGGGATCATCGGGGACGGTGAGGCTGCCGTTGCGGCGCTGAACGACCTGGCCGGGCGCGCGGCGTTCGGCGGGGATGTCGACGATGACGGGCGCGATGCGCGCCGGGTCGAGGCCGGGGAAGCGGCTGTAATGCTCGACTCCGTTTTGCAGGATCGCGACATAGGTGCCCGGGCCGACCAGCCGGTCGAGCCACGTTTGCGCGCCGGGGGCGTCATAGGTCTTGGTCACCACCAGCACCCAATCGACCGGGCTGGCGCTGGCAGGATCGGTCAGGAGGTGCGGGGTGCTTTCGAGCACGCCCTCGGGCGTTTCGACCCGCAGCGTGGCGAACGGCGTGCGCGCGCACAGCGTGACGTCATGGATCGGCGCGGCGATCAGCCAGGCGGCGATGCTGGCGCCGACCGCGCCGGTGCCGACGACGGCGATGCGGGTCAATTGTCGTTGCCGCTGAAGCGCCGCGCGGTGCTCGCCGGATATTTCTTGAGCGCGTCACCGACCCGCGCAGGGCGGTCGAGCAGTTCGCCGCCACAGTTCGGGCAGGTCTCGTCAAGATCATCCGCGCAGCTGGCGCAGAAGGTACATTCGAACGAGCAGATGAACGCACCGCCCTGATCGGCGGGGAGTTCGGTGCCACAGCGTTCGCAATCGGGGCGCATTTCGAGCATTTGAGGTTCCTTCTCCCCTCCCGCTTCCGGCAGGGGCGGGGGAGGAGCTGTCCTCCCGGCTTTCGGGAGGTTTGACATGCCCTCCCCTAGCCCCTCCCGCAAGCGGGAGGGGAATTTAGAACGTGGAGCCGTCGCGCGCCTCGGTCACGGTCGCTTCTTCGCCTTTCCGTCGATCAGCACGGCCTGTTGCCATGTGCCCGGTGGCTTGTCGGTGCGATGGATGCAGCCGGCCCAGCAGCATGGGCGGCGCTTGCCCGCGCGCAGTTCCTCGCCCATCCGCTCGATGCGCCGTGCACGGGTCGCCGCCTGCTGTGCCTCCTCGATCCAGCAGAGAAATTCGTTTCGACCGAGCGGCGTGAGACCGTCCCATCGCGCCAGCAGGTCAGCGTCCGCGCGCAGAGCCGCCGCGACATCGCTCGACACCGCATGCGCGGTGCCGGGGGCGATGGGGTCGGCCGCCGCAGTCACGCAGCCGCCGCGCGCACCGCGTCGCAGATGCGATCGACCACCGCCTCGACCTGGGCCATGTCCTCGCCCTCCGCCATCACGCGGATCACCGGTTCCGTGCCCGACGGACGGATGACAAGGCGACCGGTACCGGCCAGTTCGGCCTCGGCAGCGGCGATCACCTCCTGCACCGCGCCATGTTCGAGCGGTTTGCCGCCCGAGAAGCGGACATTCTTGAGCAATTGCGGCAGCGGTTCGAACCGGTGCAGCACTTCGCTCGCGGGCGCACCGGCGCGGACGATTTCGGCGAGCACCTGCAGCGCGGCGATCAGGCCGTCGCCGGTAGTGGCATAGTCGGACAGGATGATGTGGCCGGACTGTTCGCCGCCGACATTATAGCCCGAGGCGCGCATCTTTTCGAGGACATGGCGGTCGCCAACCTTGGTGCGGATGAGGCCCAGGCCCTGCGCGGCGAGATGGCGTTCGAGGCCGAGATTGGACATGACCGTCGCGACCAGCCCGCCGCCGGCGAGCCGTCCCTGGCGCGCCCAGCCGCCGGCGATTGCCGCCATCAGCTGATCGCCATCGACCACCTGTCCGCGCTCATCCGCGACGATCAGACGGTCGGCGTCGCCGTCCAGCGCAATGCCGATATGCGCGCCCGACGCGACTACCGTCTCGCACAGGGTAAGCGGGGCGGTGGAGCCGACCTGATCGTTGATATTCTTGCCATTGGGCGACACGCCGATCGCAACGACTTCGGCACCCAATTCCCATAGCGCCGAGGGTGCGACCTGATAGGCGGCGCCATTGGCGCAATCGACGACGATTTTGAGCCCGTCGAGGCTGAGATCCTCAGGGAAGGTTGCCTTGGCGAAGTGGATGTAGCGGCCCTTGACGTCGTCGACGCGGCGGACGCGGCCAATGTCGGACGAGGGGGCGAGGTCGATCTCCGCGTCGATCAGCGCCTCGATCGCCGCCTCGTCCGCGTCCGACAGCTTGTAGCCATCGGGGCCGAACAGCTTGATGCCATTGTCGGCATAGGGGTTGTGGCTGGCAGAGATCATCACGCCAAGGTCGGCGCGCATCGAGTGGGTGAGCATTGCCACCGCGGGAGTCGGCATCGGTCCTACCAGCGTCACGTCCATCCCGACGCTGGCGAACCCTGCGACCAGGGCGTTTTCGATCATGTAGCCGGACAGGCGGGTGTCCTTGCCGATCACCACGCGGTGGCGGTGATCGCCGCGCACGAAATGCTTGCCGGCCGCCATGCCGACCTTCATCGCCATCGCCGCAGTCATGTGCCCGGCATTGGTCTTGCCGCGGATTCCGTCAGTGCCGAAATATTTTCTTGCCATATCTGCCCGCTTTGCGACGTTGCCCCGGCTTGCATCGACCTTCAGTCCATGCTGGCCTGCAAGTGGCGGCTCTGCACGCTTCCGGTGCTCACGTACCTTGAGTACGCTGCGCTCCGGGTCGTACAGAACCACCACTTTCGGCTCAGCCTGAACTGAATCTCGATACAAGCCAATTCCCGTGGCGCGGTCATAGCGCCGCTTTTTCGCAAGGGCGAGCATGTCGCAAGCAACCCGTATTTTCGTTGCACTCATTCTGGCACTTGCCATCGGCGTGATCGCTGCCGCGCTGGCGCCCGAACGCGCGCTGGTCGCCGCCGATTGGGTTCAGCCGATCGGCACGATGTGGCTACACGCGTTGCAGATGACGATCGTGCCGTTGGTCGTGTCGCTGCTGATCACCGGCATCGCCGCGACGGCGGAGGCGGCGCGGGCGAGCACGCTGGCGACGCGGGCGTTCATCACCTTCATCATACTGTTGTGGATTTCATCCGCGCTGGGCGGGGCGATTGCGCTGGGGCTGTTGTCGGCGTTTCCGCTGGGAGCCGATCTTGGCACCGCGTTGAGCGAGGCATTGGGCACGGCGCCGCCGACGGGCGAGATTCCGCCCTTCTCCGCCTTCCTCGTTGCATTGGTGCCGTCGAACCCGATCGCGTCGGCGGTCAATGACGCGTTCCTGCCGATGATCCTGTTCACCACCGTGTTCGCCTTTGCAATCACGCGGTTGCCGGCCGAGGAGCGCGAGCGGCTGACCGGGTTTTTCCAGGCGATCGGCAATGCGATGCTGGTGGTGATCAACTGGGTGCTGTGGCTGGGGCCGATCGGCGTGGGGGCGCTCGCCTATGTCGTGGGCGCGCGGGCGGGGACGGCGGCATTCGGGGCGCTGCTCCATTATGTCGCGATCCTGTGCACCGTCGGCATCGTGCTGTGGCTGCTCGCCGTGCCCTTTGCCTGGGGCGTAGCGAAGGTGGCGCCAGGGCGGTTCATCCGCGCGATCGTGCCGAGCCAGGTGGTCGCGGCGTCGACCCAAAGCTCGCTCGCCAGCCTGCCCGCGATGCTGCGCTCGACCGAAGCGCTCGGCGTGCCGGTGGCGCGTGCGGGCGTGGTGCTGCCGCTTGCCGTTGCGCTGTTCCGCTGGACCGGCCCGGCGATGAACTTTGCGGTCGCCATCTATGTCGCGCACTGGTTCGGGATCGAGCTGACCGCAGGACAGATCGCCGCGGGCTGGGCGGCGGCGGCGATCACGACGATGGGCGCGGTGGGACTGCCGGGGACGATCAGCTTCGTGTCGTCGATCGCCCCGATCGCGATCGCGATGGGCGTGCCGATCGCGCCACTCGGGCTGTTGGTGGCGGTCGAGACGATCCCCGATATCTTCCGCACTTTGGGCAATGTCGCGATGGATGTCGGCGCGACGCGGGCGATTGCCGGCGAGGGTGAGGCGGACAGCGAGGCGGATGCGTTATTGCGCGAGGGTGTTTGATCGCTTTCAAAATCGTTTCGACCCTAGTAATAGTCATCAAGTCCGGCAGATTCGGATGCGACTTTTTCAGATGTCGCGTTCAAATTTCGCAGCGTGCGTGCTTTGATCGATAGTTGGTATGCGTATCTGTTCTTTTACGGAGAGGATAAGCGATGCCATCGACAGCTTATGCACAAATGCTCGCATCGGTCGCGCGCCGCGAATATCAGGATTATGGCGGCGTTCCTGAATCCGACAAGCGACTGCGCGATCGGATTTACAAAACCTATCTGGCGGACCTTGCCGTCGCGGACCCCGCCGACAAGCTCGGCTGGAAGATGTCTCAGGATATTTCGAGCTGGGCCTGGTCTGCCACATTCGTATCGTGGTGCGTCTTGCGCGCGGGCGCGACGTCGGCCGAGTTCGACTTTTCGATTCGGCACGCGGTGTTTACGCAACGCGCGATCCTGAACGCCGATGCGGGCACGGGCGTATTCCGGGGGCGACCGATCGACGCGCGGCCGCCGCAAATCGGCGACCTGATCGTCGCCAACCGATTGGGTGGAAAAAAGAGTTTTGCCGATGCGCGGGCCAGTGACAATTATTCGTCGCACAGCGCGATCGTCGTCGATCTGGTCCGGCGCAACGGCAAGACATATGCCGTTACGGTCGGTGGCAACGAAGGCAATTCGGTCGGTCGCACCGAGGTCGAACTGACGGCGGCGGGACTGGTGAGGCAGCGTGCGGCCAATCCCTATATCTGCGTGATCGAGACGCTGAAGGGCGATGCCGGCGATGCGGATCCGCTGACGGAGGCGGTCACGGGCGGGCTGGCCAAGGCGTTCCGGAAGCATGGCACCTTCATCTACAATTCCGCCGCGACGATCGCCGACTATGGCAGTCCGGCGAATGTCGCGGCTGCCATGGTGCGCGCGGGGATGTCCCACGCCTGGGTGCGGATCCACGGGCGGCAGGCCGATGCCGCGTCGACGCAGGCCGCGAGCAAGTCGCTGATTGCGGCGTTGCAGAGTGCGGGTATCGCGGTCGCCGGCTGGGGCTGGGTGCAGGGCGAAGATCCCAAAGCGGAGGCTGCAATCGCGCTGAAGGCGCTGAACACCTATGGCCTGAAAGACTATATCGCGGACATCGAACCGGGGCATAACAACTCGGTCTGGACCTCGCTGGAGGTCGATGCCTTTTGCGCGGCGGTGCGCAAGGGGGTCGTCGGATCCTTTGCTGTGTCTTCATTCGCGCTGGTCGACTGGCACGAACCGCAGCTGATGTCCGCAGCCTTGCCCTATGTCGACGCGTTCGCGCCGCAAATCTACTGGTTCAACTATCCCAACGCCAAGATGGTGCAGCAGTTCAAGCGGCCTGACGGCACGGATTATCCGATCGGCAAGGCGCATGGCTATGCCGAACTTTGCCTGGACCGCTGGGCGCGGCTGGCGGCGACGTCGCCCAAACCGCTGATCCTGACGGGCCAGGCCTATTGGGGGGAGAGCGGGTTCAGTCAGGCGACCGCGGAGGCGAAGCTGGACGAGTTTCTGGCAGGCTGGCGGGATTTCGGGCGGATCGCGGGGCTGAATTGGTGGCACTTCGGCGGCGGCACCGGAATGAGCCATGCAATGCTGGAATCGATCACCAACGCCGCATTGGGAAACAAGACCTACGCCTGACGCTCCACATCGAGCCTATTTCATCAGTACCAGCTCTTCCGCCATGCTCGGGTGCAGCGCCACGGTCTGGTCGAAATCGTCCTTGGTCAGGCCCGCCTTGACCGCCACTGCCGCCGCCTGAAGGATTTCGGGGGCGTCGGGGCCGATCATGTGGAGGCCGAGGACTTTGCCGGAGTTCGGCTCGCAGATCATCTTGTAGAGCGCGCGTTCGTTGCGGTTCGCCAGCACATTCTTCATCGCGCGGAAGTCGGAGGTATAGACCTTCACCGCCCCGAATTTCTGCTTGGCCTCGCTCTCGGTCATGCCGACGCCGGCGATGGGCGGGTGGCTGAATACGGCCGAGGGGATGCAGCCATAGTCGACAATGGTCGGCTTGTTGCCGAACACGGTGTCGGCAAACGCCTGTCCCTCGCGGATCGCGATGGGGGTGAGCTGGACGCGGTTGGTGACGTCGCCGACGGCGTAGATAGACTCGACGCTCGACTTGTTGTCCGCGCCGACCACGATCGCGCCCTTGGCATCCAGCTCGACCCCGGCTTCGGCGAGGCCCAGGCCATCGGTATTGGGGACGCGGCCCGTGGCGAAGAGGACGCAGTCGACCTCCATATCGTCATGGTTGGTCATGCTGACCTTGAGGGTGCCATCGGCCTGCTTCTCGATCCCGCGAAATTCGGCGTGGAAGCGGAAGTCGATGCCCTTGGTCATCGAAATCTGCAGCAGCCGGTCGCGGATCTGTTCGTCATAGCCGCGCAGGATCACATCGCTGCGGTTGATCAGCGTCACCTTGCTGCCGAATTCGTTGAAGATGCCGGCAAATTCATTGGCGATATAGCCCGCGCCCGCGATCAGCACGCGCCTGGGCAGCGCGTCGAGGTGGAACACCTCGTTCGAGGTAATGCCATGTTCGTGGCCGGGGCAGGCGGGGACCAGCGGGCGCGCGCCGACCGCGATCAGGATCTTGGCCGCAGTGATCGTGCGGCCGCTCGCCAGCGTGACCGCGTTCGGGCCGGAGACGGTGGCGCGTTCGTGGACGATCTCGACCCCGTGGCTGTCGAGCGTGTTGGTGTAGGCGCCGTTCAGCCGGTCGACTTCGGACAGGACATTGTCGCGCAGCACCGCCCAGTCGAAGTCGCAATCGGGCACGTTCCAGCCAAAGCGGCGCGCGTCCTTCAGATCCTCGGCGAAATGCGCGCCATAGACGAGCAGCTTCTTGGGCACGCAGCCGCGGATGACGCAGGTGCCGCCGACGCGATATTCCTCGGCGATCGCGACCTTTGCGCCGTGCGCGGCGGCGACGCGGGAGGCGCGGACGCCGCCGGAGCCTGCACCGATGACGAAGAGGTCGTAGTCGTAATCGGGCATTGGGGGCTCCTGTTGGGTCGTCGGAGCGGGGAGATAGGGGCAAGGGGCGGGATTGCCAACGGAGGAGCGGCTTCGAAGCGGACAGTTGGCTAACGACCCCATTGCGGACGTTGGGGGATGGGCTACGCTGTTCGCATGGCTGACAAAGATCTGACTTATCTTAACGGCGCATATCGGCTACATCGGCCCGAGGACGTGGTCCGCTTCACTGCTCTAGCAGCTGAAGCATTTCCGCAGTTCGCTGACAGGATTGTATGTTTCGGTGCTGATTGGCTGGGCCGCCAATTCGCTACAGATCAAGGTCGCGTGGTTGGAGGGGAGCCGCAGGTCCTCATGCTCGAACCGGGCACCGGAGAGGCTCTGGAGATACCCGTAAACCGTGGGGCCTTCCATTCCGAGGAGTTAGTGGACGAGCCTGACGCGGCAGCGGCCTACACGTTCTTCGAGCAGTGGCTCGCGGCTGGCGGAGTGCGCCCCGAGTACGAGCAATGCATCGGATACAAGCGCCCGCTCTACCTTGGCGGGTCAGACGACGTTTCCAACCTCGAAGCCTGCGACTTTGGTGTCTACTGGTCCATGGCTGCACAGATGCTGGCTCAGGTTCGAGGGTTACCGGTCGGAACGCCGATCTCGAACGTATCCATCACCGATTAGCGCACGACCGCTTTCCACCCAATTGCAGACGCCTACCGCTTCCGCACAAACTCCGCCCTCAGCACCAGGCCCTTGATCCCGTCGAACTTGCAGTCGATTTCCTGTGGGTCGCCGGTCAGGCGGATCGATTTGATCAGGGTGCCGCGTTTGAGGGTCTGGCCTGCGCCTTTGACGGTCAAATCCTTGATCAACGTGACCTGATCGCCGTCGGCGAGCAAATTGCCGACCGAGTCGCGGACTTCGACCGCATCCTCCGCCGGAGCCGCAGCCACTTGCGAGGCGGGGACCCATTCGCCGCTGGCCTCGTCATAGACGTATTCGTCGTCGCTCATGCGAAGGCTCTCCGGATCAGGTCGTCGGTGGAGGGGTCGAACGCCTGCCCGCCGCGCTCGGCGGCCTTGGCCATTTCCTTGCCGAGTTCGACGCCGAACTGGTCGAACGGGTTGATGCCGAGCAGTGCGGCGCTGACGAAAATGCGGTGTTCGTAGAAGGCGATCAGCGCGCCCAAGGTGCGCGGGTCGAGTTCGTCGAGCAGGAGCGTCATCGACGGGCGGTCGCCGGCATAGGCGCGGGCGGGGTCGTCATTGGCGCGGCCGGCCATCAGCGCCGCACCCTGTGCGAAGCAGTTGAGCAGGAGCGCGCGGTGGTGATCCTCGGCCAGCGTGTCGCCGCCCTCGATCACCGCCAGGAATTCGAGCGGGATCAGGTGCGTGCCCTGATGCAGCAGCTGAAACACCGCGTGCTGCGCGTCGGTGCCGACGCCGCCCCAGGTGATCGGCGCGGTGGCGCGGCCGACGGGCTGGCCGTCCGCCGTCACCGACTTGCCGTTCGATTCCATCTCGAGCTGCTGGAGGTAGCTTGGGAGCAGGCGCAGGCGTTCGTCATAGGCGAAGACGCCGCGCGTCTGGGCGCCGCGATTCTGGGTATAGTAGAGGTCGGCGAAGGCGGCGAGGACGGGTGCGTTGCTGCGCAGATCGGTCAGGCGGAAATGGCGGTCCATCTCGGCCGCGCCGTCGAGCATCGCTTCGAACGCATCCCAGCCGAGCGCGATCGCGGCGGGGAAGCCGATCGACGACCATAGCGAATAGCGCCCCCCGACCGATTCGGCGAAGGGCAGGATGCGCGTTTCGTCGACGCCCCATTCGACCGCCTTGTCCGGCGCGGCGGTGAGCGCGATCACGCGGCCATAGGGATCCTCGACCCCATGTTCGCGCATCCAGTCGAGCGCGCTGGTGGCGTTGAGCAGGGTTTCGGTGGTGGTGAAGGTCTTCGACGCGACCGCGATCAGCGTGGCGTGCGGGTCGAAGCTGTCGATCGCCTCCTCCAGCGCGCAGCCGTCGATGTTCGAGACGATGGCGACGTCATAGCGGTCCATGTCACGGCCGAGCGCGTCGATCAGCAGCTCCGGGCCGAGCGCGGAGCCGCCGATGCCGATGTGCAGGATGTGGCGGACGGGGCCGAGCGCTTCGGCCTCGATCGCGTCGATCAGGCCGCGCATGCGGGCGTGATAGGCGGCGGCACGCGCGACGCTGTCTTCGCTGCCCTCACCGCGTTCGGCGGTGTGCTCGGCGGCGCGGCCCTCGGTCACGTTGACCGGATCGCCCGCAAACAGCGCGTCGCGCTTGGCGGTAAGGTCGGTCGCCTTGGCAAGCGCGGTGAAGGCGTCGAGCGCTTGGCCGTCGAGATGCGTTTTCGAAAAGTCGAAATGGATGCCCGCGACATCGGTGGTGAGCGATGCCAGGCGGTTGGGATCGCCCGCGAACAGGTCCTTGAGCGGGGTGCGCGGCAGCGATTCGATCGCGCTCCAGTCGGGGGTCGCCATGTGCCTGTCTCCTTTTGGGTCGCGGCGCGTGTAGCGTGATGGGTGGGGGAGTGAAAGCGGTGCGCTTCTGTTTTGGTGCTTCGGCGTTGCCGAAGCGCGGCACCGGCCCGCTCCCCCACCCGGCCACCCATCAGAATACACTGGAGTGGGTGGCCGGGTGGGGGAGCGGGCCGGTGCCGCAAACTAAACAAAGGCGCCTTGACGATGCCACACACCCAAAGCACAGCAGCATCATGGACGATTCCGCCACGGCGCAGACCGCCGCCCCCGCCGAGACCCTCAAGCCGCGCTCCGAGCTGCGGGATACGATCAGCTTTCTGGTGAAGCTGGTGATCCTGGTGATCATCGTACGCAGTTTCGTGTTCGCGCCGTTCAGCATCCCGTCGGGGTCGATGCTCCCGCGCCTGTTGGTCGGCGACTATCTGTTCATCACCAAATGGAATTACGGCTATTCCAAGCATTCGCTTCCCTGGAGCCTGCCGCTGATTCCGGGGCGCGTGTTCGCCAAGGACCCGGCGCGCGGCGATGTGGTGGTGTTCAAGGCGCCGCCCGACGCCCGGACCGACTGGATCAAGCGTGTGATCGGCGTGCCCGGCGATACGGTGCAGATGCGGAACGGCCAGCTGATCCTGAACGGGCAGGCGATCCCCAAACAGCGCGTGGCGGACTTTGTCCTGCCGATGACGCCGAACGCGGATTGCGATGCGCCGACGATCGAAATGGCGGCGGACGGCACGCCGGTGTGCCGCATTGCGCGCTATCGCGAGACGCTGCCGGGCGGGAAGAGCTATGATGTGCTCGACGCCGGGCAGAGCGATGGCGACAATACCGATATCTTCACCGTGCCGGCCGGCCATGTCTTCCTGATGGGGGACAATCGCGACAATTCGAGCGACAGCCGGTTCGAGCCGCTGATGGTCGATGGCGAGAACAAGCGCGGCATCCGCTTTGTCCCGATGGAGAATATCCAGGGCAAGGCGGTGGTCAGCTTCTGGTCGACCGATGGCAGTGCCAGCTGGGTGCTGCCATGGACCTGGTTCAGCGCAGCGCGCTTCGAGCGGATCGGGGAAGGCTTTTGAGTGACGATTTGCCCGGCTGGCTGGCCGGGGTGCTGGGCCATGCGCCGGACGATCTGGCGGTTTATCGCCGTGCGCTGACGCATGGCAGCCAGGGTGCGGACAATTACGAGCGGCTGGAATTTCTGGGCGACCGCGTGCTCGGGCTGACGCTGGCCGAATGGCTGTATGCGCGCTTTCCGGGCGAGCCGGAGGGGAAATTGTCGCGGCGGTTCAACGCGCTGGTGACCGGACAGATGTGCGCCGAGGTCGCGCGCGAGATCGGCGTGCCGCGCCATCTGAAGCTCGGCAAGCAGGCGCGCGACGATGGCGCGTCGGACAGCGACAATGTGCTGGGCGATGTGATGGAGGCGCTGATCGGCGCGACGTTCCTCGACCAGGGGTTCGACGCGGCGCGCGCGCTGGTGCGGCAGCTGTGGGACAGCCGGATCGACAATCAGTCGGCGGCGCCCAAACATCCCAAGTCCGCGCTGCAGGAATGGGCAGCGGCGAACAACCGCCGCGCGCCCGACTATCTGCTGGTCGAACGCTCGGGACCGGGCCATGCGCCGCGCTTTCGCGTGAAGGCGGAGATCGCCAAGCTGGCCGAGGCCGAAGGAACGGGATCGAGCAAGCAGGAAGCCGAGACCGCAGCGGCGGCGGCGTTGCTGGCGGTACTGCAGAAATAGGCCAGACAAGGTGGTCACCCCGGACTTGTTCCGGGGTCGACGGTGCAGCACATCCGGCGGCTGAGGCGCTTGCTGATCCGCTGTGCTATATCATTGAGTGATGCGCCGGCGGATGGGTGGACCCCGGCACAAGGCCGGGGTGACGTTGGTTTTTTGGACGGAGTGGTTTTGGATATCGAAGCACAGAAATGCGGCCTGATCGCCGTGGTCGGCGCGCCCAATGCGGGCAAGTCGACTTTGGTGAACGCGCTGGTCGGGCAGAAGGTGGCGATTGTCAGCCCCAAGGCGCAGACGACGCGCGCGCGGCTGATGGGCATCGCGATTGCCGATGATACTCAACTGCTGCTGGTCGATACGCCGGGGATTTTCGATCCGGCGCGGCGGCTGGACCGCGCGATGGTCGCCGCCGCCTGGGAAGGGTCGCAGGGCGCGGACCTGATCGCTTTGGTGGTCGATGGCAAGGGCGGGATCGGGCCGAAGGTGCGCAGCGTCGTCGCGGGGCTGAAGGATCGGCGCGAGCGCAAGATCCTGATCCTCAACAAGGTCGACATCGCCGACAAGCCGCGCCTGCTGGGCCATGCCGCGAGCCTGAATGAGCTGGCGGAGTTCGAGGACACGTTCTTCGTGTCGGCGACGACCGGCGATGGCGTGGCGGAGCTGAAGGCGGAGCTCGCCAAGCGGATGCCGGAGGGGCCGTGGCACTTCCCGGCGGATCAGGTGTCGGACGCGACCGACCGGATGCTGGCATCAGAAATCACGCGCGAGCAGCTCTATCACCTGCTCCACGCCGAACTGCCCTATGCGACGGCGATCGAGACCGAGCGCTACACCGAAAAGCCCGACGGGTCGGTCGAGATCTACCAGCAGATTCTGGTCGAGCGGCCGACACAGCGCGCGATCGTGCTGGGGCAGGGCGGGTCCAAGATCAAGGAAATCGGGTCGCGCGCGCGGGCCGAGCTGATGGAGTTGCTGGGGGTCAAGGTCCAGCTGTTCCTGCATGTGAAGGTACGGCCGGGCTGGGAAGAGGATCGGTCGCTGTACCGTGAGATCGGGCTGGACTGGGTCGATTAGCTATTCAATCCTCCCCCGCCAGGGGGAGGTGGCGCCGAAGGCGACGGAGGGGGAGGACGGCTGTGCCCTATCGCCTCTCGTCCAATCCCTTCCGCCCCCTCCGTCAGCTGCGCTGACACCTCCCCCTTGCGGGGGAGGATTGTTCTGGTCAGCCGAGCAGCGAGTTCACCCATTCAGGCACCAGCGTTCCGGCGGGGCCGAGGCGCGATTCCGCGAACCACGCGCTGCCCTCCGACCGATCCAGATTGAGTTCGAGCGTGTCGGCGCCGTGATAGCGCGCGGTGCGGACGAAGCCGGCGGCGGGATAGACCGCGCCCGATGTGCCGATCGACACGAACAGGTCGGCGCGGGCGAGCGCGGCGTCGATCACCTCCATGTGATAGGGCATCTCGCCGAAGAACACGATGTCGGGGCGCAGTGCCGGGGCGTCGCACGACGGGCAGGAGGTGCCGGGCGGGAGCGGGTCGGGCCATTCGCTCTGAATGCCGCACAGCGCGCACAGGGCGGATTTCAGCTCGCCATGCATATGCAGCATGCGTTTCGATCCGGCGCGCTCGTGCAGATCATCGACATTCTGGGTGACCAGCAGCAGCTCGCCGGGCCATTGCGCGTCGAGTCGGGCGAGCGCGTGGTGCGCGGCGTTGGGTTCGACCTTGGCCAGATTGGCGCGGCGTTCGTCGTAGAAGCGGTGGACCAGATCGGGGTCGTGCGCGAGCGCCTGCGGCGTGCAGACATCCTCGACGCGATGCCCCTCCCACAGCCCGCCGGGGCCGCGAAAGGTGGCGACGCCGGATTCGGCGGAGATGCCTGCGCCGGTGAGGATCACGATGTTGCGGGGGTGGGTCATGAGGTGAGCCTATCACTCCCCTCCCGCTTGCGGGAGGGGGCGGGGGCGTCCAACATCCGTTTGCCCTGAGCTTGTCGAAGGGCGGTTCCAAACACCTGTTGCGCTTCGGCCCTTCGACAGGCTCAGGGCAAACGGGCGTTTGGTCCGGTGTGGACAGGCCCTCCCCTAGCCCCTCCCGCGAGCGGGAGGGGGATAAGAAGAGGAGGCTTCAGTCATCCTCGTCTTCATAGCCCGAGAGCTCCAGCGCCCTCGCCTTGATCTGGTGCTGGCGGCACCAGTGGACCAGTGCGTCTTCGCGGCCGTGGGTGACCCAGACTTCCTTGGGCGCGATTTCGCGCAGGGTCGTGGTGAGTTCGTCCCAGTCAGCATGGTCGGAGAGGATCAGCGGGAGTTCGACATTGCGTTGGCGGGCGCGCTGGCGGACGGTCATCCAGCCGCTGGCCATCGCGGTGACGGGGTCGGGCAAGCGGCGTGACCAGCGGTCGTTGAGCGCGCCGGGCGGGGCGAGGATGATGCGGCCCTGTAGCTCCTTCTTTGCGACGCCGGTGGCGGGGCGCAGCTCGCCGAGGGCGACGCCATGGTCGATATACAGGTCGCACAAGCGCTGCAGCGCGCCATGGATGTAGATCGGGTCGTCGAAGCCCATGCCGCGCAGTTCGGCGATCACCCGCTGTGCCTTGCCCAGCGCATAGGCGCCGACGAGCACGCAGCGTTCCGGTTCGGCGCGCAGGGCGGCGAGGAGCTTGTCGATCTCGTCGGTCGTCTCGGGATGGCGGAAGACCGGGAGGCCGAAGGTCGCCTCCGTCACGAACACATCGCATTTGACCGGGCGAAAGGGTTCGCAGGTGGGATCAGGGCGGCGCTTGTAATCGCCCGAGACGACGATGCGCTCGCCGCGATGGTCCAGCACGATCTGCGCCGAGCCGAGGACATGGCCGGCGGGGACGAAGCCGATCTCGACGTCACCCATGCGCACGGTTTCGCCATAGCCGACCGGGTGCGCGGTCTGGGGGCCGTAGCGCGCGTCCATGATCGCGAGCGTTTCGGGGGTCGCCCACACCGCGCCATGCCCGCCGCGTGCGTGATCGGCATGGCCGTGGGTGACGAAGGCGCGGGCCTTGGGTTGCGCGGGGTCGATCCAGATGTCCGGGCCGGGGACATGGATGCCTTCGGGATGCGGAGTGATCCAGTCGCCCAACGCCATGGAAGCGATATGCGCGAGGGGGCCGCTCGGTTCCAGCCGGATCAATCGCGGACCGCTTTCGTTGAGGCGGCAGCGAAGGAGATGATGACATGGTGGACAGCGGCGGCGGCCTGTGGGGCGTGATGACGATCCTGGGCCCGATCATTCTGGCGGCGGTGATCCTGTGGGCGATCTTCAACAACCGCACGAGCAAGCGCGAGGAACAGCGCACCGAGGATGCGACGCGCAAGATGTATGACGCGCAGAATGAAGAGGATACGCGACGCGAGCCGTAAGCCTGCGCTAAGACGCGACGCGTGAGCGACCTTCCCGCGCCCTTGACCGACTGGTTCGCCGCGCGCGGATGGACGCCGCGGCGGCATCAGTTGGAGATGCTCGAGGCCGGGCGGGCGGGGAAGCACGCGCTGCTGGTTGCGGCGACCGGGGCGGGCAAGACGCTGGCGGGGTTTCTGCCGACGCTGACCGAACTGATCGAAGCGCCGACCGAGGGACTGCACACGCTGTATATCTCGCCGTTGAAGGCGCTGGCGGTGGATGTGCAGCGCAATTTGCTGACCCCGATCGACGAGATGGGGCTGAACATCCGCGTCGAGACGCGCACCGGCGATACGTCGCATGAGAAGAAGGTGCGCCAGCGCGCGCGGCCGCCGCAGATCCTGCTGACCACACCCGAATCGCTCAGCCTGTTGCTGTCCTATGAGGACAGTTTCCGGATGTTCGCGGGGCTGAAGACGGTCGTGGTGGACGAGGTTCATGCCTTCGCGACGGCCAAGCGCGGCGACCTGTTGGCGCTCGCGCTCGCGCGGTTGCAGGTGATCGCGCCGGAGATGCGGCGCGTGGCGCTGTCGGCGACAGTGGCGGACCCCGATGGCTATCGCGCCTGGCTCGCCCCGCATGGCGACATCGACAGCGTCGAGCTGGTGGTGGGGGAGAAGGGGGCGGACCCCGATATCGCGATCCTGTTGCCGGAAGGGCGCGTGCCGTGGTCGGGGCATAGCGGCATCTATGCGATCCCGCAGGTGATGGCGGAGATCGAGACGCACAAGACCACCATCGTCTTCTGCAACACGCGCGGGCTGTGCGAGCTGGTGTTCCAGAATCTGTGGAAGGCGAACGACCTGCAGCTGCCGATCGGGGTGCATCACGGCAGTTTGAGCCTGGAGGCGCGGCGCAAGGCCGAGCAGGCGATGGCGGATGGCAAGCTGCGCGCGTTGGTCGCAACCGCCAGCCTCGATCTGGGGGTCGATTGGGGCGATGTCGATTGCGTGATCCAGATGGGGGCGCCAAAGGGATCGTCGCGCCTGTTGCAGCGGATCGGGCGCGCCAATCACCGGCTGGACGAGTCGAGCGAGGCGGTGCTCGTGCCGGGCAACCGCTTCGAATATCTGGAGGCGCGCGCGGCGCTCGATGCGGTCGAGGCGGGCGAGCTGGACAATGACATCTTCCGCGCCGGTGCGCTCGACGTGCTCGCGCAGCATGTGATGGGCGTCGCGTGCGCCGCGCCGTTCGAGGCCGGGGCGTTGCTGCGCGAGGTGCAGGGCGCGCTGCCCTATTCGGCGCTGGATGCCGAGACGTTCGACCGGGTGCTGAACTTCATCGCCGATGGCGGCTATGCGCTGCGGGCGTACGACAAGTTCAAGCGGCTGACGCGCACGCCCGACGGGCTGTGGCGCGTGACCAAGCCCGCCTTTGTTGCGCAGCACCGGTTGAACGCCGGGATCATCGTCGAATCGCCGATGCTGGACGTGCGGTTCAAGAATGGGCGGCGGCTGGGCAAGGTCGAGGAGAATTTCGGGTCGCAGCTTTCGCCCGGCGACAGCTTCTTCTTCGCGGGAATGGCGGTCGAGGTCGAGCGGGTCGAGCTGACCGATGTGATCGTGCGCGCGACCGCGAAACCGGCGCGGATCGTGTCGTACACCGGCCTGCGCCTGTCGATCAGCTCGACACTGGCCGAGCGGGTGCGGCGGTTCCTCGCCGATCCGACCGAGTGGGCGCGCTTCCCCGACGATGTGCGTGAATGGCTGGAGGTGCAGCAGCGCCGCTCGCAATTGCCCGCGCCGGGGCGGCTGCTGGTCGAGACCTTCCCGCATGAGGGGCGGCATCACATGGTGGTGTACAGTTTCGAGGGGTGGAATGCGCACCAGTCGCTCGGCATGCTGGTGACGCGGCGGATGGAGGCGATGGGGCTCAAGCCGATCGGGTTCGTCGCGAACGACTATGCGCTGGCGGTCTATGGGCTGGAGAAGATCGAAGATCCCGCGGCGCTGTTCTCGCCGGACATCCTTGAGGATGAGTTCGTCGACTGGGTGCAGGGGTCGGCGTTGCTCAAGCGCGCATTTCGCGAAGTGGCGATTATCGGCGGACTGGTCGAGCGGCAGCAGCCGGGGAAGAAGAAGACCGGGCGGCAGGTCACGTTTTCGACCGACCTGATCTATGACGTGCTGCGCAAATATGAGCCGGATCATCTGCTGCTCAAGGCGGCCTGGGCCGATGCGCGGGCGCGGATGACCGATGTCGGACGACTCGCGCATCTGCTCGATACCGCGGCGGAGCAGATGGTGCATGTCGACCTCGATCGCGTCAGCCCGATGGCGGTGCCGGTGCTGATCATGATCGGGCGCGAGACCGTGGCGCAGGGCGCGGCGGAGGACGCGATGCTGATCGAGGCCGAGGTGCTGGCGGTCGAGGCGATGCGGGTGGATTGATCGGAATCCGCTTTCGACCGATGGCAATTGCTGCGCAGCATCGGGGGGTGTAGGATCGCGCCATGCGGTCGCTCTTCCTCATGCCGCTTTTTGCAGCCTTTGGCGCGCAACCCGCGCCCGATGAGCTGTTGCCTCCACCCGCGGCGGCCGAGACAGGGGGCGAGACGGTTGCGCTGGGGACGCTCGCGACGCGCATGACCGTTCCGGTGTCGATCGGCGGCGCGGCATCGCAGCCCTTCGTGATCGATACCGGGGCCGAGCGATCGGTCGTGTCGCGCCAATTGGCGGAGCGATTGCGGCTGGCCGCCGGCCCGCAGGTGCGGCTGACGACCATGACCGGCAGCGCACAGGTGCAGACGGTGGTGGTCCCGTCGCTGTCGGTCGGCCCGGTGCGCGACGTACAGGCGTTCAACGCCCCGGCGCTGGAGGCGGGGCATCTTGGTGCCCAGGGGCTGCTGGGCGTCGAGCAGCTGCGCAACCATATGGTGGCGATCGATTTCGACCGACGGGAGATGGCGGTGCGCCCATCGCGCGGGACGTCTCGCGCGCGGAGCGTTGCGCGCGACGCGGATGAGATCGTGGTCATCGCGCGCAACCGCATGGGCCAGCTGATCGTCACGGAGGCGCAGCTAGAAGGGCATCGCGTGACCGTGGTGCTCGACACCGGGTCGCAGGTCAGCATGGGCAATCTGGCGTTGCAGCGCCGGTTGCGGCGGACCGCGCTGAAAGGGCCGATCGAGCTGTCGAGCGTGACCGGGGAAAAGCTGACGGTCAATTATCACATTGCCGGGCGGGTCCAGATTGGCGGGGTGGTGATGCGCGGCCTGCCGGTGGCCTTTGCCGATGTGCCGCCCTTTGCGCATTTCGGGCTGGCGGACGAACCGGCACTGATGCTCGGGATGGATGCGCTGCGCGCGTTCCGTCGGGTCGAGATCGATTTTCCCGCGCGCCGCGTGCGCTTTCTGATGCCGCGCAGTGATACGCCGCCGACCGGCTCGCGGATCGGTTGACGCGCCGCGCCGGGGGCGCGATAGCGGGGGCATGGTTCCCTTTTCGTTCGCCGGTCATGATCTGCGCGCGCTGCCTGAGGCGGCGCTGTTCTGGCCGGCGCGGCGCGCGCTGATCGTCGCCGACCTGCATTTCGAAAAAGCCAGCTGGTTCGCGCGCTGGGGGCAGCTGCTTCCGCCCTATGACAGTCTGGCAACGCTGGATGCGCTGGCGGCGCTGGTCGCGCGGACGCAGGCGCGCGAGCTTTGGTGCCTGGGCGACAGCTTCCATGATTCGGCCGGGTGCGAACGCTTGCCGGAGGCGGCGCGGACGCGGTTGCGCGCGCTGACCGACGCGCTGGACTGGACGTGGATCACCGGCAATCACGATGCGGCGCTCGCCGAACAGGCGGCGATTGACCATTGCGGCGGGCGCGTGATGATCGAGGCGGAGGTCGATGGCCTGTTGCTGCGGCATGAAGCCGAGCCGGGCGAGGTGCGGCCCGAATTGTCGGGGCATTTTCACCCCAAGCTGCGCATCCGCGCGCGCGGCCGGGCGGTGGCGCGGCGCTGTTTCGTGGCGAGCGGGACCAAGCTGATCCTCCCGGCCTTCGGCGCGCTGACCGGCGGGCTGGACGTCGATCACCCGGAGATCGTGCGCGCAGTGGGGCGCGGCGCACAAGCGCTGGTGGCGCTGGAGGACCGGCTGCTGCGCTTTCCGATTGCGGCGTGAGTTGCTGCGTTAAACTGCCCAACAGAGTTTGCCCTGAGCTTGTCGAAGGGCGGTATTCTGAACCGATCGAGTTCAGGACTCGTGCTTCGACAAACTCAGCACAAACGGAGGTGAGGCGATCTCGGATCGGTGCGCGCCGCGCCGTTGTTCAGGACGTTACTTCCGCCGTTCGGTCTTGCCGGTGCAGCTCGCCGGGCCGGGGCCGCTGATCAGGCAGGCGGCGTCGCCGGTGACGCGGACGGCGCCGGTGCCCAACGTCGCGATCTGTGCGGTGTAGCGGGCGGTGAAGCGGCTGTCCCCGGCGCTTTGCGACTGGATGATCAGGTCGTTGACGCGCATGCCCGTAGCGTCGATCGATCCCGCGCCATAGCTGCCGAAGCGGGCGGTGCGGGTCATGCCGCCCTTGATCCGAACCGCGCCGGTGCCGGTCAGCGTGACCGCGAGCTGGTCCGCGTCGAGCTGTGCGATGTTGAGCGACCCCGCGCCATTGACGCCCAGATCGACGCGCTGGCCGCCCATCCGGTCGACCTCGACCGATCCGCCGCCATTGATATTGATCCCGCGCAGCCCGCGCGCGCCGACCGTGATGGCCACCGCGCCGCTGGTCTCGCTCCACCCCTCGAACGTCTGGTTGCGCGGGCCGATCACCAGCTGACCGCCCATGTTGCGGACGCTGACCCGGTCGAGCGCACGGCGGTCGCCGGTGATCACCGCCCTCGGCGGCTGGCCATCGATCACCTTGACGAGGAAGGGGCCGTCGACGCGCAGCCGTTCAAAGCCGGTGAGCATGACGCTGTTGCTCTCCGCCGCCTGCGGAACGGGTGCCGCGCCGATAGCGAGAAGCGGTACAAGGATCAGAAGGCTGCGCATCGGACGGGCATCGCACCGATGCCCCGCCCGTTGCAAGCATAGTCGCTCAGCTACACCGCGCGTCGCCCGAGCCCATCTTGCTGACCGAGCATTTCGCGCCGCCGGTCAGCTCGACATCGCCCGATCCGATCAGCGAGATATCCGCCGGGCCGCTGACCTGCGCCCGGACATTGCCCGAGCCGGCGATCGAGATGTCGGCCTTCGCCGATTTGAGGCCGGTTGCGGTGACATTGCCCGAACCGGCGATCGAGATATCGAGCGCGGTGCTGGTGCCGCCCGACACGGTCATGTCGCCCGAGCCGGCGATCGCCAGATCGGCCTTGCCCCCCGCCAGCGCGGCGATGGTCATGTTGCCGGAGCCCGCGATGGCGCCGTCGAAATCGCCCTTGGCCTGGTCGATCATCATGTCGCCCGACCCGGCGATGTCGGCGCTGGCGAGCGCGGGCAGGGTCACGATGATCTTCGCGCCCTTGTCGCCGCCCCAGTTCCAGTCGCCATCCTTGCGCCCGATGCGCAGCGTGTTGCCGTCCTTGCGGATTTCGAGCCGGTCGAGCAGCGCGCTGTCGCCCTCTGCCGTGACGGCGAAGGCGCCGGTGCGCACCTCGACATCGTCGGCGCCGCGCAGCGACACGCCGGTGAAGTCGGCAACCTGGAAGCTGCGTGTCGCGCCCTGGCCGCTCGGCTGGACGATATCGCCGCTCATGCCATTGGCGAAGTTGCAAGCCGACAGCGACAGCGCGGCGGTGGCGACAAGTGCGATGCGGAAGCGGTTCATCGGGTCTCTCCCATGTGTATTGTTTCGATAATACACGTCCGACATATCGCATGCAAATGAAAAGGGCGGCCCCGCAGGACCGCCCCCTTCGTCAACGGATCGGCGTCGCCCAATCAGGCGGTCGCCTTATCCTTGTTGTAGATCGCGGCCGAGGCGCGCAGGATTTCGAGCAGCTTTTCGAGCGCGGCCTTTTCGTCGAGCTGTTCCATCGCGGCGAGTTCGCGCGCGAGGCGCGAGGCGGCAGCTTCGAAGATCTGGCGTTCGGAATAGCTCTGTTCGGGCTGGTCGTCGGCGCGGAACAGGTCGCGGACCACTTCGGCGATCGACACCAGGTCGCCCGAATTGATCTTCGCTTCATATTCCTGGGCGCGGCGCGACCACATGGTGCGCTTGACCTTGGGCTTGCCCTTGAGCGTATCGAGCGCCTCACGCAGCGTCTTGTCGCTCGACAGCTTGCGCATGCCGACGCTTTCCGCCTTGTTGGTCGGAACGCGCAGGGTCATTTTCTCTTTTTCGAAGCGGAGCACATACAGCTCAAGCTGCATGCCCGCGATTTCCTGCTTCTGGAGTTCGATCACACGGCCAACGCCGTGCTTGGGGTATACGACATAATCGCCGACATCGAAGGACAGCGCCTTGGCAGCCATGTGCGGGAAGCCTTTCTTTTGAACTCACGCCCCTGAAGGGATTGCTTCACAGGCCCGGTGCGGTTACCGGGCGGGTGAAGCCGGTTCGGGGCAAATCTACAACGGTCTCCAGTACCGAAACGCGATTCCTCGCGTCCGACGCGGTGTTTAACACAGATGCAATAAAATTACCACACCGGAATCCATTGGGATTACGAGGGTGGGGGAGCGGCGGCCCGGTGCCGCAGCCGACCGTCGGCTCGGCTCAAACAATAATTCAGTCGCCCTTGCCGGGTTCGGGCGAGAAGTATTTTTCGTACTTGCCCTCTTCGCCCTTGTGCGCGTCGGCGTCTTCGGGGGTCTGGCCCGCGTTGCGCGTGACGTTGGGCCATTGCGCGGAGAAGGTGTTGTTGAGCTCGAGCCACTGCTCCAGCCCGCTCTCGGTGTCGGGCAGGATCGCCTCGGCCGGGCATTCGGGCTCGCACACGCCGCAATCGATGCATTCGCTGGGGTTGATGACGAGCATATTCTCGCCCTCATAGAAGCAGTCGACCGGGCAGACCTCGACGCAGTCCATATATTTGCAGCGGATGCAGGCGTCGGTGACGACATAGGTCATGGCAGGTTCGGCCCCTCATGCGCCCCTGGCGGGCGGTGTTCCATCGCCTTCTGCTATGCAAGCCGCTCGGCAAGGTCAATCTAGACGCGCTTTATGCGATCCATTCTCAATCTTGTGCGGGCACGGCACCCGGGCTGAGTTCGGTATAGCAACCCTGTGCCTCGGCCGGCGGACCGCGCCGGTGCGGCAGCGCCTCGATCCGCACCACGCGGACCCGCCCGCCATGGGTGACAAAGGCGAGGACGTTGCCGGGGCGGACTGGCAGATGCGCGCGTTCGACCCGGCGGCCATCGATGCGGAAATGGCCGGATTCGGCGAGCGCGCGCGCGAAATTGCGCGAGGCGGAGATACGCGACCACCACAAAAAGCGGTCGAGCCGCATCGCGTCAGCCATCGATCAGGTCCGCAAGCGCGGCAAAGGCATTGTCGCGCGGGGCGGGTTTGGGTTTGGCGAGCGGCGTCAGCCCCTTCCACACCCAGCGCTGCGGCTGGCCCTCGCGCCCGCGCAACGCCTGAAAGCCGAGCTGCGCCATCAGCCGCGCGAGCGTGTCGGCGGTCAGCCCCATCGAAGTGGCGAGCGCCGCATCCGGCGCGAACGGTGCGCGACCCTTGCGCGCATCATGCGCGGCGCGGGCGATGCGCTCGGCCAGATCGATGCGCACCGCCTGTTGCCCGAGCGGGCGATAGCCATGGTCGAGCGACGCGCCGGGTGCGGCGCGGGGCAGGACGCTGGCGCCCTCCGTCGGCCCCTCGCCAAGGCCGAGCAGCGCACGGCGCGCGGCGGCGGCGCGCGGCTTGAGCAGGCCGGGCATGAACAGGTCGAGCGTGCCGATCACCAGCCCCGCCTTGCGCAATCGCTTGCGATCATCGGCGTCGAGCGCCTCCACCAGCGCGCCGGCGGCGCGGCGCGGCATGAGGCCGCCGGCCTGAGCCAGCTGACCGGCGAGCGCGCGCACGCGGCTGCCCGCTGTCGCGTCGCGGCTCAATGCGTCGAGCGCGGCGAGATCGGGCAGTTCGGCCGCGATCCGCGCCTCGAGCCAGGCGGCGATGCGCGCGCGGACGGTGTTGCGCGCTGGCGGGTCGAGGCTGTCGAGCGTGCGGCACAGGCGCAGCGTGGGACGCAGCGGGTTGGCGGTGGCGTCGAGATGCGCGACGCGCGCGCCGCGCCAATGCACCTCCGCACCGACCCGCATCAGCGCGTCATCGGGCGCTTGCGCCAGGTCGGCGGCGCGGCGGCGCAGTTCGGGGGCGAGGCCTTTTTCGGCGGCGGCGAGCAGCATGCGCTTGTCCCCCGCGCGCGCATCGGGCGATACCGCAAAGTGAAAGCCGCTGAGCTGGCCGAGCACATGGTTCTCGACCGTCACCTCACCCTCCGGCCCGATCACGACGGGCAGATGCGATGCGTCCGCACCGATCTGGCGCAGCAGAACGGTGGTGCGCTTGTCGACGAAGCGCTGGGTCAGGCTGGCGTGCAGCGCATCCGAGAGCTTTTCCTCCAGCGCGCGGGTGCGGTCGGCCCAGTGCGCGGGATCCTCCAGCCAGTCGGCGCGATGGGCGATATAGGCCCAGCTGCGCGCGGCGGCGATGCGCCCGGCGATGCTTTCGACATCGCCGTCGACGCGGTCGAGCCGGGCAATTTCCTCGGCGAACCAGATGTGCGGGATATGCCCGCGCCCCTCGCTCAGATGGCGGAACATGCGCGACACGAATCGGGCATGCGGGTCGAGGCCGAGCTTGCGGAAATCGGGCAGGCCGCATGCCGCCCACAGCCGCGCGACGGCACGCGGCGAGCGGACGCGCTCGCGCACCCAATCCTCGTCGGCGAGGCGCTTGAGCACCATCAGGTCGGTCGCCTCGGGCGCGGCGCGCAGCATGGGGAGGTCGGGCTTTGCCTCCAGGCTGGCGATCAGCGCGTCGATGCTGGTGAGGTCCGGCTCGCCCTCGCGCCAGTAGAGATGTTCGAGCGGGGGGACGCGATGCCCTTCGATCGCTGCAATTTCCTCCGGCGTGAATGCGCCCGGTCCTTCCTCGACCAGGGCGCCGAAAGTGCCGTCGCGCTGGTGGCGCCCGGCACGTCCTGCAATCTGCGCCATTTCGGCGATGGTCAGGCGGCGCTGGCGGCGGCCGTCGAACTTGTTGAGGCTGGCAAAGGCGACGTGGCGCACGTCGAGGTTGAGGCCCATGCCAATCGCATCGGTGGCGACGAGATAATCGACCTCGCCCGCCTGGAACATCGCGACCTGCGCGTTGCGGGTGCGGGGGGACAGCGCGCCCATCACCACCGCCGCGCCACCGCGCAACCGCCGCAGCGCCTCGGCCACGGCATAGACTTCCTCCGCGCTGAACGCGACGATGGCGGAGCGTTTGGGCAGGCGCGAGAGCTTTTTCGCGCCGGCATAGGACAGCGTGGAGAAGCGCGGGCGAGTGATGATCTCCGCATCCGGCACGAGTTTGCGCAGCACCGGGCGCAGGCTGTCCGATCCCAGGATCATCGTTTCGTCGCGGCCGCGCGCGCGCAGGATGCGGTCGGTGAAGACATGGCCGCGTTCGGGATCGGCGCCGAGTTGGCCTTCGTCCAAAGCGACGAACGACACTTCGCGGTCCAGCGGCATCGATTCCGCCGTGCACAGGAACCAGCGTGCGCCGGGGGGGACGATGCGCTCCTCCCCGGTGACCAGGGCGACTTCCTTCGGCCCCTTGAGCGCGACGAACCGGTCATAGACTTCGCGCGCCAGCAGCCGCAGCGGGAAGCCGATAATGCCGCTGGAATGCGCCGCCATCCGCTCGATCGCGAGGTGCGTCTTGCCGGTATTGGTCGGGCCGAGCACCGCAGTGACCGGGCTGTTCGGGGAACGCGCCATTACCGAACAAGATTGCCCCGAGTCGGGGGCAGCGCAACCCATGACGCGCGGGTTTCCCTAGCGTTTTCGGTTAACAACACGCCCCGTCCCCGCACCGGCACGATTCGCCGCAAGACCATCGCGACTCCGGCCTGCTTAATTTGACATTAGCATCTGCTATCCACAACCGTTCGGGCCGGTGCCGGGGGAACGGCAATTCGTTCAAACGATTGTGACTGGGGGCAGCGCGCCTTGTTTCTGCGCAGCGAACATGGACCGGAACAAGCGGGCGGCGCGGCGGCATTGTCGTTCGGGCGCGGCGTCGACGTGCGCAAGCCGGGCATGGTCGAGCGATTCCGCGAACGCTATCCCGATTTCGAACTGATCCCCGATCTGGGATCGCGCATCGGCAGCCCCGAATGGTTTCGCGGTGCCGCGACCTGCGCTGGCCTGTGCGCCTTTGTCTATCTGCTCTCGCCCGGCTTCGAACGCCCGATTTTCGGCGGTGTGCCGTCGGCCCATGCCGCCAGCGCCGACCTGATGCGCGCCCAGTCGATCGCGCCGCTCGACAAGGGCGGGGTGACCGGCACGAAGCTCGCCGCCAGTCGGCTGGTGACGCTGCTGACCGACACGCCCGAACGGCCGATCATCCAGCACAGCGTAACCCTGGGGTCGGGCAGCGGGTTGCAGGCTGCGCTGGCCCGCGCCGGGGTCGGCGCGAGCGAGGCGGCGAGCGCCGCCAACCTGATCGGCGATGCGATGGCGCTGGGCGACTTGAAGTCGGGTACCCAGCTTGACCTGACGCTCGGCCGGCGGGTCGACAAGTCCGCGCCGCGCCCGCTGGAAAAGCTGGCGTTCCGTGCGCGCTTCGACCTCAGCCTCGAGCTCGTGCGCACGCCCACTGGACTTGCGCTCAACGAAATTCCGATCGCGGTCGATCATACGCCACTGCGCATTCGTGGCCGGGTCGGGGAAAGCCTGTACCGCTCGGCCCGCGCCGCCGGAGCGCCGTCGCGCGCGGTCGAGGCCTATATCCGCTCGATCGCCACGCGCGTGCCGATCGGCCGGGTCGGATCGGACGCAGAGTTCGACATCATCGTGGAACAGGCACGCGCCGCGACTGGCGAGGTGCAGCTGGGCAACCTGCTCTATGCCGGTCTGAATGGCGGCGGCTCGGGCAAGGTGCAGCTGGTCCGCTGGGAAGACGGCGGCAAAGTCAGCTGGTTCGACGGTCGCGGCACGGGCGAGCGCAAGGGCACGATGGCAATGCCGGCATCGGGCCGGATCAGCTCGGGCTTCGGGCTGCGCCGCCATCCGGTGCTGCGCTTCACCCGGATGCACAAGGGGCTGGATATCGCCGCACCGCATGGCGCGCCGATCCGCGCGGCCAATGACGGGGTGGTGGCATTTGCCGGGCGCAATGGCGGCTATGGCAATTTCGTGCGGCTGAACCATAGCGGCGGCATGGGCACCGGCTATGGCCATATGAGCCGGATCGCGGTGCGCGGCGGCCAGCGGGTCAGCCGGGGACAGGTGATCGGCTATGTCGGGTCGACCGGCATTTCGACCGGGCCGCACCTCCATTACGAACTCTATCGCAACGGCGTGGCGATCAACCCGCGTTCGGTCAGCTTCTCGGTCGTCCAGCAATTGGGCGGCAATGATCTGCGCGCGTTCAAGTCGAAGCTGGCGCAGCTGCTCGCGGTGCCGGTCGGCGGCACGCGGGGCAAGCCCGCCAAGACCGACGAAGCGGAGTGATTGGCCGCCGCGCGCTGATTGCCGGGGCGGCGTTTGCGTGCGCGGCGCCTGCATATGCCAAACGCCGCGCGGAACTCTGGAAATTCGATTCGCTCAAGCGCATCGGCGGGCTGACGCCGCGCATCATCGGCGCGCCGCAGCTGATCGACAGCCCGTTGGGCAAGGCAATGCTGTTCGACGGGGTGAGCGATCAGCTGCTGATTCCGCGCCATCCGCTCGCAGGTACGCCGCGCTTTACGTTCGAGGCGCTGTTTCGCCCCGATGGCGGCGCGTTCGAACAGCGCTGGTTCCATCTGGAGAGCGGCGACGGCTCGGCCGCGACCGCGAAGGACGGACAGCGGATGCTGTTCGAAATCCGCACGGAAGGGGGCGAGTGGTGGCTCGACACCTTCCTGCTCGGGCCCGGCTATCGCGCGCCGTTGATCGACGCGACCAAGCGCTGGCCGGTCGGGCGCTGGCACCATGTCGCGCAAAGCTATGACGGGCGGGTCTATCGCGCCTTCGTCAACGGGGTGGAGCAGGCGCGCGCCGAGCTGGCCTTTGTGCCGCAGGCGCCGGGTGTGGCGTCGGTGGGGATGCGGATGAATGCGGTTAACCCGTTCAACGGCGCGGTGCGCAGCGCGGCGTTTACTCGGGGGGTGGCGCTTGAGCCGCGCGACTACGTCCTGAAAATCCCCAACCCCCGTTTGCCCTGAGCTTGTCGAAGGGCCGCTAGCGCAGGCTGCGGTGCTTCGACAAGCTCAGCACAAACGGACTTAGGGTTGCGCCAGCCACAGTCTACCGCCCCTGCGCGCGCCAACGACGAATGGTGCGGTCGAGCATCTGTTCCTCGCCGCCCATGTGCCGCCACAGTTCGGAGAAGAGCGGGTCGCCCGATGCCGGGCGCTTGTTTTCCTCCAGCGCATCGAACGCGACGCGGACCGGGGTGGCGACGCCTTCGCCGACCATGATGCATTCGCGGTTGCGCAGCGCAGGGATGGCGTCGAGGAAGCCGCGTGCGCCTTCGGGCATGGCGGCGCGCACGAACGCCTGGTCGCGGTCGTTGTTGAGGCGCATCGAAATGATCGTGCCGCATTGCGACAGCACGCCTTCGGCCAGGTCCGACGGGCGCTGGGTGATCAGGCCCAGCGACACGCCATATTTACGGCCTTCCTTGGCGATGCGGCTGAGGATGCGGCCGACCGACGATCCGTCGGCGTTGCGCTCATTGGGGACGTAGCGGTGCGCCTCTTCGCATACCAGCAGGATCGGGCGTTGCGCCTCGCCGCGCGACCAGATCGCATAGTCGAATACCATGCGGCTGAGCACCGCGACGACGACGCTGGTGATCTCGCTGGGCACGCCCGACACGTCGATGATCGAGATCGGCTTGCCGTCGCCGGGCAGGCGGAAGATGCGGCTGATAAAGCTCGCCATCGTGTCCGACACCAGCATGCCGCTGAACATGAAGGTGTAGCGCGGGTCGGCCTTGATCTCGTCGATCTTGCCCTTGAGGCGCAGATAGGGGGCGGTGTCGGTCGCCTTGTCCATCTTGCCCATTTCGAGCTGAAGGATCTGCGTGAGGTCCGACAGCAGATAGGGGATCGGCGCATCGACGGTCAGCTTGCCGAATTCGGCGGCGAGCCGGTTCTTCTGCTTGGCCATCAGGATACAGCGCGCGAGGATGTCGGCATCGACCTGCCGGTCGGAACCCTCGGTGGTCAGGAACACCTCGCAATGTTCCTCGAAGTTCATCAGCCAGTACGGCATGGCCAGGTTCGACACGTCGTACAGCGCGCCATTGGTCTTGAACGCCGCCGAATATTCGCCGTGGGGATCGATCATCACGACATGGCCCTGCGGCGCGAGCTCGCAGATGCGGTGGAGGATCAGCGCGGCGGCGGTCGATTTGCCGGTGCCGGTCGATCCCAGCAGCGCGAAATGCTTGCCCAGCATCGCATCGATATAGAGCGCGGCGCGGATATCCTTGGTCGGATAGACATTGCCGACCTCGATATGCGCGCGGTCGTCGGCGGCGTAGATTTGCTTCAGGTCGGCGGTCGAGACCGGGAAGACCGGGGTGCCGGGCACGGGATAACGGGTGACGCCGCGACGGAAGCTGTAGAGCTTGCCGGTCAGCTTTTCCTCGTCGCCCTCACCCAGAAAATCTACCTGCGCGATCACCGCGCCGCTATGGTCGTCGAGGCGCAGGGTGCGGACATTGGCGATCAGCCAGCTGCTGCCCACACGCAGCTTGATCTGGCTGCCGACCGTTCCCGCACCGGCAATCGCCGGATCGGCACTGGTGGCGAGCGTTTCGAGCGCGGCCATGTCGAACACCACCTCACTCGACGCGCCGCCGATCGCCGACACCGCGCCGATGCCATGTGCCGTCGCGGCACCGGATGGCCCGCTGGCCTCACTGGCCGGACGGATGCGGTCGAATCGCTGGCCGCCCATGTCTTCACTCATCACGCGCAGCTGCTCCCCCTGCAAAACACGGTGTTTCTACTGAAGGGGGGTAAAGAAGTGGTTGGTGCGCCGGTGCCACACCAACCAAAAGCTCAGAATCTGCGGAAGATCGCACCCGCAGCCCAGCCGAAGCCGATCGACAGCAGCACGGCGGCGATGCCGTAAAGAACGGCATGGTGATCGGCCGCGCGCGCAACCCAGCGCTCAAAGCCCGATTTGCGGATGTCGATCTCGCGCACCGCAGCGGCAAGGACGCGACCGTCGCGGATCAGAAAGGTTTCGGCGGTGAAGCGCCCTACCGGCACGCGCGCCGGAATCTGGATGCGCCCGCGATAGAGGACATTGTCGGTGATCTCGACCGTGCCCGGCGCTTCGTAATAGAGGCCCGCGCGGCGCTTCAGATCGACCAGGCCAGCATCGAAGCGCGACTGGACCGCCGGGGCCGCGCCCGATGCCGGGGAGAGCTGAAGGCTGTCGAGCCCGAGTTCGTAGATGGCGCGGGTGCGCGCATCGACGATCCGGTCGATCGGGCGCGACGAGGCAATGGCGTAGAAGGACGGGGCCGAGCGGTAGCGGGTGCGGTCGGCATTGACCCAGATGCCCGCGACCCGCTGCTTTTCGCGCACCAGCACCGATTCGGTCGGTCCCTTGACCACCACCACGATGTCGGTGGGCGGGTCGCCGGGGCGCGGGGCGGTGTTGCCCGGCTGAACGATCGCGCCGAACAGCAGCAGCTCTGCGCCGGTAAAGGAGTAGATGATCTCGATCTCGCGCTGTGACACGTCGGGGACCAGGATCGGCTTGGCCTGACCCAGCAGCAGCGGCGCGGCAAGTGCGAGGAGGAGGGCCGGGAGTCTCACCCCAGTTCCACCGAGTAGATTTCGTCGGGCTGCCAGGCCAGGCCAAGCACGATGCGCAATGCGACGAGCAGCACCATCGCACCAAGGGCGAGGCGCAGATATTCGGGCCGTGCGCGGGCGGCAAAGCGGGCACCGAGCTGCGCGCCGACCACCGAACCCAACAGCAGCAACGCGGCGAGCACGATATCGACCGCCTTGGTCGTCACCGAATGGACCAGCGTTGCCGCCGCGCTGACGAACAGGATCTGGAACAGCGACGTGCCGACCACCACCTGTGCCGGCATACCGAGCAGATAGAGCATCGCCGGGATCAGGATGAACCCGCCGCCAACGCCCAGCAGCATCGTCAAAATGCCGGTGGCAAAGCCGAGCAGCAACGGCGCGAGCGGCGAGATGTACAGCCCCGAGCGGTAGAAGCGCCAGCGCAGCGGGAGCGCGGCGACCATCGGGTGATGCCGCCGCCGTCGCGCGCGCGTCGCTACGCCGGTCCGCGCCGAGCGGATCGCACCCAGCGATTCGGACAGCATCAGCCAGCCGATCGACCCGAGCATCACGACATACAGCAGCGCGATCACCGTATCGATCTGTCCGCTCGCCTGAAGCAGGCGGAACAGCAGTGCGCCTGCGCCCGAGCCGAGCACGCCGCCGCCGATCAGCACCCATGCCATGTGCAGGTCGACGCCGTTGCGACGGAAATGCGCGAACACGCCCGACACGCTCGCGCCGGTGACCTGGCTGGCTGCCGATGCTGCGGCGACGGTCGGGGGAATGCCATAGACGATCAGCAACGGGGTGGTCAGGAAACCGCCGCCCACCCCGAACATGCCCGACAACATCCCGACGCCAAGCCCCAGCAACACGATGACCAGCGCGTTGACCGACAGACTTGCGATGGGAAGGTAAAGGTCCATGAGGATGTTCTGCCTAGCCCCTCACGCGGCACTGCGGAAGGCCGCGCGGCGGATAGTTTGTTTCAGCAAGGCTGAAACGGCTGTGGGCTGGTGCCGCAATTCAGCGAAGCTGATTCCAACTCTAGAAATCCGCGCCGAGCGTCAGCGCCGGGCCGGAACCCGGTCGGGCATCGCCGGCGACGCGCTCGCGCCAGTCCAGCGCAATGCGCAGCGACTGTCCGGCAATCGGCACGGTGGTGACGGCGGTCGGGCCGATGTCCATGCGCGCTGCGTCGCGCTGCGCCGCGCCCCAGGCACCGGCCCCCAGCGCCAGCCGCGCCTCGCCTGCAGCGGCTACCGCGCGGGTCACGCGCAACGCGCCGTCGGCGAACGGCTCGACCCGCGCGCGTTTGACCGCGCCAACCTGCGCATAGCCTTCCAGCGCGAAGGCAAAGGGCAGGTCGACGCCGCTGACCCCGCCGACAACGGCGACGGCGGGGCCGGACGTGCCGCCGCCCAGCGCAAATCGCTGTTCGGCCAGGAAGCGCATCGGCGCGCGCCACGGACGCCACTCCACGCCCAGTGCCAGCTCGCGCCCGGCTCCCGCAAGCGGTGTGCTCGCCCGCGCATAAAGCGCCAGCTGCCCGCGCCGGTCGAGCGTGCGCGCGACGCGCAGCCCCGCCTGGTCGCCGCCCAGCTGCGCTCCGCCCACGCCCGCCCCGCGTCGGGTGGCGAGCCATGCGCTGGCCTGCCAGCGGTCGGGCGTCGCGCGGGGTGCGAGCATCGCGGGCGGGGCAGGGATGCGCGGCAGCTGCGCGACCGTGCCCGCACTGGCCCGCTCGGGGCCGAAGGACACCAGATTCAGCATCGCGAAGCTGGCCTGAGGCGACGGCGCGATCGTGGCGGTGGTGTCGATGGCGACGTGCGCGACCGCCGGCTGCAACGGGACCGGGCGCGGCGCGATCATCGGGGGCGCTGGGTGGGGGACGCCGACCGCCGGTGCTGCGGCAGCGGGCCGGAGCGGCATCGCCGCCTCGATCGCTTCGGGCAGGCTCGCGCCTTCGGGCCATAGCAGCGCGACGCGCAGTGCCGCCCAGCCGACCGCCACGGTGGCGATGAAGCGCAGTGGGCGACCACGGCCGGGCAGCGTGTCTGCGGTCACGCCGCGTTCTTGTTCGAGTCGGGGAAGTGGTGCGCGGTCTTGTCCCAGCGCGCCGGGACTCCGCGCAGCGTGGGCCAATAGATCGCGATAGCCCGGCGCGCGGCGAGCAGCGCGATGAGATTGGCGACCAGCACGCGCGGGATGGCCAGCAGCGCCTGAACCGGCCCGTGTGCAGCCCCGGTGAACGCAACCCGCATCGCCACCCGCCAACCGAGCAGCCCGGCATTGACCGCCAACAGCCAGCCGACCGGCGCATCTGGTGTCGGGCTCGGCGTTCCGGCCAGCCAATGTCCGACCAGCGACACGCCCCAGGCGACCAGCGCCAGATAGGCAATGGCGAGTACCGGAATCGCAAGTGTCGCGCGCCGGTCGCGCATCCGCATCCAATGCTCGCCGATCAATCCACCGCGTTGCCACCCGACTCGGTCCCACCCGGCAAGTGCGATGCCGGTCAGCCAGCGCGCCTTTTGCCGCACCGCCGCGTTGAGGCTGGCCGGGAAATAGGCGCGCACCGCGATCAGCCCTCCCGCTGCATCGCGCGCGCGGACGAAGCGGGTACGCCCGCCCAACGCGGCGACGGTCAGGCCCAGCTCATAATCCTCGGTCAAGCTGGCGGCGTCGAAGGGCTGCCCGCCGCGGCTGTCGGCAATCCGGCCAAGCATCACACGGCGGATCGCGCAGCCGACTCCCGCAAACGGGATCGCCGCGCCCAATGCCTCGCGCACGACCAGGTTCTTGCCGTGACTCTCGGCGAACTCGTCGAGATAGTGTCCGGCGACCAATGGCGAGTGCGCGTCGGCCAGTGGCTGGACGGGCAACTGAACCGCGTCATAGTCGGTCAGCCAGGCGGCGAACACCGCCAGTTCATCGGGATGGACCAGATCCTCGGCATCGTGCAGCACCACCGCGGCGCAGGGCTCTCCCGCGGACTCGTCGCGCAGCAGCGCGCGCCACAGCGCATTGAGGCAATCCGCCTTGGTGGTCGGTCCCGGGGTCGGGCCGATCACCAACCGGACGCGTGGATCGGACGCTGCGACCTCCGCCACCGCCGCGATCGTCGCGGAATCGTTGGGATAGGTGCCGACATAGATGCGGTAATCGGCGCCGCGATAGCGGGTGAGGGTCGCGCGCAGCATCGCGCCGATCACCGCTGCCTCGTCCCAGGCAGGAATGAACAGGGCCATCGGCTGGGGCGAGACGGCCAGGATGCGGGATCCTTCGCCCCGCAACCGGGCACGGATGCGGGCAATGCCATAGGCCAGATCGATCAGCAGGTCGTCGATCCCGCCGATCAGGAATCCGATCGCGGCGAACAGCATCGCTTCGCGTGCGATACCGTCGATTGCGAACAGGATCGTCTGGCCCACCCTTCCGACTCCCCCGATTCGGACACGATACTGTCCGATTCGGATCGACAGGGGGCAAGCGTAAACTCAACGGCTTGCGCCATAGTGGAGCAAAGACACGCGCTAGAGTCGTTTTCAGCAGAGCTGAATTGGCACCGGCCCGCTCGGTGCCGCCTAGCCGAAAACGACTATAAAACGCGAAAAGGCCGCCGCCCGGTGGGGCAGCGGCCTTTCGTCTGGCATCGAAAACGCGCGGCTTAGCCGTCGTAATCGGCGCCCAGATTCTGGTTGCGCGGCGGCGCAGCGGCGGTGAGGCGCAGCGCCTCGGCCGATGCGGCGAGGCTGCCGACTTCATCGGGCGCTTCCTCATCGTCGATCTGCACACGCTGCAGGCTGCCGACCAGTGCTTCCTCGAGATGGTCGGGACGCACCGTCTCTTCGGCGATTTCGCGCAGCGCGACGACCGGGTTCTTGTCGCGGTCGCGATCGATGGTCAGCTCCGCGCCGCCAGAGATCTGACGCGCGCGCTGGGCCGCCAGCAGCACGAGATCGAAACGGTTCGAAACCTTGTCGACGCAATCCTCGACAGTGACGCGCGCCATGGAACGCTTCCTTTGGGCAGAGATACAGGAAAGGGGGCCATCTAGTTGGTGTCCCCCGCCGAGTCAAGGAAATCGCCCGATGCAGTGCGGGCTGGCGCGGCGGCGGCAAAGCGTGCAATCCCGGCGCGATGGAGCTGGCCACCGATCCACCGCCCGGTTTTGCTGCGGGCCTGCCCCCCGAACCGCCGCCCCAGCCGGTCTTCGCGATCGCGGGCAATCGCCTGCAATTGCTCGATACCGGTCCGCGCCGGCTCGACGCGCTGCTCGGGCTGATCGCCGGGGCGCGCAGTTCGCTGCGGCTGCTCTATTATATCTACACCGACGATGCGGTGGGCGCGCGGGTGCGCGACGCGATGATCGCCGCAGTCGCGCGTGGGGTCGAGGTGACGCTGATCGTCGATGGGCTGGGCAGCGACCCGGCCTATGATGGCGACTTCTTTGCGCCGCTGCGTGAGGCGGGCGGGCGCGTGTGCTTCTTCGAGCCGCGACTGGGGCGGCGCTATTTGCTGCGCAACCATCAGAAGATCGCGTTGGCCGATGGCGAGAGCGACGATGCACGGATCATCATCGGCGGCTTCAACATCCAGGACGATTATTTCGGCGCGCCGGGCAGCGACGGGTGGCGCGACCTGGGGCTGATGGTCGCGGGGCCGGCGGCGGCGCGGATGACCGGCTATTTCGATGCGCTATGGCGCTGGGCGAAGCGGCCGCGCGCGCCGATGCGCACGCTGCGCCGCGCGCTCAAGCAATGGAGCGAGCCGGAGGGGCAGTTGCGCTGGCTGCTCGGCGGGCCGACGCGGCGGCTGAGCCCATGGGCGCGCGCGGTGCGCCGGGACATGAAGAACGCGCGCGCGATCGACATTCTCGCCGCCTATTTCTTTCCCAGCCCCGCGATGCTGCTGCGCCTCGGTCGCGTGGCGCGGCGCGGCGGGCAGGTGCGCGTGGTCGTGCCGTCGATCACCGACAACCACCTGACGCTGCACGCCGCGCGATTTACCTATCGCGGGCTGCTGCGGCGCGGTGTCAGGATATTCGAATATCTGCCGGCGAAGCTGCACACCAAATTGTTCGTGATCGACGACAAGGTGCAGATCGGATCGGCCAATTTCGACATGCGCAGCCTGTTCCTCAATCTGGAGGTGATGCTGCGGATCGACGATGCGGCATTCGCGGCGCATGTCCGTAGCTATGTCGACGCAGAGGTAGCGCGCTCGCTCGAGGTGACGCGGGAATTGCACCGCGCGCGGACCGGGTTCTGGACGCGAATGATTCAGGCGGCGGTCTATTTCGTGGTCGGCGTGCTCGACTATCGCGTAACCCGCTCGCTCAACATCACGCGCGAGGATTGAGCTTCGGGAAAATCCTCCCCCGCCAGGGGGAGGTGGCGCCGAAGGCGACGGAGGGGGCGGAAGGGTATCCGCCCGAGATGGTTCGAAGCCGTCCTTCCCCTCCGTCAGCTGCGCTGACACCTCCCCTGGCGGGGGAGGATCAAAAAGTCACTTCACCGCGGCGAGGTCCTTCTCGACCTTGGCGAGCACTTCGGGGGTCAGCTTGTCGGCGGCGTAGGTCTTGAGCTGGTTGAGGCTCATCGTCTTGAACATCTCATAGCTCTCATGCGTCGAAACGCCGGGCAGGGCTGCGTCGAATGCGGCCTTTGCCGCCGGATCGGCGACAATGTCCTGAATCGGCGTGTCGAGATTATACTTCGCGGCAGCGGCGGCCGGCGCCGGCGCAGTTTGCGCGAACGAAGCGGGGGCGAGCGGCAGGGCCGACAGAGCGACGGCAAGCAACAGGGTCTTCATCGAAACATTCCCTCCCACGGCGCGCGCGAATCGCGGGCCGACCTTTCCGGTATGTTGACGCTAGCGTGAACCGGACATGTGCGCGAGAGGGAACGGGCTGGCGGAACCGTTGGCGCGACGCCATGTTGAGCGTGCCATGCGCGCCTTTGCCGACCTTCTCGACCGGCTGATCTATACGCGATCGCGCAATGCGAAGCTGCGCCTGATCGGCGCGTGGTTGCGCGAGACGCCCGACCCCGATCGCGGCTGGGGGCTGGCGGCGCTGACCGGCACGCTCGACCTGCCAGCGGTCAAGCCTGCGACGATCCGCGCGCTGGTTGGCGAGCGGGTCGATCCGGTCCTTTTCCAGCTGAGCCGCGATTTCGTCGGGGACACCGCTGAAACGGTCGCGCTGATCTGGCCCGAGCCGCTGACGCCGCCGCCCGAGTCCGAACCGCTGACATTGGGCGCGGTGGTCGACCGGCTCGCCAGCCTGTCGCGCTCCGACGCACCCGCCGCGCTGGGTGCGATGCTCGATCGGCTGGCGGCGGACGAACGCTATGCCTTGCTCAAGCTCGCCACCGGGGGCTTGCGCGTCGGCGTGTCGGCGCGGCTCGCCAAAACCGCGTTCGCCGAGGCGTTCGGAGTCGATGTCGATGCGGTGGAGGAGGTGTGGCACGGCCTCACCCCGCCCTATGCGCCACTGTTCGACTGGGGCGAGGGGCGCGGGCCGCAGCCGACCACGACCGACGTGCCGGTGTTCCGCCCGTTCATGCTCGCCCATCCGCTGGAGGAAACGCAGGTCGATCTTGCCGACTATGCCGCCGAGTGGAAATGGGACGGCATCCGCGTCCAGATCGTCCATGTCGCGGGCGAGACGCGGCTCTACAGCCGGGCGGGCGACGACATTACCGCCAGCTTCCCCGATGTCGCGAGCGCCTTTGCGACCCCCGGCGTGCTCGACGGCGAGCTGCTGGTGCGCGGCGAGGCGCAGGGGGGCGAAGCGGGCAGCTTCAACGCTTTGCAGCAGCGGCTGGGACGCAAGGTCGTGTCGGCCAAGACGCTGGCTGAGTTTCCGGCGTTCGTGCGCCTCTATGACCTGTTGTTCGACGGACTTGAAGATCTGCGCGAACTGCCCTGGCATGTGCGCCGCGGGCGGTTGGAGGCCTATGCCGCGCCGCTCGACCCGGAACGCTTCGATGTCTCCGCGCTGATCAAAGCGGAGGATTTCGCCGCGCTGGAGGAACTGCGCGCCGGTGCGCGCGATGCGGCGATCGAGGGGGTGATGCTCAAGCGGCGCGATTCCCCCTATGTCGCCGGGCGCCGCGTCGGGCTGTGGTATAAATGGAAACGCGATCCGCTCACCGCCGATTGCGTGCTGATGTATGCCCAGCGCGGGAGCGGGAAGCGCTCGTCCTTCTATTCCGATTACACCTTCGGTGCATGGACCGAGGGCGGCGAATTGCTGCCGGTGGGCAAGGCCTATTTCGGCTTCACCGACGAAGAGCTGAAATGGCTCGACCGCTTCGTGCGCAACCATACCACCGCGCGGTTCGGGCCGGTGCGGGAGGTGGAAAAGACGCTGGTGCTGGAGGTCGCGTTCGATTCGATCCATGCGTCGAAGCGGCACAAATCAGGCTTGGCGATGCGCTTCCCCCGGATCAGCCGCATCCGCACCGACAAGCCTGCGCACGAAGCGGATACGATCGCGGGGTTGGAGCGGCTGGCGACCTAAGCCAGAAGACAGAAGATCGCGACGCCGCCGCCGAGCACGAAGCCGGCGACCCGGGCCGTGTGCAGTTGTCGCTGCCCGACATTCCGCCAGCCGCTACGAAAGCCCCAAAGGAAGGTTTTCATGGCCGCATATTATCCCTTCGGCACATTCGCCTCAAGCTCATCGAGCCACGGCCCCGCCACCCCGTCCGACGGCGCGCGCCAGTCGCCACGCGGGGACAGCGCGCCGCCTGCAGAGACCTTTGGCCCGTTCGGGATCGCGCTGCGCTTGAACTGGCTCTGCGCGAAGAAGCGGATCAGGAATTTCTCCAGCCAGTGGCGGATCGTGGGGAGGTTATAGGCGACCCGCTGGTGCGACGGCACGCCCAGCGGCCATTCGCCCGCATCGGCATCCTTCCACGCATGCCACGCCAGAAACGCGATCTTCGACGGGGCGAGCCCGTGGCGCACGACATAGTGCACGAAGAAATCGTTCAGCGCATAGGGCCCGATCTTCGCCTCGGTGCTCTGCATCGCGCCGCTGGCATCGGCGGGGACCAGTTCGGGCGAGATTTCCTGCGCGAGGATCGCCTCGAGCACCGCGTCGGTTTCAGTATCGAATTGGTTGGTGGCGACGCACCAGCGGATCAGGAACTGGATCAGCGTCTTGGGTACGCCGGCATTGACCGCATAATGCGACATGTGATCGCCGACGCCATAGGTGCACCAGCCGAGCGCGAGTTCGCTCAGGTCGCCCGTCCCGACCACGAACCCGCCGCGCTGATTGGCGAGGCGGAAGAGATAGTCGGTGCGCAGCCCGGCCTGAACATTCTCGAACGTGATGTCGTACACCGGCTCGCCATCGGCATAGGGGTGGCCCATGTCGGTCAGCAGCTGGCGCGCGGCGGGGCGGATGTCGATCTCTTCGGCGGTGATGCCCAGCGCCTTCATCAGCGCCCAGGCATTGGCCTTGCTCCCCTCTCCGGTGGCAAAGCCGGGCATGGTGAAGCCCAGAATGTCGCTACGCGGCCGGCCAAGCCGGTCCATCGCCTTGGCCGCGACGATCAGCGCATGGGTCGAATCGAGCCCGCCCGAAATGCCGATAACCAGCTTGCCATTGCCGGTCGCGACCATGCGCTTGCGCAGCCCCTCGACCTGGATGTTGAACGCTTCGTAGCAATCCTCGTCCAGCTTTTCGGGCGCGTTCGGCACGAACGGAAAGCGACGGATCGCGCGGTGCAGCCCGATATCGGCGAAGCCCGCCGCATGCTCGAACGCGATGCGGCGGAAGCGCTGTTCGGGATGGCCCGCAGCGGCGGCATTGTCGTTGAACGTGCCAAAGCGCATCCGCTCCTGCCGCAGCCGCGCGACATCGATATCGGCGGTGATCAGTTCGTCCTCAAGGTCGAACCGGCCCGATGCGGCGAGCAGTTCGCCCAGTTCGTAGATCAGGCTTTGGCCGTCCCAGGCAAGGTCGGTGGTGCTCTCGCCCGGTCCCGATGCGGAGAAGAGATAGGCTGAGGCGGTCCGCGCGGATTGCGCGGCGCACAGCATCGCCCGCTCACGCGCCTTGCCGATGACGATATTGCTGGCGGACAGGTTGCACAGGATCACCGCCCCGGCCATCGCGCCAAAGGTGGACGGGGGCAGGGGACCCCAGAAATCCTCGCAAATTTCGGCATGGAACACGAAATCGGGCAAGTCGCTGGCGGCGAAGATGAGGTCGGTGCCGAACGGCACGGTCTGCCCGGCGATCTCGATCGTCCCCGACAGGCCGATGCCCGAAGCGAACCAGCGCTTCTCATAATATTCGCGGTAATTGGGGAAATAGCTCTTCGGCACGACGCCCAGCACGCGCCCGCGCGCGATGACGACCGCGCAGTTGTACAGCCGCCCGTTGCGCTCCAGCGCCGCGCCGACCAGCAGGACGGGTTTGAGCTTCGCGCTCGCCGCGATCAGTTCGGCCAGACCCTGCAGGGTGGCGCGCAGCACGGCGTCCTGCAAATGCAGGTCGTCGATCGCATAGCCGGTGATGCCGAGTTCGGGAAACAGCAGCAGGTCCGCTCCCGCCGCATCGCCCTGTTTCGCCAGCGCGATGTGCGATGCGGTATTCGCGACGATATCGCCCGCGCTCGCGCTCGGGGTGCAGGCGCCGACACGCACCATTCCATGCGCGTGGATCGAATTGAACCGCTGCTTTGCCACTAGTCGATTGCCTCGCCGATCATCTCCAGTGCGACGCGCATACAGGCAATTCGGGTCGGTCCGCGACCAATATCGCCAAAATGTTCGGCGCGATGGGCAGTGGCGCGTCCGGCGCGGGCGCAGCCGAAATGGACCAGGCCGGGTTCGTCATCCGGTCCGCCGGGTCCGGCAAAGCCGGTGATGGCGAGCGCGATATCGGCATGGCTGGCCTTTAGCGCGCCGTCCGCCATCGCCACCGCGACCTCGCGGCTGACTGCGTTGCAGCGCTCGACGGTATCGCGCGCGATATGCAGCAGCTCGCATTTCGCGTCCTTCGAATAGACGACGAATCCGCGTTCGAAGGCGGAGCTGACCCCCTCAACATCGGTCAGCAGCGAGGCGAGCATGCCGCCAGTGCAGCTTTCGGCGGTGGCGAGGCTGAGCTTGGCGTCGCAGGCAGCCTGCAACACGTCGCGCGCGGCGCGGTCGATGTCGTCGGGCAGCACCGGGTACAGCGTTTCGGTCATGCGATCCTCCCGATTGTGGGAGGGATCAACGCGCGGGGAGCAATCCTTGCTCCTAGACCTTGGTCGCGTAGATCATCCGCCCTTCGCCGAGCAGCGCGAACAACGTGTCGAGATCGCGCTCACCCACCGCGAAACAGCCCTGGCTGCGGCCAAGCTTGCCGTGCTTGGCGATCATGTCGGGGTTCGAATACCAGGCGCCATGCACCACGATCGCGCGGTCCAGTGCGTTATAGTTGGTCGGATCGAGGCCGATCAGCCGCTGCGACAGCTGATGCTTGCCGACATAATAGTTGGCGGCAAGGAACGCCCCCTCGCACGTCGCTTCCGAATTCACCTCGTTCGAAAAGCGCTGGAGCATGCCGGTATGTTCGGGGTCGGACCCGATGCCATGGCTGACCAGCATCGACCGCGTCGCGCCGTTGATCATATCGACGAAATGGAAGCGCAGCCGCGAACTGGGCAGCGAGAAATCGGCGATCGCGATGCGGTCCTGCTGACGGATGCGGCTGGAATGCAGCTGGAGCGCGGCGACGGCGCGTTGGAACAATTCGGGGCGGATACCGCGTGGAGCGCTGACCGACCGCGGAGCCGCCGGAACCGGCACCGCGACCGGCGGCGGGACGGCAACCGGGGCGGCGGGAAGCGCCGCAGTCGTCACGCTGCGCGCGGCACAGCCGGCGAGCAGGCCCGTGCCGGCAATCATGCCGGCGGACTTCAGGAAAGCGCGGCGCGAAGCCACGGCGTCGGTGATCGTGTCCATGCGTCCTCTGTGCCCCCACAAACTTCGCTATCCGTAAAAGCCACTATAGCGCAGGTCGCAGCCGATTCGTCCTAAGGGAGTCCACAGTTCGGCGTCGGTTCGCCGCAGACCTGGTGCGGCTGGTCGAAGCCTGTCGCAAATCGGGACCGCAACGCACCGAAATCAGAGCTGGGTGGCGGGCGCCAGACATGCCCTCGAATCCATGACCCAATCTATCTCGTCGGTCGCGGGCACTTTGGTTTTCGTGACCGGCGCGGTCTTTGCGGCACCGGGCGTATAGGTGATCCAGGCCATGCTGTTGTCGAAACCGGCAATGCGCTGATTGTCCTTGCGCGCCACGTCCGCGTCGATCTCGCGCTGTTCCACCCGCAATCCGCGCACCATGCGGATCGTATCGCCGCGCACGTCGAAGGCGCGATAATAGTTCATCCCGAACATGCGCGTGTCGAACCCCGCTCGTGTCGTCCAGGCACCGGTCCGCGCCGATGTGGGGACGCGCACCGTCGTGACATGGCAGGTGAAGCTTGGCTCCTTGTAGAAGGGGATTGTCTGATCCTGCTGCGCGGCGCGGACCCGCCGTTCGGGGGGACTGAAGCCACCGCCGGGCAGCGCCATGGATCGCTCGCCGCCGCCGTCATCGTCCCAATCGGGGGCCCATGTCCCTGATATCGTCAGCACGCTGGCCCCGGCCTTTGTGTCATAGCGCCATTTGACATCCTCGACGCTTTGCCAGGTGTCGCCGATGATCTCCTGGCGAAAGGCTTCGGTGAGCTGGTCCGGGGTCAGGCCCGAAAGCTGGACCTGTTGTTGGAGGCCCTTGATGCCGCGCACGATGGAGGTCGTGGTGACGCGGGTGGGCGCGTCGAATCCGGCGCGTGCGTCGAGATCGACGAGCTGAATTTCATCCGGCGTTTGCGCTGGCGACCATGACTGCGCCTCGATCCCGCTTCCCGCCGAGCTGAGCGGGAGAACCCAGCGATAGGGCAGCACCGGCGTGGTCGACGGAGGTGCGGCCGGCGGCAAGGTGCCGTCCATCCAGTAAACGCCATCCCCGATCCGCGCGCGGACCAGCACATGGTCGAACATGCGCGGGCTCGGCAACCGTGCGTCGAGCCCGTCATCGGTGCCGCTGTTATTGGCCAAAACGGCCTCTGCCGCGATCCCGAGCCGGGCGAGCAGGGCGAGCAGCATGGCCGTCTTGCCCTTGCAATCGCCATAGCGCCGCTGCCAGGTTTCCTCGGCCGTGGCGGGGGTCAGATTGCCGCTGTCGAGCCCGACATAGATATAGCGGACATCCTGCTGGACCAGCTTCAGCGCCGCGCGTGCCCGCTCCAGCGGATCGGAATGCGCCGCAGCGATGCGGTCGGCTTCGCGCGCCAGCGCCGATCCATCGGCCAGCGTCGCCGCCTTGACGTAAAGCGGCGCGAAATGGCGGGAGATCGCCTGCCAGTCGGCAAAGTCGCTATACTCGACGATCCGCTGCCACTGGAACCGGGCCGGCGCATCCTTTGGCGGCACCATCAAAGGCGGGTTGTCGAACTTCAGCTCAAGCCCCTGTTCGCTCAGCTGCGCGATATCGGTCACGTCGGGCGTCAGCTTGATTGCAGGCTTCTGCCCCTTGTCCCAGCTCAGCCCGAGCCGGTAGCGCCCCGGCGCGGGGTTCGGCCCGAGCATCAGCAATCCGGCATCCTGCCCCGCCAGCGTCGGATCGTTGACCCGCGTCGTAAAGGCCACTTCCAGCTCGTCCCCGACGCGCAGATCCGCGACCTTCAGCACTGCCGTCAGGACGCCGTTGAGCATCATCGCCTCAAGCTGGTCCTCGCGCCGCAACACCTCGAAGTTGGTGGTTTTGAGCACATCGATGACCTGACCGTCGCGATGCACCCGGATCATGTGGACGGTGGGTGCGCCATGCGCGGGGTTCCACGCGATCGACAGATTTCCCGCCTGCAGCGCATTGGGGTGGAGGATGCGGAAATGATAGCCGAAATGCTGGTGCAGTCCCTTTGCGTCCAATCGTACCAGCACATCCTGTCGCCGCACGAAGATCAGCCCGCCGGGATTTTCCGGAACCGCCATGGGCGCGGACGGCGCAACCCAATCCGGGACGGGGCCGCGCCCGACTCCATCCGCCTGAGCCAATGCTGGCAGCGGCCCGAACATCGCCGCGACCAGCAGCGGAGCAACGAAATGACGCATCTTATCCCCCCGATTTCACTGCATAATGTCGCACCCTGCCACAGATGCAATGCCGATCCTGTGCGGGAGCGAGCGGACCGTGAGCGCATGCACCGCTGCGCACCGGCAAAAAGCGGCATGGCACCACCTTGTCCTGCCCGCGTTAACCATAGATAGTAGGCGCAGTCGCCCGCGTAACAATGGAGTGTAGGGATGGCGTCTGCGGTGGCGCGGACAATGCGGGCGGTTTCGATCGGGCTGGCGCTATGCGTCCCGCTTCCGGCGGCGGCCCAGCAGGTGATGCCCAGCGGTGCGGACGAGATTCTGCTGCGCAACGGCCAATGGACCTGGATCGAGGATGCCGCCTTTCAGCCGACCGGCGGAGCGTCCGGGGTCACCCTGTTGATCAGCATCCCGGGCCAGGTCGCCTATGTCTATCGCGACGGGGTGTTGATTGCGGCCTCGACCGTATCGACCGGAAAGCCGGGCAAGGCGACGCCGGTGGGCGAGTTCACGATCCTGCAGAAACGGGTGCATCACCGCTCCAATATCTACAGCAACGCGCCGATGCCGTTCATGCAACGGCTGACCTGGACGGGCATCGCGCTGCATGCCGGGCAACTTCCCGGCTATCCCGCATCGCATGGCTGTATCCGCTTTCCGCGCGAATTTGCGCGGCGGCTGTTCGAGGTGACCGCGCTCGGCACCGCCGTGTCGGTGGTGGATTACGAGATCGTCGATCCGCGCGTCCGTCGCGGTGTGCCCCGCCTGCCGCCGACCCAGATGGCGAAGCGGGCCGACCCGCCGTTCCTGCGCGCCGATCTCGCCGCGTTCCGCACGGGTGATTATGATGTGGTGACGTCGAGCAACGACGTGATCATCCCGGTATCGACCGGCGCGCAGTCGGTGTCGCCCGAAGGCGTGGTGTTCGCGCCGATGGAGCCAGTGGTGCAGAAGACGGGCCGGCGACGGCGGTGACGGATTATGCGGACTCAGCGGGTCCCCTATAATTCACCGGGGCAACGGTCCAGGCGAACGGCCGCAACGGCCCACCCAGCGCCGCGACCAGCGCATCTTCGATCCGTCGTCGGCTCTCCGCCGCGATCGCCTTGCGCCCCGGAAAGTCATGCGGGTCGAACGGGTCGAGATAGTGGATGCGCAGCGGAAAGCTGCCCTTGCGCGAGAGGATGCGGCGGGCATTGTTGATCCCGCCCTCGTCGCCGACCCAGCCGATCTCTTCGCTGACGGCGCCATAATCGAGTAGCACCGGCTGAACCATCACGCCGGGCGGCGGCGGTTCGAGCACGCGCAGCATCGGGGTCTTGAAGGGCAGCAGCGACTTGCCGTCGGTGGTGGTCCCCTCCGGGAACACGGTGATCGCCCAGTTTTCGGTAAGCGCGTCACGCAGCGCGTTGATCTGCTCGGCCACGCCCATGCGATTCTCGCGCTTCACATAGACGGTGCGGTTGAGACCGGCGAGCCAGCCCACCACCGGTGAGGCACCGATCTCGGCCTTGGCGACGAATGCGGTCCCGCTCGACCCACCCAGCGCGAGAATATCGATCCAGGACAAGTGGTTGGATACATAGAATACGTCGCGCCGCAACGGTGTGCCGACCACCTCAATGCGTGCGCCAGCGATACGCCCCGCGCGCCATAGGAACCAACGGGGCCAGGGCGAGGACAGGCGCAACAGCCGCCACGAATAGTGCATCGGCACATGCGTCAGCACCGCAAGCAGCAACAGTCCGACGCGCCGCCAGAAGCGAAAGCTCTCTGCGGCGGTCAGCCGGGTGGGCAGCCCAAGGGCGGCGTCGTGGCGCCGCGGATCGACGCCGTCGCGCATCGCCTCAGGGCTTGCGCTCAAGCGCGACGCCGTACAGCTCCATGCGGTGATCGACCAGGCGGAAGCCCAGCCGTTCGGCGATCTGCTTCTGCAGCAGTTCCAGCTCGGGATCGACAAACTCGATCACCTTGCCGGTCTCGACATCGATCAGATGGTCGTGATGCGCCTCGGGCGAGGGTTCGTAGCGGGCGCGGCCGTCGCCGAAATCATGGCGGTCGAGGATGCCCGCCTCTTCGAACAGGCGGACCGTGCGATAGACGGTCGCGATCGAGATGCCCGGGTCAATCGCCGATGCGCGGGCATAGACCTTTTCGACGTCGGGATGGTCGTCCGCTTCGGACAGGACGCGCGCGATCACCTTGCGCTGTTCGGTAATGCGCAGGCCCTTTTCATGACACAGCGCTTCAAGGTCGATCTTGCGGTTCATGGCGATGATGTAGCGTCAAGCGACGCCGGGGAAAAGGGATGGCGGGAATTTGATGCACCCGAATGCGCTTGCGGCACCACCCTGCGCCGCCGGTCCGTCGATGCCGCGCACCGCGGAAGCCTCGGGACGCTCCGCCGCACCACCCCCCGGCCACCCGATGAAGTTCGTTTCCATGGGTGGCCGGTGGGGCGCAGGCCGGCGCCGTCGACCGGACGCGCGGCAGCGCATCCGGCAAACATGCTCAGCGCTTGCGGCGCTTGGTCCCCAGGCCGATCTTCTTGGCCAGCGTGCGGCGCTGTTCGGCATAGTTGGGGGCGACCATCGGATAATCGGCCGGCAGGTTCCACTTGGCGCGATAATCTTCCGGGGTCATCTGATAATGGGTCATCAGATGACGCTTGAGCATCTTGAGCTTCTTACCGTCTTCAAGGCAGACGATATAGTCCGGCTTGATCGAAGAGCGGATCGACACTGCCGGTTCCTGCTTCTTCACTTCGGGTTCCGGCTTTGCACTACCCAAATTGGTAAGCGCGCCATGAACGTTAGCAATGAGCAACGGAAGATCAGACACCGCCACGCTATTATTGCTCACATGCGCGGCAACAATATCCGCAGTGAGCGTGATCAGCGTTTCCTGCAGGTCATTCTGCGTGTCCATTTTCGTCCTTTCACATAAACGCGGCGGCGATAAGATTACGTGCCGCCGCAGGCGCTATCACGCCACACACCGCGCTTTGCAAGTCATTCCGTCCGATTTTTGGTATGATCAGTCGAGCGATCTGGAAAATGTGTGCGCGTCGAACACCTTGCCGTCATTTCCGCGATAGTAGTCGCGACGTTCACCAATCTTGCTAAAGCCCGCGTTGCGATAGAGCTGGACCGCATCATTGTTCGCGCGCACTTCAAGATGCAGCAGATCGGCGCCGCGATCGCGTGCATCGGCCATTACGGCGCGCAACAATGCTCCGCCAATGCCCCGCCGCCGCATCGACGGCAGGGTGGCGAGCAATAGCAGTTCAGCCTCGTTCAAGATCGTCCGCGCGAGCGCGAAGCCGACCGGCCGCCCGTCGATGCACGCCAAAGTGAACCACACGCCCGGCAGCGCCAGCATCCCCATGCACTGGCTGGGGGTCCAGCCCTCACCAAATCGGGGGTCGAACGCTTCGGAAATGATCGCATTCACGGCACGCAGATCGGCCGGCTGGCCGTGCACGATCTCGATCGGCCAGGGCGCGGTGCTCATGCTGCCTTGGGCTTGGCGTCCGGCGCGCGGCCATAGATCGGGCGCGGCGGCAATGTGGTGAGCGCAGCGGGAAGCAAGCGCGCATCCGCCGCGCGCGGCAGCGCCTCGCGCAGGTCGAGATCGTCGCGCAGCGCGGCCAGGTGGCGGACGCCATTGCCAATCGCGACGCGGTCGCCAAGCTGCGCCAGCGCGGCGTCAGGTTTCAGCGACGCAAAGGGCGCGATCTGCGCGAGTTGGCGGTCATAGGCGGCCATGAATACTTCACCATGCCCTCCCTCGAGCACTACAGCCAGTGCATCGATACCCGGATTGCGCGCGAACGCACCCGCCGCGACCAAGGGCAGCGAGGAAAAGCCATGGACCGGCACGCCCCAGCCAAACGCCAGTCCGCGCGCCGCCGCAATACCGACGCGGATGCCGGTGAAGCTGCCCGGGCCGCAATCGACCAGGATCGCCTCGGCGCGCCCGCCATCGGGCAGGTCGGCGATCATCGGCACCAACCGTTCGGCATGGCCGCGCCCGACCTCGGCATGTTCTTCGGCGATCAGCGCGCCGCCCTCGATCAATGCGACCGAGCAGGCGGCGGTGGCAGTTTCGATGACGAGCGTTCTAGCCAATCTTGTTGAACTTCCCGAAATCCGGACGCGGCGAGCGGCCGAAGATGGTCGCGGGGTCGCCCTTGCCAAGGGTGGAGATGAAATTGACCCGCACCGAGGGTTGGTCGGCGAAGAACGCGGCCTCGACCTTGGCCGCGTCGAACCCCGACATCGGCCCGGTGTCCCAGCCCAGCGCGCGTGCGGCCATGATGAAATAGCCGCCCTGCAAAGTGCCGTTGCGGAACGCGCTGTCGCGCCGCTTTTCCTGCGGGCCCTCGAACCAGCTCTTGGCGTCGGTATGCGGGAACAGCCAAGGCAGTTCTTCGTGGAAATCGAGGTCCATGCCGATCACCACTGCCGCCGGAGCCGCGCGGATCTTGTCGGGATTGGTGCCCGTCGCGCAATCGGCGAGCGTGTCCTTCGCCTCTTGCGACAGGCACCAATGGAAGCGCGCCGGCTGCTGGTTGGCCGAGGTCGGTCCCATCTTCAGCAGATCGTAGATCGCCTCGATATCCGCCGGTGTCACCTCGCCCGGCAGATAACCATTATAGGTGCGCGCGGTGCGGAACAGCGTGTCGAGCGCGGCGTCGTCGATCGGGGCGCCCATCAGACGGCCCGCACTTCGGTGACTTCGGGGACATAATATTTGAGCAACTGTTCGATCCCGTTCTTGAGCGTGGCGGTCGAGGAGGGGCAGCCGGCGCAGGCGCCCTGCATCTGCAGGAACACCTTGCCCTTGTCGAAGCCGCGATAGACGATGTCGCCACCGTCATTGGCGACGGCCGGGCGCACGCGCGTCTCGATCAGGTCCTTGATCTGTGCGACGATGTCGGCGTCTTCGGGATCATCGGTGAAGTCGGACTCGGGCGGCGGCACGCTGAACCCGGCGCTGCCCTGACGGAACAGCGGCATGTCGGCGCTGAAATGGTCGAGCAGGATGCCGAGCACATCGGGCTTCAGCCCCGGCCAGTCGACGCCCGGCGCGGCGGTGACCGAGATGAAGTCGCGGCCAAAGAACACGCCCGTGACATCGCCAAGGCGGAACAGCGCATCGGCCAGCGGCGATACCTCCGCTTCTTCAGGCGTGGCAAAGTCGCGCGTGCCGCTGTCCATCATGGTGCGGCCGGGCAGGAATTTGAGTGTCGCCGGGTTGGGCGTCAGTTCGGTTTCGATCAGCATGGACCCCATTTGGCGACGAACGCGCGTCGCATCAAGCGAACAGCGGGAAACCATTTGTTGCCCAGCTCCACGCGTCGTCATCGCCGCGCTTTCCTTTTGTGCGCGGGGAGAGTAAGGCACCGCGACTTTTCCGATCCGTACCAAGAGGTTTGTTTGGCCAAGGAAGAACTGCTTGAAATGCGCGGCCGCGTTGTGGAGCTCCTCCCCAACGCGATGTTCCGTGTGAAGCTCGAGAATGACCATGAAATTCTCGGCCACACCGCCGGCAAGATGCGCAAGAACCGCATCCGCGTGCTGGTGGGCGACGAAGTGCTCGTCGAACTGACGCCCTATGACCTGACCAAGGGCCGCATCACCTATCGCTTCAAATAAGGGCGGGCCTGTGCGGCTCGTCCTCGCCTCCACCTCGCCGCGCCGACGCGATTTGCTGGCGCGGATCGGCGTCGTGCCGGATCGCGTGGCGGCTCCCGATATCGATGAGAACCCGTTGAAGGCCGAGCTGCCGCGCGTCTATGCGCTGCGGCTGGCCGAGGCGAAGGCGCGCGCGGTGGCGCGGGCCGATGACGAAATCGTGCTGGCGGGCGACACCACCATCGCGCTCGGCCGTCGCATCCTGCCGCCCGCCGAGACCGAACAGGTGCAGCGCGAATTGCTGACCGCATTGTCGGGGCGTCGCCACCATTGCCTGTCCGCGGTGTGCCTGATCGGCCTCGATGGCCGCGCCCGCGTGCGCCTGTCCGATACGGTGGTTGCATTCAAGCGGCTGAGCGAAGCCGAGATCGACCGCTATATCGCGTGCGGTGAGGGGCTGGGCAAAGCGGGCGGCTATGCCATTCAGGGGCGTGCCGAGGCGTTTGTGCGCTTCATCTCCGGCACCTATTCGGGCGTGGTCGGGCTGCCGCTCTACGACACGCGCGTGTCGCTGGAGAGCGCTGGATACCCGCTTGGCTGAGTGGCTGTACGAGGCCGGAATCGGCGAGAACCGCGCTGCGCTGGTCGCGCGCGGCACCATCCGCAAGGCGCGGATCGAACTGCCCGGGCTGCGCGCCGACACGATCGCCATCGCCAAGCTGATCGACCGCAGCACCGGCAAGGTGATGCTGCCCGATGGCGGGGAGGCGCTGTGCGATCCGCTGCCCAAGGGGGTGACGCAGGGCGCGTCCTTCGCCGTCCGCATCGTGCGCGAATCGGTTGCCGAACGCGGGCGGATCAAGCTGCCCAAGGCCGTCCCCGCACCAGACAGCGCGCCCGCGCCCGGCCGAGATCTGCTCGCGCGCATCACCGCCACTGGCCTTCCCGTCCGCCACTGTCACCCGCACGAACCCGATGCGCTGGAGGAAGCGGGCTGGTCCGAAGTACTGGAGGAAGCGCGCACCGGCGAGATCCGCTTTGCCAGCGGCGCGCTGCTGCTGTCGCTCACCCCGGCGATGAACCTGTTCGATGTCGATGGCGGCCCGCCGCTGGGCCCGCTGTCGATCGACGCCGCGCATGCCGTTGCGGCGGCCATGGAGCGGCTCGACATTGCCGGGTCGGTCGGGGTCGATTTCCCGACGCTCGCCAACAAGCATGAACGCAATGCGGTGGGGGAGGCGATCGACGCCGCCTTGCCACAACCGTTCGAGCGCACCGCGATGAACGGCTTCGGCTTTCTCCAGATCGTGCGGCGCAAGACGCGCATGTCGCTGCCCGAACTGATCGCCGCCGATCCCGTCGGTGCGGCGCTGCGGGCGGAGCTGCGCCGGCTCGAACGCCTTCCCCCGCCGGCACCCGATACCCATATTGTCACCGCGCCGCTGCTGCGCCGGATCGAGCGCGAGCCCGACTGGATCGCACAGCTCCACCGCCGCACCGGCGGGCGCACCCGTTTTGTGGAAGCGACATGAAAGCAATCTGTCCGATCTGCGGCGCCAAGCCCGCGCCCGAGTTCAAGCCATTCTGCAGCCGCGGCTGCAAGGACCGCGACCTGCTGCAATGGCTGGGCGAAGGCTATCGCATTCCCGGCCGCCCCGCCGATCCTGAAGAATTGCAAAGCGGGCTGGACAGCGGTCAACCCCGCGACTAAGAGCGCGCCTTCATCCCGTGCCCGGGTAGCTCAGTTGGTAGAGCATGCGACTGAAAATCGCAGTGTCGGCGGTTCGACTCCGTCCCCGGGCACCATCATCCGCATCTTTCTGATCCGCGCCTTCGATTGTCGTTTCGCCCATAAGAGGTGAATTTCGCGCCCCATAAGAAGTGAACTAATCAGATTGCCACGAAAGACGGCAAAATCGACCACTTCGCGAAATTACTGGTTATGAGGAAATGGTGCCTTGGCTACCTGGGTCATTGCGGCTCGGAGCGGGAACATTGTCACACGTCCGCTACGCGCCCCATACTCGCCATTCAGCCTGCGCGGGCATTATCCAGAAAGCAGCCGTCTGTTAATTCAGAGTTGAGTGACGGCTGGATGGTTTTTGAGTTCAAGGCTCAGGACCTTGGTGCGCTTCCATGCTGGGGAAAAGCGGCGCTGAAGTCCCCGTGCACCTTCATCGCGTTTCAGGGCGGCTTCGTCGTTTCGTGCGGAATCCGTCCGCAGTGGTGACGAAAAGCTGGTGCCGGTTGCAGTGCGTGGCATCGAACGACGATGACGATCTCATCCAAGGCATATGTATTGCGCCGGTCCGCAAAGCTGGCCGGCTGGATCGGCTTCGCGTCGTTCGAACTTTTGATTGTCGCGCTTGTCAGCCTAGTGGCTTCGGTCCGTTGTTGCGGTGCACAGAGTCCGGCTGGTCCTCAATCGCCGGGCGAGTGGCTCGCGCTCGCGCTGTTCGCCCCGGTCATGCTGCTCTTGGGCGCAGCAGTGGGCGGCGGGATCGCGTGCGCGCTGGAAGGCCTGCTGCGACTATTCGCCCGCATAGCCGAATCCCGTCCAGACGCATCTTCGTCGTAAGCGCGGGCATTGCCGTCGCGCCCTGCTGGCCAAGACAGCGACTAGCGAATGACAAGGCACCCCTCACTTCAGCGAGGAAACCATCATGACTTCAACGCCTGTCAAGCTTGCCTTGGCCGGACTGGCCACAGCGGCCGCCATCGGCTTCGCCTCCCCCGCTCACGCCGGCACCGGATGCAACGGCGTGGTCAACATTCTGGTTTGGGGCTGTGCCCCTTGGGACAACAACAACGGGCCGCAGTACCCCTATTACAAGAAGAAGCAGGTCACGATCCAGGCACCGCGGGGCAGCCGGATCACGATCAAGGACGGACATGCAGTCGTGAACGTAAACGGCCGAGACTATCCGGTGGTGAACGGTGCCAGCGGCGTCGTTGCGGCGGGCGGTGGCAATGTCGTGTCGGCAGGCGGTGGCAACGTCGTTTCAGCGGGGGGGCTGAACCTGCGGGTCTGGACTCAGAACTGACCCCCAGGGGCGGCGATCGCGGCGAGAAAGTCGTCGATCGCCGCCATTGCCGCGCTCCGAATCGGCTCTCGCTCGCGCAACAATTCGTGCGCCACGCCCTTGCCGAACCGACGCACGGTCACATGCGGAAGCTGCCCGATCAGGCGTAGCGCGGCCCCGCTATGAGTCAGGCGGTCGCGATCGGCGACCATCAGCAGCAAAGGGATATGCAGACCCCCAACCTCCGGGTTTGCGCGCAGCTCCCTGCTTGAGGAAAACGCTTCGGCCAGCCAGCTCCAGCTCGGCGGCCCCAGGCGAAATGCCGGATTTTCGTCCAGCCAGAATTGCTCGTCGAGATACCGCTCGAGGTCTCCCGTCATCATCGACATGCTGTCGATCTGGTTCGCCGCGCTCGCGCTTTCCTTCCACGGCCCGCGCGCTCCATTGCCGCGACGGACCTGCCAGGAAGCGATGACCTCGCTCAGGCGGACGCCGAGCGGTGTACGGATACGGATCATTGGCGAGAGCAACACCGCCGCATCGGGCACGATCCTGCGTTCGACCAGCGCGCGCAGCAGCAGATGCCCGCCCATCGAATGGCCCATCACGACATGTGGTCCCGCTGTGCGGTCCCGCCACGCTGTGGCGATGTCGGCGAGGTCTGCAACAAGGCGCGCGAAACTCCCGCTGTGCCCGATCAGCGGGTCTGCGGTCAGGCGGGGCGACCCCCCATGCCCGCGCCAGTCAAAGGCGTCGACATTCCAGCCACGCGCGCGCCAATGCCCGAACGCCTCGAGATACTTCTCGAAAAAGTCGCCGCGCCCGCCCAGGAACAAGATCGATCCGCGCGGCGCGTCCGCCTCCCACCGGAATGTGCGAAGCGGGTAGGCATCGTCGGTCTCGTGCCATCCGACCGACGCATCGTCGTGCACCCGCCGCCGCAGCAGCGCCCCGACCTGCGCCCCACTCACTCTTCGATCGCCCCGGTGACGGCGGCCAGCACCTGGGACCTGTACAGCGGTCCGACCGGGACCACGCTGTTATCTGCCAGGGTCAGCTTGAGAACCTTCCCTCTCCGGTTGATTCCCCGCACCGCGGATGGCCGGACAAAGGCCGAGCGATGCGCGCGAATCAGTCCACCGGCGATCATTCGCGATTCCAGCTCCGCCATGGTGATCCGGTAGAGATAGGCCCGGTCGGCGGTATGAAAATAGACATGGTCGCGCGCCGCTTCCACACGCTGGATGCTCTCGACGCTGACGCGCGCGAGCCCGGTGCGCACCGGCACCCAGAACACATCCTCTTCCTGGCATTCGACTGGCATGGCGATTGGCGCCGGCGCTCCGGCGCGTCGGGCGGCCTGGCGCTCGCGTAGCCGCGTCAACATCTTGGCGAGGCGCAGCCGGCGGAGCGGCTTTAGCACATAATCTGCAGCACCCAGTTCGAAGGCATCGACCGCATATTCCTCGTGCGCGGTGAGGAACACGATGTCGATGTCCTGCGGCACCAACTCGATCGCGGTTTGAATGCCGGTCTTGCCGGGCATGCTGATGTCGAGGATGACGGCATCGGGTGCCGCGTTGGCGATCAGCGCAAGAGCAGCAAGACCATTGTCGGCCTCCCCGACAATCTCGATGCCGCCGTCTTCGCTGAGCAATGCGCGCGTCAGCTCGCGCGAGAGCGGTTCGTCATCGACGATCGCGATCCTCATCCCACCTTCTCTCGTTCGTGTGCCGCCATCGGAAGGTCGATCGCGACCCGATACCCGTCCGCCACAGGGCCATGTTCGATTGCTGCCCTGTCCCCATAATGCAGCTGGAGCCGCCTCCGGCTGTTTTCGATGCCGATACCGTGACCCCGTCCTGCACCACTGCGGCCAGTGCTGGTATTGAACAGCTCAATGCGAGCCACCCGGCCATCGCCGGTCACGCTGATGCGAATGTTCCCCGGTCCCTGGGTCTCGGCCACGCCATGGCGCACCGCGTTCTCGACCAGAGGCTGGAGCAGGAAATTCGGAACCAGCAGTTCCTGCAGACCGGGGTCGAGTTCGATCGTCAGGTTCAGCCGGTCGCCGAAGCGGGCGCGTTCGATTTCCAGATAGGCGCGGATTGTCCCCAGCTCCTGCGCGATCGGCACCATCGCATCAGGTCGCGAGACCAACGCCGCACGCAGAAAGTCGGCTAGGCGCCCGAGCATGTCTTCCGCCTCGTCATCGCGTCCCCGCACCACCAGGCTGGAGATCCCGTTGAGCGTATTGAACAGAAAATGCGGGTTGAGCTGAAGCCGCAGCGCCGCCGCCTCGGCACGGCTCGCCGCGGCGGCAAAGCTTATCGCACGTGCCTCGTTCAGCCGGGCCATATCGGTCGCGCGCGCAGCCCAGACGAGCGCGATCGACAGATACATGGTCCAGCAATAGAGGATCAGCATCAGCACCAGACGCTGGGGCTGCATACCGACCGCCCAGTCTTGCCAGCTTGGCACTATGGTGAGGGCAAGCAGCTGAAGCAGCGCCTGGTCGGCTGAAGTCTGGATCATCGCCGCTACCAGTCCGGCAGCTGCCATGAGCAGCCATTTTACGTGTCCGGCCCGTCCCTCCAGGTAGTCGAGCAGCAGGCTAAGCGCCGCGGCCTGCGCGATGCCGAGCAGCAGCAGCGGGACATTGGCAGCCACCATCATGCCGCCCGCAAAACGCCCTTGAGCAATCGCGCCGCCGATCACCAGAGCATATCCGAACAGCCACAGCACCGCACAAAGCCGGATGGCGGTTCCACGCATGATGCTACGCAAGATACGCTGCACGCAAACCTCTGTACGCTATGGAAAATTCGCCCCAACCCTTGTCGGGAATGCGGCAATTCGGTCGTGCTGCCAAGCGCTTTTGTCGCATTGGGGCCCGCCGGGCGGCGCCAGGGCCCCGCTGGTCGCGCGCCACTCGTGCCCGGACCGCCGGACTGCAAGCAGGATCAGCAATATCGTCGCACGAGAGGCCTATGACCCGCTTTCCGATCATTCTGCTCGTTTCCGCTTCGTTGCTGGTGTCCGGCTGCGGAGCGCGGGACTTTGGCGACCTGCCCGAGGACCCTAAAGAGCGCGCCTTGCTGTGCACCCGCGCAGGCGTAATGCTCATCGGGGCGACGCCGCCGAAGGACAAGGAACGCTTCGATCGGGTGTCGGCGAAGGGCCGCGAACTGGCGAATGCGAACGGCTTCTACTCGCTTTTCCCGGGAAGCAACGAGGATCCAGGCAAAGCGCTGGGAACCGAAGCAGCGATCCAGTCGGCGGTAGGGTCGCACTGGGCGACGACAATCAACACCTGCTTCAAAGCCTATGGCATCGAGGAGGAACCGGTTCCTGAGCTGCCACGCGAACCTTATGAACGCACGGTCGTTTGCGCGGCGGCGATCGCCTACGACAATCTCGGCGGCCGGGACATGGATGCCGAGGCACGCATCATCTACGATCCACAGGCCGGATATCTGCTGCACAAGGCTGCGATCCTTGCAGGTGGCGCCGACAAGCTGGCCACCGCCAATGACGACGCCACCACGCGGCTCGGGCAGGTGATGACCGCCGGTACGACCCGGGCATGGGCGGCGGAGTGCCGCAAGAGCGATCCGAAGATCGACAAGGCAGCGACCGCGTTGCCCACGGACGACGCGGCCGCTCTGACGATCTGCGACGATGTCTTGAGCTTCGCGGAAGAAGGCGGGCTGGCGAAAGACGCGAAGGCGAGTGCGCTCGCGAAGCGTTACGCGGCCGCCTATCGAACTGTGCACGCGCGGTTCTCGGCGATGCCTACACCCGCTCCGGAGGGGATTGAGGCCGCGATCAAGGCGGTCGCCGAGTCCGGGCGGCTCGACCAGATCGGCGACCAGTGCATCGCGCGGTTCGGCAGCTGAGTTCGGGGGAAGGAAATGGACGTCTTTACCGCAGTTTCGTTGGGCCTGATCCTGCTCGGCATTCTGATCGCCTGGTTCGGTATCGACCGCTATCGCAAGCAAGGACGGCGTTTCGCCAGCGCACGGGCGCACTGGAAGCGGACCGATGCGGAAGTGATCGATGCGCAACTGATTGATCGCGAGAGTACCGATAGCGACGGCGATTCGACGACCTGGTATGAGCCAAAACTTCGGTATCGCTACACCGTAGCCGGGCAGGTGTTCGAGGGGGATCGAACCGCCCTTTGTACGGCGCTTCGATTCTCGCTGTTTCCACCGGCGCAGCAGTGGCTGCTGGCGCATCCGCCGGGCAAGGTGATCGACCTCTGGTACGACCCCGATCAACCTCAGGACAGCGCACCGGTTCTCGACAAGCCGAGCCTTTTCGTCGCGGCGGCAATGGTGATCGTCGGCGGTGGTTTTGCGGGGTTGGGCGCGGCGCTGCTTGCAGGCCTCGCCTGAGCGCGCCGTCAATTCGTTGCGACAGGTCCGGGCGGTCCCGACCTGTACGCGCCAGGTGTGGGAGCAGTTTATGCGGAAGACCTTCACGATGATTTCCATCGCGACGCTGATCGCGCTTGGACTGGTTGCAGGCGCTAGTGCCGCATGGACGGGTAGCATTCGCACCCTTCAGGTGGATCCATGGAACAACGCACGCTACCTCATCAGCGTGAAATCCAGCGCTGAAGCGCTCAGGATCATCGACAGCGGTCAGTTCGACATCAATCTGGAGAATGAGGAGGGCTACACGCTCCTTCACTTTGCGGCGGAGGCGGGCGATCTCGAGTTGGTCAAGGCGATGCTTGCCCGCGGTGCCGACCCGAACGCCAAGAACAATTCGGTGGGGTACACACCCTATCAGATGGCCTATTCAACGTCGGTCAAAGCCGAACTGCGCAAGGCGATGGGCGGCGCGCAGGCCCCGACCCGCGAGGCTGGCGGCGCAGCATCGCCCAGGGGCGCGGCGAAGGCCGCCCCCGTCAAGTCGAATGGCATGTGCGAAATGGTGCGCAACGATCCTGCGAGCAGCAGCCGATCGCCCGCATTGCGACCGTTTCTCGCAGCGAAGGATGCAGTCTGGTACAACAAGCCTGACGAGTTGACCGGTCTGCTCGAAGATTGCGTACCGGTGAACCAACAAGATGAATATGGCTGGACGCTGCTTCATCAGGCGGCGCAGCGGGATCGAGTCGAGCTGGCAAAGATTCTGCTGAACAAGGGCGCTAACAAGGCCCTTCGCAACAAAGATGGCCAGAGTCCGGGGCAACTCGCCACCTCGCCTGAGATGAAGGCGCTGCTCGGCGGCTCCGTCGCGACGGCGAAGCCAGCAACCTCGCGCGATATCGAATGCCAGCAGAAATATCGGGCCGATGCAGCACTTTGCTCCGATTCCACCTGCCGGATGCGTTCGATGCGCAAATGGCAGCAATGTCTAAAGACTGGCAATTACTGGTAGCAGCGGACCCAGTTCCACCGGGATTGGAAACACTGCGTACTTGCCCAGTGGGCAGAGCATGCCGAACTCTTGTTGCGCTTCGCCGGCCACCGCTTCCAGGAGACGAGACAGACGTCCGACCGACGCGATTGGTGGGCGTTGGAGTCCGACGATCAGCAGCGAAATCAACCTCGCCGCCCTTCGGTCTGAATCTGATCGTCGGCTTTACCCGCCGCCTGAGTTGAGAGTGAGCATTCCGCTCCCCGCCCACATTCGACCCACTGATCAACGGTCGAGTACTCGATTTTGCGCATGGCAGCTTTCGCACATTCTAAGCCAAGAGCTGACTGTCAGCTAACGGCCCAACAGCCGCCATTTCCCCGCCTGCTCGGACGGTCGGGGCTGATGAATGTTGCTCGCCCTCAGAAATTCCTTGCAGGTTGGCCGATATCCAGCCGTTGGCCTTTTCAGCGCAGCGGTTGGAAACTAACCTTGGATCAAATCAAGATACTGTCGGGGGATCAGATTAGTGCGCGAAGCTCAAAAGCCGGACCATGTCGGGCTTAATTCGTTGATAACCCGGCTCAAGGATGGCCGGTACGCTGTTCCTGATTTCCAACGTGATTTCGAGTGGAAGGCGCGCGATATCCGCGACCTGACCAGATCGATTTTCCTAGACTATTACATCGGCAGTTTGCTGCTCTGGAAAGGTACGGCAGAGCACTACAGCAACCTGTCGTGCACTCCGCTTTACGGGCGTCCCGAGGGCAAGGCGGAATACATTGTGCTCGACGGGCAGCAACGGCTCACTGCCATCAACTACGCCTTCGTCGCACCTGACATCAAGCTGCCCACCCGTGCCAACCGTGCGCTATATTTCGTGCGCGTCGATAAGTTCATGGCCGAGCAATACGACGACGCATTCGATTTCTGGTACGTCGCCCCTGGGCGCGGCGAAGGCGCCGCCGGCTTCAAGAAAGTCTATGGCGACGCCGACCGCCAGTATGACAACCATATCTTCCCGCTGGCGATCGTCGGTTCAGGCGGATGGGACTTGTCGAACTGGGTGCAGGGTTACGCGAAGCACTGGGAGGCCCGCGGCGACGCGGCGGAGAACGAAGCGGATCGCGCCATCGCGCAATTGTATACGCAGAATGCGGTCGCTTTCGGTGAGCATCTCAAAAGCATTACGGAGACCTTTCAGGTCAGCTATATCGCGCTCGATCAAGAGCTACCTATCGATAAGGTCTGCGACATCTTCACCCAGATCAACAGCAAGGGCGTCCGGCTCGACGTCTTCGATCTGCTCAATGCGTTGTTAAAGCCCAAGGGTATCCAGCTAAAGGCAATGTGGCACGCGGCGAGGCCTCGGCTAGAGTTCATCGAAAGCGGCAAGGTGAACGTCTACATTCTTCAGGTCATGTCGATCATTCGTCAGATCTACTCGTCGCCCCAATATCTCTACTATCTTTTGCCCGGGGTGGAGAGGAAAACGCGAGCCGAGGACGGAAGTTTCGAGACACAGGTCATGGTGTCGAACCCGGAGGAATTTCATGCGCGTTGGGACGCAGCAGTAAAGGCGCTCGAAAATGCTATCGCGCGACTGCGCCACCCACACGAATTTGGTGTTACAAAATCCGACTATCTTCCATATTTCGCGATCCTCCCAGTATTTGCGGCCGCCTTGTCGGAAGTAAAGGGGCAGCCAGCGGACAATCAACTAGCGGCAGAGCGGGCTTTCCGCCTGTGGTACTGGGCATCGATCTTCACGAACCGCTATTCAGCATCGAGCGAAACGACGGCCGCGAGAGACATTCAAGACCTGCGCGCTTGGTTCGCGGACGCCGCAGCGGAACCTGCGCTGATCGCCGAGTTCCGCCAGCGTGCTTTGACGCTCGACCTGCGCGGCTATGTGAAGAAGGGCGACGCCGTCTACAATGCCATCTTCAACTTGTTGGTCATCCAGGGGGCGAAGGACTGGGTAAGTGGCATGGTGCCGCAAGCCGGAGAGCTGGACGACCATCACATCGTGCCAAAAAGCTGGGGCGCGAAAAATCTAGGCGGCAACAGCATCGATACAATTCTTAATCGAACGCCGTTGACCAGCGATACCAATCGAAAGGTTATCTGTGATCGGCTGCCCAACCAATACCTTCCAGAACTTATCGCAAAGAACGGTCGCGAGACAGTTGAAGCGTTGATGGCAACGCATTTCGTGTCCCCGGCCGCGCTCGATATCCTGTTGCGCGCGCCCTTCGGTCCTGAAGACTTTGCTGCATTCATTACCGAGCGCCAGCGCACGATTACGCATGCCGTTCAATCGCAGCTAATCGGCGGACGCGCGGACCTGCCGCCCGACTTGCGTGTGCTGGATGAGGCGATCGAGCGGATCGAGCTCTCGCTAAGGGCGCTCATTGCTACCCGGCTAGGCAACGATCTGGCGCAGTTGCCCGGGCACATCCGGCAGAAGATGGACCCAAAGATTGCTGCCGAGCTGAAACGTAATCCTGGTGGAGACCCTGATCGCTATAAGGGCTTAGCCCAGGCACTGGAGTTCGCCGACATCACCGAGCTGCTGGGGATTATTACCGCAAGCGGGGAGACGCGGTTCAAGGATGTGTTTCCGGCCAATGACCAGCTAAACACTCGCTTCGGCCAACTCTGCGGTCTGCGCAATCCCATCCGTCACAGCCGCACGGTCAGCGACATCGCGCGTCATGATGGCGAAGCGGCCATCAAATGGTTCGATCAAGCGCTGGCAGCGGCGTGACTATCACGCAATCATTTGCGGTGCGGCGACAGGAAGCTGGCTTTACGGTCGAAGCGATAGCCATGGGATTCGGCGTTCCAGCAGAGGTCGTTTTGGCGTGGGACGAAGGCGCGGCACAACCGCCGCCACACGTCATCCGGTCGCTCGATTTGATCTGCACCTATGCCGTAGCAAGCGGGGCAGCGACCGCCGATCCGGCGATAGCAATCACAGAAAATGTCTCCGCGCCGTTGCGTTGCGCGCCCGCAACGCGCAAGCGGGTAGTTGTGTCGTCCAAAAGTCTGATCAAATCGAAGAAGCGCGTTGCCGATCACGGGGAGGTGTTCACCCCGCCGTGGCTAGTCGAGAAGATGCTCGATCTGGTGCAAGGTGAAACCGAGAGGATCGACTCCCGATTTCTGGAACCGGCCTGCGGCAGCGGCAACTTCCTCCTGCCGATCCTCCAGCGCAAGCTTGCCGCCGTCGAGGCGAAGTATGGCAGATCCAGTTTCGAGAAGCGGCACTATGCGCTGCTCGCGCTCACCAGCCTGTACGGGATCGAGCTGCTGGCGGACAACATCGCCGAGTGCCGGGCGAACATGCTGGAGGTGTTCGCCGCCTACCTCGGCATTGACGAGGAGGACGAGCTGTACCGGGCGGCCAGCCACGTCCTGTCGCTCAATCTGATCCATGGCGACGCGATGAAGATGGTCGCGGCCGATGGTCAGCCCATCCGCGTTACTGAATGGTCGTCCGTCGGCAAAGGGAAGTTTAACCGTCGGGATTTTCGGCTTGATTCGCTCACTCGCGCGGGCGAGCTTCGGCAGTCGAGCGTCCGGGAGCAGGCATCGCTATTTGGGGGGCTAGGACGGCACGAGGTGTTCACACCTGTCGAGGATTATCCGCCGATGACGGTGCGGGAGCTGGCGGCGGCGGACGGGGAGACGGAAGTGGATGCTGGACAAGGCTAGTTTCACGCTACGCGGGCGCAACCCCGACGTTCTGACCTGCATCGCCAACCTGTCGAACGACGAGGTGTTTACCCCGCCCGAGTTCGCCAACCGGATGCTCGACACGCTGGCGGAGGCTTGGGCGAAAGGGAATGGCGGCGCGAACATCTGGGCAGACCCGACCGTCCGGTTCCTCGACCCATTCACCAAATCGGGCGTGTTCCTGCGCGAGATCACCACGCGGCTGATCGCCGGGTTAGCCGAGCAGGTGCCCGACCTGCAGGAGCGGGTCGATCACATCTTGACCAAGCAGGCGTTTGGCATCGGCATCACGACGCTCACTGCCCTGCTCGCGCGGCGCAGCCTCTACTGCTCGAAGTTTGCCAACGGCGAGCATTCGGTTGCGAAGAGCTTCACGACTGAGGCGGGCAATGTCTGGTTCGAGCGGAGCGAGCACCGGTGGAGCGAGGCCCGATGCACCTTCTGCGGTGCGCCGCGTGAGGTATTCAATCGGCCCGCCCCACTCGACAACCACGCCTATGCGTTCATTCACACCAACAACATCAAGGCTCGCATGGGCGAGCTGTTTGGAGCCGAAATGCAGTTCGATGTGGTCATCGGCAACCCGCCCTATCAACTTTCCGATGGGGGGCAGGGCGCTAGTGCGATTCCCATTTACAACAAGTTTGTGGAGCAGGCGAAGGCTCTACAACCCCGGTTTCTATCGATGGTTATCCCGGCCCGCTGGTTCTTCGGCGGGCGCGGCCTAGACTCCTTCCGGAAGGGCATGCTGGAGGACCGCCATATTCAGCAGATCGTTGATTTTCCGGACAGCCGGCAGTGCTTCCCAAATGTCGATGTTGCGGGCGGTATTTGTTACTTTCTTTGGGACCGTGATAAACAAGGTGATTGCCGCGTCGTAAGCCACGGCTTCGGCGGCCACGAGAGTGAGAGCATTCGGCCACTACTGGAGCCGGGATGTGACATATTCATCCGCAATAACGAACACATCGCGATCTTGAGGAAAATCGTTAGAAAAGAGACCCGCAAAGAAGGGGTAGTCCTTCCTAGAGAGCTAAGGTTCGATCAGCAGGTTAGCGGGCAGAAACCCTTCGGTTTGCGAACATTTTACCGTGGGACGCCCGCCAAAGTGAACTTGGACGATTTAGTCGTGCTTCAGAGCGGCGGGCGCGCCTGGGCAGCGCGTACCGAAGTCGTCGAGAACACACACCTGATCGACAAGTGGAAGGTTTTCACATCGAAGTCATCGGCGGAGCACGCTGGACAGGTAGACCGGAACGGCATGCGAAAGGTTCTATCGCTCTCCGGCGTTTTGCCACCGGCATCGGTGCTGACCGAGACCTACGTTTTACTCGGCACATATGACGACGAAGATAGCGCACGAAATTGCTTTTCGTATGTGACGACACGGTTCTTCCGTTTCCTCGTTGCAGCGCGCGCGTCCGCTCAAGACCTTCCTCGGGTTGCCTATTCTTTCGTCCCTCTTCAGGATTTTTCTCGACCTTGGTCGGATGACGATCTCTTCGACAAATATGAGCTCACCCAAGAGGAGATCGGGCTGATCACGTCAACGATCCGACCTTGGGAGGCTGGCGTTGTCTAAGCCTAACATCGATGAAATCCTCATTGCCAAGCCCGAATCCCGCCCGCGCATCTACGCCTACACCATCGCCGACCCGGCGCACGCCGGACTCCTGAAGGTCGGCCAAACCACCCGCGACGTGAAGCAGCGCGTAGCGGAGCAGCTCAAGACCGCTGCCATCACCAACTACACCATCGAACTCGATGAAAGCGGCGAGCGCGATGACGGCGCGATCATCACCGACCACGCCGTGCGCGAAAGGCTGAAGCAGAAGGGCTTCGCCAACCCGCAGCTCGAATGGATGCGCTGCGCCGTCGCGGACGTGAAGACCGTGCTGAGGGAGTTGCGCTCGGGCCAGCAGTTGACCGGCTCGCATCACGAGACCTTTCCGATGCGGAAGGAGCAGGCGGCGGCCGTGGACCAGACCTACGCCTATTTCCATTCGCGCTGGCAGCAGGACATGCGCGCCGTTCCACGTTTTCTGTGGAACGCGAAGATGCGGTTCGGGAAGACGTTCACCAGCTACCATCTCGCCAAGAAGCTCGGGGCCAAGCGGGTGCTGGTCGTCACGTTCAAACCGGCGGTCGAGGACGCATGGCGGACCGACCTCGTAAGCCATGTCGATTTCGACGGCTGGCAATATCTGTCGAAATCATCGGGGCGTGATCCTACCCAGATCGCGCCGGGCAAGCCGGTGGTCTATTTCGGCTCGTTTCAGGACCTACTCGGTCGTGATGCGGCGGGCAACATCAAGCCGCAGAACGAGTGGATTCACGCGATCAACTGGGACCTCGTAATCTTCGACGAGTACCATTTCGGCGCGTGGCGGGACACCGCCAAAGAATTGTTTGAGGGCGAGGAGGCGCCGGTCGTAAAGGCGGCAGCCAAGCTCGAAGCCGATCTCGAGGCGGTAAACGAAGACCTCGAAATGCTCTCCGCCAAGGAGGCCGAGTTCCTCCCCATCACCACGCGCGCCTACCTCTATCTCTCCGGCACGCCGTTCAAGGCGCTCGCCACCGGCGAGTTCATCGAAGAGCAGATTTTCAATTGGACCTACACGGACGAGCAGCGGGCGAAGGCCGAGTTCGCCGAGGCACATCCCGACAAGCGCAATCCTTATGGCGCGCTGCCGCAGATGCGGCTGCTCACGTACCAGATGCCCGACGAGCTGCTTCAGATCGCCAGCGCGGGAGAGTTCGACGAGTTCGATCTGAACGAGTTTTTCCGGGCGACCGGCACCCGCGTGCTGGCGCAGTTCGTACACAAGGACGAGGTGCAGAAGTGGCTCAGCATCATCCGGGGAGCCTATGCGCCGCAGACGGTTGAGGCGCTGAAGACCGGGACCAAGCCACCGTTCCCCTACTCGGACGTGCGGCTGTTGCCTTATCTCCAGCACAGCTTCTGGTTTCTGCCGAACGTGGCGGGGTGTCAGGCGATGGCGAACCTGCTGGAGGAGCCGCAGAATGCTTGGTGGTCCGACTATAAGGTCGTGGTCGCGGCAGGCACCGCCGCAGGCATTGGTTTGGATGCGCTTGGCCCGGTGCGCGATGCGATCGGCGGCGGGTTCGACACGAAAACCATCACCCTTTCGTGCGGCAAGCTGACCACGGGCGTGACGGTGCCGCAATGGTCGTCGATCTTGATGCTGCGGAATCTGAAATCGCCTGAGACCTACTTCCAGGCGGCGTTCCGAGTGCAGTCGCCATGGTCTATCAAGAACCCCAACGGCGACAACCCGAACGAGGAAGAAATCCTGAAGCCGGCGTGCTTCGTGTTCGACTTCGCGCCGACACGCGCGCTGCGGCAGCTCTCCGAATACGGCCTCGGCCTGTCGCCGGGCGAGCCCAACCCCGAGAATGCCGTCCGCGATCTGGTCTCGTTCCTACCCGTGCTCGCCTACGACGGCGCGAACATGACGCAGATCGACGCCGGCGGCATTCTCGACATCGCCATGGCCGGCACCTCCGCGACGCTGCTCGCCCGCAAGTGGGAATCGGCAATGCTGGTCAACGTGGACAACGAGACGTTGCGGCGGGTGCTCGACAACCCGGAGGCGCTGGCAGCCGTTGAGCGGATCGAGGGGTGGCGCAACCTCGGTGACAACATCATCGAGACGATCATCAACAAAAGCGAGAAGGTGAAGGAGCTTAAGGCCAAGGCAAAAGGCAAGGACCTGAGCACGGCCGAGAAGCGGGAGCTGACGGAGGAGGAGAAGGAGTACAAGTCGAAACGCAAGCTCGTTCAGGAGAAGCTGATCAAGTTTGCTACCCGCATCCCCGCCTTCATGTACCTCACCGACTTCCGCGAAAACACCCTTCAGGACGTGATCACGAAGCTGGAGCCAGAGCTGTTCCAATCGGTCACCGGCCTATCGGTGGCCGACTTTCACCTGCTGGTGCGGCTCAAGGTGTTCAACACTGAACGCATGAACGAAGCGGTCTTCGCCTTTCGCCGCTACGAGGATGCCTCGCTACGCTACACCGGCATCGACAGCCACGAGGGGCTTACTCGCTACGGGCTGTACGATACGGTCGTGGCTCGGGAATGATTCATACGATGGCCAGCATCTGGTTTCCTCGAGCGTCGCTCTGATTGCCTGCAATTTAGCACTGATGGTTGTCACACCTAGCCTCTCATCGACTCGGACGAGCAAGCACGCAGGGCATTCAAGCGGCCCACACTTCGTTTAATATCTTGGCCGCCATCGATGCCTTATCCTGAGGGAGGAAACGGCCATAGTGCTTGGCAACCATCTCAGGCGTGTCCTGTATCGCATAGCTCGCCTGCTCATATGAACCTGTTTGCTTCAAAACGTGCGTCGCCAACACGTCGCGCACGCTGTGCGGCCCATGCGGCAGCAGATCCTTGACCGCCCCCTTGCCGGTGTACGGATTGTAGATCCCGTATCGCTGGATCATCAGCCGCCACGCCTCGTAGAAGCTGGTCTGGTCGTACGACGCATCACTACTGGTCCGCTTGACCGTCTTAACGAAGAAGGTGCCCGGATCGGTAGCGCTATTCAGCAGCAAGTCGCGATGCCGGCCCAGATAGCGATCAATCTCACGATAGAGATGCTCCAGATCCGGCAGCACCAGCCGAAAAGCCTTACCCCCGAAGAAGGACGACGTCGCGTTCTTGAACGCTACTGCGGGGATCAAGACCTCCCAGCCATGATCGCGGTCGGACCACCGAAGTTCCCCGCGCTTTGCAAGCTCGAGTTGGCGTTCGCTGCGTGGTCGTTGTCCTTTCGGGCAAACCATGAGCTGGCGCAGATTTTTCTGCCGCAGCCCCAAATGCAGCCCCAAGCGCAGCATGAGGAAACCGCGTGACAGCTCAGCCGCCGCGACAGGGTGGCGGCGAGCATCGGGCATCCGTGAGAGAATCTCGGTGGTGATCTGACGATAGACCCCGACCGGGCTGTCGGTGTCCAAAACGGCAAGTATCGGTTCGAATGGGTCGCGGTGAACCCGCGATAGGCGTCGAACCTCGCCAGCCCGGACCACCGCGTGATGGTGCATCTTTTCGCAGGCGCCCTGCCAATCGTTGGCCACCCGCTCGACATCCTCAGCACTAACCAAATCCGAAATTGGGCAAAGGCCCTCAGCCAGCGAGGGGTTTTGCCAAAGCCAGCCAGTTTCCTTTCGGGTGAGGGACAGGACTAGCGCCAGCATGTTCACCTCCCAACTCGTGAAGAAGCCGCGCCGCCGTTCACGCCAACCGAGATACCAGTCCCAAACCGCGGGATGGATCATATGGCCGATTGCACAGTTCTCAATTGGCAGGCCCGCGCCAGCCTGTGGCCCGTTGGGATCAGCACAAAGCGCGCCGAACATCAGCGCCAGATGCTCGATCTTCTGGCTTGCGGTTTCCTCGCCCCATACGCCGATACGGCGCTCGCCGATCGTCGTGAGCGCCTTGGTCTTGAACCGCATCAGCGCGGTCACTTCTTCGACCAGTCGAGGCGGCGCGTCGCGTGTGTCCGCATGGGGCGTACCCTTGGCGCTCTTCCAGCCTGGCAACACCGATCCGGGAAAGCGGAGAGCATAACGACTCTTCATCGCGTCGGAGAGGAACTGGCGGTAGTCGGTTTGACCGGACACGATCACTCGCTCCACCCATTCGACGATCTCGGCCCGCTTCTTTGCTGGCAAAGCGTCAAAGTCGTCAGGCAGATGCCAGGCGAACCGCCGGCGCTGCGCAAGCGTCAGCTTTGGAAGGCTATGACCACGCGGCGCCTTTCCTGTTTCGGGTAGCTTGGCGCGAAAGTAGCCGGCTGGAAGGCGATATCGATGCTCGATCCGCTCCAGTACCGCCAGACTGAATGTGGTCCCGGGCACTTTGCTATCATTTGCCCAATTATAGAGGATCTTGCGGTCAAAGCGCTCCCCGGTGTGGATTACCGCATTGTGCAAATGGGCGAGCGTATCACCATGCCGTCGGACGTGGAGATTGAGCGCTGCGCTGAAACTTGATGGGTCGACCCACTCGGTCGTGAGTGGCGTCGGATGTTCGATGATGAGCTTTGGCTTTCGACCTCGCTTGGCCGGACCAGAAACGCATACGGGCGCGGCAGATTTGCCTGGCAATTGCTTATGTCGAGTCACTTGTCTCATTTCATGTTGAAGGCGCGATTGCTCGGCTGCTCAGCCCGCTCTCGTCATGCCGATTTGTGCTAAGGGAAACAGCGTTGGCTGCTCTGACGGCTGAGCCAGAAGAGAGCGTGCCTTCTGCGCAGCATCGATCGCTTGGCGATAATGCGTAGTGCGGTATCGCTCCGCCTCGCTGAAGCCGACGGGTGCCCAATCCTCACTGGGATAGCAGGCGTCATATATCGCGCGCGCAGCCGCACGCAGCGGGAGATCATGCTCCATGCTCAAGCTCCAAAAGGTCGGGTCACCGCGAATCGGCGAGGCACCATTATTAGAACAATACAGGAACATTCTGCAATCGGCGTGATGCCGAGAGCTCACGCGGGCGCGCTCCAACAGAGGGTGCCATCAACTCTATGATCGGCGATACGGCACCCATCTACAAACTTATTAATTAACCTTCTTTTGCTCTATCTATCATAAAGAGTGTATGTATACACAGATAACGTGTTAAATATCAGGAGAAGGGAGATGTAATGAGCCGTTTGAAGGAGTTGCGTACTGCCAGCAGCCGCACCCAGAGAGAGGTTGCTGTTCAACTTGGCGTTTCGCAGCAAACGTATGCTCGGTGGGAAAGTGGCAAGGCGGAGCCACCACATAAAGCCCTTCGCGAAATCGCGCGCATTTTTCAAAGTAGTGTAGACCACATCCTTGGGCCCGGTCCCGCCTCGCTCGCGGCTCGCCACCGCCTTGACGATCTGATCGGCGAAGCTGGCTACCCTTGGGGTCATATCGGGCTGCGACTGCCTGGAGCAGCTTTCACGAACTGGTATCCTGTGTCGGAAGGACAGGCGTCGAGAGTCCGTCAAAACTTGGCAACCGGCCATGACGTTTCAGGCTGGTTGGTGGCGTTGACACTTAACAACCGAGCCTTGGCGTTTCGTCCGAAGGAGATGCAGCGTATTTGGCTGCTCGACGATGCCAGCGGCGAGCCCGTCAATGATTTCCAGTTCGCGTCAAGTCTGGACGAAGAAGTCACGTCGCTTGAAATCTACAGAGCAATGGCAGCCTGGGTTGAAAGTGAGTTAGAGAGTGAAAACAAGTTCTTCACTAGCATCCCAAAGAAGGTGCAGAAAGAGGTTTGGTCCAAAATCCATCGCTGCGGATACTCCGACCGCGTTACGGAGCTTCGCGACCTTTTACTGTACACTACGCTTTATTACACGGATGGGCAGAAGTTCAGCTATGAAGCCGATCGGGCGTCGCTTGCCGATCTGTTTCTATACATTGGAGCTGGGGCACCACTGGGCCTCATCGATCTCCCTGCTAAGGAGGGCGAGTTCGAGTGCTTCTCAAACGCAAACATGCTTCGCCTGATCGAGTTTCCTCTGATCGAACTTGAAGCTGCGTGGGAGAAATCGGATGACTAAATCCCCCAAGGTCCCTGGCCCTCGATCCCTCCGCGCTCTTCGTGAAAAGCTCACCGCCGCTGGTCATCGGCTAGTTGATGACAAGCCGGCACACGAGGTGCCAGAAGATCCATTTCCTCACACTCGGCGATTTCGAACCTCTAGCAAGAGGCCAGCAAGTTTCTGGATTGGCCTGGAAGCGACGATGGAGGAGGATGCGAAAAGGCGCGCTGACAACGCCCTCGATTCGGATAAGCCATAAGCCCGTCGGTGCGGTTGGGAGGCTGGGGGAACGGGCTGGAGACTCGATTGCGCAAACCTTTGTGCAACCGCCCCATGCCACACGTCACCAACTGGCAGGCCGCCTTACCGGCTAGGCGATAAGCGGTCTTCGCGCTCAAGGGCGAAAAGAGCACCTGAACGGGAAGCCCTCACTTTGTCCGCAAAACCGAAGGCATTGATCACAAAGATCGACGGCTCACTGACTTCAGCCAAGCTATTCGTTGTGCTGCAGGCACCCTCGCCGTTGACCAGCAGATAGCGGCTCGATCGACGCTCCTGAATTCCCAGGAGTTCTTGTATCTTACGCTTGCGCTCCGTCAGTGTTCCGGTCGCGATCCATTGTCGACATTGCTCAGCTTCCTCTGGCGCGCCCGGAAAACGCCAAAGGTCCAAGTTGATCCCCAGGCTGGTTAGACCTTCATATACCACTTCCCCAAAATGACGAGACGTCGTCCCCTTCGGAATGCCCGCCTTGGTAAGCGCGCCGAGCATGGGAATGCCGATCGCAGCGGCGACATCCAAGTCGTGCGTATTAAATAGGCCATGTCTTTTATACTCATCGTAAAGTTCAATTCCCCCGAAACTGGAGAAGTCGACAAGCGCCTTGATTTCGCGAGAGCGGAAGGACACTTGGGTGGCCCGAAACTGCGGCATAGTTTCTCTCTCTCTCTCTGTTTTTGGAGATTAAAGAAGCGCGGTTGCCTGCGACAATCACGCTTCGGTGACGAGTTGAACCCGCGACACTGCAATCAAGACATCGCAGCCAACCTCACAGCCGTCGGCCTCGAGCAATTCTCCAACAAGGAAGCGGCCCTGGCCCATTTGAGTCGCGAGTTCGGCCATACTTCCAACCGGCATCTGCACGATCAGAACTTGGGATGAACCGATCATGGAGAAACGGAAGCGCAAGAGCTCTCACTGGCGACGATATCGCTCAAAGTAAGCGAGCCATGTTTATACGCGCCATCCGTAAATAATGTCAAGTGAAATCGTAGTATAGCTCACAATTCCAAGAACACTATACCTATACTAAAGATTTGTCCTAAGTGCACATCTCGTGGAATACCGATAAAAGAGCAGTGTTAGTTTAGCTGTACTAGCACTCCGCAAAAACATGCATTAAATGAATCGCCGGAAAGGCGAGATAGCAGTGTCCGGAGATTATAAGAAGTCAGTTGAAAGGGTGTACCGTCGGCGGCGGCATGGCGAGATTGGTGACGTAGCCAACCACGTGTCGGCATGGCCAGCGGGCATCGCCGTCGAGGCTGAACCCGTGCGGCGAGTCCATACTCGCAGTCGGCGGAGGAATACCGCCCTTGTGTACTCCACGTTGCCGCTCGGCATGCGCGCTGCGGAGTCGTCTTGCGAAGTTCGCTTTCTGAAGGTTGCCCAGCTCGATTCGCGGGTCGCCAAAGTGCGTGCTCAGCCGACTTTGCTGCGCGTGCCAGAAGATGGCCGGATCCGAAGGCGTGCTCCCGACTTCGCCGTGATGATCGACGGGCGTGCCGAGCTACATGAAACGAAACAGGACGCGGAATGCCGGAAACCGGACGTCCAGTCCGAGCTGTTGGCGATCCGCGATGAGGTCGAACGCCATCCGGGCTGGCGCTACAGCGTTACATTGGAAAGCGCGCTGCTCGCGGAGCCGCTTCGCTCGAATACCGACATGCTCTGGCGCGAGCTCGTACCGTATGACGAAATTGACCTCGACCTGCGACTGCGAACGTCTGCGATCCTTGATGATGGGGCCCTTACAGCATCGGATCTGCTTGCAAGAACAGCGGTGCACGTCGACGGGCCCAGAGCGCGTGGCTCATGGCCGGACCTGCTTGCGATGATCGCCGCGGGAATCGTTGATTTCGACGTCACAGAGCTGCTGACGCTGGACAGCGTCGTATGGAATCGCAACTCCGGGCCGGTTCGTGCGCGGACGTTACCCTTCGTGACGGTCGACGAAGCTATCAAGGCACCCCGAGCCGATGCCGCACCTATGCCGTTCCTCAACCTGCGCGTCCGGGGGACCGGAAAATGACGCGCGTGGCCCAGGCAAAGGTTCTGACGCCGCGGTACGACATCACGCTAGCGGATCGTCTTGTCTATCGTGGCTCGAGTTGGGCTTTAGCACAGCGGCGCGGCGATCAGCTCGACTTTCATGATCCGCGCAATGGTGAGTTGCTCACCCGCACCGATGAGGAGTTGGGTGGGCTGATCGGGCTTGGCGAAGCGAAAATCGTGCGAGGCAATGCCTCGGCCAAGGATCAGGAATACGCGGCGGCGACCGCCGACTTGGCGACGTTGCCCGGTCCGGCGGTTGCCGATGCGCGTCGGATCATGGCCTACACCGATGAGCTGAAGCTGCGCCGCCTGACATATCGGCCTGCGACTACGGAGCTGATGGCCGCCATCGCACACGTCGCGAAGCGCATTCAGGACCCCCAGCCGCCAGCCCCGTATCTCGTCAAGCGATGGATGAAGAAGGGGGACGCTCGTGCTGCTGCCGGAGGCCGAATCTCATCCGATACCTCGGTGTCAGATTACGTGCCGCAGCATGGATTCAAGGGAAACCGGACCTCACGCGTGTGCTTCGAGGTCTCCAAGATCATTCACCATGTGATCGAGGAGGTTTACCTTACGCCCGAACGTCGGTCGATAACGACGGTAGTATCGGTCGCTCGCCATAAGGTGCGGTTGGCGAACGAGCTGCGAACCCCCGAGGATCAGCTTAAGCTGCCTGGGCGAACGGCTATCGATAACGCGATCGCAAGCCTTCCGCGCGATGAAGTTTTGCGCAGGCGCCATGGGGCGGACAAGGCGTACGACGCGGTTGGCCCAGTTCATTATCGCACACGGCCGGAACAGCCGCTCGACGAAATCGAGATGGATCACACCACTTGCGACTTGTTCCTCGTGGACGGGCTCACCGGCGCCCCATTGGGACGACCGACGATCGTGATCGGCGTCGATCGCTGCACCGCCATGCCTTGGGGCATGCATGTCGGCTTCGATCCGCCTAGTGTGCACACGGTCATGCAGTGCATGCGCAATGGCCTCCTGCCGAAGACCTATGTGCAACATTATGCGGAAGCCGGCGCCTGGGACATCAGTGGATCGTGGCCATCGTTCGGGCGCCCGAAGAAGCTATCGGTCGATCGCGGGGCCGAGAACATCAACCACGACATGCAGGCACTCGGCGTCGATCTTCCCATCAAAGAGATTGAAGCGAAGGCGGGACGCAAGGGGCGGCTGAAAGGCGGGATCGAGCGGATGCTGGGTACGCTCAACCGCACGCTACTGCAGGAGCAGCGGGGCACGACCTTCTCCAATGTTGTGGTTCGGGACGACTACGATCCAAGGAAGAACGCCGTCCTCACCTACGAGGAGCTGCTTGAGCGGCTCCATCACTGGCTGATCGATGTCTATATGCGCCGCTATCACCACGGCATCAGGGATGTTCCGATCCAGCTGTGGAACAAGAAGATCGCGAGCTACATGCCGCGGCAGGTCGAGAACGTCGAAAAGCTCCTACCATTGTTCGGGCGGATCGAGCACCGGACGCTTCGCCGTGATGGCATCAGGTGGAAGCATCTCTTCTACATCTCGCCAGACCTGATGGCGCTGCTGTCGAACCATGAATTTCTCAAAGCGTCGCGTGATGTTCGCGGCGATGTCGTGGTGCGATTCCGTTACGATCCATCGAGCATCGACCACATTCACGTGTATCTGCCACACGCGCGAGGGCAGCAGACAATGCATCTGCGAGTGCCTGTCGAGGCCCGCTCGCGTGAGTACGCCCGCGGCCTTTCGGTCTGGGCTCACAATTCAATCGTCAAGACGCTGCGCGATGCGGCAATCCAATCCATCGATCTTCCTGCCCTCGATGCAGCCAAGGCCAAGCTGATCGCCAGCCTTGATCGCGATACGCCGGGCGCGAAGAAGATTCGCAGCGCGGCCCGTAACGCCCGCGTTCGGCAGATTGGCGGCATTGCGCCGTTTGGCGACAGCATACGCACAACGCCGGTCGGCAGCCCCGAGGATGAACGCCAGCGGCGCGCTGTCGAAAGCTTAGACAACAGCTGGGGTGTACCCGTTGCACCCATGCAGGACGAGATCGAGCTCGTGGAGCCCTCGCGGACTGTTCGGTCTTCGAAACGGACCGGCCGCCAATTCAAGCGTCGTAGCGATCCTCCACCAGCCACGGCACGGAAACGAGCGCAACCTGGCAGCCGCCCGCGGATCGCAATGCCGAGTGCGGCCTTGCCTGTGGCTGATGATGACTTCGACTTCTACAGTGATGAGGTGAAAGCATGACCGATTGGGAGGCGGTCTCTCTCAAAGCGCGCAAGGAAGTTGCCAACGCGATTTTCGTACCACGCGGGTTCACCGACGAGTTCGTCAGCGCCATGCAGGAACTGCGGGACGGTTCCAAGGAGGGCGCCGAGGCGATGTGTCTCGTCGTTGTCGGAGAGAAGGGTGTGGGCAAGAGCGCCTTCCTGAAGCGCTACGCCGAGGATAATCCACAGGAGCGTGTCGTCGAGGGCAACGTCGTCACGATCACCCGTCCGGTGGTCTACGTCCCATTCCCACCTAGCCCGACACTGAAAGGCGCAGCCGAGGTGTTTTTGGCGGCCCTCGCCGGTCCTGGCTCGCTCCGTGGTAGCCGAACGGCGCTCACGCAGCGGATCAAGGAGATGCTCATCGACCTCAAGACCGAGCTCGTCATCGCCGACGAGTTTCAGCATGTCCGCGATGAGGGTCGAAAGGGGAAGAGCGAGGTCGCGGACTGGCTCAAGGACATCGTCAAGTCGACGAACATTCCGTTCGTTCTCGCAGGCATGCCTGAGACGGTGCAGATCATTCAGGCCGACGAGCAGCTGCACAGTCTCACGGAAGAGCCGACGGTGATCACCACGTACGACTGGGAAGATTCGGGTAGCCGCTTCGCCTGGCGGGCGTTGCTCGCGAAGATCGATCTCCAGCTCCCGTTCAACGAACGCTCCGAACTTTCCGAGAAGGAAACGGCCCGTACCTTGTTTGTGTGCACCGATGGAAACCTGCGCAGGCTCCGGGCGATCCTGCGGGTCGCTGTCAATCGGGCGCTCGGCAATAGCGGCAAGCTCATCACTTGGGACGATCTGGCCGCGGGCTATCACCGCCTGCCGAAGATACCGGACGTGAAGGGCAATCCGTTCGATCGAAACGGGATTTTCAAGTGATGACCGTGGCTACTCCTTTCCCTCGCCGCCCTATCCCAGCGGTGGGAGAAAGCATCTATGGCTACGAACGCCGTTTCGCAGCGTGCACCAGATATGAGAGCTTGGGAGCGTTTCGGGACGTCACTGGCCTCAACGAGGTGGTGCCGGGAAGCTCGCGGACGAAGTTCTCGCGCTTGGCCCAATTGGCGGGCCTTGGGCCGGCGGATCTTGATTTCATGCGCTGGACCGGACGTGATGGTGTGCGGAGAGGTGCGACGGCGGTCGTGCTGGGACATCTGGTGCACGCAGGCTATCTGAAGACGCAGTATTTGCGTTTCTGCCCCGCCTGCCTCGCGGAAGATGGCCCTCCAGAGCAACGAATCCACTACCAGGCCTGGCAGCTGCTCCAGGTGAGCGCCTGCCCCCGGCATCGCACTCTTCTGGTCGAAAAATGCGACGAATGCGGTCGCCCCATCGAACAAGCGCTGAAGACCAAGGCATGGGCATGCGTGTGTGGTCGTGAGATGACGGACATGGCGGCATCGATCGCCCCCGAGGGGGCTGTATCCATGTCGCAAACGATCATGCGCCAGTTGGGGCACGAACCAAATGCCCAGGGTAGATCGGCCGGCCGTCATCGCCGACTGCCTCCCCCATTTTCCGAACTCGACTTGGACTCGCTGCTTACCGTCGCCTCTAAAATCGGCATCCTGGCAACAACCTCACCGGAGACGGATCCGCCGGCGAGTGCAGTTGAGCGTCCGTATACCGGCGCTGCGATGAGCGCAGACCTTGGCGTGTCCGAAATCGCAGAAATCGTGAGCGCCGCCGACCCAATCATGCACGATTGGCCAGCAGGGGCTGGCGCGCTCTTCTCGTCGCTCGCTGACCGAAATCCTGCACCGTCACAGCGTCACCCCGTGCACGCGATGTTCGCGACGATTGCCGGACATCGTCTGCTGGGCCGGATCAAATCTGCGGATGGCGCAGTGATTCGGGTGATCGATGATGCGCTGGAGGACTGGCTGTTTCAGGAGCGCGGCATTTACATCGACGGCCGTCGTCGACCGAAGGTCAGCGTCAAGGGAGATGTTCCGATCGATGTCGCCGATGCTCTTCGGCGCTTGGAAGGCAGGGGCGGCAACCTGCTTTGCATCTCGGCGTGGGTTGATGCTGGCGCGATTGAAATGGTGGGCAGGAAGGTCAGCATGGCTTCGGTGGACGCGACGGTGACGACGATCTCGAAGCTCGAATCGAGCGAATTTGAAGATGGCTTGTCGAGCAAGGATTGGAGCACGCGCTTCGTCTACAACGAACACTATCGACGATCAGACGCGTTGAGTGACGTTCTCGCCGGCCGGATTCGTGTGAAGCGCTTATCCGATAAGGGCGGCGGCGGGCTTCAGTCACTCCAAATCTGTCGCCGTGATTTGGTCCAATGCGCGCGGAACGCTGCGTCGTCTGCGCGCTTGCTCATGCGGTCGCCAGAACAGCGCGCCTCGCGGGCTCGCGCTCGCGACGCATTCTATCGCTCGGGGCAGGTGTACGCACTTCTCGAAGAGCTCTGGCCTGGCCGACACCTGCCGTATCTCGAAGACAATCCTCGCATTCGATCCAAAACGAAGACCTGGAAATATCCAACCCGAGAGTTGCGGCAGCGATTCTACAGCGTCGCTGATGCGCTGGACCTCGTGGAATCCCGCCGGTCCTAGAGGCAAAAAATTGCTGTCACCAAGCGAAGCCGGCCGAGGGCCGGCTTTTTTATGCGCCCGTTTCCCGTAATGACGCCTTATGGAGAAAAATCGCGATAAGATTACCGCTTATGAGCACCAATGTGACTTGAGGTAGGACAGCACCTCAAGGCTGCCCCTCGGAAACTTCCCTCGAAGTTGACCCCTTATGGACGAAACGACATCGATTGAAAGCGTCGCGGCCTGCACCGGCGGGTTTTGGCTGCTTCTCGGCCATGTCCGGCGGGTGCGGACCCAAGCCGGGCGTAGCGCGTTCATGCGTCGTGACCGAAATGATCGACCGCCACATCGCCCGCATCCGCGCCCGGCATGCGCTCAGCGTAGCGGAGGAGCAGGCGATCCGCGCGACCATCGCCCCCGCGCGCGATGTCGCAGCGCACAGCAGCTTCATCGAGGCGGGAGCCCGGCTCGACCATAGCACCCTGATCCTCGACGGCATCGCTGCCCGCTACAAGGATCTGCGCGACGGCCAGCGCCAAGTTACCGCGCTGCACGTTCCCGGCGACTTCGCCGATCTGCACAGCTTTACCTTGAAGCGGCTCGATCATGCGCTGATGGCGTTGACGCCGTGCCGGGTCGCACCGGTCGCGCACGCCCGCATCGCGGAGTTGGTCGAGCACTTCCCGCGGCTCGGGCGGCTCTACTGGTTCTCGACCACGCTCGACGCATCGATGCATCGCGAATGGGTGTTGTCGATGGGCGTCCGCGACGCCCTCGCACGGATCGCGCACCTGTTCTGCGAGCTGCAGGTGCGGCTGAAGATGGTCGGGCTCGCCGACGCCAGTGGCTATGCGCTCGATCTCAGCCAGGCCGACCTGGCCGAATGCCGCGGCCTCACGTCCGTGCACGTCAACCGTTCGCTGCGGCGGCTGCGCGAAATGGAGGTGGTCACCTTCCGCGCCGGGCGGGTCGAGATCACCGATGCGGCGGCGTTGCGCGCAATCGCCGAATTCGATCCCGACTATCTGTATCTCGACCCCGACCCGCTCTGACGGCGATTAACATCGGTTAGCCGGATCACCCATCGCGGCGCGCTACCCTCCCGCGCAACAGGAGGACAGGCCATGCAATCCGATCTCGACTATTATCGAACCCGCGCCGCCGAGGAGCGCGCCCGCGCGGCGGCGGCAACCGACCCCGCCGTCCGTCGTGCGCATACGGCGATGGCCGAGCGGTATGAACGCGGGGCGGCGGGCGAGAAGCTTGACCTCGGCATCGTCGAGCGCGGGTGAGCGGGCCGGTGCCGCAACCGTTTGAGCGTTGCTGAACCAAACCATTGCGGCGAAATGGTATGAAGACCCCTTGAAGTGTTCCGACCAATTGGTTAGTCCAATGGGTATAGAGAATAATTGAGGGGATCGGGATGCGGTTTGCGGCGCTCATTGCCTGTACGGTTGTGGCGGCCCCGCTGCCCGCTGTCGCCGCCGACCATCTCGTCGCCGATCCCGCCGCCTATGCCGCTGCGGTCAAGAAAGCGAAGCCCGGCGACCGCATCATCCTGCGCGATGGCGTGTGGCGCGATTTCCAGATCGTCTTCACCGGACGCGGCACCGCCGACAAGCCGATCACGCTGACCGCCCAGACGCCCGGCGGGGTGATCCTGTCGGGCCAGTCGAACCTGCGCATCGGCGGCGAGCATCTCGTCGTCTCCAACCTCGTCTTCCGCGACGGATACTCCCCGACCAAGGAGCTGATCGCGTTTCGCCGCGATTCGAAGACGCCCGCATCGCACACCCGCCTCACCGGCATCGTGGTCGATCGCTTCACCAACCCCGATCGCCGCGCCGAGGATCATTGGGTCGCGATCTATGGTACCGACAACCGCGTCGATCACAGCTGGTTTGCGGGCAAGGGCAATGGGGGCGTCACCCTCGCGGTGATCCGTCCCAAGGGCCAGCCGGGCGAGAACCGCGCGCGCATCGACCATAATTTCTTCGGCCCGCGCCCGCCGCTCGGCTCGAACGGCGGCGAGACGATCCGCATCGGCACCAGCGATGAATCGCTCAGCGATTCGCGCTCGGTCGTGGAAAACAACTGGTTCGAAGGCTGCGATGGCGAGGTCGAGATCGTCTCGGTCAAATCCGGCGGCAACGTCATTCGCGGCAACATGGTGGTCGAATCGCAGGGCGCGATCGTGCTGCGGCACGGCAACGGCAATCTGGTCGAGCGCAACATCTTCCTCGGCCGCGGCAAGGCGTCGACCGGGGGCATCCGCGTGATCAACCGCGATCAGATCGTGCGCCACAATTATCTCGAGAACGTCACCGGCACCTCATTCCTCAGCGCGATCGCGGTGATGAACGGCGTGCCGGACTCGGCGGTCAATCGCTATCATCAGGTCGCCAATGCGGTGATCGAGCGCAATACGATCGTCGATGCCGCGCGCATTACCTTCGGCGCAGGGGCGGACGCCGAACGCAGCGCCCCGCCGGTGTCGAGCCGTTTCGACCGCAACCTGATCTACACCGCCTCGGCCAAGGACATCGTCCGGGTCGAGGGCGACGCAGCGGGCATCGCGATGGCGGGCAATGTCCAGTCCGGCCCGCCGCCCAAGGGGCTGACCGGCTTTGCCCAGAGCGACATCAAGCTGGTCCGCGCCGCCAACGGCCTGCTCTATCCCGCCGACCCCGCGCTGGCGTCAGTCGGCGCCCCCCGCGACCTCGTCATGCTCAAGCGCGAGGATGCCGGCCCGGCCTGGTATCCCAAGGACGCACCCGCCACGACTGGCCGCACGCTCGACGCAGCGCCGGGCGCGCTGGCGCAGGCAGTCGCACAGTCCGGCCCCGGCGACACGATCCGCGTCGCTCCCGGCACCCATCGCGTGACCACGCCGATTCCCGTTGGCCACAGCCTGACCGTCACCGGTCCACGCGCCGCGATCCTCGAAAGCGCGTCACCGACCCTGTTTCAGCTGACCCCCGGCGGCAGCCTTCACCTCAGCGGCGTCACCCTCTCCGGCGCCGCTGCCTCACCGACTGCGGAGCGCGCTGCCCTCATCCGCGCGCCGCAGTCGGTGAGCATTTTGAACTATCGCGTAAGCTTGTCCGACGTCGCGGTGCGCGACGCGGGTGACGTGATCGCCACCACCCCCGGCACGTTCGCCGAGGACATCGCAATCCGCCGCTCGACCTTCGCGGAGGTGTCGGGCGCAGTCGTCGCCGCCGCCGCCGAAACCGGCAGCAAGGGCCTCTACAGCGCCGAGCGGATTACGATTGCCGACAACGACTTCACCGATGTCGCGACGATCGCCGATGTCGCGCGGCTCGGCACCGATGAAAGCACCTTCGGCCCGTGGTTCGCGATGACCGGCAACCGCGTCACCGGTGGCGGCGCGGTGCGCCTCTCGGGCGTCCAGACTGTCGCGATCACCGGCAACCGCTTCGACCGCGCCAACGGTATCGCCATCGCCAACAGCGTCGGCGCGCCGGTGGTGCGCATCACCGCCAATGTCTTCGCCGCGACGCCCGAACCGGCGATCACCCGCCTGTATCCGCAGGGGACACCCGACATCGTCCTTGCCGACAATCAGATGGAGGCGCTGCGATGATCCGCACCACGCTCGCCGCACTGCTGCTCGCCGGCGCCGCGCCCGCCTTCGCGCAGGATGCCGCGACCGCGCCGGTGCTCACCAGCCTCGACGCCTGGCGCACCATGGCCGCTGGAGCGCAGAGCGCCCCGCTGTTCGCCCGCGAACTCGCCGCCGCGCGCAAATCGGTCGATGCCGGCATCCGCGCCGGGATCGATGTGCCGACCCCCAACGATCGCGGCGGCGGCCCGACGCACGAGCGGCACAAGGCGAATTACAAGCTGATCCAGCAGGCGGGCGCGCTCTACCGCCTGACCGGTGAGCGCAAATATGCCGACTATGTCCGCGACCTGCTGCTCGCTTATGCCAAACTCTATCCCACGCTGGCCAACCATCCTGCCGCATCGGATCAGGTGCCCGGGCGACTGTTCTGGCAGAGCCTGAACGACAGCGTCTGGCTGGTCCACGCGATCCAGGGCTATGACGCCGTCCGCGCCGACCTGACCCCCGCCGAACGCAAGACGATCGACGAACAGGTGTTCCGCCGCATGGCCGCGTTCCTGACCAGCGAAGCGCGGACCTTCGATCGCATCCACAACCACTCCACCTGGGCCAATGCCGGGGTCGGCATGGCGGGCTATGTCCTGCGCGACCCCGTACTGGTCGAACAGGCGCTGAAGGGCAGCGACCGCAGCGGCAAGGTCGGCTTTCTGCGCCAGCTCGACCTGCTCTTCTCCCCCGACGGCTATTATGCCGAGGGCCCCTATTATCAGCGCTACGCCCTTCAGCCCTTCGTCGTGTTCGCACAGGCGATCGAAGCAAACGAGCCGGGCCGCAAGATCTTCGCCTACCGCGACGGCATCGTCTTGAAGGCGATCCGCACCGCGATCCAGACCAGCTATGGCGGCTATTTCTTCCCGATCAACGACGCGATGCCCGACAAGAGCCTCAGGACCGAGGAGCTCTATCAGGGCGTCGCCATCGGCTATGCCGCGACCGGCGACGCGGGGCTGCTCGACATCGCAAAGTGGCAGAACAAGGTCGCGCTCTCTCCCGAGGGCTTCGCGGTCGCGCGCGACATCGCGAGCGGCAAGGCAAAGCCGTTCGCCTTCGCCTCGACCCTGCTGCGCGACGGGCCACAGGGCAAGGACGGCGCGCTCGCCATCCTGCGCTCCGGCCCGCAGGAAAATGCTCAGGTCGTGGTCGCCAAGAACACCGCCCAGGGCATGGGCCATGGCCATTTCGACAAGCTGAACTGGTTGCTCTACGACAATGGCCAAGCGGTCGTGACCGACTATGGTGCCGCCCGCTTCCTCAATATCGAGGCGAAGGAGGGTGGCCGCTACCTCCCCGAAAACGAAAGCTGGGCGAAGCAGACCGTCGCGCACAACACGCTGGTGGTCAACGAAACCAGCCATTTCGACGCCCAGCTGAAGCCTGCCGAAGAGATCGCGCCGACCCAGCTGGCATTCGTTGGCGAAGGCCCGCTGCGCTTCAGCATCGGCGAGATGGCGGGCGCCTATCCCGGCATCACCTTCCGCCGCGCGCTGGTGCAGGTCGATATGGGCAAGAACGCCCCGCTCGTCCTCGACCTGATGACGGTGAAGAATGCGGGCAAGGCGACCTATGACCTGCCGCTGCACTTTGCCGGTCACATCATCGATACCGACGTCAAGCTCGCGTCGAACGTCGCGACGCGACCGGTGCTGGGCACGGCCAATGGCTATCAGCACCTCTGGGTCGACGCGACCGGGCCGCTCGCAAACGGACAAGGCCGCGTCACCTGGATCAACCAGGGCCGTTTCTACAGCTACCGCATGGCTACGCCGGGCGCGCAGTTGATCGTCGCCGAAAGCGGCGCGAACGACCCGCGCTTCAACCTGCGCCGCGAACCGGTGCTGATCCAGCGGCTGAGCGGGGCAGGGGACGCCGCGTTCCTCAGCCTGCTCGAACCCCATGGCCGCTACGACGCCGCGACCGAGACCACGACCGGCAGCCGCAGCGGCGTGGCCGGCCTCACCCTCACCGAAAGTGCCGGCGCGCGCGTCGCCACGATCACCCTGACCGGCGGCAAGACGATCCTGATCGCCATCGCCGCCGATACCACTGCGGGCAAGGCGCACAGCGTCACCGTGAACGGGCGCAAGCTCGACTGGAGCGGCCCGGTCGGGCGCTTCGACGGAGAGAGCAAATGAAATCCGGGTTCCGCTGGTGGATCATCGGCCTGATCGCGATCGCGACGGTCATCAATTACATCGACCGCAACGCGCTCGCGGTGATGTGGCCCGAAGTCGCCAAGGACATCGGCGCCGACAAGGAAGATTACGCGCTGCTGGTGACCATCTTCATGGTCTTCTACGCGCTCGGCCAATCGATCTTCGGCAAAATTTTCGACGTGGTCGGCACCCGCATGGGCTTTGCCATTTCGATCGTGGTCTGGTCGATCTCGATCGCCGCGCACAGCCTCGTGCGTTCGATGCTGGTGCTCGGCGTGCTGCGCGCCGCGCTCGGGGTGAGTGAGGCAGGCAACTGGCCCGGTGCGGCCAAGGCCAACGCGACCTGGTTCCCACGCTCCGAACGCGCCTTTGCACAGGGGATTTTCAACGCCGGTGCCTCGCTGGGCGCAATCGTCTCGGCGCCGTTGATCGCGATCCTGTTCGGCTTTGTCGGCTGGCGCACGACTTTCGTGATCGTCGGCGTGTTCGGCTTCCTGTGGCTGCTGCCCTGGATCTGGGTCTACAAGTCCGACCCCGACGCGCACCCTTGGCTGAGCAAGGCCGAGCGCGAACATATCCTCGGCGCGAATGAGGCGGCAGGCGGACCAAAGGCGGCGGGTTACGCCCCCTCAATGGGCCAGCTGCTGCGCCATCGTCAGGCATGGGCGGTGATGTCGGGCCGCTTCTTCCTCGATCCGATCTGGTGGCTGTTCGTCTCGTGGTTGCCGATCTACCTCAACGAAAGCTTCGGCTTTGACGTGAAGCAGATCGGCATGTTCGCCTGGGTGCCCTTCGTCGGCGCGATGGCGGGATCGCTGTCGGGCGGCTGGCTGTCGGGCAAGCTGATCCGGCGCGGCTGGAGCACCGACAAGGCGCGCAAGAGCGTGATCGCATTGGGCTGCATCATCATGCTCCCCGCCTTGCTGCTCACCGCGACTGCCGCCACGCCGCTCTATGCCGTGCTGCTGATCGCCGCGATCCTGTTCGGCTTCCAGGTCGCGATCAACAACATCCAGACTTTGCCGTCCGACTGGTTCGGCGGCGGCGCAGTCGGCTCGCTCGCCGGGATCAGCGGCACCGCTGCAGTCGCCGGCACGCTGATCACCACCTGGCTCGTCCCGGCGATGACCAAGGTCAGCTTCGCACCGATCTTCATCCTCGGCGCCGCGCTCGTGCCGCTGTCGCTGATCTGCATCTTCATCGGCGGGCGCATCCAGCCCGTCCAATCCGACACTCAAGACCAAGGGGCATAAATGCGTTTCAACAACAAGCTCGCCATCGTCACCGGCGGTGGTCGCGACATCGGCCGCTCGATCTCGCTGCGGCTGGCGGCAGAGGGCGCAAAGGTCGTCATCAACTATCGCAGCGACGAAGCCGCGGCGCAGGACACGCTGGCGGCGGTTCAGGCTGCAGGCGGCACCGCTTTGCTCCACCGCGCCGACGTGACCAAGTCCGATGAAGTCGCCGGCCTGATCGCCGCAGCGGCCGACTTCGGCGGCGGCACGATCGACGTGCTGGTCAACTGCGCGGGCGGCATGGTCGCGCGCAAGACGCTGGCCGACATGGACGAAGCGTTCTTCGACACGGTCATGGACCTGAATTTCAAGTCCGCCTTCCTCGTCACCAAGGCTGCGCTCCCGCACCTCGCCAAGGGGTCGGCGATCGTCAACCTGTCCTCGCTCGCCGCGCGCGACGGTGGCGGGCCGGGCGCGAGCATCTATGCCGCGTCAAAGGGGGCGCTGACCACACTGACGCGCGGCTGGGCGAAGGAGCTGGGCCCGCAGGGCATCCGCGTCAACGCGCTGTGCCCCGGCCTGATCGGCACCAGCTTCCACGACATCTTCTCCAAGCCCGAGGGGCGCGCCGCAGTCGCCGGCAACACCCCGCTGCGCCGCGAGGGTCACCCGGATGAGGTCGCGGCGGCGGTCGCCTTCCTCGCGTCGGACGAGGCTTCGTTCCTCACCGGGCTCAACATGGACATCAACGGGGGACTCGCCTTCTCATGACCCGCACGCTCGCCACCGCCGCCCTGGTCGCCACGGCGCTCGCGCTCCTTCCCGCCGCTGCGCACGCGCAGACCAAGGAGCGCACCGACGCGCCACCGCTTCAGCCGTACAAGATCGTGCTGGTCGGCGATTCGACCATGGCGGTGGCGAGCGGCTGGGCGTCGATGTTCTGCGCGCGCCACGTCAAATCCTCGGTCGCCTGCCTCAATGCCGGGCGCGGCGGCCGCTCGACCCGCAGCTACCGCCAGGAAGGCGGCTGGGACATCGCGCTGGCCGAGGCCAAGGTACCCGGCTACCGCGCCACCTATGTCCTGATCCAGTTCGGCCATAACGACCAGTCGAGCGCCTCGGAGCGCTGGACCGATCGCACCACCGAATTCCCGGCGAACCTGACCAAGATGGTCGAGGAGGTCCGCGCGGCGGGCGCAATCCCCGTGCTCGTCACCCCGCTGACCCGCCGCGTGTTCAAGGACGGCAAGCTCGACAACACTCTGGACGAATGGTCCGAGGAGGTGCGCAAGGTCGCCGCCGCGACCAAGACGCCCTTGGTCGACCTCAACCGCCGCAGCGCAGCCGTGGTGCAGAAGCTGGGGGCCGAAGACTCGATGGCACTCGCTCAGGCCGACCCCACCGCCGAGGAGCGCGCCGCCGCCAAGGCCGGCACCACGCTCAAGCAGCGTTCTACCGAGGACGCGCGCGAACCCGATCTGCCGACCCGCCCCGGCGGCGCGCGCGGCCAGCACACACGCAAGTTCGACTACACGCATCTCGGCGAAACCGGGGCTGGGGTGTTCGCGCGATTGATGGCGGACGACCTGGCCCGTGCGGTCCCGGCGCTGGCGTCGCAATTGGTGCCCTGACCAACTGGTAGGACCAATTACGAAAATAGGACTAAATAACAGGTTGACAGAATCGCCCTGACCGGCGACCACTGCGATCATAAGATAAACTCAGGGGAGAGGGCTGATGGCCATGCTCGATCAGGCACGCGCGCCGCGCGCACTTCGCAACATTCTGCTGGCCGGAGCCGCGCTCCCGCTGCTCGTCGCAGCGCCCGCGCTGGCGCAGGACGCCGACACCACGGCCGAGGACGAGGTCGTCGTCACCGGCATCCGCGAAACGCTGCGCAGCTCGATCGACGTCAAGAAGCGCGAAACCGCGATCGTCGATGCACTGTCGACCGACGAGATCGGCGACCTCCCCGCTTTGTCGGTGGGTCAGGCGATCCAGACGATTACCGGCGCGACCACGCACCGCGAAAAGGGCGACGCGTCCGAAATCGCACTGCGCGGCCTCGGCCCCTTCCTCAGCAACTCGACCTTCAACGGGCGCGAGGCGACCAACGGATCGGGCGACCGTTCGGTCAATTTCAACCAGTTCCCCTCGGAACTGGTCAACAACATCAAGATCTATAAGTCGCAACAGGCCGATCTGGTCGAAGGCGGCGTCGCCGGCACGATCGACATCGGCACGCTGCGCCCGCTCGATTTCGGCAAGATGCGCGTGCAGGGTGAGATCAAGGCGAATTACAGCCCCTATCAGGACAAGATCACCGGATCGTCCGCCTGGGGCTGGCGCGGCACTCTCTCCTATGTCGATCAGTTCAAGCTCGGCGGACTGGGCGAGGTCGGCATCGCGCTGGGTGCTCAGCGTAACAGCACCAACAATCCCGAAGAAACCATGGCGGGCAGCTCGACCTGGGTCGCGTGCAACGGCAACGTCACCGTCATCAACAACAACTGCCAGGAAGTGACTCAGCCTCAGGTCGCTGCCGGCACACCCTTCTACCTCGTCCCCAACTCGATCGCCTGGCGCCAGATCAGCGAAGTCGATCGCCGCGACGCGATCTTCGGCGCGGTGCAGTGGGCGTTTTCGGACCGCGTCGAACTCAATGTCGACGCGCAATATTCGGACCGGAAGTTCGTCGAGAACCGCCGCGACTTCAACATCTCCGAAATGCGCCGCAGCCTGACCAATGTCGTGTTCGACGACAATCATGTGCTGCGCAGCTTCGACGGGTCGAGCTCGTTCGAATCGACCGCCAGCAATCTGGAACGGTCCGAAGAATATCTCGGCGTCGGCGCCAATCTGCGCCTCGATTTCGGCGACCGCTTTACCCTCAACCTCGACGGAGCCTATTCGCGCACGATCCGAACCGAGATCGAACGCCAGGTTCGCCTGCGCACCGATGCGTTCGCCGTCAATGGCGTGCGGACAGCGGTGAACAACCAGCGCATTCCCTATCGCTACGAACTGCTGCCGGGCAATTTCGCGCCGACCATCACGATCGATCCGCGCTTCGACATCACCAATCACGACCTATTCTGGGATGACGCCCGCACCCGCCGCGACGAATCGCGCCGCCAGAATGAGATTTGGGGCTTCCGCGCCGACGGCACCTATCGGCTCGACGGCTTCCTCAGCAGCGTCAAGGTCGGCGCGCGCTGGGCCGAACAGACCTTCGCCGACTATGACGTCCGCAACGAACTCAACCTGAACCCGGCGATGTCCGAGGATCGCCGCATCAACCAGCTGTGCCGGACGCAATTCCCGCAGACCGGTTTCCTCGACGCGGCGCAAGGCAACACGATCACCAGCTGGGCGACGTTCGACCCGATCTGCCTGATGCGCGAATATGCCGGGTCGGAGGATCCGGGCCTGCCCGCCGACCTGCGTTCGCCGCTCAACCGCGACGTGACCGAACGCACGCTGGCCGGCTATGTCATGGCGGAATATCAGTCGGAGCTGGGCGGCACCCCGATCCGCGGCAATATCGGCGTCCGCGTCGTCAACACCCGCGTGACGTCGATCGGCCTGCGGAGCGAGTATGATCTGCGCGACAATGGCGACGGCACCGTCACGCTCGTTCCGATTACGGGGAGCTATCAGTCGCTGACCGAGACGAGCGAAACCACGCGCGTCTTGCCCAGCATCAACGCGATCTTTGAGCTGCAACCGAACCGCCTCTTGCTGCGGGCCGCCGCCTATCGCGCGATGTCGCGCCCGGCGCCGAGTGCGCTGGGGTCCGGTCGCAACTTCAGCCTCGATGCCAACGGCACGTCGATCGAAGACGCGATCAACGAAATCCGCGCGACGGGCAGCCCGGGGCTCAAGCCGCTGATGTCGTGGAACGGCGACATCGCCCTTGAATATTACCCCAATCGCGACTCGATCTTTGCCGCGACGATCTATTTCAAGGAGTTCGGCGGCGGCTTCATGCCCTTCGTCACCGACGAAGACTTTGTGATCGACGGCCAGACGGTCAGCGTTCCGGTGATCCGGACCATCAACAGCCCGGACAAGAGCCAGCTATGGGGTGTCGAGGTCACGGTGGCCAACCGCTTCTCCTGGCTGCCCAAGCCGCTCGACGGTTTCGGCGGCAAGCTGAGCTACAATTTCGCCGACACCAATTTCGAAACGCCCGACACCCAACTGGGCGATACGCTCGACCCGGTCACCGGGACGATCACGCCGGGCATCATCCCGCCCGCGTCGCTCAACGGCTATTCCAAGCACGTCCTGTCGGCCCAGCTCTACTACGAGATCGGTGGCTTCTCGATCCAGGGCATCTACAACTACCGCTCGCAATATTATCAGGATTTCGTCGGCGGCAATTCGCAGAACCGCTATGTCCGCGACAATCAGACGGTTGACCTGCGCGTCTCGTACAACGTCAACCGCAATATCTCGCTGCGGGCCGAGGCGACCAACATCACCGACGAGCCCAAGGTGACCGACATGCCGGTTCCCGGCAGCATCCGGCAATATCACTATTACGGACCGCGCTATTTCCTCGGCGCGCGCTTCCGGCTGTAGTTGGACGGTTCGCTTGGCCCGGTCTCTGCTTGCGCTTTGGTGCGAAGGCAATAAGGATCGGGCCATGCGAATTGGTGAGGAGCGCAATGGCTGACCGGCTATACCAGGGGATCGCCGATCAGATCACCGCGCTGATCGATCAGGGCGTGTTCCCTCCCGGCACCCGCTTGCCCGGTGAGCGCGAACTCGCCGAGCGTTTCGGCGTCAGCCGCGTCACGATCCGTGAGGCGGAGATCGCGCTGCAGGCGATCGGCCGCATCGTCATCAAGACCGGCTCCGGCGTCTATGTCACCGACGGCAAACCCGCGCCGACCGACGCGCCGCCGCAAGTCAGCGCGTTCGAACTGACCGAAGCACGCTCGCTGTTCGAGAGTGAGGCGGCGGCGCTCGCCGCATCGACCGTCACGCCGGAAATGCTCGCGCGGCTCGATGAACTGCTCGAAATCATGGGCCGCGACGACAGCGACGACGCCGCCTCGACCGCGGCGGATCAGGAATTTCACCTGCTGATCGCCTCGGCCTCGGGCAATCAGGCGGTGATCCATGTCATCCAGCAGCTGTGGCGCATGCGCACCGAAATGCCCGAAGTGCGCACCACCTATGCCAGCGTGTGCCAGCATGATGGCCGCACCCGTCAACGCGAACATGCCGCGATCGTCGATGCGCTGCGTGTCGGCGATCCGGGTGCCGCGCGCATCGCGATGCGCCAGCATTTCAACCGCCTGCTCGAAGCGATGCTGGATGCGACCGAAGAGCGCGAGATCAGCGAATTGCGCCGCAAGGCCGCGCAGAGCCGCGAACGCTTCCTGATGACCGCGCGGCTGCGCTGACCCGCGGCGTGGCTCTTAACCCCTCGTCACCCCGGGCTTGACCCGGGGTCAGGCTGCCTTGACCGGTCGAAGAAGCGGGATCCCGGATCATGTCCGGTGCGACGGTGAGCGAGAACGACGCAGACGCTTCAACCTGTGACAATCCGACGTTAGTGCAAACAAATGAAAGCCCTTTTTCTCGCCGCCCTCGCGCTCGCCCTCCCGCTCTCCAGCGCTGCCCAGGATGAGGGCGTCTCCGAATCCGGTGACACCCGTCGCCGCGATGCGGCCGAAGCGATCCGTGAGAAGATCCGCAACGATCCGCTTGCGCCGACCGTCGCGCCGCGCGGCTATGACGTCACCATCGTCGTCTTCTCGGACTATCAATGCGGTTATTGCCGCCGGTTCAGTCCGACGCTCGACGCGCTGATGGCAAGCGATGCCAAGGTGCGCGTGGTCTATCGCGACTGGCCGATCCTTGGCGGCGGCTCCGGCGCCGCCGCGCGCGCCGCGATCGCCGCCAGCTTTCAGAACCGGCATCTGCCGTTCCACCGCGCGCTGATCGCCCAATCGGGCCGGATCGACGAGGCCAAGATTCGCGCCGCCGCCGTCGCTGCTGGAGTGGACTGGACGCGCCTGCAACGCGATCAGGTCAAGCGCAGGGCAGAGATCGACGCCCTGCTCGCGCGCACCAACGGCCATGCCCGCACGCTTGGCCTGTCGGGGACGCCGGGCATGATGGTCGGCCCCTATCTCGTCCCCGGTCTGGTCGACCTGCCCACGCTCAAGCGCGCGGTGGCACAGGCACGCGAGCGGAGATGACCACCCATTCCTCCCCTGCGCAGCAGGGGAGGGGGACCGCCCGCGTAGCGGGTGGTGGAGGGGCGGCCGCGCAGACGGCCGAACACATCTCGGCAAAACTCCGCCCTCTGCGAGGGCGGCCCCTCCGTCAGCGCTGCGCGCTGCCACCTCCCCCAGCGCGCTGGGGGAGGAATTGACGGCCCGCTCACCCCGCCCGGTCGCGCTCCAGCAATTCCTCGCGCACATGCACCGCCTGCACCGACAGGCGCACTTCGAACAGAAACGCAACCAACCCGGCGGTCAGCAACAGCATCGACGCGATGAACGCCGCCGCGACGATCACGCCGATGTCGAGATGGACGATCTCCGCCCCGAACAGCAGCGCGACGACCAGACAGATCGCGATCGCACTCGCCACGCACAGCCAGATCGACGTGTTGATGATCGACAGCCGCCGGTCGATCAGGCGCAGCTCCCACACCTGCCGTTCATGCTCCGCGCCGGTCGATACCGGGTGCAGCTGCTCCAGCTTGCGCGCGCGATCCACCACCCGCGCCATCCGCCCGACCAGCACGTTCAAGATGCCGGCGATGCCCGCCAGCAAGAACACGGGCGCGATCGAAATCTGGATCGTCGCGGCGACGGTGGAGATCATGGGTGCCTGCATGGGTTTGGAGCTTATGGTGCTAACCCGCCACCGCCAACCCATTCGTAACGACTTCGCGCTAGACCCCCGCGCATGACGAAGCCGATGCCGCTCGCCGACTTCACGCGCCTGCCCCCGCTGCTGACTGCCAGCATCGGCGACGGGCTGGCGAGCGCGATCGACACCGTCGCCGCATCCGCCGCGCCGACGCATCGCTTCCTGCGCTATGGCTGGTTCGCCGCCGCGCTCCATGCCTATGGCGGCGAAGCGCGCACGCTAACGGTCGCGCGCGAAGGCGTACCGGTGCTCGCCGTGCCGCTGGTCGCCACCGGCCCCGCGCCGCTGCGGATCGCGCAGGTGCCCGGCTGCTACTGGCCATTCCGCAGCGTCCCGGTCGCGCAGGATGCCGGGACCGAAGCGTTCGAGGTCGCGCTCGACCTGCTCGCCCGCCACGCCAATGCGCTGCGCATCGGCCCGGTGTATGACGGCGACCCCGCGCTGGAGGGGCTGCGCGCCGCCGCCGCAACGCGCGGCTGGGTCGCGCTGGACCGCTTCGTCGCCGAAAGCTTCCTGCTCGACATGGCCGCCTTGCAGGCCGAAGGCACCTGGCCGCGCAACTCGACGCTGCGCAAGAATCGCTTCCACGAAAAACATCTCGCCGAACATGGCGAACCCGATTGGAGCTTCGTGTCCGGCGCGGGCTGGAGCGCGCAGGCGTTCGACGACCTCGCCGATATCGAGCGCAAAAGCTGGATTGCCGACCGCACCGATGGCCGCGATGCCAAGTTTACCGATACCGGCCATGGCGCCTTCTGGCGCGCGGCGGCACAGGACCCGGTGATCGCCGATATGCTCTGGGCCGCGGTGCTGCGCATTGATGGCGCGCCCACCGCCTTCTCGTTCGACCTCAACGCCGGGTCGCTCAAATATGCCATCGCCAACAGCTACGACCCGCGCGTCGCCAAGCATTCGCCGGGGAAGCTGCTCTATTACCGCAACCTCGTCCGCGCGATTGAGGACGGCATCACCATGGTCGATTGGGGCGCAGGCGACAGCGGCTACAAGCGCGTGATCGGTGCCGATGCCGGCCCCGCGATCCGCGACTGGCTGTTCGTCCGCCCCGGCGCTCCCGCGCTCGCGGCGCGGCTGCTGCGCGGGCGTTGGCGCGCGAGCGGGAACCGCCAGCCCTAGGGCGCCGTCTCCACCGCGCGCGCTTCAGCGAGGTACAGCCCGAACAGCCCGGCATTGTCCGTCCACGCCTGCGTCACCGTCCAACCGCCCGCCGCGAGCAGTAACCGCGCATCGCGGTCGCCATATTTATGGCTGTTCTCGGTATGGATCGTCTCGCCCGCCGCCATGGCAAAGCCGCGCCCGTCGACCTCGAACGCCACTGCGCGCATCGCTTCCAGATGCATCTCGATCCGCGCGCGATCGTCGTTCCACCGGGCCACATGCACGAACGCATCGACCGGAATCGTCCCCGAAAGCTCGGCATTGATCCGCTCGAGCAGGTTCAAATTGAACGCCGCCGTCACCCCGGCCGCATCGTCATAGGCCGGGACCAGCACCGCCGGGTCCTTGATCCGGTCGATCCCGATCAGCAACGCCGATCCCTCGCCCAGCGAGCTGCGCATCGTCCGCAACAGGTCAACCGCCGCGACCGGCGCCATGTTCCCGATCGTCGATCCGGGGAAGAATCCCAGCCGAGTCAGCCCGCCAATCCCGGCGGGCAGCTTCAGCGGCTTCAGAAAATCGCCCTCGACCGGCTCGACTGCCATGACCGGGAACTGTGCGGCGATCTCCCGCGCCGAATCGCGCAGGAAGTCACCGGAAATGTCGATCGGCACATAGGCCGCCGGCCGCACCGCGCGCAGCAGCACCGGGGTCTTGACCGACGATCCCGACCCGAATTCGATCACCGCGCCGCCGGTCCCGGTCGCGCGCGCCACCTCCGGGCACACCCGCTCGAGCAGCGCAGTCTCCGTCCGCGTCGGATAATATTCGGGCAGGCGCGTGATCTCCTCGAACAGCTCCGACCCGCGCCGGTCATAGAACCAGCGCGCCGGGATCGCCCGAGGCCGGGCGGCCAGGCCATTCAGCACATCGGCGCGAAACGCCGGGTCGGCCAGGCCCGCCTGACCATCCTCGATTTCCTGCTTGAGCATTACAGATCCTTCGCCAGTCGCACGCCGGTGAATTGCCAGCGCTGGTGCGGATAAAAGAAGTTGCGGTAGCTCGCCCGCGCATGGCCGCGCGGCGTCGCGCAGCTCCCGCCGCGCAGCACGAACTGCCCGCTCATGAACTTGCCATTATACTCGCCGACCGCCCCCTGCGCGGTGGCAAAGCCGGGATAGGGGCGGTACGCGCTGCCGGTCCATTCCCACACATCGCCGAAGAACGCTGGGCCGGCTGGGGCAGGGCGCGGTTCGACCGGCCCGGCGCGGTCGAGCTGGTTGCCGCCCGCCGGGTCATGCCCACTCGCCGCAACCTCCCATTCCGCCTCGGTCGGCAGCCGCGCGCCGGCCCAGCTGGCATAGGCATCGGCCTCGAAAAAGCTGACATGAGTCACCGGCGCGGCGGGGTCGATCGGCCGCCGCCCGTCGAGCCCGAACCGCGTCCATCCGCCGTCGCGCTGCTCCCAATAAAGCGGCGCATCGATCCCCTGCGCCTTCACCCAGGCCCAGCCATCGGACAGCCAGTGGCGCGGGTCGCGATAGCCGCCATCGGCGATGAACGCCGCCCATTCGCCATTGGTCACGGTGCGGTCGGCAATTGCATGCGGGTGCAGCAGCACGCGATGCCGCGGCCCCTCGCAATCGAACGCAAAGCCGTCGCCCTGCGCGCCGATCTCGGCAATGCCGTCCGGACCTTCGATCCAGCGCAGCGGCCCCGGCATTTCGACCGGAATCTTGCGCTCGCCCGGCCACATCGCCGGCTCGACCGGGTTGCACGAAAACAGGTGCAGAATGTCGGTCAGTAGCAATTCCTGATGCTGCTCCTCATGGTGACACCCCAGCGCCACCAGCGCCAACGCCGCCGCGGGCAGGTCGGGCAGCGCCGCGACCAGCGCCGCATCCACCGCCGCGCGATAATCGAGCACCTCGGCCAGCGTCGGTCGCGTCACCATGCCCCGCCGCGACCGCGCATGGCGCTGCCCCTCGGCCTCGTAATAGCTGTTGAACAGGAACGGGAAACGGTCGTCGTGCAGGCGATAGTCGGATACGAAATCGCGCAACACGAAGGTTTCGAAAAACCACGTCGTATGCGCCAGATGCCATTTGGCGGGCGATGCATCGTCCATCGACTGCACGCTCGCATCGGCATCGGACAGCGGCATAACCAGATCGGCAGATAACGCACGGACCGCGCGAAACCGCGCTTCTAGCGTTGTGCAGCACGCGGCGGGCATCGCCTTCGTTCGCATTTCGTTCTCCTAACGCGAAGTGCGACGAGCGTCAAATCCTCAGCTCAGCCCAAGATCAGCGATGCGCCCCCGGCTTCCACAAAACGTCGCCACCCGCATTTTGGTTCATTTCGCGCGCCAGCACGAACAACAGGTCCGACAGGCGGTTGAGGTAGATCACCGCCTGCGGATTGATCGGCATGGCGATGGCGGCCGCAGTCGCGCTGCGCTCGGCCCGGCGCACGATGGCGCGCGCCAGATGGATTGCCGCCGCCGCCGCCGATCCGCCCGGCAAGATGAAACTGGTGAGCGGCGGCAGCGCGGCATTGGCGGCATCGATCGCCGCCTCCAGCCGCGCGACCTGTGCCGGCACGATGCGCAGCGTCATCTCGCCCGGCGTGAAATCCTCGCCCGGAGTGGCCAGGTCCGCGCCCAAATCGAACAGGTCGTTCTGCACCGTTTCCAGCAGCGGCGCGGGATGCCCCGACCCGATTGCGGCAATCGCTACGCCGATGGCGCTGTTCGCCTCATCGACATCGCCCATCGCCGCCAGCCGCGCGTCATGCTTGGCGATGCGCGATCCATCGACCAGCCCCGTGGTGCCGTCATCGCCGGTGCGCGTGTAAATCTTGTTGAGCTTGACCATCGGGCGGGGCGGTCCCGCTTACTTGCCGCTCGCCATCCATAGCAGAAGCGCAACGATAAGGATTGCGCCGAACTGAAACAGAATGCGCTGCTGCATCGCCTTGTTCGATTTCAGTGCCGACGCGCTCGGCCCGTCGCCCGATTTAAGATCCGCTTCGGTCGTGCGCAGAAACGCGACGATCCCCTTGATCAGGGCGAAGAGGGTGGCCAGCATTGCGGCGACGAGCAGGAGGACCAGGAAAAGCTGCATGGCACCAATCTAGTGCTTCGCTGCGCCGATTCCAACCGGAACCTCGCCCTGCCGCAAGGCATCGGCCAACGCCTTGCCATCCAAGCCATTTTCGCGCAGCGCGGCCAATGTCGGCGCCCCATGCCGCTTCGCCAGCCGCTCCCCGTCCGGCCCGGTCAGCAGCTGGTGGTGATGGTAACGCGGCACCGGCAGGCCGAGCAATGCCTGCAACAGCCGATGGACATGCGTCGCCGCCAACAGATCCTCGCCGCGCACCACATCGGTGACCCCCTGCGCGGCATCGTCGATGGTGACGGCCAGATGATAGGACGCCGGCGCATCCTTGCGCGCCAGCACGACATCGCCATGCGCGGCGGGGTCGGCGAGAATGGTGCCGAACCGCGAGTCGGTGAACCACAACCCATTCCTCCCCCAGCTTGCTGGGGGAGGGGGACCAGCCGCAGGCTGGTGGAGGGGCCGCCCCGCAGAGGGCGGAATTTTGCCGAGCTGTTCCCGGCGGTCTTTGACCGCCGCCCCTCCACCCCCGCTTCGCGGCGGTCCCCCTCCCCTGAGCGAGCTCAGGGGAGGAATCGACGCCAGCGCCGTCCCCACATCCAACCGCCAGCAATGCGGCCGCGACAAATCCGCCGCCGCCAGCCCCCGGCACGTCCCCGGATACACCAACCCCTCCGGCCCATGCGGCGCACTCGCGCTCGCGGCGATATCGGCGCGGGTGCAGAAACACGGATAGATCAGGCCCCGGTTGCGCAAATCGTCCAGCGCCGCCTGATACGCGTCCAGCCGCGTCGACTGGAACAGCACATCGCCATCCCATTCCAGCCCCAGCCAGCTCAGGTCCGCCAGAATCGCATCGACATGCTCGGCCCGGCTGCGCGTCCCGTCGATATCCTCGATCCGCAGCAGGAAGCGTCCACCCCGCGCCCGCGCGAAATCATGCGCCGCGATCGCCGAAAAGGCATGGCCCATATGCAGCCGCCCGGTCGGGCTCGGCGCGAAGCGGGTGACGATTGCAGATGGCGACAAAATTACGGGTTTCTCCGTTTGTTGGCGGACACCGCTTTCATGTAGAGCGGGCGCATGTGGCTCGCCATCCTCTTGTCGGCACTTGCGATGACGCTGATCGTCGGAGTGCGCTATCTGATCGTCTCGGGCGCTTTCGCCTGGGCAACGCGCGTCCGGCATCCTGGCCTTTATGCCGGGCTCGACCGCCAGATGCGGCGCGAGCTATTCTGGAGCCTCGCCAGCGCCGCCATCTATGGCATCCCCGCTGGCGTGGTCGCCTGGGGCTGGCAGAATCTGGGCTGGACGCGGATCTATACCGACGTGTCTGCGTACCCGCTCTGGTATCTGCCGCTGTCGATATTCCTCTACCTCTTCGCGCACGACACCTGGTTCTACTGGACGCATCGCTGGATGCACCGCCCCCGGCCATTCCGCATCGCGCACGCCGTCCATCATGAAAGCCGCCCGCCAACCGCATGGGCGGCAATGAGCTTTCACCCGATCGAGGCGCTGACCGGCGCCGTGGTGATTCCGTCACTGGTCTTCGCAATTCCCATTCACGTTGGCGCATTGGGCTTGGTCTTGGGAATCATGACCGTTATGGGTGTGACCAATCACATGGGGTGGGAAGTGTTTCCGCGGGTGATGTGGCGGGGGCCACTTGGAGCGTGGTTGATCACCGCGAGCCATCATCAGCGGCATCATGAGCAATATGGGTGCAACTATGGTCTCTATTTCCGCTTCTGGGACCGGCTGTGCGGCACCGACCGGGGGATTGGCGATTTCGAAAAAGCACATGCGCGCGCTGCTGCCCGCAGCGCTGCTGTTCCTCCCGGCGGCCTCGCCGGTGGCCAGCTTCGACCTTGAAGTCACCAATCTGCGCAATGCCAAGGGCGTGCTGCAGATCTGCCTGACCGCGCGGCCCGACAGCTTCCCCGATTGCAAGGACGACCCCCGCGCGATCTCGCGCACGATTTCGGCGGCGCATCCCGCGACCCGGTTCGAGGGGCTGGCGACCGCCACCTACGCCGTCGCGGTGATCCACGACGCGAACAGCAACAAGAAACTCGACACGATGATGGGCATCCCCAAGGAAGGCTTCGGCTTCAGCCGCAACCCCACGATCACCTTTGGCCCGCCCAAGTTCAAGGCAGCGTGCTTCCCGCTCGATGGGGCGAAGCAGCAGGTGAAGATGAAGTATATGCTCTGAGCGGTTAAGCCGCCTCATCGCAACAACAGCAGCGCCGTACCGACTAACCCGATTGAGGGAATAACGAGCGCTGCCAGCCACGCCACAAGTGCAAAGGCTGGTCGATCTGCGCGCTCTAGTGCCTTCACAACTTCGGTAACGGCCTGCCATCGATTCATCACGGTCCTCCGCAGAGACAAAAGTGATCGGATCGATGGCGTCAGTCCTTCGGACTTTGTCCCACTTCTAAATTTCTTGATCAAGAGGGGTGGATGTAAAGAACCTGAAATGAGTAGGGTTGGCGGGCCTATATATTTGAAAAGAAATTGTTTTCTTCACTGTAAAGGCTGTGGAGAACAGGAAGCCCATCGATCCATGCATTCACCCCAGCACCTGCAACCCGTACTTCTCGACGACCGCCAGTAGCTTCAGCGCCATTCCGCTGGGCCGCTTCGCACCGCTCTCCCATTTCTCGACCGTAGACTCGCTGGTGTTCAGGTAGCGGGCAAAGACCGGCTGGCTGACCTTGTTCGCCTCGCGCAGTCGCTGGATATCCGCCGGGGCATAATTCGGCACCGCCGACAGGCACGCCGCGTCGAATTCGCGCATCGTCGCCTTGTCGATCGTCCCGGCGCGGTGCATCCCGGCCACCGCGCTATGGATCGCCTCGAACGCATCGCTTTTGAACTTGCGCTTGGCGGTCATGTCTCGATCTCCTTCAATTCTCCGGCGGCGAGCTCGGCGTCAATCTCCGCATCGCTCTTTGCGCCATAGAGCGCCGCAAGCTGGCGAAAGGCCCTCAATTCCGCCTCGTCGATATTCGCCTGGTTCTGTTTGGCGAACAGATAAACATAGACCCAGCGCGCCCCACCGCGAGCCAGCAGGATCGACCGATACTGGTTGTTCGACAGGCGCTTTTTGTACACGCCGCCGCCCAGATCGTCGGCCTGACCTGCTATCGCCTGCGCGATTGCTCGGGCCAGAGCGGCATCCGCGATCTTCGCCTTTCGCGCCGCCCGGGCGAACCAGGCTGTCTTGAATGCGCGCGGGCCGGGTGGCGGATCAGCCATGAATTTATGTAGCACTGAGTGCTACGCTGTTCAAGCATCGCCCACGACCTCCATGTCCGCCATGCATCCAATTCCGCAGTGCAGCGTTGCGCCCCTGAAACAGGTTCAGGGAATTTCTCGTATGCGTCTCCTCGTCTCCGCGCTCCTCGCTGCCACAATCGCCACCCCCGCGCTCGCGCAGGACGATGCCCCGACGCCCGAGCAGGCCGAAGCCGCGCAAGAGGGCCGCGCGCGCCTGACGGTCGCCGCCGGCGGCGTGTGGCTGCCTGATTATGAAGGGTCGGACGACAATCGCTGGATCCCGGCGCCCGCCGCCAACGGCACCGTCGCGGGGATGAGCTTTACCGTGCTCGGCAACCGCGCCAGCCTCGACCTCATCCCCGATGTCGCGGGCAAGGACTGGAATCTTCAGCTCGGCCCGGTCGCGGTCATCAACTTGAACCGTACCAATCGCGACGCGATCGCCGACCCCCGCGTGCGCGCGCTGGGCGAGATCGACACTGCGGTCGAGGTCGGCGGCTATGGCGGCATCGCCAAGACCGGGATCATCCACGAGTTCGATACGCTGTCGGTCAGCCTCAGCTACCGCCACGACGTGACACGCATCCACCGCAGCGGCGTGTGGACCCCGTCGGTCAATTACACCACCCCGCTCAGCACCAAGGCGCTGGTGACGATGTTCGCCAGTGCAGAGATTGTCGGCGACCGCTACGCCCGCACCTATTTCGGCGTCACCCCGGCGGGCAGCGTGCTCAGCGGCCTTCCCGCCTACACGCCGCAGGGTGGGCAGAAGGACATCAGCTTTGGTGGCATGTTCACCCATGCGATCACCGGCAATCTGACCAAGGGCCTCGCCCTGGTCGCGGGCGGCACCTACAAGAAACTGGTCGGCGACGTCGCCGACAGCCCGCTCGTCGCCATCGCCGGATCGCGTCACCAGTGGACCGCGGGGGCAGGGCTGGCGCTGACCTTCTGACGCGCCGGCCACCCCGGATTTTACCGCGCACCTGCTCGACAGCGGTGCGCAAGCCCTCTACGCTCGCCGAACATCCGGAGGGCTTTCATTTTGAACGGAAAACGGGCGACGGCGGTCTTGTTGGTGCTCGCCGGCACGGGCTCCATCGCGCACGCCGTTCCCCAGGACTCGCCTGCGACGAAGGACGCACCCGTTCTGCGGCGAGAGATTTATGTGGGTCAAGACGAACCGCTTCCTGAAGCCCTGCGCAAGCATTTGAAGTTGCCGCCGGGCGCCACGGTAAAGGATCTGCCGCCAAGCCCGCGGCCCAAATCCCCTGTCTCCAAGAAATATTTCCGGGCGCTCTCCAGTCTCACGGCTCAGGTGGAGGCCAATGTCCCGGCGAGGGTTGATGCCGTGCTCGCTTGGGAGCAGCTCGGCCTGCTGCAGGAGTCGTGGCAGCTCGACCGGTCGTTCAGGCTGGGCAAGCCCCTGAACGGCGATGTGGCGGCGGGCACGGTCTTCGTCCGTGAGGTCAGGGAGATTGGCGGCGAGGAGCTCTATTGCATCGCCCGCGCGTCGGGTGAGATGTATAAGCCCTTCGTCGACGCGCGCCGCGCGATTTATCCCTCGCTCTGCCTGTTCGACAGCGACAAGGACGGATCGCCCGACAGCTACAAGGCCGAGCCCTATCTTCCCGAAAATCCGGTCATTATCCAGCCGATCGGTCAGTCCGTGGCATGGACGCCGCTGACCGCGCAGTCGGACAGCCCGCATGCCGTGGCGGTTACCCTCACCCGACAGCTGCGGGTCGGCGCAGTCGATGCGGAGCAGGTGACGCTGGTTTCGCAGCTGCAGCTCTTGCTGCGTGGGGTGAGCAAGCCCGTCCTGTCCAGCGTTCCCGACTGGCCCGCTGTCGAATTGTCCCTCCGCGATGGAGAACAGACGGTCGTCGACGGAATCACCGTGCGCGTCGCAAAGGTCGATGGCCAATGGCACTTGCGCAGCAGCGGCCGCTTCCTGCCATGGGCAGAGTTGCGATCCGAACGGAACGGCTATCGCATTCTCCCGAGCAAGGCACCGGCACCCGAACGATAGACAAGCCCGCTCCCCCCGCCTAAACCCGACCCATCCCCGGGGGAGCGCCGCTGGGTTCCCATCAAAGTAATCTTTGATGGGGTCCCTATCCGCGCTTGAGAGGAGGGCAGGAGCCTTCGACCCGCTGAACCTGATCCGGTTGACACCGGCGTAGGGAGGGAGCGGTCCGCATCCATGGCCCGTTTCCTCCGCTTGGAGAGGAACATCATGGCCGACAATCCGCAGCACCCTGAACTGAAGGTCACCACCGGCGCCATCCGCGGCTCCACCAAGATCCATGTCGGCCCGCGCAAGGTGGCGATGCGCGAAATCCATCTCGAACCGTCGAGCGGCGAACCGCCCGTCCGCGTCTACGACACCAGCGGCCCCTATACCGACGCCAACGCCCGCATCGACATCATGGCCGGCCTCCAGGAGCTCCGCCGCGACTGGATCCGCGATCGCGGCGATGTCGAGGAGGTGACCCAGCGCGAGGTAAAGCCGGAAGATAACGGCCAGCTCGGCCCCGACCGCAGCGGCGGCGTCCAGCCCTTCCCCAATGTCCGCAAGAAGGTGCTGCGCGCCAAGCCCGGCATGAATGTCAGCCAGATGCACTATGCCCGCCGCGGCATCGTCACGCCCGAGATGGAATATGTCGCCACCCGCGAAAATCTCGGCCGCCAGATGCTCGCCGAATATGTCCGCGACGGCGAAAGCTGGGGCGCGGAAATCCCCGATTACGTCACCCCCGAATTCGTCCGGGACGAAGTCGCGCGCGGCCGCGCGATCATCCCCAACAACATCAACCACCCCGAATCCGAACCGATGGCGATCGGCCGCAACTTCCTGGTCAAGATCAACGCCAATATCGGCAACTCCGCCGTCGCGTCGAACGTCGCGCAAGAGGTCGACAAGATGGTGTGGGCGATCCGCTGGGGCGCCGACACGATTATGGACCTCAGCACCGGCCGCAACATTCACGACACCCGCGAATGGATCCTGCGCAACAGCCCCGTTCCGGTCGGCACCGTCCCGATCTATCAGGCGCTCGAGAAAGTCGGCGGCATCGCCGAAGAGCTGACCTGGGAAATCTTCCGCGACACGCTGATCGAACAGGCGGAGCAGGGCGTCGATTATTTCACCATCCACGCCGGCGTGCGCCTGCCCTATATCCCGCTGACCGCAAAGCGCGTCACCGGCATCGTCAGCCGCGGCGGATCGATCATGGCCAAATGGTGCCTCAGCCACCACCGCGAGAGCTTCCTCTACGAGCATTTCGACGAGATCACCGAGATCTGCAAAGCCTATGACATCGCCTATTCGCTCGGCGACGGCCTGCGCCCCGGCTCGATCGCCGACGCCAATGACGAGGCGCAGTTCGCCGAACTCTACACGCTGGGCGAACTGACCAAGCGCGCCTGGGAACAGGATGTTCAGGTGATGATCGAAGGCCCTGGCCATGTGCCGATGCACAAGATCAAGGAGAATATGGACAAGCAGCTGCAGGCATGCGGCGAAGCCCCCTTCTACACGCTCGGGCCGCTCACCACCGATATCGCGCCGGGCTACGACCATATCACCAGCGGCATCGGCGCCGCGATGATCGGTTGGTACGGCACCGCGATGCTCTGCTACGTCACGCCCAAGGAGCATCTCGGCCTCCCCGACCGCGACGACGTAAAGGTCGGCGTGGTGACCTACAAACTAGCCGCCCACGCCGCCGACCTCGCCAAGGGCCACCCCGCAGCGAAGGTCCGCGACGACGCGCTGAGCCGCGCCCGCTTCGAATTCCGCTGGCGCGACCAGTTCAACCTGTCGCTCGACCCCGACACGGCCGAACAATATCACGACCAGACGCTCCCCGCAGAAGGCGCCAAGACCGCCCATTTCTGCTCGATGTGCGGCCCCAAATTCTGCTCGATGAAGATCACGCAGGAAGTGCGCGACTTCGCGGCGAAGCAGAATCAGGATGCGGACGCCTTCATCGCGGCGCAGCCGGTTGATGCTGCCGAAGCGGAGAAGGGCATGGCCCAGATGAGCCGGGTGTATGACGAAATGGGCCGGGAGCTATACCTGGGAAGTGGTGGGCGGGAGCGTGACTAACCATCGCGCGTCCCTACCCCCAGTAATTTCTAGTCCATTTTAGGATGCAATCGGAATGATGGTTGCTACTGCGTGATTCAGGGCGAGATGCGCCTCATTAGTCTCTAAAAGAAAGTTGCAATGTCTTACGAAGAGACTCGTGGACGATGAATTCTCGATCTATGACTGCGTCGTGATTATCTCTAAAAGCCCAACCAAATCGAAGTTCCTTTTTACCGTCTCGACCTGCGACGTAATATCTGTTACCGAGCGCACCTACCCGGTAAAGCGTTTTTACGATGCTGATCACGTCATCTTCGGTAGGAATGGCCTTTGCTACTGATCGATCTATTGATCCTAGGGCGCGAAGTCTCCCTAGAAGGGTACGAATGGCGAATGCTGACTCAAATCCAGTTAGAAGAGACTTGATTGCTCGCACCTTGTCCGGAGTGTATTCTCCTAGAAGTTCCTCTTCGATTTCTCGCCACGATCTCCTCGAAAATTCTGCTTGGCTCTCATCAATTGCGTCAAAAGTGATGCTGTCAGCTTCGGGCTTATATGATTGTGCAAGGGATAGTAAGCTAACGATATTGCGAGGCCTGTACATCGCGATATCAAGAAGGTACTTTCTAAAATCTCGATTAAATACACGATTTGGAAAATACGCGCGCCACACATCTCCAGTTGGAAGTTGATCGCTATCGACTTCCGAAGCATTTACCTTTGCTTCAACAATCTTTAAAATTGGCTGATCTCGATCAGCCACGCGCATATTCCAATTCACGCGCACTCCAAAATCGTCGACGTCGCGGCCAATTTCTGGGCCAACGTGATTTACTTCCTGTAAAACCTCCGAGCGCACCGCTGCAACAATGCACATAGATGCACTTGTTGATCCTATATTGTGATTGAAACGAGATACAGAATAAAGCAAATCTCTAATAAGATATAGATCTCTCTCACGTTGATCGGGCTTGTTCCAAAATAGCTCTAATTCATCGAACAAAAGCACGGTGCGCTTTTTAGGATAAAATACTACATTCGGAAGGTGTCTTTCAACTATTTCTATGACGTCGATTTCCAGGTCATCTTTACCCAGCTTGGCGACGGCTTCAACCTCTGCGCCGATTTCTGCAGTAAAGGGGCCGGTTTTGAATCCCGCTTTGGCGTGTGCTTTAATTTTATTAGTATTCAGATCAGCGAGAGCGGAGGTCGCAACCTCTCCGTCAATTCCTACCAGCTTGCGTAGGGATTCAATAATTTCCCAGTTCTTGTAAACCTGTTCTCGATTTACCATCCTAAGAATATTACGATAGATGTACCATAGCCAATTTATTTTGTAATCGTACTCTACAGACGTTATGTTATCTGTATTGACGAATTCAAATCCTTTGCCGGCGGCGATTCTGCGCCTCTCAGGCTCTGTGATCCCAGACTTAAACAAGATAGATTTTGTTGCGGCGCCATTGTCGTCGAGCATCTTTTTGAGATACAGAAGGAGGGCCGTCTTTCCGCAACCTTTCTGCCCGTATATATAGTATTTTGCGCCTGACAGCAGTTTGTCTAAGCTAACTCCGGGAGGGATTTGAAAAGAGTTCTCGAATACCAATGTTCCCGAGCGGTCTTGATCGAAAACTTCATTCTTCGCGTCAATCTCGCCGAACTTGATGTCGCCTACCGCAATCGCCATCGCTGTTCCCATACATCTAGCGGGTGATATTTTCCTCAGGTCTTTTATAGCTCTGATCGACGAACTGGGAAAGTCCAAGCTTATGCAAAACGTAGTCGCGGGGGTACTCCCCCGACCGCTCGGGATGTCGGGGGAGCGCAGTAAATAAAGCGCCTCCTCGGTCGACGCCCATTCGCTCTCGGAACTGATGCCGCGCCCTCGCCCCGCTGGCGGGTCGAGGTCGAGATGCCTCAAGTTTGACGGATGCCCCCGCGCCACACCGCACCCAAAATCCATCCAACACGCCCCGCGCCCCCCTGTCCTACACGCCCGCAGTCGGCTTCATCCTGTCGGATGACCCAGCAAACCCCACCCGTCCGCGCGCATTGGACGCCGGCCAAACAGCGCGTCTTCCTCGCCGCGCTTGTCGAAACTGGCAGTATCGCGCGGTCTGCGCGTGCCGCGGGCATGTCGCGGTCCAGCGCCCATGCGCTGCGCAATCGGCTAACCGGCACGCCGTTGGACTATGCGTGGAGCCGTGCGCTCGAATTGCATGCGGCGCGGCTCGCCGACCCCTTCGGCCCCGATCCGCTCGCCCCGCGCGACCCCGCCGCCCCCCGCGCCCCAAAGCCCACGCCCGCCGCGCCGCCGTCGCCGCGCTGACGCCCCGTCGTCGCGCCGTGTCGACAAGCAATCGCGCGCCCGTCGTCTCGCGCTCAAATCGCGTCGTGAAGCTGTCAGGCACGCGGCGCGCACCCGTCGCGCGGCTGTCGCGCATGTGTCGCGTACCTGTCGCGTCGCAGGCGCTTCGTGGGTGTCATCCCGTCGCCTCGCCCCGCAACCCGCATGGTTTCGTCAGCTTCGCCGGAAGGTGTCAGGCGCAACTCCCCGTTCCCGGAAGCGACACGCCGCCGCGCCGCCGCGATCTGCGGCGCGCGCGACGGCGCTGCGGGTCACGCCCCGCCGCTTACCCCGATCACCTCGCCGGTGATCCAGCGCGCGTCATCCGACGCCAGGAACACCGCCGCCACCGCGATGTCGTCGACATGACCGACCCGGCCCAGCGGCGTCTGTGCGACGATCTGGTTGGCGAAGTCCGATCCCTCGACGATGCCCGCCGCGTCGGTGCCCTCGGTCATCGTCATGCCGGGCGAGATCGCGTTGACCCGGATCTGGCGCGGGCCGAGCTCGCTCGACAGCACGCGGGTGATCGCGTCCACTGCCGCCTTGCTCGCGGTATAGAGCGACGCGCCCGGCATCTTCATGCGGGTGATGTTGGACGAGATGTTGATGATGCTCGCCCCCGCGCCCAGATGCGGCACCGCCGCCTTGGTCACGTTGAGCAGGCCCAGCACGTTGATCCCGAACATGCGGTGATATTCGACCGGGTCGAAGTCCTCGATCGGGCTGAAGGCATAGACGCCGCTATTGTTGACCACGATGTCGACGCGACCGAATTCGCGCGTCGCCGCATCGATCAGTGCGGTGGCCTGTGCTGCGTCGGCGACATCGCCCTGCACCGCCAGCGCCTTGCCGCCGGCGCGCTCGATCGCCGCGACGGTGGCGTCCGCGCCTTCGCGGCTGCTGGCATAGTTGACCACGACCGCCGCACCCTCGGCGGCCAGCGCCCGTGCGATCGCCGCGCCGATCCCCTTGGACGCGCCGGTGACGACCGCGACCTTGCCCTGCAAACGACTCATGACTGCAATTCCTTGTCTTTCGCCCGCTGCCAGCTTGGCAGCGTTAGTACGATAGTTCGGGAATATGGAACTGTTGAACCTTGCGGCAAGGGGGCCTATCTGAATTTTATCATGCGCCCTTTCGTCCACCCCCCCGTCGACAGCGTGAGCCCCCAAGCGATCCTGCACGCGCTCGCCGATCCGGAGCGCGCGCGCATCTATGCCGAAATCGCGGGGCTGGGCTGTGTGCAGGGTTGCGCGACGCTCGCCGACACGGGCGAGCGGGTGATCCCCAAATCCTCGCTGTCCCAGCATTTCCGCATATTGCGCGAAGCCGGACTGATCCGCTCCGAACGGCACGGCGTCGAAATGCGCAACTATGCCCGCTGCCAGGAGATCGACGGGCGTTTCCCCGGTCTGCTGAAGGCGATCATGGGCGCCTATGCCGGGGCTGGGGAAGCGTCGCGCCCAGCCTCGCGCTAGCCTCCATCGATGTGCAACGAAGCCTATCGCAAGCGCGAACTCGCCAAGCTGATCGCGAGCTGGCCGACCCAGCATGTGACGCTGCGCTTTCCGGAGGGGCGGCCCAATTTCGCTCCGCTCGACGGCTTTCGCATCACCGACCGGGTGGAAATCATCCGCCCCGCGGCCGATGTCCCCGGCGTGGCAGAGATGGTGACCCGCCGCTGGAGCTGGCCTGCAGCCAATGGCAAACCGGTGTATAATTTCCGCTCCGATGGCCGCGCGATCGCCCATGCCAGCCGCTGCCTGATCCCAGTCGACGGCTTTTACGAATATGGCGATGCGCCGGTGGAGGACGGGGCGCCCGACCTGTTCGGCACCCCCGCGCCGGCGCGACCCGGCAAGCCGCTCAAGGCCAAATGGACCTTCACACTGGCCGGGGCGGAGGGGTTCGCCATCGCCGGAATCTGGCGCAGCGACCCGGCGGTGGGGGAAGCGTGGGCGATGCTTACCTGTCCGCCGGGCCCGGATGTCGCCCCGGTCCATGACCGCCAGCCGGTGGTGCTGCGACCCGACGACTGGGCGCGCTGGCTCGACCCCGCAACGCCCAGCGCAAAGCTGTGCCGCCCGCTTCCCGCCGGCGGTCTGGTCGCCGCGCGGGTGCGATAGGCGGCGGCGATGTCACCCCTTGATCGTCACCATCGCGACCGGCTTGTCCTTGGTCGTCGGGTTCGACGCATTGCCCTTGGGGGGCTTTTCCGCCTTGGGCTTCCGGATTTCGCGGTTCGACTTCTTCTGGCTCTTGGCCATGACCTGTTCCTTCGCGGGCATAGCGCCCGCCGGAAAGCCTAGGCGCTTTGCGGCGCGCTGGCTTGCGAATTCGCCGCCCCGGTCAATGCACCGCGCGCTGCGTCAGCACCGTCGCCTTGCCGTCCTTCCAGGCGATCTCCATCGCCGGTTCCTTGGGTCTGCCCGGCGCGAACAGTTCGTACAGGATCCGGCCGTCCTCGACCTGCCGGCTCTCGATCACCCGCTCGGGGTTGAAGGCGTCGGCGGTCGCGGCCGCAGCGGCGCGGACGGGGGCAGGGGCTTGCGCCCAGGCAATATCGCGCTGCACCTCGACGGCTTTCAACGATCCGTCGGGCTGGACCAGCATGTCGATCTCGACCTCGCTGCCGTCCGGTCGGCTACCCTCGACATCATAATAGGTCCGCCCGTCGCGGTCCTTGCGCTCGGCTTCGGCAATCCGCATCCCTGGCACCGTCGCCTCGGCCAGCTCGGCGACGCCGGCGGGCAGATCGGTCGCCGCGACGTTGGTGACCGCCGTCTCCGGACCCTCGGCCAGCACGCCATTGGCCGGGGCCGCGTCATTGCCGCCGCCGGGCGAACAGGCGGCCAGCGCGATCAGGGGCAGGGCAAGGAAGCGCATCGCGTTCTCCTGGGAAGGTTACCGGTGTCATCGTGCGCGCCATGCGCGTTGGATGCAAGCTCAGGCCGTCGCAATCCGCGTGCCGACAGCCCGCCGCCGCGCATCGAATCGCTGCCACGCCCGCTCGTGAAAGAAAAACGCGACCGCATTGATGCACGGCTCGATCAGCGCGATCCCGCCCGCCAGCGTGACCGATCCGGTAAACGCATAAGCGACGCTGAATCCTACCGTCAGGTGGATCGACAGATAGGTGAAGGTCTTGGTCAGATCACGCGACATGGGCGGCACCCTGTGAAGATATGCCGCCCATATGGTGTTCGGGGAAATCGATCTGAAACGCGAAGAAACGCCTTCAGTGATCGCCCCGCTCGATCAGTTCGCGCGGTTTTCCATCCGCGCATCGTCGGCGTCGTCGATCGCATCGGCCTTGGCCTCGCCAGCCTCCTCGACATTGTCGGCCTGCTGCTCGAGCGCCTCTTCCATCGTCTCGTTGGGAGCCATGTCGGCCTGTTCCTCGAGATTGTCGGCCATCGCCTCGGCATTGGCCTCGACATTGTCCGCCGCGCGGTCGTCGGCGCCGCCGCATGCGGCCAGAGCAACCAGCGCGGTACCGGCCAGCGCCGCCTTGAAGATGGATTTCATTGAATTTTCCTCCTGTTGATGCGGCGCATCAATGACTGGAGGGCAAAGCGGTTCCACGCGGACCGCAGACGCGGCCCCGTTACCTTCAGACGGAATTGGGGAAAATGGTGCTGCCGGTGAGGATTGAACTCACGACCTCAGCCTTACCAAGGATGCGCTCTACCACTGAGCTACGGCAGCACTCGGCGCGGGCGGAAGGTCCGTTCCGCGCTGGGAGGCGGCCCTTTCGCGCGGGAGCGGCCCATTGTCAAGGCGCACCGCCCCGGTTTATCGCCGCGCGATGACCGACGCCGACAAAAAGGCCCGCCTCGCCGCCGCGCTTCGCGAAAATCTGCGCAAGCGCAAGGCGCAGGCGCGGGCGGCGGCGGAGCAGCCCGCCCCGCCAACCCCCGATCCTAACGCGCAGCGATAGGCCGGCACTTGGCGTCGAGCCACGCCCGCTCCTCGGGCGACAGCTGCGGGCCGAGGATCTCCAGCACGCGCGCATGATAGGCGTCGAGCCAGCGACGCTCGTCCTCGGTCAGCAGGCCCGGTTCGATCAGGCTGCGCTCGATCGGGCAAAAGGTCAGCGTCTCGAACCCCAGCATCACCGATTCGGCGCCGGGAATGTCTTTCTCGATCACCAGCACCAGATTCTCGATGCGGATGCCGAATTCGCCCGCCTTATAGTAACCCGGCTCGTTCGACAGGAACATGCCCGCGCGCAACGGCTCGGCCGGGCCGCCACCGGGATAGTTGGGCGCGGCAATGCGCTGCGGCCCTTCATGCACCGACAGATACGCGCCAACGCCATGGCCCGTGCCATGGCCATAGTCGCAACCGACTTCCCAGAGCGGGCGGCGCGCGAACGCATCGATCTGCCCACCGGTCGTCCCCGCCGGGAACACCGCGGTGGCGATTGCGATATGTCCCTTGAGCACGCGGGTGAAGCGGTCGCGCATCTCCTGCGTCGGCTCGCCCACCGGGATCACGCGGGTCACATCGGTGGTGCCATCCGCATATTGCCCGCCCGAGTCGACCAGGTAGAGCTGCCCGTGCTCAATTGGCAGGCTCGACTCGTCGGTCACCTTGTAGTGCGGGATCGCACCGTTCGGGCCGGTCGCGGAAATGGTGTCGAAGGACAGGTCCTTGAGCACCCCCGTCTCTTCGCGGAACGCCTGCAACCGGTCAGCCGCCGACATCTCGGTCACCCCGCCCTTGGGCATCTCCGCCTCGGCCCATTTGAGGAAGCGGGCCAGCGCCGCGCCGTCGCGCGCCTGCGCCGCCTTGTGCCCAGAAATCTCGGCGTCGTTCTTGATCGCTTTGGCCAGCACCACCGGATCGCGCGTCGCCAGGATCGTCGCGCCGCCGCTATCCAGAGCATCGAAGATCGCCGCGACCGAACCCGCCGGATCGGCAGCAACCCGCTTGCCCGCAAACCGCTCCAGCGCCGGCGCAAAGGCCGCGCGGTCATGCAAGCGCACCGCATTGCCCAGATGCTGGGCGACATCGTCACCCACCTTGTCCCGTGCCACAAACAGATCGGCCGTGCCGTCGGCGTTGACGATGGCATAGGCGAGTGCAACCGGCGTGCGGCTGACATCCGCCCCGCGCACGTTGAACACCCAGGCGATCGAATCGAGCGCGGACAGCACCACGGCATCCGCCTTGCGTTCGGCCAGCCAGTCGGCGATCTCGGCGCGCTTGCTCGCGCTGGTCCGCCCCGCCGCGTCCTCGCCCTGCACCGTAAGCTTCGCGTCGGACGGCGCCGGCTGGTCGTCCCATACCGCGTCGATCGGATTTCGGCTCACCGCCACCAGCTCGGCACCCTTCTCGGCCAGCGCCTTGCGCGCCTCTTCGACCCAGCCGCGCGTGTGCAGCCAGGGATCATAGCCGATCCGCCCGCCCTGCGGCGCATGGTCGCGCAGCCAGTCGGCGATGCTGACCTGCGGGACAGGCACATACTCCCAATGCGCCCCGTCGACCTGCTGGCGCACCTGAATCGTATAGCGCCCGTCGGTGAAGATTGCGGCGGCTGCGGGAAGCACCACAGCGCTCCCCGCGCTCCCCTGAAACCCGGTCAGCCACGCCAGCCGCTGCGCATAGCCGCCGACATATTCGCTCATATGCTCGTCGGTCAGCGGCACGACGAACCCATCGAGTTGATCGCGGTTGAGCTGGTCGCGCAGGGCCTGAAGGCGGGCGGCATAGGTCGACATGGCAACGGTCCTCGAACTGCTTGGGCGCGGCGTTGCCCTCCATATGGGGATCCAACGCCGCGCCGTTAAGCCGCTCTGGTGGCGCAAGCGGGGCGGGTTGAAAAGGGGGTGAGAGGGTCAGGTTAACGCCACGCCTCCCTGTCCCATCCCGACACGCGGCCAAATCGGGGGGTGGTCAGGCGCACGCCAATGCACGATCTGGCGTTGATGAACTGGAGGAGATTGATGCGCGCAGGCGGATGGATGGTGCGGACGGCAATCGTGGCGGCGCTCGGCGTCGGTGCGATGGCGGCGGCTGCGCTGATCCCCGCGCCCGAACCGGCCCGCAGCGCCGCTCCGGTCAAGGCTGCTCCGGCACCGAAGCCGCTTGTCGCACCGGCCATCGCTCCGGCCCCGGCACTGCCCGCCGCCGCCCTCCCGCCCGCCGCGCCCGCGCTGGAGGCGATGACGGTCAAGCGCATCCTCGACATCCCCGGCCCGATCAGCTTCGGCACCTATTACTGGAACACAGACGGCGTCCCCGCCGACGGCGCGCTGGTGATCACCGTCGATCTCGAGGCACAGACCATGTCGGTATTCCGCGACGGGTACGAGATCGGCGCGACCGCGATCCTCTACGGCATGGACGAAAAGCCGACCCCGCTCGGCGTGCACACGATCAAGCAGAAAAAGGTCCACCACATCTCGAACCTCTACGGCGCACCGATGCCGTATATGATGCGCCTAACCTGGGACGGCGTCGCGATCCACGGGTCAGAGGTCGAGGAGGGGCGCGCCACGCATGGCTGCATCGGCGTGCCCACCGCATTCGCCAAGCTGGTGTTCGCGCAGGCCAAGCTCGGCGACAAGGTGATCATCACCCGCGGCAAGCGGCTCGGCATAGGCGGCGTGGTGACGCCGGAGTGACGCGCCGCGGTCACTCCGCGATTCGCACCGCCTCTCCAACCTTCGCCGCCGCGATCTGCGCCGGGGAGAACGGAAACCGCACCCACTGCTTGGCAGAATACATCCGCGTCTGATCGCCATACCAGGGCGATTGCGGGTCGGGCGACTGCGAGTAGGACAGGATCGTGTCGGCAACCGGTCCCGCGTCGTCGAACCCGACCACCTGAACATAGCTCGACCCGTGACGCGGCGTGACTCCGCCCGGGGCCGGCACCATCATCTGCACGTTGAGCACGCCCAGCGCGCCGTCGCCGCCATGGATCGGGATGCGGTCGGTGATCCGCCGGGCAAAGGCGACATCGCCCCAGCGCGCATCGAGCGCGATCCCCGCCTTGGTCACTTCCGCCGCCGCGGCCTTTAGCGCCGCGATCAGCTTGTCGCCCACCTCACCGCTGGTGACCAGATCGCGCGGCGTGTAGATCGGATCCTTCGCGTCGAACGGCACCGCCCAGATGCCGGGCAGACGCGCGACCTTTGCCCAGAACCGGTCGAACAACCACGCCCCCCTGCTGTCGAGCTCGAACCGCCCGTCCCATTTGCCCAGCGCCGCGCACGCCTCTGCCACCTCGGCCTTGCCCGCACACAAAGCGAGCAGCGGCTTCAACGCCAGTTCGCCGGCATGGCTCTTGTTGGCAAAGGTCATCGCCTTGGCGCGTTCGTGATCGACCTTGCCGCCCGCGATCAGCGCGCGGGTCTCGATAAAGCCCGAACGGGTGCGCAGGGAAACCTGCTTCTCCGCCTCGCCCAGCATTGGCGAGAGCACGCGGTGCGGATGGTCGGCATTGCTCAGCCAATAGCTGTCATTCATGTTGGCCACATAATCGCGCCGTTGCTGCACCGCCTGATCGCCGGCGGGCATCAGTCCCGGCACCGCAACGCCTGCAACCACATCCCACGCACAGGCGGCCGTGGACCCGTCGAGCAGGATTGCGGTGCGGGCCACTACCGGGGACAGCGGCGTCGCGCACGCCTTGGCCTTCTCGGCCGACACGTTCGGCACGGCGGTCACATCGGCGTGCAGCGCGTCGCCGTGCCGGTCGGCGACGATGGTGTTGACCCAGGGAATACCCAGCGTCTCGCTCACCGCAGCGCGCACCTCGCCGACGCTCTTCGCCGTCGCGATCCGCACCCAGGTACCGATTCCGCGCTGGTTCCCCGCATTGGCGTCGCGCATCGTGAAGGCGGTCGTCTTGCTCCACGTCGCCATCGCCTGTGGGATCACGATCACCGGGCCGAAACGGGTCGAATACAGCGTCCGCGTCACCGGTGCCGCGCCATCGGGCATCGGCACGCTGATCTGCTTGGCGACCATCTTTTCCGATTTGCCGTCGACCAGATAGGCGGTCGGGTCATTGGGATCGAGCGTCAGCTGGTACAGCGTAAAGTGCCGCGCCGCCGTCACCGTATGCGTCCAGGCGATGTCCCTGTTGAAGCCCAACGTAGGGAAGGGCGACCCCGCAATCCCGACCCCCGCCGTGTCCATCTTGCCCGGGATCGTGACATGCATCTGCCAGAAGCGGCTCGGGCCGGCCCAGGGGAAATGCGGGTTGCCGATCACCATCCCCTTGCCATTGGCGGTGACATCGCCGCCGAACGCCCACCCATTGCTGGCCACCTCGAACTTCGCCGGATCGGGGAGCACCATGCTCACCTTCGCCGCCGGCTCGCCCCCCGGCGGCACCGCATTGGCGATGGCCGGGGCAAAGTTGAGCGAGCTGGCGAGCAGCATCTGCTTCTCGTTCAGCCGCAGCATGTCGTCCGCCGTGATCGACCGCACCCACGCCTTGCCGCGACACTCGGCGGGCACCTTGTCCGGCCCCAGATCCTTCAAATAGCGATTATAGCCCGCGACCCAGCCCGCAGTCAGCGCCAGCGCCGCCGCCCCCTGCGCGCTCGCCCCGCGCCGCAGGGCGGGCAGGTCGATCGCTGAGCGAAAGAACAGGTCCGACGACAGATTGTCGACGCTCTGGAAGCCGAGCGTCGCGCTGCCCTTCGCCCCGAAATGCAGCGAGCGCTCGCCCGCCACCGTCGCGAACTCCTCCGCGATCATGCACAGATTATCCTGCGCATAGGCATAGCCCACGCCATAGCCCGCCCCGCGCCAGTCCTTTGCGACGATATGCGGCACGCCATGCTGGGTCCGGGTGATCGTCGCTTCGTAGCGCTGAGCCTCCGCCGCACCGCCCCATGCCAGCGCACCGCCCGCAGCCGCCAACAGCATCGCCTTGCCCATCCGATCCACTCCCATCGCGCAGTCCACTTCTTCTATCCTCCCCCGCCGGGGGGAGGTGGCGACGGAGGGGGAGGACGGCTGTGCCCTCTCCACCGTCGTGCTTCCCCCCCCCTCCGTCAGCTTGCGCTGACACCTCCCCCTTGCGGGGGGAGGATAAAGGCGGTTCGGCACTCGAACTTGCTGCAACCCTAGCGCCGCTTCCGTTCACGGCAACCGTTTGCGCCAATCCCCCGCTGCGCTAGACGGGCGCGATGAGCCATACCCAGCCCCCCGTCGCCGCTACCCGCCCCTTCACCACCGAACGCCATGGCGTGACGATCGATGATCCGTGGAACTGGCTGCGCGACCCGGGCTATCCCGAGGTCAAAGACAAGGACGTCCTCGCCTATCTCGAGGCCGAAAACACCTATTTCGAATCGGTGATGGAGCCGCTGAAGCCGCTCGCCGAAACGTTGTTTCAGGAGATGCGCGGGCGGATCAAGGAGGACGACGCCACGGTCCCGCAAAAGGACGGCGCCTATCTCTACTGGACCGATCACGAGACCGGCGGCGAATATCGCCGCTGGTGGCGCAAGCCCGTCGCGGGCGGTGACGCCGAGCTGATCCTCGACGAGCCGAAACTGGCCGACGGCAAGGAATATTTCGTCCTCGGCGGCTTCTCGGTCAGCCCCGACGACCGCTATCTCGCCTACGCCTTTGACGACAATGGCTCGGAACGGTTCGAGGTGCGGGTCAAGGATCTCACCACCGGCGAACTGCTCCCCGACATGATCCCCGGCGTCCTGTCCGACCTCGTCTGGACCTCGGACTCAAAGGGCTTTCTCTACGGCGTCGCCAACGACCAGTGGCGCACCGACAATGCCCGCTGGCACAAGCTCGGCGATCCGGTCGAGGCGGACATCGAACTCTATCACGAGGATGACGAGGGCTACCGCGTCGGCGTGGGCGAGACGCAGTCGCGCAAGTGGCTGGTGATCTCGACCGGCGACCACGTCACCAGCGAAATCCGCCTGCTCCCGGCCGATAATCCGCTTGGCCCACCGATCCTCATTGCCCCGCGCCAGACCGGCCGCGAATATGATGTCGAGGAGCATGACGGCACGCTCTTCATCCACACCAACGACACCCACACCAACTGGCGGCTCGTCACCGCCAGCCTCGACGCGCCTGGCGAATGGCACGAGCGGATCGCGCCGTCCGAAACCTTCTACATGACCGGCGTCACCACCTTCGCCGACTATTTCGTGGTCGAGGGGCGCGAAGCCGGCCTCGATCAGATTGAGATCCACCACTATTCCGGCGGGCCCGGCAAGCGCATCGCCTTCCCCGAGGCAAGCTATGTCGCCAGCCTCGGCGACAACCCCGAATTTGCAATGGCGAAGCTGCGCATCGGCTATGAATCGATGGTCACGCCCGGCACCGTCTATGATTACGACGTCGCGACCGGCACGCTGGAAACGCTCAAGGTGCAGATCATCCCCTCGGGCTATGACGCATCGAAATACGCGACCGAACGGCTGCACATCGGCGCGCGCGACGGCACCGACATTCCCTGCTCGATCGTCTATCCCAAAGACTTCCCGCGCGACGGCACCGGGAAAGTCTATCTCTACGCCTATGGCGCGTACGGCTATGCCATCCCGCCGGGCTTCTCGACCGCGCGCATGTCGTTCCTCGACCGCGGCGTCGCCTTCGCCATCGCGCATATCCGCGGCGGCGACGATCTCGGCCAGCAATGGTATCTGGACGGCAAGCTCGAGAAGCGCACCAACACCTTCAACGACTTCGTCGATGTGGCGAAAGGGCTGATCGATCGCGGCTACACCCACAAGGGCGGCATCGCGATCGCCGGGCGCAGCGCCGGCGGCGAGCTGATGGGTGCCGTCGTCAACTCCGACCCTGACCTCTGGGCCGTGGTCGTCGCCGATGTCCCGTTCGTCGACGTGCTCAACACGATGCTCGACGACAGTCTCCCGCTGACGCCGGGCGAATGGCCCGAATGGGGCAACCCGATCACCGACAAGGCGGCGTTCGACCTGATCCGCAGCTACTCGCCCTATGACAACGTCAAGCCACAGGGTTACCCGCCCTTGTTCATCTCCGGCGGCCTCAACGACCCCCGCGTCACCTATTGGGAACCCGCCAAATGGGCGGCCAAGCTGCGCGCGACCAAGACCGACAGCAACGTCCTCGTGCTCAAGACCAACATGGGCGCAGGGCATGGCGGCAAGTCAGGCCGTTGGGAAAGCCTCCGCGAGGCGGCGGACGAAAACGCCTTCATCCTGTGGCAGCTCGGGCTGGCGAACGCCTGAAGGAGAATGACCGATGACCCGGTGGCTAGTCGCGCTGTTCGCCATGTTCACGATCCTCGGCGCATCTGCGGCCCGCGCCGACAGCTGGCTTCCCCCAAGCGTCAGACACTATGAGTCAGCCAATGGCAGCTATCGCCTGACGGTGACGCCGCGCATGTTGGAGGACCAGCTCAGCTATTTCGAGGACAAGGTCGCGGGCAAGGAGCCCGCCGGACAGGCGCAGGGCGAGACCGCGACCACTGCCCGCGCGGCGCTCGAACGCCGCGAAGCGGGCGGCAAATGGTCGCAAGTCTGGGCGGCGGCACTGGTGAACGAGGTCGCCCCCGTCCGCGCGCTGGTCGCAAATGATGGCCGCCACATTGTGACCTTCGACAATTGGCATTCGGTGGGCTTTGGCCCCAATGTGGTGGTGATCTATGGCCCGGACGGTCAGCGCATCCGTTCGCTTGGGCTCAAGGATTTGCTCCCGCAGGCTTATATCCGTGCGCTGCCGCGCTCGGTCAGTTCGCTGCATTGGGGTGGCGAACATCGCCTGTCGCCCGACGGCGCCCGGCTGATCCTGGCCATCGTTGTTCCGGACGACGATGAACGCCCCTTCGCGCGCGAGCAGGCCTATGTTGAAATCGAGCTGGACCTCGTCTCCGGTGCGGCGATCCCGCCATCCGGGGCGGCATGGGATTCCGCGCTGCGCAAGGCAGGGGAGGTGGCGAACGCGCGGGATGCGGCTGAAGCAGCGCGTCGTGCCGCATTCCTCGCTCCGCTGATGGGTCCAACTGTGGCGACCGAGGGCGAATGGCACGACTATCTGCGCGAGGCATTTTTCCGCATCGATCCAAATTGGGAGGAGGGATACCCTGCGACCGCCGTCCTGCAGGATGCGCGCACAACGGGCTATAAGCAGTCCGCGAAATGGCTCCGCGACGAGCTTAAAGGTCAGGCGGTTCTCGCCTCGGGGCTATCGCTCGCCACGCTCGCGCCGCCTGAACATTTCCTGCTCGAACTGGAAAAGGCCGCGCGCGCGATCAAGCCCGGAGCGGCAGCAGGCGCCCGCATCTATGTCGCGATCCCCGCCGCATGGAAGGACCGCGTCGCCGCCGCGCTCGCCCCCACCGGCGCGACCTTCATCCATCTCGACCCCGCCACCCCGATCCCGCAGCGGCCCGAGCGCATCGAACGGCTGCGCAAGAGCGAAGCGGAAGCCGCGGCCGAGGGCGCGTAGCCTCCCTCCATTTCGGCGGGACTCTCCGCCGTAGCGGACGCGTCGCTTAAGGAATTGGTGAGCCGCGCCGCCTACCCTCGCGCCCGATGGACGCGAGACGATGAAACACCCGCTGGACCTGCACCGTCGTCGACATCGGCGCACCGGTTTCGGGCGCAACGAACTGGCGGGGATGCTGCTCGCAGGGATCGTCGGCGGGCTTGCCTGGACGATGCTGCCAGTAGCGGAACCCGCGCCCGCCGCCGCGACCCGCACCAGCTTCGGCTTTTGCCATAGCGGCGGCGGCACCAACTGCGTGGTCGATGGCGATACCTTCCGCATGGCGGGGGACAAGATCCGCATCGCCGATATCGACACGCCCGAAACCCACCCCGCGCGCTGCCCGCAGGAAGCACGGCTCGGCGCGGCGGCGACGCAGCGGCTTCAGGCGCTGCTCAACAGCGGCGCGATCACGCTCCACCCGATCGACCGCGACACCGACCGCTATGGCCGCAAGCTGCGCCGCGTCGAAGTGGATGGTCGCGGCGTCGGCGACACGCTGATCGCCGAGGGCCTGGCCCGCCCCTATCGCGGCCGCCGTATGGGGTGGTGCTGATCACGGCTTGCGCCGCGCGCTCGCAATGCTTCGCAACGCCTCGATCCGCGCCAGCAACCCTGCACGCTCCGTTTCGCTCAGCCCGTCGCGGGCATAGCGTTCCTCCAGTGCAGCGATGCGTCGGCTCTCGCGGCGCAACTCCCGCGCCTCCTTGCGCGACAGCTTGTCGGCATCGCGCGCATCGCGGATCGACCGGTCCACCTGCTTCAGGTCGCGCGCCACCCCCGGCAGCGCCGCTCGCGGCGCGGGCCAGCCGACATTGCTCGCGGCAGGATCGCGAATCTGCGCGGTGGCGGGGGTGGCGAGCATCGTGACGGCGATCAGCAACAGGCGCATGGCATTCCCCTTCAGTCGGAAGGATTGCATCGCGATGCTTTCGGATTGCTGACCGAGCACAGTCGGTTTGACATCAACGATATGGCATGGCTCAAAGGCATGTGCGCGGCTCGGGGGAGCCGATTGAGTTGGGGGCTGCAGCATGTTGGGTGGCGTATCTGGTGCGCTTGTAACTGTGCTGGCCTTTGCGGCGCTCATGCTGCCCAATGCCGCTGCTGCAAAGTTCTACGACAACCTGCCCGCCGAAGTGCGCGAGACCGCCGAGCCGTTGGACCTGCTCGTTGTGATTCCGCAACGTGGGATGCGGGTTCAGTATATGTCGTCACTGAACTCCAACCCGGTGGCGAACATCTATGGGCCTATTGGGGGATTGATTGCGGGTGCGCTTGAGCGGCGTGAGCGCGAAAGCCTCCGAAAGCAGGGGCTTCCGTTCGATGGCCCGCTTGCGGGATTTGATATCGACGCGCTGGCGATGGCGTCCACGCGTGCGGCTTTTGCGCGAACGTCATGGTTGCGGGCGTCCGATGCTAAGCTGGCGACGGATCGATCCACGAGCTCTGATTTGCGTGTCGGTCAGGCAGTACTGACGTATGAGTATTCAATCGACCCGCCGAACTCGCGCATATTTGTCGCGTGTCAGTTGCAGATTGGCGGGACGGACGCGGCGACCGGCTGGGAGCAATCGAATTTGCGCTACTCGAGTGCGTCTGAGGCGTCGATCGAGTTTCAAGGAGGGCCGCCGTCGAAGCAGGCGCGTTTCGCAATACTGACGGCCAATCAGGGCGCTCGGCTGAGGCAGCATATCGACGAAGCATTTCATGGCTGTGCGCGGCTCACGCTTCGGCGCGCCGAGATGTCGGCGGAGCATGTGGCGGAGCTTCGCGCACGCCGGGAATCGAGCGTCATGATAAAAAGTGGCTTGCCACAACTGGGGGGCTGGATCGTCGATGGTGCGGAAAATACCGTCCGGGGTAAATACGGACTGATCGGTGCCAGCAGGACGTTCACCGCGCCTGATACCTCTGGGGTCATACTGCTCCGCGGACATGGGCTTTGGCACAATCGTGTGGAAGTTCTGCCAGCATCCTGATTCGAGCCGTTCGCGAGCCGATCAATACGACATTGCACAGGCCGACATCCAATCGTCCTAGCGTTAGTGGGGTGCCCGCGTAACGACCCGCGCTCCGCCGTCCCCAAACCGTAACCAAATTCTCCCCGCTTCGTCATCGAAATCACGTTGCACTGCAACAGATCGGGCGCAGGGGGCGGTCACCAAAGACCAACATCACTCAGGGGAATCCGATCATGGCATTGCGCCTTTCCGGCGTCGCATTCGCGGCGCTGCTCACCACTGTGTCCGGCACCGCGCTCGCGCAGGAAACGCCGGCAGCTCCGGCGGCCGAGACCTATGATGGCGACATCATCGTCACCGCGCAGAAGAGCGAGCAGCGCGCGGTCGACGTGCCGATCACGATCAGCGCGAACAGCGGCGCGCGGATGCGCGAGCTGGGCGTGCAGGATCTGGACGAGCTGTCCAACTATGTCCCCGGCCTCAACGTGCAGGAGCAGAGCGCGAACAACCCCGGCATCGTGATCCGCGGCATCACCTCGGACTCAGGCTCGGCGCAGCAGGGGCCGCGCGTCTCGCTTTATTATAACGGCGTCGACATCTCGCGCTCGCGCGGCTCGTATCAGGCGATCTACGATCTCGAGCGGATCGAGGTGATCAAGGGGCCGCAGGCGACCCTGTTCGGCACCGCCTCGACGATTGGCGCGATCAGCATCATCTCGGCGCGTCCAGAGCCCGGCTTTTCGGGTGAGCTGTCCGCCAGCTACGGCAATTTCGACGCGTGGCGCGTCGCCGGGTTCGTCAATGCCGGCAACGACGTGTTTGGCGGCCGCATCGCGTTCGAAGTGAAGAAGCGCGACGGCTATGTCGAAAACCTCGCCGCCAATCAGGACGATCTCTATGCCCAGGATCAGCTCGGCGTGCGCGGCTCGCTGCGCTGGAGCCCGAGCGACGCGTTCCGCGCCGACCTGATCCTCACCTATGACCAGCAGCGTAACAGCGGCACCCCGTTCATCTCGCGCGCACTCCCGACCACGGCGGGCCCCGGCAACCCGTTCGGCGTCGCGCATCTCGGCGGCTCGCCTGTCTCGGCGACGGCGCTGGGCATGGACAAGCTTGGCCTCAACCGCGAAGTCTATGACGCCAACCTCACGCTTGCCTGGGACATCACCGATCGCTGGTCGCTGACGCTGGTCAATGGCTATCGCGAATTCGACAGCCTCGAGGTGTTCGATGCCGACGGTTCGGCCGCCTGGTATCTCGAGTTCGCCGAATACGCCAAGGGTTGGCAGGCGAGCCAGGAAAGCCGCTTCGCCTATACCAGCGACCGTTTCCGCGGTTCGTTCGGCTTCAACGTTTTCGCCGAAGACAATTTCCAGAACGTCCCCTTCTCGTCGGAAGAAGGCATTTTCCTGCAGTGCGCGGCGAACATCATCCCCGGCCTCGGCTGCGTCAACGCGGCGGGCGTCGTCACGGCGGCACAGGCGACGTCGATCGCCACCGGCGGGCTGGCCACCAGCATTCCCTACAGCTCGGTGTTCGAAAATCAGGGCCGCAACAGCAGCTATTCGCTGTTCGCTGACGGCACCTGGATCCCGTTCGAGGCGCTTGAGCTGACCGCCGGCGTGCGCTGGCTGACCGAAACTCGCCGCTCGGGCTATTTCGCGCGCGTGCCGCGTTCGGTGCTCAGCGGCGGCGCGTCGCTGATCCCGGGCCAGGTCGATACCGCAGGTCGCACGCTTTATGCCGAGGACAGCTTCACCGCCGTGCTGCCGCGCTTCAACATCCTGTTCCGCGCGACCGACGACATCAACGTCTTCGCCACCGTGTCAAAGGGACGCCGCTCGCCGGTGGTCCAGCTGTCGGCGCGCGCCACCCCCGCCGGCCCGGCCGAGAACCTCAGCATCGTCGATGAGGAAAAGGTCTGGAACTACGAAGCCGGTCTCAAGGGTCGCGTCGGTCCGGTGTCGGGCTCGCTCGGCGTCTATTACCAGAAATATGACGGCTTCCAGGTCAGCGTGGTCCAGTCGAACGGCACGACCGTCACCCAGAGCGCGGGCAAGGCCAGTAACTTCGGTGTCGAAGCCGAAGTCAGCGTCCGCGCAACGCCGTGGCTGACCGTGTTCGCCAACGGTTCGTACATCGATGCGAAGATCGAAAAGGGCAATTCGGTCGCACCCGCCTTCTCCGGTGCACGCTTCCGTCTCCAGCCTGAGGTACAGGCGGCGGGCGGCTTCACGCTCAACACCGAAATCGGCGGCGTGCGCGTCTTCGCGACGCCGACCGTCACCTATCGTTCGCAGATCTTCTTTGAGATCCCGAACAATCCGCTGATCAGCCAGCCGGGCGTGACCCTGTTCAACGCGCGCGCCGGCGTGTCGTTCGCCGATGATCGCTATGAGCTGGCGCTGTTCGGTCGCAACCTGTCGAACGAGGATTATCTGCTCGACGCCGGCAATACCGGCGGCGCGTTCGGCATCCCGACCTTCATCCCGGCCGAGCCGCGCTTCTACGGGATCGAACTGACCGGTCGCTTCTGACCGCGAATCCGGTTCCTTGTGCATCCCCGTCCGGCGTGCCGGGCGGGGATCACTGTATCTGGTGGCGTCCCGGAGTCAGAAAGCTGTGGATGACTTCCCCCGCGAAAAAAAACCTGCGTTCGCACGTCGTTCTCTTGCATTCTGAAAAGGCAAGGAAGGTCCGCGCGTCGCGGCCTCTCGGCGGTGGTCGGCGTGCCATGAACCGAGTCATATCAGCGACGAACCGAGTCCCTTAACTGTCATTTACGGTATTGCCTCTGCTGCCGGATTGGCACAATCTCTAGTGGTCACACAGGGGGACAGACCCAAGCACTGGTGGAGCATCGCTCGCGATCCTATATCGCGGGGTGACTCTCCGTCGCTTGATACGGCCGGACGGACATGTTTTGTTCTCACCGCGCCGGATGTTAAGGTGCTAGGATCAGTACCGTCCCCGAGTCGTGACGAATGGACGTGCAGGGGACGACCGATGGACTTCAGAGAAAGCCAGGAAACGAGCGTGAGTGAAACCGTGACAGATACCGCAGAAACGCTCGTCGAGCCCAAGGCGGCTCCCGCTGAGAAGCCGGCCAAGGCAAAGAAGAAGATCGACACCAAGTCGGTCGCCCCGCGCATCTACCCGGTCGAGGTCGATCATTCGCGCGACGCACTCCTGACCGAATTCGGCAAGGACACGTTGCGCGACCGCTATCTGCTGCCCGGCGAGAATTTCCAGGACCTGTTTGTCCGCGTCGCGTCCGCATACGCCGACGATGCCGCGCACGCCCAGCGCATCTACGACTATATCTCGCGCCTGTGGTTCATGCCCGCCACCCCCGTGCTGTCGAACGGCGGCACCGGTCGCGGTCTGCCGATCAGCTGCTTCCTCAACTCGGTGCCCGACAGCCTCAACGGCATCGTCGACACCTGGAACGAGAATGTCTGGCTCGCCTCGCGCGGCGGCGGCATCGGCACCTATTGGGGCAATGTCCGCGGCATCGGCGAACCGGTCGGCCTGAACGGCAAGACCAGCGGCATCATCCCGTTCGTCCGCGTGATGGATTCGCTGACCCTCGCGATCAGCCAGGGCAGCCTGCGTCGCGGTTCGGCCGCCTGCTATCTCGACATCAGCCACCCGGAGATCGAGGAGTTCCTCGAAATCCGCAAACCCTCGGGCGACTTCAACCGCAAGGCGCTGAACCTCCACCACGGCGTCCTCATCCCCGACGCCTTCATGGAAGCGGTCCGCGCTGGCGAAGACTGGGATCTCAAATCGCCCAAGGACGGCAGCGTCCGCGCCACGGTCAACGCCCGCGCCTTGTTCCAGAAGCTGGTCGAAACCCGCCTTGCGACCGGTGAGCCGTACATCGTGTTCGCCGATCACGTGAACAACAACATGCCCAAGCATCACCGCGACCTGGGCCTCAAGGTCTCGACCTCGAACCTCTGCTCGGAAATCACCCTGCCGACCGGCAAGGATCACCTCGGCAACGAGCGCACCGCGGTCTGCTGCCTCTCCTCGCTCAACCTCGAAACCTGGGACGAGTGGAAGAACGAAAAGGGGTTCATCGAGGACGTCATGCGCTTCCTCGACAATGTCCTTCAGGACTATATCGACCGCGCCGAGCCGGGCATGGAAAAGGCCGCCTATTCGGCTGCCCGCGAACGCAGCGTCGGCCTTGGCGTGATGGGCTTCCACAGCTTCCTTCAGGCGCGCGGCCTGCCGTTCGAAGGCGCGATGGCCAAGACCTGGAACAGCAAGATCTTCAAGCACATCAAGGCGCAGGTGGACGAAGCCTCGATGCAGCTCGCGGTCGAGCGTGGCCCGTGCCCCGACGCCGCCGATATGGGCGTGATGGAGCGTTTCAGCTGCAAGATGGCGATCGCGCCGACCGCGTCGATCAGCATCATCTGCGGCGGCACCTCGGCCTGCATCGAACCGATCCCGGCCAACATCTACACGCACAAGACGCTGTCGGGCAGCTTCTCGGTCAAGAACCCGTATCTCGAAAAACTGCTGATCGAAAAATCGAAGAACAGCGACAATATCTGGAACTCGATCCTCGAGCGCGGCGGTTCCGTCCAGCATCTCGACTTCCTCACGCAGGAGGAAAAGGACTGCTACAAGACCAGCTTCGAGATCGATCAGCGCTGGCTGCTCGAACTCGCCGGCGATCGCGCGCCCTATATCGACCAGGCCCAGTCGCTGAACCTGTTCATCCCGGCCGATGTCGAGAAATGGGACCTGCTGATGCTCCACTTCCGCGCATGGGAGCTCGGCATCAAGTCGCTCTATTATCTCCGCTCGAAATCCGTGCAGCGCGCCGGGTTCGCCGGCGGGGTGGAGGCCGACAACACGATCGACGCGCCGCAGTTCAACCTTGGCGAATCGACCGATTACGACGAATGCCTTGCCTGCCAGTGAGATTCTGGCGGCAACAGGGGGCGTGTGGCTGTGAACAGTGATTTATCTTCCGTGCGGCAATTTCGCGTCGGTGACGTTGCGGCGGACGTCGGGTTTCAGACCCTCTCGCACGCCGGGTTGCGGGTGGTCGCGGGCGGTCAGGAATTGCTCTGCGACCCCTGGCTGGTGGGCAGTTGCTATTGGCGGTCCTGGTGGAATTATCCGCCTGTGCCCGCGGCGCTGGTGGAGTCGCTCCGGCCTGATTTCATCTATCTGACCCATCTCCACTGGGATCATTTCCAGGCACCCTCGCTACGCCGCTTCCCGGCGGACACGTTGGTGCTGGTCCCCTATGATCGCTATGACCGGATGCGGCGCGACCTTGCCGATATCGGCATGACCAATGTGCGCGAGATGCGGCACGGCGAACGCGTCCAGCTGGGTGAAAAGCTGGCGATCCGCTCCTATCATTTTTCGCCCTTCCTCACCGACAGCGCGGTGGTGATCGAGGCGGGCGATACGGTCCTGCTCAATGCCAATGATGCGAAGCTCGCCGGCACGCCGTTGCGGCAGATTCTGAACGATTATCCGCAGATCGACTTCTGTTTCCGCAGCCACAGCTCCGCCAACGCGCGCGCCTGTACCCATGTGATCGGCGAACCCGATACGCTTGTCGACGATAACGAACATTATCTGCGCGCTTTCTCCCTGTTCGTGGAAAAGACGCGCGCGCGCTATGTCATCCCGTTCGCGAGCAATAATTGCCTGCTGCACGACGATGTCTATCATCTCAATCCGCTGGTTCAGACGCCGGTCGATGCCGATCGGTTCTTTCGCGCCTTTGCGGCGGAGCGCGGGCTCGACACCGAACTCAAGATCATGGTGCCCGGCGATAGCTGGAGCGAGGCGGCCGGTTTCGCCATCGCCGAACAGGACTGGTTCACCCGGCGGGACGAACATCTTGCCGCCTATCAGCAGCGCGTCCGCCCGACGCTCGACCGTCAGGCGGCAAAGGAGGCCAAGGTCCGCATTTCGCTCAAGCGGATGCAGACCTATTTCGCCGACATCGCCGCCAAGACGCCGTCCGTGCTGCTCCGCCCGCTGCGGGGGCATGAAGTGTTGATCGTTGCCCGGGCGGGGGACACCCAAACCGGCTTCGCCGTCGATCTGGCGAACAAGGGGCAGGTGCGTCAGGTCGAGCCGGAATCCTTCGCGGATTTCAAGATTCGCATCGAATTTCCGGCGATCATCCTGTTGCAATCGATGACGATGAACATGTTCGGCCATGCCGGCATTTCCAAGCGCGTCCATTATCACGCCACCCGCGACGCGACGCGGGCGATGCGGCGCTTTGTGCAGATCCTCGGCCTGTTCGAATATGAATTGCTGCCCGTGTCGCACAATTTCACCTGGCGCACGCTGCGTGCTCTGTTGCCGCGCTGGCGTGAAGGGCTGCTCTATGGCGCGACCCTGATCGATCTCAAGCGCGGCTATGACCTGCCGACGATTGAGGAACGGATGTTGGAGCGGACATGAACGCAATTCGCCACTTACCGCGGTTCGCCGCGCTCGCCCTCCTCCCCCTGCTCGCCGCCTGCGCGCAACAGGTCGGCACCGCGGTCGAGCCCACGGCGCCCGGCTTCCTGCTCGGCCTGTGGCACGGCTTCATCTTCCCGGTCGCCTGGGTGCTCTCGCTCTTCGTCCCCGACGTCGCGGTCTATGCCGTGCCCAACAATGGCGGCTGGTATGATTTCGGCTATTTCCTCGGCATCTGCGTGTTCGGCGTCGGCGCCAATCGCGGGAAAAAGGTGATCATCAAGGAGCGCGTCGTGGTGAAGGATCGCGGCGGGACGGTGATCGACCAGTGACCCGCGCGCTCGCCATTCAGGCCGGGATCGGCATCGCGTCGGGCGTAGCGGGCCTCACCCTGCTGCGCCGCCGCGCCGCCTCGCCTGAGGGCGTTTATGCCCTGCGCATCGCCGGCACGATGCTGGTTGCGCTCTGCCTGTTCCTCACCGGCTTCGCGCTGGTGGCCAGCATGGTGGGTGGGGTATGAGTGCCGAAGCGCCTCCCTATACGTCCGAGACGCGCCTGGCCCGCAGCGTGCTCAGGGCGGTGGCCGTCATCGCAGCGGGAATTTCGATCGCGTGGTTTGCGGGCGTCTTAGACGATAGTCGATGGATGCGCCTCGCCACAGCCGCCCTCTTTCTTTCGCTTGGCGTAAGCTCGCTGCTTTCGCCGCAGCGCGGGCCGTTTCCGCGCTGGTTCGCGCTCCTGCTCATCGCAATCATGGTGACAGTTCTGGTCGTCACCCTCTTTCAGTTCTTCCCGGAGTAACCCCATGCCTCTTCTCGAAGCCCGCAAGACCTACAAGCCCTTCGAATATCCCTGGGCCTATGACTTCTGGAAGCGGCAGCAGCAGATCCACTGGCTGCCCGAAGAGGTGCCGCTGGGTGAAGATTGCCGCGACTGGGCGCAAAAGCTCACCGACCACGAACGCAATCTGCTGACCCAAATCTTCCGCTTCTTCACCCAGGCGGATGTCGAGGTGCAGGATTGCTACCACGAAAAATACGGCCGTGTGTTCAAGCCGACCGAGATCAAGATGATGCTCGCCGCCTTCTCCAACATGGAAACGGTGCACATCGCGGCCTACAGCCACCTGCTCGACACGATCGGCATGCCCGAAAGCGAGTACGGCATGTTCCTCGAATATGCCGAGATGAAGGACAAGCACGATTACCTTCAGCAGTTCGGCGTCGATAATGACGAGGATATCGCCAAGACCCTCGCCATGTTCGGCGGGTTTACCGAGGGGCTTCAGCTGTTCGCCTCGTTCGCGATGCTGATGAACTTCCCGCGCTTCAACAAGATGAAGGGCATGGGCCAGATCGTCAGCTGGTCGGTGCGCGATGAATCGCTGCACTGCGAAGGCATCACCCGCCTGTTCCACGCCTTCTGCAAGGAACGCGACTGCCTGACCAAGGCGGTGAAGGACGACATCATGGACGTCTGCCAGACGACCGTGCGGCTGGAGGATGCGTTCATCGACCTGGCGTTCGAACAGGGCCCGGTCCCCGGCATGACGCCCAAGGAAATCAAGAAGTATATCCGCTACATCGCCGACTGGCGCCTGAACCAGCTGGGCCTGAAGCCGATCTACATGATCGACGAACACCCCCTGCCGTGGCTCACGCCGTTGTTGAATGGCGTAGAGCACGCCAACTTCTTCGAAACCCGCGCGACCGAATATTCAAAGGGCGCGACGCGCGGCAACTGGAACGAAGTATGGGATTCGTTCGACAAGCGCCAGAAGGCGAAGGCCGGTCCGGCAGCGAACGAGGATGCCGCTGAGGGCGGGTTGTTTGATGGGACCGTGGCGGCGGAGTGAGACTCACAACTATTCCAAGGGGCGGCATATGCCACCCCTTGGTTGTTGGGAGACGCGGCAGGAGTTGAACCTGCATCCTTTCCGGCGTAAGTAGGAAGCGGCCGCCCAGCCACTCCCGCGGAATGCTCTATCCAGTTGAGCTACGCGTCTATCTCGTTATTAATTCTCGTCAGTCGATCCGAGCAAATCTTCGTGCTCCTCGTTCGGCCACGGACGATCTGAAAACCAATATCCTTGCCCGCGCCGACCCTTAAATTTTGAGTTGTTCGACAAGCGTGCCGAAATAACGTTGGCAGCGTTTGCGTCCGGCACCTTCAGCCCACGCTTGCGCATTTCATCGACAATCTGTGCTGTCGCTACGGGCTTATTTGAAGCCTCCATAAGATCGAGCGCAACCTGTTCAGTGATTTCCATTGCAGAAGTCGGGCTGCCAGATGTGCGCTTGCGAGCAGCTGTCCGTGCGCCGGACTGAAGACCTAAGGTAGATTCATATTCGCGCACAGCGGCAAGCAGCGCAGCAGTAACACGGCGCTTATCGTCAAGCGCTGCAAGCTCGGCCTCCAACTCATCAGCACTTGGGATGCTGGTCACAAAACATCTCCTTCGATTCGCGGTATACGCGGGGTGGCGGGGGCTCACAAGCAAATTCTGTTGTGAGTTGTGAAAAATCTGGAGACTTGTCGGCGAGCACGTGCTTGGCCCGTTATCGTCGGAACAAGTGTGTACGAATGTAGCTCACAATGGCAATGTGCGGCCTCGCAAGCCGCTCCGCGTTGTGCTCCACAACTTCCGTACAACTCGCGTTAGCTAGCCTCACCCCGGCCTTGTGCCGGGGTCCACTCCTCGTCACGCCCCGACCGCTAGTGGCGCGCTCCCTGTGCTCACATCTGCGGCAGTCCCAGCCACATGCTGAGCACCAGACGCACCACCACCGCCGGAGCCGCGCCCTCCGCGCCTCGCTCACAGTGGACCCCGGAACAAGTCGGGGGTGACGAAGGGGAGGGGAGACAGCGCTCCCAAGACCCCTTTCCTACACGAACCAAATAGGTCAACTGAATCGACTCCAACCAACCGGAGTCGATCCGATGCCCGACCAACCCACGCCCGCCGCGCCAGTGCGCAGCCACTGGACCCCAGCCAAGCAACGCACCTTCCTCACCGCGCTAGTAGAAACGGGCAGCGTCGCGCGGGCGGCGCGGGCGGCGGGGATGTCGCGGTCCAGCGTGCATGCGCTGCGCAACCGGCTGGCCGGCACGCCATTCGACCAGCACTGGGCGCATGCGCTGCGGCTCCACGCCGCGCGGCTCGCCGATCCCTTCGCGCCCGATCCGTTGGCGCCGCGCAAGCCGCCCGGCGACTCGACCCGTCGCGCGCCTGATGCTTCGGCGTCGCGTCCATGACTCCAACCCGTCGCCTCGCCGCCACACCGCGTCGCGCCCGCGTCGCCCCGGTGTCGCGTGCGTGTCGCGCCACTGTCGCGTCGCAGGTGTCAGCCGGTCGCCTCACGGTCGCTTGCCCGGCGATTCGCCCCACACCATGCCCCGGATCGTCAGCTTCGTCGGACAGCCCGTCTGCCACTCGCCCGCGACCGGAGCAGAGGATGCGACGGACTGCATGGTTAATCTGCCGATCCGCAAAACTCCCGTCTTGTCCGCCTACCCACTTTACGCATAATCTCGTGCGTATCCGGAGGGGTGAATCCGGCGTTCCACACTCTTTGGAGCCTTCAGGTCATGGCCTGCGCCGCCTTTTCACGCCCCGCCGATGCGGGACGCCATTTCTGATGCCCGGGACCCGTCCGCTCCTGTCGCTCCCCAGTTCGATCGATGCCTGTGCCGCGATCGGCGACGTGTTCCTGGTCGGCGGCATCGTCGGCCCGGCGCATGAACTGACGCTGGAAGAGGTGCGGGCCGAGCGCCCCCGCGCCACCTCGCCCGCCTGGCGCATGCCCTATTCCATGTATCTGCGCGGCCCCGCCGGCACCGCGTTGCCGCAGGGGCTCTACTGGCTCTCGCACCCCAGCTTCGGCCGCATGTGCCTGTTCCTGGTGCCGCGCAGCCGTGAGCCGCTGACCGGCGCGGTACGGTATGAGGCGGTGTTCGACTGAGGGACTTACTTCCGCAGCAGCCTGCCTAACACGCTGCGATCCTTCAGGATTTCCCGCGCCGCATTATGCCCCGGCGCACCGGTCACCCCGCCGCCGGGATGGGTGCCCGCGCCGCATAGATACAGGCCGCTGATCGGGCTGCGATAATCGCCATGCCCCAGCACCGGCCGCGCCGCCCATAGCTGGTCGAGCGACATGCGACCGTGAAAGATGTCGCCATCGACCAGCCCGAATTTGCGTTCGAGGTCGGTGGGGGAGTGGATCTGGGTGGCGATGATCGAGTCGCGGAAATTGGGGGCGTGCTGCGCCACCGTGTCGATAATGTCGTCCGCCGCCGCTTCCCGCTCATCGTCCCAGCTGCGGCCATTGGGCAAAGTGGGGGCGAAGTGCTGGCAGAACAGGCTGGCGACATGACAGCCCGGCGGGGCGAGCGTCGTATCGACGGTGGAGGGAATGGTCATCTCCACCACCGGCGCGTTGGACCAGCCATAGCGGACCGCGTCCTCATGCGCCTTGTCCATATAGTCCATGGTCGGCGCGATGATGATGCCGCTGCGATGATGTTCGGCATCCTTGCCGGGAAGGACCGTGAAGTCGGGAAGTTCGGAGAGGGCGACGTTCATCCGGAAACTGCCCGATCCGGTCTTGAAACCACTGATCCGCCGCCGGAAATCCTGCGGCAAATCGGAAGGATCGACCAGGTGACGGAACAGCAGGGCAGGGCCGACATTGGCGACGACGGTCTTCGCCGCAATCTCCTCGCCGCTGCTCAGCCGCACCCCGACCGCGCGGCCCTTGTCGGTCAGCACCCGGTCGACCGGTTCCTCCAGCCGGATCACCGCCCCGGCCTGGGTTGCTGCCTCGGCCATCATCCGGGTGATGCTGCCCATCCCCCCGACCGGATGGCCCCATGCCCCCTTCTTCCCGTTCACCTCGCCGAACACATGGTGCAGCAGGACATAGGCCGACCCCGGAGCCGACGGCCCGGCATAGTTGCCGACCACCGCATCGAAGGCAAACGCCGCTTTGACGTGCTCATTCTCGAACCACTGGTCGAGAAATTCGCGCGCCGACTGAACGAACAGGGCCAGCGCATCCCGCTGTGCCTCAATCGGCAATGCAGCGACCTGCCGGCCCTGTGCCGCTGCCGCCAGCAGCGCCGCAACCCCGCCCCCGGCGTTGGGCGGCGTCTTCAGCGCCATGCTCCGCAACAGGTCCGCGACCCGCTCCAGCGCCGCCTCATAACCATCCAGCGCCGCCGCATCCTTGGCGGAGAAGCGCGCAAATTCGGCCCGAGTCCGCTCCGCCCCGCCACCCAGCTTCAGATAATCGCCGTCCAGCGGAAAGAAGTTCGACACCGGCCGCTCGATCACCCGATAGCCGCGCTCGACCAGCTTCATGTCGGCGATGACCTTGGGCTGCAGCAGGCTGACGGTGTAGCTCGCCGCCGAGTTGCGGAAACCGGGGTGAAGCTCCTCGGTCACCGCCGCCCCGCCGACGACGTCGCGCCGCTCGACCACGCAGACTTTCAGCCCAGCGCGGGCGAGGTAGAAGGCACAGGTCAGCCCATTATGCCCCGCCCCGATGACGACCGCGTCGAACCGCTGGGTCACCGCGTCAGCCGCTCGGCATGCCAGGCGACATGGTCGGCCATGAAACTGGAGATGAAGTAATAGCTATGGTCATACCCGGGCTGCATCCGCAGCGTGAGGTCGATGCCGGCGTCCCGGCATGCCGTCGCCAGCAGTTCGGGCTTCAACTGCTCGGTCAGGAAGGCGTCGGCATCCCCCTGATCGACCAGCAATTCGGGCAGTCGCGCCCCGTCCTCAATCAGCGCCACTGCGTCGTGCAACCGCCACGCCGCCCGATCCTGTCCCAGATAACCGCCCAGCGCCTTCTCGCCCCATGGGCATTGCGACGGCGCGACGATCGGCGCGAACGCGCTGACCGAGCGGAAGCGATCCGGGTTGCGCAGCGCAATGGTCAGCGCCCCATGCCCGCCCATCGAATGCCCGGTAATCCCCTGACGGCCCAAGTCCGCCATCGGAAACTCCCGCAGGATCAGTCCGGGCAGTTCGTCCTCGATATAAGACCGCATGCGGAAATTCGCGGCCCAGGGTTCTTCCGTCGCATCGACATAGAAACCCGCGCCCTTGCCGAAATCATAGGCGTCGTCATCGGGCACATCGTCGCCGCGCGGCGAGGTATCGGGGGCGATGAAGATCACGCCATGTTCGGCACAGGCCGCGCGATACTCGCCCTTTTCGGTAACATTGGCATGGGTGCAGGTGAGGCCGGAAAGGTACCAGAGGACCGGCAGCTTCGCGCCCTCCGCATGGTCGGGGATGAAGACCGAAAAGGTCATCGGCGTGCCGGTCGCGGTCGATGCGTGGCGATAGACGCCCTGCGTTCCGCCATGCGCGCGATTGGTGGAAACCGTCTCCATCCCCATGCGCCGTCAGCCCGCCTTGGGCACGCGGTACATCGCGCACACCTTGTTCCCCGCCGGATCGCGAAGATAGGCGAGGTAGAGCGCACCGAACGCATTTTCGCGAATGCCGGGCGGGTCTTCGATCGCGCTGCCGCCATGGGCAAGGCCCGCGGCGTGCCAGGCGTCGACCATCTCCGGGCTGGTCGCGGCAAAGCCGACCGTGCCGCCATTGGCATGGCAGGCGGGCTGGCCGTCGAGCGGTTTGCTCAGCATGAAGATGCCGCCATTGTGCATGTAGAAAGCGCGACCCTTGGGATCGACGCTCCCGGCCCGCGCCCCCAATGCGCCCAGCGTGGCGTCATAAAATGCCTTGGACGCTTCGATATCATTGGCGCCGAGCATGATGTGGCTGAACATGGCTTCCTCTCCCCAGTTATGATTTCAGAACACCACGACGCTGCGGATGCTCTCGCCCGCATGCATCAGGTCGAACCCCTTGTTGATGTCCTCCAGCCCCATGACATGGGTGATCATCGGGTCGATCTCGATCTTGCCGGTCATGTACATGTCGACGATCTTGGGCACATCGGTGCGGCCCTTTGCTCCGCCGAACGCGGTGCCGCGCCAGTTGCGACCGGTGACCAGCTGGAACGGGCGCGTGGCGATTTCCTTCCCCGCCTCGGCCACGCCGATGATGATGCTGGTACCCCATCCGCGATGGCAGGCCTCGAGCGCGATGCGCATCACGTCGGTGTTGCCGGTCGCGTCGAACGTATAGTCCGCGCCGCCATCGGTCATCGCCACGATCGCCGCAACAACATCTTCACGGCTCATCCCGCGCGAATTGAGGAAGTCGGTCATGCCAAAGCGGCGGCCCCATTCCTCACGGTCGGGATTGATATCGACGCCGATGATCTGGTTCGCGCCAGCGAGCCGCGCGCCCTGAATCACGTTGAGGCCGATGCCGCCCAGCCCGAACACCCCGACATTGTCGCCGACTTGCACCTTGGCGGTGTTGATCACCGCGCCGACCCCGGTGGTGACGCCACAGCCGATATAGCAGCTGGTCTGGAACGGCGCATCCTCACGGATCTTGGCGACCGCGATCTCGGGCAGCACGGTGAAGTTCGAGAAGGTCGAGCAGCCCATATAATGATAGATCGGCTGCCCCTTGTAGGAAAAGCGCGTAGTGCCGTCGGGCATCAGCCCCTTGCCCTGCGTCGCGCGGATCGCGGTGCACAGGTTGGTCTTGCCCGAGAGGCACGACTTACACTGGCGGCATTCGGGGGTGTAGAGCGGGATGACATGGTCGCCCGGCGTCACGCTGGTCACGCCTGCACCGACTTCGCGGACGATCCCCGCACCTTCATGCCCCAGCACGCTCGGGAAGATGCCCTCGCTGTCGAAGCCGTCGAGAGTATAGGCGTCGGTATGGCAGATGCCGGTCGCCATGATCTCGACCAGCACTTCGCCGGCTTTCGGCCCTTCCAGATCCAGCTCGACGATCTCGAGCGGCTTCTTGGCCTCGAATGCGACAGCGGCGCGGGTCTTCATGGGTCTTCGTCTCCGGTTGGCGTGCTCCCTATTGGCGCAGTGCAGCGCCGGTTTCTAGCCCGCGCCGCGCAAAGTCGGTTGCCCTTTGCGCAAAGCGCGGCACAAGCACCCGTATGAGCGTTTCCGCACCGCCCACCGCTGCCTCCGCCGGACGGCAGGCGGTCGCCTTTGCTGCCAGCCTGGTCCGTCAAGCGGGGGGCAGCGGAGCCGTTGCCGTCGCGTGGGTCGCCGCGGGTGCAGTGCTGGAGGGGCTGGGCCTTGCGTTGCTGGTTCCCCTGATCGGGCTGATCGTGGCTCCTGGTGATGCGCTTGTCTGGCTTCCCAGCTGGCTGGGAAGCGATCCCAACTCACGGCTCGCGGCGATGGTCGCGGTGTTCGTGGCGGTGATGGTGGTGCGGGCGCTGGTGCTGCGCAAGCGCGATATGACGTTGTTCGACGTCCAGACCGCATACACGCTCGATCTGCGCAGCAAGCTGGTCAACACGCTGGCATCGGCGCCATGGGAACGGCTGAGTGGCGTCGAGCATGCCCGGATCACCAGCTTGCTGACGAGCGATATCGGTCGCATCGGGGTTGCGGCGCATTTTATCTCGATATCGCTCGTGGCGGTCACGATGCTGGTCATCCAGCTTGTCGTGGCGCTCGCGCTCGCACCCCTGTTCGCGATCGCTGCGCTCGGCGGACTCGGCTTGCTCGCCCTGCTCGTCAACCGCCGCAGCGGCAACAGCGCCGCACTTGGCGCGCGCATGGTCGACAAGAACCGCGCGCTGATGGGCAGCTCCACCTCGTTCCTGAGCGGGCTTAAGGCGTCGGCGGCGCAGGACGCCAGTCTCGGCTTCGCATCGGAGTTCGATTCGGCCCAGCGCGCGGCGGCGGGTGAGCAGCGCGGCTTCATGGTCGCCCAGTCCACGGCGCGGACTTGGTTCGGCATCGGCACCGCCTTTGCCGCGGCCGGCGTGCTGACCGGCGGCGTGCTGTTGCAGGTGCCACCGACCACGTTGGTCGTGCTCACGCTGATCTTCTCGCGCATGGCCCCGCTGGCGATGCAGTTGCAGCAGTCGGCGCAGCAGTTGCTGCATTTGGGCGCAAGCTATGGCGCGGTGCAGGCGGCGCTGGCCGAACTCGGCGACGCACAGTCTGCGCGCAGCGGCGCGGTTGCCTTGCCCTCGGGACCCATTATCCTCGATTCCGTCAGCTATCGTCATCCGTCCGGCGCAGGACTGGCCGATGTGTCGCTGGAGATCGGCGAGGGCGAACTGGTCGGCATCGCCGGCCCCTCAGGGGGCGGCAAGACGACGCTGATCGATCTGATCTCCGGCCTGCTCGCCCCGCAATCGGGGCAAGTGACCGTAGGCGGCGCGGTGCTTCCGCCCAGCGGCTGGGGCGCGGCGATCGGCTATGTCCCGCAGGACGCCTTCCTGTTTCACGATAGCGTCCGCCGCAATCTCGACTGGGGCGACACGGCAATTGATGACACGATGCTGATGGAAGCGCTGACCATCGCCGGCGCGGCCGACCGTGTCGCCGCCATGCCCCGTGGCCTCGATACGATCATCGGTGAACGCGGCGCGCTCTTGTCCGGAGGCGAGCGCCAGCGGCTGGCGATTGCGCGCGCGATCCTGCGCCGTCCGCGCCTGCTGGTGCTGGACGAGGCGACCGCCGCGCTCGATCCCGCGAGCGAGGCAGCGGTGCTCGACCGACTCGCTGCACTGGAGCCGCGCCCGACGATCCTGGTCGTCGCACATCGCATGGAAACCCTGTCCCGCTGCCCCCGTGCCCTGCAGGTCGAGGGCGGGAAGCTCGTCTAGATCGCCACCATATCGGCTTTGTAGTGATGCCACGCCAGGATCGCAGCGGCGCCGCGATGCGGGCGCCAGGCTTCGGCGATCTCGCGGGTCAGCTTTTCCGACGGACGCTCTTCATGGCCCATGATGCGGCCGACCTCGATCTGCACTGCCAGGTCGCCGGCGGGCCAGATGTCGCGCCGCCCTTCGGCGAACAGCAGATAGATTTCCGCCGACCAGCGCCCGATGCCCTTGACCCGCACCAGTTGCGCAATCGCGTCCTCGTCATCGGCGGGCAGGGCGGTCAGGTCGAGCCGCCCGCTTGACACCTCCTCGGCCAGGCTTTTGGCATAGCTTGCCTTTTGCCGCGACAGCCCGGCGGCGCGCAGTGCGTCGTCAGGCGCGGCGGCGACGATGTCGGGCTGGGTCAGGTCGCCGACCCCTGCCGCCAGCTTGGTCCAGATCGACGCCGCCGCCGCGACGCTGACCTGCTGCCCGACGATCGTGCGCAACAGCGTCTCATAGCCCGGCTCGCGAATACGCGGCGCGGGATAGCCAACCCGCGCGACTGCCGCTGCCATCAAAGGTTCGCGCGCAGCGATCGCATCGAGCGATTCGCGCAGCTGGTCTGCGGTCAGTCCCATATTTCGAATCCTTGAAAGCCGCGCCGATCCCCGGCATGGGCGCAAAACACGGAGGAGAAGATCATGCCCAAGCTTATCGTCGTCACGCGCGCAGGAGAAGAACGCGATGTCGAAGGCGAAGTGGGCCTGAGCGTCATGGAAGTGATCCGGGACAACGGGTTCGACGAACTACTCGCGCTCTGCGGCGGTTGCTGCTCGTGCGCGACATGCCACATTCATGTCGATCCGGAATTTGCGGCCAAACTTCCAGCCATGAGCGAGGATGAGAACGACCTGCTCGACAGCTCGTCCGACCGCACCGACACCTCGCGCCTGTCGTGCCAGATCCAGTTCACGTCCGCACTGGACGGGCTGAAGGTCACCATCGCCGCCGAGGATTGAGGCGGTCGCGCCGCGATCCGATCAGGATTTCGGCGCGACCTTCACCACTGCCATCGGCGCGTCCTTGCTCAGCGGGGTCGCCTTCCAGGTGATGGTACGGCGATTGCCCTCGGTCTTCGCGCCGTCCTCGTTGTTCTGGCTGACCAGCTCGCCATCGGTGATGAGGGTGAACGTGCCGTCGAGCTTGGCATTGGCGGAGTCCGACTTGCCCTTGCCCGGCGAATCGCTGTCGCCAAAGGCGGGGGCCTTGACGCGCACCGTGTCCGGCCCGCGCAGTTCGACGACGACGAAGGGGAAGATCACCTCGGCATCGACATTGAACGGCCACAGGAAATTGTGGGTCAGCTTACCGCTGATCTGGTAGTCGATCATGAACACGCCGTCGCCCTTGTAGGTGACCGAGCGATAGCCCGCCTCCTTGGTCAGCGCTTCGGCGATTGCCTTGAACTTGGCTTCCTTCTCGGCCGTCTCCTCGGCATCGTCGGTGGGGCTTTCCCCATCCTTGTCGGAACTTTCCTCGTCCTGCCAGGCGGTATCGCGAAGCCAGGCGGTGGTGGTCTTCTTCTTCTTGTCGTCGTCGTCGCCCAATCCCTTGAACGCGTCGCCCATCCCCTTTGCCATCTCGCTCGCGATATCGACCGCGATCACTTCACCCTGATAGCTGAAGGTGAAGCTGCGATCGGCGAGGACGGTGAGGGTGGACACGAACTTGCCCGGGCTGAACGCACAGCCGACCAGCAACACCGGAGCCAGAATCGCCAGCGCAACGCCCTTGAACCGGTCGAACATGCGTCATTCCCCCCTTGGCGCGCCCGTCCGGGTCAGCGCGAGATGGCTGCGTATAGCGCGATCGCCGCGGCATTGGATACGTTGAGGCTCTCGACGCGGGGCGAGATCGGCAGGCGCGCCAGCTCGTCGCAATGCGCCGCGGTATTGTGGCGCATCCCCTCACCCTCGGCGCCCAGCACCAATGCGGGGCGCGTGTCGCCCATCACTTCGCCCAGCGTCCCCCTGGCCTCGCCAGCGAGGCCGATGCGCCAGAAACCCGCCTCGCCAATCTCGTCGAGCGCGCGGGCGAGGTTTACGACCCGCACCCATGGCACCAACTCGAGCGCGCCCGAGGCTGCACGCGCCAACGAACCCGATTCCGGCGGGGCATGGCGATCCTGGGTGATGATGCCGAGCGCGTCGAAGGCCGCGGCCGAACGCAGGATCGCGCCGACATTATGCGGGTCGGTGACATGGTCGAGCACCAGCAAGGGGCGGCGATCGTCCGCACCCTGCTCCAGCAGGTCGCCTAGCCAGATTTCTTCCAGCGGATCGACCTCGATCACGATGCCCTGATGCGGCGCGTCCGAAGGGACCATCCGCGCAAGATCGGCGACATCGGCATAGGTTATCGGCAAGATCGGGGGCAGCTCAAGCGCGCCCAGCGCCTCGCGCGTCCCCCATATCTTGCGCACGCGCCGCTCGGGATTGGCCAGGGCCGCAGTCACGGCGTGACGGCCCCAGAAACGGGGGCGGTTGTTGCTGCCCATATTGCCGGATGGGCGATGCCCGCGCCGTGGTGCCTTGTTCATCGCGCGACGCTAGGCGGCACAATTCGGCTGTGCAAGACGTTGACAGCGCCGCGCTGCTTCGGCATTGGCGCGCACTCGCTTCGGCGTGCCGCATGGAAGGGTGGCCGAGTGGTTAAAGGCAGCAGACTGTAAATCTGCCCGCGTGAGCGTACACTGGTTCGAATCCAGTCCCTTCCACCACCTCCCCGGACCAGGCGGGGTCGCTGCGATAGCGGGGCTCGGTCAGCGTCCAAATGCGGTCAGGCCTGATCCTCATCCGGCTGATAGGTGAGCGCCCGCACATTCTTGCGCATCATCAGCCAGTCCCATGCCCGCTGCCGTGCGAGTCTGCGCACCCGCTGCCGACTCCGCCGCTGCTTGCGCAGCTTGGTCCGCCAGATGAGCAGGATTAGCGCCAGGATGACGCTAGCGAGCGCAAGCGCCCAGCCATAGGACGGCATCAAGTCCCCGGAATACATCATAATACCGATCCCCCCGAATCACCTTGCGGGCTACCGCACCGCAGCATCGGGGTAAATCGGGATAATTACGGAACCGTGTGCGGCGGTGGAGCGGGTAGCGGGAATCGAACCCGCGTATTCAGCTTGGAAGGCTGCTGCACTACCATTGTGCTATACCCGCCCGCTCTGGCCGCGTGGCCGCCGTCAGGGGCGCCGCCCGAACATGCCGGGCGAGCGCGCGCACTGCCACGAGAGGGCGTCGCGGGTCAAGCGGGCGCGATCAGCGCAGCCGTATCCGGCGTCAGACGCGAAGGTAGCGGAAGTACCAGACCTCATGTCCCTGCCGCCGCGCCTTGCGTTCATAGCGCGTCTCGGGCCAGTCGGCGGGGCGCGTCAGAAAATCCTTCGCCTCCTGCGCCTGCCACGCGAAATCGCGGCGCTGGTTCATCACCATCATCGACCAGCGGCAATAGGTCGGATCGTCGGTGCCCAGGCGGAACTCCGCGCCGGGCTTGAGCTTCGACGCGATCAGGTCGAGCGGGCCGTGATTGACCATGCGGCGCTTGGCATGGCGCGCCTTTCGCCACGGATCGGGATGGAGCAGATAGACGCGGTCGAGGCTGGAATCGGGCAGTCGCTCGATCACGTCGAGCGCATCGCCCATGTGCAGCCGGACATTGCTCAGCCCGCCATCGCGGATATGGCCGAGCGCGCCGACCACCCCGTTGAGGAACGGTTCGCAGCCGATAAAGCCGTGATCGGGTCGCATCGCCGCCTGTCCCGCGAGATGCTCGCCCGCGCCAAAGCCGATCTCGACCTCCAGCGGGCGATCGTCGCCAAACAGCCGCACCGCGTCGATCGGCCCTTCGGCGGGGACGGCAACCTGGGGCAGTCCTTCATCGACCAGCGCCTGCTGACCGGCGCGCAGCTTGTGTCCCTTGGCGCGGCCATAGAGGCGGCGGATCGTGCTCGGATCGTTCATCGCGAGCCCCTTGGCGCAGCCTGTGCGGCGGGGCAAGGTTTCAGCGTCGCTGACGCGGTAACCTGCCTCAGGAGGCGGGACGCAATTTCGGTTGTTCCAGCACGCCGATCTGCGGCCGTGCGATGTAATAGCCCTGGAAGTAGCGCACGCCGAGCGCCAGCAGTTTGTCATAGTCGGCGCGGGTTTCGACGCCCTCGGCAATCAACCGCACGGCGCGCAGCCGCGCCATCTCGATCATCTTTTCGACCAGCAACCGCCGCGACCAGCTGGTCGACAGGCCGCGGATCAGGACGGGATCGAGCTTGATCGCATCGGGCGTAAAGCGCGAGAGCAGCGCCAGCCCGACATCGCCCGATCCGAAATCGTCGAATGCGGTCTGCATGTGCATCTTGCGGTGCGCCTCGATCGTCTCGGCCATGCGGCACCCGTCGAGCCGATCATGTTCGGCAAATTCGAACATCAACCGTTCGGGCGGCAGGCCGGTTTCCTTGGCGACGCGCATCGTCCGCTCGCTGTCGGCAAAGGGATCGGTGATTACATCAGGGAAGAAGTTGATCGACAGCAGCGCGGGGACCTTGAGAATGCCCGCCGCTACCGCCTGCTTGATCGCGGCGACGCGGCATTGCTGGTCGAACGCGTAGCGATCGGCCGGCTGGATCGCATCGATCACCGCGCGGGCGGTTTCGCCCTTGGGTCCGCGCACCAGCGCCTCATAGGCATAGACTTCGCCCAGCCGCGCGTCCCAGACGGGCTGGAACGCCATGGTCAGGTTGAAATCCGGCTCGACCGGGGCCGGGGCAAAGGTCGTCACAGTCTGCATCAGCGTCTCCACACGCTCTTTTTAGAACGGGCGGGCGGCGGATGGTTAACCGCACTAGGGATTTTTGCGTAGCGCGCCGATTCCGGCGGCGAGCCCGGAACCGTGACTAGGGCATCAGCGCAAATGCGATGCTGCGGCGTGCAACATCGGTGTCGGTAAGCTTAACGGCGACTCGGTCTCCAGGGGTTAGGCCTGCGGGATCGAGCCGAGCGGTGACCGGAAGGGTGCATAGCTGCACGTCCGCGCCACGCGCCTCGACCCCGGTCACGACTGCCTCGAAACATTCCCCTTCGCGGCCGGACAGCAGCGCCGCCTCGGCCATGCCGATTACGGCACGGTCGATCTGTCCGGCACGGCTGTCGGCGCGCGCCATGACCTTGGGCAGCTGCGGAAAGGCGGCCGCGACGTGCGCCGGCACCGTTCGGCCATTTGCCACCGCCAGCGCCGCCTCGACGACATAGCGGTCGGCCAGGCGGCGCAGCGGCGCGGTGGCGTGGGCATAGGGGGCCGCAACCGCTGCGTGCCACGGCGTCTCCCCCACGGTAAAGGCACGATAGCTGGCGCCATTCCCCGCGCGGCGGATCGCCAGCATCAGCGTGGCATGGCGCGGGTCCGCCGGGTCGAGAGTGCGTTCGACCTGAGTGAGCGTCGCGCTGCCCGGCCAGTCGATCCCGAGCGCGCGCGCGGTCAGCCGGAGCCGCGCGAGGGCGCGATCGTCCGGCTCGTCCATCACCCGGAACAGCCCGGTGCCGTTCGCCATCAACAATCGCGCCACCGCGATGTTGCAGGCAAGTGAGAGTGCGGCGTTGCGATCCTCGCTGGCGTGGCGGGTGCGGAAGGTCAGCGTCAGGCGGCCCGTGGCATCATGCGCCACCTCTTGCTCCGGCGGATCGATCCGAGCCGCCCCGCGCGCCGCCTCCGCGCGGATCAGCCGGTCGGTCAGCGCGGCGAAGCCGGGCGGCAGATCCGCATCGGTCACGCTGGCATAGGCAAGCTTGGCGCGGCTGTGGATCACCGCGCGGGTCACCGCGTCGAGCGCCACCGCGCCCTCCGCATCGATCCGGATGCTGAAGATGATCGCGGGGCGCCGACCATCGGGCAACAGGCTTGCCGCACCTTGTGACAGGACCGGCGGATAGAGACTGGCCTTGCCGTCGGGCAAATAGAGCGTTTCACCCCGCCGCCACGCTTCGGTGGCGATCGGGCCATCGGGATCGACGAACCATCCGATGTCGGCGATCGCATAGTGAAGGACGAACGCATTGCCAGCGGTGTCGATCGCAAAGGCCTGGTCGAGGTCGGTCGATCCGGTGGGGTCGAGGGTCACGAACGGGCGGTCGGTCCAGTCAGCGTGATCGGTCGGCATGCGGGTCGCCGCGCGCTCCGCCGCAGCCTGCACAGCGGGCGGAAACCCCTCTGGCACCTGAAATGCGGCGCGGATCGCCGTCAGTTCATCTGTTAAGATGCGAGACGGGTCCGCGAGCGTCTTCATCGCGGGCTCAATTCTCCTGGACCAAGCGTACGCTTGGCCCCGTCGCTGCGGGCACGACGCGCCAGATCCGCTTGTCGCGTGTGCCCACGAAAACCGGCATGCGCGCTGCCATCGCTGAAAAGCCATGAATTTCCGTCGGGACCGGGTCGAGCAGATGGGTGATGACCAACCCGAGCGATTTTGCCCCATCGGGCTGCTGCGTCGCGACGGAGATGCAACTGTTGGTGAATTTGCGGACCGGAGCGCTGCCTCCCGCCGAATCGACCTCGATCAGATAATGTCCGCCGAACGGGATCATATTGGTCGCGGTCTGGGGCGTCAGGAAGTAGACGCGCACCGGCCCGCCCTCGACTTCGGGGGGAAGAACAATCGAATTGAACTGCTCATCGCTACAGCGGGTGACGTTCGCCCGTTGCAAGGCATCGCGCGCCACCGCGACCGCATGAATCAGGCGGTTGCGCGCAGGCGTGATCAGGCTGCGCTCGTCATCGCGCGCGGCGCGACCCTCGACAAGCCGTCCATTCCGAAACCGCGCGATATATACCGGGGCCGGGTCGGTGCCCTTGCTATAGAAAATCAGCAGCGGTTCCTCGGGCGGGCCATCGACAATCCATCCGCCGATCCTGCCCGCAACCTCCTTGGCATTCGCGAGCATGGCGTCGGTGCCATGCCACGCAGCCTGATCATACCAATACATCAGATTGGCGCGGCGCATCGCCTGGTCGATTGCGGCCTGCTCGCCCGCTTGGGTCTGGGCAACAGCCGGCGAGGCCGCAACGAGCAAGGCGAGCGCGGGCAGTAAGGATCGGGTCATTGGCAGCCTCCTGCGCGCGAGGTTAGCGGCGCACCCGAACAAGCAAAAGCTTGAACTGACAGCGTTCTCTGGATCGTCGAATCAAAAAGGGCGGCGATCCGCAGATCGCCGCCCCTTCATGCCGTTACGGGAATCGGATCAGGCCAGCGCGGCCTTGAGATCCTCGACCAGGTCGGTGCGCTCCCACGGGAAGAAGTCGCCATCCGGCTTGCGGCCGAAATGGCCATAAGCGGCGGTGCGCGCATAGATCGGCTTGTTGAGGCCAAGATGCGTGCGGATGCCGCGCGGGGTCAGGCCGCCCAGCTTCTCGATGCCCTGGATCGCCTGTTCGATCTTGTCATCACCGATGGTGCCGGTGCCGTGCGTATCGACATAGAGCGACAGCGGCTTGCTGACCCCGATCGCATAAGCGAGCTGGATCGTGCAGCGCTGGGCGAGGCCGGCTGCGACGATGTTCTTGGCGAGGTAGCGGGTGATGTACGCCGCCGAACGATCGACCTTGGTCGGGTCCTTGCCGCTGAACGCGCCACCACCGTGCGGAGCCGCGCCGCCATAGGTGTCGACGATAATCTTGCGGCCGGTCAGGCCGGCGTCGCCGTCCGGGCCGCCGATCTCGAAGCTGCCGGTCGGGTTGATGTGATATTCGGTCGCGTCGCTGAGCAGCTCGGCCGGGATCACGTCGGCAACGACCGACTTCACATAGGCCTTGAGCTCGGCTTCCTTCTCGCCCGCGTCATAGCCCTTGGCATGCTGGGTCGAAACGACAATCGCAGTCGCGGCGACGGCCTTGCTGCCCTCGTAGCGCAGCGTGACCTGGCTCTTGGCGTCCGGCTCCAGGAACGGCGCCGCGCCCGAATGGCGGTCGGCGGCCATGCGCTCGAGGATCTTGTGGCTGTAATCGAGGGTCGCCGGCATCAGGTCCGGGGTATCGTTCGCGGCATAGCCGAACATGATCCCCTGGTCGCCCGCGCCTTCGTCCTTGTTGCCGCTGGCGTCCACGCCCTGCGCGATATGCGCCGACTGCGGGTGCAGGTTGTTCTCGAAGCGCAGTGTCTCCCAGTGGAAACCGTCCTGCTCGTAACCGATGCGCTTGACGGTATCGCGGACGGTCTTCTCGACCTCTTCCTTGACGCCGGGTGCCCAGTTGCCGGCTTCGTCCATGATGCCCTTGCCGCGGATCTCACCGGCAAGCACGACCAGCTGGGTGGTGGTCAGCGTTTCGCACGCGATGCGCGCTTCGGGATCCTTGGACAGGAACAGATCGACGATCGCGTCGGAAATCTGGTCCGAAACCTTGTCCGGATGGCCTTCGGAAACCGATTCGGACGTGAAAAGATAGCTGGAACGCATGGTTTTCCTCAAAAAAAGGCCGGGCCGTTGCCATGCCCGGCTGGGGGTAAGGAGAGATATAAAGCTTTCCTTATATCGCGCCGCCCTAGCGGGCGAAGCGGCGGAAGGCAATGGCGATGGCAAGCAACAGTGCCGCAACGAGTGCAGCCGCGAGATTGCCGAGCCGGGCGAACAATGTTGGCGGCAGCGCCGATGGCATCGGAGCCTCGATCGCCTTGGCTTCGCCCATGCCCGCCGCCGCCACGATCCGCCCGCGCGCGTCGATGATCGCGGAGATGCCGGTGGGCGTGGCGCGCAGGATCGGAAGCCCTTCCTCGATCGCGCGCATCCGTGCCTGCGCCAGATGCTGGGGCGGCCCCCAGGCACCGAACCAGGCGTCGTTCGACGGGTTGAACAGGAGCGCAGGACGCTTGGCTGGGTCGACCGTCTGCCCTGAGAAGATGATCTCGTAACAGATCTGCATGCCGACATCGCCAAAGCCGGGGACGGTCATCGTCTTCGGGCCGGGGCCCGGTTCGAAGTCGATCTCGCCCGCCACAAGGCGCGACAGGCCGAGCGGCTCGAGGATGGTGCGCATCGGCAGATACTCGCCATAGGGGACCAGATGCGCCTTGTCGTAACGGCCAAGGACCGTCCCGCTGGCGTCGATCGCGAACACCGAATTGGTCGCGGCGTCGAGCTTGTCGTCACCCTTGAACAACAGCGCGTTGCCGCCGACCAGCGCGATATCCTTTGGTCCTAAAGTCTGCGCGATCATCGCACGGACGGTGCGCGGATCGTTTCTGGCGTACCAGGCGGCGGGATAGCCTTCCTCCAGCCAGTAATCGACCGTACCCTCGGGCCAGACGATCAGACGCGGTACCGGGCCGCCGGGCAGGATCGTCGCCGTGTCGTTGGACAGGCGGATCAGCTCGCTCAGCGCCTTTTGCGCATAGGTTCCGTCGAGGACGGTTTCCTGCCCGACATTGGGTTGGAGCACACGGACGATGGGACGGACGGGTTCATTGGGCGCGCGGGTTTGCTGAATCTCGATCCCGTTCAGTGCCAGAAGCGCGATGGTGACCGTGACTGCGGCGGGGAAGCGCCAATATCGCTGGCTGGCGAGCAGCAGAGCGCCGGCGACGAGGATCGTCAGACCGGACAGCGCATAGGTGCCGATCCAGCTCGTCACCTGTGCGACGCCGGGCAGCGGCAGCCAGATCACCCCGAGCGGGTTCCACGGATAGCCGGTGAACAGCACGCTGCGCAGATATTCAGCGACGATCCACGCCGCGCCTGCGACCAGCACGAAGGACAAATCGAGCTTGCGCCGCTGCCCGAATCGCCAGGCAAGGCCCATCGCCAGCGCCGGGTAGATGGCGAGATAGAGCGAAAGCAGAACCACCGCGACATAGCCAAGTTCGGCGGGCATCTTGTCCTGATAGGTAAAGGCGTGCTGGATCCAGTTGTTGCCGACGGTGAAATGGCCAAGCCCGAACAGCCAGCCGCGCAACAGCGCCTGCTTCAGCGTCGGGGCCTCATGCGTCAGCCGCAGCAGGAGGGCGAAGCAGACCAGCCCGACCACCCACCAGTCGAGCGGGGCAAAGGCGGTGGCGGAGACGGCGCCGGTCAGCAGCGCGATCAGGCGGGGGCGGGGCAGAGCGAACATCGTCGGCAGCTATCGGGCCTGACCGTGACAGATACAAGCATCGTGCGTATTATACGCCCAGTACACTGTGCTGTTTTCAGCTTCGCTGAAACGGCGCCGGCCCGCTCCCCCACCCGGCCACCCATAGAATACACTGTCGTTGGGTGGCCGGGTGGGGGAGCCGGCGCCGCGATCGTTTCAGCTGTGCTGAAACAACCAACAAAGGAACAATTATGCCCGAACCCGTGATCGTCGATATCCCCCACAAGCTTGGTCGCGACGCGGCGCGGGCGCGGATTGCGGGCGGGGTGGGGAAGATCGGGTCGATGTTCCCCGGCGGCGGCACGGTGGACGAGCGGTGGGAAGGCGACACGTTGCACTTCACCGTCACCGCGTTGGGCCAGAGCGTCGCCAGTCGGCTGGAGATCCATGAAGCGCATGTCCATGCCGAGGTCGATCTGCCGCCGATGCTAGCGCTGTTCGCGGGCAAGATTCGCGAGAAGCTGCTGCACGAAGCGCCCAAGTTGTTGAAATAGGGAACCCGTTTCGGCGCTATGGATTTTTCCGGGCGAGGAGACCTGCGATGAACCGATCGCCCCGCCCATGGCCGATGATCGCCATCGCCCTGCTCGCCACTGGCGGGTTGGGCAGCTGTGCCGGTACGGTCGCAGCGCACTACACCGTCACCGGCATGCTTCCGCTCGCGCCGTCGGGCGGCGTGCCGGATTATCAGGCCGAAGTGCGCGCGAGCGAGGCTGTGGCTGAGGCTGGCACCGGCTGGGGCGAGGAGGCCGGCTATTCCGACCTGTCCTACGCCGCCTCCGACCTGTCCTACGCCGCCGCCGATTACTGAGCCGGAGCGCTGACCCGCCAGATCACGTTGCCGACATCGTCCGCGACCAGCAGCGCACCGGTGCGGTCCGCCGTCACGCCGACAGGACGCCCCTGTGCCTTGCCCTTGGCGTCGAGGAAGCCGGTGAGGACATCGACCGGCTTGGCATCGGGCACCGGGAGACCGCGCTCGCCAAACGGCACGAACACGACCTTGTAGCCCGAGGCGGGCACGCGGTTCCACGACCCGTGCAGGCCGACGAACGCGCCCTTGGCGAACGTGCTGCCGAGCTTCACATCGGTGGCGAAGGTCAGGCCGAGCGGCGCGGTATGCGGCCCCATCGAATAGCTCGGTCGCGCGCTGTATTCGCGCAGGTCGGGCCGCTCGGGCTGGACCCGCTTGTCGACGTAACCGCCCCAGTAATTCCACGGCCAGCCAAAGAATTGGCCGAGCGTCACCTGGGTCAGATAGTCGGGCGGGCCGTCGGAGCCGAGCATGTCGCGTTCGTTGACTACGGTCCACAGCCGCCCCGTTTCCGGATGCAGCGCAAGGCCGATCGGGTTGCGCAGCCCTGCGGCAAAGATGCGGAAACGCTTTGCCTGCGGATCGACCTCAAGGATCGTCGCGCGGTTCTTTTCGACGTCGAGACCCTTTTCGGCGATGTTCGATGCGGAGCCGACGCTGACCAGCAGCTTGCCCTCCGGCCCCGCGATCACGTCGCGGGTCCAGTGGTTGCCGCCGCCGGGCAGGTCGACGACCTTCTCGCCCTTGCCGGTGATCTTGGTCTCGCCCGGTTTGAACGGGAAGCGGATCAGGGCATTATGGTTGGCGACGTACAGCGTCTCGCCGACCAGCACCATGCCGAAGGGCGAATCGAGGCCGTTATCGGCGCTGAGCAGAACCGAGCGCGCTTCCACGACGCCATCGCCATTGGTGTCGCGAAGCAGGGTGATCCGGTTGGCAGACGCGCTGCCGGCACCGGCGCGGTTCATCAGCTTCTTCATCACCCAGTTGGTGATGCCGCCCTCCTCACGCGGCGGCGAGTTGCTTTCGGCGACCAGCACGTCGCCATTGGGCAGGCGGTAGAGCCAGCGCGGGTGATCAAGGCCGGTGGCAAAGGCGTTGACCGCCAGCCCCTTGGCCGCGACCGGCTTGGCGCCGGCGGGCCAGCCCACCGCATCTGCGATCTTCACGGTCGGGATCGTCTGTTCGCGCGGTGCGACCAATTTGGGCCGCACCCCGCTCGTGTCCGCAACGCTGAACTGCGCGACATCCGGGCGCGACAGGAACCAGTAGGTGCCGCCGCCAAGGGCGACGACAGCGGCGGTGGCGATCAGGAGTTTGCGGCGCAATGGTCAGTCCTCGGGTTCGACGAATTCTTCGGGCGGATGCAGGCGCAGGCGGCGGACGCGGGTGGCGTCGGCCTCCAGCACTTCGAGCGTCCAGCCGCTCGGATGTTTCAGGCACTCGCCCGCTTCGGGCACATGGCCGGCCAGGATGAAGGCGAGGCCGCCAAGCGTTTCGATATCCTCCTCAACCTCGCCCAACCGCGGGTCGATCGCCGCGGCGACATCCTCCAGCTCGGCGCGGGCGTCGGCATCCCAGCCACCATTGTCGAGCGGGACCCATAGCGCCTCCGGCGCGTCGTCATGCTCGTCGTCGATCTCGCCGACGATTTCCTCGACCAGATCCTCGATCGTGATCAGCCCCTCGGTCCCCGAATATTCGTCGAGCACGATTGCCAAGTGGGTGCGGCTCGCCTGCATCTGGGCGAGCAGGTCGAGCGTGCCCATCGATTGCGGGACATAGAGCGGCTGGCGCATCAGATCGGTGATCTTTGCAGGCGGCCCAGCCCCGGCGGCAAGGACGGCAAACACATCCTTGATGTGAATCATCCCGATGACGCGGTCGAGCTTCTCGCGATAGACCGGCAGGCGGCTGTGCCCTGCTTCGGCAAAGATCTGGACCAGTTCGGCAAAGCTGGTCGCTTCGTCGACGGCGATGATATCGGCGCGCGGCACGCCGACATCGCCCGCGTCGCGCTCGCCGAAATGAAGGAGGTTGCGGAGCATCTTGCGCTCCAGCGGGGAGAGGTCACCCTTGGCCGACTTGCGGTCCGTGCCCTCTTCGGCTGCGTCGATCGCGTCTTCGATGCGTTCGCGCAGGGTTTCATTCTGCTCTTCGCCGAAGAGCAAAGAGCGAAGGCCGCGCCATATTCCGCCTTCGCCACTACTGTCGCCGTTCCCGTTGCTACTGGGGCCGTCCGTCATCTTAGAGTTCAATCCTCGCATATCAGATAGGGGTCAGGGATCCCCAAGGTTGCAAGCGCGGCGCGCTCCATCGACTCCATCGCCTCGGCTTCGGAATCCCCCTGATGGTCGTAGCCTAGCAAATGCAGCACCCCGTGGACAATCAGGTGCGTTGCATGTTGCTCGACCGTGAAGCCCTTTTCCTCCGCCTCGCGCGCGCAGACACCATGGGCGAGGATGATGTCGCCCAGGAGCACCTCGCCATCGTCGCTATTCTGGGTCAGCGATTCGATCAGATCCGGCTCGATCATCGGAAAGGACAGGACGTTGGTCGGCTTGTCCTTTTGCCGGTATTGCGCGTTCAGCTGATGCACCTCGGCGTCGTCGGTCAGGCGCACCGCGACCTCGATCACCGCGTCGCTGGTGGCGAGATAGCCATAGGGGGTCTGCGCGACCGCGGCGGCGGCAGCCTTCGCGCCGATCGCGTCCCAGTCGTGGTCTGGCCAGCCGGGTTCGGTCTGGACGGCGACTTCAAGCATGCTCGTTCTCATACGCATCGACGATGCGGCCGACGATCGGGTGACGCACCACGTCGCCGATGCCGAAACGGACGAACGCCATGCCCTCGATCCCCTCCAGTTTGTTGACCGCGTCGTTAAGGCCGCTCGCCGACGGGCCGCCGGGCAGGTCGGTCTGCTTGGGGTCACCGCACACCACCATGCGGCTGTTCTGGCCGAAACGGGTGAGGAACATCTTCATCTGCATCGGCGTGGTATTCTGCGCCTCGTCGAGGATGACGAAGGCGTCGGCCAGGGTGCGGCCGCGCATAAAGGCGATCGGGGCGATCTCGATCTCGCCGCTCGCGATGCGCCGCTCGACCTGCTCAGCCGGCAGGCAATCATAGAGCGCGTCATAGAGCGGGCGCAGATACGGATCGACCTTGTCCTTCATGTCGCCGGGCAGGAAGCCGAGCCGTTCGCCCGCCTCGACTGCGGGGCGGGAGAGGATCAGGCGCTTGACCGATCCGGTAATGAGCTGCGCCACCGCCTGCGCCACCGCCAGATAGGTCTTGCCGGTTCCTGCCGGGCCGAGCGCGAAGATGATGTCGTTGGACACCAAGGCGCGCATATAGCTGGTCTGGGTCAGCGAGCGCGGGACAATCGTCTTGTTGCGCGTCCGGATCATGATCGGCGGCGCCGCGCCCTCGTCATTTTCCGCGCGGACGATGCCGGTCAGCATCGGTTCGGTCGCCATGGCGATGACCGCATCGATCAGGCCGGGGTCGATCGCCTCGCCGCGAATCACACGGCTGTGCAATTCGATCAGCACTTCGCGGGCATGCGCGACGGCCTCGGCGCTGCCCTCGATCACCACCCGCTGGCCACGGGCGTGGATATAGACGCCAAGCCGCTCCTCCAGCGCGAGGATGTTGCTGTCATATTCGCCGAACAATTGCGGGAGCAGCTGCGGGCGGTCGAAATTGACCTCGACGCGGGCACGCTGACCATGCTGGGCGGGGACTGGCTTGCGGCTCATGCGGTCCTTTCGCGGGCTAAAATGTCACGATGCTGCGCAGTTCTGGTCCGACAAAGCTGACGAAAATGCGCGTGTAAGGACGACAGCGGGCCATGATGGGCCGAACCGGTGTGCAGCGCGGAGGTTCCGTTTCGCATATCGTGGAGCGAGGATGGCAGAGCCGAGCCGCGTAGGACAGCGGAAATCCGTCCCCGATGCCGATTGGCAGGGGGTGACGCAGCCGGGCAACAGTGGCGCGTTCAGTCCGTGCCGAGCCAGGCGCGGCGAAAGGCCCGCTGCGCCTCTGTCGGCTCCCCGCCGGCCTTTTCCAGCGTGACGATCGCCAGCTTCGGGTCGGCGACCGGCGTGATCGTCGCGCTGGCCGGACCGGCGCGGGTGGCAAAGGTGATCGCGGCGGGCTGGCCCGGTTTGAGCGCGGCGAGCGCGGTGCGGAAGTCGGCGGGGGTGGCGATTCCCTTGCCGTCGAGCGCGGTGATGGTGTCGCCGCGCGTCAGGCCGGCGGCGTAAAGTGGACTGCCGGGGACCGGGATTTCGCCGAGGCTGACGGGCGTGTCGCCGCCGCCGTTGACATTGGTCGCCCCGATCCATGCGCGGCTCGCATCCGCCGGGCGCAGCACCAGCCCGGCCTGGGCCAGCAACGGCGCGAAATCGGGCAGGTCGCTGCCGCGGACATAAGCGTCGAAGAACTGCTTCGCGAAGGCCGGATCGCGGGTCAGTTCGGCAAGGCCCGCCTCCAGATCGGCGGGGGTATAGGGTTTGACCGGCGCGAAGCCCTGCTGCGCCTGACCATGCCGTTTCCAGAGATGGCGCATATAGGCGTCGAGATCGCTGCCGAAGCGCTGGCGCAGCGTCAGGTCGAGTGCGAGCGCGACGACTGCTCCATAGGGATAATAAGACGCGAAAATCCGCTCATTCACCGGGTCGATCGACGCGGCGGCATCGACGAACGGCGCGCGCAGGCTCATCTCCTGTGGCGAGCCGTAGCGGCGCGCCGAGTTGTTGACGATGAAGTCGAGCGTCCCGCCTAGGCTGGCGAGATAGGCGTCGAGCGGCATTTCACCCGCGCGGCGGATCGCCAGCGGGCCGTAATATTGCGTGAAGCCCTCGGCGAACCACAAGGACGGTGTCGGATCGGCCTGGGTGAAGTCGAACGGTTCCAACTCGGCCGGACGCAGCCGCTCGACATTCCAGGCGTGGATGAATTCGTGGCTCAGCGTGCCGAGCTGGGCGAACTTGCCTGCGGCCAGCGTGCGCGGCTGGCTGATGATCGTCGAGTTGCGATGCTCCATCCCGTCGCCGCTGATCTGCGGCACATAATCGGCGATGAAAGTGTAGGTGCCGAAATCGAAGTCGGGCGCGTTGCCGAAGATGCGAATCTGTTCGGCCACCACCTTCTTGGCCTTTTCCGCATAGGCGTCGACCGTTTCCGGCGTGTCGGCGCTGTGCACGGCGAGGCGGATCGTCTGGGTCTTGCCGCCCGAAGTGATCGTCCATTCGCGCAAATGATGGTCGGACAGCTCGGTCGGGCTGTCGAGCAGATATTGAAGATGCGGCGCCCAGAAGGTCGTGGCGCTGCCGCTGACCGGCGCGAGCTGGGTCGCGATCTTCCATTTGGGGTCGGCGGGGCGGAAGGTGACGCGGATCGACCGTTCGTCATAGCCCGCCGCCCAGATCAGCGTTGCGGGCATGTTGAGGTGCGCGTGGGTCTGGTCGATCTGGCTATAGGTGCCGTCGCCGCGGTCGCCGTACAGCGTGTAGGCAAAGGTGACGGTGCCGTCATGCCCGCTGACGCGCCAGCTGTACGGGTCGCTGCGGTCGATCCTGAGGTCGCGGCCCGCGCTGTCCTTGGCCGAGACCGAATAGACGTTCTTGGCGAATTCATGGATTGCGTAGCGGCCGGGGGAGGAGCGGGCCATGCGGAACTCGACCGCGCCGGGCTTGAGATCGCGATAGGTGACCGCGATCCGCGCCTCGCGCTGCGCGGCATTGTCGAAGCTGAGCTCATAGGAGACCGGCGCGTTCGGGCCGGGGTCCTTGGCCTGCTGTGCCAGTGCGGTGGTGGCGAGGAGGAACGGGGTGGCGAGCGCGAACAGGCGCGCGGTCGAGGTCAGGTTCATCGGCGGAACGTGGCGGAGTGGGCCGGGGCTGTCCAGATGGGGCGGCTAAGAGCTTGTCACCCCGGCCTTGTGCCGGGGTCCACGGTGCCGCGCTTCCGGCGATCGAGCCTCTTGCTCCGCGCCTCACCTCCCGGTGGACCCCGGCACAAGGCCGGGGTGACGATAAGGGTCAGACCGCCACCCCCGCCAGCGAGTTCGGGCCGGCGCTGTCGATCCGCACCTGCACCAGGTCGCCGATCGCCGCGTCGGTCATCAAATGGACCGATTGCAGCCAGGGTGATTTGCCGAGCAGCTGGCCGGGGTGGCGGCCGGCGCGTTCGATGAGGACGTCGCAGGTCTTGCCGACGCTGGCGGCGTTGAACGCGGCCTGATCGCGGTTGAGCGCGGCCTGCAGGCGCTGGAGGCGGTCGTCCATCACGTCTTCGGGAATCGCGCCGTCCATATCCGCCGCCGGGGTGCCGGGGCGGGGGCTATATTTGAAGCTGAAACACTGGGCATAGCCGACCGCGTCGACGAGGCTGAGCGTATCGCGGAACTCCTGTTCGGTCTCGCCGGGGAAGCCGACGATGAAGTCGCCCGACAGCGCGATGTCCGGCCGGGCGGCGCGGACGCGGTCGAGGATCGCCAAGTACGAATCGCGGCTGTGGCTGCGGTTCATCGCTTTCAGAATGCGGTCATTGCCTGCCTGCACCGGCAAATGGAGGAAGGGCATCAGCTTTTCGACCTCCGCATGCGCGCGGATCAGGCCTTCCTTCATGTCGTTGGGATGGCTGGTGGTATAGCGGATGCGCGCCAGCCCATCGATCTTGTCGAGCGCGGCGATCAGGCCGTGCAGGCCGTGCAGGCCGGTGCCCTCGGCATCGTCCCACGCATTGACGTTCTGGCCGAGCAGGGTGATCTCGCGCGCGCCAGCGTCGACCAGCGATTTGGCTTCGTCGACGATCGCGGCGAACGGCCGGCTGACCTCGGCACCGCGCGTGTAGGGGACGACGCAATAGGTGCAGAATTTGTCGCACCCTTCCTGCACTGTCAGGAACGCGGTCGGGCCGGTCTTGCGGCGGGCGGGGAGCGCGCCGAACTTGGCGATGGCGGGCATGTCGGTGTCGATCGCGCGGCCCTGCGCCGATGCCTGGGCGACGAGGTCGGGCAGGTTGTGGTAAGCCTGTGGCCCGACGACGATGTCGACCTTGGCGCGGTTCGCAATCTCCTCCCCCTCGGCCTGCGCGACGCAGCCGGCGACGGCGATCATCGGATTGGCGCGGTCGGCAAGGCGGGCGTTTTTCCGCAACCGGCCGATGTCCGAATAGACTTTCTCGGTCGCCTTTTCGCGGATGTGACAGGTGTTGAGGACGACCAGATCGGCGCTGTCGGCATCCGCAGCGGCGGTCATGCCTTGCGCCGCCATCAGCTCGGCCATGCGCTCGCCGTCATAGACGTTCATCTGACAGCCGAAGGATTTGACGTGATAGGTCTTGGGGGTGGAGGTCATGGCGCGGGCCTATAGTGGATTGGCGGGGGCCGCGAAACCGCCTCTGGCGTTCCGCCCGCGCTGCCAATAGATAGCCGCCCCAAATGGCACGGATCGAAACCCCCCGCCGCGTGCGTGGCACGCAGGACATCTTTGGCGACGAACAGCGCCGCTTCGCCCGTGTGGTCGAGGCGTTCGAACATGTGCGGCGGCTCTATTGCTTCCAACAGGTGCAGGTGCCGGTGTTCGAATCCACCGCGGTGTTCGCGCGCTCGATGGGCGAGACGTCGGATGTGGTGTCGAAGGAAATGTACACCTTCCCCGATCGTGGCGACGAGCTGCTGACGCTGCGGCCGGAGTTCACTGCGGGAATCTGCCGCGCGTACATTACCGAGGGGTGGCAGCAATATGCGCCGCTCAAGCTGACCACGCATGGCCCGGTGTTCCGCTACGAACGCCCGCAAAAGGGGCGGTATCGCCAGTTCCACCAGATCGACGCCGAGATCATCGGCGCTGCGGAACCGCAGGCCGATGTCGAGCTGCTGACGATGGCCGACCAGCTGCTCAAGGAGCTGGGAATCGCCGAGGGCGTGACGCTGCAGCTCAACACGCTAGGCGATGCGGAAACGCGTGAGGCGTGGCGCGCGGCGCTGGTCGCGCATTTCGAGGCGCATCGTGGCGAGTTGAGCGAGGACAGCCTGACTCGGCTCGAGAAGAATCCGATGCGGATTCTCGATTCGAAAGACCCGCGCGACCGGCCGATTGCGGATTCGGCGCCGGATATCGATGCCTATCTGACCGATGAAGCGCGGGCGTTTTTCGACGCGGTGACCAGCGGGCTGGACGCGGCGGGCGTCGCGTGGACGCGCAATGCGCGGCTGGTGCGCGGGCTCGACTATTACCGGCACACCGCGTTCGAGTTTGTCACCGACCGACTGGGTGCGCAGGGCACGGTGCTGGCCGGCGGGCGCTATGACGGACTGATCGGTAATCTGGGCGGGCCGGAGACGCCGGGCGTGGGCTGGGCCGCCGGGATCGAGCGGTTGGGGATGTTGCTGGCGGAGCCGGGAGTTCAGACTCCACTCATCACGGTCATTCCCGTCGGAGCCGACGCCGAACAGCTTTGCACCGCGTTGGTGGCGCGCTTCCGGCGTGGCGGCCAGATTTGCGACATGGCGTTTCGGGGCAATCTCAAGAAGCGGATGCAGCGCGCTGACGCGGCTGGAACGCGTTTCGCCGTCATCGTGGGTGAGGATGAACTGGCCGCTGAAGAACTCGTCGTGCGCAGCCTTCGCACCGGGACACAGGTGAAACGTAAGCTGAGTGACCTCAAAGCCGCCGAGGGTAAGACGGGGTGGGATTATCTGCGCGTTTTGGCAGGCGGTCTTGACGGCATCGGTCGCACCCCATGACCCGCATCTCCCCCGAGCGGATCGCGCAGATCGAGGCGCGGCGGGATGAGCTGTCGGCGATGATGGCGACCGGCGACCTGCCGTCGGACCGATTCGTCGCGGTGTCCAAGGAATATGCCGAGCTGGAGCCGGTCGCGGCGGCGGCGGGTGAGGTGCGGCGGCTGCGCGCCGAGGCGGTGAGCCTGGCGGCGATGACGCGCGACGCCGATGCCGAGCTGCGCGCGATGGCGGGCGAGGAATTGCGCGCGAACGAGGCGGCGCTGGCGCAGGCCGACCACGCCCTCGCGCTGGCGCTGTTGCCGCGCGACGCGGCGGACGAGCGCGCGGCGATGCTGGAAATCCGCGCCGGGACCGGCGGGGACGAAGCGGGGCTGTTCGCTGGCGACCTGCTGCGCATGTACACCCGCTATGCCGAGCGGCAGGGGTGGAAGGTCGAGCTGATCTCCGCCAGCACGTCCGAAGCCGGGGGTTACAAGGAAGTCGTCGCCAGCGTCGCGGGCAAGGGCGTGTTCGCCAAGCTGAAGTTCGAAAGCGGCGTGCACCGCGTCCAGCGCGTGCCGGTGACCGAGAGCGGCGGGCGCATCCACACCAGCGCCGCGACCGTCGCGGTGCTGCCCGAAGCCGAAGAGGTCGATGTCGAAATCCGCAACGAGGATCTGCGCATCGATATCTATCGCGCGAGCGGCGCGGGCGGGCAGCACGTCAACACGACCGATTCGGCGGTGCGGTTGACGCATGTTCCGACGGGCCTTGTCGTCATCCAGCAGGACCAGCGCAGCCAGCACAAGAACCGCGACAAGGCGATGCAGGTGCTGCGCACGCGGCTGTACGAGCTGGAGCGCGAGCGGCTGGCGAGCGAGCGATCGGGCGCGCGCAAGTCGATGGTCGGATCGGGCGACCGGTCGGAGCGGATTCGCACGTACAACTTCCCGCAGGGGCGGGTGACCGACCATCGGATCAATTTGACGCTGCACCGCCTGCCCGAGATTCTCGAGGGCGAGATGGACGAACTGATCGGCGCGCTGGTGTCCGAGGATGAGGCGGAGCGGCTGGCGGCGCTGGATTCGTGAATGAGGCACGGCCCGACCTGAGCGTCGCGCTTGAGGCGTATCTTGGGTATCGCGTGCATCCCTGGCCCGGAAATCACTGGGATGCGGTCGTCGCGGCGCTTGGGCTGGTGCGGGCGCAGGAGATCGAAGTGCCGATGCTTTGTGTGTTGGCCGAGCTAGATGCGATAAAGCCCGATTGGCGGCGGCATTCGCTGGATCAGGCATCGGAGGCGGCAACGCGCGCGATCAGAGCGCGATATGCTGATGTCGATGAGCGTGCCGGGAAGGTGCTGTTTTGGGCCTATGGCCATGGCTATAAATGAGCGGCTTTTCAAAACCCGTCACCCCGGCCTTGTGCCGGGGTCCACGGTGCCGCGCTTCCGACGTTCGAGCCCCTTGCTTCGCGCCTCGACGTTCGGTGGACCCTGGAACAAGTCCGGGGTGACGAGGGTGGTGAGGTGAGCGCGGAGACTGTCCGCGTGGCGATTGCCGATGCGGCTGCGCGCATTGCATCGGCGACCCCGCGGCTCGATGCCGAGTTGCTGATGGCGCATGCCCTGGGGGTTTCGCATCAGGATTTGCTGCTGAAGCATCTGGGCGACCCCGCTCCGGCCAGCTTCGACGCGTTGGTCGCGCGCCGCACGAACCACGAGCCGGTCGCGTACATCATGGGATCGCGGGGGTTCTGGAGCGTCGAGATCGGCGTCGGTCCCGGCGTGCTGGTGCCGCGTGCCGACAGCGAGACGCTGATCGAGGCGGCGGTGGCGCATTTCCCGGATCGCGATACGCCGCTTCGTGTGCTGGACCTGGGGACCGGGCCGGGGACGTTGTTGCTGGCGGCGCTGGCGGAGTGGCCGCAAGCGCATGGCCTTGGCGTGGATGCCTCAGAAGCAGCGCTGGCCTATGCCCGGCGCAATGCCGCGACGCTGGAGATGGCCGACAGGGCGGTATTCAAACCTGGCGACTGGGCGACCGGCCTCGCCGGCCAGTTCGACCTGATCCTGTGTAACCCGCCCTATATCGGCATCGCCGAGGAGCTCGGTCCGGAGGTGCGCGACCATGAGCCGCCCGCTGCGCTGTACGCCGGAGCCGACGGCCTCGACGATTACCGCCGCATCATTCCCGACCTGCCCCGGTTGCTCGCGCCGGGCGGCATCGCGGTGCTGGAGATCGGCTGGACGCAGGGCGAAGCCGTGTCGGCGCTGATGCGTGGTGCGGGGCTCGATCCGGTGCTTCACCACGATCTGGGTGGGCGCCCGCGCGCGATCGCGGCAAAAATGCCGCGAAGTTGAACTATCGGTGCGTCGCACCAATATAAGGCTTGGAGATTATTGCCGCGCGGGCTAAGGATGAGCCCGGGGCAGGCACCAGCAACCTAAATCGTTGAAAAGGTTAGCCGACCCAAATCAAGGCATGCGCGCTGCTGATTGTCCGGCAGCCATGCGGGAGCCGTTTCGGTCCGATGGACCGTGACGGCGTGCGGTGTAACACGCATCCGGGATCGCTGTTTGACCGATGGCGGATTGAGTAAGGACAGGACACACAGACGTTGATCAACAATCGTCAGGCGAACAACGGTCGCCGTCGCGGCCGTGGTGGCCAGCGCCAGCAGGGCGGCGGCAACAACCCCAATTCGGGCAACCGCATCGACAATCGCGCACGCGGCAATGCCGCGCAGCTGCTTGAGAAATACAAGAACCTGGCTCGCGACGCGCAAATGGCGGGCGACCGGGTGAATACCGAATATTACCTTCAGTTTGCCGATCATTATTTCCGCGTACTGGCCGAGACGCGCTCGCGCTTCGAGGATCAGAATCCGCAACAGCGCCGCCAGCGCGACGAGTTCGACGGCGACGAGGACGAGTTCGACGGCGAGGACGGCAATCGCGGCCAGGACGGCGACTTTGCCGACGAGGGCGACGAGCAGTCCGATCGTCCGGCCCGCAATGAGCGTGCCGAGCGCGGGGAGCGGAACGACCGCCGCCCCAGCCGCGACCGCGATCAGGCTCCGCGTGAGCATGCGCCCCGCGATCAGGCCCCCCGCGATAACGCACCGCGTGATCGTGACGGACGCGACCGCGACGGCCGCAACCGTGACCGCGATGCGCGCCGTGAGCGTCAGCCGCGTGGCGTTGAGGGCGAAGCGGCGCCGGTCGCTGCGAACGAGGACGAAGCACCGGCCGAGGATGGTCGCCGCGCGCGCCGTGGGCGTCCGCGCCGTGACGAAGCGAGCAGCGATTCGGGCCATGGTGCCGAAATCGCCGCAGTGCTTCCCCCCGCGCTGGGCGTCGAGGGCGAGGTGGTCGAGGTCAAGCCGCGCCGCCGCCGCGTGAAGAAGGACGAGGGCGAACCGGCCGCAGCCGAATAAGCGCGGTTCGCTTCGACGAAAAACAAAGGCCGGTCCGTGACTTACGGATCGGCCTTTTCGTTTTCACCGGCCTTGACCGTTGACATCCCGCGCCCGTTGACGATGGTGCCGCAACCAGATCGAAAGGGGATGCGATGCGGCGGATCACGTTGGCGCTTGCGGCCGGAGCCGCACTTTCCGGAACGATGCTGGCGATGCCCGCCTTTGCGCAAACCGCGCAAGGTGACGTCGCGGTCACCATCTACAACAACAATCTGGCGCTGGTGCAGGACAAGCGCGAGCTGCGCCTGCCTGCGGGCAAGTCGAAGCAGGATTTCCCCGATGTGTCGGCGCAGATCCGACCGGAGACGGTGACGATCGGTGCGCCCGGCGCGACGATCGTCGAGCAGAATTTCGACTTCGACCTGCTGACCCCCGAAGCGCTGATGGAAAAGGCGGTCGGCCAGACCGTCACCGTGGTGCGCGGCGGGCAGAGCCTGCCGGCCAAGGTGCTCGCCTATAATGACGGCACCGTGGTCGAGATCGGCGGGCGGATCGAGGTGCTGGGCAAGGACGACCGGGTGATCTTCCCGTCGCTGCCCCCCAGCTTGCGCGCGCGGCCGACGCTGTCGGTGACACTCGACGCCGATGCGGCGGGCGCGCGGCCAGTGACGCTCAGCTACCTGACCTATGGGATGGGCTGGAAGTCCGACTATGTCGCGCTGTTCGATGAAAAGGCGGGCAAGATCGACGTTCAGGGCTGGCTGACGCTGACCAACAATAGCGGCGTCACCTATAGCAATGCCAACACGCTGCTGGTCGCCGGTGCAGTCGGCGGCGGCGGGCGCGGCATGGGGTCGGTGATGGTGCCGGGCACCGAGACTGCGGGCCGTGAGCGGATCGGCGACTTCTATGTCTATCCGATCCCGGGCCGCACCACGATCGCCCAGCGCCAGCAAAAGCAGGTCAGCTTCCTCGATGTCGCGGGTGCGCCGGCGGCAAAGGCCTATGCCTATCGCAACCCTTGGCTCGGGCGGCAGGATCAGGCGCGCAGCGTCGACACGGTGCTGCGCTTCTCGTCCTCGAAGGAAGGCGGGCTGGGCGACGCGCTGCCCGCCGGAACGGTGCGCATCTATATGCGCGACGCGCGCGGTGCGCCGCAGTTCATCGGCGAGAATGCGATCCCGCACACCCCGATGGGATCACGGCTGGCGATCAAGACCGGCGAGGCGTTCGACGTGAAGGTCAAGTCGGTGGTCCAGACGCGCGAGCGTGCCGGGTCGAACAAGTGGCGCACGACGATGGTCTATACGCTGACCAACGCGCGGCCTGATGCGGTCGTTGTCGAACTGTCGCAGGGCGGACTCGACAGCTGGTGGAAAGATACGAAAATCCTGAACGAGACGCAGGTGAGCGAACGGATCAACGCCGATGAGGCGCTGTGGAAGGTGAGCGTGCCCGCCAATGGCGAGGCGACGCTGACCGCGACCTTCGAAACGCGTTATTGAGTCGCGGCCGGTGCGGCTGCCCGCTCTGCTGTTGATCGCGACCGCGCTTGCCGGGACAGGCGGGGCGTGGGCGCAGAGCGTGCAGACTTCCGCCGGACCCGATGCGGTCGGCGTCACCATCTATCGCGCGCCGAATCGCGGCGCTGATGTGAAGATCGATCTGGGCTGGCTTGGCGGCTATGCGCTGATTACCGAGACGCGGACCGTGACGATCCCTGCCGGGCGCGCGGTAATCCGGTTTGAGGGAGTGGCGTCCGGCATCTTGCCCGAAAGCGCGATCGTCACCGGCCTGCCCGCCGGGGTGCGTGAGAAAAATCTCGACGGCGATCTGCTCTCGGCCGCCAGCCTCTATCGCCGCGGCTTTGCCCGGCCGGTGATGCTGCGCCGGACCCGCGATGGCAAGACCGTCCAGGAGCGGGCGATCATCCGCTCCGGCCCGGCCGGCGCGGCGATCGTCGAGACCGAGCGCGGGATCGAGGTGCTGAACTGCGGACCGACCGAGGATGCCATCGCCTATGACGGCGTGCCCGAGGGGTTGTCGGCCAAGCCGACGTTGTCGGTCGAGACCGACTCGCCGCAGGGTGGGACCGCGACAATCACGTTGTCCTACCTCGCTTGGGGGTTTGACTGGCAGGCCAACTATGTTGCGACGTTGCGCGACGGTGGGGGCACGGCCGCCGGGTTGCGCACGGCGGACCTCTTCGCCTGGGTGACGCTGGCAAGTACCGACATGACCAGCTTTGTCGATGCCGAGACGATGGTCGTGGCGGGCAAGATCAACCGCACGACCGGGCGCACGCGCAATCCGTTCGAGACGGTCGAGAGCTTCGAGTTCCAATGCTATCTGCCTGAAGGAGGAGGCGGAATCCCGCCGCCCCCACCGCCCCCACCCCCTGCGCCACCACCGCCGCCCGTGGCGATGGCCGCGCCGATGGCGCGTGAGGAAATCGTCGTGACGGGCGCGCGGGTGCGAATGGCGGTTCAGGAAAATCTGGGGGACCTCAAGGCCTATCGCATCCCCGACCGCACGACCGTCGCGGGCAAGGCGCAGAAGCAGGTGGCGATGCTGGCCAAGGACGCGGTGCCGGTGCGCATCGTCTACGCGTCCGACATCGGATTCGGCGGTGCCGAGCAGCCGCAAATCATGCTGCGGGCGCAGAACAAGGAGAGCGACGGGCTGGGCCTGCCGCTTCCCGCGGGGCCGGTCGCGCTGTTCGAGCGGCAGGGCGAGCGGTCGCTGTTGATCGACGAATCGAGCACCGACGACAAAGCGGTGGGTGAGGAGGTCGAGGTCAAATTCCCCGCGACCGCCAGTGTTACGCTTGAGCTAAAGCAGCAACAGCCCAAGCCGCGGCTTTATGCGTTCGAGCTGATCGTGCGCAACGCCAACCCTTTCCCGGTGCAGTTCGAAGGCGAATTCGACATCGACCCGCCATTGATGCGCGGGTCGAGCGTGAAGCTGGGCAAGAAGGATGGCCGCAATCTGTGGGCGGTGACAGTGCCCGCGAATGGATCGCGGACCCTCACCTATAAGGTCCAGCTGCCCCCGCCGCAGCGGCGTTAGTCCCGCTTACGCTCCGTCGCGTCGCGCGAGCGTTCGTCATGGCCGGTGCCGGAGCTGAGGAACACCAGCCCCATCAGCGCCCCGCCGAGCAGGATCGACAGCCCCACCCCGATCGCCATCGCGATCGACGCGTGCAGCTGGAACTCCCCAATGGCGATATAGAGTGCGACCACCGCGACGATCGCGGAGGTCAGCGACAGCACCGCGACAAAGCCGAAAATGCGGCGGTAGCGGTGCCAGGCGAGGCGGGCATAATCGGGATTGTCGAGGTTCGGTTCCATACCCTTTCATTTGGGGACGAAACGTGGGAGTCTCAACCGCCTAACGAGATGAAGGAGACTGGCGATGACTATCGCAGCAATCCTCGGCACCAAGGGGCGGGATGTCACAACCATCGGCGGCGACGCGACCGTGCGTGAGGCGGTTGCCCTGCTCGCCGAAAAGCGCATCGGCGCGGTGCCGGTTGTCGAAGGCGGTGTGGTGGCCGGCATCTTTTCCGAACGCGATGTGATTCACTGTCTGAAGCGCGATGGGCCGGCGGCGCTGGATACGTCGGTGCGGATGGTGATGACGGCCCCGGCGATCACAGTGACGCGCGACGAATCGGTGCTGGGTGCCCTCTCGCTGATGACTGCCCGGCGAATCCGGCATCTTCCGGTGGTGGAGGGCGGTGCGCTGCTCGGCTTCGTATCGATCGGCGATCTGGTCAAATACCGGATCGAGAAGATCGAGGCCGAGGCAGAGCAGATGCGGGCCTATATCCAGACGGCGTGATGCCGTTTGGGATTGCGGTGCCGGCACCGTGTCAGCGTAGCTGTCCAAGCTATCTGCGAATCATCGCGATCGCATCCTCGACCGTCGCGCGCGCGAAGAGCCATAGCCATGCGCCATAGATCACTGCCCCGGCTCCGGTGAGCAGCAGCAGATGGGGCAGGGGTGCGAGCGGCGGGAGCAGCCGGTCGATCAGCGCGACAACCAGTGCCATTCCGACCGCAGCCGAGATCGGCGGGAGGATCGCGCCGAACCACGCGCCCCACCCCAAGCCGATGGCGGGCAAACTGCGCGATGCGGTGAACAGCAGGAACACCGGCCACACCGCGATCCATGACCAGGCGAGGCCGGTCACCCCCCATTTGACCCCGATCAGAAATGCGACCGGGAGCAGCAGCGCGCCGATCGCGGCGATCTGTGCGCCCAGGCCGGGGCGGCCGCGCGCATCGGTCGCCGGGGCGAACAACACCTGCAGTGTCATCAGCGGCATGGCGAGCGCGAGCAGCTGGACGATCGGCGCGGCCTCGATCCATTTCTCGCCGAGTGCGACATGGACCAGCGGATCGGCGGTGACGGCGAGTCCGAGATAGAAGGGCATGGCGACGACCATGATGAGTCGCACCGACCGCGCAAAGGCGGTCGCGCTGCCCGCTGCATCATCCTGCATCCGCGCATAGGCGGAGAAGGCGACCTCGTTCAGCGCCGGGATGAACTTCTGGACCAGGATCTGGGTGAGGAACAGGCTGGTAGTATAGATGCCCAGCCAGTGCGGGTCGAAACTCCGCCCCGCGATGAACACGTCCGACTGGCTCTGCACGAACCAGAAGAATTGGCCCGTCGCGATCAGCCCGCCGAATCGCGCCATGTCGCCGGCGCCGCGAAAATCGAAGCTGGGCCACATCAGGGACCCGGCGGCCCAGGTCATGCCGATCGCGCGCGTTCCAAACAGCACGATCGGCGCAAGCACCAATGTCCACACCCCCAGCCCAGCGTAAGCACCCGT